>NZ_JMIB01000080.1 GCF_000695255.1 Photobacterium galatheae | reverse complement strand
TAATGTCGCACCGTCTCGACCCACTGACGATAACTGCTGGTTTTCGCCGGCAGCACCTCCCCGGCCAGCAGCAGGCGCATGTCCTCTGCAATCAACCGCCAGGAAACCGCATCAATCACCAGATGGTGCGCCGCAAAGAACAACCGGGCGCTGCCGTCGGCATAGCCGGTCAGGTGTGCGGCCTGCCAGACGTTCCCGGCGTGATAATCGAATCCGCGCTGTAAATCAGTCAAGTACTGCTGCAGCGAAGCATCATCGACCCCGCGAACATCCAGCGTTTGCAGGGCAGGCTGTCGGCCCACGGGCAGGTAGCATTGCTCATAGCCTTCCGCTGTCTGTACAAAACAGGTACGCAGACAATCGTGCTGAGCAGCCAGTGCCGCCAACGCCCGCTCAATGTCTACCGGCGCCATCTCCCCGGGGAGCCGCACCATGAATGCCTGATTCCAGTGTTGTGGCGACGGCCAGTCACATCCGAAGAACCACTGCTGGATGGGCAGTAAACCAAACGAGCCCGTGAGTTCGCCTTGCTCGGTCAACATCTCCACCGCAGTTTGCGCCTCTGACAATGCCCCCGCCAGCATGCTGATGGTTGGGTGGTCAAAGAGGGTTTTCACCTGCAGGCTCAACCCGGCCTGACGGAGCTTGTTGACCAGTTGAATACTGACAATGGAATCGCCGCCCAGACGGAAGAAGTTGTCGTCGATGCCGACCTGCGCGACGCCGAGAACCTGCTGCCACACCTGACACAGCTGGGCTTCCAGTGCATTGCGCGGCGCACGGAAACTGTCTTCGCTCACCCACACCGGCGCCGGCAGCGCCCGGCGGTCCAGCTTGCCGTTGATGGTCAGCGGCACCTGATCAATCAGCGTGATACTGCTCGGCACCATATATTCTGGCAGTTGCGCCGACAGACTCTGGCGCAATGACTCAGTATCCACATCGCCATCAGCCGGCACCACATAAGCCGCCAGTACCTTGCTACCTTCCCGGTCCAGATCAATCACCACCGCCTGCTGTACAC
>NZ_JMIB01000079.1 GCF_000695255.1 Photobacterium galatheae | reverse complement strand
CTGAGAACTTAGTCAGATTTCCATGATTGGAAAAGATTCCGCGCGCTGAAGGTAGCGCAGGAATAAAGTGCGACAGCAAGGCGAAGTCTGAATCGAGCGAAGGCATGTACATGAGTACATAACTGAGGGAGAGAGGGCTTGAACGCTGCGGACGTGCTTTAGGACAAGCGGAAGCTTTTCACCAAATTTTGCCTGGCGACCA
>NZ_JMIB01000078.1 GCF_000695255.1 Photobacterium galatheae | reverse complement strand
TACACCTCGGGAACCACAGGTCAGCCGAAAGGGGTAATGGTGGCGCATCAGGGCGTGGTGAATCTGGCGTACTTTATGCGGGACAGTCATCAGCTCGCTCCGCTGGCGAAAGTCCTGTGTTTTGCGAATTATGTCTTTGATGCATCGGTATATGAGCTGTTGCCATCCCTCATGTTCGGATGTGAGTTGCATCTTGCTTCATCGGTGATGCAGCGTGATGAGCAGGTGCTGCTGGACTATCTGGCTGAGCATGAACTGAGGAAGGCTTTCCTGCCAACAGCGCTGTTCAACTATCTGGGCGATAAGCTTGCCGGAACCTCCCTGAAAGTCTTGCATGTGGGGGGCGAATCATTAAATCCGCTGGCTCAGTTGCCGGTCGAGACTCTCTTTAATCAGTATGGTCCGACCGAGGCAACGGTCTGTGCGACTCAGAAAACCGTGCTTCCGAATGACGTGAGCATCGGCGCGCCCATCAGCAATACCCAGTTGTATGTGCTGGATGACAATCAGCAATTGCTGCCACTGGGCGCGGTGGGTGAGTTGTACATCGGCGGGGCCGGTCTGGCCCGGGGCTACCTCAACCGGCCTGAACTGACAGCGGAGTGCTTCATTGACAACCCGTTTGCCACCGAAGCCGATAAAGCGAAGGGGTATACCCGGCTGTACCGCACCGGGGATCGGGTGCGCTGGTTGACAGACGGCAATCTGGAATATCT
>NZ_JMIB01000077.1 GCF_000695255.1 Photobacterium galatheae | reverse complement strand
ATCCAGCACATACAACTGGGTATTGCTGATGGGCGCGCCGATGCTCACGTCATTCGGAAGCACGGTTTTCTGAGTCGCACAGACCGTTGCCTCGGTCGGACCATACTGATTAAAGAGAGTCTCGACCGGCAACTGAGCCAGCGGATTTAATGATTCGCCCCCCACATGCAAGACTTTCAGGGAGGTTCCGGCAAGCTTATCGCCCAGATAGTTGAACAGCGCTGTTGGCAGGAAAGCCT
>NZ_JMIB01000076.1 GCF_000695255.1 Photobacterium galatheae | reverse complement strand
GACATCTTGTTTCTCACTTATCGTGAGAATGGTGGCTACGACGGGATTCGAACCTGTGACCCCATCATTATGAGTGATGTGCTCTAACCAACTGAGCTACGTAGCCACTTTTTGTTCACGCCGGCGTTGCCTACGTTTTGTATGTGGCAGGGCTACCTGGATTCGAACCAGGGGATGGCGGCATCAAAAGCCGCTGCCTTACCGCTTGGCGATAGCCCTGCAGAATGTCACAAAGCATTGTGCAATTCAAGAAAGAAATGATGATTCAATCATTTCTTCTTTGTTCACCGCTGAGATTGGTGCGGAGGGAGAGAC
>NZ_JMIB01000075.1 GCF_000695255.1 Photobacterium galatheae | reverse complement strand
TTTATAAGGGTCGGGGGCATAATCATCTTTTAACCAATCAGGAAGGATGTCCATATTTTCAAAGCAAACAAGACTAATACCATTTTCAAATGCAGGTTCTTCAAACTCAGCATCAATCATATATCGTAACTCACTTAAAAATGGTAATACCTTTATCTTGGGGTCATTGTTAAACCCGGTCATTTTAAAGGCCATCAATGCTCCCGCACCTGCCCCAAAAAAAGCCAGTGGCCCCACCAAACCCACAGCCAATAAGCACAGCACGATACCGACAAAAGCGGCATTCCGGGTCGCCGCATAAAAGAATTCCGGCACCAGTTCAACCGTGCTGACAATGATTCCGTATTCGGTTAATTTGACATATTGGCGTTCACTAACTTGAAATAAAAAATAACCAACTGGCATCATAATTGCCAACGAAATACCAACAAAGAAATACTTTGCCACCCCATCCAATATTAAAAGCATGATCGAACCAAGAAATAGCATCATTGCTGGTTGTGCCCATCTATACTTTGGTATCAAATCACATTCCCACTCGTAAATCACATTCGCTTCCAGCACCTGCTGGATCTGTTTCTGTTTATATTCTTCTGTGCACTTGGGCAGGTGTTTGAACTTACGCATTATTCAAGAATGACCTCTATTTCCCATCACCTGAACGACGGTCGATTTTCATAGCAAAACAAAACACTATGACATTGATACTTTATCTGCCCCACTTTTCTCACGTTTTATTTTACTCATATACTCATCATCTGATTCTGTTGAAATGATACCTTTCAAATGAGATTCAATAATTTTCTGTTGATTTTCATTGCAATAATACACAACACAATGGAACCGTCTCAGATCGCCATAGAGATCATCATTGCCATCATTTTCTCTTGACATAAGCTCCATATTTTTGAAACTGACACTATTTACACCATTTTCAAATGATGGGTTTTCAAAGTCAGTCCAAATCGTATATTTCAGTGTTTTCAAAAATGGAAAAACCCTCACCTTGGGGTCATTATTAAACCCGGTCATTTTAAAAGCCATCAATGCTCCCGCACCTGCCCCCACAAAAGCCAGTGGCCCCACCAAACCCACAGCCAATAAGCACAGCACGATACCGACATAAGCGGCATTCCGGGTCGCCGCATAAAAGAATTCCGGCACCAGTTCAACCGTACTAACAATGATTCCGTGTTCGGTTAATTTGACATGCTGACGTTCACTGGCCTGAAACAAAAAGTAACTCACAGGCATCATGATGGCCATGGCAGGTAGAAAAACGAAATATTTTTCGTAACCATCAAATACCAACAGTGCCAGCAGACACATGAGTCCCATCACACA
>NZ_JMIB01000074.1 GCF_000695255.1 Photobacterium galatheae | reverse complement strand
TCCGGCCCGCGACCAAAGTGCGCAGCACTTTTCCTGGAGCGCTGGATACAAAAAACCCGACGCTTTCGCATCGGGCTTCTAAGAAGTGGCGGAGCGGACGGGACTCGAACCCGCGACCCCCGGCGTGACAGGCCGGTATTCTAACCAACTGAACTACCGCTCCAATTTCTTATCATGCTGGTTTCAACCAACCTGATGAAAGTGGCGGAGAGATAGGGATTTGAACCCTAGATACGCTATTAACGTATGCCGGTTTTCAAGACCGGTGCTTTCAACCACTCAGCCATCTCTCCGTAAGTGCGGTGAATATTACCAGCACTTTTTTTTCTGTAAAGCACCAAGATGTTCAAATGTCTATTTTTTGAACCAAAAAAGATGTTTTTTATGGTTTTGTACTATTTTTAATCACTAGTGGCCTGATTTTTATAGTCGGCATTCCTAAAAAACGACGAAAACGGGGTAAAATAGCCTCGGTTATCAGGTCAGCCCCAAGCTGACAACTTCCGCCTCCCGAATTACCGGCAGAAGGCAACAACTTGGGACTAGCCTAACGACTGGGCCTGCTGATAAAATCAGTCCACCTATCGAAAGTATCAATGACAGAGAGTGATTCCCCATGGGACGCAGTTTCGAAGTTCGTAAAGCCTCAATGGCTAAAACTCAAGGCGCAAAAATCAAGGTCTACTCCAAATACGGTAAAGAGATCTACATGTGCGCGAAAAACGGTGGTGTAGATCCGGACAGTAACCTGTCTCTGCGCCGTCTGATGGAAAAAGCGAAGAAAGATCAGGTGCCGGGCCACGTGATCGATAAAGCCATCGATAAAGCCAAAGGTGGCGGCGGTGAAGATTTCTCAACCGCGCGTTACGAAGGTTTCGGCCCTGGTGGCTGCTCTGTAATTGTTGACTGCCTGACAGACAACAACAACCGCACTTATATGGACGTTCGCCAGTGCTTTGTGAAGAACAACGCAAAAATTGGTGCACCGGGTGCCGTTGCGCATATGTTCGATCACCAGGCTGTATTCCAGTTCAAGGGCGACGACGAAGAAGCTGTGATGGAAGCCCTGATCATGGCTGACGTAGATGTTTCAGACATTGAAGCAGAAGATGGCGTCATCACTGTATTCGCACCGCACACTGAGTTCTTCAAAGTGAAAAATGCGCTGTCTGATGCAATGCCTGACGTGACCATGGAAGTTGAAGAAATTACTTTCGTCCCTCAGGCCATGCATCCTGTCGCTGGCGACGATGTTGCTGCATTCGACAAATTCCTTGATATGCTGAACGACTGTGACGATGTACAGAACGTTTATCACAATGCAGAAATCGAAGGTTAATTGTTCGCATTAACCTGAACAAAAAGCCGGAATCGTTGATCAACGATTGAACTGACCCCCAATAG
>NZ_JMIB01000073.1 GCF_000695255.1 Photobacterium galatheae | reverse complement strand
GTCCACACAGATTGCTTGGTCGAAATGTAGAGAGCCACTGGTGCTGCCCAACAGCATCAGTATGAATTTAGCGGAAGATGTTTCGCTGACAGAATTTTAGTCCCGTTCGTCTAGAGGCCTAGGACACCGCCCTTTCACGGCGGTAACAGGGGTTCGACTCCCCTACGGGACGCCACGGGTCGTTAGCTCAGTTGGTAGAGCAGTTGACTTTTAATCAATTGGTCGCAGGTTCGAATCCTGCACGACCCACCATTCCTGCCACGGGAATGTAAAAACTCAGTGGGCGATTAGCTCAGTTGGGAGAGCACCTCCCTTACAAGGAGGGGGTCACTGGTTCGAGCCCGGTATCGCCCACCACTCTCTAAGTACTTTTCTGCACGGATACGCAGATTCAATAACGAATGAGTTGTTGGATCGATTTCGTGACGCTGAAAGTCTTTAGAAAGTGTGATTTATTGAAGAAATAAAAAACACAATGCTCTTTAACAATC
>NZ_JMIB01000072.1 GCF_000695255.1 Photobacterium galatheae | reverse complement strand
TTGGTTGCGGGGGCCGGATTTGAACCGACGACCTTCGGGTTATGAGCCCGACGAGCTACCAAGCTGCTCCACCCCGCGTCCGTATTGTCTCATCGTCAGGCACGATGACAGCCGCTTTTCTTCAAGCAAAGAAAGCTGGAGCGACACACGAGGTTCGAACTCGTGACCTCAACCTTGGCAAGGTTGCGCTCTACCAACTGAGCTAGTGTCGCA
>NZ_JMIB01000071.1 GCF_000695255.1 Photobacterium galatheae | reverse complement strand
TGGAAAGCAGCGTGATCGCATCATGATGCTGATGCGGATCACGGGCCACCGCCAGCAGGATCGCCTGAACCTGCTGTAACAGCCGCTGAGCCTGTGCGTCATCCAGCCAGTCCAGACCATAACTGAGTTTCACCACCAGAGTCTGGCCTTGTTCGTACCCCATCACCGACAGCGGATAATCCACTTTCTCGATCGACTCCCGGAAGACGAGGTGATTCGCAATCGAATCTTCCGCCTGCGCGTCAGCAACCGGCACCGGATAGTTCTCAAACACCATCAACGAGTGGAACAGGCGCTCCCCGCCCTGCTGGAGCTTCGCCAGAGAGGCTGCACTATGGGTATTGATGGCGGCCACCTGCTGATGGATTTCCTGCAAGACCTCTGAAACCGAGGATGACGACGACCAGTCCACACAGAGCGGCAGAGTATTGATATAAAGCCCGACACTCTGCTCAATGCCCTCAACAGGCACGTCCCGTCCGGAAACCGTGGTCCCGACCAGGGTCTGCGAGTCTCCGGTGTAGGTGTGCAGCAGCTTATGCCAGGCAAACTGCAACGCCACGTTGAGCGTCACACCGAACTGCTGACAGGCGTGTTTCAGTTGCTGATAATCCGCCCCGGTCAGGGTCAGTGTCTGGGCTGACGGACGATCAATCTGCCTGATCTTGGCCAGATTCACCGGATGGGTCAGCAACGGCGTCACGTCATTCCCACCTTCCCAGGCAGACTGCTGTTTCAGCCAGTAGGCTTCCGTTTCCGCCTGATGAGCCAGATGGTACTGCTGCGTCCCGGTATACGCCTCATCTACGGTGATCACGGGTGTTTGCCCCTGACACAGTTGCTGGTAATGGGTATGTACCGCCTGCCAGAGCACCGGACCGCTCCAGCCATCCGCGATGCTGTGATGCTCGGTTTTCAGCAGGGTGTAATGGGTCTCATGGTGTCGGATCAGGCTCAGCCGGAAGAGACCCGGCTGCGTCAGGTCAAAACCTTTCGCCCGGTCAGCCTGCTGCAGACGTCTGATTTCCGCCTCACGCGCCGCTTCCGGCAAGTAGCTGATATCCACGACGTCCATATCTGGTTCGCCTGCGCCTGACGGGGTCAGAATGACCTGTAGCAGCGCTTCCTGCCAGTCAAATGCAGTCCGCAGCACAGGGAAGCGTTCCGCCGCCAGTTGCCAGGCCGCACGGTAAGTTGCAACATCCAGGGCGCAGTGGTAATCCATCAGCAACTGCACACAATAAGCATCATCCTCAGGCTGACTGAGCTGATGATAAATAAAGCCCTGCTGTAAACTGCTGGCCGGATAAATGGCTTCAATGCCGTGATAACGCTGCTGTAAATGCGCCAACTGAGACTGAGATACCACACCGTGCCCATAGTCGCTGGCCGTCTTGACACCGCCCAGAACAGCCTGGGTGCAGGCGGTGTCAATCACAGCACACAGCGCCTGCTCAAATGCCCGGGCAAACGCCGCTCCCTGTACTTCACCCAACCGGCTGTGTACATAAAAGGACAGTGTGCCGTCCTGCACCGCGCCGTTGATATTCAGCAGCAAGGGGCTCTGGTTCTCCGGCGCAACCACCACACCGCACGGCTCACTGGTCAGCGACCACAGCGTATCGGCTTCACCGACACTGAGCTGACCAAGATAGTTGAAGCTGACCCGGGGTAAAGGCTGACTCAGCTGATCCGCCAGCGCGCCATAGCCGATCCCTTTGTTCGGGATCGCCTGTAACATCTCTTTGGTCTGAATAATGGTGTCAGCCATCGCCGGTGCGCTCGTCAGCCTGACCGGGTACATGGTGGTCAACCAACCCACCGTACGGGAGAGGTCAATCCGTTCATCAATCGCCTCCCGGCCATGGCCCTCCAGCAGAATGCTGTTCTCCGCCTGACCGAAGGTCTCCGAGAGCGCAATCGCCAGCGCACTGAGCAGCAAGTCGTTGACCTGGGTGTGATATCCCTGCCCGGCCTGAGACAGCAACGCCGAAGTCATGGCCGGGGACAAGGCTGCCCTGTGTTCACTGAGTGCCGCCGGCGCCAGTTCAGGGGCTGGCACAGAGGGCACCGATGACC
>NZ_JMIB01000070.1 GCF_000695255.1 Photobacterium galatheae | reverse complement strand
CGATCAATCTGCCTGATCTTGGCCAGATTCACCGGATGGGTCAGCAACGGCGTCACGTCATTCCCACCTTCCCAGGCAGACTGCTGCCTCAGCCAGTATGCTTCCGTTTCCGCCTGATGGGCCAGATGGTACTGCTGTGTCCGGGCATATGCCTCATCTGCGGCGATCACGGGTGTTTGCCCCTGACACAGTTGCTGGTAATGGGTATGCACCGCCTGCCAGAGCACCGGACCACTCCAGCCATCTGCGATGCTGTGATGCTCGGTTTTCAGCAGGGTGTAATGGGTCTCATGGTGCCGGATCAGGGTCAGCCGGAAGAGCCCCGGCTGCGTCAGGTCAAAGCCTTTCGCCCGGTCAGCCTGCTGCAGTCGTCTGATTTCCGCCTCACGCGCCGCTTCCGGCAAGTGGCTGATATCCACGACGTCAATATCTGGTTCACCTGCGCCTGACGGGGTCAGAATGACCTGCAGCAGCGCTTCCTGCCAGTCAAATGCGGTCCGCAGCACAGGGAAGCGTTCCGTCGCCAGTTGCCAGGCCGCACGGTAAATTGCAACATCCAGGGCACAGTGGTAATCCATCAGCAACTGCACACAATAAGCATCATCCTCAGGCTGACTGAGCTGATGATAAAGAAAGCCCTGCTGTAAACTGCTGGCCGGATAAATGGCTTCAATGCCGTGATAACGCTGCTGCAAATGCGCCAACTGAGACTGAGACACCACACCCTGACCATAATCACTGGCCGTTCGGATGCCGCCCTGAACAGCCTGGGTGCAGGCGGTGTCAATCACAGCACACAGCGCCTGCTCAAATGCCCGGGCAAACACCGCTCCCTGCGCTTCACCCAACCGGCTGTGCACATAAAAAGACAGTGTGCCGTCCTGCACCGCGCCGTTGATATTCAGCAGTAAGGGGCTCTGGTTTTCCGGCGCAACCATCACGCCGCACGGCTCACTGGTCAGCGACCACAGCGCATCGGCTTCACCGACACTCAGTTGCCCAAGATAGTTGAAACTGACCCGGGGCAAGGGCTGACCCAGCTGATTCGCCAGCGCGCCATAGCCGATCCCTTTGTTCGGGATCGCTCTTAACATTTCTTTGGTCTGAATGATGGTGTCAGCCATCGCCGGTGCGCTCATCAGCCTGACCGGATACATGGTGGTCAACCAGCCCACGGTACGGGAGAGATCAATTCGTGCATCAATTGCCTCCCGGCCGTGGCCCTCCAGAAGAATCCCGTTCTCGGCCTGACCGAAGGTCTCCGAGAGCGCGACCGCCAGCGCACTGAGCAGCAAGTCGTTGACCTGGGTGTGATATCCCTGCCCGGCCTGAGACAGCAACGCCGAAGTCATGGCCGGGGACAACGCTGCCCTGTGTTCACTGAGTGCCACCGGGGCCAGTTCAGGGGCTGGCACAGAGAGCACCGATGACCAGTAAGCCACTTCCTCCGAGTGCGTCTCACCGTAATGTCGCACCGTCTCGACCCACTGACGGTAGCTGCTGGTTTTCGCCGGCAGCGCTTCCCCGGCCAGCAGAAGGCGCATGTCCTCTGCAATCAACCGCCAGGAAACCGCATCAATCACCAGATGGTGCGCCGCAAAGAATAACCGGGCGCTGCCGTCGGCATAGCCGGTCAGGTGTGCGGCCTGCCAGACTTCCCCGGCGTGATAATCAAATCCGCGCTGTAAGTCAGTCAAATACTGCTGCAGCGAGGCATCATCGACCCCGCGAACATCCAGCGTTTGCAGGGCAGGCTGTCGGCCCACGGACAGGTAGCATTGCTCATAGCCTTCCGCTGTCTGTACAAAACAGGTACGCAGACAATCGTGCTGAGCAGCCAGTGCCGCCAACGCCTGCTCAATGTCTACCGGCGCCATCTCCCCGGGGAGCCGCACCATGAAGGCCTGATTCCAGTGTTGTGGCGACGGCCACTCACATTCGAAGAACCACTGCTGGATGGGCAGTAAACCAAAGGAGCCCGTGAGTTCGCCCTGCTCGGTCAGCATCTCCACCGCAGTTTGCGCCTCTGACAACACTCCCGCCAGCGTACTGATGGTCGGGTGGTCAAAGAGGGTTTTCACCTGCAGGCTCAACCCGGCCTGACGGAGCTTGTTGACCAGTTGAATACTGACAATGGAATCCCCGCCCAGACGGAAGAAGTTGTCGTCGATGCCGACCTGCTCGACGCCGAGCACCTGCTGCCACACCTGACACAGCTGGGCTTCCATTGCATTACGCGGCGCCCGGTAGCTGTCTTCGCTCACCCACACCGGCGCCGGCAGCGCCCGACGGTCCAGCTTGCCGTTGATGGTCAGCGGCACCTGATCAATCAGCGTGATACTGCCCGGCACCATATATTCCGGCAGTTGCGCCGACAGGCTTTGGCGCAATGACTCAGTATCCACATCGCCATCAGCCGGCACCACATAGGCCGCCAGTACCTTACTGCCTTCCCGGTCCAGATCAATCACCACCGCCTGCTGTACACTCAGCTCAGCGCTGAGCACGCTGGCGATTTCGCCCAGCTCAATCCGGTACCCCCGGATTTTCACCTGCTGGTCGTTCCGGCCCAGATATTCCAGATTGCCGTCTGGCAACCAGCGCACCCGATCCCCGGTGCGGTACAGCCGGGTATACCCCTTCGCCTTATCCGCTTCCGTGGCAAACGGGTTGTCAATAAAGCGCTCCGCTGTCAGTTCAGGCCGGTTGAGGTAGCCCCGGGCCAGACCGGCCCCGCCGATGTACAGCTCGCCGACCGCGCCCAGTGGCAGCAATTGCTGATACTCATCCAGCACATACAACTGGGTATTGCTGATGGGCGCGCCGATGCTCACGTCATTCGGAAGCACGGTTTTCTGAGTCGCACAGACCGTTGCCTCGGTCGGACCATACTGATTAAAGAGAGTCTCGACCGGCAACTGAGCCAGCGGATTTAATGATTCGCCCCCCACATGCAAGACTTTCAGGGAGGTTCCGGCAAGCTTATCGCCCAGATAGTTGAACAGCGCTGTTGGCAGGAAAGCCTTGGACACTTCATGTTCATTCAGATATGTCAGCAATGCCTGTTCATCACGCTGTATCACCGATGTGGCCAGATGCAACTCACACCCGAACATCAGGGATGGCAACAGCTCATATACCGATGCATCAAACACGTAATTTGCAAAACACAGCACTTTCGCCAGCGGAGCCAACTGATGACTGTCCCGCATAAAGTACGCCAGATTCACCACGCCCTGATGCGCCACCATTACCCCTTTCGGCTGGCCTGTGGTTCCCGAGGTGTA
>NZ_JMIB01000069.1 GCF_000695255.1 Photobacterium galatheae | reverse complement strand
AGATATTCCAGATTGCCGTCCGGCAGCCAGCGCACCAGATCCCCGGTGCGGTACAACCGGGTATACCCCTTCGCTTTGTCGGCGTCAGTGGCAAACGGGTTGTCAATGAAGCGCTCCGCCGTCAGTACAGGCCGGTTGAGGTAGCCCCGGGCCAGACCAGCCCCGCCGATGTACAGCTCACCCACCGCACCCAGTGGCAGCAATTGCTGATTGTCATCCAGCACATACAACTGGGTATTGTTGATAGGTTTCCCAATCTCATTCAGGTTACGGCGTTCCGTTAACTTCCCTGCCGCATAAATACTCGTCTCTGTCGGGCCGTAAAAGTTATACAGCGCATAATGCTGGTGCCAGTGCAAACAAGCCTCTGGGTCGCAGGACTCACCGGCAAACAGGATTGTCTTTAAAGTAGCATGTTGCTTCTGAGGTAATGCAGCCAGAACCACCGGCGGCACATACAGGATATTGAGCGCCTGCGCATCAATATACGCACTCAGCAAATGCGGATCTCTCCGGTACGATTCGCCCAACAGATGCAACTCCCCACCAAAAAGCAGGCTGTTCAACATTTCAGAAACAGACACATCAAAGGTGTACTGGCTGAAGCAGGAAACCCGGCTTCCTGAAAGGTCGAAATCATAAACAGCCTTCATCGATTGCAGGGTGTTTCCCGCACTTTGATGCGCCACCATGACCCCTTTCGGCTGACCTGTGGTCCCCGAGGTGTAAATCACATAGGCCAGATCTTCCGGTGACGGGCCGCTATCCAGATTGCTGTCCGGCAACTCTGTCAACGCCTCACTGTCGGCCAGAATCATCCGCGTATCATGTCCCCCCGACAGGAGTGCGTCGACGCTCGCCCGCTGCGGTGCATGGGTGATCACCAGCGGCGCACGGGTATCTTCTAAGATAAACGCACTACGTTCGACCGGGTAATCCGGTGAGACGGGCACATAAGCCGCTCCCGCTTTCAGCACCGCCAGAATACTGACCACCATCTCCGGACTTCGATCCAGATACAGCGCCACCAGAGTGTCGGCTGGCAGTTCTGCCTGATGAGACGTCCGATATGTCTGCCGGATCTGCCGCGCCAGCTGATTGGCCCTGCTATTCAGTTCACGGTAGGTCAGAGACTGTCCCTCAAACACCAGCGCGATGTTATCCGGCGTCCTTGCCACCTGCGCTTCGAACAGCGCCGCCAGACTCCGGTCCTGCGGGTACGGGGCTTCGGTCTGGTTGAAGGTGGTCAGCAGGGTGTGTTTTTCCTCCATGGAAAGCAGCGTGATCGCATCATGATGCTGATGCGGATCACGGGCCACCGCCAGCAGGATCGCCTGAACCTGCTGTAACAGCCGCTGAGCCTGTGCGTCATCCAGCCAGTCCAGACCATAACTGAGTTTCACCACCAGAGTCTGATCCTGTTCGTACCCCATCACCGACAGCGGGTAATCCACTTTCTCGATCGCCTCCCGGAAGACGAGGTGGTTCGCAATCGAATCGTCCTTCTGCCCGTCTGCAACCGGCGCCGGATAGTTCTCAAACACCATCAACGAGTGGAACAGACGCTCCCCGCCCTGCTGGAGCTTCGCCAGCGACATGGCACTGTGGGTATTGATGGCAGCCACCTGCTGATGGATTTTCTGCAAGATGTCTGAAACCGAGGATAACGGCGACCAGTCCACACAGAGCGGCAGGGTGTTGATGTACAGCCCGACACTCTGCTCAATGCCTTCAACAGGCACGTCCCGTCCGGAAACCGTGGTCCCGACCAGAGTTTGAGAATCTCCGGTGTAGGTGTGCAGCAGCTTATGCCAGGCAAACTGCAACATCACGTTGAGGGTGACCCCGAACTGCTGACAGGTGTGTTTTATCTGCTGATAATCAGCCCCGGCCAGGGTCAGTGTCTGGGCTGCCGGGCGATCAATCTGCCTGATCTTGGCCAGATTCACCGGATGGGTCAGCAACGGCGTCACGTCATTCCCACCTTCCCAGGCAGACTGCTG
>NZ_JMIB01000068.1 GCF_000695255.1 Photobacterium galatheae | reverse complement strand
TCAACTTGTGCCCGCTGCGGCGCATGGGTGATCACCACCGGCGCACGGGTATCTTCTAAAATAAATGTACTGCGTTCTGCCGGGTATTCCGGCGAGATGGGCACGTAGGCCGCTCCCGCTTTCAGCACCGCCAGAATACTGATGACCATCTCCGGGCTGCGATCCAGATACAGGGCGACCAAGGTGTCCGCAGACAGTGCCGTTTGCTGGATTTCCCTGTACGTCTGCCGGATCTGCCGCGCCAACTGATTGGCCCGGCCGTTCAGTTCACGATAGGTCAGGGACTGTCCCTCAAACACCAGCGCGATGTTATCCGGCGTTCGCGCCACCTGCGCTTCGAACAGTGCCACCAGACTCTGATCCTGCGGGTATGGGGCTTCGGTCTGGTTGAAGGTGGTCAACAGGGTGTGTTTTTCCTCCGTGGAAAGCAGCGTGATCGCA
>NZ_JMIB01000067.1 GCF_000695255.1 Photobacterium galatheae | reverse complement strand
AAATTAACCGAACACGGAATCATTGTCAGCACGATTGAACTGGTGCCGGAAGTCTTTTATGCAGCGACCCGGAATGCCGCTTATGTTGGTATAGTACTGTGCTTACTGGCCGTGGGTTTGGTGGGGCCACTGGCTTTTGTGGGAGCTGGTGCGGGAGCATTGATGGCCTTTAAAATGACCGGGTTTAATAATGATCCCAAGATAAAGGTATTGCCATTTTTAAGTGAGTTACGATATATGATTGATGCTGAGTTTGAAGAGCCTGCATTTGAGAATGGTATTAGTCTTGTTTG
>NZ_JMIB01000066.1 GCF_000695255.1 Photobacterium galatheae | reverse complement strand
CACATGAGTCCCATCACACAAGGTTGTATATAGCGTAACCGCTGTATCAAATCGCATTCCCACTCGTAAATGACATCCGCTTCCAGCACCTGCTGGATCTGTTGCTGTTTATACTCTTCCGTGCACTTGGGCAGGTGTTTGAACTGTTTTTTCATCAATGTATCTTTTAAAAACAATCACCGCCGCCATAGGCGGTTGACAATAAAATGGGCACGCTGCCAAAACAGTGTACCCACGCTTATCAGTTCGAAGTTACTTTTGTTGATTGAGCACTTCGTTCATCTAAAAAGTCATCAGCCGACTCAATTTCAAGAATTTCATCAAGATACTGTCGTATCTCTTTATACTGAAACTCACTTGCGTAAAAAGAGACATAGTGAAAATTTCGCAACGCTTTATAAGGGTCGGGGGCAT
>NZ_JMIB01000065.1 GCF_000695255.1 Photobacterium galatheae | reverse complement strand
TGGTCAAATTGTTAAAGAACGTTGACTTTCAATGCGTTAGCGCGTTTCGCTTCCGCAAGCCAGGACGCGTATATTACGCTTCCCTCCGTTGAAGTCAAGACAAAATTTTCATCTTTTTTCACCCCGGTAACCACCGGTCAAAAAGCAAAAACCCTGTCTTGACTCCGCTCCTCACCCTGGAGGGGGGAGCGAAGAAAAAGCCCGTCGCCGGACGGGCTTTTCAAAAGAGAGAGCCTGGCGATGTCCTACTCTCACATGGGGAGACCCCACACTACCATCGGCGCTGCTGCGTTT
>NZ_JMIB01000064.1 GCF_000695255.1 Photobacterium galatheae | reverse complement strand
GATTGCCTGGTCGAAATGTAGAGAGCCACTGGTGCTGCCCAACAGCATCAGTATGAATTTGGCGAAAGATGTTTCGCTGACAGAATTTTAGTCCCGTTCGTCTAGAGGCCTAGGACACCGCCCTTTCACGGCGGTAACAGGGGTTCGACTCCCCTACGGGACGCCACGGGTCGTTAGCTCAGTTGGTAGAGCAGTTGACTTTTAATCAATTGGTCGCAGGTTCGAATCCTGCACGACCCACCATTCCTGCCACGGGAATGTAAAAACTCAGTGGGCGATTAGCTCAGTTGGGAGAGCACCTCCCTTACAAGGAGGGGGTCACTGGTTCGAGCCCGGTATCGCCCACCATTCTTTCCTCTGGAAAGTAACCCAGAACGACGGGGCTATAGCTCAGCTGGGAGAGCGCTTGCATGGCATGCAAGAGGTCGGCGGTTCGATCCCGCCTAGCTCCACCACTCTTTAAGGATTTTCCCTGAGAATCTTTAGAAAGTGGTTATCACTCGATAATTCACAATGCTCTTTAACAAT
>NZ_JMIB01000063.1 GCF_000695255.1 Photobacterium galatheae | reverse complement strand
TGTCTAAAGAAAAATTTGAACGTACGAAACCGCACGTTAACGTTGGTACTATCGGCCACGTTGACCACGGTAAAACTACTCTGACTGCTGCAATCTGTACTGTACTGTCTAAAACTTACGGCGGTGCAGCGCGTGACTTCGCATCTATCGATAACGCGCCAGAAGAGCGTGAGCGTGGTATCACTATCTCTACTTCTCACGTAGAGTACGATACTCCGACTCGCCACTACGCGCACGTTGACTGCCCAGGACACGCCGACTACGTGAAAAACATGATCACCGGTGCTGCTCAGATGGACGGTGGTATCCTGGTTGTTGCTGCGACTGATGGCCCAATGCCACAGACGCGTGAGCACATCCTGCTGGGTCGTCAGGTTGGTATCCCTTACATCATCGTGTTCATGAACAAATGTGACATGGTTGATGACGAAGAGCTGCTGGAGCTGGTTGAGATGGAAGTTCGTGAACTTCTGTCTGAGTACGACTTCCCAGGCGACGACTGCCCAGTTATCATGGGTTCTGCTCTGGGCGCACTGAACGGTGAAGCTCAGTGGGAAGAGAAAATCGTTGAGCTGGCTGAAGCGCTGGATAACTACATCCCAGAGCCAGAGCGTGCAATCGATAAGCCGTTCATCCTGCCAATCGAAGACGTATTCTCAATCCAAGGCCGTGGTACTGTTGTAACTGGTCGTGTTGAGCAAGGTATCATCACTGTTGGTGACGAAGTAGAAATCATCGGTATCAAAGATACGACGAAGACGACTTGTACTGGCGTTGAGATGTTCCGTAAGCTTCTGGACGAAGGCCGTGCTGGTGAGAACGTTGGTGTTCTGCTGCGTGGTACTAAGCGTGACGAAGTTGAGCGTGGTCAAGTACTGGCGAAGCCTGGTTCAATCACTCCACACACAACTTTCGAGTCAGAAGTATACGTTCTGTCTAAAGACGAAGGCGGCCGTCATACTCCGTTCTTCAAAGGCTACCGTCCACAGTTCTACTTCCGTACAACTGACGTGACCGGTACTATCGAACTGCCAGAAGGCGTTGAGATGGTGATGCCTGGTGACAACATCAAGATGGTTGTTACTCTGATCGCACCTATCGCAATGGACGAAGGTCTGCGCTTCGCAATCCGTGAAGGTGGCCGTACCGTTGGTGCTGGTGTTGTTGCTAAGATCGTTG
>NZ_JMIB01000062.1 GCF_000695255.1 Photobacterium galatheae | reverse complement strand
TTGTCCACTTCCCCTTTAGCGAGACAATTCAAAACTAGAGGTTTCCAGTTGCCTCCGGTATTCAGCCGGAGGAATATTGCCTAAGCTCTCGTGTGTGCGTTCTTCGTTGTAATCGCGCATCCATATCCAAGCCATATCCCGAACTTGCTCAAGTGATTCGAACAAATAGGCATTCAAGAATTCGCGGCGAAATGACCCATTAAATCGTTCTACAAAGCCATTTTGCTGAGGTTTTCCTGGTTGGATATAAACTAGCTCGATGTGATGTGCCTCACACCAGTCGGTTAACTGAGTCGATATCAGTTCTGGCCCATTATCCATTCGAAGCTGTTTTGGCAAACCTCGTTCCTGTTTCAAGCGCTCCAGTGCACGTATTACGCGTCCTGCGGGCAAACTCGTATCAACTTCTATTACCAGACATTCTCGGGTGGATTCATCAAGAATGTTCAGTGTCCGAAAGCGCTTGCCGCAGTATAGGCTGTCATGCATGAAGTCGAGTGCCCATTGATAGTTAGCTTTGTCCACCACATCCAATGGCATGGCGATACGGGGCGGTAATACACGTTTTTGTCGCCGCTTTAGGTTTAATCCCATACGGCAGTAAACACGGTACACGCGCTTATGGTTGAATCCTTTTCCCTTTCGTCGCATTCGCCTGAAACACTTCCAGAAACCTGCATTGGGTGACTGCTCAAGCACCGCATTCAATGCATTAATGACATCTATATCGGCAAGACGCCAATCCTGGGGGTTTCTGTAATAGCTGGCCCGTCCCAGAAGCGTAAGTCGACATGCTCTGGTGACACTGAGGCCAGCAGCGACCAGCGTGCGTGCACAATCACGCCTACGACTGGTTACCAACCCTTTTTTTCGAATAGTTCCTTCATGGCTTGGTTTTCCAAACTGACGTCAGCGAACATTTTTTTGAGCTTGGCATTTTCTGCTTCAAGTTCTTTTATCCGTTTCAGCTCAGAGGCGTCCAACCCGCCATATTTGGCTTTCCAGTTATAGTAAGTGGCGCTGCTGATCCCGTGTTGGCGGCAGATATCATCGACCTTCAGGCCAGCATCCGCTTCTTTGAGAATCGCTACGATCTGTGACTCAGT
>NZ_JMIB01000061.1 GCF_000695255.1 Photobacterium galatheae | reverse complement strand
GAAATGTTCTTTGATGGTATTGATATTCATGGCCACTCCTCAAAAGAGGAGCATAAGATCACAATTGATTCGTCTGGTCAATTTTTACCTAGAATTGAGCAAAAAACGTTCATGATCTTGCCCTGCCCTATTTCCTAGAGTTTCCATTTGCCAAAATTCTAACAAGTTGTTATTACCATAAATGAGTTAAAATTCTATTTTAGTATCCCACTAAATCTCAAAGTTGAATTCGGGGGTGAAATTTTAAGTGATCCAATGCGAACCGAATATTACTAAAGAATTATAAACCCAACGATCTTCGATAACATAGAGATTGGCTATAATCGAACGAAAAGGCACATTGCTCTTTGGTATATAAGTCCAGTTAACTTCGAAATGCAAAATGTCGCTTGATGATGTGTCCAGTTTGACAGGAACACATCACTTACAATACGAACGAACTATATCACATAATTTTAACGCTTGTACTTCATAAATCGATTGCGCTTCGTCGAGTTCAGATTGACTTAGGTTTTCATGCTTTTCAAGAGTTTGCTGCAATTCTAAAAGTGCTTCTCTAGCGTCCTGAGTCGAATTGATAGTTGCTAGCGACCAGATCAAACCCAATTTCGTTACCGTAACTCCCCCTACACAGGCTACTGCTCCCATTCCTGTTGGCGTAGTTGAACAACCTAAGACGCTGATGGCCATGCCGACCTCATGAAGTAAGACTGCTGCTATTGCTTGAACTTCCCTGTCAGATTTCGCATTTTCAATTCTGTTCCGTGCGTTATTTATATTTTTATTAATTTGATCTCGTAACTTGCGCCATTCATCTAAATCCGAGAGAGCTTTTTCACTGATTTTTGATTTATTTTCTATGTACAAGAATTGTCGATAATCTTCAACAGCTCGACATGACCACCCTGCGAAAGGACTCAAAGGTAACTCTGGTACTTTTTTTAAAGAATCAATGAAAAATGATTGATTACAATTCTGAGAAATCACCGGATATGAAGTAGTTACAAGCACAATAACAACGCCGTAAAGTAGGGGGTATCTTAACTTTTTCATTTAGTTCACCTAAGTTCCTAAAACTATAAATGATCATCGCATATTTAAATCAATCACGTAAATGCAATATATTTCATTATTAGATGTATGATTTTAAGATGAGGCTGAATACCATCTGAATAACAGATTATTTAAATCTCAAATTTAATTCTAGTCCAATTAAAGTTATTTTTAGACAGGATTGCCGCGGCTTTGTTTCGTATTTAAGACAAAAACAAACCGCGTTAAGGTGAACGGTTTTAACTAACCGGGTTTGGCATAGGACTCAAATAATTAACTGATGTAGTCGATCAGAACGTAAGTTCCTGATTATTTCCATCGATTTATGTAATGTCCACTTCCCCTATGCT
>NZ_JMIB01000060.1 GCF_000695255.1 Photobacterium galatheae | reverse complement strand
AAGCCTGCGCGTCCGTAGCTCAGCTGGATAGAGTACCTGGCTACGAACCAGGCGGTCGGAGGTTCGAATCCTCCCGGACGCGCCATTATTTCCAAGTATCAATGGATTGCTACTTCAACTGTTTCTGCGCGCTCGTAGCTCAGCTGGATAGAGTACCTGGCTACGAACCAGGCGGTCGGAGGTTCGAATCCTCCCGAGCGCGCCAT
>NZ_JMIB01000059.1 GCF_000695255.1 Photobacterium galatheae | reverse complement strand
CTGAGCTATAGCCCCATTGTTCTGGGTCTCTTTCCAGAGGAAAGAATGGTGGGCGATACCGGGCTCGAACCAGTGACCCCCTCCTTGTAAGGGAGGTGCTCTCCCAACTGAGCTAATCGCCCACTGAGTTTTTACATTCCCGTGGCAGGAATGGTGGGTCGTGCAGGATTCGAACCTGCGACCAATTGATTAAAAGTCAACTGCTCTACCAACTGAGCTAACGACCCGTGGCGTCCCGTAGGGGAGTCGAACCCCTGTTACCGCCGTGAAAGGGCGGTGTCCTAGGCCTCTAGACGAACGGGACTAAAATTCTGTCAGCGAAACATCTTC
>NZ_JMIB01000058.1 GCF_000695255.1 Photobacterium galatheae | reverse complement strand
AAGAGCATTGTGAATTATCAAATGATAACCACTTTCTAAAGGTTCTCAGGAAAAACCCTTAAAGAGTGGACCCAATGATTCTGAGACAAGGCGTGAGGTTCCGACGTTTAGTTTGCTAAACAAGGAATCGTACAACGCAGTATCAGAGAAATTGGTGGAGCTAAGCAGGATCGAACTGCTGACCTCCTGCGTGCAAGGCAGGCGCTCTCCCAGCTGAGCTATAGCCCCATTGTTCTGGGTCTCTTTCCAGAGGAAAGAATGGTGGGCGATACCGGGCTCGAACCAGTGACCCCCTCCTTGTAAGGGAGGTGCTCTCCCAACTGAGCTAATCGCCCACTGAGTTTTTACATTCCCGTGGCAGGAATGGTGGGTCGTGCAGGATTCGAACCTGCGACCAATTGATTAAAAGTCAACTGCTCTACCAACTGAGCTAACGACCCGTGGCGTCCCGTAGGGGAGTCGAACCCCTGTTACCGCCGTGAAAGGGCGGTGTCCTAGGCCTCTAGACGAACGGGACTAAAATTCTGTCAGCGAAACATCTTCCGCCAAATTCATACTGATGCTGTTGGGCAGCACCAGTGGCTCTTTACATTTCGACCAGGCAATC
>NZ_JMIB01000057.1 GCF_000695255.1 Photobacterium galatheae | reverse complement strand
GGGAATGACGGTAATTAGTTGATTTTGAGTGAGAATATATCAATTTTCATCGAGGGGTGTGTAGGACAGACAGGTACATACGGGAATGAATTGCTTCGAACGCATGATTAGATAATGCCTTAAGTAAGCCCTCACTTTAGTGGGGGCTTTTGCTTTGCGGTTTTGTTTCGATAACGGTGGTGCAATAGTTCACGGAAGGCTAAGCCTTGCCTTTCTGATGGTCTTCATTTTCTAGCGCTTTACGGGTGATCTCTTGGTACAGGTTGATCAGGCTCGCGGCCAGGCTTTGCCATTCGGGGTGGCGCTCCACAAGTGGCATGATACGTTGAGCATCGTCCAGGACTTCTTTGAGAAACTGAATATCAAGTTCATTCAGGGTTTCGCCATCATCGACCCGCTTTTTCATGGCTAATGCTCTGGGTAAGCGCTGGGATTCCATACGCTCAGCCAGTGCCTGTAAAATCCCAGCCTCTTTTTCTTTGCTATCCATGGAAATACCTGCAAATTGATAGAACAGATGACATGAGTGTAGTCACTGTTATTGGGGAAGTGCATGCCGGGTGATGAAATAGATAGCCAGTTGGCACAAGAATTCTGAGGGATTCACCGACGATAGACGCTGAGTGCCTTGCTCGCTGTTTGCTTGTATCTGGTATGCTATCTGTCAGTACAGAAACGAGGACATATCATGAGTGAGCAAGCGCTATCGCTGGTACTGGCACTGAATACTGAGATACCGGATCGTGAGGCGCAGATTAACGCGGCGGTGAAGGCGGCAGAGGCGCAGTTCCAGCCGTTGTTTTATGAACTGGCCTGGACAGATGACCCACACATGACGATTGTGCCAGACTCGATGGTGATCAAAGACATTGTGATTGAGGGGGCAAAGGTCACAGTGACTGTAGACTTTAGCTGGTCTGTGTTTCAGGCTTGTTTAATCGTCGAGAATCTTGCCAAAAACGAAGCGAAACTTCAGTTTGAACTGGCGGGTGATTCACTGGTGATGAATCAGGTTTTTCCGCCGCGCTGGCGTTACGATAACTGATCGCAGATCTGATGCTTTTAGACCAGGCATCTTAAAAACAGGCATCTTAAAAACAGGCATCTTAAAAACAGGCATCTTAAAAAACACGCCCCACAAGCTTCATGACTTGCGGGGCGTGTTTGCGATTGCGATGAGCCTTTATTCCATCACGGTTTCCGTGACCGATTTCTGTGTCTGCGGTTGTTTTTTCGGGGTGCGGAGCAGAAACACCAGGGGCACAGCCGCGAGTGTCACCCACATCATCAGCCGGAAGTCCTGCAAATATGCCAGTAATGCAGCCTGTTTTGTGACTTCACCGTTGACGGACATCAGCCCCTGCGGCGTCGACAGGTTGTATATTCCGGCATCCACGGCCTGATTCAGCGCAAAGTTGAAGGGCGTGATGTAAACGGCGAAGGCAGCATGGTTGGCCTGTGTCTGCTGAGCCAGATAGGTGATGACCACCGAGATACCAATACTGCTGCCGATGTTTCGCATCAGGCTGAACAGGGCGGTGCCTTCGCTACGGTACTTCGGGGCCAGTGTGGCAAAAGTCATCGTCGACAAGGGCACGAAAATAAAGCCCAGCCCCAGCCCTTGGATGATGCCAGTGCGGACAATGTCCCAGCCCGTAATGTTGAGATCAAACTGTGTTGTTTCCCAGAGTGACAGTGTCGTCAGCATCAGGCCGAGAAAAATTTTGTACCGGGGATCAACCCGCCCGGCCAGCTTCCCCACGGTCAGCATCGCCATCATGGTCCCGACACCGCGCGGGGCCAGCAGATAGCCGACATCCAGCACCGGATAACCCAGTAAGCTCTGCATGAAGGGGGGCAGCAGGGCCATGGTCGCGAGCAGGATAATCCCGACGATAAAGATAAAGAGCAGGCCAATCCGGAAGTTACTGTCGCTGAACAACCCCGGCTCGATAAACGGCGCTTTATGGGTAAACATATGCGCAATGAACAGGTAAAAACAGCTCCCGGCGATAATCGCTTCGATGACCACTTCCGGGCTGTCAAACCAGCCCTGCGATTCACCGCGGTCGAGCATCATCTGTAAGGCGCCAATCGCCAGACTGAGAATGGCAAAGCCAAACAGGTCAAATTTCCGTGATTTGTCGATAGCTGTTTCTTTCACATAGGCGGCAATGCCGAACCAGGCCAGCAAACCAAAAGGCAGGTTGATGTAAAACACCCAGCGCCAGTTGTAGTACTCGGTCAGCCAGCCGCCCAGTGACGGACCGAGAATGGGGCCAACCATGACGCCGACACCCCACATGGCCATGGCGGAACCATGTTGTTCGGTCGGATACGTATCAAGCAGCACCGCTTGAGACAGCGGAACCAGGCTGGCTCCGAATACCCCCTGCAGCAGGCGAAACAGCACCAGTTGTTCCAGCGACTGTGCGGCACCGCACAGCATCGAGGTGAGGGTAAAGCCGACCACCGACCACAGGAAAATGCGCTTCTGACCCAGATGGGCACTCAGAAAACCGGTGAGCGGCATACAGATGGCTGCTGCCACAATATAGGAAGTCAGTACCCATGAAATCTGGTCCTGCGTTGCGCCCATCGCCCCTTGCATATGCGGCAGGGCAACGTTGGCAATGGTGGTATCCAGCGCCTGCATGATGGTTGCCAGCATCACGGCAAGGGTGATGAAACCTCGGTTGGCTGGTTCAGCAGAAGCTGTACGAATATGCTGACTCATAAAGAGAGTCCGAGAAATTTGCGGCGGTATTCGGTATCAATTTCAACCACAGTACTCAGACCGGCCCGTAGCGCTGGGTTGTCTGCCTCCGGGGTGATGGCGATACGCACCGGAACACGCTGGGCGATTTTGACCCAGTTCCCCGTCGCATTCTGTGCCGGGATCACCGAGAATTCAGCACCGGTTGCCGGGCTGAGGCTGTCGACGATACCGGTCCATTTGGCATCCGGATAAGT
The DNA here is from genome assembly GCF_000695255.1 of Photobacterium galatheae. GTDB lineage: Bacteria > Pseudomonadota > Gammaproteobacteria > Enterobacterales > Vibrionaceae > Photobacterium > Photobacterium galatheae. The sequence continues at coordinate 15,311 of NZ_JMIB01000057.1, read as the reverse complement.
ATCCACATGAATGGTGACTTGCTGACCGGGTTTCACATGCGTCAGATCGGTTTCTGTAAAGTTGGCTTCGATCCATGGAGATGCACTGGCAACCAGTGACATCACGGTAACACCCGGGTTCAGGAATTGCCCCGGTTTCGGTGGCTGTCCGACAATGCCATCGACCGAGGCTTTGACTGTCGTGCGTTCCAGATCCAGTGTTGCCCGGTTGAACTGGGCAAGGGCTGCCCGGTATTTCGGATGAGATTCAATTGGGGTATCCAGACTGCCGCCCATGGTTTCGGCAATCCGTTTCAGATCCAGCGTCAGCGTGTTGATTTCCTGACGTGCGAGGTCCACGGACTGTTGTGCCAGATCGAAATTGGCGGTCGAGACATAGTTTTTCACGGCCAGATTTTTCTGACGCTTCAGTTCTTTTTCAGCAAACGCCAGTTTTGTGCGGGTCAGTGTGATTTCGGCCTGCTTTTCTTTGTAACTGGCTTTCAGGGCTGCCAGATCGGTTCGTACCTGTGCCAGATCGGCGTTTGCTTTTGCCACAGAGACTTCAAACGATGCCGGATCAATCTGAAAGAGCGGCTGGCCTGCGGCCACAGGCTGATTTTCTTTGACCATCACTCGCAGGACCGGCCCGGAGACTTCAGCGCTTACCGGCACTTTATCGGCTTTCACATAGGCGTTATCGGTTTCGACATACCGGCCACCTTTCAGATACATGACGCTACCGCTGAACAGAGCAATGGCGGGGACGACAACAAGCAGCAGAAAACGTTTCTTTGAACGTTTCGGAGGGGAACAGGTTTGTTCTGTTTGGGAAAGATTGCTCATGGGGAGTTCTCCTGATGATGGCGGGGTGTTTACAGTGATGTCAGGTTGTTGCGCATTTTCTGGAAGGCTGCACTTAATGTGGCGATCTCATTTTCGCTGAGTCCGGCCAGGGCATCTTGCTGAATGCTCTGAATGACGCGAAGGATTTCGTCCAGAATCGGTTGTGCCGTCGGCGACGGATAAAGCTGGTAGGCCCGTCGATCTTTCGGATCGGGACGGCGCTCAATCAGCTCGGCTTCCATCAGCAGGTCAATGATTCTGACCAGCGAGATCGGTTTGATCTCCAGCATGTCTGCCAGTTCGACCTGACGAATGCCTTCGAAACGGGCGATGTAATACAGTGCACGGGCTTGGGCCATCGTTAATGCCTGATCTTTAAAACGTTTCTTAAAGAGGTTTCTCATCAGGCGAGTCAGGTCGGTCATGGCAAAGCCAAAGGTATTCGGATTCATTCGGTCAGCCTCAATTAGTACGCATAGCGTATTATGTGCAAAGCTTACTAAAAATTTCAATCCGTAAGCAGAATGTTGATCCTGTCTGCGATTGTTCTGGCGAATGTTTGTTTTGGAGGGGAGTTAGGGTAAACCCGTGCCGTTTCAGGTTTGAACTGTCGAATGGTTTGTTGGGTTAGCGGCTTTGGAGAATCATGCTGCCTGTGGGCGCATGGGGTGCCAGAAACCAAGGGTGGGGGGTAACATCCATGCCGATCCGGCTTTCGTATTGCGCTTCTGCATCAAGCAATGGGGTGTAGTCCTTCATGGCCGCTTTGCTGGTGTAAACCAGCAGATAACAAACAGGTGTTTTGTAGTGTGTCAGTGGGATATCCAGCTCAAGCCTATCGGGTTCGTGAACTGAAAAAGGCCGGTAATGATAGTTTGTCAGGCTGTCAATCAGCAGAAAATCTTCCGAATAAAGCTGAACCTGAGGGGGGAAGACGGTCTGGCTGACGAGGCTGGTTAACAGAAGATCCTGTCGGCTGATGGTCGGGGTTAATTGAATCAGCTTGGTATAGCTGCGGCCAGAAGACAGTTCAATGATGACATCTTCGTGTGTGAGCCGGAAAAAAACCGGGAGTTCCTCACAGCAGGGCAAGGCGGGTAAGTGTCTGACTTCAGTAAAGAACCGAGTGGCGGTTGCCAGCTGTTGTCGGTCCTGTCGGGCCTGAGAAACACTGATGTTGATGACGCCGTTGACGGTGTTTGGCGTAAAGCTATCCGTCAGAGAACAAGCAGAGAGGGCTATGACCAGAAAGAGGGAAGAAAGAGTTCGCATGCCTGCCTCATGTCAGTCTGGATTTATGTTTAAACATAGCAGTTGTAAAGGCTGAACGTGATTGGAGCGGTGTCGTTCCCATTGCTGGCAATGTTGCCGATTTTCCCAATGGTGTTTGAATGTTTCCGCTCCCTCAGATGCTAGAGCTTGAATGTTTGATGGCAGTTTTTACATTTGTAACGTGCACGGCAGATGAGCTTTTCCCAAAGCGTTCGTTTGATACGGTAAATCTGTGGATTGTTGCAACACATGTTTGGCTCTCATCAGTTTTTATTTTGATGATCAGCAGATTACAGCCTGATATCTCGATAATTTGTGACATTCATCACCTTCGGATGAGAGGTGACATAAAGCTGACTTTATCGTGACATCATGTTGACGAATGGTGACAGACAACTGCTTTCACAACAGCCGCTTGCATGAAAAACAAGCGGCTCATGGGAGCGGATACGCCCTGACGACACTTCGCGACAGGACGAACAGAAAGGAAAAATTGGCAGTCAGTGGGGTCAGTTTTCTCCTGCCGATTGCGCATTTGAGCCGTGTTTATGATCCCAAAGCCAGCCAGAGGCCGACGCCCATCATGAGTGTACCCGCGATTCGGTTCATGAAACGAAGGTTGTCTCCCCGGCTGAGAAATAAACGCAGACTCTGACCACCGTTGGCATAGACCATCAGTGCGATGAACTCGGTCAGCAGGATAATACTCAGCAAACTCGTCATTTGTGGTGCGACTGGCAGTTCGGCATTGATAAAGGGTGGAAGCAGTGAAATCATAAATGCCCAGCCTTTGGGATTTGCGATTGCAGTGATAAAGCCTTGTGAGATGAGCTGCCCGCGCTGGGTGTTTGTGGGAGTGTCCAGATTTATCGACATTTTTCCGCGGTTGCGCCACAAACCGATACCCAGCCAGAACAGATAAGCCCCTCCGAGCCATTTCAGCAGATGAAAGAGCTGCGGATAGTTCAGCATGACTGCGGCAACACCCATGACAGCCGCAATGGCAACCAGCGCAACGCCCACCAGTTCACCTAACATCATCCAGAGTGTCCGTCTTACCCCAATACTCATGCCGAGCGTCATCGCGAGCGTCATACACATGCCGGGCGTGATAGAGACAAAGAAAAACGTCGGTATGAACGCCGTGAGTAAGGTGAAATCTAACATAAAACGAAGTGGCCTCAGGATGTGGGGTGTCGTAACGGAGCGCGAAGTATTCCGGCTTCCTCATAGACGAATCTGTCCTGTTCCATCTTATGTGAGTGATGATGAATTGAAAAGACACAAATGTTCAGTCTGATGTTCTGCGGGCTGCTTCAGATGCTCATTCCTGAGGGGAATCCGGGATGAGATGAAGTGTCAGGAATATTCACATGGTTGAATGGATCGTGTGCTTTTTAGACATTTACCGCATGGTATGCTGAAAAAATTCATACTTTGATGGCAAAGTGTTCACAATTAATATCACTGTTATTATATTGGTCTGACCGAGATGTAAACGGACTTATATGTGATGAAACTTTCCATAGCAAGGAAGCTTCGGGTCAGCTTCTTATTCTTGACTGCCTTGTTTCTTGCGGCAGCCATCCTGCTTTACTTTCAGATCACCAAGGTTGAAAACCATGCCAGCTCGTTGTTGAGTGTGGATTTACCAACAGTGGATGCCAGTCGTTCCATACAACAGAATGCTGAATTTTCTGTGTCGAGTTTGCGGGCATACATGCTGGCCGCAGATGAAACCCGGCAGGCGAAGTACCGGCAGCAGCTTGATGATGCTTTTGTCAAAGTCGATGCAGAGCTGGTTCGTCTGCAAAGTCATGTGACGCAGGCTCAGTTTGAGCAGGTGAAAGCCGACTGGAACACGCTGAAAACCAGTGCGCTGGCGGTCGCTGAACTCAGCCATCAGCCGGAAAACTTACCTGCGCATCATCAGTTACAATTTGAGGCTGCCCCTTTGGCTGAAGTAGCGCTGGATCAACTTCAGGGGATGATCAATGAGGAAGAAGGCAACCCAGAAGGTGAAGGACGCAAGCGCCTGATGAAACTGTATACCGATGCTTATACAACACTGTCGAATGGTCTGGGGGAACTGCGCGCATTTTTGATCAATGCAAATCAGGATAATCTGGACAAGTTCGAAGAGTATATGCGCGCACACAACCGTGCGGTGTCGGAAATTGAACGCAAAAAAGAGAACCTGACTGAAAGTCAGCAAGGGCTATGGTCCCTGTTTAAAGAAATGCAGGACTTATACCTGCCGATGGCGACAGATGTGGTGATGCAGCGTCAGGCGCAAGACTGGAATAAAGCCATTTATCTGATGGAAACAGAAACCTTGCTGGCGGTCGAACAGCTTGCACAAACCATTGAAGCGGTTGTGCGCGAGCAGCAGGCCGTCGCGGTACAGAGTGGAGAAGCCATTGGCAGCAGCGTACAGAAAGTTGTGATCTTGCTGATCGCGATCAGTGCGATTGCCAGCTTGTGTTCTTTCGTCATTGGAACCTGGTTAGGCCGGGATATCGGTTCGCGGCTGGGCCGGGTGGTTCAGCGGGCAGAGCAAATTTCTCACGGTGACTTTTCTGCGAAAGCAATGGAAAACAAAGGTTCGGATGAAATCGCATCTCTGATTGAGGCGGTGAATCGAATGTCTGTGTCGCTGTCCGGGCTGGTGACCGGGGTCTCGGACAAGGCGCAGGCCGTGAATGCCAGTATGGATAAACTGCTGGTTACCAATACGGATACCGCAGGTGAAGTGACTGAGCAGGCATCGCGGATCAGCTCAGTGGCGACTGCCATTGAAGAGATGACAGCGACGGCCCATGAAACAGCTCAGAATACCCAGTTGGCTTCAGAGGATCTGACACACTCGGCATCACTGCTGGCAAATGGGGAACAGGCCCTGATGCGTAATCATCAGACGGTTTCTGAGCTGAACACGCTGGTGGCTCAGGCCAGTGAGATGGTGTTGCAGCTCAGCGCTGACAGTGATCGGATTGAACATGTCACAGAAGTGATTCAGGGTGTTGCTGAACAGACAAACCTGCTGGCTCTGAATGCTGCGATTGAAGCCGCACGTGCCGGTGAACAGGGACGCGGTTTTGCCGTGGTGGCAGACGAAGTTCGCTTGCTGGCACAGCGGACGACGGATTCGACGACGGAGATCAATGCTATTGTGGATGCGATTCAGTCGTCAACTCAGCATGTGGTGAAAGTGATAGCGCAGAGTCAGTCTCTGGTGAAAGTGGGGACCGAACATACGGTGACAGCAACGGACATGCTGAAAGACTCGGTTCGTTATATGGAAGAGGTCTCGCAGAAGGTCAGCGATATCGCGGTTGCGACAGAGCAGCAGTCCAATGTGTCTCAGTCGGTGGCGGAGTTGGTCCACCAGCTATCGTCCTCTGCGGATGAAGTTTCAGGGAACTGCAGCGTTGCGAATCAGACATCGCAGTCGATTAAGTCTCAGGTGGATGATTTGAATCACGCCATGAAGCAATTTACCGTATAAAAAATTGTTTTGAATGTTCATAAACCCCTCGATGAAAACCGAGGGGTTTTTATTTTTAAATCAATCAATTATCTTCATTGCTTCGCAGGCGGGAATCCAGTGCCTTTTGTACTCGGATTCCTGATATGAGCTGTGTGTTTCTTTTTTGATTCATGCGTTTTTGGACACTTTCACGAAAACAGGTCTCGTACAACAAGTGCTATTTCTTGGCATGAGGCTTGTTTGTCGCGCTTAAGTTCGGTGTTTACCTCAGCATTTGCGAATGCGCGCCAGGTACTCTTTGTTGGCCCAAAGAGTACCCAGAAATGCCTTTTGTTCTTTGGTGTTGTCCGGGTCGGTTGTAGGCGTTCCCGACGCCGACAACCTAAAAATTCATCCATGAATTTTTCCCTTTGTAGGTGATCCCTTTTGATTTTTACTACCAAGATGCGATGTTCTCTTTTATAAAATCAAATGGTTACGTCATTCCCGCGCAGGCGGGAATCCACGGAGCACGAGATGAAAACTATCGACCAGATTTATTTTTTCCTTTATTTCCGTGTCGTTTGTCCCTGAAAGCCACTGGCTCCCCGCCTGCGCGGGGATGACAGGAGGGAGCAAGAGGGAAGGGTGACCCTCTCGCCAAGTCTGCGGATATTTCAGATGTGTTCAAGAGACAGCATTTTCGGCAGAGCCTCGTCGGTCAAGACGAGCACACAAACCAGGCACTGGCGCTTGCGGTGATGTAAGCTTCCTGATGCCATTCCAGAGGTTCCAGATACGGGGCCGTACGAATATCACCTTTGAATTTTTCTTTGATGAGCACCCGGACTTTCCCCTTGCTGGCATTTTGTACTGTGCCCCGATAGGTGTAACCCAGGCTGTTCCTGTCCGGTTTTTCATACAGGCAAACCCGCTCCCCGATGCTGGTGTAAATATGTTCACTTTCTTCTGTCCAGGTGCCATTGGTGCCTGGCACTTTGCGGGTCTCTGTCAGAATTACGGTTTCTGGGGGAACTTCGATCAGCTGGCGATCTGACGAAAAGGGCTGATAACCCAGTGCCATGGCAGCCAGATACCACTCGCTGTCGGGGGCCCCGTTATTTTCAATGACCTTCAGCGTAATAAAAGGGCCATCCAGACAGAGATCGGCCCATTGCTCTGTACTGCTGATGCTGGCGAAAAAGTACGGGCGTTCGTGATGGGTATTGGGTTCGGCAACGCACCAGGAACCGGAATCCAGATGAATCATCTGCCCGCCATTGCCGTTGCAGACCTGTTTCACCAGATTTTGATATTGTGCAATATCTTCGCGGGCTTGTGCCGGCGTATTGCTGCAATAGCGGTAAGCATAAGAATAGGCACTTTTCGGGTAATACTTGCCCTTGTCAATCACAGCACCATTCACGCGTGTTTCATTTTCCGATAAAAAATCCTGCGTGGTGCCATACATGCTGTACTGGCTGCTCAATCCAAGCGCTGCAGGCAGACTGCTGCAACCGGCCAGTCCTGTCATTGCGCCCCAGAAGATAAAAACACGGTAGGTGTGCTTTTGCATATTCTTATCACCTATCTCCTAACATGATGTTAAGTATAGGAAAAAGTACAGAAAAAGTGACGATCACAATGAAATGGCTGGCGCAGGTCAAATTTTGACCCAAAGGATTCGGGGCCAGGCTTGCTTTAGTCACAAAAATTTAAGCGGACTGTCATCTGCCTTGCCTAGCTTCAAAAGAGGTCAATTATAAATTTCTTCTTTGTCAATAATGGAGGATCTGTCCGTGAAGAGTCTCTTTCTGAGTACGTTTACAGCTGCAGTTGTTTTTGTCAGCACCTCTTTCAGCCTGCAGGCAGCATCCCGGGATTACATCAGTATTGTGGGATCCTCTACCGTCTATCCCTTCGCGACTGTGGTCGCGGAGCGCTTTGGCCGCGCCAGCAGTTATGCCGTGCCAAAAATCGAATCGACTGGTTCCGGCGGAGGATTGAAGCTTTTTTGTGCCGGGGTCGGTACGGATACGCCTGACATTACCAATGCATCACGGCGAATTAAGTCCTCTGAAGTGAGCCTGTGTCAAAAGAATGGTGTGAAGGAAATCGTAGAAGTCAAAATTGGCTACGACGGCATTGCCTTTGCCAATTCGAAAAAAGCGAAACAACTGGATCTCTCGATTAAAGATATTTATCTCGCTTTGGCTAAGGTTGTGCCGGATGAAAAAGGCCAGCTCATTGAAAATCCTTATCAAAGCTGGAACGAGGTGAATACGGCATTACCGAATATGCGTATTGAAGTGCTGGGACCACCCCCGACATCCGGGACAAGAGATGCGTTCGTTGAACTGGTGATGGAAAAAGGTTGTAGTGAATTTCCGGCGATTGCTGCACTGGAAAGCACGAACCCGGACAAGTTTAAAGCAGCATGCCAGGGGCTCCGTGAAGATGGCGTATTCATCGAAGCAGGTGAAAACGATAACCTGATTGTGCAGAAGCTGGATGTCAATCCGGATGCCTTTGGCATTTTTGGTTATAGCTTCTTGGATCAGAACAGCGATAAAGTTCAGGGCTCAAAAATCGGTGGGGTTTTACCTTCCTTTGACACCATCGGCGATGGCTCTTATCCAGTGTCCCGTTCACTGTATTTCTACGTGAAAAAGGCCCATATCGGTGTTGTGCCGGGTTTGAAAGCTTACGTTGCCGAATTTACGTCTGAAGATGCGATCGGCGAAGAGGGCTATCTCACCGATCGCGGTCTGATCCCGCTGGCACCAAATGAGTGGCAGACCGTCCGGGCAGATGCTGAATCAATGAAAAACAATGTGAACTGATCAGGAGAGTGCTGATGCAGTCGGGAATTCTCGTTGCGATTTTGCTTTTGTCTGTCATTGGTTTCTGGTTGACCCGCCATCGTGCAGCGATGATGTCGCGCGGATTGCCAAAGCACAATGCAAGGCACACTATGCATGGCGGCAGCATGCATTCCCGGCCCGTGTATTACGGGACCTATACGGCCATGCTGGCATTGATTCCTGCACTGTTGCTACTCCTGCTTTGGTCAATGCTTGAACCGGTGATATTGCATGGTTTTATCCTAAGCGGGTTGCCGGAAACAGAAACACTGACTGAAGCCCGACAGGATCTCATGGTCAGCCGGGTCGAGAATATTGCATTGGGTTACGGCCAAAGTGATGACCCTGTGCTCTTGCAGGCCGCTGAGCGCTGGCGTCAGTTCAGTCAAATCAGTCTGACGCTGAAAGTTGTCGCGGTGGGTCTTGTGTCTGTATTCGGACTGGTGTTGGGCTGGCGTCAGGTCAAGCCGCATGTGAAAGCCAGGGTCGCTGTGGAAAACATGCTGCAAGCCCTTTTAATTGCCTGTTCTGTCATCGCGATTCTGACCACTGTGGGTATTTTACTCTCTGTGTTGTTTGAAGCGATTCGGTTTTTTCAGTTGATCCCGGTGACTGAGTTTCTCTTTGGAACTCATTGGTCACCACAGATTGCCATTCGGGCGGATCAACAAGGTGCCAGCGGTGCCTTCGGGGCGATTCCGTTGTTTGCCGGCACCTTTATGATTTCTCTGATCGCTATGTGCATTGCTGCGCCCGTTGGCCTGATGAGCGCGATTTATCTGTCTGAATATGCCTCCTCCCGGGTACGGCATATTGTCAAACCCGTGCTAGAGATTCTGGCTGGGATTCCGACCGTGGTCTACGGTTTTTTCGCCGCGCTGATCGTGGCGCCTATGATCCGAAATCTGGCACATGCGATTGGGTTTGAAAGTGCTTCGTCTGAAAGTGCGCTGGCAGCGGGCGCGATCATGGGGATGATGATCATCCCTTTTGTTTCATCCTTGTCGGATGACGTGATTCGGGCGGTCCCGAAGGACCTGCGCGATGGGGCACTCAGTCTGGGGGCCACCCAGTCTGAAACCATCACGAAAGTCGTATTACCGGCGGCTTTGCCGGGGATCGTTGGTGGTTTGCTCCTGGCAGTTTCCAGAGCGATTGGTGAAACCATGATTGTTGTCATGGCTGCGGGCCTGTCTGCACGGCTGACCGTGAATCCACTGGAGTCTGTGACCACAGTGACTGTTCAGATTGTGACTTTGCTGGTTGGGGATCAGGAATTTGACAGTCCGAAAACGCTGGCGGCATTTGCCCTCGGTCTGACGTTATTTCTGGTCACACTGGCCCTGAACTTTGTCGCATTGCGCATTGTGAAAAAATACAGGGAGCAATATGACTGACCAAATGGCGGCGTACACGGCGGATAAAGCCCGGCGTATTCAATTGTCACTGGCGAAGCGACGCAATCGTGAGTGGCGTTTTCGTGTCATGGGGGTTGCTTCGATCCTTGTGGCTTTCGCTTTTTTGCTCGGGCTGATGATATCGATTGTGTTGCAGGGATATACAGCCTTTCTGTCGACAGAAATAAAACTCACCGTTGATCTGACACCGGCGGCTTTAGGTTTGCCGAAAACGCCAGATGGTGAAAACGGTTTGTATCTTAAAAAGAGCCTGGAAAACGTGTCTTATCGGCGTGTGTTACGACAGGCGATTCGGGCAGAATTTCCTGAAATCACGGAGCGTCGTCATCAGCGAACACTGTATCAATTCATTTCGAACAGCGCTGAATATGATTTTCGTGACAGGATCATTTCTAATCCATCATTGGTCGGCGGAAAAAGAGACATCTGGGTTCTGGCGGGTGATGATGTGAATCAGTATCAAAAAGGCAATATTTCCAGAGACTTGCCGGAAGAATCGCGTCAGTTTAAGGATCATCAGGTGAACTGGTATAACAGCTTGCTTGATCAGGACAAGATCCGAACAGTGTTGAATCGTCATTTTTTTTCTCGTGGCGACAGCCGGGATCCGGAATCGGCCGGCATTCTGGGAGCTACAGTCGGGTCTTTTTATACATTGTTGGTGACTTTTCTTCTGAGTTTTCCCATTGGCGTGGCGGCAGCCATTTATCTGGAAGAGTTTGCCCCGAAAAACAAAATTACCGATTTCATCGAAATCAACATCAATAATCTGGCCGCAGTGCCTTCGATTGTGTTTGGTTTACTGGGCTTGGCGGTTTTTTTGAATTTTGTCGGTTTGCCTCGCTCGGCACCGGTTGTGGGTGGTCTGGTACTAGCCCTGATGACGTTGCCAACGATTATTATTTCCAGCCGTGCAGCGATTAAATCGGTGGCCCCTTCGATTCGGGATGCCGCCTATGGAATGGGAGCATCGAAAATGCAAGTGGTGATGCACCATGTTGTGCCACTTGCCATGCCTGGCATGCTGACCGGTGCCATTATCGGTATGGCTCAGGCGCTGGGAGAAACTGCGCCATTGTTGATGATTGGGATGGTTGCTTTTATTGTCGAGATTCCGAACGGCCCTTTTGATGCGGCGACAGCATTACCTGTGCAGATTTTTCTCTGGGCTGATAATCCGGAGCGTGGCTTTGTTGAAAATACCTCTGGGGCCATCATGATATTGCTGGCCTTTCTTATTCTGATGAATTCTGCTGCGTTGCTGCTTCGTAAACGGCTGGAGCGTCAATCAGCATGATGTGAGGTCGCTATGAGTCAGATTGGACCGATACCTGCGTTTGGGCAACCGCCAGAACAAGCGGCTGAAATGACCAGCCTGCCGACAGAAACCTGTGGTGTCTGTTTTGTGGATGATCCGGTTATGACCACCCGGAATGTGAACGTTTTTTATGGGGAGAAGCTGGCCATTGATAACGTTAGCCTGGATATTGGTAAGAAACAGGTGTTGGCGATGATTGGCCCTTCTGGCTGTGGTAAATCTACATTTCTGCGCTGTCTGAACCGGATGAATGACACCATCGACAGTTGCAGGATTGAAGGGCGTATTGCGCTGGATGATGAAGATATTTATCAGCCCGAGACAGAAACGGTTGTACTCAGAGCAAGAGTGGGCATGGTTTTTCAGCGTCCTAACCCTTTCCCGAAGTCGATTTTTGACAACATTGCGTATGGCCCTCGCATTCACGGACTGGTGGATCATCAAGATGAGCTGGATGAAATCGTGATGCTATCGCTGCAAAAAGCGGGCTTATGGGATGAAGTCAAAGATCGCCTGACACAACCTGCCACTGGGCTGTCTGGCGGACAACAACAGCGACTCTGCATTGCCAGAACGATTGCCATCAGTCCGGAAGTGGTTTTAATGGATGAACCCTGTTCTGCCTTAGATCCAATTGCGACCGGTGTGATTGAATCTCTGATGAAGGAACTGAAAGAGAATTTCAGTATTGTGATTGTGACGCACTCCATGTCTCAGGCTTCACGCATTTCAGACCGAACCGCATATTTTCATCTGGGAAAGCTTGTGGAAGTCGGCGTGACAGAGAAGATTTTCAAACAGCCTGAGCATGAATTAACACGTTCCTATATTTCCGGACACTTTGGCTGATTCAGGCAGAATACGGTTTGGCTGGAAACCGTATTCTGTTTTACTCAGGTTCAACAGCTTCTGTGAAACCTTATTTTGTCAGTACCTGATCCAGCCACTGGTCAAAGCGAGATTTCGGCAGCGCGCCATTTAGCGTATCGATCAGTTGACCTTGTCTGAATACCATAATGGTTGGAATACTGCGAATACGGTACTGAACGGCCAGTTCCTGTTGCGATTCGGTATCAATCCTTACAAAACGAACCTGGTCTTTGCGATCTGCGGCCACGTCTTCAAAAATTGGTGTGAAACCCACACAGGGATGACACCAAGGGGCCCAAAAATCGACGACAACAGGTTGCTCACTTTGCAGTAAGGCCTGGAAATTTTCTGAGGTCGCATCGACAGGCTTACCATCAAGCAGAGATTCTTTACAGGCACCGCAGGTTGCTTTGTCATGAATGCGTTCAACCGGGAGACGGTTCAGTCCTTGGCAATGCGGGCATCGGGTCGTAATTGTTGACATTGTTATCTTCCATTGGTTGCAGGGATAAACTCAATGTACTGATTTTAGACGGATCAGAAAAGAGGGAAATGACAATTCGTGTAATCGGAAAAAACAATTTGAAGCGATGGAAGAGACGGAAAAAAACGGAAGTGAAATGTTTCATAGGCTAATGCCTTCTCAGTACATTAGCCTTGATGAGTCAGTTTAGGATCAACAACTTTTGTTTTTGCCGGGATTAGTGGAGCAGACCCAGCTCTTTGGCTTCCTCAATGGTTAGCCCGCATTCGCGGATATCACGGAGCATTTCAATACGACGTCGTGCAGCAGCTTGTTGTTGTTTGTTCCCTGAAGCCTTTGCCGGAGACGCCGTTTCGTCTTGCTGATCCCACTTGCTAGTGGCATCAGCCATGTCAGAAAAATCAAGTGAGTTGATAGACACAATTACCTCCTAAAAGCACTATGCGTCGAGATCAGGCATATCTTTATCAGAGCTTTCTCCTTGCTTCAAAGCAGATAAGTCGTGCTTTGTGAGCAAAAGCGTATTTGCGAGAGGAAGTCGCCAATAGAATAAAATACTGCTTTGACAGACGATCATTTCGGAGTATCTTCCGCCTTTTGGGTCTGTGAATGGCGCGATGAAGAAATCATCGGAATGGGTCAAAAAAAGCCAGTGTTGAAACTGGCTTTTGTGGGGCGCTGAGTTCAGCAGATCCGATCAACTGAACGCAATCGGTCAACTTAACGCAACTGGGCGACAACTGCGCGTATGGCAGCCAGTACGTCCTGACCGAAAGCCAGGCTGCGTTCCGGCGACCAGCCGTAGAAGGCATCTGGTTGCACGTTGTGGTCTTTAAATGGCATTTCTACCGTGTATGCCAGGCACTGAAATTGTTCTCCAACCCAGGCGGTCGCCATGCTTAAATTAGCCTGTCCCGGGGCATCTTTATCGTAGCCATGTTCATCCTGAAACTCTGGCGTAATGGTCAGTAACGCCTGTTTGAAGTTGTTTTCCAGGGTGGCATGCCGTTCATCATAGGACGGAATCCCTTCACAGCCCGCGACAAAGTTATAGGGAATGGCTTCATCGCCGTGAATATCCAGAAACAGATCCACGCCTGTTTCTAACATCCGTTCGCGTACCAGAAAGACTTCCGGGCTTTTTTCCATAGACGGCGACAACCATTCGCGATTCAGGTTGATCCCCGCGGCGTTCGTTCTCAGGTGGCCGCGAATACTGCCGTCCGGATTCATGTTCGGCACAATGTAAAAGACGGCTTCGTCAAGCAGTGCACGTCCGACGGTGTCCGTTTCATCCAGCAGGCGCTGTAACAGACCTTCTATGAACCACTCAGCCATCGTTTCACCTGGATGCTGGCGGCCAATGATCCAGATTTTCCTTTTTGAATCATCTGGTTCACCAATTGTCAGCAAACTGATGTCATTGTTATCTAAAGTGCTGCCCAGTGTTTCCAGTTCGCAATTGAAATTCATTTGCGCCTGATGCAGCAGATCCAGATGGCGGTCATAGGAATAAGGCGCAAAGTAAGCGAAATACATGGAACGTTGTTCCGGGATCACCTGAAAACGCAGGGTATCACCATCGAACTGGGCTGGCAGACGAAACCATTCTTCCCGATCATACGAAGCGACAACATCGTAGTCTTTCCAGCCTTCAGGATAGGCAGATGTTGCTAAATTCTGTAATGCGAAGCTGTGTTCAATCTGTGCCTGGCTTTCCAGGCGGAAGTAAAACCACTGGTAAAACTCAGACTGGTTGTCCTTGTTGATTTCAAGCTGGATATCATTGGGTTGTTCGGCCTTCACAATACGAATATTGCCACTTTCGAAATTACTGAAAATTTTCATCACACTGAACCTTGTCAGACAAATGGATAGCACAACTATAGCCAGTCTCACGGCAAGCCGTTAAGCTGGGTGCACGTAGTATAAGACGACAGGCTGTGAAAAGGTGAGCTTACATTATTCATCCCGTGCACTGATTCAGGTACAGGATAAGATACTTTTAGTCAGACGGATTGGAGAGCGTATGAGCTTTCTGCCCGGTGGTCATGTGGAACTGGGGGAAGCTGCTGCGACGGCATTGGTCAGAGAAATTGCAGAGGAAACCGGGTTGAACGTGATTGTCGGGTCGCTAATCGGTGTGGCTGAAAATGACTGGCTGGAGGGCGGCCAACCGCAGGCTGAAATTGCACTCGTGTTTCGGGCCAAGCTGGAAGGGATATCTGAAGCGTTGAAGGTCGAGTCAAAAGAACCGCATCTGGAATTTTTCTGGGCTGAGGTGGCAGCATTAGATGAATACCAGTTATATCCTGTCGCATTGCGAGATCTGATTCGGGGTGGTATGCACCATTATCAGGGTTTTGTGGCATCCGATCTGGATAAATAGCTCATATTCTTACCAAAAAGGTTCGATTCGAATCAGTCAAAAGAGACTTTGATGGCTTATTGAGCACTTGACCTTTTTTTACTTTACAGCCCGGCCAGCAACACGTATTATTCGCCGCACTTACGGAGAGATGGCTGAGTGGTTGAAAGCACCGGTCTTGAAAACCGGCATACGTTAATAGCGTATCTAGGGTTCAAATCCCTATCTCTCCGCCACATTCGAAGAAACCGCTGAACTTTCAGCGGTTTTTTTTCATCTGCGTTTTCGTAAGAACAGCGGCACGATGAGATAGGGTGAAGAACCCTAGTGGGGGTTCAGCCGAGCGAAGCGAGACCACGTTGCCTTTAGGCAACGCCCGAAGGGGCGCGAGCTTGCGAGCGATAAATCCCTATCTCTCCGCCA
>NZ_JMIB01000056.1 GCF_000695255.1 Photobacterium galatheae | reverse complement strand
ATCTCTGAAACTTTGATTGGCTAAACAGCGTTGTCTCAACCAACGCCATACCTGCTCTATTGGATTAAGCTCAGGAGAATAGGGAGGCAGTTTGATGATACTGACATTCTCAAATTGATGCGCGACGTCATCAGTATGCCATCCCGCACCATCCATGATCACAACGGCATGTCGACCTTTTTCTGTCACGCTTGAGATTTGCTTGAGGTG
>NZ_JMIB01000055.1 GCF_000695255.1 Photobacterium galatheae | reverse complement strand
GGCGCTGTTCTCATAAACTGTTGGTTAAAACGACAACGCCTCGTCTAACCATTTCTGCCTTTTCCCTGCTTTGTGCTGGGCGATAAAGCGCCACCACGCTAGGTAATTGCTTAGGTATGCCGTTCCTACGCCATGAAATCTTCGTATCCAGCCTTTTAACCGACTGACGTAATTGTTCAGTGTTTGTATATGGAAGGTACCGTCTTCTATTGTCCGCGCTGGATTGTCGCTCAAGATCCTTTTGTGCAGGACCGCTTCTTCTTTAGCAATGGCGAGATAGACCAGGCTTCCGTCTGTACACAACACTGAGCCTTTCGTTAAACGTTTATGCATGCAAGGATGTATTTCATCTATGGTGTTGTTTTCAAGCACAAAATCAGCTTCTTGCTCATAGCGGTCTAAGAGTACCAGCACCGGGATTAGCGGGATCTTTTCTCCTTTATTTGCCCGGCCATGATGTCTTGGCTTGCGACTGGTAATTCGTCGTTTTCCTTTGAACGACTCTCGGAAAAATGTCTCATCTGCTTCAACAATCCCCCCTAATTGAGAAGCCTTGTGGACTTCAGGCATGGTCAACAGCCGGTGTCGCCAACGAAACGAAGTCGATAATGCCATTTCGCAAGTTTTTGCAGCCGCTCTTAAAGTAGCGCCTGTGACCATGCAGTCAGCATAATTGAGTAGTTTCTCTCTGGCTCTTAATCGTGCAAAGGGGGTTTTAGTCAATTCATTGAATGTCTTACCACACTTTTGACAACGGTAGCGCTGCAAATCACCGGAGAACCCCCATCGGATAATCTTCGGGCAATTGCAGAAGAGGCAGTGGTCTAACCGCTGTGTTCTCGTTTCCATAGCTTGGTTTAGTTCATCTTTTTCAAGACGTTTTTGCACGTGCAGCGAAAGTGACCGAAGCTGACGATTGGAAAGCTGCCTCAAAGAGAACAATATATTGAAGAACGGAGAAGTATCCATGCTGCTACTTATAACTCACCAATGGATACTTTAAGTATAGTTTCTGTCAGTGTTACCAACAGTTAATGCGAACAGCGCC
>NZ_JMIB01000054.1 GCF_000695255.1 Photobacterium galatheae | reverse complement strand
GACAGGGTTCTTCATCACATCTCTAAGATCAAAAGACTTGGCAAAAGGGTAACCGCGCCTTCCTGTTATCCCCACTTCCTTCTGTCATCCCCGCGAAGGCGGGGATCCAGTGACTTTTGAGAAAGAACGACGCAGAAAATGAGGGACAAAATGAATCTGGCAGATCGCTTGCATCTCGTGCCCAGTGGATTCCCGCCTGCGCGGGAATGACTGTAATTTGTTGATTATAAAC
>NZ_JMIB01000053.1 GCF_000695255.1 Photobacterium galatheae | reverse complement strand
CGCTATGTATGATTGGCTTTGCGTTTCGAGCTAGCTTCGAGATCGCTTCCGTCAACATGTCAGTAACGAGCGACAAGCGTGCATTCTTATCAACCTTATAAGCAACGACTTCTTGAGTAAACAAGTCGACCACGGGTGATAGGTAAACTCTCTGCTCTTTGACTTTGAACTCCGTAACGTCAGTTACCCATTTCTCATCTGGCTTGGTCGCCGTAAAATCTCTTTCAAGTACATTAGGAGCAACTTTGCCAGACTCGCCTCGGTAAGCGCGGTATTTCTTCGGCCTGACTATCGATTTCAGTTCAAGTTGAGCCATAAGCCGCTGCACGGTCTTGTGGTTCAGTATGATGCCTTGCTTTCTCAGCTCTAAGTGAATGCGGCGATAGCCATATCGTCCCTTATGTTCATGATAAATTGACTTTATCAGCTCCCGTTCATTCGCATAGCTATCAGGTCGCTTACTGGCTTGCATCTGGTAATAGAATGCACTTCTCGCAAGCTGGAGAGCTTGGAGTAGGTCTTTTAAGGAGTGCGTGTTTCTTAGAGTTAGAGCTATTGCCGTTTTTTCTTTGTTTGACGGCGCTTTTCCTGCTCCAACTCCTCCAACTTTTTTAGGACAGCATTCTCTGCTCTCAAGTAGGCTAACTCTTCTTTTAGCTCCTCAAGCGTCATTTCATCATCTGATTTGGTCGTACGTTGAGGTTGCTGCTTCATGGGTGGCCTTCCTATTGCGTGAGGCTTAAGCCCTTTGATACCTTGCTCTTTATATCTTTTGAGCCAAACAGATAGTATCCCAGGGGTAGAGAGATTTAAGACTGCACTAGTGTGCGTCAGAGACCAGCCATTCGTCCACATTAAATTTAATGCTTGGAGCTTAGCTTCAGCCGTTGATGTATGAGCTGTTGGTAAAAATGAATCAGTACCGTGAATAGCAAAGACTTGAGTCCAGTACCTTATTTGCCTAGAAGAGATGGAATGTTGCTTGGATAAAAGATCGGATGGCACGCCACTCAAGCATTGCTTAGCAATGGCGCACTTCAACTCGCGGCAATATTTTGACATAAAAG
>NZ_JMIB01000052.1 GCF_000695255.1 Photobacterium galatheae | reverse complement strand
GGCAAGTTAGCGGCAGCCGTACAGACCGCTTTCGCCCCACACCGCCGCGCCCCAATAGAGAAAACCACGTGTCAAATTGAGAAGCAAAAGGGGCGGGTTGAAGCGCGTACTTGCCATGTATTGAATGCCAGTGAGTTGGAGGGGGACTTCTCCACTTGGAGCGGGCTGACCAGCATCGTGATGGTTGAAAACTACCGTGCGGCAAAAGGCAAAGAGTCAGAGTTGGAGTATCGCTACTACATCAGTTCAGCCGAACTGACCCCAGAGCAGGCCGGGAATGCCATCCGTGCCCACTGGGGTATTGAGTCAATGCACTGGATATTAGATGTGAGTATGCGAGAAGATGCTTGTCAGATTTAC
>NZ_JMIB01000051.1 GCF_000695255.1 Photobacterium galatheae | reverse complement strand
CGCGGGAATGACGGTAATTTATTGATTCCAAATAAAAATATTTCATTTTTGTCTGGTGATATGTAGGAAAGTCCGGCCAGTTGGCCTTTTCCGGTTTGGGTCCAGTCATCAATTTACTGACTGGCGGTATTTTCCTGTTTATCATGCAGCGATTCTAACGCTTTGACTCGGCGGAGTTGGTTTGCTGCAAAGGTGCTGCTTCTGAGTGCATCGAGTGCAATTTGCCGATCTTCCCGGCCCATAGCAGTATCTGCCCGAATGGCTTCCCGTTGGGCAAAATATTCATCCAGCTTTGTCTGAAATCCTGCCCGCTTTTGATTGAGTTGCGCTAACCGGTCAGCGGCTTCCGGCCCGACTAACGCTTGCTGGTTCAGGTAGCGTTCCTGAGGCGCCATAGATTGTGTGGTTTGTAACCGCGCCAGCAGGCTGGCATTGCGATAGCTTTCCTGCATCACGGGGGGGAGGGTATCCAGCTCTTGTTGCCAGGCGTTGAGGTAATCTTCCCGATCCTGTGCTTGCTGTTTGAGCTCAATTTTCCGGAGTGCAAGTTCTCGCTGACGGTTCTCTTCGGCAAAAAGCCATTGCTGCTCTTCGTATGAAAAAAACTGAAGCTGTGCCTGAATGAGTTGATCATTCAATTGCCGGAAGGCGTCGAGGGTCAACTGGTTGATGTTCCCCGGATCGAGATCGCGCAATGCGGTTCTGTACTGAATAAAGCGTTCGAATAAGTCTTCGTCGAACTGATAGGCTGTCGCCTGTTGTGCGTTATAGTTTTTGAAGTTTTCCCTGAGCGTGTCAATGTCTGCCTCACCGAGACCTGACAGAAAATAGTCGAAGGTATCTCGGGCGGAATCGGTATCAACTTGGGTATCCTGCTGGGAGGGTACCTGAATCACAGTCGGTTCGGAGGTCTGTGAGTTGTAGGTATAGACCGCACCCGCAGTCAGAACAACACAGATGAGTGAAAGCACGGTCTTTTTCAAAATTTATAATCCCTTTAATTGCAGGCGGTTTGCGTGCTGGCGATAAAGCGTGGTCGGTGCTGTTTCGAACAGGTGGGTAATGCCAAGCAAGCCGTTAATTTCATCCAGATGATTCATTTTGTAATCATTACGGATGACTTTACCCAAGTGCGTACTGCATTGACCCACAAGACCGTCATTCGGATTGTGAAATCCAAGTCCCAGCACTGTCATTGCAGCATCAATCGGATCTAACGCGTTGGTGAAATTGCCTGTTCCTGTCCATGAAAAGTAAGAGACGCCATTGTCGGCAACATAATCACCTTCGCCGCAGGCGGACTCTGGGATCCCTTCCGGATACTTTTGATTGAATGCCAGTGCACCTTCTGTGGTCAGCGCAGCCAGCGAGGCGAGCGGATCCTGGGGCAGATCGCTGCCACCGGATAGCAGGTTGATCATGCCGACCAGCCCTTCAGCCAGTTTGACAGCGATCCCTTCCGGAATTGAGCCTTCAGGCACGGCACCCCGAACGATATCTGCAATTCGTGAGCCTTTATTTACACCACCGATACTGGTGACTGAAGCAACCATTTCGGGGGCAACGGAAGCGACGTAACGAGCCGTAGGGCCGCCATGACTGTGTCCGATCAGGTTGACTTTTTCTGCACCGGTAATGGCGAGTACATCTTCCACCTGAGCCAGCAACTGTTCACCGCGAAGCTCAGTGCTGTTGGTCGCTGAGATTTGTGCAACGAAGACGGTCGCGCCATCTTTGTTCAGTGCATGTGGGATCCCATAGAAGTAATCAATCCCGGCAATGGAATCAAAACCAAACAGGCCATGAACCAGTACAATCGGGTACTTGGTTTCGGTGTATCCCTTCTGGGATACGCCAGATGTACTGGTACTGGCCTGACTGCTAAAGGTTGCCATACAGCAAATGAGTAGGGTGATGAATCGTTTCAATGTCTGTCTCCTTATCAGACCTCCGATGAGTATTAGGTTAATGCGAAATCTGATGCAGGGATGGAAATGTTGCCAATTTGTGATCAATGATCTGATTTGTTTACATCAAAGAAACATTTGAGTGTGTCATGTCAATGCGTTTGAGGTTGGATCGTGGGCCTTTTTGTTTTCTCTGATTGCGAGTGAGAGAAAGATTTCAGAGAACATCAGGCAAACAGAATATCTGTGATTTTGGATGGACAGAATAATTCGAGTTCAGACTGATCACTTAATGTGTGGTTCAATTATCACTCCGAGAAAGAATCGAAATCGATATTGATATTGATACTCTATCTTCATTTTTAAATTTGTCGCTTCCTTTGTTGACATATCACAATATTAAGGGTGTACAAACCGTGATCCAAACACCCGCATTATTCTGACTGATTACACCGAATTCGACTTCAATCACAAGCCTTGCATTTCGTTAAAGCACTTTTGTGTACTTTATCTACTGTACTTACAGCTTTTTTAGCCGAAAGCGGTAAGATAAAAACCTGAATGTACCTACACAAAAAATAAGGAAAAATAATGACTTTTAAAAAATATTTTCCTGCCGGCCTTCTCTTCTGTGGCGGATTGCTGAGTGCTGCATCAGCGATGGCACAGACCGTACCAAGAACGGCTTTCGTTCATTTATTTGAATGGCGTTGGGATGATGTGGCGACTGAATGTGAAACTTTTCTGGGGCCGAAGGGATTTTCGGCTGTGCAGGTTTCCCCTCCTCAGAAAAGTATCAGTCATTCAGCCTGGTGGTCACGATATCAACCTGTCAGTTATTCTTTTGAAGGGCGGAGTGGCACACGATCGCAATTTGAAAATATGGTGCAGCGCTGTAAAGCCGTAGGTGTGGATATTTATCTTGATGCGGTTATTAATCACATGGCTGCACACGACAGGTATTTCCCGGAAGTCCCTTATCATTCGAATGATTTTCATACCTGCACAGATGATATTAACTACAGCGATCGCTGGTCGATTCAAAATTGTGATTTGGTTCATTTGAATGATTTGAAAACAGAATCTGATAATGTCCGCCAGAAAATTTCAGATTATATGAACGATGCCATCAGTATGGGCGTGGCGGGTTTCAGGATTGATGCAGCGAAACATATCCCTGCGGCAGATATTGCTGCGATTAAGAATAAACTCAATGGGAACCCATATATTTTTCAGGAAGTGATTGGGGCTGCCGGAGAGCCAGTCAAAACCAGTGAATATACTTATATTGGCGATGTCACTGAGTTTAATTTTGCACGAACCATTGGGCCGAAGTTTAAAAATGGTGGATTGAAAGATCTGAAGGGGATCGGTTCATGGCACGGATGGTTACCGAGTGAAAAAGCCATTACCTTTGTGACTAACCATGATGAGGAACGCCATAATCCGGGGCAGGTTTTGAGTCATCAGGATTTTGGCAATCTGTATTTCCTCGGCAATGTATTTACGCTGGCCTATCCGTACGGTTATCCAAAAGTCATGTCGGGTTACTACTTTCAGAGTTTTGATGCAGGCCCACCGTCAACCGGCGTTCATTCTGGTAATGCCTGTGGTTATGATGGTGGAGACTGGGTCTGTGAGCACAAATGGCGTGGTGTCGCGAATATGGTGGCTTTCCGGAATCATACGGCAGCCGAATTCCGTATCACAGATTGGTGGGATGACGGCAACAACCAGATTGCCTTTGGTCGTGGCGGATTAGGTTTTGTGGTGATCAACCGGGATGACTCAAAAGGCATGAATCAGACATTCATGACCGGGATGCCGGCGGGTGAATATTGCGACATCATTGCGGGTAACTTTGATGAACAGTCTGGCCGATGCAGTGGCCCGACGGTGCAGGTCGACAGTCAGGGATACGCACATTTTACGGTCAGTTCTCATGATGCCGCCGCAATTCATGTAGGGGCGAAAGTCGGGCCGGGCTGTACCACTGACTGCGGTCATACGGTAAACACGAAAGTCTGTTTCGATAATCAGCAAAACTTCAGTCAGCCAACCCTGTATTACTGGAACGTTTCTGCTTCAGAACCTGTGGCGAATGCAGTCTGGCCCGGTGTGACAATGACCGCCGAGCAAGGCCGTTACTGTCATGATTTTGGTGTGAATCTGGCCAGTCTGAATGTCATCTTCAGCGATCAGGGGAAAGATCAGACGGCAGATCTGATGACATCAAATCCGAATCTTTGTTTCCAGAATGGGGTCTGGACAAAACTCGCGAATTGTTTGTCTGACTCAACCGGGGGAAAGCAAAACTGGTATTTCCGGGGAACCTCGAACGGTTGGGGGCTGACACAAATGCAATATGATGCGCAGTCTGGCCTTTATACCACCACTCAAAGCTTTCATGGTGAGGAATCGCCCGCGCGATTTAAAATTGATGACGGACATTGGTCTGAGTCTTATCCATCTGCGGATTATCCGGTTGGCGATGGTGCGACTTATTTGATTATGTTTGACGGGAACACCAAAGCAATTTCGGTCACGCCGCAATAACAGTACGACAGAGTAAAACAATCGCCCCTGGTTTCTCATGACGCCAGGGGAATGCCTGCTTCTATCCCGCTGTGCCGGGTTCTTCACAAGACAACCGTTCGCAGCTTTGTTTTTCCTGCTGTGCCCACTAGAATCCTGCAAAGTGCGATTTGTAAATAATGTTGGATGCCGACAAGGATAAAGGCTATGGCAAATATTGATGTACCAACCCTGACCATGCAATTTCCATTACTGAATCAATTGGTGGCATTGAAAGAGGTGTGTTGGTTCAACCCGAAGATCACATCACTGCGTGAAGGCTTGCCTTTTGTCGGGTTGGATGCCGCGGATATTCAGGATGCCAGTGACAGGCTGTCGCGTTTCGGGTCTTTTCTGATGAAGGCATTTCCGGATACCGCCAGGGATCAGGGCATGATTGAATCGGAAGTGGTTGACATCCCGGCGATGAAGTCCCAGTTAGAAGCCATGTCTGAGACAGAAATTCCGGGTCGGTTGATGTTGAAAAAAGATAGTCATCTTCCGATTTCCGGTTCGATTAAAGCCCGTGGCGGAATATATGAGGTGTTGACCCATGCGGAGAAACTGGCAATCGATGCCGGGTTGCTGTCTGAATCTGATGATTACAGTCAGCTCTTGAGTGATACGTTCCGTCAATTTTTCAGCCAATACAGTATTGCGGTGGGCTCGACTGGCAACCTGGGCATGTCGATTGGCATCATCAGCGCAACACTGGGTTTTTCCGTGACGGTGCATATGTCGGCGGATGCCCGGGAATGGAAAAAAGCAAAGTTACGTTCACATGGCGTAAATGTCGTGGAATATGACCAGGATTATGGCGTTGCGGTTGAGCAGGGGCGCAAAGCCGCGGAGCAAGACCCGCGTTGTTTCTTCATTGATGATGAAAACTCACGAACGCTTTTTCTGGGGTATGCCGTCGCGGGTGAGCGGGTCAGGAAACAGTTTGATGCGCAGGGCATTGTGGTCGATGCCAATCATCCGTTATTTGTTTATTTGCCTTGCGGTGTGGGTGGTGGGCCGGGTGGCGTTGCGTTTGGTCTGAAGATGGCGTTTGGCGATCATGTCCATTGTATTTTTGCTGAGCCAACCCATTCACCTTGTATGCTACTTGGGGTGCATACAGGCTTGCATGATGGTATTTCTGTTCAGGATTTAGGAATCGACAACGTCACTGCTGCGGATGGTTTGGCGGTTGGTCGAGCGTCGGGTTTTGTGGGTCGTGCGATGGAGCGTTTGATCGATGGCTATTACACATTGACAGATGAACAGATGTATCGGTTATTAGGACTGCTCAATCAGTGTGAAGGGATTCAGCTAGAGCCTTCTGCACTTGCTGGTATGCCCGGCCCCATGCATGTGTCTGAAGATCGTGATTATCACCGAAGGCTTGAATTGACACCTGAGAAATTGCGTCACGCCACCCATCTGGTCTGGGCAACTGGCGGCGGTATGGTGCCGCCAGAAGAAATGGCCGAATATTTGGCAAAATCTGTGTAAAAAACAGGATTCAACGGGCAGGTACCTGACTTGCCCGTTATGAAAACTGAAAACAGATGGGGGTTGATTCAATACCGGGCTGACCGCCGGTCATGATGATGTTCAGCCTTTCTTGCCCTGTTACCCTGAATGGCGTCAGGCTGGCATTGATGTTATGAGAATGAATGACTGCGCCTTCTTCTACACGTAAGTCGGCGCAGAGATAATAGGTCTCTGAAAGTCGGAAAGTTGTCTGAGCCGGAGGAAAGAATGGTTGCCTGGCAATCATGCGTCCATTTTTGAGGAGGACGACTTCCGCATATTTACTGGCCGCTGTTTTCGTGAAAACCACTTGATCCGCTGCGTAGCTGATGCGCAAGCCCTGGTTTTCGGTTTCACTTCGATGACGTGGGGGCAAAGGGGTGACAGCACTGTAGTTGCCATCATGATCTGCCAGTTGATAGCTGTATTCCCATTCGATGCAGAAAGGGTGGTGCCATCGGTACGGGCAGTGCTGAATGACCTTCCAGGCAATCAAGTTTTCCGAAGTTTCAACCTGTGTGCGTTGAAAAATCGTGACACTGGGCCGGTGAATATTCAGCGACAAATTTGTGAAACAAATATCCGTGTGCATGTTTGCCCCTTTTCGGCACGTCTTCAGCTGGTGCTTTCCAGTATGCTATTGAAGCCCATGATATAACCCAGCTCTTCTCTCTGGATGCTGTCTAGTCCGTACTTAAAATGAATGCGCAGATGAACATAAGACAGACTGGTTTCGAGTGATACCCAGCCATTGACCGTGAAATCTGGATTTGGCTCACTGGTGGGACTGGCCGTTGTGGAATGGTCATCTTGAGACGTTGTATTCGTGGTGCTTGAATCGTCTTCCGATGACGTTGAATCTGTGCTTGCAGACGTCGAATCTTGTGGCGTTGTGTCTGTGGTCGCCGTCGAATCGCTTTGGGATGGTTCACTGCTTGTGACGGCAGTGACTGTATTGGATGTGGTGTCACTTTGTGACGCTGTCACTGAATCCGATGGTGCTGTGCCTGAGGCTGAGTTTGTCTGAGCCGACGTTTCGTTGTTTCCGCTCGTGGTGCCCGATGTGTCTGCTGGAGGGACAGGAATATCAACACGTCCCTGTGCCACAGTGAGTGTCGGGATCATACTGCTGACACCATTTTTATTGTTGCTATAGTCCACTATCGTGATAGCCGCAGAAACAAAAGCGCCATTGTCATCGTATTGCGGCAGGCCGGTTATTTCGATGCCATTATAAGGTGGATTGCTGCCTGCGTGGCTTCGCCAGTCGCCGGAATGCCAGGTTTGGGTTGTGGGTGTATCCGCCATGATGATTTCCTTGCTGTAAATCGTGAAGAAAACAGGTGTTACCAGGATGAGTGAGTAACACCTGTGCGATTTGTGTTACTTGTTGATGTTTTCCAGATGGAACTCAAATGGTGAGGCGGTTGGGCCTGAACCACCACCGGTCATCACCAGATCAGCACTTTGAACACCGAACAGGTTAATCTCAGTATTGACTTGCTGAATGATGGCCGAATTCATCACTTCTCCTTCAACGACCTGAGAAACAACACCGACGAAGATGCTCGGATGGAATTGGAAAACCCCTTTCTGACCAGGAGAGACATTGGATTTTGCTGCCAGCAGTTTACCGTCACGGTAAATATTGGCATTAATGGCGCCACTGTTCAGGTTGTTGCGAACTTCGACCTCTTGCTGAGAAACGGCTGGAGTGGATGCAAGACGAAGGACATCACCCGAAGTGTCTTTCACCATCTCATAAGCCTGACCATCGTAAGCTGTCATTTGTGGCGTGAAGTTGCCGTAAGAATCGCTGGCGCAGACATCAAATTTTAACGGATAGACAAATGGATGATTGTCATTCCGGCCACAGTTTTGAATCACTCGCCATGCAACGGCAATTTCATCAAAATCTTCAGCGACGTTTTTCTGGAAGACGACGACTTCGCTGTTATTGACATCATTCGAGCGGTTAATGAAATTCAGTTTAATCGAATCTTGAGACATATTCTTTATCCTTATAAAAGTTGAACTGACGTTTTGTTGTACATTCAGTGTTTGTATCACTGCTGAGGTACACACTTAAATTAGACTGTTTTATTCAATAAAACCTTTTGCTTTCTCTTCAAATGCTTTGGTTTTTGCACAGGATTCACTTTTGGTATCTATATTTCAGTCTGATTAGATGGATGAAGATATGCATGAATTCAAAGCAGTGTCTTTGGGGTTAAATTTTTTGGAGATGTTTTTTAATACGGGTTTAGATTCATCGCGGGTGTTTTTCGGAAAGTAAAATCCATCTGCAATGCAGATGGATTTTCTTATATCAACTGATATTTTTAAT
Organism: Photobacterium galatheae; assembly: GCF_000695255.1. Taxonomy (GTDB): domain Bacteria; phylum Pseudomonadota; class Gammaproteobacteria; order Enterobacterales; family Vibrionaceae; genus Photobacterium; species Photobacterium galatheae. The sequence continues at coordinate 6,357 of NZ_JMIB01000051.1, read as the reverse complement.
GGGCATGAGTTTTACGTTCATTTAGCCTGGCTATTTTTTCAATAAAATCCATAATCCAGGCATTGTATAATCAACGTTGTTGAGCCGAATGGATGATTGTTGATTCAGCTTGTCATTCGAAACATCATATACAGTCCCTGTGCCCGGGTCATAAATATTACATGTGTCTTTCGTGTCGGCACAAACAGAGAACCAGTGCATTCCCCCGGTATGCTGAACTAATAACAGATGCACATCACTGTTCGTAGGAACAGAATATTCTGAAGTCTCAGTGACTTGAATATTATTGTTAATACCATTGATGAGTGATTTCTCTGTATCAAACAGATTGTTTGTGAACCCTTGATTTGTAGATTGGTTAACGCTGCTGAAGATTGCACTAGCGCCAGTCGTATAATATAGATTTATTTTATTTCCATTTTGACCATTGAATTCATACGCAGTTTTACACATCGCAGAGGGAGCATTCTGCTTGCTGCTGTTGAAAGCGTAATATGTTGCAGTGTGTTGTGGGAAATCAATCGTTAAATTCCCGGTGACTTTATAAGTATTCTCGGCCGCTTTCTTTTTATCAGAATTAGCGGTCAGATCTACTTCTTGTGCAGTGCTTGTATAACCATTGACTAAATTACCTTCATCTAAAGATTTGATGCTTTTTTTGACATTCAATTGTAATTGACAGAGACATGCATTGACCGCAAATGCACCGCATGAATTCTCTGTCGATTGTTGAATGTTATTGTAATCTGTAAAGTTTGACATGTTGTTCTCCTTTGGATTTAGTTGATGTTGCGAGTCACTATTCATCATATCCGAGTTTTAAATTGAATCCTTTTACGTATTCATAAAAGCATCTGGCTGATGCATTCCTTGCATCACTTCGAGTAAAAAGTTGGATATAGAATTCGAAGCGGAATCATCAGCCCCCGAAGGGGCTGATCTGAGTTATCACTTCATGAAGTGACCTTCAAATTGTTGGCTCATGATGAATTTGAGCGATACAGGTTATTCAATTTTAAGGTGATTGTTGGTTGAGTTGCGGTAGTTTTGTCTGAATTGACTTGGACAAGATTGATAAATTCGTTTAAAAGCGGTTGAGAAATTATTTGAATCCATATATCCAACTTGCTCGGCAATCTGAACAATATTTAATGAAGAAGTTTCAAGAAGTTCTGCTGCTTTTTTCATTCTTTGCACTCTCAACCACTCAAAAACAGTCATTCCCAGGTACTCTCGAAATACCTGGTTGAGTTTATTTCTGTTTGTCCCGAGCTTTCTGCATAAAGCATCCAGTTTTATTTCCTCTGAAAGAGTTTCACTGAGATACGAAACGCATTTTTCAATTAAAAGAAAGCGTTTATCTGTGAGGGAACTTGGCGTGACATGATTTGGCAGGTCGTGAGAGGGTGCGATGAATTGCTGCTCGCTGTTTTTTTTAAGCGATGCACTTAAGATATGGGTCATCCGATAACGTAGCTCTTTATCAATGAATGGGCTGCTGATGTAATCGGCAATCCCGAGATCAAAAAGCTGCTTTTTATGTGGATATTTACTTTCAATAATGGCAAGGAATTCAGGCGTGAAACTTTGTTGCTGTTGGCATTGTATTGTCAGCGCATGCTTTGCACATTTGATATGCTCGAATACTGTGTTTACAGTATCAATGATGATCAACTCAGGTGCGTCTATCAATTGGATGGATGGGACTTCTGAAAAATAGTACTGTTTGAAGTGGATATTTTCTTGAATCAGAAAATCTTGCAGGTCTCTTGGGGTATCAGAGTGCCCACTGATGATCCATGCCGTTGTATAGTATTTTTTTTATTGAGTGTTGTTATCATGATTAAATCCCTAGTGTATGTGATTAATTTAATCATCAATACTTCTGACGATGTGATTGGTGTTTTATTGCTTTTACATGGTTTACTTTATTTGAGTTGATTCGTGTTCTCCTTTGGGGAAATCACGAACCCCTTTGTGCTGTGCACTATAAATTATTTATTGACTGAGTTCTTAGTTTTGAATAAGGAATGCGATTGATGTAGCTGATTTGACAATCAACAATAAACGAATATTAACTTCAGTCATGCAAAAGGCTTTCTTGTCAGGTTCAGGGCTATTTATCGATTCGCTCTGGGGCATCGGAATGAACAAGAAATAGAGTGAGTCACTGAGAGGTCGTTTGAAAAATAAATATGTGCGTGTAATAAAGAATCGATGTTACAGGTTGGCTTCAGGTGTTTAATGGCGTGTAAATGAAGTGTGTTTTTTCTGGTGTTACTCCCGCGAAAGCGGGAGCCATTGAAAGTGTGCGAAATTAATTATTTTTGAAAACACCCAGCACCTGCATTTTTAGAAACACTGCCAGCGTCTTGGCGTCCTGAATTTCATTTGCAGCAACTTTCTCAAGAAAGGTGTCAACGGACATTGTGAACACCTCAAGGATTTCATCGGCATCAAGTGTTCCTTCGGCCGGTGACAGGTCTTTCGCCAGAAAGAGATGTTGCACCTCATCGCAGAAACCGGGCACAGGGAGTAATTCGCCTAAGGATTGCCACTGGGCTGCGGCCAGGTTTGCTTCTTCTGCCAGTTCACGCATGGCGCAGGCTTGAAGCGTTTCACCTTTTTCCAGCGTACCGGCGGGAAATTCGATGATCCAGCGACCTATGGCCGGACGATATTGACGCAATAAAATGAGTTCACCTGTCTTGGTGACCGGTGCAATGACAACAGCACCCGGATGACGAACCGTGGTGAATGTGATGTTGCGTCCGTCTGGTAGCTGGTGTTCGCTTTGCTCGACAGAAAAGGCTTTCCATTGGCAGAGAGTTTGTGATTTCATAGCGCCTCACAGCATGAATAAAGAAGAAAAAGCGATACTGCTATCTTTCTAAAATATCAGTCATTTATTCAGATTGATATGCTGGCCGTGACAGCGGCGATGTCGTGTCCAGTTGTACCTGAGATGCCGTTGTGCTCATCAATGTTCACATCAGTCTGATATACTCGACAGTAATTGCCATCACAAAGAAATACCAAGCAAGGAGAAAATTATGCGCGTTCTGGTAACAGGGGGTATGGGGTACATTGGTAGCCATACTTGTGTACAGATGATTAAAGCGGGCATGGCCCCAATTATTGTCGACAACCTGTACAACAGTAAAAAGACCGTGCTGGAGCGAATTGAAAAGCTGACAGGTGTCAGACCGGTATTTTACCAGGGGGATATTCGTGATCGTGTATTTCTTGACCAAGTCTTTCGTGAGAATGCAGTCGAGTCGGTGATTCACTTTGCTGGATTGAAAGCTGTCGGTGAGTCTGTGGTAAAGCCATTGGAATACTACGATAACAATGTGCATGGCACATTGGTCTTGGTTGAGGCCATGCGTGCTGCGAGTGTCAATAGCCTGATTTTCAGCTCATCAGCAACGGTTTACGGCGATCCGGCCAGCGTGCCGATTCTGGAATCTTTCCCGACCCATGCCACCAACCCGTATGGCCGAAGCAAGCTGATGGTCGAAGAATGTTTGACTGATATTCAGCACGCACATCCGGAAATGAGTATCACATTGCTGCGTTACTTTAACCCGGTTGGTGCGCATGAATCCGGTGAGATGGGTGAAGATCCGCAAGGGATACCGAATAACCTGATGCCTTTTATTGCACAGGTTGCTGTTGGCCGCCGAGATCATTTGTCGGTATTTGGTGATGATTATTCGACCGTCGATGGTACGGGCGTGCGAGATTATATTCACGTGGTTGATCTGGCCGATGGTCATGTTGCTGCACTGAAGCATAAAGGGAAAGTATCGGGTACCCATATCTATAATCTGGGTACAGGAAATGGTTTGAGCGTATTGCAAATGGTTGCGGCCTTTGCTGAAGCTGCCGCGAAAGAGATTCCTTATCAGATCGCGCCCCGCCGTCCGGGAGATATTGCAGAATGCTGGGCAGACCCGAGTAAAGCGCAGAAAGAGCTGCAATGGACGGCGTCTCGCACTGTGCAACAAATGACCGCAGATACCTGGCGCTGGCAGTCACAGAACCCGCAAGGTTATCCGGACAGTCAATAATTCAGGCATCCGCGAGAACACTGATGAAACGGCCCAATTTGGGCCGTTTTTTATGCAATGAAATAAACTTGCTGCTTTTCAATTGGCTTTCATGATTCATACATACAAGTTTCATAAAAATGTCATTGTGTGAACCTATGCTCCAGCCTGATTCAAGAGTCTGTAATGAAGCAGACGGACAGAAAAAGAATGAAAAAGGAGCATACGATGTGGAAGCGTGATGAGCAGGATTCGCAACTCACTCAAATGATTGAAGCGAGACTCTCGCGCCGTCATTTTCTGACTGGAACGGCAGTCGCCGGAGCTGGCGCTTTTCTGGCGGTCAATCCGGTGGCAAAAGCGGTTGCAGCGACGCCCAAATCCTCACTTCTCAATTTTGAAGCTGTTCCTGCATCGACCGCAGACACAGTTGTTGTGCCAAAAGGGTATCGGGCAACACCACTGATTTCCTGGGGGGATCCAATTTTTGTCGGTGCGCCTGAATTTGATCAAAGCGGCAAGCAGGACGCGCACGCACAAGCACATCAGTTTGGTGATAACACGGATGGGATGAGCTTCTTCCCCCTCAGTGAAAATCGTGGTGTGATGGCTATCAATAATGAATACACCAATTATGAATATCTGTTCGCTCACAAAGGCGACCAGTTGACAGCCGATGACGTGCGAAAAGCACAGGCAGCGGTGGGTGTCACGATTGTTGAGGTGATTCGTAAAGACGGGCAGTGGCAGGTTGACCGCAGCGGTCAGCGTAACCGCCGGATTACTGCTAATACTCCGATGATGTTTACGGGTCCGGCAGCAGGTCATGCCCTGATGAGAACCCAAGCAGATCCGGCGGGTATCAAGCCGGTTGGTACGTTTAATAATTGCTCAAATGGTCAGACGCCTTGGGGCACTTACCTGACCTGCGAAGAAAACTTTGATGATTTCTTTGGCAGTAACCAAAGCGGGGAAGTGACGGCGGATCAGAAACGATATGGCATCTCTGCTTCTCCAAGCGATTATCAATGGCATCAGCACGATGACCGCTTTGATGTGCTGAAACACCCGAATGAAGCGAACCGCTTTGGCTGGATCGTGGAGATTGATCCGAATGATCCGTTTTCTACCCCCATGAAACGAACCGCGCTGGGTCGTTTTAAGCATGAAAATGCGGCGTTGACGCTGAATAAAGATGGCCATGCTGTGGTGTATCTTGGCGATGATGAGCGTGGCGAGCATTTATACAAGTTCGTTTCGAAACATCGTTATCAAGCTGGCAACGATGCGACGAATCGAAAATTGCTGGAAGAAGGGACGTTGTACGTTGCGAAGTTCGACATGAATGTTGACCTGAAAGGCCAGGGGACATGGATCGAACTGACTTTCGGTAAAAACGGTTTAACGCCGGAAAATGGCTTCAACGATCAGGCTGAAGTTTTGATATTTGCCCGCCGGGCCGCCACGCAGGTGGGTGCGACGACCATGGATCGTCCGGAATGGGTTGCGGTGCATCCGGATAAAAAGCATGTGTTCTGTACCCTGACGAACAATAAGAATCGAGGTAAAGATGGTCAGCCTGTAGGCGGTCCAAACCCTCGGGCTAAGAACCATTACGGCCAGATCCTTCGCTGGATGCCACTTCATGGTGATCACGCCAGTGACAGTTTTGTCTGGGATTTATACCTGATTGCCGGGAATCCGACGGTGCACAAAGGCGATTTATATGCGGGCAGTGATAACGTGAATGGTCAAAACATGTTCAACAGCCCGGATGGCATTGGTTTTGATGCTGAGGGTCGCCTGTGGATACAAACGGATGGCAATTACTCGAATCAAGGTGATTTTGCCGGACAAGGGAATAATCAGATGTTGTGTGGTGACCCGATAACTGGCGAAATCCGTCGCTTTCTGACCGGTCCGATTGCCTGTGAAATTACCGGCCTGGCGTTTTCACCGGATTACAAAACCATGTTTGTCGGTGTGCAGCATCCGGGCGAAGAAGGAGCGCCGTCTCATTTTCCTGATGGGGGAGACACCAAACCTCGCTCGACAATCATGATGATCACCCGCGACGATGGCGGTGTGATCGGCGCTTAATCGGGATTGATTCAGAGAGTTATTGTAAGGCTCCGACATTTGACTTGTCTTTCCTACACAGATCTTTCGTCGAGTAATTGGTTTATTTCCATTTAAAATCAATGTTATAGCGTCATTCCCGCGCAGGCGGGAATCCACTGAGCACGAGATGAAAGTAATCTGCCAGAATCATTTTTCTCCCTCACCTTCCACGCAGTTTAACCTT
>NZ_JMIB01000050.1 GCF_000695255.1 Photobacterium galatheae | reverse complement strand
AGGCTCTCTCTTTTGAAAAGGCCACCTGAAAAAGGTGGCCTTTTTGCGTCAAAGTGTATCTTTCCAGAGATCATACTGACCTGCCCCCACTTTCTAATACCATTCTGGAAAATTAACGGGTCAGGTCAATCCATTGCCGTGAGCACATCTTTTTGACTCGCTGAGTGCATTGCAAAAACTGGTTCCATGCCGTACAGACCTTATCAACAATATCGTCATAATCTCTGAAACTTTGATTGGCTAAACAGCGTTGTCTCAACCAACGCCATACCTGCTCTATTGGATTAAGCTCAGGAGAATAGGGAGGCAGTTTGATGATACTGACATTCTCAAATTGATGCGCGACGTCATCAGTATGCCATCCCGCACCATCCATGATCACAACGGCATGTCGACCTTTTTCTGTCACGCTTGAGATTTGCTTGAGGTGTTTGATCATGATTTCTTTGTTGACCCAAGGGACGACAATCGCTTCACCGATCCCTCGGCTTGGGCAAACGGAGCCAAAGTTGTTCTTGTTGCTCTGGGGTTAAGAATGAAGGTCTACCTGTTCTTGGTTTTTCTTGAAGCCCTTCGAGGTCTTCTTCGAGAAAGGTGTGAACCCATTTGTTGACACTGGTTCTGCTGACTTTTAGAAACTTGGCGACTTGAGTGCGGGACTGGCCTTTAGTGAGATTGGGATAATTGTACTGAAAATAAGGTTTCAGGGTAGATTAGAATTGCTATGGCAGGATAAGTGTCTCATCGAAACAGAGTGATTTTACCTCAGAGAAGTTTTCTGCCACAAATATTCCTGCCTGGCGCATTTCTTCACAACTGGAAGCGACTGTGTCTACAGCAATACCTCGGCAGGCAGCCAAATTGACAATGACTTTAAATGCTCCGGTTGCTTGGAGCTGTATCGCTGTTGTTTTCACACAATAGTCAGTTGCTAATCCACCAACTAAGACAGTGGTCACCCCTTTGCTTTTGAGCCATTCGATTAGGCCTGTGCTGAGTCTTTCTTGCAGATCGTGATAACAAGCCCCATAGGGGTGAAGATCGGGCTCGATCCCTTTCCAAATAACATGATCGTAGCCAGTGATCTCAGGAAGCCCAGGGATCACTTTAAATCCCTGAGTTCCGGGAACAGCATGTTTTACCCAGGTTAGATCTGCATTCGGATGAGGGAGGGGTTGCAGCATTTTCTCATGGCTATCAACAACCCAAACAGCGTTTGTCGGGTGGGCATCCTTGGTGAGGATGCGCCAACTGGCCAATTCTGCCTGTTCATTTAGGGCTGCTGCAATTTGATCCCCTTCCGGGACGGGCAATTCGTCAGGACACAACGGCGTAAAAGTTTGCTGAGCATCTACATCAATTGCTGCAATCGCCATGAACTCCCCCTACAGGATCTGGTTCAGGATATGATCTGCTTTCAGGCGTCGAATACGTTTGATCAAGCGTCTGACAGGCAGAGGGTAGCTTTCGACTTTGTCGATAAATTTATAGCTCCCCATTAACTGAGTATGTCGCAAGATTGCGTTGAGTTCCTGCTGTTTTTGTTCAGACAGTAGCTCATGCTTGTCATGTACTAAAATGGCATTTTCAAGATCTAGTTTCCATGCTCTTGGATTGAGGTTATTGCCGGTGATCAGCATATACTGCCGATCTACCCAGATACCTTTCAGGTGAAAGCTGTTGTTGTCGTGTTTCCAGATATGAATTGCTAACTGTCGGCGAGCAATTGCAGCTTCATTGTGTTTGGCAAAATTGCGTAGATTGACTTCATACAAGTAAGGTAATCCAGCAATGGTTCGGAAAGGCTCACTAGGTGGGATATAAAAGTCATTTGCCGTTTTGTCACCCACAATTAAGGTGATTTTCACTCCGCGTCGCAGAGCACGTTTGACTTCGCGGCTGACACTGCGGGGGAAATTGAAGTATGGTGTGCAGATCGTGAGTTCATGCTTAGCACTGGCGATCAGAGTACAGATATATTTATTGAGATTGTTTCTGCGTCGTCCTAATCCGACGATCGGAGTCAGTCCAACTTGATTCTCAGCGATGGTTTCAGGTTCAAAAGCGTAACTTGCCTGTTGAAGCTCCTGGCGTAAATCTCTGATTGCATTGCGCAAGCTTTTCGTTTCCGGGCGAACTTGCTGATTCAGACAGTTCACGGCTGGGCTGTCAACCAATGTTTTTAGCACAAACTGAGCCATGCTGTTTGCCAGCTTGGTGTTTTTCAGTACATGGTAGCGGTCACAGCGGTAGCGCTGATGCTGGGCCAGATACACATCATTCAGGCTGGCACCACTGTAGATCACAGTATCATCAACAATGAAGCCTTTCAGATGCAGTACCCCAAAGACTTCTCGGTTGCGGACAGGTACACCCAGCACTTCAATTTTATGTTCGTATGATGCTGAAAATTCACGATAAAAAGCAGCATTCCCTTCAGATTTTTCTGCGCCAATTAATCCGCGCTGCGCTCGATGCCAGTCAACAAGCACTTTGACATCAAGTTCTGGGCGTTTTTGTTTGGCTTCATACAATGCCTTGAGGATACCGCGACCTGCATCATCATCCTGAAGGTAGAGTGCGACCAGGTAGATACGCTGAGTCGCGTTGGTAATTTCTTGATACAAGCGCTCGCGAAAAGCACTGGCATCAAGCAGTGTTTCTAAATGTTCTGGTTGATGCGCAATACACGGTAGCTGATCAATGAGCTGCCTATTTGCAGTAGCTGAATCCATTATCGCCTCGTTCCGCGACTTATTTGATAAATCTAAAAATTAAGAGGCCAATTATACCAGATTTTAGTCATGGTAAAGTGGCTGCAGTGGTGCAATTGCTGAGCTTGGGAGGCAGGTTGGTCAATTCGGGCTGTATTGCATGGGAATGAGTGATTTTCCTGCACTTCGGTAGCGTTGAAGTCGGTTGGCCAAAGATGCCGGTAATCGCACTTCATCGATGACAATGAACCCTGCTTTTTGGTACAGCGGTTCTAGGTGACTAAACGCAAAACAAAAACAGCGCCTGGACAATAGTTGCGTGCGACAGGCCTCCAATAATGCCAGACCAACCCCTTGTTGTCGGAATGTCGGTGCGACCAGCATCCCTGTCAGCAATTGATGATCATCAGACAACTGAAACCGAACGACAGTGACAATTTCTGATGTTGTTTCACCAATCCAGATGATTTCGTCTCTTTTGGCTTTCCCTGCCGGGTAATGCGCCTTGTAGAGTCGATTGATTAGTGGGAATCGAATCGGTTTCAAAGGATGGAAGCTGAGTGTTGTTTTCGTGAAATCTGTCATGGAATTAACTGCGTCACTTCAGGGGATCAGTTAGAATGCGGCCTCCAGTATAAAGCGACGGTTTGAAATTGGTATGGAAGTTTTGCATTCCCACTCACTGGCTCAATTACATACGTTTGGTATCCAGGTTCAAGCATCCCGGATGGCCGCTGTAAGCACAGCGGATGAGTTGAAGCTCTTACTCTCAAATGAACGTCTGAACACACCGCCACCGCTGATCATCGGACAAGGTAGTAACTTACTGTTCTGTAGTGATTTTCAAGGGGCTGTCATTCTAAACCGTATCATGGGCGTAGTGGTCAGTGAGACTGACTATGCCTACCATTTGCATGTTGGCGCTGGTGAAAACTGGCACCAACTGGTCTGTTGGACGGTAGAACAGGGGATGCCAGGTCTGGAAAATCTGGCCTTGATTCCAGGGTGTGTTGGTTCTGCACCAATTCAGAATATTGGTGCCTATGGTGTGGAATTACAGGATGTCTGCGAATATGTTGAGGTGATGGATCGACATCTTGGTGAGGTTCAGCGACTCAGTGCTGACGACTGTTGCTTTGGCTACCGTGATTCTATTTTTAAACATGCCCTGAAAGATACGCACATCATCATTGCTGTCGGGATTCGCTTGAGTAAAGACTGGCTGCCGAAAACAACATATGGGCCGCTGGCGAACCTAAACCCAGAAACTGTGACAGCGAAAGAAATATTAGCGCAAGTTTGTGCAATACGTCGTGCAAAACTACCGGATCCGGCTCAATTGGGCAATGCTGGCAGCTTTTTTAAAAATCCAATTGTCCCCCAAGAGAAATATCAGCAGCTTTCAGCAGTGTTCCCTGGCTTACCCAGTTATCCGGCTCAGCATGGACATTACAAGCTGGCGGCAGGATGGTTGATCGACCAATGTGGTTTAAAGGGCTATCAGATTGGTGGCGCGGCAGTCCACAAAGAACAAGCTTTAGTCATCGTCAATACCGGTTCAGCAACGTCTGAAGATGTACTCCGACTGGCTCGCCATATTGTTGACACCGTGGCATGTAAATTTGGCGTCAGATTGGAGCATGAGGTGCGCTTTATGGGGGCGAATGGGGAAACGACATTGGATGAGGTGATGCCATGAAAGAGCAGACGACCAAATTGGCATTGATCCGAACACTTGCCGATGGACAATTTCATTCCGGGGAAGCGCTGGGGGAAGTAATGGGCATTTCTCGCGCGGCGATTAGTAAGCACATCAAGGTAATCCAGGAATGGGGGCTGGATGTCCATCGAGTCCAGGGCAAAGGCTACCGCTTAGCCGCTGGATTTGAGTTGCTGGATGAAACGGCGATTCTCTCTCAGGTTGATTGCCCATCTTTATCACTGGTACCTGTTATTGATTCAACAAACCAGTACATGCTGGATCGTATCGGACAACTGCCCAAAGGGTCTGTATGTCTGGCGGAATATCAACAGGCGGGTCGCGGCCGGCGGGGCAGACAGTGGTTATCACCATTTGGCAGTAATTTGTATCTTTCCATGTACTGGCGGCTGGATGCTGGGGTTGCGGCTGCGATGGGTTTAAGTTTGGTTGTTGGACTGGCGATTGCGAAAACCCTGCGGAAATTGGGTGCGAATGACATCAAAGTGAAATGGCCTAATGACCTTTATTTTCAGGATAAAAAGCTAGCGGGCATTTTGGTTGAAATGAGCGGAAAAGCGGGTGACGCGGCTCATTTGGTGATTGGTATGGGGTTGAATCTGACGATGACAAACACAGATTCAGAGACCGTAGGTCAGCCTTGGGCAAACCTTGCCGAAGCTTGCGAAATGATGCCTGATCGTAATCAACTGGCAGCAGCCATTATTGCAGGAATGACAGAGACATTGCTGCGTTATGAGGAAGTCGGAATGGCTGGCTTCGTTGACGAGTGGGATCAATATGATAATTTTCTCGACCGGCCAGTAAAATTGCTGATGGGTGACAAAGTCATTCGAGGAATTGCGCGTGGGATCAATCCTCAAGGTGCTCTGTTGCTAGAGACTGAACAGGGGATGGTGCCCTATCTGGGTGGGGAAATTTCGCTGCGGCAAGGCGATTGATCAAGACCAGCTAACACTGAGCTGGTCTTACCCTGTCAGATTTTCTTATTTTCTAAGCTTAATCTTCTGTACTGCATGATTGGATCCCTTTTGCAGGATCAGGCTGGCCCGCTCGCGGGTCGGCAAGATATTTTCTTTCAGATTCTTGCCGTTAATTTCCTGCCAGATATTGGTGGCGGTCTTAATCGCCTCTGGGACGCTCAGTTTTGTGTAGTGATTGAAATAGGATGACGGATCTTTAAAAGCGCCCTGACGGAAGTTTAAGAATCGCTCGATGTACCAGGTTTGCAGTAGTTCCGGCTCTGCATCAACATAGATAGAGAAATCAAGTAAATCCGAAATAAAGACTCGATGCGGCTCATGCGGGTAGTCCATACCACTTTGTAAAACATTGAGTCCTTCGATAATCAGAATGTCTGGCTGTTCCACCACTTTGATTTCATCAGTAATGTCATAAATGAGGTGTGAATAAACGGGCGCTTCAACGCGAGCCTTGCCAGATTTCACTTCTGTCAGAAATTCAACCAGACGACGAATATCATAGGATTGTGGAAATCCTTTCTTCTTCATCAGGTTTTTTTCTAACAAAACTTTATTCGGATACAGAAAACCGTCGGTTGTGATGAGTTCGACTTTGGGATGTTCCGGCCATCGGGTCAGGAGCGCTTTCAGCAAACGGGCGGTGGTGCTCTTCCCAACAGCGACACTGCCAGCGATTCCGATGATATAAGGAACAGTATTAGGTTTGGGCTGTGAAAGAAATTCTTCTAAAACACGATTACGGCCTTTACGAGCACCCACATAAAGGTTCAGTAAACGAGATAAAGGCAGGTAGATGTCGCGAACTTCATCCATCGAAAGATGCTCGTTTATCCCGCGAAGATTTTCGAGATCCGATTCGTTCAGTGTCATGGGGACTGACTTGCGTAATTCAGCCCATGCCTGGCGGTCAAAGGAAAGGTAAGGTGTTAGGATCTCGTTCATTTTGTAACCAAAATCTCATTCACAAGGAATGGGACAATACAGGATCAATTGACGAAGTGAAAGAGGACATCTTTTGTTCTGATGATGAAATCTGTACGTACTGGCTTATGTTTGATTAATAAATGCGCATATGGGCCATCAATGTAATTTTTTTTGTGTTTTCCTATTGCAAGCCCTAAATCCATCGCATAGAATGCGCAGCACTTACGCCGACTTAGCTCAGTAGGTAGAGCAACTGACTTGTAATCAGTAGGTCACCAGTTCGATTCCGGTAGTCGGCACCAAAATTTGGAGGGATTCCCGAGTGGCCAAAGGGATCAGACTGTAAATCTGACGGCTCCGCCTTCGAAGGTTCGAATCCTTCTCCCTCCACCATATTCAAATGGTTGAATAGCTCTACGAGTTACGAGTTTGCGGGCATCGTATAATGGCTATTACCTCAGCCTTCCAAGCTGATGATGCGGGTTCGATTCCCGCTGCCCGCTCCACATTTCTCGTGTGCTGATATAGCTCAGTCGGTAGAGCGCACCCTTGGTAAGGGTGAGGTCGGCGGTTCAAATCCGCCTATCAGCACCACTCTCTCTCCAAAGCACTTCAATCCTTTTGATATATACTCTACAAAACCCATGATTGGTTGTGTGGTCGTTATACCACCTAAATACCGTGCCTAGAGGGACTACCCATGTCTAAAGAAAAATTTGAA
>NZ_JMIB01000049.1 GCF_000695255.1 Photobacterium galatheae | reverse complement strand
AACTGATCGCACTGTTCGAAGCGAACACCAAAGGGCTGAAATGTCCGACGACCAGGTGAAGAAGTTCGCCGAAAACCAGATTACACACGGCAACCGGCACTTCGAACTGATCCGGATGCTTTGCTGAAAATCCGCCAGCTCAAAAGCGATGAACGGATTTCGCTGCGCAAACTCAAACTGCAGGAAACGGGGCTGTTGCTGGATTTCGAAAAGACCAAGCTGATCGCTGGTCGATACTCTAAACGCAAAGAAAAAGCCCGCTCTTTCGAACGGGCTTCTCTGCTTCTCTGTTTGGTACGACCGAGTGGACTCGAACCACCGACCCCCACCATGTCAAGACACGATGATTAACGAGTTAACTGATTGATTAGTAATAATAAAGGCATGAAAACCATGCCTCTGGAGAGTGAGTTTTGGGATTCGCTGAAGTCTTATAAATCAGTAGGTTAGCGAGGGGTTTTGGAACCACTTTTTGCTATGAAATTCGGTTCTTCATCCAACCATAGATGAACTTTTCATTCTTTTCACGCGCCTCACTGATATCCAAATATCGAGCACCCTGACTGCAGTTTAAAGAACGCCATAATATCTGTTCGCCTTCAGTACCTCGGCGTAATAAATAAGCTTCTAAAGCCGATAGGGTTGCGGGACCGATATGACCATCAACGATCAGGTCTTTATAGTATGCCTGGCTGTTGTTGTACGCGTTCAGCCAGCGCTGAAGAAACTTTGCAGCGATACTTGTGCCCATGTTGATGCCAGTATCAATCACTTCCTCACCAATGAAAGCGCTGATGGCGTGAATATCGCTGAAGCGTGGGGCTTTGATATAGCTGTTAAAGTAAATGTCGCATGCGATGGCTTGTGTCATGTCTGACATGGGTCCGGTATATCCGTTTTTCCTGGCGACAGCTTCAGTGATTCCCCAGGTTGTACTGCCACCAAGATCATCAGCATCGTTGGAATGATGGCCTTCTTTTATCAGAACCTCGTTGATGATTTGCTCCAGAGAGCGTGTTGCCGGCTGATTACGCATAGTCGCCTCCTTAGGTCTATGCGCATTCTTAACCTGTCGGAAATGTCATCAGAGGGCTTTCTGTTGCTGGGGCAAGTGTTATCAGCCTATATAAAAAACGGCCATCATCGCAATGTACCTTCTTATCCAATTTCATTTTCCCCCGTACCCCCTAAGAGGTTTATGGGCGCCGGATTGGATTTTTAGCACGGAAGGAAAAGGGGCGGCGCAACCTTGCATATTCGTGCGTAATTATGCGTTTATGTTTGTTGCTGACAGCTATTGATTTTCGTTTATTGATAGATTTTAGCTATGCCTTGTTATATCTCGGTAGGATGCGCATTCTGAAAACGGCCTTAACCTGTGGTTTTATTTTACTCTCTGGTTCAAATACATGTTTTTACTGTGTTTTTCGCTCTGTTTCAGTCCCACAAGTTATCCGTGAGTTTGATTTTTTGCTGTGATTTACTCTGGCACGTCCTTTCCCCTTTTGACCTCTTTCTTTTCTTTTTTCTTTTTAAAAAGAGAGAGATAGAGAGATATAGACAGGGAAGGTAGAGGCGGTGGTGTCCACAGGTTAGAGAAGGTGAGTGATTCCCTCTGACTGCCTTCATCTCAAATTTATATTGCAGCAAATTTAGTTGGACAAGGTGTCCCCCAAAATGCCAACCGCCGAAAAACTCGATCTTGAAGTCATTGAACAGTATTTGGAGTGGAAGAAAACTAACGAGAACTGCAGTGCAAAAACGGTAATCAAGTATCGGAAGGTACTGGAACAACTAAACATCTTTCTTGATTGCCAGTACGTTGAAGCCACTTTGGGAAAATTGGAGCAATTCAGTGGCGGCTACTTGCACCGAATGGGCTATTCAGCAGCTTCACGCAAGGTGGCCGTGGCTGCAATCCGGGGATTTTACAAATACCTTTACCAGCGCCGGCACATTCAGGATAACCCGGCAGTCCATCTGGTGTATCCGAAGTCCGGCAGACGTTTACCCAGAGCAATGGGTTTGCACAGTGCTGAAGCCATTTTGCTGCAGCCCGATTTGTCCGAGTTTTCTGGCATACGGGATAGCGCGATTCTTGCGTTACTGCTTGGGTGCGGCTTTCGTGTTTCCGGGGTGTGCGGCCTGAATGAATCGAATCTGATTTGGTACAAACATCAGGATGCTGATCGTCTGGCAATTTTGCTGAAAGAGAAAGGTGAAAAAGAACGAATGGTACCTGTGCCTTCCGAAGCCATGCTGCTTGTTCAGGCCTATTTAGGCCATCCCACTTTGGCTGATATTGACCGTTTATTGGAAAACGGTGATCAGGTACTGTTCGTGAACATGCGAAATCGCCACATTCCGGAATGGGAACACCGCGGCGAACTCCGGCGGTTATCGTCCCGGGCCGTCGACAGAATGATTAAGCGTTACGCCATTGCTGCCGGTGTTCCTGAAGATCAGGCACATCCGCATGCCCTGCGTCATCTGTTCGGCACCGAACTGGCAGAATCAGATGCATCCACACTGCAGATCCAATCTCTGATGGGGCATTCAGACCCAAAGACTTCCGCCATTTACACACACATTGCTATGCGCAAGATGACAACAGTGCTCGATAAGGGCAATCCATTGGGCAAAATCAACACGCCAGTGTCTGAGCTGCTGCGCGAGATGCAGAAGGGGAGAAAAGTATGAAGTTACGGCCGTTGCATGATTGGGTGGTGGTTGAGCGTGAATCCGTTCGCTCTGAAGGGAATGATATATCCATTTCGAGTTTACCTTCTAATCAGGGGAGGGTAATTGCCGTTGGGCAATTTGTGAGAGGGTTAAAAAAAGGTGACAAGGTTCAATTTAATGCATATGCGGGATATGTCTTATATAGTCAAAGTTGTACGGTAACACTGATAAAAGAAGCCGACATTTTAGTATTTTGGACTGAACCAATGGAATAGGTGGGAACAGGATGCAAAAAACAAGCTTAAATGACTTTGAATCATGGTTAGGCTCATTAGCTGGTGCTGCAGAAAAAGGGAAAGGACCAGCTCCAAATTTCTGGAAACCTTATCATTCGCTAATGCTTGCAGCTCAAGCCAGCTGTTTAGGCTGGAATAACTTAACTATTAACGCCCCACAAGCTGTAGTATCGTATCTAGCGAGAGTTAAGCTTTGGGAAGCGATAGGCTTAACACCACCTGTAAATGTAAATTGTCATGCAACCGCTGGTAGATTTGTTGAAGTACGCCCTGTAGTTGATGAGCGTAGTGTTGCTTCTATAACGCAAGAGTACGTGCAAGTTTTTCAACGACTGAGAAATGGATCTCTTGCTATCGATGGGTTGGAAATTTTATTGTCTGAGCTGCTTGGAAATAGTTATCACCATTCTGGAAGAAGCCATAAGCATTATGCATTAACAGGGGCGCAAACTTGGCCAAATGGAAATCTTGCGCAATTAGCGATTATCGATACAGGGATGGGTATTAGAGGATCTTTAGCACACAATCCGATGTTAAATCATCGATTATCGTCAGAAAACGCATGTGCTTTAGCTTGTGAGTATAGCGTGACATCAAAACCTGGAAATGGGCATTCTGGTTATGGCCTTACTTTTGCCAGAGATTTGATTGAAATTAATAACGGAAATTTAATTGTCGCATCAGGTGATGAAGTGTTTCAACTTTGCGAAAGGAATGTGCAGCAGAAGAAAATGAACTTTACGTGGGGAGGAACCATAATAATACTTGAATGGAACACTGATAAACCATTGATAGCTAGAGATGTATACAATCGGTGGCCTATGCCTCCAGGGATGTGTGAGGATGACTTTGATGATTTGTTTTAATGAACCAATAGAAATAACCAAGAAATTTAATGGGTTATCTACTCGAGAAGGTGGAGCTGAAGCTCGAAAGTACTTGCTGAATTGTCTTAATACTGAGAACAACATTATCATTGATCTTGGTAATATTAACTTAAGTCCTTCATTTGCCGACGAATGCATTGGACGACTGGTAGAAGCTATTGGGTTAGATCAGTTTAGAGCGCGAGTTAAGTTGGTGAACGTATCTGTATCATCAAGAACTCTACTTAAACTTGTTATTTATCAAAGAGCCAAGTTGACCTCTTAGTGGCACAGTAATTAGCTGTGTCAATTCTTTTCTGCCTCAATAGCTTGTGCGTTCTCTTTTTCTTGGTTTTCTCTTAAGTCTTAGAACTTACATAACCCGTCTTTAACTTTTCCAGGGATGTCAGATATACTGGACGTTGACGGACGATTTTACAGACCTTGAGAACTCGCTTTCGAAACGGCCAAAACCGTCCAAAGTCTTAGAACTTTTTATCAGACCCAGTTGCGCATAACGGCAGAATGCGCAACTCACAATCTTACTGCGGTGTCCGAGCCCTGATGATGACTGGCTTCAGTTTTCAGAAGGAATCAGGAAATGCGCAGCTTAATTCTCAATATCTCACCTGTTCTTCATCACCACACCATCACCGACCAAGGGGTGGGGGCTCGGCATAGGAAAACGCGCGTCTCCACAGGGGGAGGTGGGTACCTGGATAACTGCACCCAATTAGAACTTTCCCTGAGTGCCTCCGAACTGCAGAAAGCCGTCGACAGCTTGCCGCTTCCGCCGCATTGGAAAACCATTGCAGATCACCTTGGCCCTGAGTTGTTCCTCACGGTCTGGCGAAAGCTGGAAACCTTGCGTACCGAACGGCGACTGCGCATGCCGGTGCTGCTTTACTCGTACACTCATGAAGCGATGACGGCCGATGAATTCGAAGACTGGCTGGACGCCCAGCGCCTGGCGGCCGCGTGGTTCGAAATTTATGTGGCGGTGGATTCAGAACAGTATCGCTTCATCTGGCGGGAGCTGTTCAAAGCGGCCTATCAACCGAACCGAAAGAAGCTGCGCGTGTACGTGCCGGTGTTCCGGGTGTGGAACAACCATCTGCGCGATATCCTGATCGTCGAACTGCTGCGGGCCGATGTGCCGTTCGACCGGATTCGCCAGCAGCTCTACAAATGGCTGGGTGATGACATCTCGATCAGCCATCTGGGCAGAGTGAAGAAACAGCTTGAATCCCTCCAGTCTCCGGCGCTGGCTCATTAACGTATCGCCATGAGTGAGAAGAAGCCGAACCCGCCGCGTGAAACTGTCACCTTCAAATGTGGTGACTGCAGTTTCACCTTCAGAGCGGCACCAGTCCGTATTGAGGATGAGCCCAAGCGTGCGCATCCTTACCGCTATTTTGGAACCTGCAGCAACTGCCAGCGCGAAGTGCAGCAAGTACCGTGGGAAGTGGGGCAGTTTTGCGCTGTGCTCGCCTCCACAGGGCCGAAAACGCCGGAAGGCAAAGCACGCTCCGCATCGAATCTGGCCGGGCACCCAACTGTCGCAGAGCAGGCAATCACGCGATTCAACGCCCTGAAGCATGGCGCCAATGCCAAAACGGCTCTGTTTTTCCCAGCCCGGCCCGGAAAATACCCGCAATGTGCCACCTGCGATGTCGACCATACCTACTGCGCCACGCAACCCGCCTGCATCAAGCGCACCGAACTGATGATGCAGCACCTGATCGCCTTTCAGTCGGCCGACCCGTCAAAGCTCACCGAACTGCATGCAATTAACCAGGCAAACCTTGCCGCGATTTTTCAGGATATGATGCAAACCATCGTGGCGGATGGCGTCTCGCTGCGAAATCCGGTGTACGACTTCGACAAAGAAGGCGGATTCCATATCGGCCGCTACAAAGGCACTAACGGCGAAATGGTGACCATTGAAGAAATAAAAGCGCACCCGTTGCTCAAGCCCATGATGGAGCTGCTGAGCAAAAACAACCTGTCTCTGGCGGATCTGAACATGACGCCAAAAGTGCAGGTCGACCACGGCATCGAAATGGGCCGGACGATTGATCAGGAAGAGGAACGGGAATCGGCACTCGATTATCAGCGCAAGATGACCGAGCAAATGTCCGGCCTGAAGGAAATGATCGCCCGTTCTCAGAACCGGGTGCGACGCGACGACATTCTGATTGAGCACAATCAGGACAGCAGTGCCGAAGAGGGCGACTTCAGCGAGGTGAACCCGAATGGCTGAGCGCCTCAGCGCCGCGCAGCGGATAGAAATCCAGAGCCTGGCTGAAAAGGAAATCCAGCGTTATGCCGGAAATCACGGCATGTGGCACAAGCACGTTCACAATGTCGAGCTGGACCCGATGCAGCTGTTGAAAATGGAAGAGATGGACTTGCACCCGAACACCGTCGATTTCAGCTGTCGGCGAACCGGGAAAACAGCCGTCAAAGAGATGTACTTTCTGGAGTGGAACGCCATTCATGCCGATCAGGAAGGCGGGATTGTCGCCCCGCGTGAAGCGCAGTCTCTGGTCAACCTCGGCTACCACCTCGACGCCATTCGGCGATCGGATATTCTCAGCGGTTACCTGGCCTACAAATCGGGCCGCAGGCAGCTGGCCGACACCTATTACGAATTCGCCAACCGCTCGAAAGCCCGGGCATACGGCATCATGGCCAACGTCGATGGCGGCGACTTAACCTGGGCATCACTGGAAGAGGTCGATGACCTCGATGCCGATCGCCTGTATGGTCGTTTCCTGCTGATGATGGGCTCCAGCCGCCGACTGGGTGCCAGCAAAGCGTCGATTAATAAACCGCAAATTCGCATCACAGGTGTATTTAAAGGCGCCGATACCCTCAGCGGCCTGATTGATTCTGGCGAGTACACCTGTCTGCCAACGGTCGACTGTTACCTCGGCATCGAGCTGGGCATCCTCAATGAAGACTTCATCATGAGCATGCGCAAGCAGCTGCCCGAGGATGAATACATCCGTCAGCTGCTCTGCATTAACGTTGCTGCCAAAAACCTGATCTGGGAAAAGTACATCCGTAACGCAATTCAGGTTGGCGCCCGTATTGGGCTGGAACCCAGCGCCCCGGCACCATACACCGTGTACAAAAAGCGCGGTGTGATTGCTTTCGGCTACGACCACACAGGCCACGGTGAAAACCCGGCCTCGTCGCGTTCCTCCATCGTGGTAGAAGAACAGGTCGGCAACTTCTCGGTCGTCATCTTCTGCAAAACATGGCACCCGGGCACAGACGAAGGCATTATCCGGCGGGATCTGGTGGGATTCTGGCGCTACTTCCGGCCCGATTACGCCATCGGCGATGCCTTCGGTATCGGCCTGCTGACTCAGGTAAATGACGATCTCTTTGCGGAAGGTCTGACGCAAATCGACCGCCGCGCCATCGGGGGCGGTGAGAGTACCGCTTCAACATGGCCAGAATGGGCCTTCTCACCATTACGCTTTGAAGGGTACGCCAAACACCAGATGGCTCAGTCGCTGCGCAGCGCGTATCACAACCGCCAGATGGTGCTGCCATACGTCGACGACCGCGAGAACGATCCGGAATTGGAAGACTACGCCAAACTGCCAAGGCAGCTCCGCAACATCAAACCCACTCCCGTGAAAGCCGGCAGTTATTCCAGCTACAAAATGGTGAAAGCGTCTATCGGCGATGACCTGTTTGATGCCCACATGGCCTCGCATTGGGCGCTGGTCACGCAGGGCGCTGCACCTGTCCCTAGCATCATCACCATTAACCACAGAACCCGTGACCAGCTGTTGGGCAGCCCAAGCAGCCTGAACCTGTTAAGGAACCTTTCATGAGCATGATTTCCCGCATCTGGGCGGCTGTGAAAAACAAGCCACTGGCTTCCGCGCCCAATACCCCGGGCAACCAGAGCGGCCAGCAACACTCCGACAAAGGCCACATTGCCGACCCCGAGCGCTCGGTGCAGTACCTGTATGACATGATGCAGTGCGATCCCAACCTGCGCGCAGCCATCATCACCCTGCGTCACATGGACAAAATCGATCCGAGGGTGAAGAAAATTCACCGCCGTATCGCCAGAGATGCCACCAAAGGCGGGCTGAAACTGCACTGGATTGGTAAAGAAAACCAGCGCGTGAACAAGCAGTGGCAGCAATTCATCACCCGGTTGCAGCTCAACAATCGCGCCAAGTTGATGAGCGACGCGGGCGGGCTGGCCAAAGAAGGCAACTTGCCGCTGCAATGGGTGGTGAACGAAGCCATGCAGGTCACCAATGCCATTCGCATGCCGACCGAAACCATCATTCCCATTGTCGACACCACGGGCCGCTTCAAAGATCCGAAACGCGCTTTCCGCCAGATCGACCCGATTACCTGGCAGGAACTCTGCACCTTTCCGCTTTGGCAGCTCACGGTCAGTCGGCTTGACCCGGATAACTTCGATGACATGGGCTGTATGGGCAGGCCGTATCTGGATGCGAACCGCACCATCTGGCAGAAACTGGTGATGACGGAAGAAGATTTGGTGATCCGTCGCCGTACCCGTGCGCCGCAGAAACTGGCGCATTCGCTCGACGGGGCCGACAAAGCTGCGCTGGATGAATACCGCGAGCGGGTGGAAGGCCAGAGCGGGGAAATCGCCACCGACTTTTACGGCAACAAACTGTCGGTCACGGCCGTCAGCGGGGATGCCAACATGGACCAGATTGCCGACATCAGCCTGCTGGTCGATGCCTTCTTCTCGGGTGCCCCTGCACCGAAAGGGCTGTTCGGTTATGTCGACGGCATGGCGCGGGACATTCTGGACGATCTCAAGCAGGACTACTACGAAGAAATCGACGCCCTGCAGGATGCGCTGGCCTACGCCTATCAGGACGGCTTTAAACTGCAACTGCTGCTTGCCGGGCTGAATCCGGATTCGTACCAGTTTCAGGTTCAGTTCGTTGAACGGATGACCGACACCAAGAACCAGCGCGCAGACCTGGCCCTGAAATATCAGGCGCTGGGTATGCCGCGCAAATTGGCGTGGGAATCGGCGGGGGTTGATGTGCAGCGTGCCGAAAGCATGCGCGAAGAGGAAGCCAACAGCCGGGATCCGTATCCCGACCCGCACCTGCCACAAAGCGGCAAACCGGATGTCAGTATTACCCCGGGCAACCAGCCGAAAGGCGAGAGTGCCACCTCAATCACGAACGGGTGATCACCATGACAGACAACACCCGCACGCAGGTGAAGGCCACCATTCGCCGGGCGATGAAAGCCGCAGAACGAGCCACCAATGAACTTGATGCCACAGCCATGAATGAACTGGGGGTGCTGTATCAGTCGGTGCTGTCGGAAATTCAGTTTCTGGTCATGAATGCGGCCGACGAGCTGGGCGAGGTTCGCCTTTCCCAGCTGCAAACCTTAACCCGCGAGATTGAAACCCTGTTGGACCAACTGGCGCAAACACAGGCCAGCATGGTGGATGGCTATATTGTTCAGGCCGCGCAGCATGGCGGGACCACATTCAGCACCACTGTTGCGGCCGCGACTGTCAGTCAATCCATTGATGAAGCCGTGCTGGCCGTGCGTACCATGACTCACAAAGACGGCCTGCAACTGAGCGACCGGCTCTGGCGGGTCGACTGCCATGCACGGGAAGTGATCACACAGGCGGTTGAACGAGCGGTGATTCTGGGGCAGTCGGCCAGCGAGGCAGCTCAGGCGTTCCGGCAGCGCAGCCAGCCGGTGCCTGCCGACATTGCCCGCAACGCAGGGCTGTCGAATGCAGCGGGCATCAGCCGTACAGTCGCGCAGGAACTTATGGTGAACGATGGCGCACCTTACTCGCAAATCAAGCGCGTGATGCGCACCGAAATCAACCGGGCGCACGGCATGGCTTTTCAGAACGCTGCCTTTGAAGATGAGTTCGTCGTCGGCACACAATTCAAGCTCAGCCCAAACCACCCGAAGCCAGACATCTGTGATATGCACGCCCGGGCCAATCTGTACGGACTGGGCAAAGGTGTGTACCCGAAAGGCAAAAGCCCGTGGCCGGCACACCCCAATACGCTGAGTTATGAGCAGGTGGTGTTTGTGGATGAAGTGACAGAGGAAGACAGAACCAGCCAGACCGACCGCATCAGCTGGCTGAAAGGCCAGAGCCGGAAGGGGCAGAAAGCCGTGCTGGGCCACGATAAAAAAGTTGCAGCCCTGCAACAGGGCCACCTGAAAGAGAACATGATCGCCACCCCCTGGAAGCACCTGGAACCCTTGCTGAAGCGCAAGGGCATTGATACCGGGACCCTTTGATGCTGCTGAAAAATTGGGCAATTTTGCCTATGTAACTTGGATATAATGAGCTACATCAGTACAAGCCAGCGCAGACGAACGGCAGAAAGCTAGGAGCATAAATCATGAATACCGCACAACAACTCCCTCAGTTCCACTCAGCGAAACCCATTGTGAATGAAATTGTCTGCGAATGCGGCCACCGCATCTGCGACAGCGAAGGCGTGATCCGATCCCGTTGCGTGAAAATCGGCGAGGGCATTGCTCTGTGCCGGTGTAAGCGGTGGGTGAGTGTGCCTGTTGTTAACTGCTAAACGCCGCCATTAAAAGCCTTGCATACCTCAAAATGAGGTATGCATTTCATATAAAATGAGTTGACTAATTTCATGTGGTTCAAGAATATACCCTTATATGGATTAGTTAGGGTATAAAGGTTTTATATGAGTTCTGAAAAGAAAAGTGGTTTTATGGGTTATTTATTGATTCCCATGTTACTTGCAGTAATTTCTATAGCTTGGTTTTTTTATCCTTCATGGATGGGATATGTATTCACCCCTAAAGAAACAGTCTTACAAGGTGATTTAGGTACTCTAGGTGATTCATTTGGTGCTTTAAATACATTGTTTTCAGGGTTTGCCTTTGCGGGGATTATTGTATCAATATATTTGCAATCTAAAGAGTTAAAGGAAACGAGAGAAGAAATTAAAGCACAAGGTGAACAGTTTAAGCTACAAACTCAAGCTCTTAATAAACAAAACTTTGAAACTACATTTTTTCAATTGCTTAGTTTATACAATGAGATATTGAACTCAATTTACGTAGAGCACAAGTTTGGTAAAGAAAAAAGTAAAATTTTTGGTCGTGAAGCTGTTAAAGTTTTATATATGAATAAATTCATGGATGGAGAGTATAGACACTACTTGTATTACAATGGTTTTAAAGATGAACCGATAACAGAAAAACATATTCAATATTTGGACTTTCATCGTGTTTATGGAAGTGTTATTGGTCATTACTTTAGAAATATTTATCAAATTCTGAAGTTTGTAGATGAATCTAGTGTTGTTGATAAGAAATTGTATACGAATCTTTTAAGGGCGCAATTATCAAGTTCAGAGTTGGCTTTGTTGTTTTATAATTGTTTAAGTGAAATTGGTTCTGGTAAGTTTAAGTGTTTAATTGAAAAGTATAATTTTCTAGAACATTTGCCACCTCTACAAGATATTGATGTAAGGGAAGTCACAATGTATAAAAAAGAAGCTTTTGGGAAAAGTAATCATAAATACCTTGCGGATTTTGGAAAAGTTCAGTTTGAAACTGAATGATTGATACTGGTTTGTAAATTAAAAGCCTGAATAAATCCAGGCTTTTAATTTATGAGTTGATAATAAGATCATCTAGAAATTTACATAACTGATTATAGTCTTCCCTAACTTGAATGTAACCTTGATTGTTGAAAAATATTACTGAATAGTTTACATCTTCAGAGTGTCTTTGAATTCTAGTTATTTGCTCATGGTTAATTATTGCTTTCTCTGAATAGGATGTGTGTAGCTCGATAAATTTAGGCATTCTTATCTCTTACCAGTTAAGATTTGTTGACAAGTTTTTCTGCACGCTCTAAATACTTATCCATCTTATCGCATGACTCAATAGCACTATCTGAGCAATACACACATGAGAAAGACAAGTGAGCAGCTTGGTTTAGTGGAACACGGAGTGCAAAGTCATCAAGCTTCAAGACTTGTTCCGGCAGTCCTTTTGCCTGAACTCTTAGTGGATTGGATTCATTCGCACACCGTCTAAGCTGATTGAGATCACTTAAATCATATGTCGAATGCAATTGTTTCCCTTGCGCTTGAAGCGTCTTAATTTGTTGAAGTAGTTCTTTACCGTTGAATTCTGCTGCATTTATTGTGAATGGGATGAACGCGCAGAGTGTACCAATCAGCAATCTCATGGTGCATTTTCCTTATGCTACAGTGTGAGCATAAATCATACTCCAACATCACTGCCTGTAAACCTTGACTTTCACAAAATGCGCAATTAGTCTAAATGCATAACAGCAAAATCTGTTATCCGGGTTAGCGTCCGGCAAATACTCAACGAGCCCTCAGAAGACGCGCTCAGCGTCTTTTTTGTTGGGCGGCGTTCGCGCACACCTTAGAAAAGCTGTATTCTATGGCGGCTCGGGCAGGGGCGACTTCGGTCGCGCCGGTATCGTTGAGACCGGTAACGCTAACCTTGTCCGAGTTGCCACCCACGAGTATTAGCGTTCTCCGAGTGGCAATGTAAATTTGCATCTCAACGGAGACATGCTATGTCTATAAACTCAGCTTCTGCTTTCCAGGCAATCAACAAAGATCCGCACACCTTAGTCCTCGAAGCCCGGGAAATGATTGGCGGGTTAGCCGCAATCTCCGGCGCAACCTCAGGCCCGGTTGAAACCCTCACCGCTGAACAACTCTTTTATCTGTTTGCATCTATCGGCGACAAGCTCGACATCGCCTTACTCAAGATGGAGGCAGAATGATGGCACAGGCCAACGTCACCGAACTTGAACCAAAACGACTCGATGCCATGTACCAGGAACTGGCGGGGCCATACCCCGCCGTCGTCTGCGACTGCGGCCACTGCATCTTCACCCACCAGGGCGTCATCCGCTCCCGCTGCGTCAAAGTCGCCGAAGGTGTAGCGCTATGCAGGTGCAAGAAATGGGTGAAGGTGCCAGTGGGATAATTTACTGTTTTATTGAGTGAAAATAAATTAACAGACAAGGGTGTAAGTTTATTTGTCACACTTCCTTTTTATTACTAAAATGTAACGAGTTGGTTTTTCTGTTCGAGTAAAATAATTTGGTATGAATATTTTGGCGAATAAATTGAAACTTACATTAATGATTTTAGTTATATTAACGATGCAAATATCAGTTGCAGCATCTAATCAAACCTCAAAAATTGAAGTTCTTACAGAGGTTGCAAAATCTTTAGGAGATATTGGCGACTCTATCGTGAAAATAACGGATGGGATAAAACATGTTGTTGTAACAGGCGAAGAAGGAATTAACTATTTTTTTGCGAGAAAAGCAAGAAAAGATTTAATTAATCTTAGCGCTAAAAGCACTCAATTTTCTGCGTATCAAAATGTAGCGGTTACTGTGACAATTGACGAGTATTTACGTAATCCAAGTTACTCAGGTTGGGTAGATGTACAAGAAAGGCTATTAACTGTAGTAAAAGAGGGGGCTAAGCTTCTTTCTGAATGGAATGATGAACGTAGTGATTTTATCGTCGAACCATCTTACGCAAGCCTAATAGAGTCTTTAAATTCTAGAATAAGTATTTTAGAGAAGTTACTATTTTTGGAACCGCCAATAACAGAATCCGAACTGAATGTTCTAAAAAACGTAAATATAGAATATAAGAAGCTGATGAGGGAATTCAGGCTGGCGGTTAATGAGCTAAATGTATATTTAAAGCAATATGTTAAAAACTATAAGAAAGATTAGAAAACCCGTCGTCTAGCGTGTTTCCCCCCTCCCACCGCTTCCAAACCTTTGACACCCTGCCCATATTGATGGCGACCGAGCCCCTGAGTTAACCCTCAGGGGCTTTTCCGTTT
>NZ_JMIB01000048.1 GCF_000695255.1 Photobacterium galatheae | reverse complement strand
GCTTCGTTAGCGATGTATTGATTAAGCAGGCGCATAAACCAGCTGATGGAACAGAGTCTTTCCCGCCAGGTTCGGATGATTGCGAGGCAAGCGTTTTTCTCGGCTTCAGTTGACGTTTCGCCTTCTAAGAACCGCTGAATCAACACAGGGGCTCGGTGCAAAGTGATCCAGCGTTGGATGACCTCGTGCTCTGAAAGGCGATTTGCTTGCTCGGTGTTGATATGCAGCACTAAATGATAGTGATTGCTCATAATTGCGTAGGCACAGACATCAATGCAAAAGACGTTGGCAATCTGCTTTAATCGCTTCTCGACCCAGTCACGACGGTGTTCATAGCTGGTTTGAGTCAGCTTGTCATACCCGCAAAGGTATGAACGGCGCACGCACCTGGAAACACAATGGTAATAGGGCGTTGCTTCGACACTAATGAGTTGGCTTCGTGC
>NZ_JMIB01000047.1 GCF_000695255.1 Photobacterium galatheae | reverse complement strand
TCGTCCGGTCCAGTCAACCAATTCAAGGTAATCCAGCAAGCGGAAAGGAAGCCCATCTGGCATGTCATTTCTCGGATTTCCCGCGAATGGATAAAGAGAGGGTGCTGATGCCTCGTCTTTACGAAGTGATTCAATGCGAGCTTTCACCGAAGTGAAATCGGATGTTTCTGGCGTCTTGGAAATACCGGCTCGAACAGGGTTTAAATCCACGTACGCCATGGCGGCGGCCAATGCTTTTTCATCCAACAACGCCTGACTTTTGAAACGACCTTCCCAAAAGTGGCCGGTGCAGCCGTCTTCGCGATTGGCTTCATGGGCAATATATTGGTTGAGCAGGCGCATGAACCAGCTGATGGAACAAAGTCTTTCCCGCCAAGTTTGGATGATTGCGAGGCATGCGTTTTTCTCGGCTTCAGTTGACGTTTCACCCTTTAAGAATCGCTGAATCAACACAGGTGCTCGGTGCAAAGTGCTCCAGCGTTGGATGACCTCGTGCTCTGAAAGGCGATGTGCTTTCTCGGTGTTGATATGCAGCACTAAATGATAGTGATTACTCATAATTGCGTAAGCACAAACATCAATGCAAAAGATGTTGGCAATCTGCTTTAATCGCTTCTCGACCCAGTCACGACGGTGTTCATAGCTGGTTTGAGTCAGCTCGTCATACCCGCAAAGGTATGAACGGCGTACGCATCTTGAAACACAATGATAATAGGGCGTTGCTTCGACAATAATGAGTTGGCTGCGTGCTGTTGTCATGGTTCTTGAATGAATAATCACTGGATGAATGAGGCGCTGTTCTCATAAACTG
>NZ_JMIB01000045.1 GCF_000695255.1 Photobacterium galatheae | reverse complement strand
TAAAGGGGAAGTGGACAATTTCATGAATTTATTTTCAATTACGAAAATGATTGCTTATGATTTAGTCATCAAACAAAAACAGAAGGGAGAATCTGTATGGTTACAAACTACCTGCTTAGAGAAGTGGAAGAAAATTATAATAAATGGGATTTGGTAACACAGAAACTGTTTGAGGATTTCTTACAGGAAATTCAGAAAGTTAGTGAAAATTTAGATTATGCTATTGATGCGAAGGTTGGAGAGAACAGCCATCAAAACCGCATCAAGTTTGGTAAGCATGAATTGGGAACCGCCAAGGGATCATGGCTAATTGGCCTTGTTACATATTCTGACTACTTCGAAGTGGAAATTCCATGCAAAAAGATTAAATTTTATCAATCTTTTAATGATAGATTCTGGAAGACTGATAACAAGTGGCCTTTAAAGAAGGAGAGTGAGTGGGTTGTTGCTGACTCAAAAGATCAAATAAGATTACAAAATGTGACAGCAATCTTTTTAGATTGGATTAGTGCAGGTATCGAAGAAAAGCACATTCCATTGGTTCCTTTGAGCGTAAGGGCGTCTATACATCCTGTTGGGTTTGATCTTGCTAAGGAATGAGTATTTTTAAAGAACCGTTGTAACGCACGTAAGCTTTGCGCACATACTCGAAGATATGAATGGTGCGGCCGTCTTTCATTTTGTTTAAAATGGCCTTGTTTCCGCGCACCATTTCCATGTCGCCTTCTTGGCCTTCGCCGGTGTAGTTGAAAATGCCATCGTCGCCGAAGTCGTCGGCATAGCCATGCTTTTCACCGCCGTCACCGGTAACAATGAAGATCGCATCCAGGCCCGAAGGAGTCGAGATACCGCCCTGGGCCTGGCCTTTGTACACACCGTGGATTTCTGACTGGCGGTGGTATTCTTTTCCTATTTCGAACATCTATAACTCTTAAAGAAAAAACACACATAAACAGCATGTTATATGTACTTGATTAACTGGTTTAAATTTATTTAATCGAAATATAAAAAATTAGTGCAGAATTATTTCTATTTTGTGCTGCGTGAGGTAATTTTTTGCACATAGTGTATAGTTTCATATGGATTCTCATATAGACTTAATGCAAAAAGTCAAGGAAGATATGAGCAATGAAATACAAAGTGGACATTCAAGCTATCTCAAACTGCCCACCAAACAATGGTGTCAGTAAGGATAGCACTGCTTACAGATTTGTTTTTAATCCAGTTAATTCAGGGAGTTTTATCCCCCCTGGTAAACAAAACCCTGTGCGTTTACAAAAGGATAGCACTCAGTCAAGAAAGTGCTCTTTGTTGGCACTGTCTATGTTTAAAAGTTGTACTTCACTGACCAGCGAGCGTCCATCATGGGCGCTTTTTTGTTGCCTGCTGTCAGCCACGCTCCACGGCCACGGAATGGAGCGAGTGCGTGACGAAATCCGCACTCTCCCTCCCCACCTGCGAGGTTTTCGCAGTAGGTTTTTACGAAATTCTGTATCGTGAAAATCGACAACCTGAAAACCACAGAGCTAAACGCTCAGAAGCTTAGATGACGCGGGGTATTCAGTGGTTTAAAGTCCCTTTAAATGGATTACAGCGCGCTTTTAAAAATTTCAAAAAATGAAATTCTTTCAGGTTTTCTGAAATTTACCAACGCTGAGATATGGATTTAATTACAGCTAAGTTATTGATATTGTAAGGAGTTTAATAGATTTCGTCATGATCTCAATGATCACGTGATGATCTTGAAGGAATTGAAGTGTTGTCCTTAAGTTGCTGATAATTTGGTGTTTGTTGTGATTTTACGCAAAGATCAGAATTTCAATTTTGCTTAGGTATATATACCATTCCTTATTGTTACCTTCGAAAAACAGTACAACAGAAATATTTTTAAGGGCGTCATGGCGTTGGAATGGGCATGCCGCACGCAAACTTTTCATCTCGATAAGATTTCTCCCAGTTTTTAGCCTTTGTTATTTGATTGCATACGATTTCTATAAATTCATCAGAATATTCATCAGAGCCTGCTATTGGGTAATAAAATTTTGCATTTATAAGATTGGTAGAATTAAAATCTGCTCTAGTAAAAGTAGTATGAGTTAAATCAGCGTTAGAAAGATCTGCTAGAGTTAGGTCAGTGTTAGTAAAATCCGCTCCGCTAAGGTTTGCAAATGAGAAGTCAGCAAAGTTGGCAGTAGCATTATTTAAATTTGCACCTGATAGATCAGCTTGGTTGAAATTTACGGAGCTCATAAAAGATTCTGAAAAATTTGAATCTCTTAGATTGGAAGAAGTAAATTGTGTATCACGAAGCTGGCAATTTGAAAAGTTTGAAGAGTCAGCTTGAACCTCTGTAAATATTGCTGAATTAAGGTTAGAGTTTTGGAAGTTTGCTCTCATCATGAAAGATTTAGAAAAATTAGTTCTTTGCGCTTCAGAATTAGAGAGGTTGGATTCTACAAGCAAAGATCTCGTGAAGTTGGATAAGCCAAGGTCTGTGTTAGATAAGTTTGTTTCTGCAAGATTTGCTTCTGATAAATTTACAAATTCTAGACTGCTATTTTCTAGGTTTGATTTATATAAAAATGCTTTTGATAGAGTGGCTTGATCCAAGTTCACATTAGATAAGTCTGATTCAGATAAATTGGCTTGAATTAAAATGGACTGCTCTAATTTTGCCATTTTTAAATTTGAATTTGAGATGTTAGCTAAACTCAAGTTTGCACCTTTTAAATCAACATTTGGGAGTTCTGACCTTTGAAGATATGCCCCAGTATATCTTTTTGATTCTACATCAAAAAGAAATTTAGCATAATCTACTGTCTCCTCCCAATTTGATAAAGAGTCACTATTATTTTCAGCTTGTTTGTCAGATTTAATTTCTTTTGGGGGAGATAAATCAACACCCATTAGAGATACAGGTTTTTTTAAGCAAATTATATTCGTAATCCAACTTACTTCTTTTATGGAAGCGAACCACTCTATGCCTAAACAATTCCAGCTGTTTAAGTACTCCAAAGCTTCTCGTTTTCCTGAGTTACCTGGCGCTTTGGTTGTGATTAACTCCCAAGCGGCATTAATGCGAGCTGTGTTCGAGTCTTTAATTTGAAGTAAAAAGGCGACAATCGCAACAATGGCAGCAATTTCAGTAAAGACTAATAATTTTTCGCGACAACGTAGTATCAGTGATTTTTTTATAGAAGGTGTACGAACATAGAATCCACGTGCTCTATTTGACTTAGGTTTTCTCCACCACATCTCACACACCTCACTACCAACTTCCTCATTCAGTCTAGGCTTCTTAGCGTTCTAGATATGTTTACATTTCGATACAGGTTGGTCTGTAGTGGGGAGTGGTCATGTATTCTTACTAACAGCTCTGCTTCAAACCCAACCACAACATCCCACTCAACGATCTTATTTACGAAATTGCCCAGCTCCGGGGCGTCAGCACCGAACAAGTCAGCATTCATTTCAGCCACGTATTCAACTCTCAGAACTGGAACCGCGAAAATGAGTTCGTCGCCGCACTGGCCCGTTCTGTGTTACGGCGCGATCTCGAAGCCGAGCGCGCGAAAGCCAGCCCGGAAGTAATCAATCTGGTTTGATGCTGGTTAATGAAAAAGAGTATCTGGCATTTCGGAAAAGGCTACAGATCCAACAGGAGTTGCTGGAGCCGTTTATTGATGAAGCGATGAAAATCAGCCGGAACAATCGTGCTTTACTGTCGCATGGTTTGTGGGGATAGTCGGGTAGTACTTTTTGGCTGACGCCACTTACCAATTTGGGGCGCAAAAAAGGCCGCTCAAAAGCGGCCTCAAATACCTCGAAAAAACCGAGTTATTCTCTTCCGTACACGTTGTTTTCTTGTTCTTGTACACGGATGAAGGTGGTGCGTTTGGTCAGCTCTTTGAGCTTCGCCGCGCCAACGTAGGTGCAGGTTGAGCGCACGCCGCCCATGATATCTTGGATGGTGTTTTCAACCGGGCCACGGTATGGCAATAGTACGGTTTTTCCTTCAGCGGCACGATAGTTGGCAACACCGCCGGAATGCTTGTCCATCGCGCTCTGGGATGACATCCCATAGAACTTCATAAAAAATTATGAATCCATTTAAAAACAGTAACTTAAATCACTTCTGTTGTGCATTTGCTGTATGGTTATACAGCTATTTCATGCTATTTTTTACCGATTTTTTCACGAACGTAGACAAAATGTAGTCACTTTTCAGGAGGGAAATCAGAGATGGGCGAGAGGATTTTTGCTGATCGCATCTGAAAGGTGTTCTGGGGAAAAATGAGCATAGCGCATCGTCATGCCAATATCAGCATGGCCGAGGATATCCTTCAACACCAGGATGTTTCCGCCATTCATCATAAAGTGGCTGGCAAAAGTATGACGCAAAACATGGGTAGCCTGGCCAGTTGGGATATCGTGAAAAACTTTTGTCTTCAGCAGATAGCAAAATGGCGTATAGCACTCTTCAAACAACTGACCAGAGGTTGGCTTGTATATTTCTTGGTAAAGTTCCGACGAGATAGGAACCGACCGATTCTTTTTGTTCTTCGTGTTCGTGTAGGTAATTTTATACTTACTCAGTTGGCTACCACATAACTTGGCTGCTTCATTCCAGCGGGCACCGGTGGCAAGGCAAATCTTTACGATTTTGAGCATGTCCTTTCGCTCATGTTGTGCGACAAGCTCAAGCAGAAGTTTGATTTGCTCTGAAGTCAAAAACGCCATCTGACGTTCATGATCCTTGAGCGGCTTGATATCTTCCAGCGGGTTCGGGCCAACCCATTCTCCCAGTTCTTTCAGCTTACTGAATACCGCTTTAAATCGTGAAAGCTCAGAATTAAGTGTGGCGATAGAAGGCGCACCTTTTTGCCAGCGTTTATCTACAAAACTGATGTCACCTGACATGCGTAGTTGGCGGAAGTTGGAATAGATTTTACTGGTAAACTTGGCTCCCAACGGGTTGCCCATTGCTCTTGCCATATGATCCATTTTGTCTTTGATCACATTGCCATTACTTAGGCTGACCCCGTACATTGAATACCAAACGTTCAGAAGGTCGAGCAGACGTCGGCGATCGGTGGCAACACCAAGCCACGGTTTCTCATCCACTTCACGCATGGTATGCCGTTCAAAGGCTGCGGCTTCCCCTTTTGTTGCAAAACGTTTTCTTACACGTTTCCCAGATCGGCCATTGGGGTAGCAATCGCAAATCCAGCCGCCATCTTCAAGTTTTCGAACTGTCATAACACTCAGGTACTGTTTATTTATACAGTCATGATAAACGTAGAAATTAGCAAATCAATGTTTTACCGAGTAAATAGAAACACATAGAATTTTGGTGACAATGTGAACCGAGTTGTAGTTATTAGGATGGTGATAGAGCAAGTCTATAAATTTGCTCTAATATGTTGATAAAAAGAGCTTCGAGTGTATGATCGCCGACCGGAAACTACACACCAGAACAATTAGGCTAGGGCAATGAACGATATAGATGTGCGTAATGCAGTTCACAAAAAGCTATTGAAGAGGCATCACTCTGATGCGGATACCTTAGTTTTGGATGAGCTTGGCATCTGTCTTGGTGCTTGTCGGGTTGATATTGCAGTGGTTAATGGAATACTCCATGGCTATGAGTTAAAAAGTGCCAAAGATACTTTGGAGCGTTTGCCTGCCCAGGTGAAGTATTACTCCGCAGTAATGGACAAAGTTACCCTTGTCGTTTCAGACAACCACTATGAAGAAGCAAAAAAGATTGTTCCTGACTGGTGGGGAATAAAAGTCGTCACTCAAGGTTCAAGAGGCGGTATTCATATTGTCCATGAGCGTGCAGAGAAGACAAACAGAAGCATTGATCCTTTAAGAGTCGCTCAGCTTCTGTGGAAGGAAGAGTGCTTAACATTGTTAGAAAAATGGGGCTCACTCAAAGGGAATAAGAGTAAACCCCGACATAAGCTTTGGGCTATTGTGTCAGAGACAATTCCAGAAAAGCAGCTTCGGAATGAAGTACGTCTCCAACTGAAGAAAAGAACAGAATGGAGAACGAACTAACTCTTATAACTCCGTCAGCTTAGCTTACTTAATTGGTCGACAACTAGGGTAATATGATGGTTGTTGCCCACTTTCCTCCATGTTGTCGCATTTCCACTTGAGATATCTCCTTCAGCTCTTAAGTAGATATATTTGTCACCCCAGCTAAAATCCTTACCTTTATATTTCCCCGTTGCTGCAACAAGCCGTTGACACAGCTCTTTGGTTTGATCCCAGCCGTAGTCTCTGGCTGAGCGGCCTTTTGAGAATAACCAGTTATGATCTGTTGAGTATCGTATCGATGCTGCAGCATTCATCTTTCTTGGGTCTGGTTGGTCACTTCCATTGACATCTTCAGTTTCAACACCGATAGAGTAATCACCAAACGATGGTTGTATGCGGAATTCATGTTCAGAATAGACCTTCTGCCAGATATTCCATTCAAGCCGAGGTACTTCATATAGCTGATCGTTAGGGATGCCCGCTTGGGTTTCAGGATACGAAGACGCTGCGATAATAACAGTTCTCCAGGCATCTCCCTGACTGGCTAAATTTCGAAATGCAGAAATAGCAACCTCATAAGACCAAGTTTCATCGTCTATGTTGCCAAGGTCAATTAAGATATCGACTTCATCTTGTTCTAGCCAGAATGATTCCGCTAGTGAATTTAAGTCAACTTCATTATCTACAAGTGCTTGAGCTTTGATGCGAAGGCAAGCACCTAGTTCAGTGTTTCGTTGAACTGCATCTGAATATTTCTCACTGTAGAGTGGAGAGTATACAGGTATGATTTTCCTGCCTTCAGAATTCGCTAATTCAATACATGTATCAAGTGGATGAACTGAATCGTCTGTGGCATGTTTATCAAGTTTATTTACATCGAGATATACAGGGGATTCAACTTTCCATGCTTTTTTTAGATTTGTCCCGAAATTAGTTAAATGCTGTGTGAGGTTTTTCTTATAGCAGTTATTTTCAAAATCCCAATCCATATCTGGGTAGTCAATGATTGGGCTGATAGCGGCCTGAATTTCTTTTGGCAGTTCTCTAAGAGCATGATGCTCGCCCTGTTTCCACTTAAGAATGGGGTAATAACGATGTTCGTTCATAATTAACCTTTGTCACGTTGTGGTATGTAATGCGCAGAGACAATGCAATCTGTAGCCCTACGCGCTTCATTCCCAAACCGCAGAGTTAATGTAACCTCTTAGGAAAATTCTTTTTCTCTATAGTTGATGAAATTCATGTACTTAGGGAAGGCCGAGCGAATGATTGGCTTTCCATGTGGTGAACGTCCTACCACACCAACTACAATGAAATGTGAGCCATGAAAGCGTGATAAATCTTTCATGTGATATTTGTCCATCAGGTCTTGCTTGAGGTCTGATGGAACATAAATACTTGGTTCTCTTTTTGTTCCGTAGTTTAGCCAAACAGTCCCGTCATCTAATTCTTTGTAGTTGTTAATCTCACCCCAGAAGATTTTCTCTTTCTGGTAGTGTCTTTCTTCAATGTAAGGCACCTGAACTAATTGATCTCTTAGCATCCCTTCAATTAACACACGTCCAGAATCAGCAACAATTTTTACTGATTTTCCTTCGCCATAAAGTTCATTACGAACTAAGTAGCTGAGAATTTGCCGAAGCGATTTCTCCATCGGGTAACCTGACTTCCCACCAATTTCTATTGGTTTTGGTGATGGTTCCCAGTTATGTGGTGGGGCATCCGTTTTATCATTGTCGACAGATTTTTCAATTTGCCCGTGCTTAGTTTTATCGAGGTTAATGAAAATATCGGCTGATTTGTTATCACCGTTTTCGTCTGTTTCAATGCCCTCCATGTCTTCGGCTTCTAAAATCGAAGAGGCTCTATTACAACCATCTTCATGGTGGGAACCGAAGCATGCTGTTCGTTCAACCCCTTTAACCGTGGTAAACCCCTTGGTAAACCAGGCTCTTTTTCGGCATTCAATACAGACGATGAGACCTTCATACTTCTCGGGGTCAGCGATGAATAGCTCGGGGGTACACCGGCTACCATCATGCGTAAATTCAACTTCTAGCATGGTGATCTCAAGGCAATGTGTATGCACTGAGTATTACTTGGATTTGTTGCAATGGTCAATGCTTGAACTGTGCAATATGTAGCAAAGTCCTACAATTTGTAGGGATAGTTATGACAAGTTAGGTTCACAACGATTGCAAAAGCTTCTCACCCCTCAATCCCCACCAGTTTCTCAATCAAGGTTTGGTTGAATGCGGCTGCGTCCACGGCGTAGTGGGCGCGGCGGTGGCAGGTGGGGCAGAGGGCGATGACGAATTTGGGATGATCGGGGCCGCCGTCGGCGAGGCGGTGGACGTGGTGGGGCTCCAGGTAGGGGCCTTTTTTTGTTTCAAATGGGGCGGGGGTGTCGCAGCCTTCGCAGTTGCCTTTTGCTCTGGCCTTCACGTATTTCTTCAATGCTTCAGAGCGGTAGTAGGTGGCGACCTGGCGGGTTTTGGTATCGGCACTTGCAGACGATATGCTCAACGCTGCCTTGCGTAACTCGGCTAGGGTTTTGAGTTTTTTCAGTTCTTTCTCGATGGGTTTTTGCGCTTTTGAAACGTCGGCCACTTCAGGTAAGTGATCGGTGTTCGCTTCCACTTCATCTTGGCTGTGCATCATTAAATGGAAGATGAACGCGTTGCGCATGGTGCCGTGCGTGTCGGGCCGTTGTTCTTCGTGGTAGCCAATGCAATCGGCCGAACCGTTGTAACGCACGTAAGCTTTGCGCACATACTCGAAGATATGAATGGTGCGGCCATCTTTCATGTTGTTCAAAATGGCCTTGTTCCCGCGCACCATTTCCATGTCGCCTTCCTGGCCTTCGCCGGTGTAGTAGAAAATGCCATCGTCGCCGAAGTCGTCGGCATAGCCGTGCTTCTCACCGCCATCACCGGTAAAAATGAAGATTGCATCCAGGCCCGAAGGGGTCGAGATTCCGCCTTGGGCCTGGCCTTTGTACACGCCATGGATTTCTGACTGGCGGTGGTACTCTTTTCCTACTGTGAACATCAAAAAACCTTGAATACTAATAAAGTAGCGTTAATCATTTTAATAATGATTAAAATTAATTGCGAAAATCTGCTATCCAATTAATTTGTTGAATATATCATCTATTTCTGTTTCATCAATATCATCTGAAACTTCTTCATTCATCCCATTTGTCAGCTCATCCGCATAATCTAAGTTTGATTTTAGTTTATAATCAATATCATAGCTATTGATAACAGTGTATCTATCAACCCCTAATTCTTTTAAATCAATAGCTATATTAGAAGTAAATTCTTCAAATAGATCCTCTAATTCCAACTTTGCTGAATATTCAGAATCATCTGGGAACATGTTATCTAACATGCAGCTATCTTCAACGAATGATTCAAATTCATCGTATATAGATTCTTCAATACTAAAGGAAAGTTCACGTAGAATTTCATTGTTATCTTCTTTATCGAAATGGACTATAAGTTTTGAAGTATATGATAAATCATCCATAGTGATTGAAGTTTTAGAACAGTTTAAAAGAAAGGTTATTTCATCTTCTTTTGGAATCAAGTTTTCACTGCAATTTAAAATTATTTTGAAGAAATATTTGACGTCGGTTGGATAATAGGTTGAAAAGTCTCTTCTTTTAATGATGTTTAAAGCCAACTCTAAGTTTTTAGCATTGTATCCAGAGTTTGTTATCAGTTCTGATAATAAAAAGTTAAAATATGAGTCACTTACATGAAAATCTTTTTCTATTATGTTTCTAAGTATACCATCTAACACTGAAATGTATTTTTGTTTTGCATGCACTTGGTCGAGTTTATTCTCCAATAAATTAGATAATCTTTTTATATAAGTTTTGTTTGGATAACAAGAAAAAATATTTGACAGTAACTCGTTATTATTAATGTGTTTGTTTATTATGTAGTCACTTAAAGATGGGTTGAAAACAGTAATGTTAACTGATTCGTAAAAATGTTTATTAGATACAACTCTGTTTAAAAATGAACCAAGGAGATATTTAATAGAATCTTCATAGGTGTTAAATGAACTTTCAAGCTTCAATTTCTCATCAAGTGTTTTTATTTTATTGAACGAATCCTTTAGTTGATTTTCTTCCAGTCTTGAATGAGAGAATGCAACAATACAAGTTAATATTTTTAAAGAATGTGGTTGTGAAATAAAACTGTTATGCCAAATGTCTTCGGGGTTTGTAAGACTTCTTAATATGTAATCTAGATAATCTTCCTCAGAATTTTTATGGACTTCGAACCTAGAGTTGTCTGTGATGAATTCAATTATTCGAGGGTTATAATTATTATGGTTTATGATTGTATGGTAAAGCTTTCTCTCAACAAGAGATGTAACTTTATTTTTGTCTAAATCTGAATGATAAAGGTGGTTGAATAGCATTCTTGACTTATCAATTTTGGATAGTTTATTTATTGATAGTTCATAGTTCTGTATGATTTTAGAAGCGTGTTGAAATTTTTCTGAATGTAATTTTTTTTTGTTGAGAATAATACTTCTTGATGTTAAAACAAACTTTTTGTTGGTTTTGTTTTTAATTCTTTTAATGAATTTTATTATTTCTGTGTCTTCTCTTTCATTCTCCAAATCTAAATAGTTTTGACCTAAAAAATCATCAAAATAAAATATTTGTTTTTGTTCTTCATTGTATATTTTTTTTGCATTTCTAATGTCTGTTCCAACGTCACATAATTCATATCCATCGAGTACATAGTTGAAGCATATATTTTTTGCTAAAGTTGTTTTGCCGATCCCGGGTTCGCCATTAATAATTAACGTATTTTTATTTTCTAATATACTTAATGCATCTTGATGAGACTTAGTTTCTACGTATTTAATTGACTCATCATAAATTTCTTGTAGTGTAAAATCACTATCTCCGTATATATCATTGTTTTGAATTATAGAAATTGTATTAAAACTACACAGCCATAGCTTATAATGCTTCCTTTCAATTTCTGGATTGCTTTTTATAAATTTTATTATTTCTGTACCACCGATGATGTCTGAAGTCTCTTTAATGCAACCAGAAAATGCTGTAAGTATCTTTTTTTTGTTTTCATTTGATAATTCTTGAGATGTAACAAAAATATATCTATCTGCATTTAGTTTTCTAGCTTTGTGGACTTCTTTTTTTTCAATCTCACTTATAAGATTTCTGAATGGGCTTTTGATCCAATGCTTTGCCTGAATTATTCCTTGCTCAATATTGAAACAGTGGAATTTTCCATCTACACCTTTGTCTTTACCACTTTTAAATACTTCAACATGGCAATTAAAAAGTTTGGATACTATATCAGCAGCTAAATCTTCAAATTCTTCACTGTTTAACCTGTCTAAGTAATAACTCATTTGGCATTGTCCATTTTTACTTGAAATATTACTCTACCTTGAGGTTTTATATGTTCAGGATCGACTTCTACATCCCTACCATTCAGTACCATGAACACTGAACCATTTGGTAGCTTATGAAGTTCACTTACAGTTGTGATACCGGCATAAGAGACTAAGAATTTGCCAGCAATCACTTTGGTGTCCGCTTTATCCACATAGATTTGTTTACCTGAATCCAGGACAACGGCCAGATCTTCATGTTCAGGCAACTGGGCGATGAAGCGTAAATCTAGTGTCAGTGGTTCCTGCTTGTGTAATTCGCCGCCCTTGAGAATGAAATAAGGGATCTTTTTTGTTGGTGTTTCATCTGTGTCTTTACTTGCTGTTAGCTGTCTTGAAGGGCCGTTTTCGTACATTTCGCCTTCGCCAAGTAATAGCCACTTGAGTGATACCCCAGTTTTCAAATGTACACGTACAACCACTTCAAAAGGGGTTTGCTCACGCTGATGCCAAGTTGAGATCGTACCTTTGCCTACCCCAAGTACTTCAGTTAGTTCTTTAAATTCCTTCAGACGTAGCGCCTTCACTAATCTTGAGGTCACAGTTTTCCCACCGTCATACATCGGAGGGTTTATTTTTTCTTGACTGAAACTCATATGTAGATCTACCATTCATACATCGGTATATGTGTTCGGGTTTGTATAGCAGCAAGCTGAACACAGTTGAACGACAATAACTTGTAAGGATACCACCATGAACAATTCTTCAATAGTGTTCAATGCACCACTTTGTCCCTTTGTCACAGTTCAGAAATTCTCTGAAATCTCAGGCATTACCATCGGCCAGGTGAACAAAATGATTCACGAAGGCCGGCTGCCCATCCGTCCGAAAACCCCAGGCAAGCCAAAGGAAAAGCCACTCATCAACATGGTGGCTTTATCGAATGAAGGCGCTGACGCGATTTTCTAATTAAGTCATTTGAATATATCGCCAAGGGCAGGACGCCACCATGTTTGCAAATGCACAGTCAAAACACTCGGCTTTTTACAGTGCCTGCGTGGCATTCAGCGATGCGCATGTCATTAAAGAACTGGCGGCGCGTGTCGGGCTGAACTCGCAGCAGCAATGCAACAAGCTGGATGTGAAAAAACCGAAACATCATTTGTACGCCACTGAAATGATGCTGCTCACCAAAGCCACGCGTAATCCGGTTACTGGTGAAATGGATACCCGCATGATTGAAGCCTTGCTGAAGGAAATCGATTTAACCGTCGCGCCACTCCCGGCCGAGGAAAGCAACGCGCCGAAGAAGTCGATGAACGAGCGCTTGCTCACCATTTCCGCGGCCACCGGTGAAATTTGTTCGCATACGCTGGCAATGAATGCCACACAACGCATCAACCAACGCACCAAAGACCAAGTGGTCAAACGCGCGCAGCAGGCTGTTCGCGAATTGGTGATGCTGATGAACGAAGTCGAGGTCAAGTTTCACGCCGTCCCCGTGCTTTCCTGTGCTGTCGATGCACTGGGTTCGATGCCAATGCCTGGGCTCAGTTAAGGAGGCCGTGATGGGAAACACCGCAGAGAAACTCAATCACTCGCGCCCAGCCAAAGATTCAATTGCCTATTGCCACGAGTTGTTCGGCTGCAAGAGTTCGCTGGGGCTGAGTTACGACAATTTGGCTGAAGACGTAAAACGCACCTTGTGCTTTTCCGCCGGGTTGAAGCAACGCCACGTTGACATGAAGTTACACGAAATGACAGACCTGGAGCGGGTAGAGCTGCACCGGTCGATCAATACACTTGCCGATGCGCTTAAGCCGTTCGCGCACAAGGCGTTCCGAGATTTTCAGTAGGCCACAAGGCCAGCTTGGGAGGGCAACATGAAAACAACGCAACGAAAAAGCGAACTGGTTATCAGAGCAGAAGAACTGGCAAACAAATGCGAAGCTTTCGCGAAGTCGCTTAAGCCTTTGAGTGACTGTGAAGAAGTTGTTTTAGAGATCTTGCGATTGGCGATGTTAAACCGAGAAGTCATTCATATCTTTCCGTCTTATTACCCGCATGTGAATGACTTTGACATTACGGTGCTTCCGAAAACTGAATCGTACGCTAGTGCCTCACAACATAAGCTTTATGAAAACTCGGTCAAATTAGTTGATTGCAATGGGAAGAGTGACAGTGCGCTGAAGGCGTTACTGGCTATTGAAGACAAGTTGTTGGAACTCATTGCAGAAGCAAAAGACAAGCAAGAGGTGGCAGCATGAGCCAGTTTACAGCCATTGAACTGATTGAGTTACTTCGCGATCGGTTGAAAGAGTCGGCTGATTGTATGTCTGCCGATATTGAGAATATCCGCCGTAATGGGCTTTGTGCTGCCGACATGATTCGAATGATTGAAAATGCGCGTTATTTCGTGAGTGAGGCTGATGTTTTTCTGGCTGCCAGCAAAAAAGAGGTGCCAGCATGAACAAGGGCCACATGATGGTTGCTGCCGATGAGTTGAAGGAAGCCTTTGTTGATGTGGGCTTTCCCGGTTCGGCGGTTGATGCCTTCGTTACGATTTTCGAATACGTGGAAGATGCCACAGGCGAGTGGTTTGCATTGGATGCGGTAAAAGCGCAGTCGTTCCACTTGGCACACGATATGGCATTGCTGACGCTTGATGATGTTTTCACGGGCTGGTTCGCGTTCTGGATGTGCGTTTTCAACAGCGCGGAACACGGTAGCATGGAAGAGTTTCAGGCCATGGGTGCGATTCGTGGTTTGTTCTTCATGGCGGGCCAGTACCGTCAGGTTACGCTGCCGGCAGCAATTCAAACCTGGTGGGAACAAACGGCCGACATTCACCATAACCCAAGTTTGAACGAGGTGTAATCATGATGCGTTTCTTTGCAGTGGTGATTTGTGCCGATGGCGGCATTGTTCGAAATGAGCAAACCGGTGAAGTCATGAACATGGAAGTGGGCGAGTGCAGCAGCCGAAACGAGGCGATTGATCAGGCTTGCCACATGTTCGAATGCCGTCATGTGAGGAATGGTGTGTTGCGTCGTAACAGCAACGCCGGCGGTTTGTTAGTGGTGGATGCACAGGAGTTGGTGACGATATGAGTCGTGGAGTGTATCCGGCTAGCTATAAAAACAACGCCCCAAAAGGGGCGTGGGTTCATTCACTCGTTTCCGGTTCGTTTCAATCGTTCGCCAACAAATCGAGCCATGAAGACTTCGAAGCGGGAAAGAGTTTTGTTGGATACATCCAACCCCATTTCCATGCCGGCCCGAATGAAGGCGATGTTGCTGAAAGAAAGCAGTACGTGGTTATCCAATTCTTGAATCCGAAAGTATTGATCGCGTCGTTCTTTTACATCGAGATCCGGAGTCAGCAATGCAATGTAGCGTTTTGCCTGGTTATCCGACTGCACAGCCTTCAGCGTTGGTTTTACCGTGAAAGTAATCACGGACAACAAAGAAACCAGTGCGCCAGCCATTCCGGAAAAACCAACTCCGGCAAAAATGGCGGAACCCAAGAATATTTGAGTGATGGCCATCAAGGTATCAACCCGGTTAAAGAACATCGCATTCAATTGTTCTATGCGAATGGAATAACGAATATCAAATTCTGTATTGGTGTCGTTCATATTAATTCAAATTATCTCCATCTGGTTTGGGTGGTGGTAGTGATTCACGTCTGTGATGGAATTTGT
Organism: Photobacterium galatheae; assembly: GCF_000695255.1. Lineage (GTDB taxonomy): Bacteria > Pseudomonadota > Gammaproteobacteria > Enterobacterales > Vibrionaceae > Photobacterium > Photobacterium galatheae. The sequence continues at coordinate 36,336 of NZ_JMIB01000045.1, read as the reverse complement.
CTGAATCGTTGTGAAATAAATAAGCTCTGATTTCTGACATGTTCTGTCTCCTCGCTAAGAAAATTTGTTTTGGTCGAACAGAAGCTTAGCGACGTGTGCCAGCGACGACAATGGGCCGTCATCCCCACGATACGGGGAACTAATTCAATAAATATAGAGTTGGCCTTTCCTGAACAACATTGAACATTATTGAGCAATATTTAGGGTTCAGGCGAATTTCTATTGATTAGAAAAATAGTGCAAAAAGTTTTTCAATTTGCGTGGTATTCGGCTGGGAGGTTTCAACGTGAGTTATCAGATAATGAATTGTACCGAGAATAATCTCGGTTTTTTTACGCCTAAAGAAGTTCGACTATTTACGGGCGTGATACCTGAACAAATTTCAAAAGCCAGTTTTTTCTTGGAAGGCCATTCAGATGATGAGGCGTTGAAACGATTTCTCAGTTATCGCGGTCCGAAACTTCCACCTGAACTGGCCCCGCAGGGCCGCCCGGAACGGGCGGGGAATAGTAGGCTAGTCCAGCGGCGCAAAAGTCCGACAAGGGAGGACTTGGCGAAAGAAAGCGCGCAGAAGGAGCTGAAAAAGAGCAAGCAACGTCTTGTAAAATGGAAAGATTTATTCCGAGATGGGAACGTTCAGTATGTCACGCCGTTCGTGCCATCTCGGGTGAAGCCAATCGAATTGGATTGGAAAGATCGCCCGCTGGAGCACCTGAAGCATTTTGGCTTTGTTGAGAATGCGCCTGTAATGGCGAGATTTCTGCATCGCGATTGGTCGGGTGAGTACCGCATTCGGTTGGAATCGCAGGCACGGCCATCGGAAGCACCGCCTGCTCAAGGTGGTGATCGGTTTACCGAGGAGGTTACGAGCGGTGCAGTGCGTAAAATTTTTGAATCTGGCGCGTTTGTTCAATCAACTCGCGATGGGTATTCAACCTTCATCACACTGACATTCACGCCAGAGCAGCGCGAGCGTGTGCTTACCCGTCGGCCGCAGTCTAAGAACCGCACAAAGCCGGGGCAATATGGTTCCATTGTCGTGATGAGTCCACATGGCCGAGAACCGTATCGCGTGAAAGCAGAAGGCGCATTCACCTGGCTGGACGATATGGGCAAAGCTGGCGAACTGGCGGTGATCAACATGGCACCCATCAAGGGCACTGGCCGGCTCGATGTGCATGGCCATGAAATCAAAGACATCGGAACGCCGAGTGTTCGTGCATCAGGTCCGTGGACAAAGATTCGTGAGTACGCACCGGATTCTTCGATCGGTAATGAGGTCAGTCGTTTTCTTGATGGTGCGCAGAAAATGTATCAACGCGGTTGGATTCCCGCATTTCGGCCGGCGAGGAAGAAACGAGGCAAATCGATCGTCCAGCCTGCTGGCGTGAAGTGTGGTGAGGTGATCGCAGATGGCCCGTTCACACCCATTCGAAAAGGCGATCAGCAAGACAAGCTGGGTCAGAACCCAAGGTGGAAAGAAAAACCAGGCAAGGGATTACAAAAAGTCGCGGTACCGCTGGATTATTGCTGGGTAGCGGAAATGCCGGCGAACGAGCACGGTGAACCAAACCCGCATGTGCATGTGTTGTTCCGTTGGCGGGTACCGAAATCCTATTTTCATGCCTGGGCCGGGCGGCTTGAAGGGTTGTGGGGGAATGGTTTTGCAAAGATCGAGAAAATCAAACATGCCAAAGCTGGTGCAGGGTATTTAGTGAAAGCGGTGGGGTATGCGGCCAAAGGGCGAGACGGCAATCAGGGCTTAATTCGTGGTAATCGTTATGGCATTAGCGCTTGTGCCAGGGCGCCGGGTTGGCATGAGTTGGCGAGTTTTCAGGCCGATAATATGGCAGCGATTATTGCCGAATTAGAAGAGAAGTTGTATCGACGTAAAGTCCACCATGAGGAACGGGAAAAGCGAGCGTTCTTTAAGCTCAAGGAATCGAAACGCCAATATCAAATCACCAAGAACAGTAAACAGCTGAGTGAAGAAAGGCGAGCCGCTCGGCTGGAGAAACTAAAAGCCATGATGTTGCAGCAAGATCAGGAAATTGCAGCAGCAAAGGCAGATAAACATGCTACTGGTGTAATCGCTTCGGGCCATTATCAGATCACTTTTACGGGTGAAAACGCTTCGGAGAAATTCGACCGCTTTCTCGGCTGGGCGGTAAATAACCGGCAATGGCAAGCGAATGCACGAAATGAACAGTTGAAAGAGGAATTAGAGCAAGAGAAAGCAGCTTTGATTGCCAGCATGCAAAAGGAGTATGCCGAGCTTCAGGATGATCTAAATCTGGATGATAACCAGATTGAGCGGCTGCGCGTTCTGCATTTTGCGTTGAGGGAAGTGAATCAGGATATCGACTATAAGCGCATGATGCGGCTTCAGATGGCGAATACTTTACGTCAGCAACGAAGCTATTGGCGTAATTTCGCCGATACCTTGCCTGCCAAGCGCACGAGTTTGGATTATTGGTCGTCATTTTTGAACCGCTATGAGCTCAGTGAGCCGCCAGAAGACCGGGATTTGATGTTGAGCCTGCAACACCAGGATGACTTGTTGTGTGTGCGTAAAGCTGCCTGAGCGAGGATAGGGAATGTGTTTTAATGCCCTGGCATTGAAAACGCTATCAGAAAAAACGGTGGCAAAGTGCGCATCTGACTCATAAAAATCAGTTGCTTGTAGAAGTTTTTTGTTTAAACAGCTGCATACCAAGTAAAACCACTGTATTTTTATACAGTGCTTTAGGGCTAGGAGTACTGTTTACATGACACGTTCTATAAGCTGGCAGGCGATCGACTTCATTGTCGAGGCACTGGCGGCCAACACATATGGTGACGATCGAACCAAGGTAGGCATTTATTTGGTTGGATTGGTGATGAAGGATAGAAAAAAGCCAATGGAACCAGAGCAGGCAGAGATGGTGAAAAGGTTATTGGCGGAGGCTTCGGATATTCGGAACGAATGCTAAACGGCCCGTTCCGGGCCTAAATAAGTGAAAGTTGCTGGTAAACTTGTTGGGTTTGCTCTGGAGAAAGTGAGCGCACAATGGCATGGACTAACTGGCCCGTCGATTTAGACGATGGGCTTAGGGTATGTGAAAAGCCCTGCGACATGACAAAGCTGTGCCCACACTCTGGATTTTTGCACTGGCAGTACATATCGGCACAATCAATTGTGAGGCGGTTGGTTTTTTTTATAATGGCCCGTTCACCACACCCACAAAAAATGCGGCTACCTCGGATAAATGGGGTAGTCGTTGTTACTTTTGATTGCTTCAACGTGTGTTTGTAACTCGCAATGCTAACAAATGTATGCCCGCAATAGGGATCCCTGCAGGAACAGGAAAGCTCTGCACCATCATCAACCGCTTTACTCCTGCTGATAATCGCGCGCTCACCGCATTGGCAATAGATACGCATGGTTTTCCTAACTGGCTGACTGATAGAGTCATAGTAAGAAATGACTGTGTTTTTGTACAGTGGTTGTTTGTGTTTCTACACTTACTTCATTTTATTCAATGAATAGGGAAGGTCGGTCGCATTTCGAAGGCAGCATAGAAAGTAATACTTATTGGCTGGTGATGAATGAAAGTGGAAAAAACAAGCTCGCATGTGAAATCAAAATTATATCTCAGAGTTTTGTATTTTGTGGTTTTATATTATTTCTTTATTTTTTTACCCCCTTTAATTGTTGATTACGGAATAGATGATATGTTCAGCATGGAACATGCTGCTTGGTTATTTGGGGGCTTTCTTTGCAGTATTGGGTACCCAAGCATATGTCTATCGTAAACCAAGGTTTGTGAATAGATTGGTTCTGGCGTTCATGATTATTTATAACTCTTTCATTGTCACTTTGATTGCACAAGTTGCCTCGTATGATTGGAAAAGCTTGATGATGGGGATGTCTGTTGTGGTTTTTTATCCATCATTTTATCTGATGATCTTGCATTGGCTCAATATTACAAGAGAGAAGTCGACACTGAAGTCTTGATTAGCTTTGGGAAGATGTGCATTAGTTAATTATTTACCTATATAGTTACGCAATGCACATATTTTGGTGTGTTGATTAGGAAGACGATGATTCAACTTGTATGTTGAACTGGAGCTGTAAACTTTTGCCTATCTCAGGATCAGAGTTCACTTCATCCATAATCAGTTCACACACGGGAATCACTTCATCTTTTGCGTACTCGGTACCGACCTTGACCGGGTCGCCCAGGTTTGAACCGGGTTGAGGCACTAAGCCACCTTTCGCGCTGGGGAATCGGTGGCCGACCAGAATGTCTTGCGCGGTGATGTTTTTGATCCGCTCAAACTCGTCTTTAGTAGCGATATCGCCAACCGGAATCAGTTGAATGCCTTTTTCTTTCCCGTTCGGGATGTTCACAAACATACTGCGGAAGTTACCCACGCCTTTGCTGCTGGCGATCTTCTCTTTGAGCATTTCTTCGTCTTCAGCACTCAGGTTCGGGTCAGTCGCGTAGAAGATGAATCCCATGTGGGCACCGTTCATGTAATAGCGCCGGCGGAAGAGTGTGGCGTCTTTGTTGAGCAGGCTGCTTTGAATACTGCCCAGGTAATCCGGTAAGCCATAGATTTGCTGTTGGGGTTCGTACTGGGGCAGAAAAATCACGTCTTTCTCTTTGTAAACGCGCTGTTTCTCGTCACGTTCAAGGATGACGAAATCGCCGTTTTTGCGGCGTCGCAAGTACATGGAAGGTAGTGGGTGTAAACCGACGACTTGGCCGAATGCATTGCGTAGTTTCAGCAATGCCGCATCCCCAAACATGAAGTAGTCACGGCAGAACGCCTGAACAAAACGCCGGCGAAGGCTGCCACCGCTTTTAAAGCGGCCAGCCACATAGTTGGCGCGGGCAATGAGTAGGCTACCGTGATAGGCATTTGCATTGGCAATTTGGGCCAGACCTTGACGCGAAACAGGCGGCTCCCAGAAATTGTCTGTATCGTTATAGAAAAGTTCATTGTATTCAGTGAGCCATCGGCTTGAGTCGACCGGCTCAGGTGAGCTGTCGATATGGTATGCAGAATTTGGGGTTGTTGTTTTGGTGGTGAGTGCCTGTGTCATGCTGCGGTCGCCCAGGTTGATTTACGTTTATTGGAATGGTTCAGCGGTTCATTGATCAGCGCATGCGCAATGGCCCAGAAAGCGTCAGCATGTCCGGTGATTTCGCTTCGTTCAGCTTTGAATGTCATGGCATTACCGCTGCTTGTGGTCACGCGTTTAATAGCCATGAATGCCATGGCGATGTCTTTATGCTCGGCATCAAACTGCAGACGATTGGACTCAATGACATCAATCATCTTCATGACCAGGCGGGTTTTATTCTCGGTGCTGTAGTGAATTGCAACCGCTTCACGCGGGTGTTTCTGGCTGATCAGGTCCCATACACCGCCGCCGATCCCGGTGGTATCGACGCCGATGTAAGTGACATTGAATCGCTCAAACACTTTCTCAATTTCTGCGACATGGTGCTGGAAGTTCAAGCCGCGCCAGTAATACTTTTCCAGCACTCGGAAATTCTCTGGCGCGACGATAGGCGGCGCGATAACGACGAGGCAAGCATTGTCACGGGTTCGGCTGGGGTCGTAGCCCAGCCAGACTTCACGGTTGTCGAATGGCCTTGGGTTATCACGTTTAAAGTCTTGCCAGTGCGCACTGTCGACCATGCAGCGTTCAAGGTGGTTAAACTTGAATACGCTTTGAGAACCATCAACAAAGATACACATGAAGAGGTTATTGAAATCATCTTCGCTGTATTCGTCGCGGAGCTCGTCGATATCGAACAGGCCACAACCGCCGTTTGCAGCATCTTCAATTGTGACGACGTAACGCCATTGCCTGTCCGGACATAACCGGCCACCGTCGCGGTATTCCTCGAACGTGGGGAAATCCAGCTTTTCGCGACTCGCTTTGCCGCTTTTCCAGCTGTCACCGGTCCAGAAGGGATAAGCCTGATGAGTTTTGGCGGATGGGGTCGAAAAGTAAGTTTTCCGCCACTTCTTGTGAGTCGCCATGGCTGACGCAAGCTTGTTCAGCTCATCGAACTTAGGGATCCAGAAATATTCGTCCACATACACGTGGCCGTGATAACTCTGCGCGGTTTTGCTATTGGTCGATAAAAACCGCAATTCTGCGCCATTCGACAGCACGATTGGGTTACCGCTCAGCTCAATATCCAGAAACTCTTTGGCAATGGCTATGATGTAGCTGCGAAAAACTTCGGCCTGTGCGCGGGAAGCAGAAAGGAAAATCTGATTGTCGCCTGTCAAAATGGCGTTTTCCAGCGCCTCACCACTGAAATAGTAGGTTGCCCCAATCTGACGCGATTTCAGAATATTTCGAATACGCTGATGAAGGTTGTCACGCATCGTCAGCTGGTATTTGAATAACGATTGATGCCAGTCTGCAAAGTTGGCTTCGCTCACGTCGTCGACATTGTTTTTGGCCTGTTTGCCTTTCTTCTTATTACTTTTTTCGGTGGCGTTGGCTGAGCGTTGAATGCGCGGTGTATCCGCTTTAGTGCTGCCGGAATCCGATTGTTGCGCTTGCTGTTTGTCTGCCACACGCATCTTTTTCAGCTTGGTGTGGTGGTTAATCAGCCGGTCGAGCATGTCCAGTTGGTTACGGGTGGGATCAGGGATTTCCAGTAATGCCTGGATGCGGGATGCAATGGCTTCATCAACCGTGTGCTCGCGCAACATATCCCGCCAGCCATATTTATCAGCCCAGTAGTAAATGATGCGTTCATTACTGAGGCCAAGTTCGGCAGCGATATCTTTTGGCGTCCATGCCTTCAGGTAGAGGGCTCGGGCGGCTTGTCGTAGTTCAGGAGAATATGCCATGCCGCAATCATACGCGGCGGAATGACTCAATTGAGGCACTTAAATTCTGCTGGCTTCGGAACCAACTTCTATCCGAATTCCTTAGAAATCAATTGCATGAATCTGGTTACTCAAAGGCGTACGCTTTGCTGTGACTGATACGCAAAATGACATTTTCACTGACGGAATCGGGATTCATGAGCAAGCAGACTGGTTGGGTAATTGTGGCAACTGAAGGGGCAACCGTAGACGGGCGCACCATTACAGCCAACTGGATAAAAGACATGGCTGAACAGTATTCGACAGAAGAGTACACGGCATTGATTTGGCCCGAGCACTTCCGTTCATCCTGGGCACCATTTGATGGTCGAAACTGGGGCACGGTAGATGAGGTAAAAGCTGCCAAGTTCAAAAACAAGTTGCGACTGTTCGCGAAGCTGACCGCGAATGACTTCCTGCTTGAATCCAACAAGCAAGGCCAAAAGCTGTTTACTTCCATTGAAGCGAACCCGGATTACAAGGGGGAGGGCCGCTGTTATCTGATGGGGCTGGCTGTGACTGATTCACCGGCCAGCTCTGGCACTACTCGCTTGAAGTTCTCGATTGGCGAACAGACGCATGAACATGAATACAGCCAACTGGAAGAACTCAATCCAACCGATTTTATCTCGACTGATGATTCCCGTAGTTCCATTGCTCAGGCCTTTAAGACCATCGGCAATTGGTTCTCTAAAGGTGGCACTTTGCCAGAACTCTCAACGGACACACACGACGAGGAATACGACGTGAATGAAGAACAATTGAAAGCCTTGCTGGCAGAGCAGCTTCAGCCTTTCAGTAACAAACTGGATGCTCTGGAGCAGAAGTTTGCTGATACGGGGCAGCCGCCAGAAAGAGAGCAGCCTGAAGCCGAGGGTAGTGAAGGATTGCCATCTAAAACTGAAAGCAATCAACCTGCGGCGCCGAATTTCAGCGAACTGTTTTCCGCCGAGTTGCAAAAGCAGCTAAAGCCGATGACAGACAAGCTGGATGGCCTGGAAAATAAGTTTAACGCGTTAGCGCAGGAAACACCGGGGCAGCGTCCTGCGGGTGAAGGTGCTGGCGAAACGGTGGAGGCGATTTAATGCTGAACGCACTTTCATCTGAATATCTGGCGAAGTACAGCGATTCAGTTTCAAAAACGTATGGCACGACTGATCCGTCGAAGCAGTTCGCTATTACGCCGGTGATTGAAACCAAGTTGCGTCAGGCCATTTTAGAATCTGATGCTTTTCTGAACATGATTACGCACAACCCGGTTGATCAGATTGCGGGCCAGGTTGTTGATGTCGGCTCTGGCGGTTTACTGACTGGCCGCGTTAAAGATGGTCGGTTCCGCGCCAAGCTGGGTTTTGATGGCAACACTTATCAACTGGTTGAAACAGATTCCTGTGCATGTATTGCTTGGGAAACCATGACGATCTGGGCGAACTCCGGCGGGCCGGGTGAGTTCATCAAACTGATGAATCAGGCCAGTACCCGCAACTTTGCGCTGGATATGATTCGCGTTGGTTTCCACGGTACTCACATTGCTGAAACAACGAACCCGACGACTTACCCGCTGGGCCAGGACGTTAACAAAGGCTGGCTGACCATCGTCAAAGAAAAGAAAGCCGAACAGGTGCTGGCTTCAGCCAAGCTGGATGCAACTGGCGCGACAGCCGATGCATACAAAAATCTGGACTCTCTGGTGAATGATTTGATCAACACCACGATTCACGAAGTCTATCGCGAAAGCCCGGATTTGGTGGTGTTGGTTGGACGTGATCTGGTGTCTGCCGAACAGCATCGCTTGCTGGAATCTGCCACTGTGCCGACAGAACACAAAGCGGCACAAAGCCTGGCAAAAACTATTGCAGGTAAGAAAGCCTTCACACCGCCATTTTTCCCAGCAAAACAGGTTTGGGTCACGTCTCTGAAAAACCTTCAGATCCTGACGCAGAAAGGTACGCAATGGCGAAAAGCGCGTAATGAAGAAGACCGCAAGCAGTTCGAAAACTCATACCTGCGAATGGAAGGGTATGCGGTGGGCGACTTCAACAAGTTCGCGGCCATTGAAGCCGTGGACGTCATTGAACCGGCATAGGTGTAAGGACTGACCATGGCTAGCCCATTACAAAAACAACGCAATGCGCTGTTAGCAAAAAGCAGTTCGCAGAAAGTGGCTTCAGAAGTGAGTGAGGCCACGACGGATAGCCTGCATATCAAGCTGATTGAGTTGGAAGAAGACCGCCAGGATATGCGTCGCCGTTTTAATGCTCGTGCCGATCGGATTGCACATAAACGAGATGTTTTGATTCCGAAATACCGCGCTCTGGCTGAGCGCTACCTGGAAAGCGGGGAGCGGTATCAAAACCCAGTATTCACCAGCCTGGTGCTTTGGCTATTCGATGTGGAAGCCATGGAAACAGCATTGGATTGGTGCTTCAAAGCGATTGAACGTGAGTTGCCTACACCGGATTACATCAAGCGTGACTGGCCGACGTTCTGCGCAGATCAGGTGCTGGAATGGGCCGAGCGTGAGTCCGAACGCGGACACTCGATTGAGCCTTATTTCAGCCAGGTATTTGAAAAGGTTCGGCATGAGTGGCGTTTGAACGAACAAGTGAATGCCAAGTGGTTCAAGTTCGCAGGCTTGTTGTTGCTGCGAGACGGCGAAGGCCAGCCACGTGCGGCCGCTGTCGGTGATATTGAAACACTTGAAACAGCCAAAGCATTGCTCGTCGAAGCGAACAAGCAATACGACAAAATCGGCGTCGGCACCATGCTGACCAAAATTGACCAGCGTATCAGTGCGCTGAAGACCGGGAAGAATTTGTAAGACTCCCAAGCCGCCGCGCCTCGGCTGACGAGGATAGGGCAGCCAACAGGCTAACCCGAAACCGTCGACTCAGTGGCTAGAGGCGCACTAATTGATAGGGAATGTGATGAGCTTTGGCGGACGACAGAATACAGACATCAATACACCGGTATCTGGGAATGGCTGGCCGGACTTAAGTACCGAAGAGTTTCGCAAAGTTCGTCGTATTCCATCTGTATTCGATGAACTCTCAATTGTGATGGCGCTGGAAGCAGCCGCGCTTTATGTGCAGGGGCAGTTGAGTGATTTGCTGGAAGGTGGTGAGCCGCCCGAGCTTTCAGCGCCATCGGTGTACAGGCGTGCCGTTTACAGTAGAGCACATGCCGATTTGTTACCGGAGTTCGCGACTCAGGACCGTCGGGAAGTGGCTGAAAATGCGGCGGAAGATGCGCCCGAACAGGACGCCCGCTTTCGTGCCCAATCAACGAGAGACATCTGTTTGTTGCTGGGACGCAGCCCCAATGGTGTGGAGCTGATTTGATGGAAACCAAACTGCAGCACTTACACGGTTATCTGGTTGACAGCCTCAATGGGCTGGTGCACGAGGGCAAGATACACGCAACACAGGCAGGCGGCCAGGTCATCGTTGACGGTGAAGACCGAGGGAACGACGGCTTTAGAGTTGCCTACTGGCAGTACGATGCGGGGTTGCTCATTGAAGGGTTCCCGCACCTGAAGCTTGACCCCAAAAACCTGTTTGCGCTGCTGGCCTGCTGGTTGGATGAATACGACAGTGATCGGGATGTACTGGACGACCTGCGTGATCCTGAAATTGAAGTTGAAGAAAACAACGAAGCGACGGCTGATGTATTGATTCGGATTGCGTTTGCTGAACCGATTGAAATTGTCCCGGACGAAAACGGCCTGATTGTATGGAACCAGAACCGCTACAAAGTCAATCCGGTTGATATCTGGGTGGCTGAAGAAAGTGAGTTAACGAATGAAGCCGGTAATCACGCTTAATGCCAGCGATGCGGTTTCGGCAAGGAAGGCGCTAGAAGCGTTAGCGCTCTCTCCGAAGAAGCGATTTTGGCTACTGAAAGATTTGGGCCGCTGGGAGATTCGCCAGACCAAAAGCCGGATTCGCAGGCAAAAGGATGTGAACGGCAAGCCATTTGAAAAGCGTAAGCGAGGCGAAGAGCCAGTTTTACCCAGCTTCACTCACGGCATGGAGCCCTATGTTCAAGACCGGTTAATGCTGAACCTGACCTGGAAAAGTAAAGCAAAAGGCCAAAAAGCCGCAGCAAACCACCTTGGACATATAGAACACATGACTGCTGCCGGGCATATCAAAAAAATGAATAAGCGCGGTGAACCAGATTACGACGCCCCTGCCACAGATGAGCAGGCAATTGCCTTAAGGCGGTTGGGCTACAAGCTGAAACGCAAAGGTGGCGGTTATAACCGGCTGAGCAAGAGAAATATTGCCAGGCGAATGACGATAGGCCAGGCGGGCGTAATTATTCGCATGATGCGGACGGGGTCTAGAAAAGGTAAGCAGAGCTGGACGATAGAAAACCCACAACGTGAGTTTTTAGGAACATCAAAAGAACGTGTGCGTGCGCGACTGGTACAGAACATTGAAAAAGCCAGGCAGCGCAGATAACGACAAGCAAAGGATAGAGTAAATGGCAATCGGAACCGTTGATGTCAACAACCTCAACTTAGGGCAAGGCGACGTGCCGGAAATCGAGCGTCATTTGCTCTTTATCGGCAGTACGTCAAAAACTGAGCTGAAGGGCAAGCTGACCCATGTGTCTGCAGCAACCAACTTAGATGATGTGGTGGCAGATGATGCCCTGGGCCGCAATGTGATCGCTGCACAGCTCAACGGCAAACAGAACTGGACCGCAGCCATCTATGCGCTGGCAGAGGGCCAGACCTGGGAAGAAGCAGTCGATGAGGCGAACCTGACCGGCTCTTTCGAAGGCGTTGTGATTGTGGATGAAACCACAGACAAAGCCGGGTTTAACGACATGCAGGCCAAGCACACTGAACTGGTGAGCAAGCTGGGGCGCTGGGTGTTCTTTCTGGCTGCTGTGTCGGGCATTGATAAAGCGGCGCAAACATGGTCGGACTATACCGCCGCAATGGTGACGCTGGCCAAAGACGTAGCAGCCAACATGGTGGTGCCAGTACCCCAGCTGCATGGCAACAACATCGGGGTGCTGGCGGGCCGACTGTGTGACCGCAGTGTCACCGTCGCCGATACGCCCATGCGGGTGGCAACCGGCAATGTATTGGGATTGGGTGAACACCCGACTGATAGCAATGGTAAAGAACTGGATATGGCAACCATCATCGCACTGGCGACTGCCCGTTATTCCGTGCCCCAGTGGTATCCGGACTATCAGGGGATTTACTGGGGCGATGCCACCACACTGGAAGCCGCTGGCGGCGATTATCAGGTGCTGGAATACGTGCGCCCGGTGCACAAGCTGAACCGCCGGATTCGGGTGAAAGCGATCCGCCGGATAGGTGACAAAATCCTGAATTCTACCCCGGTTTCCATTGAGCTGAATCGCCAGTATTTCAGTGTTGATATGCGGCAGATGTCGAAGACCACCGAGATTGGCGGCCTAACTTTCCCCGGTGAAATTATGAAGCCGCGAGACACGGATGTGACGATTCAGTGGCAGACCAAAACCAAGGTGATCATTGGTCTGATGGTTCGCCCGCATAACTGCCCGAAACATATCGCAGTGAATATCGCACTGGATCTGACTAACCCAGCAGACACGGAGGCCTGATGAGAATTTCCGGAAAAAACATGCGCTTCAATCTGGGGGATATCCGATTGAGCGCACAGAAGTTCACCCTGTCGATTACCGATAACAGCGCGGTGTCCAAAACCAATGGCGTGCCCGATGGCTACGTGGACGGCGATGTAGAAGCGTCGGGAGAAATGGAGCTGACCACCTCGCAGTTCAACCTGCTGAACAAGGCCGCAGCCAATGCCGGTGCCTGGCGCGCACTGCCGTCATTCGATGCTATGGGGTACGGCAAGATTGATAAGGACGAGCTGAAGGTGGAGATGTTCGGCGTTCGCATCAAGATTTCAGACCTGCTCGATGTCGACAGTAACGGCGGCAGCGCCCTGGTGCACAAAATACCGTTCGATATTACCAGCCCGGATTTTATTCACATCAACGGCGTTCCTTACTTGCGTGCTGATGAAACAGATGACCTGGTTTCCTGAGGATAGCGAATGCCGGACGTATTAGATCATGCCAGTGCGATTGAAGCCAAATTCAACCAAATGGCGCTGGCCCGACAGCTGGATGCCGCGTCCCGTCAGGCGGGCAACCAGACCAGCGCGACAGAGTGCACGGAATGCGGTGACCCAATCCCGGAAAAACGCCGCCAACACATACCGGGGTGCCAGTACTGCACCCCATGCCAGGAACTCGCCGACAGGGGGAAGTTGTGACGAATTTCATTCTGAAACGCCGTTACTTTGAACACGGCACCTATGGAACGCTTCATCGTGAGGATGGCAGCAAAGTTTGCTGCATGGTTGAGCGCCCGTTTCTGAACAACAAAAAAGGGGAATCCTGTGTGCCGGAAGGCACCTATACCCTTTATCCGCATCAAAGCCCGAAGTTCGGCAACTGCTACGCACTGGAAGCCGAAAGCCTGGGAGTGACCCGGTACGGGCCGAGCCAGCGGACTCATATTCTGATCCACAAGGCTAACTCTCCCTCGCAGTTGCAAGGCTGCCTGGCTCCCGGTGTTGATTTTGGATTTGTCGGCAATGAGTGGGCGGTTTTGAACTCAACGGCAGCGTTTCGCAATCTGATGGATGAGTTGGCCGGAGCGCCTGCTGTTCTGACCATTCAAAAGGATTGAACGGCATGTGGGATAAAGTGAAACAGCTAATCGGCACCGCAGCGCCAATGGTCGGCACTTTGATTGGTGGCCCGGCAGGTGGCGCAGTTGGCGGACTGGTCGCCAGTGCGCTGGGTGTTGATAACACCCCGGAAGCCATTGAACACGCGATTAAAAACGACCCTGAGGCATTCCTTAAACTCAAACAGCTTGAGATGGAACACGCACAGGAGCTGAAACGCCTCTCGCTGGAAGAAGGGCGGCTGGCGATGGAATCCGCCCGAATTGCAATGGCAGATACCCAGCACGCCCGCGAGCAGCATAGAGACCACTGGATGCCGAGCGCTCTGGCAATTGCCATGGTCGGCATGGTGGCCCTGATGTTTACCGCGATGATGTTCGGCCCGCCGATGCCGGAACGCTATGACAGCGTGCTGATGATCATTGTGGGTTCTGTGCTGACCGCATTTTCAACGGCTATTGCCTACTGGCTGGGGAGCAGCAAAGGCAGTGTTGATAAAACCAAACACCTGAAAACCTCAGGGGGCTAGATGGAACCAGCTTGGGTATCGGCAGGTGTGGCTTTGCTGGCCGTGGTGTTCAGCCTGATTGCCTTGATATTCGGACGAACAGACAAAGGCCAGGCGACGGCCCGCGACCATGACCGCCGTATCCATGCAAATGAGCTGGCAACCGAGCGGTTACGCGGTGATGTCGCGGAAAAGTACGCCACGAAGCATGAGCTACGGGAAGCCGTGGACGATTTAAAAGACTCAATCAATGGACGGTTCGACCGTCTGGAATCGAAACTAGACAAGGAGCGGGAAATCGCATGAGCAAAACAATCACCCTGACCGTTGCAGGTACGGACGTCATCTTTCAACCCACCCCGGACCTGTATGCCGAATACATGGGCCAGGTGGCACAGGGCAATATTGCTGATGGCGCCCATAACTTCATCATGCAGTCAGCCAGCGATGACAGCAAAGAGAGCCTGCGTGGACTGACCGACAAAAACCCAGGTGCGGCCATGCAACTGGCTGGGGTACTGATGCAGGAATACGCGCCGAAAATTGCCATCACCGTAAAAAAATAAACAGCAAGGTCACTGCTCTGGATAACAGTGACCTTGCCCAGATGCTGGCATTTCGCCGTAAGTGGCTGCCGGGTGAACCGGATGATGAAACCAGCCTTGCTCAGGCCACATGGCTGGAGAAAAGTTATTGGAAAAACATGGCTGCTGTGATGGCCTCAAGTGTTAGCAAGGGAATAATTGGATAAACCATGGCATTACCCGAACCGCTCCGTTTTACAGTTGGACTGATTGACCAAATCTCTAAACCGCTGGGGAATATTCAGCGTCAGTTTAACGATATGACCAGTTCTTATCGTGACGGCACCCATACCATGGTTGCTGGCGCTGCGGGTGTAGCTGGTGCGGGGATTGCCCTGCAGCAAGCGCTGATGCCTGCCATTGAAATGGACCGGGCACTTGGTGAAGTGAAAGCCTTAGGTGTCACTGATGATCATCTGAAAGCCATTACTAAAACGGCACTGAACTTCTCCGCAGAGTATGGACAATCAGCCGTTGAAGTGATTCGACATTCTGAAGGCATCAAAAATGCTATTGGGGATATGCCCCCTGCCGTGATGGCAAGCGCGACACAAAGCTCTGCAACGTTAGCAATGGCAATGAAATCTGACGCTCAGACAGTTTCACGGTACCTAAAAAACTTGTACGGAAATTACCAGCAGCAGGCTGATGCAATGGGCAAAGATGCCTGGGTAGCACAGATTGCTGGTATGACGGCTGAAGTGAAGCGGTTGTATGGTGTAGAGATGGATGCGATTGAAGGCATGATTGATGGCCAGCATTCATTGGCATCCACAATGGGGATGAGCTTTCAGGATCAGCTATCGACGTTTGGTTTTCTTAGCCAGCAAATGTCTGAAGGAGATGCCAATACACAACTGACGAATTTCCTTGAAGGCGCGTTAGAGGCTCAGAAAAATCTCAATGTTGCTTTCACCGATACCAATGGGCAACTCTTGCCCATGCAGCAAATTCTGAAGAATGTGAAGCCTCTGATAGATGACTTATCCGGCGCGAATGCCAGAAAGCTGCTGGATGATGCGGGTTTGGGTGATGGCTCGCTCATGTTGATCAATATGGTCAAAAACATGGAGTCATTTAAATCCGGTTACGAGGCAATCGGTCGAGTTCAGGGATTAGGCCCCGCAACGGAAATGGCATCCACCATGGCTGATCAATGGCAACGTTTGGAGCAAGGTATTTTTGCGATTCGGGCTGCGTTTGGATCTGCATTGCTTCCTTCTCTATTGCCTGTGGTTCAGTACTTATCTGATGGTGCACAGGAAGTTGTTACCTGGACGCAGCTATTTCCAAACCTGACTCGGGTCGTTGGTTATGGGGTGATCGCTGTTCTTGGACTCGCTGCCGCAGGCGGTGTGCTGACTCTGATGGCTGGTATAGGTAAACAGGCGATGGCGACGTATATGCTGACCATGAAATTGTTTGCTGGGGTCACTTTTCTTCTAGGGCGTGGAATGACTTTCCTGCGTGGTGCCGTTTTCGCAGCAAACCTAGTGATGGCGGCAAACCCCATTGTGTTAGTTGTTGGTGCTGTAGTTGCGGCAGTCGCTGCGGTAGGAGCTTTGATTTACTACTGGGACGATTTGAAAGCCCGTTTTGGTGATACCACCTGGTTCCAAATCCTCGAAAACGCCATCTCACTGTTCACTTTGCCATTCCGTGCTGCCTTTGCACTGGTTCGTGCCGGTTGGCAATGGGTACTGTCCGGCTTTTCTGATACCAGTGGATTTGAATTCATCGGCCAGATGGCCGGGGAAATCTACAACATCTTCGGCGGGGTGTTTGAGTGGCTGAAAAGCATGTGGGATCAGATTGGTACTGCCATGAAAGGCATGCTCGACTGGCTGCCCGGCTTTGGCGGTGATGATGAGACCGCCAGCATTCAGGCAGTTCAGGCCGCAAGGCCCGTGGCACAGGTGCCGCAAGGGGGTGCAGCCAAAGCGCTGGCGAGCTATCAGAGCAGCTCGACCCATTTCGGTGGCGTCAGTATCTATGCCCAGCAGATGAACAACCCGCAGGACTTCGCGAACGAAATGGAGATGTATGCCGGATGACCTATCAGGACATTTTGATCGAGAACGGCGATGTCGTGCTCGATGCCGGGCGAAACCCGGTGCTGATTCAGGACAGGGCCGTGATTGCGCAGGACATCAAGCACGCGATTATTGAATCCGGTCTGGCCGTTGCCCTGATTGCAGAGCGCAGCCGCAGCAAGCGCCGTGATATCAGCACCCAGATTGAATTGCTGGTTGAAGAAGATATGCGCCTGGTTCCGGGGACCGTCCGGCTCGAAGAGCCCAAAGAAGGCGTGATTTACGTGTTCGCCAAAACCATTGATTTTGGCGAACTGAACCTGACCGTCGATGTGGAGAAGAACCGTGGCTGACATCCCAAAACCTGACTATGAGCAGATTGTGAAAGATGCCGGGATCCCGACGGACAAGGAAAGCTGGCGCAAGGTACTGAAAGCGGAGATGGCAAAAGAAGGCTCCGTGATTAACAACGACAGCCTGTTTTCGCCCTTCTGGCGCATGGTGGAGTCAGCGGTGATCACCTGCACCATTTGGATGGTCACCACTTTGTTAGTCGGTTACATCCTACCGAACATGTTTCTGGCGACAGCCGGCGGTGAATGGCTGCGCCTGATGGCCTGGGCGGTTCGCATCACCCCGAAGCCCGCCTCTGAGGCAAAAGGAAAAATTGCTTTCCAGCGCGCTGCCGTACAAGGCCCGGCGCTGATCATCCCGAAAGGCACCTGGATTCAGACCGAACCCGTCAACGGCAAGATTTATCGAGTGCGTGTCACCGAAGACACCACCATGCCGGAGAATGAAACCACGGTTCAGGCACCGGTTGAAGCGGAAGAAGCCGGAGCTGCCTTCAACCTGGGCGGGGGTTACTACCATATTCTGCCGCAGGCCATTTCCGGCATTGCGGCGGCCATCAACGCTGATGACTGGCTGGATGAAGCCGGGGCCAATGAAGAAAGTGACGACGAGCTGCGACTTCGGGTGCGGAACCAGTGGAGTGCGGTGGCGAAATGGCATATCGATGCAGCCTACCGCAGCCTGCTGATGCAGAAAGCCGGCATTCAGGATGACAACATCTATTTCCAGCATAACGCCCCGCGTGGGCCGGGCACCGCGAACGCCCTGATCCTGCTCGATACTGGTGAGCCTTCGGTTGAAATGATCGACATGCTGAATGCTCACATCCGCGACAACGGCCAGCACGGCCACGGTGATGACCTGCTGGTGATGGCGATGCCGGATGTTGACCACGACGTGACCATGAAGCTATGGCCACAGCTGTCGCTGACGCAGGAAGAGCGGACGCAGCTGAAAGCGAATGTGGAGCACTTTATCCGTGCGGCGTTCCGCGAAAATCTGGATTACAGGCCAACCCGCACCAATCCGGTTGCCCGGTTCAGTTTCTCAAAATTGGGGCAGGAGCTGCACGCTCAGTTCCCCGGCATCGCATCACTGGAGTTTGGACAGGCGGATATCATCAACGACCTGACGATTCCGCGCCTGAACTCGCTGGAGGTGACCCTTGAAGTTGCCTGAGATTAAGTTCAAGTACTGGATGGGCCGAGGCGAGCTGGCGAAGTTCGCCCGCGCGCTGCACAAGTACTGGGGTCATGTAGAAGCCGCTCTGAAAATGCCGCTTCAACAACACGACCCGCTGACGGCCCCGCTGGGCATTGTCGATTTGATGGCATGGCAGCGGGACGTCACCCGGCTGGGTGAAGAGCCGGAAGACATCTATCGCATCCGGGTCGCCCATGCCTACAGCTTTGCCAGCGAAGGCGGCAGCAAGGCAGGCTGGGAAGAGATGTTCGACAAGTTGGGCTATCCCCACATCACCCAGGATGAACGGCTGCAAAACGTTGATTGGGATGTGGTCAGTCTGGAAATCAGAGACGGTGATTTAACCGAAGTCCCCCGGTTGCTCGACACCGTCATTCGTCAGTATGGCCGCACCTGTCGGCGATACCAGTACACCAGTTATATCCAGCTGCCCGTGGTCGTAAAAAGCCTGTCTGTTGACGCCAGTTTAGAGGCAGCCCACATCAAATCACGAATCAATATTCCTATGTCCCCCAAGGTGCTGAGCATGGAATGTGAATATTACACAGCAACGATAAAAGGCTGAGCCGAATGACAAATAACACGGAAACAAAAATTCTCACCGCTGCCGGTAAAGCGCTGCTGGCACAGGTGAATGCAGAAGAAACCCCGTTAACGATAGACAAACTGATTTTTGCAAATATCCCGAATCTGTCCGGATTTCCACAGCCGGAAGATGATGTTCCGGCTGAGTATGTGGTGTTTGAAAAGGCCGTGGAGCAGCGGGGGCGACTCAGCGCAGATGCGGTGATCTACTCGACGACCCTGAAAAGCGATGAAGGGCCGTTTGAATTCAACTGGACCGGGGCATACAGCACTGAATATGGGGTGCTGGTGACCATAGATCACCACAAACTGACTCCGAAAACGGCAGACGAACCCGGGGTTGCAGGTAACACCCTGGTGCGCTCTGTGGTACTGGAATACAAAGACATAGCGGAAATGACCAACATCACCGTTGATGCCTCGACCTGGCAATATGATTCAGCCAAACGGCTGAAACGCATGGATGAAGACCGCGCCCTGGCAATTATGGACATGAACGGCAAGGACTGGTTTATCGACGACGGTTTTCTGGTCACGCCGCAATCGTCGGCATACAACATCAAAGCGGGATGCGGCTATGTTTCCGGGAACCGGGTTGAGATGGCGTTTGATCGTAACCTGCAGGTCACGGATAAGCCCGCATTCATTTATCTGGATACATGGCGGGAAGGGACGCCGACCGGGGCATGGGAAACAAAGTTCAACTTTGTGGTGGATGCCGCTGAACTGGATGACTGGAAAGATCCGGCTACGACACCGGAAACGAATCACAATGTCTGTAAAATTGCCAGGGTTCTGGCCGATGGGTCAGTGGAAGACTGCCGCCCCCGCCAGGCCGTGAATGACTTCGTGACCAGTCGTCTGGTCGATACGCCGTCGATTTCATTTATATTTGATGACGGTACGTCTGATCATCTCAATGTTGCCAGCCAGTTTGAAGCTCATGGCTTCAGGGCCGGTTTTGCAGTGAACGCCCCGCAATTTATTGAACGGACCGGGCGATTATCGCGATATCAGCTGAAAAAGCTGTATGACAGCGGGCATGAAATTATTAACCATGGTGCAACCCATAAAGACATTAGTCAATTTGTGCATGAGCCAACGGTCGTCCGGGCAGAGGTGGATACCTGCTGCGATACTCTCAATGCATTGGGGATACCGGTATTTGGCTGGGTGACGCCGTATTCCGTCGCACATGGGGATTACCAGTATCTGCTCTCTGAGCGACATGCCTATGCCTGTACTCAATATGGTCCTTTGAACGGGCGCATTGATGTTCGTACGGACCCGATGAAATTAAGCCGGTTCAATATTGATAAGATTGCGCTCAATGATTTTAAAGCCCTGATCGACCGGGTGATTAAAAATAAAGAGCATGTGTGTATTTACGGGCACAAGGTGACGGATATTCATGAGCTGACACCGGCAAAGCTGAATGACATGCTGGCGTATTGCCGCGCACAGGTTGATGCCGGCCAGCTTTCAGTGATGACCACGGCGCAGCAGGTCAGGATGGTGGTTGGCACCTCGAATCAGCAGTTTATGCAAATTGGCGATGTCATCGAATCCGGTGTGAATGGCTGGATGGCCTCCAACGGGAACAACACGACCGTCAGTCAGTCAGACCCGGAGACGATTGCAATCAGTACGACAGCGGTGGATTCGGTCATTTGGCGGATATTGCCGGAGCAGGATTACCTGATTGAAAACCAGCCCGTAACCTTCTCAGCAAAAATTACTGCCAGTGATGTATCCATTAAACTGGGGGTGCATTTCTATGATTTGAACGGCACATTGATCCCCGGAAAAAGTGTTGAAACAGGCGAGATGCTTATCGACTCCGGAAAAGAACGCCGGTATGCAACTAATGCGTTGATCCCGGCAGAGGCCGCAGAAATCCGGCCTTATCTGCGTTTGCCGGAGAATGCTGAAGTTGTGGTTGAAAAGCCCCGCTTGAAAGTCGGCCGGGATGGCAGTGAACTGGGCCGATCCCGTGCAGATAACTTTGAGCTGAAAACCCGCCGGGTCAAGCTGAAACTGCCTGCGCAAACCCTGCCTAATCAGGGGGTTGATACTAAACTGCTGTTGCCAGACTACGAGAATGACTTTTTTAAAGTACACAGTGATTACTACATTGAAGCGAAGAAAAATATTCAGTTGTCCCTGAATCTCTATTGTATTTGGGTAGCAAATCAAAGCGCTCCAAACGGTACTGGCATGGTGTTGCTGAATAATACTGCAGCGAATCAATCCCGCCATGCAGTGGGACCCATCACCATGATGGGCACAGGGCTCGGGGGCACGATGAGCCAGAACACCACGGTCAATCTGGCGAAAGGGAACCGGCTCTCGTTTGATGTCCGGCACTATTGTGATGATGTGATTCAGACGCTGAGCGACAACGAAATCCAGGCGCTGGATTTGGTGGTGCTCTGATGCTGACCCTCTCCGGCACCCAGCTCCCCCTTAAATCCCTGCGCGTCAGTGCACGCCAGCAACTTGCCGGACAGGATATGTCCGGCCAGACAGCCGCCACCGACCAGGCAGAAACCGGGGACAAAGCCAAGGTGCTGTCTGTGAGTGGCACCATTCCCTTTGAACGCCAGCAACATCTCAGCAAGCTGTTCGAACTGGCCGGGGCCAAAGACAACAATGCCCGCCAGGTATACCGCATCAGCAACCAGACGGCACAAGCCTTGAAAATCCGTGAAGTGAAGTTTCAGGGCAACATCCGGGCGGATGAGCAGGAATCCCTGCGTCAGTGGGCGGTGAGTTTTGAGCTGGTTGAACACATGTCGGTGCCTGAGCGGGCTGAACAACGCCAGGGAGAAAAATCAGCAGTGCAACAAAAAGCGCAGGGTGTTACCACGGCAGCAATTGAAGTCATTGCTTCTGCTGAAGTACCACCGGGGACAGAAGTTGAAATGTCTGGTTTCATGCGATTCCTGAAATATTTGGATAACCAGCTGGCATGAACAATCCACACTTTACCGCGCAGGTCTATATTGGCTGCCAGAAAACCAAGGTCAGCTCACACCGGCTGACCTTTGATGATACGGCGCCGGGCCGGGCTCAACTGGTCATTGAAGGCACACCGGAGGTGAACAGCATTGTCGCCGTTGATCTGGGATGGGGGGAGAACCTCAGCCGGGTGTTTCTGGGGTATGTGGAACGGGTTCAGCCTACCCAGAAAGGCTGGTCGAATATTTTTTGCCGGGAGCTGGCTGCAGTGCTCTATCGGCCGCTGCCGGTCATCATGCGTCACCCGACCATGATGCAGTTGCTCAGCCATGTCAGTGACAAAACCGGGCTGCAGTTCGTGGTGCCTGAGCGGGCCTACAGCAAAACAGCAGCGCCCTGTTTTTACAGTGACGGCAATGGTTACCGCGTTATTGATGAGCTGGCCGCCACCTTCAGCGTGCCGGATTTCTTCTGGCAGCAGCAAGGCAATGGCCAGATTTTTGTCGGTAGCTGGCAAGACAGTTACTGGGCGGATAAACCCGTCACAATACCCAATGAACTGATGACGGGCCACACGGCCAACAAAAGCGCCATGATCCCCTGTATCCCCAAACTCAAGCCCGGTGCCCTGGTCAATGGCATTCGCCTCAAGGCGGTGGAATTCACGGGCACAGAGGTGAAACTGACATGGACTTAAACACCCTCCGACGGATGATATACCGCCTCTTCCCGGAGTTGACCGCAAAAGCACATTTGCCCCGCTGGGGAAAAGTGGTTGCCTTGCCTGAACTCCCAAAGGAAGGCGACCTGTCCGAGCGTTTTTATCCCCGTTATGCGGTTGATGTGCAGTTGCTGGATGAGCAGGGGAATGACCTGAAAGACCGACCACCATTACAGGCGGTCCCGCTGCCGGTGCCCGGCGTGGGCGAGATGGCCGGACGACTGGAGCCGCCCGCGAAAGGGAGCATTGTTGAAATCGGCTGGATGTTCGGCCAGGCGGATAAGCCGTTTATCCGCTGCGTGTTGCCGCTGGGATTTCGGCTGCCGGGTATTTTAGAAGGGGAATCCCGTTACCAGCAGCGCCAAGGGGTTTACCATCTGGTTGATCAGGCGGGTAACTTTGAGAGCACCACCGACCAAAATGCCACCCTGAACTGTATCGACCGCAATGTGAACGCGACCAACTACATGGCAGTCATTGAGCAGCTGCGGAAAGTCCTCATCAAGCAGAATGAGGAAATCACCGTGCTCAAAGACCGAATCGAAACCATCGAAGGCCAGGCAAAGCTAACCGTCAGCAAAGACCTCATCATTCAGGCAAAGAACATCACCGAGGATGCCGACACCATCAAACTCAACGGCGGCAAAGGCGTCTGCACCGGCGCGACCATCTGCCCGTTCACAGGCAAGCCGCATGTGGATGTCTCAGCCACCGTATTCGCAGGGAAGTAACCATGGCACTCAACAAAGACTCATTGAAGCAGAAGATCATCACCAACCTGAAAGCCAAGGGCTTTGTGACTGAAGGGGAGCATGCTGCCGCTGGGGATATGGCCGAAGCGATCGCGGCAGCTGTGGTGGAGGAAATCACGCAGAATGCCAAGGTAAACGTCAGTAGCGGAATCTCAAAAGGGCTATATTCTATAACTTAGTATGTGCAAGTTGATTGGTATTGACTGACTTAGTTATTTCTAAAGGATTATCATATGGTCGAAACAACGTTCCAAAAAGTCATTTGCCTTAATTTAAACACTTGGGAAGCTTACCCAACGGGCAATCAAGGCTACCTAAAATTATTAGGCAGTATGAGCACAAGCCCTGAATCAATTCGTAGAGCCATTTTTCAAAAAATTGATGAGGGGGGTGAGGTTGGGAAAAACTATAACGAATGGGCGAATACTGTTCGAAGAGATGGAATCGAAAACTTTTTTGTAATCTCGGTAAAAGGTGAGACACAAGATGCAGCCAATGAACTGGCTGAGAAACTGATAAAGGACAATGGGTGGAAAAATATTAGCGTTAGAACTTATGCGACAAAATTAAACTGATGCGACAGAGATAGCCCCAAACCAATAAGCGCCCAGCATGGGCGCTTTTTTGTTGTCTGCTGGCAATCTCACTCTAACGGTCATGGAATGGAGTGATCGCGTGACGAAATCCGCACTCCTCCTCCCCGCCTGCGAGGTTTTCGAGGTAGATTTTTTTCAGTTTTGGATTAATGAAAATTGTACCCCGAAGGTGCTAGTTTGCTGGGGTCTGTAGAAAAATAGGAATTTCAAAAATTGAAAAAACTTTCAGTAAATTGAAAAAGATATGATCGAGATTTGATCTTCGGTCTATCGTAAGCTATTGAAATTTATGGGTTTCGATGATTTCCGTCAGGAGTTAGATTGATCTAAGGATCAAAGGGGAATTTTCATGGGCTAAATTATTCCTTTTAAAACATATAGTTATAATGGTTTTGTTGAACCTTAGATTTCAAAATCTTTCATCAGATATTGAGTCGCTTAGGGGGAGAAAAGGAGCTGAAGAAATCATGGTTTCTGTGAGAAAAATTTCTCAGGTGTAGACACTTTGTAGACACTTGGCGTTTTGGGGCACAAAAAAGGCCGCTAAAAGCGGCCTCAAATACCTCGGAAAAACCGAGTTATTCTCTTCCGTACACGTTGTTTTCTTGCTCTTGTACACGGATGAAGGTGGTGCGTTTGGTCAGCTCTTTGAGCTTCGCCGCGCCAACGTAGGTGCAGGTTGAGCGCACGCCGCCCATGATATCTTGAATGGTGTTTTCCACCGGGCCACGGTATGGCAATAGTACGGTTTTTCCTTCAGCGGCACGATAGTTGGCAACACCGCCGGAATGCTTGTCCATCGCGCTCTGGGATGACATCCCATAGAACTTCATGTAAGTTTTGCCGTCTTTTTCAACGATTTCACCGTTGCTTTCTTCATGGCCGGCCAGCATGCCGCCGAGCATGACGAAATCGGCGCCGCCACCGAAGGCTTTCGAGACGTCACCGGCACAGGTACAGCCGCCGTCGCCGATGATCTGACCGCCCAGACCGTGTGCAGCGTCGGCACATTCGATGATGGCAGACAGTTGCGGGTAGCCGACACCGGTTTTCACGCGGGTGGTGCATACAGAGCCAGGGCCAATCCCGACTTTGACAATATCGGCACCGGCCAGAATCAGTTCTTCGACCATGTCGCCCGTGACTACGTTACCGGCGCTGATGACTTTATCCGGGAAAGCTGTGCGGACTTTTTCGACGTACTCAACCAGATGTTCAGAATAACCGTTCGCGATGTCGATGCAGATAAACAGCAGATCGTCAGACAGGGCCATGATGTCTTTGGTTTTCTGGAAATCGGCTTCTGAAGTTCCAGTCGAAACCATGACATGCTTCAGCACCTCTGCACTGTGGTTGTGCACAAAGCCAGCCCAGTCATCGACAGAGTAATGCTTGTGAATGGCGGTCATCACATGGTGTTTCGCCAGTGCAGCAGCCATGTCGAAGCTGCCGACAGAATCCATGTTTGCGGCAATAATCGGGACACCAGACCATTGACGACCACTATGCTTGAATGTAAAATCGCGGGTTAATTCAACTTGAGAACGGCTTTTCAGCGTTGATCGTTTCGGACGAAACAGAACATCTTTGAATCCCAATTTCAGGTCTTGTTCGATACGCATTGAAGTTTCCTTATCTGTCTTCAGTGTTGCTATCGGATATTGCTCTCAGTGTATGAACTATTGGCAGATAGTGTCATGGGCTGAAGAGCAGGCACAAAAAAACCGGAGCGTTGGCAGACGCTCCGGTTTTCAGCATTATAGGTGGAGAAAATTTTTCCACAAGACTGAAATGTGCATTTTTTTTGTGGTATCCTCCCGAAGATTGCATCCCAATTATTCCTCCTGAGAATTCTGAAACGAATTGTCAAAATTGTCATTTTTTTGCTTTTTTTTCTTCCAATCTGTCCCAATCCTTGGATAATTCGAGGGTCTCGCTGACTAAGTGGATAGATTTACCTTGTTAAGCAAAAGAAAAATAAAACAGATATTCCCGCTGGATTTTTACGGTGAGGATGGCAGCTGGCGCTTTATTCTTCGGGCCTATCGTCCTGAAGAAGTGCTGGATGCGATGTACTGGCGTGCGTATATCTCTTGCCACCGGAAGGAGTTTGATTTGCTCCATCTGGCAACGGACAAGTTCAACTACAAATACAATTACTCCGCATCGGATGTATCGGAGCTGCACCTGGGTGCTGTCGGCTCGCCAATGCGGGTCAACATGATGGGGCCGATCGTGTCGGTAAGCACTTTACTGGCTTATCTGGCTGAGAAGCGGAGTGACAAGACGGCATCCGCTTCTTCGCAGACGACTGATGATGGTCTTGGACAGCTTCAGGTGAAACCGTCCTGAATTGAACCTGTTCTGAATGAACTGAAAAGAAGGAGCCTTGGCTCCTTTTTTTATGTCTGATTTTTGGGAAAACCGGGTGGAGCCATGTGGTGAAGTCGGCTATCTTAGGTTTTGCAATCAATATAAAGAGGGTAAATGGATGAGGTCATGGACGCAGGGCGGATGCCTGGCAATGATGTTGCTGGCCACACCTGCATTGGCAGCGAAACCGGAGGTGACACATTTCGCTTCAATGTCAGAGCTGGTCGGAAAATGGCAATGTTTGCCCGATAAGAAAGCATCAGAAAAGGAAGAGAGCTGGGTGAATTACGAGATTCACCGCGATGGTAAAGTGGTTTCAAAAGAGTGGATTCGTTATCAGGAGCAGGGAAAAACTGAGCTGGAATTTAATCTCTTTGTCGACTATCTGCTGGAAGCGCATGAAGGTCAATACCGACTGAAACCTGTCTCAATGAAACGGGAAATTCTGGTGGATCCGTATAAGGCAGACCCGTTCGGCTATGATGCCCAGCGTGATTTAATGGGCTACCGTATTTTCCTGCAGCCTGTGATGAAAGGGAAAAACACCGCGAAGTTTGAAATGTGGTATCACATCACCCCAGCGGATCATTTCTCTATGCAATGCCAGCGTCGTACGGCTTAATCTCTACGCAGGTTCTTCGCACTGGAGATCGGGGTAGGGAATCGGCTCACAACCCAGTATGTCGATAAAATGAAGGTGGTCAGCGTGGCCGCCTGAATAAACAGCATACCCTGATCGGAAACCAGTCCGGCCGTTAAAGCGGTATAGGCCAGTAAGAGTGAAAACTCGCTGGCCTGACTCAGGCGGGCCGATAACTCCCAGGTGGCCTTTTCTTGAGCGAGTTTCAAGGCAAATGCGAAACCGAGTGCTTTCACCAAAATCAGAATCACGCCGAACAAGCATCCCCACAGCAGAACAACATCTCCGCGTGTGAATTCCATTTTTGCCCCAACGGCGAAGAAAAACAGAATCAGGAAAAACTCTCTTAAAGGTTTCAGGTGCAGAGAGATGGCTTGAGACACGCGGCTGATAGCAATGGAAAGCCCAGCGACAAATGCGCCGATCTCATAAGACAGGCCAGCCAGATGTGCGGTTTCTGCCCAGAGCAGGCACCAGGCCAGCGCAGCGACGAATGTATACTCCTGAATGACATCAAAGCGCCGGAACAAAGGCAGGACCAAATAGCGTACGCCCAGATAAGCCAGCAAACATAGCAGAGCCAGTTTCAGCAGAATGAGCACGAAAGCGCTGACCATTGCATCCGGAGTGCGGACGTTCAGAAACAGAATCACAATAATTGCCAGCATATCCTGAATCAGTAAGACGCTTGTCATCACTTCCCCCAGACGCTGATGGTGCAGGGTTGTGGTTGGAATCAGCTTCAGCCCGATGACTGTGCTGGAAAACATCAGTGCAGCGGCAGCGACCAGTGCATCACCGAGAGACAACCCGATCGTCCAGCCAAACCCTAATGTCACCAGAAAAAACAAACAGCAGGTACCCAGTGTGATTAAGGCAGATTCCTGAAACAGGCTGATAAGTTTAAAGGGTTGCAGATTGAGCCCCAGCAGGAACAGCAGCAGAATCACACCGAACTGTCCAAACTGGATGATTCGGTCATTATCGTTCAGCAGTCCGAAACCACTTGGCCCAAGAAGGATGCCCGCAGCAATATACGCGAGAATGATCGGCTGGCGGGCGTATAAGAACAGAGTGCCCAATAAAGCTGAACTGACCACAATGATCCCGAGTTCGAAAATCATGGTTTGCAGCTCGTTCAGCATACAGCCCCCAGACCGCCAGAATCAGGACAGACACTTTAAAAGCATAGATTTAAAAGCATAGATGTTTTTAATTTTTGGGTTGTTTCGCTTTTTTCTCAGTTCCCAAACTCTGCGAGTATTGCTGCTAAGCGTTCGATCTTGATGTTGGAAAGTTGCCGGTAATCGAAATATGGACAGACCACCAGCCGATGCTCGCGATTGATGGCAAATTCGTGGTCCAGCCAGATCAGGGGAGCGGTCAGTTGGCCAGTGCTGATCAACTTTTTGGCGTACGTCCGTCCCATGATGATGTGATATTTGGGGCTGCAAGCCTCGTCAGGCACTGCTATCAGATTGGGCGGGCTGAAAAGCAGTGCCGTCTGGCTGGAGGATTGAAGTAAAAAGTGGTCTCGGTAGTGCTGCCAGCTTGGCATGTGTGCCGTGTAGGAAAATTGCCGGTTATCCAGTGCGAACATGAGTTTTGCATACACATTAAACACTTTTCGCCAGCCGTTGCCGCAGGCCTGACCAATACTGTGAATTTCTCCCGGTATCGCGGGTTGCAATTGATCGAGTGTTGCCATGCCTGGCATATCCGGACGGTTTTCGATATAGGCTGCGAAAGTGAAGTCGGGGCAACCCAATCCAATCTGGTGATGGCGAACTAATACAGGTTCTTCGGTGATCTTGTCGTTATTTTCAGGCATCTGTGTCGATTCTATGTGATATGCAGAGTGTTGAACGAATGTTGCGTGATTTTACTTAAGCTTTACCTGATATTGACACTGGTTTACCAAGCGATATGTACGCTGTACATAAATGCAATAGACAATAAAACAGGTGGCATTCAATGAAAAATCTATGGATTGGTGCGCTGTGCCTGTCTTTGGTCATGCCAGCAATCAGTTGGGCTCATGGTGGCAGAGATCATGGGCATGGTTATGAACATCGAAAGTACGATAAGCACAGACATAAACACAGACATAAACATTACTATCATAAGCCGAGACGTCATCACCATTATCACCATCACGATGTTGTTGTGGTTCATGAACGTCCGCGCCGAGAATATCACAGATCGAACTTGCCTGAACTGGTGACTTTTGCAGTGATATCCGGAATAACCTACGCCATTATCGACAATGCTTTTTACAAGCAATCCGGTGACAAGTACGTTTACAGCTCGCAACGTCCATAACACAATCCTCCATTCTCCTTGAAGTCCTCCAATGTTTGCCTTCCGCCGTGAGCCATCCGGGTTCACGGCAGGGGCTTTCTTCATTCGAATATCACATCAGGATTCAACGTCATAACAATATTTTGAATGGGATTTTTATCACATTCAGCATAATGAACTGGTATTTGATGTGATCTGAGATAGCTTTCATGAGGTGAATCAATTTCGGAAGTCATTAAATATCAATAACTTAATTTCCTGTATAGCAAAGAACTCTGGTTTTTCAAGGGTGTGATTGAGGTATCTGGTTTTTTAGGCCAGTGTTTTTCACTTGGTTAGACTTATTAACTAAATTTAATCAAATTGATGAAGTTTACATCTGCAAGAGGTTGGCAAAATCGAATTTTTCTTTATCCTCTCGTGTAAAGAAATTGTTAATCGATGTTTGCATTGTCGTGCAGGCTGAGACGGACGCTCTGAAAGATTCAGGGTGTGCTAAGGATGTGGCGCTTGCTAAGAGGAGCAGATGCAATGAGTGTTTCAGTGGATCGTACCCTTCAACTTACCCAACTCAGTGGACAGGCCATTAGCGACCTTTCCCCTTCGTTTAATCACCTACCAAAAACAGGCCATGCTGACGGTGAGTATCGTCTGCGTCGTTATTCGATTGTGAGAACGACCACGAATGGTATTGAGCATCTGCCGCAAAGATCATTTATGCAGTCGGACGATATCAATCACTTTCAGGGCAATGTGGCCCGTACGTTTGAACCACTGGAAGACAGCATCATTTACAGTGCAGGTATGCGTGAGATGTGTGAAGTGTTCAAGCGTGCCAATGCCTTGTCTGACGATCAGGAAATTGAAATTCATCAGATTCGCATTGCTGCACTGGACGGAGAAACTCAGGTTGCGCCGGAAGGGGTCCATCAGGATGGCTTCGATCATATTGCCGTGATTGGTTTTGGCCGTGAAAACATCGAAGGGGGTGAGTTCATGGTGTACAAGACGAAAGATGATTTGCCGATTCTGAGTATGGAACTGGAGCAGGGTGAGGTGGCCATTCTGGCGGATAATCAGCTCTGGCATAACGCGCGTCCGATCAAAGCGGTGAAGCAAGATCAGCAAGGTTACATGGACCTGTTTGTCCTGACGGCTCGGGAGACAAACTATGCACTTTGAGGTGGCGAAGGTACGCCAGCAGTTTCCGGCATTGAATCAGCAGGTGAATGGCGAGCCTGTATATTTCTTTGATGGTCCGGGGGGATCGCAGGTGCCTTCCACGGTGCTTCAGGCGATGACAGATTATCTGGGCCGTTACAACTCAAATCTGGGCGGCGCTTTTTTCTCCAGTGAAGTGACGGTGTCACTGATGGCGTCTGCCCGTCAGGCGGCGCAGGCGCTGTTAAATGCGTCATCGCCAGACAATATTATCTTTGGCGCAAACATGACTTCGCTGACCTTCCAGCTCAGCCGTGCGATCTCGCGTGACTGGCAGCAGGGAGATGAAGTGATTGTGACTTCTTTGGATCACTATTCCAATGTGTCTAGCTGGCAGCAGGCTGCGGACGACAAAGGCGTGCTGGTGCATCAGGTTCGTGTCCATGAAGATGACTGTACGCTGGATTATGCACATTTTGAGTCGTTACTGAGTGAGAAAACGCGCCTGGTTGCCGTGACTTATGCCTCGAATACAACCGGTTCGCTGGTGGATGTTGCGCGGATTGTTGAAGCCGCGCATCGTGTCGGGGCGAAGGTGTATGTGGATGCGGTTCATTATGCGCCACATAAACTGGTGGATGTTCAGGCGTTAGGTTGTGACTTCCTGGCATGCTCGGCCTATAAATTTTTTGGCCCCCATGTCGGGATTGCTTATGTGGCCCCTCAGTGGCTGCAAACGCTGAAACCCTACAAAGTGGAACCCGCGACCGATATTGGTCCCGGACGTTTTGAAACCGGTACACAGAACTTTGAAGGGTTGGCCGGTGTGATTGCAGCCATCGACTACCTTGCCCAGTGGGGTGCACCTGAACAGAGTCTGCGTCAGCGACTGGAATCCAGCTATGCGCAGTATCAAAGGCATGAAGAAGCCTTGAGTGAGCATTTTCTGAATTGGGTCAAAAAATTCAGCAATATCACAATGTATGGGATAGAGGATGAGACGCGACTCGCAGAACGTACCCCGACTTTCGCGATTCGGGTTGAAGATGTTCCTCCATCGGATATAGCATCCCGCCTCGGTCAGCAGAACATGTGCGTTTGGAACGGTCATTTTTATGCATTAGGCCTTTGTCGGCAGTTGGGTATCCTTGAAAGCGGTGGTGTGATTCGTATTGGTTTTATGCATTACAACACCCAAGAAGAAATCGACCAGCTGTTTGATGCGTTGTCTCCATTTTTAAAAACAAAATAATTATTACAGCGTATTGCTGAACAATCTGTCACAGGCTTCTATTCAAGCCATTTCTATCAAAGCCCACGTTCGCGTGGGCTTTGTCGTTGTTTCTCAGGTGATGCAGTCATTCTTGCCAAACGTTCAGGTAGCCTTTGGGTCTCATTTCTAAAGCGTGTCTGTCCCGTCAACTTCGCCTGTGTTGCTAGCTTGGGAAGGGTGTCTGTCCCGTGATTTTTCCCTGCGTTGCAGGCTCGGAAAGGGTGCCTGTCCCGTGAATTTCCCCTGTGTTACAGGCTCGGAAGAGGTGTCTGTCCCGTTAACTTCCCCTGTGTTGCTAGCTCGGAAAGGGTGCCTGTCCCAATAATTGCCTGTAGCGATCATGGTGGCAGGCCTGTTCCGTGAATTGAGATCTGGGCAGAAACTGTGGATTCAGGTGGTCAGGCTCCTCTGTGGGAACTCGATTCTGGAAGCAAGCTTCCACGTTTCTTATTTGTGATATCGTTATAATGTTTCTGAACATTTTCAGGGGTTGTAGGCCCTTTATTACAGCGAGATAAAACATGTTGAAATATATTGCGATTGCTCTGGTGGGTCTGGGGATTTATATCGGTGTGGCGTATAAAGATCAGATCGAAGATATGCTTGACTCGCGTCCGATGGAAGAAGCACATGATTTGCTGGAAGATATGGGTGATCAGGCAGCCGATGCGACAGATGCGCTGAACAAGCAGTTGGAATCTCTGCAAAATTAATCGCATTGCTCATTGATGGGCAGGTACAGATGTCAAAACGGCGACCCTTGGGTCGCCGTTTGTTTAAGCTATCTGCTGTCTCAGATAGTAAGCTGAAGGGTTAGGCTTTCGCGGTTTGCGCGGCACCCTGAGCTTCAGCAGCACGGCATGCTGCCGCTGTGAAGATAACGTCGGTTGAGCTGTTGAGTGCAGTTTCAGCAGAGTCTTGAATCACACCGATGATAAAGCCAACAGCAACAACCTGCATCGCAACTTCGTTCGAAATACCGAACAGGCTGCATGCCAGTGGAATCAGCAGCAGAGAACCACCTGCAACGCCGGAAGCACCACAAGCTGAAACAGCAGCCACAACGCTCAGCAGCAGGGCAGTGAACAGATCAACCTGAATACCCAGTGTATTGACGGCAGCCAGCGTCAGTACGGTAATCGTGATTGCTGCACCCGCCATGTTGATGGTTGCACCCAGTGGGATTGAGACAGAATAAGTGTCTTCATGCAGATCCAGCTCTTTACACAGTTGCATGTTCACTGGGATGTTCGCAGCTGAACTCCGCGTGAAGAAAGCGGTGATACCACTTTCACGCACACACTTCAGAACCAGAGGGTATGGGTTTTGCTTGGTTTTGAAGAGAACAATCGCTGGGTTGACAACGAAGGCGATGATTGCCATGGAACCCAGTAGTATACCCAGTAGCTGAGCGTAGTTACCAAGCTCGCTAAAGCCGGTTTTTGCAAAAGTATCTGCCACCAGACCGAAGATACCAATTGGTGCCAGACGAATGACAAAACGGACGATCAGCGTAACGCCGTTAGACATGTCATGGAAAACTTGCTTTGTTGCATCTGAAGCTGAATGCAGGGCGAAACCTAAACCAGCAGCCCAGGCCAGGATGCCGATGTAATTGCCAGTCATCAGGGCATTGATCGGGTTATCGACCACTTTGAACAGCAGTGTGTTCAGAACTTCAGCGATCCCTTCCGGTGCTGCCTGATTCGCTGTGCCTGCATCCAGAGTCAGAGTTGTCGGGAAAAGGAAACTCAGGGTTACTGCAGTGAGCGCGGCCATCAGTGTACCGAACAGGTACAGCATGATGATGGGTTTCATATTCGTGTTTGCACCTTTCTTCTGATTTGCAATTGAAGATGCAACCAGAATGAATACTAGCACAGGGGCAACAGCTTTTAGGGCACTGACGAACAGGCCGCCCAGGAAACCGACTTTTAATGCGGTTTCTGTATGCACACCAGCAAGGGCGATACCGGCCACGATACCAATAAGAATCTGGATAACCAGACTGCCATTAGCAATTTTTGCGAGGAATGGTTGTGGTTGACTCATACTACATCCTGAATGTTTTGAGTTGGTTCGGAAGCGTTTTATGTTGTTTGCGGGTGGTTTTGTAACAGGATAATCGATGGATTTCCACACTTCTTTTTATAAACTTTTAGATTACACATCATTAACCTTGCCCGAGACTTGGTTTTGTGAGCGACTTATCAATAATAAATTGCTGCTTTTAGAGCAATCCGCCTGTTTTCCGGCCTTTGACAGTATGGTGTGTGGAATGCTTCGCAAAACGCCGAATGTTAAATGTTAAAAAAAATCCTGCCATGAAGGCAGGATAAGAATGCAATTGATGTAACAAACAAGCTGCATAATCCTTTAGAGATCAAATAAATCGGACTATGAACAGCGTATCATCCTTTACTTCTCACTGGCGGTAAATCTGGGACGAGTGGTGCCAGCGCTTCTGGCTGCCCGGTATTGTGCTTGGCTCTGATCTCCTGCTTCAACAAAGCCAGGAGCGGTTTGTGATCCCAGGCTGTTGGAGATTTACTGTAATAAGCATGCATCATCTTGGTAATTTCAGTCTCCAAATCCTGTTGGTAGCTTTGCGTCAGATGAGATTTATCCCAGCGTTGATAACAAGTCTGGATTTGTATCGGGTCCTGTGACTGTACCGCAGCAATCAGTTGGTTTTTCGCTGATTGGTCTGAGGTGCCAGTTGGCGTTATCACCCTAGGTGCTTTGGCGAGTAATCTGCGTGCGCGAAGCCAGAGGACGAGCGTGATGAGCCAGAGTAAAGTGACAATCAAGGTTGCCCATGGCCAGAAAGGGGAAGCGCTCTGCTGTTGAACGGCACTGCCTGAAAGCTTATCCAGAGGAGGCTGGGAGCGATTTTGCAGGGATTGCTCATTGTCATGGCTGCCGGCTGCCGGTGTTTGGGAGCTGGCTGGGCTGTCTGGTTGAACCTGAAGCGTTTTGCCGTCGGCCAGACTTTGCTGCTGTTTCCCATCTTTTGTATTCCACCAGTTTACTTTCAGTGCGGGCAGGGTGATGGCACCACTCTGGCGCGGAATGATCACTTGCTTCAAGGTCATGACGCTATAGTCACTTTCCTGACTGTAGACCGGCTTTTCGCTGTAAACACGAACGGCATCCGGATAAGTCAGAGAAAGATCAGGCAACTGGCTTTGAGGTGTCCCTTTCATTTTTAATGTGAGGACACGGGTAATGGGCTCGCCGACTTTCAGTTCTGCACTGTCGTTCTGCCATTGCTGTGTCAGTTGCAGATCCGCGGTAGGCAACCAGAGCCCCTGATAGCTGTCTGGTTTTCCTGTCACGGTTAAAGGTTTTGGTTCAGCCTGAATATTGACGGGAATGCGCAGTCCGAAGCCGCGGCCTCTGCCACTTTTGAAGGCGGTTCCTGTCAGTTTAGCCCCTTGCAGCGTCATGGTGCCGGATTTGGTGGCAGTGATTCGGTATTTGCGGTTGATGATTGTATATTGCCGTCCATTAATGACCGTGTCCGCCTGATGATCTTTGCCCACCTGGACGACATCAATACCATCGCCTTGGGGGGCAGCGAGACTGGCCTGCTCAAGTTGATCACCAATTTTGATCTGAACCTGATAAATCTGGCTCTCACCGACGTACAAAGTGTCCTTGTCCATGCGTCCGGTCACTTCAATTGCAAGATCGGTCGCAGGGTTGTTTTGACCTGGCTGATCACTGACGGTGATGATGATTGGTTCAGAGCGGGTTGCGCCGATCCGAAAAGCCGGAATCGTCAGTTTTCCGGTAGATTTTGCGGCCAGCGCCACACGCCATTCGGTCCGTCGAGTCACTGAGCCATTCACAAAGCGACTGAAAGAGCTGGTACTGGGTGTGCCGACAGTGAAGTCTTGCTGTAATGGGGACAGGTCTAACGCATTATTACTGACACTGTCATCGATACTGACTTTCAGTTCAAAGATTTCATTGAGACCTACCTGATTGGATGAAACGGTCGCCACAACCTGCGCAGCGTTGGCTGAGTAGGAGAGCAAGCTTGCGATGAGTAGGATTACGCCTGCCCAGACCCGGTTCTGGACGAGTTGAGAAATAAAGGTGAAATGCTTGGCGTTCATAGTGTGTCCTTGCTGCTGTTGACGCATTACCAGCGGTTCTCCGGTGCATCAGGCGTCTCTTTTTCTCTGGCCTGTAGCATGATCTGCGCCTGGATTAATTCGCTGGTGCTGTCTGGTATTTGCTCTAATTTTTTTAAGGTTGGGTTGCTGGCTGTCAGGCCGCCGGCTTCATCACCCTTGGCATTGTTTTGATCGTCGATAGTAAACTGGTCATCTGGATTTTGATCACTTTCGCCCTTTGCTTCATTGCCAGTCTGAACTGTGCTTGCTTGCTGTTCAGACTCAGACTCAGGCGATGTGTCAGGTTTAGAACTGATAGGTTTAGCCCCGATATTGGACTGCTGCTCCGTTGCGGACGGTGACGAATTCGGCTGCGATGCTTGCTGAGGATCATCCCCTTGATTCGGTGAACCCTGCTGCTGCGCAGAACGGGCAGATTGCGATCCTTGTTGCTGGCCGTTTTCCTCTTCAGCAGATGGCTGTCCGGCAGCGTTTTGGCTGTTTTCTGAACCGGGCGCTTTACCTGATGCTTGCTTGGCCTGAGAATCCTGGCCTTGTTGGCCTTGTTG
>NZ_JMIB01000044.1 GCF_000695255.1 Photobacterium galatheae | reverse complement strand
TCAAATTTCAGATTGAACTTTTTTATTGATTTGGATGAGAAATATCGACAGATAATTATGAGTACGACCATCTCTTTACTGGAATACACCGAAGCTGATCAGGCACAGCAGCGCCAGCAAGTACTGGAGTTCATCTTAAACAACCTGCCCGGATTCAACCAAAGCAGGTGTTCATCATCAGGCAGATTCTGTCACTGAATCTGCCGTTGTACCAACCTATTTCACCATCACCTCTTCCTGCGGGGATTCTTCCAGATCGCAGCCGATGAAACCGCCGGTCTGGTGAGCCCAGAGGTGGGCGTAAATGCCATTCTGACTCAGTAGTTCCCGATGGCTGCCCTGTTCGATGATCTGGCCGTTGTCGATGACAATCAGGCGATCCATGGCGGCAATGGTCGACAGGCGGTGTGCAATCGCGATAACCGTTTTGCCTTCCATCAACTGATACAGGCTCTCCTGAATGGCGGCTTCGACTTCAGAATCCAGTGCTGAAGTCGCTTCGTCCATCACCAGAATCGGGGCATCTTTCAGCAGGACCCGGGAAATCGCAATTCGCTGACGTTGTCCGCCAGAGAGTTTCACGCCACGCTCACCGACCTGCGCATCGTATCCGACATTGCCATGCGGGTCAGACAGCGTTTCAATGAATTCATGGGCGTGCGCCTGACGGGTTGCGGCCAGTAATTCTTCTTCGCTGGCCTCTGGTTTGCCGTACAGAATGTTTTCCCGAATTGAACGGTGCAGCAGAGATGTATCTTGCGTGATCATCCCGATATTGCTGCGCAGGGAGTCCTGAGTCACATCGGCGATGTTCTGTCCGTCAATGCGAATCGCACCCGATTCCAGATCGTGGAAGCGCAGCAGCAGGTTCACCAGCGTCGATTTCCCGGCACCCGAGCGGCCCACCACGCCGACTTTCTCACCGGGTTTGATGTGCAGCGACAATTGCTCGATGACCCCTTTGGCTTTATCACCGTAGTGGAAGCTGATGTTATCGAAGTCAATGCCGCCTTTTGTCACGGTCAACGGGCTGGCATTGTCTTTATCTTCGATACTCACGGGTTTTGACAGCGTTTTCATGCCATCGACAACGGTTCCGAGATTTTCAAACAGTGCGCCGATTTCCCACATGATCCATTTCGACATACCCTGAACCCGCAATGCAATGCTGATCCCGACTGCGATGACACCGACGGTCACAGCACTGTTCATCCACAGCGAAATTGACACGGTTGCAATCACAAACAGCAGCAGATAATTGATGGCATCCACACTCAGAATGAATTTCGTTGCGAGACGCATCTGGCGGTATACCGTATCCAGAAAGCCTTGCATGCTCTCTTCGGCGTATTCTGTCTCACGGTTGGTATGGGAAAAGAGTTTGACCGTAGTGATGTTGGTATAACTGTCGACAATGCGCCCGGTCATGGAGGAACGGGCATCGGCCTGCTCGGTAGCGATGGCTTTCATTTTCGGGACGAAATAAAACTGAATTCCGATATAGGCCAGCAGCCAGACGACAATCGGTATCATCATCACCAGATCGGCACTGGCCATCATGACGATCATGGCCGTGAAATACACACTGATATATACCAGTACATCGACCAGTTTCATCACAGTTTCCCGAACGGCGAGGGAGGTTTGCATCACCTTGGTTGCCAGTCGTCCGGCAAAATCATCCTGATAGAAAGAGATACTCTGACGCAGTAAATAGCGGTGTGCCAGCCAGCGGATCGACATCGGATAATTGCCCAGCAGACTTTGGTGCATAATTAAGGAGTGTGCGAGCGCGAGTAAGGGAATGACCACGAGGATCAACAGACCCATTGTCCACAGTTTCCCGCTTTCTTCAGCAAAAAAAGTGTCGGGAGAATGCTGGGCCAGCAGATCAACCAGCTGGCCCATGAAGCCCAGCAGCGATACTTCGACAATCGCGATACAAGCGCTCAATACAGACATGAGGATTAAAGGCCAGCCAAACCCTCGGGTATAAAAGCGGCAAAAAGCGAACAGACTCCCCGGGGGTTGCTGGGGCATTTCGTCTGGGAAAGGAGCCGTGAGTCTTTCAAAAAATTTGAACATAAATGATTGATTCCAACTGTACATGTCATTCAGGTTTCGCTGACAGGCCAATCCGCAAGTAGGCGGAAAGTTTTGAATGTTTTGGGTTTTTGGCCCTAGTCTTTATGGTGAACTGTGGTCAGCGAAATGTAAAAAATCAGTATTTAGATAATGATGCACGAGTTCAATGAATGCAAAGTGAATGGACCTGAGAATCATGGAGAATCAGTCATTACAGATTGTTTCATTGCGGTCTGGGATGGAACAACAGACCGACAAGGGGCTGAATATCAGGCTACGGGGTGGGCAGCATCTGGCGTTGTCTGGCCGTTCCGGGAGCGGGAAATCCAGTCTGCTGAGAGTGCTGGCCGGTTTGCAACCGGCTCAGTCCGGTCATTTTTTGTGGCAGCAGGCAGTGATTCAACCCGAAAATTTACGCTGGTGGCGTCAGCAATTCTGTTATCTGCCTCAGTCCCCTGTGATGGGTGCCGAGACATTGGGAGAGGCCATTCGTTTGCCCTGGAAGCTGAAAGCGGCCAATGGGGGCCGACCGGATGACGATACCTGCCATGACTGTTTGCGATTACTGGATCTCCTGCATGATTTAGACAAAGCGGTGGCTGAGTTGTCCGGCGGGGAGCAGCAGCGGGTAGCGATTGTTCGCGCGTTGCTGATGGAACGTCCGCTCTGGCTGATGGATGAGCCGACGTCTGCACTGGATCACACCAGCCGGGATAAAGTCATGGCTGTACTGGCTGCAAAGCCACTGACCTGTGTGTCGGTGTCCCATGATCCGCATTGGCTGAACAGTGCGGATCAGATTGTTGACATGGATGCTTCTCATGGATAGTGCAGTCAATTTGTCGAATGTGTCACTGGCGTTTTTTTACCTGTTATTACTGCTGCCATTAGGCGTGTTTTCCCGCTGGCAACTGGGTCTGAGCAAAGTGGCGGTCATCTCTGTGTTGCGGATGACTTTGCAGCTTGCCGTGGTCGGGATCTATCTGCAAACCCTGTTTAGTTTTCAGCACCTTGGCCTGAATCTGTTCTGGCTGAGCGTGATGGTGCTGGTGGCTGGTTTCAGTATCTGCCGCCGTTCAGGTGTGCCACTGGGAAAAGCCACGGTTGCGGTCATCGTCGGTTTGCTGGTCAGTCTGGCGGTGGTGCTGCCCCCCATGCTGATTGGTTTGATTCATGCAGACCCCTGGTGGCAGGCGCAGTATCTGATTCCGGTGTCCGGGATGCTCCTGGGAAATGCACTGACAGCAAACGTGCTGGCGCTGGAGCGCTGGTATTCCTGCCTGAAAGAAAAAAGTAATGAGTACCAGTTTTATCTGGCGATGGGGGCACCACACCCGGTACAGCCATTTCAGCGGGAAGCCGTCAAAGCAGCACTGACGCCGCAGCTTGCCAGTATGAGTACTCTTGGGATTGTTGCCTTGCCCGGGATGATGACCGGTCAGATTCTTGGCGGCACAGCGCCCATTCTGGCGGTGAAATATCAGATCGCCATTATGATTGCGATTCTGGTGGCGGCCGCTGTCAGTGTTGCGACCACCTTAGGTGTGATCAGCCGGTTTGCCTTCGACCCTTATGGCCGGTTAAAGCTTTAATGGGTCAGTTGTTGTTGAAGCCAATGGACAAAACAGTCGATCGCTGCGGATTGGCGGTGGCGAATCAGGTAATAACCGGCATTGGCCGGCAGGGGTAAAAACGGGGAAACCAGTTTACCTTTGCTGACGTCTTCGCCTATCAGGGCTTGTCGTGCCATGGCGACGCCCAGTCCTGCTTCAGCCGCCGCCATCGCCATGTCGGTCCGGTTGAAAAAATGCCCGCGACGGCTGTCTGCTGCAATATGCATGGCATCGAACCAGTACCGCCATTCGGTATCCCGCTCGGCATGTCGCCAGGGCATGGCATCATGCAGCAAAGTGACTGCTTTCCAGGCCTGCGGCTGCTGCCAGTCGAATCTGGCCTGATAGTCCGGACTCATCACAGGTAACAGAGATTCAGCCAGTAGCAGGCTGGTGCTGCCGTCAATCTTGATGTCATCATCCCGGCGATAATCAATCACCAGATCGCAATCGGTATTCTGACTGTCGACCAGTGCGCCATCGGCAAAGGTCTGGACGTTGATCTCGGGATATTGCTGATAGAAATCATGCAGTCTGGGCACCAGCCATTTGAACGCGAATGAGGGGGTGAGTTTCAGCCGGATTTCCCCTTCAGCCTGCAGCCCCGGTTGTAACGCAAGAATCACAGCTTCTATCTCTTTCAGGCTGCGATGGACAACCTGATGGAGCTGTTGTCCCGGTTCTGTCAGCGTGATTCCCCGTGCGTGACGCTGAAACACGGCAAAGCCGAGCTGCTGTTCCAGTTGACGGATTTGCTGGCTCACCGCACCTGTTGTGATATGTAACTCAGTGGCGGCACGGGTGAGGCTTTGTGTTCTGGCGGCGATATCAAAGGTTGCCAGGGCAGCTAGGACACTTCCTTTTACAGCAGACATGGTTTCGATTCTCCGGGTCGTACTCAGATATTTTCAGCTAGGCTTGAACGGTGAGCGTTTAGTTTTGCTAAAGGCTGTTGTTAATAATTATCGATTGTTAACCCGGTGTAAATACCGCAATCTTCGCTTTATTTCCTGTGACCCGTTTTTGTTCAGAAAAGAGAGTATGTAATGGAAGTGATTGTATTGGGAAGTGGTGTCGTCGGGCTGACGTCAGCCTGGTATCTGGCTCAGAACGGGCATCAGGTGACGGTGATTGATCGCCAGTCCCGTAGCGCTGAAGAAACCAGCTTCGCCAATGCCGGTCAGATTTCCTATGGTTACTCTTCACCCTGGGCTGCGCCGGGGATTCCTGCCAAAGCCATGAAATGGCTGGTTCAGAAACATGCCCCGCTGAAAATCAAACCCTCGCTGTCAGCGGACCTGTACAGCTGGATGGGCAAAATGCTGGCGAACTGTAATTATGTCAGTTATCAGCGAAATAAATCCCGCATGTTGCGGGTGGCAAACTACAGCCGGGAATGTTTGATTGAATTGCGCAAACATCATGATCTGAGCTATGAAGGCCGTCAGCAGGGTACCTTGCAATTGTTGCGAACACAGGCACAGCTTGATGCGGTCGGCAAAGATATTCAGGTGCTGCAAGAAAGCGGCATTCAGTATGAATTACTGGATGTTGAGGGCTGCATTCGGGCCGAGCCTGCGCTGGCGAAAGTGCGGGAAAAAGTCGCGGGTGGCCTGCGTCTGCCCAATGATGAAACCGGGGACTGCTATAAGTTTTGTCAGCAATTGACCGCACTGGCGGAGCAGGCGGGGGTGAAGTTTGTCTTCAACACCCGGATTGATGCACTGCGTCACGAGCATGGCCGGATTGTGGCGGTTGATACGGATAAAGGCGAATTTAAGGCAGA
This sequence comes from Photobacterium galatheae, assembly GCF_000695255.1. Classification (GTDB taxonomy): domain Bacteria; phylum Pseudomonadota; class Gammaproteobacteria; order Enterobacterales; family Vibrionaceae; genus Photobacterium; species Photobacterium galatheae. The sequence goes on along the minus strand of NZ_JMIB01000044.1, from coordinate 12,144 downwards.
TCGTTACGTGGTCGCGATGGGGAGCTACTCGACGGCGATGCTGGCGACCCTGGGCTTGCAGTTACCGGTTTATCCGGTGAAAGGCTACTCGCTGACCATGCCGTTGAAAGACAGTGCCGGCGCACCGGTTTCCACCGTGATTGATGAAACGTACAAAGTTGCGATGACCCGTTTTGATGACCGAATCCGGGTCGCGGGCACTGCGGAACTGGCGGGTTTCAATCTACATCTGACTGAGCAGCGAAAAGAAACCATTGCGATGGTGGTGGATGATCTTTTCCCGGAAGGCGGCGATCTGAACCAAGCGGAATACTGGACTGGCTTGCGTCCGATGACCCCGGATGGGACACCTGTAATCGGCAAAACGCCATTTGAGAATCTGTTTACCAACACGGGCCACGGCACGCTGGGATGGACGATGGCTTGCGGCTCCGGTCGTTTACTGGCTGATATTGTCAGCGGCAACGACACCGATATCGACACCGATGGGCTGTCGATTCACCGTTATTTGCACAATACACGTTAAATACTGCCGTTCTGGTTCCGGTCAGCTGTATCGCTGGCCGTTTACTCCCCCATTTTCCCTTCTGAGCCTGACAACAGGATGCCTCGTATCTCGGTTAGCTCCTGAGCAGCACAATTGTGAAAAACTTTTCTCATAATAATGCCCGAATCAATGACATAGAATCGGCGACAAACCGTAGATATGAGATGGGTTGTAGTATATGTTTAGCGCCAACCACAATCATTTGCTGAATCATTCGTGGGATTCACTGGGTAAACATTTGAAGGTTACCCGCCGCTCTATTCAGGGAGAACAGGAGCGTGTGTTGAATTATTTTGCGTTCTGCATCGAAGGACAAAGGGTTCGCAATGAAGGATTCGGCGCATTGAGAAGTCTAAAGATAATCAGGAAAGAAAAGCCCATGAATAAACGTTACGTGATGCCAGCCGGCGTGGCACTCCTATTGACCCTCTCAGGGTGTTCGGCGATCAGCGAAGAAGAGTGCCGTCTGGGCGACTGGTATCAGATTGGTCTGGTTGATGGCCAAAGCGGGAAAAAGAGCTATGCTGCGACCTACAGTGAAGAATGCGCAGAATATGGCGTTACTGTTGATCTCAAAACGTATCTGGATGGCCGCAAAGAAGGATTGAAAACTTACTGCACTTATGAAAATGGCACGATTGTTGGTCAGTCGAACCAGAGTTATGAGAATGTTTGCCCGGCTGGTTTAGCAAAAGAGTTTTTGTCTGGCTATACCCCGTACCGTAATTTAGCGCAAGCGCAAGAAAAGCTCAGTGCTTATGAAAACAATATCAATAATTATAAAGAAAGACTGGGGGGCGACTCGCTTTCCAATGACGACAGAAAAACGATTCAGGCTGCGCTGAAGTCTGCGAAATCGGCTAAGGAACGTGCTGAATATGAAGTGAACCGATTTGAATATGAACTAGCGATTCATAAAATTGATCGTGAAATTGGCCAGATTCATCAACAGTTGACGGCTGAGCAAATTTCAGACGCGCAAAAATCAATGCTGAATCAACGCTTGGTGAAACTGAACGATAAGCGGAAATTCTACGACACCTTGTCGACAACAGAAAATACGATTCAGAGCATTAAAAATATTGCGGATATGTTCTGATTCGTTGATTGCGTTTGAATACTCCCGGTTTTTCACAGAAAGACATTTCAACCTTTGAAATCGTGTGAAGTCGGGAGTCATTTGAACTAAAAGTTGAGTTGTAAAATGATGGTTTCTGTTTTTATATGAGTGTGGGTGAATATATACTTCCATTCATGATGCTTTTACTTGCTACTGAGACGTTTGCAAGCCCAAATATAGTGAGATCTCAGGAGGAAATAAAAGAAGTCGCACTTATCAGGAATGAGGTTTAAGATATGGCGGTATATATCAGATTATCATTGAAAATAAGCTTTCATCTTATGAAAATGTTCATGATAAGCTCAGTGGAAATTGTCATCTAAAACTTCATCTTTCTGAAAAAGGTCAGGTGAATAACATTCAAATAGAATCTGGCGATGGTCAAATATGTCATCGAATCAACGATGTCATTGATGAGATAGGGGAATTCCCGATGCCTTTACAGCCAGAGGTCATTGAGAAATTACAAATGATTCGTTTGACGGTTCGTTTGTGATATTCGTACCTGATTGAGCACGAAAAGAGTTTCTGTTGAAAGGCGGGATAGATAGTCATGTTTAGGCATGAGAACAAAACGCTGTGTATCGTACCTTACGTCAGGAACCCCATTTGGCTTTGCTGATTTATCCGCAACGCCAGTCGAATACTCAGGCTCCTGTACTCAATAACCGATCGGTTGGCGAACTGATTTGTATCGATCTCCGGCTGGCATTGCCAAATGATGTTTCAAGTGTCATGCACGTTGTCTGAAGTCAAGCCAATCCATTTGCGTGACTATCAGTTGGACGTTAGAATCCGGCGGCGTGATTTGAAAGAAGCATCCTGATGAAATTGATCCCTTTGTTAAAGCAACCCCGTATTCACTGACGTATCAGTCTCTGAAATAAACATACTGCCGCAGTGGAATATTCCATCTGTGGTTGTCACTATGTGAGCGGAAGAGGTTGTCTATGAGCGAAAAACATTGGTCAAAAGTGCAGTTATTGCATGAAGTTGTCACGAATCCGAATATTACCATTAAAGGGACCCACAGTTATTACAGCGATTGTTGGGATCACGGTTTTGAAGCATCAGTTGTCCGTTATCTGCACGGGGATGAAATCAGCCGCCAGTGGGATCCGAAATGGCCGATTGATAAACTCCATATCGGTGATTATGTCTGTATTGCCGCCGAAGTGATCATCCTGATGGGCGGTAATCATACCCACAGAGCCGACTGGTTCTGCTTGTATCCGTTTATGGATTTTATTGAAGAAGCTTATGTCGGCAAAGGTGATACCTGTATTCATGATGGTGTCTGGCTGGGGATGCGGTCGATGATCATGCCCGGGGTTACCATTGGCGAAGGCGCGATTGTCGCCGCCAACAGTGTTGTGACTCAAGATGTCGAACCTTACAGTATTGTCGCGGGTTCTCCGGCAAAACGCGTGAAATACCGTTTTGAGCCGTCTGTGATTGATGAACTGATGCAACTGAACATTTACGACTGGCCATCGGAAAAGTTTGAAGCACTGAAAAGATATTTGTGCGCGTCAGATCTGACAGCGTTGAAACGGGCTGTTGAGGCTTACGAGCAGTCTGAAAATAGCTGTTGAAGGTTTCTCGGCATGCAGGCCGGGACAGATATTTGGAAGATGAGGCCGCTGGATTAACAGCGGCCTTTTTTTGCCTGTCCGGGCGGGCAGAAGCCACCGCTGCTTTGATGATGGTGGTCGTCATCATGATAATCGCCATTGGTTGAGGCTTTGATATTCACCCCATCCACATTGCCTTCTACACGCGTCAGTTGGCAGCCAGTCAGAGACAGGCTCGTCATCAGCAGGCCAAGCAGAGTCAGATGTTTCATTGTTGTCGCCATGAATCCTGAAAAACCGGCACTTTAATGGAATCGTTCCAGGGCTGTGTTAGCCGTTTGTCAATTGTTGGTAAAGTGCGGACTGAGAGATTTTTGGCAGGATAATATGACACTTCTTTCAAAGATTAGTTTTCATCTTGGGGTAAAATTCTGAAAACACCTAGTAAACTGATAGTAACCTTCTTCATTCACTGCCTTCAGGAGGCAAATTATGAAACGGGTTTTTTATATCAGTGATGACTTGGATGAGCTTGAGCTGGTTGAGCATGAACTTGAATTGAGTGGCTTTTCGGCACCGCAGATTCATGTGCTCAGCAATAAAGATGCTGAAGTTTCCAGCCATAAGCATTTGCATCCGGTGCAATCGGTCATGCGCAATGACGTGGTTCATTCCACTGAAATTGGTGCGGTGATTGGTGTGATCGCGGCTGCCGGTATCTTAATCGCGGCTTATGCATCTGGTGTGACTGATGCGGTTGGTTGGGCACCATTTATCTTACTGGCGATTGCGATCCTGGGATTCATTACCTGGGAGGGGGGCTTGTTCGGCTTCCAGGAATTGCATTATCAATTCCGTCGTTTTAAGAATGTGCTGAAATCGGGTCAGCATGTCCTCATGGTTGATGTGGAACCGGAACAGGAGCTGCAATTGGCCAGTATTACTCTGGCACACGATAAGCTGAAACCTGCCGGTACAGGTAAATCTCCACCACATTGGCTGGTCGTTATGCAAGAGAAATGGCAACGGATGATGAAAACATTACCTTAGCCTTGCTTCAGCTGACAGCGTAAACACAGCCTGCCGAGCCATCAGCCCCCCGGCAGGCTGAAAAACCATTCTCTTAAAGCAAAGATATAACTGGCCTCACTCACCATCAGCCCCACCAGAACCAGCAGCACTAAGGGTGGGATAAAAATGGTGTAGACCAGAGCCAGCCGTTCCCAGCGCATGTGCATAAACACGGATGCGATGAGTCCTGCTTTGAGCAGCATGAAAAGGACGATCAGACTCCAGCGCAGCAGACCCTGCAGGTGAAAATAGTCGACCAGATAGGACAGGGTACTCAGGACGAACAGTAACGCCCAGACTTTCAGATACAGGCTGATGGGATGTTGCTGTTTGGTGGTTGTTTGGGTGAGTTCAGCGTCTGACATCATCGCCTCCGTTGATTTTAGGATGCTCTACCACAGGTAGAAAAAAGCGAAAATAAAGACCCAGACTAAATCGACGAAATGCCAGTACAGGCCGGTGATTTCGACGATTTCGTAGCGGCCCCCTTGTACCCCGGCGGCGTGCGGATCGACACGTTTTTTGTCATATTTTCCGAGGGCCACCCGGATCGCGACGATGATCAGGTACAGCACACCGATACTGACATGCAACCCATGGAAGCCGGTGATCATGAAGAAAGCCGCGCCGAACTGAGAAGCGCCCTCCGCATTTCCCCAGGGCCGGATGCCTTCTTCGATCAGTTTGCTCCATTCAAATGCCTGCATGCTGACAAAGGTGATCCCCAGCAAAGCCGTCACCAGCATCAAGAGTGCGGTGGAAAAGCGTTTGCCCTGATAGCCGCAATTCACCGCCATGGCCATGGTGCCGCTGCTGGTGATTAGGACGAAGGTCATGATGGCAATCAGAATAAGTGGGATCGACTGGCCGCCAATGGTCAGCGCAAAGACTTCACTTGGCAGGGGCCAGTTTTCAGTGGTGGTCATGCGCACCGACATATAACCCACCAGAAAACAGCCGAAGATGAAGGTATCGCTGAGCAGAAAGATCCACATCATGGTTTTATTGGCAGAGACCTGAAAAGCGGCTTTGTCGCCGCCATAGTCTTTGACCACGCCGGTCCACCCGCTTGGTGCAGCCAGTGTGGGGGCTTGAGGTTGTCGGGGTTCATTCATGACTTGGTCCTCATTCGGTTGCGGGAGAAATCTGTCTCAGGTGAGACGCAATAACCCCAGCAGAAACAGCCAGATGAATAGCAGAAAATGCCAGTACCGGGCGCAGAGGTTTAGCCAGAGGTGCAGGTTGTCACGGTGGCCCCGCCACACCTGATACACCACAATGGTCAAGGCAATCACACCCCCAGCCACATGGATGGCGTGTAAGCCGGTCAGTAAAAAGAAAAAACTGTTGGCCGGGTTGGTCTGGACCCCCTGATTGATACTGATTAATGCCTGCCAGGCCCAGAGTTGCGCCAGAATAAATCCGGCGGTAAAACCGACGGTCAGCAGCAGTTCTGTCCGGCAGGCCGTGAGTGACGGCAACAAACGGGCATGACGTGTGGCAAAATGCAGGGTCAGGCAGCTCAGAACAAGCAAGGTCGTACTCAGTAGCAGTTGCCAGGGTTCGTTGAGCGGCTGCCAGTCATTGACTTCATAGCGGATGTAATAGGCCAGTGTAAACAGAGCGAAGAGGGCGCCGATCACACCGAGCAGGATCCATAATCCTGTGGAAACCGCGGCGAACGGGCTGGCCGGCTGGTAACGTGCATTTGGGTCCGGACTCAGCTGACCTGAAGCCAGTGTTGAGCAAGCGGACTTGCTTCGGCTCATGTTTCAGACTCCCCGGGTTGTGGTTGTCCCTCCGGCACATCTTCAGCCTGACTCTCCGGTGGCTGGTTCTGCGGCAGAAAGTCTTCTTTGGCCCCGGGGACGCTGAAGTCATAAGCCCAGCGATAGACCACGGGTAATTCTTCTCCCCAGTTGCCGTGTTTTGGCGGTGTGTCCGGGGTTTGCCATTCGAGCGATGTTGCCCGCCAGGGATTACTGCCGACGGCCTGCTCATGGCGCCAGCTCCAGTACATGTTGTAGATGAAAAGTAACTGGGCGGCTCCGACAATCAGCGCGGCAATGGTGATGAAAGCATTCAGGCTGTGCGCAGACTCTGGAATAAAACTGTAGTTTTCGTAGGCAAAATAGCGCCTTGGCATGCCCATGATACCGAGATAATGCATGGGGAAATAAATCGCGTAGGTACCCAGGAAGGTGATCCAGAAATGGATGTGTCCCATGGTACTGTTCAGCATGCGACCGGTGACTTTGGGATACCAGTGATAGAGGCCGCCGAAGATCGCCAGAATCGGCGAAACCCCCATCACCATATGGAAGTGGGCGACCACAAAGTAGGTGTCTGACAGGGGAATATCAACGACCACATTCCCCAGGAACAGGCCCGTTAAACCCCCGATCACAAAAGTACTGATGAAGGCGAGGGCAAACAGCATCGGCAACGTCAGATGAATATCGCCGCGCCAGAGTGTAAACAACCAGTTATAGACTTTGATTGCCGTCGGGACGGCAATGACTAAGGTGGTGATGGCAAAAAAGAATCCGAAATAGGGATTCATCCCACTGACGTACATATGGTGTGCCCAGACGATAAAACTCAGGGCACCAATGGCCAGAATAGCCCACACCATCATTTTGTAGCCGAAGATATTTTTACGGGCATGAATACTGATGAGGTCGGACACGATCCCAAAGGCAGGCAGCGCCACGATATACACTTCCGGGTGGCCGAAAAACCAGAATAAATGCTGGAACAGGATCGGGCTGCCACCGCCGTGCTCGCTGAGTTGCCCCATCGAAATCACCGCCGGCATGAAAAAGCTGGTGCCTAACAGTTTATCGAACAGCATCATCACAGCGCTGACGAACAGCGCCGGGAAGGCCAGCAATGCCATAGCAGATGCCGTAAAAATTCCCCAGACCGTGAGTGGCATGCGCAGAAGGGTCATGCCCCGGGTTCGGGCTTGCAGTACAGTCGTGACATAGTTCAGGCCGCCCATGGTGGCTGCAATGATGAAAACAGCCAGTGAAATCAGCATCAGGACGATGCCCCAGTCTGTTCCGGGTGTTCCCGGGAGGATGGCCTGTGGCGGGTAGAGCGTCCAGCCAGCCCCGCTCGGGCCGCCGGTGACAAAAAAACTGGCGATCAGAATCAGGGAAGCCAGCAGATAAAACCAGTAGCTGAGCATATTCAGGAACGGGAACACCATGTCTCTGGCGCCCACCATCAACGGGATCAGATAATTCCCGAACCCGCCCAGAAACAGAGCCGTCAGGAGATAGACCACCATGATCATGCCGTGCATGGTCAATGCCTGATAGTAGGCATTGGCATCAATGAAATCAATGGTGCCGGGAAATCCGAGTTGCAACCGCATCAGCCACGACATGACCAGCGCAATCAGGCCCATGAAAATGGCCGTCAGTGAATACTGAATGGCGATAACTTTATGATCCTGACTCCAGACATATTGGGTCCAGAATGATTGTGGATGTCCGTAACTGTGTGCTTTCGTTGGTGTAGTCATATCCCCTCCGCCGCGTGCACTACTGCGCCAGTGACCGGATATAAGCGATCAGGGCTTCAATTTCCTGATCATTGAAAGTGTAGACGGGCATCACCGCAGGGTAACCTTTGACCAGCTCGGCGTTGGCTTCCAGAATAGCACGCCGTAAATATGCATCATCGACCTGCAACTGTGTGTCGTCTGACATGGTTTCTGTTTTTCCGTAAAGATTCAGCCAGGTCGGACCGATGCCGGGTTTCCCGTCGTGGCTGTGGCAGGCGATACAGCCGTTGACTTCAGCCAGTTTTTTTCCCATGGCGATGAGGTCGTCGGTGGAAAGTGTACCGATTTCAGCGGGGGATTCAGCCGGACGCTGTGTCTGGGCAAAAGTTGGCTGCGCGGCCAGCCAGCGGCCAAACTCGGCTTCATCTTCGACAACGACTCGGCCGCGCATGTTGAAGTGTCCCACCCCACAAAGTTCAGCACAGAGGATATCGAACTGGCCGCGTTCAGTGGGTCTGAGCCAGAAGTGCGTGACCGTACCCGGCACCAGATCCATCTTTGCTCTGAATTGAGGGACGTTGAAATCATGTAAGACATCTTTTGAACGCAGTAACATTTTATGCGGGGCGTACAGTGGCAGGTGGAGTTCCGGGGTCAGGATGATGCGATCATCGGCACCCGCGGGATCGTCCGGATCGAGCCCCAGCGGATTGGTCGCGGATACAAAACGCGCATCACTTTTTCCCAGTTGCTGATCGTCACCGGGAAAGCGGAACCGCCAGCGCCACTGCTCACCAACCACTTCAACGAGGCGTGCATCATTCGGAACATTCACAAACTGCCCATAGACCAGAAGCCCCGGTGCCAGTAAGGCGATGATTCCGACAGAAGTGATGCCGATCAGCCAGGCTTCGAGTTTCTTGCTGTCTGGCTGAAAGCGGGACGTTCTGCCCGGTTTATGCCGAAAGCGCAAGATTAACCAGGCAAGAATCAGATTCAGAATAACGAAAAAAGCCCCGGTGATGATCAGGGTTAAATTCAGGGCATGGTCAATCTCTCCCCAGTTTGACGCCACCGGCGTTAGCCACCAGGGACTGAGGAAATGAAATAAAACGGAAGCAATAACAATAAAAATCAAGGTAATGGCGATTGCCATGCAACACCTTCTACCGAAACTGGTCGCATCCATGAGAAGAACACAAATCGGTCAACCGTACCCGGGAAGTCATTCGTTTCGCGCAGTTCAAGTGCTGTTCACGGTGTGGCATTCATGATGATTGCCGTGACAGATCATTATATTGATTAAAATCTTAGTGGACTTCATCTCGCTCTGCGAGTCATGGGTGGGGATTCTTTCACTTCAGTTCGTAAATGAGATCCTCTGGCTGAACCGAAAATGTTTTATGATAAATGTGATGACTCAGAGCAGAATAACCTGTGTATCAATAAGATAAGTTTCCCAAAAATGAGGAGGGGATGTGGCTGGCGCAAGTTTACTAACGTTGTTGGATGATATTGCAACCGTGCTGGATGATGTTGCGGTGATGAGTAAAGTTGCGGCAAGAAAAACCGCAGGTGTGCTGGGTGATGATTTGGCATTGAATGCCCAGCAGGTTTCCGGTGTGCGTGCTGAACGGGAAATCCCTGTGGTTTGGGGAGTGGCGAAGGGGTCCTTTAAAAATAAACTGATCCTAGTGCCGGCAGCACTGTTGATCAGTGCCATCGCGCCATGGTTGATTATGCCATTACTCTTGATTGGCGGCCTGTACCTGTGTTTTGAAGGTGCAGAGAAAGTAATGCATCAGCTGCTGCATGGTGGTGCCGAGGAAGCGCTGAGAGAACACGATGAACTCCCTGAAGGCGTGAATCTTGAAGAATTCGAGGCCAGTAAAATCAAAGGGGCCATTCGCACCGATTTTATTTTATCTGCTGAGATTATCGTGATTGCATTGGGGACAGTGCAGGGCGAGTCCTTGCTGACTCAGCTGACGGTGGTGAGCTTTATTGCAGTGCTGATGACCATTGGTGTTTACGGGCTGGTGGCCGGGATTGTCAAACTGGATGACGGCGGCTTCTATCTGGTGAAGCGTTACAAGAAGGGGCTGATCAATGCCTTCGGTAAGATGCTCATCACTGCAGCTCCGAAGCTGATGAAAGTTCTGGCAGTTGTTGGCACTGTGGCTATGTTCCTGGTCGGCGGCGGTATTGTGGTTCACAGTGTGTCGGACTCTCATCACTGGCTGGAAATGCTGATGGAGCGCTTGCATAATTTCCCGGGTGTGAGTTGGCTGGTTCCAATGCTGACGAACCTGTTTGTTGGCGTGATCGCTGGCTTGTTGGTTCTGGCTGTGGTTTCACTCTGGCAACGGTTGCGCGGGAATCAAGCAGCATAAAACCTTGAGTTCAGGTATGCTGGAGACAAATTGAAAGCGAATAATAAAGAATTAGCATGACAATGAAATCTCGCAGCAGACCTATTTTTGTACTGAGCCACCTGCCTTTGCTGGTGGCTCTGGCATTTTCGTTTGATGCTGCAGCGGACAGTGAGACTGAAGCAACCGTTGTTGCTCCGTCTCAGAATGCTGCCCAAGTGCTGGCTGATGTTTTTGAGCAGTCTGGCCGGACTTGGAAACGGAACGCGATGGCTTATGCCCGTTTACCTGTTCGAAGTGAAATTGGCAGGAAGGTGATGACTTTCGCTCTGGATGATGAAGGGAAACCTGCGGTTGCCTCTGAAGCGGAAATTCAGGAAAACAGTGTGATTGTTCGGGATATGACCCCCTTCGTCGGTGCGGTGTATCGCGAATATCTGATGTCCAAAGATGCGTGGTATGAGGACTATGGCCTAGTGCCGGATACCTTGACCTTCCATAGCTACCAGTCGGTCAAAACACTCCGAGTGATCACGGTCGATGAATCTGTTTTGGCTGCTTTTGGAAGTCATCATGGCCAGCCGATACAACTGAACCAAAGTGATTTTCCGGGGCGAGAGTCGGATCTGCACAGTGAAAATCAGTTGATAACGCTGTCACTAGGTGACAGTGTCACAGATTCAGGTGCCATTGTCTCGCCTGATGTTTTGAAAACAGATTTTATCCCGCAGGATATTGCCCCTGATATCTAATGGAAAACCAGCCCGAGTGGCTGGTTTTTTTTTGCCTTGTCGCCTTCACCTCGTGCCGGTTCCAGTCTTCACCGAATGAGAGAAATATCATCTGATGGATATTTTTGTCGGAGGACATCCGCGATCATTCCAAAAGAGTGAACAAGAATTTGCTAAAAATGATAATTTTTACTTGAATGATAATAGTTATTATTTATTCTAGTGTGATTCACATCAAGTGAATCTTGCCCACAGATGGGTGGCATGCGAATTCATGAGCGTTTGGTGGACATGACGACAGTGATGAAATTGGATCAAAGAGCGGAAAATCAGAGCTATCCTGGCAATATCGGCCGGGCCGTTCGGCCGGGGCATTTGATCCAGTTGTTCCATGATGGAGAGCGTTTGATTCCTATCATGAAAGGTGTTGAGTCACCAGACACCCTGTTTTCGATTACCCGAGACGGCCCCAATGACCCCTTGCTGGTCAGCCTTTATCAGTATTGGCAGCAAAATTATCCGGAAGCCGGACAACCATACTGGACGACACGAAGCTGGTCGATGCTCACCTGGCAGCCACTTTATCTGGCTTTTGTCTGTGTTTACAGTGTGCAGGCTGTGCCGCCGTTGAGCCAGATTGTGCAGCAGTATAACAACGAAGGTTGGGTGGCCGGTTATAGCTTCAGTCAGAATAGCAAGTGGTGTGAGGGAAATACGCAAAAGCTGATCCAGTGTGCGGGGCGGGAGCTGGTGGAACTGTACGAAGATCTGCGTGAGCAAATGGCACAGCATATACGCATTCGCCCCGGTTTTACCCGGCAGTTGCTGGCTGATACCGTGCTGGCCGTGTTACTGCGTTACCACAACACATTACCGGAACGGTTGCCTGCTGAAGCTGTATCGCAGCATGCTGTCTGGTGGCTGGAGAGTTTGGGTCTCCCCGCGAAGCATATCAATACTTTATATCGTGATGAAGAAGGCCAGTGGCAGCAAATGAGAGTCAGCTGTTGTATGCATTACCGTCGAGATGATGGCAAGTACTGTGCGAACTGTCCGAAGAATAAGATTTAGGCGCAACAAGATGTGGAATCAGCGTTGGCTCTGACGGGTTATCGTTGCTTTATTTGGCGAAGTTCATTCAGCAAATTTCTTTCAATAAAGCTGATTCAAAAAGCTCATTAAAAAAGCCGGGATCTGAAGTGACCCCATAAAGTT
>NZ_JMIB01000043.1 GCF_000695255.1 Photobacterium galatheae | reverse complement strand
ATACCATCAAAGAACATTTCAGCATCATCCGTGACGAACGACAAAGCGCAAAAGTGGACTACCCTCTGTTTGATATTTTGTTTGGCTCGATCTGCGCCGTGATAGCCGGAGGCCAAGGCTGGACCGATATTCGCGAATACGTTCTTGACCACCATGAGTGGTTTCTTAAACAGAACCTGTTTGAAAATGGGGTACCCGTTGATGATACCTTTGCTCGTTTGATTGCGAGTATAGATCCCGCTGAGTTTCGTGACTGCTTTCTTGCCTGGATGAAAGCGGTGTACAAGTTGACCAGTGGTGAGGTGGTTGCCATTGATGGCAAGACCTTGCGCGGCTCCTATGACAGAGACGACAGACAAAGCACCATCCATATGGTGAGTGCCTACGCCAGCGCCAACCAACTGGTATTGGGCCAACTCAAAACCGACAACAAGAGCAATGAAATCACCGCAATACCGGCGCTGATTAAGATGCTCGACTTGCGAGGCGCTATCGTGACGATTGATGCGATGGCCTGCCAGACCAAGATTGCAGAAGCAATCACCAGCAAGGGCGGAGATTACTTATTGGCGGTTAAGGGCAACCAGGGCAAGTTAGCGGCAGCCGTACAGACCGCTTTCGCCCCACACCGCCGCGCCCCAATAGAGAAGACCACGTGTCAAATTGAGAAGCAAAAGGGGCGGGTTGAAGCGCGTACTTGCCATGTATTGAATGCCAGTGAGTTGAAGGGGGACTTCTCCACTTGGAGCGGGCTGACCAGCATCGTGATGGTCGCAAACTACCGTGCGGCAAAAGGCAAAGAGCCAGAGTTGGAGTATCGCTACTACATCAGTTCAGCCGAACTGACCCCAGAGCAGGCCGGGAATGCCATCCGCGCCCACTGGGGCATTGAGTCAATGCACTGGATATTAGATGTGAGTATGCGAGAAGATGCTTGTCAGATTTACCGAGAAAACGCGGCTGAAAACCTGGCAGGGTTAAGGCACATGGCACTTAACATGCTCAGAGCTGAGCCAACCAAAATTAGCGTGCCGATGAAACAGAAACGCTGCATGATGAAACCCGCCTTTTTGGAGCAAGTCCTTGTGGCTGGATTTACGTCAATGGCTAAACCTTAACCATTCATGCGGACGCCCTGGTATTCAAACGAATCCACTAATAATCATCACACTAAAAAGTATGGCCGCGGTTGCGGCCATTTTTGTATTCAGACGTCGTACTCAATCATCCGGTGTACAGACCCGGATCCGGTGGCCGTCCGGATCCAGTGCGACAAAGGTCAGGCCGAAAACGGCTTCATGCAGGGGCTGTTCAATGGTCACGGACGGCTGCCATTGGTCGTAAAGCGCTTTTACGGTTTCGTCATCCGGCACCATGAACGACAGTTCGCAACGGTGGCCGCTTCCGCCGGAGACAAAGTTTTTCGCTTCTTCTGACCAGAGTCCCAGGCTCAGGCCATTTTCAAAATCGAATGCGGCATAGGTGGAAAGAACGGCAACCGGTTCGCAGTTGAACAGTTTCTGATAGAAAACAGCACTGGCTTCCGGGTTTTTCACATAGAGTAGCAACAGGTTCGGGATTAGCATGGTTGGTTTTCCTCGTATTCAGCGTTGGTTAGGAATGACCTCAGTCTAAACCGGCGGACTGTCAGAAACTGTCAGTAGCCTATTGCATATCTGTCACGTGATGATTACAGTCGAAGTTGTTCGCAATCCCCCCTGAACTGATGAAAAGGAAGTGATGAAAATCAGTGAATTACAGGCTCATGTTCGTGCCGTCGATCACCATCCGGAGAACCCGTCAGGCTATTTCCTCAAGCTGATCGAGGAGGTCGGGGAATTATCGGAAGCGATCCGAAAAGGCAAAGAGGGTCAGCCTGATCCTGACCATCTGAAAGGGACGATTGCCGAAGAATTGTATGACGTTCTTTATTACCTGTGTGCGCTGGCCAATTTGCACGGGGTTGATTTAACACAGACGCATTTTCTGAAAGATCAGCTCAATCAGCAAAAATACCGCAGCTTAATAGCTGCACCCACCCCATAAAACAAGGATGTATCGGTTCTCATGAACATTATTTTACCGCCAGCCCTGAAACCCGGGGATAAAATTGGATTTTTTTCGCCTTCCGCACCCGCGACAGTCTTTGCGCCGAAGCGATTTGAGCGGGCAAAACACTTTCTCGAAAGTAAAGGATTTCAGCTTGTGGCTGGCAGCCTGACCGGGTGTGCTGACCATTACCGCTCCGGTTCGATTCAGGCCCGGGCGGCAGAACTGAATGCCCTGATTCGTGACCCGGAAGTACGCTGTGTGATATCGACGATTGGCGGCAATAACAGTAACGCGCTGCTGCCTTATCTCGACTTTGATGCTCTGAAACGCGATCCCAAAATTATCATCGGCTATTCCGATGTCACGGCGCTGTTGATGGGAATTTACGCCCAAACCGGGCTGATCACTTTTTATGGCCCTGCGCTGGTGGCTTCGTTTGGCGAGTTGCCGCCCTTGGTTGAGCAAACCTATGACTCATTTTTTGATCTGCTCTGTTGCCCGGGAACATCCTCGTACCAGTACCAGATGCCGCCAGCCTGGACAGATGAAATGATTGACTGGGAAACGCAGTCTGAAGTGAAACGCTTATCGCAGAATAACTGGCAGTTTCTGGGAGACGGTGTGATCAAAGGCCGGGTGATAGGTGGCACCCTGAATACGATGGCTGGGATCTGGGGCAGTCCGTACATGCCGGCGATTCAGCCCGGCGATATTCTGCTGATTGAAGATTGCATGCTCGGTATCGAAACCATTGAACGTTCACTGACTCACCTGAAACTCTGCGGCGTGTTTGAGACGGTGTCCGCTGTGGTTCTGGGGAAACACGAGTTGTTTAACGACAGAGGCACGGGCAGAACCCCGCTGGATGTTTTACTGGAAGTGCTGAACGGCCAGCCGTTGCCGATTCTGGCTGGTTTTGATAGCTGCCATACCCACCCGATGCTGGTCACGCCGCTGGGTGCGACGGCAGAAATTGATTTTGATCGTGAAAGCATCCGTCTGACAGACCCATGGCTGGCAAAGTGATTCCAGGGAGAAAAAGATGTCATTTGTGATTCGAAAAGCAGTCAAAGCGGACGCAAAGGCTGCACATGAGATTCGTCAGCGGGCGATTTGGGCGAAGTGCGTTGATGATTATCCGGAAGCACAGTTAAAAATCTGGACGGAAGGCGGGATGTCAGAACGCTTCATCGCGGATATCGAGCGGGCCTTTTACGTGGCTGAGTCTGAACAGGGGGTGATCGGGACGGCCATGCTCAATACCGAAAATGGGATCGGGATGGTGGATGCCATTTTTGTTGCGCCGGACTGGATGGGCAAAGGCGTTGCCAAGGCCCTGATGGTGCATCTTGAAACCCTCGCCAGACAATCGGGCGTGACCGCGCTGAAACTGGACGCAACGCTGAATGCGGCCGACTTTTACCGTGCCAGCGGCTTTACGGGCGATGAAATTTCGGTCTATCGTTCGCCATACGGGCTGGAACTGGCCTGCGTGCCCATGGTGAAAAGTTTGAACTGAAGATGATGGACTTTGATGAAGTATCTGTGCTGTACTTCATCTTTTCCGCAACTCAGAGAAAAGTAATTTCGTTATGGCGATATTAGACATACTGACAGCACCGGATCCGCGCTTAAAAGAGAAAGCCGTTCCGGTCACCGACATAGACTCAGTGCAAACCCTGATTGATGACCTGCTGGAGACACTGTATGCCACCAGCAACGGCGTTGGTCTGGCTGCAACACAGGTGGGTCGTTCTGAAGCGCTGGTGGTGATTGATATCTCCGAAACACGGGACGAACCGCTGGTGCTGATTAACCCGGAAGTTGTCAGTGGCGAAGAGAAAGTCATGGGTCAGGAAGGCTGCCTGTCTGTACCCGATTATTATGCTGATGTTGAACGTTACCGTTCCGTCATTGTAAAAGCGCTGGATCGTCAGGGAAATCCGATCACGATTGAGCGGGATGATTTTCTGGCGGTGGTCATGCAGCATGAAATTGATCACTTGAGCGGGAATCTGTTCATTGATTATTTGTCGCCGCTGAAACGTCAAATGGCGATGAAGAAAGTGAAAAAAGCCGTGAAAGCCGTGGCAAAATCGGCCTGACCGGTTTTTATCCACAGTGGCAATGAATGCCGGAATAAAAAACAATGGACAATAAATGAAAAAGGAAGTGGTATTCATTGCTGCACTCTGGCTGGCAGGGTGTGCTTCTGAAGGGCGAACGCCGTCCCGTGAACAGGCGATTTAAGATGTGTTCACTGAAAAACTTGAAAGCAATGGCCCCCGGGTGATTTGTGATCAGCCGGTTTATCAGAAATGCTATCAGATTTCAGAGGCAAACTGCGTATCGGAACTGACACCGATTTCGCAGAAGTGCGCTTCCTATGCCCAAAAAAAATGGCCGATATCATCGCTGAATGATGCTGAAAAGCATGCAACGTATTATTTTAATTGCATGATCTTTAATCATTTTACGGTGCATCAAAAAGACTGGCATGAAGCCTATTACTGTCTTGAAGAAAACAAAGACAGTTTTGATCCAAATCGTTATTTACCTGTGCTTTTTGAGTAAGATTTTCGATACCGTCTGTTTGTAATATCGGCTGTCAGGGAACGCCTGAAACCTTTTTCCGCTTTCAAATACAGATTCGTTTAAACAAGGTCATAGAGACACGGAGGTCAAATGGCACTTGAATTTCGTCCCATCAATGCGGATGAACATTTCGCGTTTTGTATGGCTTTTCGGCGCGATGCTTATGTCTGTACATTTCATTCTGATCAAGGTTTTTCAGCGTTCATCGCCGATTATGAGGGGCGAATGCGTGCCCGGCTGGCTGATCCCCGCTGGTATTACATTCACATCTGGGACGAGAACCGAATTATCGGCCAGCTTGAGTTTAAAAGTTTTTCCGACGAGCCGGCCACAGGATATGTTCATCTGATTTACATCATTCCTGATTACCGTGGTTCAGGGGTTGCCGATGCGGCTCAGCGTTATATTGAAACCCGATTGCTGGCCGATGGGTGCCGGGCAGTTTTGCTGACTGTCGGGCAAAAAAATGAAAGGGCACGGCGACATTATCGGCGCTGGGGCTGGCAGCGGGTTGGCCGTGATCAGACTTTGCGGGGCACCGATATTTTCAGGCGTTCGTTGACGGTTCTGAATGAAAGCTATCCGGTGTAACCAATTTTTGTATCAAGTTTCTGAGACAGGCCCTGCGTATGCAGGGCCTGTTTGTATGGATTAAGCGCTGAGTTGTGGCTTCAGTTTTGCCAGCATCAACTGGGCAGTCTGTAAGGCCCCTTCAACCCATCCCTGACTGTGTGAGTATGCCTCACCACAGATATAGAAGTGCGTCTGCGGCAGTGGCTGAACAATCTGGTTTGCCACATTGCCACTCTGTACACCAATATTCCAGCTGTTCCAGCCGCCGCCGTATGGATCGTCTCCCCAGTCACGGAATGCTGCCTGCAAGGGCTGTGTCTGAGTGGCTTCTTCGGCTGTCACATTGTGGATCAGATCAATCTGTCGGGTGACTTCCGTCACCATAGACTCGGGCGCCTGATGCGCCAGCCATTGAGTATCGGCACCGCTTTGCTGTTGTTTCAGGCCGGTAAAAGCCCGGAATTCAGGCAAGGGTAAGACCTCCATCTGTTGCTTCCAGGCCAGACCCCGTTTTTGACGGTAACCATCCCAAAAGCCCACATTGACGCCATCGTCATAGCTGGCCATGAGAATGGCCGGACCCGATAGCGCGGGTTTTCCTTCATCGGTCGGCCAGTAGTAGGTCTGACGGACAGGCATGTTGGTCACACTGCGTCCAGACTCAATGCCGGATTGCTCGACCCACCAGGGGGAAGCGTAAGTCGTGAATAATTTGAAGAGTGGTCTGGGGGTGACACTGCCGGTCAGTGATTTCACGGCCGGTTGCTGTAGCAGCGGACAATTCGGCTCCAGCAAATCAATGGCGCGTCTTGGCATCGCAAGCACCAGATGGGTCGCCGTACACTGCAACGTATCGTGGGGGATGATCTCCAGTTCAGTATTGAAATTCAGCTCAAAAGCACCATTCACCTGAGTGAACGTGGTCAGTTTATGGCCCAGCATCAGTTCGCCGCCGATAGCCTGAAATTCTTCGGCCAGCGCGACAGGCACTTGCTGGAAGCCTTGCTTGAAACCGAAGTACTTCACATCATCCCCGAAATCGGTCAGAAACCAGGGAATGGCATCGGCGGCGTTCCAGTTGGACATGGTGGAGTTGTAACCGCCTGCATCCTGACAGTACAGGTAATCTTCACTGCTCATGACCTGTTGCAGCACATTCCAGAAGCCCTGTTCATACAGCATCTTGCCCTGAAACTCGGCATTCATCGCCATTACCCGGCGTTGCTCTTCGGTGAGATTCGGTGCCGTGATTCCGGGAACGATTTTATCCAGCGCATCGATCATCACACTGCCGGGGGTTTTTCCGAAGGCATCCGTGCTGTAGTTATACGGCAAGGCGTGTGGGTTATCCTGATAGTCTTTCAGACGCAGCCTGACTTCCCGCAGATAGGCAAAGTTGACCGGGGTATCGACCGGAAACGGATAGTACTCAATCGGATCCGGCAGAGAACTGAACTGATTGATTTGATCCAATAAGGCGTGGATCAGTGGCTGACGTGTCGCATCGAGAATGCGCATGCCACCGAGTTCTGCCACCATATTGTCTACACCCGGTGCTTTCACCGATAGCAGCCGCCCGCCGATCCGGCCGCTCCCTTCAAAGACGGCAATGCGTTTACCGGGAAATTGCTGTTTTAATTGCCAGGCACTGTAAACACCGGATACACCGGCACCAATAATGGCAACATCATAATGTTGACTCATAGGACGCTTCCTTGTGGTTTGATTGAGAGGGTTCAGGCCAGCGTGCTGAAGTGATTGGGATTGATTTCATCCAACACGTCCTTGTGGAAATAATTCAAAGACGGACGGCGTAATGGCTTTGCCGACGTCTTCAGGTTGGCGCTGGTCTGCACGGCTGCCGGGTCCCGCTCTGTTCGGATATCCAGCACATAAGGTTTTTTTTCATTCAAAACAAAGTGAATCGCTTCTTTGAGTGCAGCGTTCAAATCGCTGGTCTGGTCGACCACCCGCCCTTGAATACCTGCGCCTATCGCATCGGCAATCTGTTGAAAATTCAGTTGCGGATGTTGCAGCGACAGATAATCCACCTCGTAATTGTGATAACTGGCCGGATCTGTTGGGTCCGGCTCAACCGGTTTTTTCTTCGGTTCCCAGTTGTAGGAATCGATCACTTCTTCCAGCCCGTTTTGCAGTGTGTGATATTCCCGGTTATTCGTGATGATGTAGAGCACCGCCAGATTATATTTCGCTGCACTCCACCAGACCTGCGGGTAAAACAGTGATGAGCCATCGCCGACGGCATTGATCACCAGTTTTGGCGTGACGCCCTGAATGGCGGTGGGCTGAATTTTGATGCCGAGGGAAGCGGGCATTGACCAGCCCAGTGAACCGCCGGAGACACAGTAATAACTGACGGGCTGGCTCATTTCTTTGTTCAGCGGCATCAGATACTGAAAGCTGGGGCTGTCAGAAACGGCCTCATGCACATAGACAAACTGGTTGGCGAGCCCTTGTTCGGTGATGGCCTGAGATAAGTAATGCGGGATCAGCGCAGGATTGATACACGTGCCCGGGGCTTCTTCAGCCTGTTTCAAATAGGCATTCCAGTCCTGACGGCGTTGCTGACTGAGTTGGAGCAAGTGCTGGTTGCGCGCATCTCTGGCCTGTTGTTGCGCCGGTGTCACCGGCAGTTCCGCCATGACGTCGTTCAGTTTTTCAAGGCTGGCCCGGATACCGCCCAGAACGGCATGACTGCCGTAATAGTTTTTCCCGATATCCCAGGTGTTGTTCGACAGATAGAGAATATCGACTGAAGGCGGAATCAGCGGCCCATCAGCATAGTTAAAGACCGTGACCTGCGCCTGATTACTCCAGCCGACCAGAAACGCAACATCATGTTGCTGAAAAACTGCCTGCAACATGGCCTGATTTCCCGGTAACTCACCTTGCCAGTGGATGTCATCGTTCGGAAAATTGGCGAGGCTGCTGAAGGTTTGCAGGGCCACGGGCGCCCCGACGGTTTGTGCCAGAATGCCCAGCTGTTCAGTCGCATGGTCGTAACCTACGCCGTCTCCGGCAATGATGATGGGGTTTTTGGCTTCAGAGAAACGCTGTGCCAAGCGCTCAATTTCGTCTGTATCGCCTGTGAAGTTGGTGGGAATGCGCGTGATGCCCGGCAACTTTTGTGGCTGATTGGGCAAAGGGCTGACCATCATGAATTCCCAGGGGATGGAAATAAAGACCGGGCCACAAGCCGGTGCTTTCGCTTCTTTGAAAGCTCGCTGTAACACCATGGGGAATTCATAGGGCGTACGCAACTCATGAGACCATTTACAGTACTGTTTCGCAAGCTCAGCAATGTTGGATGACAACAATGGTTCTTGTGTGACCAATTCATTTTGTTGCTGACAGCAGAGAATGACCAAAGGCGTGTGAGACCGGTAGGCATTGAATAAGTTGCCGATCCCATGGGCGATGCCTGGGGTAATGTGAACCACCAGAACACCGGGCTCACCGGTCATGCGGGCTGCGCCCATCGCTGCCCCCATCGCAATGTTTTCATGTAAACATTCGACGTACTCTACCTTGTTTTCCGGGTAGGACGTCCCATCGATAATCGGAATTTCATTGGTGCCGGGGACACCGAATATTTGACGGATATTGAGCTGGTTTAATGCATCGTATAAATAATCACGCATGATGCGCGGCGGTAGGTCAGACATGATTTTTCCTTATCGAAATCGGGGACTGCGACCTCCCAATAGGTAAATAAAATGTTAAAATTGCTTCCGGCTTATCGAAGTTAGGTCAGAGGAATAGGGCTTACAAATTTCATTCAGCTTGCGTACAAGTTGAAATAATGCATCTTTGATTGCTGCACTTGAGTCGGGGATTTTGGCGGTGGATATCAGAGAACAAGATCACACTTTTTTGTAAACTGTTGTTTTTATGGTCGATATTATCTGAACTGAATGGTGATTAAAAAACTTCCTTTCATTATTGATGGATATTAAAAAACTTTTTATCGGTCACCGATGAATCTACCGATATTTCCCTGAGTCAGTGAATTCAGAATTAAGACGTTTTCAGATTAGAAAAAATATCGGAATTCAGAAAACGAACTGAAATTAAAATGAAAAGTATCAATTGAAGGGGTTCGACATGCAACGCATTAATGTGATCGGCACCAGTGGCAGTGGCAAATCAACGTTCAGCCAAAAACTGGCAGACGCTTTGGGGTATCCCTACATTGAAATGGATGCCTTATTCTGGCAACCGAACTGGGCAGAATCGACAGATGAGGCATTCTTTGCAACGCTGGAACAAGCCCTTGCATCACCGCAATGGGTACTGGACGGGAATTACCATCGTACGGTCCCGATTAAATGGCGTCAGGTTGATACCATTATCTGGGTGGATTATTCGTTGACCCGGACGCTGTTTCAGGCGGTCAAACGCGCAATCACCCGTTGTCTGAGTCAGCAGGAACTCTGGCCGGGAACGGGTAATCGGGAAACGTTTCAGAAAACCTTTTTAAGCCGGGATTCCATTGTCTGGTGGACAATGAAAACCTACAGCAAAAACCGGGCGCGCTATCTGGCCGTTATGGCGGATCCGAATTTTGCCCATATTCGATTTGTTCAGCTACGTACTCCGGCGCAGGCGAATCAACTGATTCAACAACTGAAAGAGAAGAAGACATTGGTTACTGAACCAAGGTCAAATGCATAAGGAAAGACAGATGATCCGAACTTTTACGACAGCAGATATGGAACCTGTGCTGAATATTTGGCTGGCTGCATCCCTCAAAGCGCACGATTTTATCCCGGCTGATTTCTGGCAGTCACAGGTCGAAAATATGCGCACCCTGTATTTACCTGCATCAGCTGTTTATGTGTATGAAGATGAAGAGACTGTGAAAGGTTTTTATGCGTTATATGACAACCAGCTTGCTGCGATATTCGTGACGCCAGAGGCACAGGGAAAGGGCATCGGAAAGACTTTGCTGAATCATGCAAAAATGCAGCGCGAGATGTTGTCGTTGAATGTTTATCAACGTAACCAGGCCAGCTACCAGTTTTATTTGTCTCAGGGCTTTGAGGTAACCGCAGAAAGCACCGATGAGCATACTGGTGAAGCGGAATGGGTGATGGCATTTTCTGTGTCATAGCGCGTGGCGGAAAGGATTCGGCATATAGCAACGCAGGTTTCAGTAAAATACAGCGATCAAAACATCTCTACTGAACTGCTGATGTCGAATCCTTCCTCCTGATATATCCTTACTCCTGATATCTAGAGAGTTTATCCGAATGAACTGGCAGTGGCGTTTGATAGATTGCCTCTTCCTTCCGGAACATCACTGGCAAAGTGCTGAACAATTTCGGTCAGATCTCGTTTCAGGTACGCTTGGGTATGCGGCTGTTGAAAATGAGCATGGTAATCCTCCTCGCTGTCATAACGTTCCCAAAGTAAGAATCGGGTCTCGTCATGTAAACAACGATGCAGCTGAAAAATGGAACATCCCGGCTCTTGAAGCGTCTGTTCGCATAAGTGTTGCAGCGATTCAAAAGCGGTGCGGATATTGGCTCGATCTTTTACTTTTAACTCTGCGGTAATGTAATAGCCTTGACTGAACATCATAAAAACGCCTGATTGTGGTTCGTGGAGTAAGGCTAACTGCTAGAGTTCACTCTAGCGCAAGTTGTTTTTGTGCATAAGCGTCCACTTTATATTCGACAATCGCCAATTCCTGATTCAGTCGTTCAATTTCGCGTTTGAGCGAGACCGCGTGCTTTGCCAATAAATCTTGTCTTTCTTTCAGTGAGCAATCGCCTTGCTGGCGCAGTGCCGCAAACACCTTAATTTCAGCAAGCGGCATGCCGGTTGATTTCAGGCGCTGAATCCATGCCAGCCATTCAAGATCAGACGCATCATAAATACGCTGTCCGGCAGGATTTCGGTGAATACTTCTGAGCAGTCCTTCTTTTTCGTAGTATCTCAGCGTGTGGATAGAGAGATTGGTTTTCTGTGCAACTTCTGAAATGAACACAAGGGCTCCTGCGGATGGTTTGCTGTGCCGGGCAATCGGCGATTTCTAACGTATCTAGATTGCCTCAATGTTCTATCAAGCGTGACATATTATCCATCATTTACGGTCATTGCAGGTTGAATCATCGTTGATCGTTGAGATACATCAGCATTGTTAATTTTATTTTCAATTTATAAACAATTTCATTTCAATGTGTAGACATTTATGTTGCATTAAGTTCATTAACGCAGTGAAATAAGTTGCCATTTAGGGAAATCTGTATTCAAAATGTTTCTATTGGACATTTTTTTGTAATTAAATGTTGATCTTTATGTTTCCAGTTGTATATTAATCCGCTCGCATGCTCACACCTGGCATATGCATCGTAAAGCGGATAAAAAATGAAGAGTTTTTACAAAAATTATACAAATCTATCCTCATTCATATGGGTCGTGTTTATCGGTACTTTTGTGACCAGAGCGACTTCAATGATGGTATGGCCTTTTATATCGATTATTCTTTATACGAAATTTAACTTCTCGCCAATTTGGGTTGGTGTTGTATTATCCGTTTCGATTGCGATCTCATCCATCGTCAGTTTTTACTCAGGATTCATTTCAGATAAAATTGGACGAATTAAAATTATCATGCTTGGGTGCGTTATTTCTGCATTGGCGTATCTGATACTAGGTATATCCGTTGAGTCTTTAGGATTTATCATTGGTACATTATTAGCCAACACATCCTGGGCGCTTGTGAATAACCCAATAAAAGCTGTGATTAGTGATCTGATTGATGAACCAAAATTGAAAGAGCAAGCAATGCATTTAAGATATCTCTTTCTTAATGCTGGTGCAGCGGTTGGTCCATTTATCGGTGTAAAACTTGGATTTGATGTTCATTCACTTTCATTTTTCATTGTTTCTGTTTCTTACATGATCTTCATGATTCCAATTTATGTCCTCGGTAAGAGCATCACTTTAGAAACAACCAACAAATTAAGTCTGAATAAAACAGTGAAAATATTATTGAATGATAGAGTATTTCTGCTTCTTGTTGTCAATAATATTGTAATGATGTTCATTTTTGGGAATTTTGATTCAACGCTGCCTCAGTTGATTACGTCATTACAGTTTTCAGGTTATGTTGAGCTTCTAGCTTCATTGATTATGCTGCATGCAGTCACGCTTGTGGTGATGCAACTACCTATCTCTATGATGATGAACAAATTTACTTTGGAAAGTAAATTAAAGATAGGTAGTTTTCTATTGATATCGGCAGAGTTAAACTACTTCTTTGCTGTAAAGTATTATGATGCCTATAGCTTATGGTATTCAGCCGTGTTTATCATGAGTCTGGCTCAGACTATTTTATTTCCATGCTTGAATATTTTCATTGACCGTTTAGCTCCAAATCATTTAAGAGGTGTGTACTTTGGTGCATCATCATTGTATAGCATCGGTTTTGCAATGGCTCCATTAGTCGGAGGCGTTATTATTGGATTATATAACGGTGAGGCTTTATATCAATTACTGACTTTATTGAGCTTTACAATGTTGGGTCTGTTTGTTTATATCTTCAAAATAAAGGATTGCAATGAGGTTAACATTAGAAAAGTTACCAGCTCTTAAACCAACGGAAGTACACTCTGCGACACGTTTAGATGAATTGGAAAAGAAAGTTTCTACGGAGGGTTTTTGGACAACACCAATTTGGATTGATGAAACGACAAAAATTGTAATCGATGGACACCATCGATTAGAACTGGCAAAAAGACTAAATTTGAATATTGTTCCATGCTTTAATTTTAACTATAAAAAAGAACTCTCGGTTTACTCAAGAGATGAAAATAAAATAATTAGTCATTCTGATGTGATTCATGCTGGTTTAAGTAAGACGCCTTTAGGCTATAAAAAAACTAGGCATGAATTTCATGGGAACATTTTTGAAACATATATACCATTAAGTATTTTAAGGTTTGTAGATGAATAAAAACTTATATGATGTTGTGATGTGTGGCGCTGGTCCAGCGAACACATCTCTTATTCCCGACATTATTGAAAATGAAGAAATAAAAAGCTGTCTGATTTTAGAAAAGACGAATGTCGTTGGCTCTGGTGAGCTGAAAAAATATCAGATTACAGCAAACTCATTAGGTTGCGTGTTTCTTGAGAAATTCGATGATTGTGACCGAGCATTAAGTCAGCATATTCGCGCGACTGAAGCGTGGAAATATTTGTCTGATCATCAGGACAAAGCGGTTGAACTGAAAGTTGTTGGTGAGTATTTAGAAAAACTGTCTGAGTTCATTCAGGAAGATCATGCTTGTTGTGAGAAATTCACGCTCATGACAGAAGCTGAGGTATGCAAGGTTAAGCATACAGACAGTGGGGTTTATGAGATTACCTATCGTAAAGGCGAAAAATCGCATACAGTGATTGCGAAAAAAGTGCTCTTTAATATTGGAGGTAAACCTAGAAAACCAAGGTTGATCCCAGATATTCAAACAGTGAACTCCAGTGAAATTATTAATTGTTCATACGATGAAGCCATCCAGGCTCAAAAGATGAATCGTATTTCAATTCTGGGAAGTTCACATAGTGCGGTTTCTTGTATGATCCGGCTCATAGAGCAGCTCAATTACCAAGGTAATATTGATCTGCTTGTGAATAAAGATTTTAAATTATTTTATGACTCTCCAGAAAGCGCAACTGCGGATGGATACAAGTTTTCTGAAGAAGATATGTGTCTTCAGAGCAAACGAATCAACCGTTATTCAGGTTTGAGATATGATTCATTTTCTTTTGCTCAAAAGTTGAATCATGGTCATTATCCAAATATTCATATTACAAATATTGAAGGTTTGTCTGATGAAGAGATTATTCAGAAGATAAACAGAAGTGACTTGCTTGTTAATTGTACAGGCTATGAGTCGAAATTAGTAAATATTGTTGATCAAAATGATACAGAAGTTGAATTTGAACATGATCGTTATGGATTGATTACTGATTCGAAATTAAGTCCTATCTTAAAATCAGGTCAGTCACTTTTGAATTTTCATACATTTGGTCTTGGTTCTGGTGTGAAAACCGGAGGCGATTGTGGTGGTGAATCAAACTTCGATGGCAGAATTGATGGCGTTTGGGTTTACCAGCATATTATTCCAAAAATTGTCTTTAGCAACGAACTAAAATAATAACGGAGAAATAATGAATAATCATACAGCTATCTTGCTTTGCGCAGGAAGGGGCTCCCGTTTGTCCAATAAAACTTTCAATAAGCCGAAACCCTTAGTTGAAACAAATGAACTATCTTTTCTTGATAATGCGCTGCAAAAAATAAAATCTGCAGGCATTAAAAAAGTAGCTATTGTTGTTGGTTATAAAAAAGATACGTTAATTGAACATATTCAAAGCCAGGCGTATGGGTTAGAAATTGAATTTATTGTTAGTCATGAATGGGAAACAACGAACAATATTTATTCATTATACTTAGCCCGTGACTGGATTAAGAAAGGTAGCTTGATTTTAGAAGGTGATATTTTCTTTAATCAATCTTGTTTGGATAAGGTCATTGAAAGTAATGGTGATATCAATGTGCTGATCTCTCCACTCAGTAAGCATATGGAAGGTTGCTACGCTGAAGTCGAGAAGGATAATATTGTTGCACTGAAATCTACAAAAGATGCTGACTTTAAACTTCAAGGTCAACAATACAAAACGGTTAATATTTATCATATTTGTTCTGATGAATTTGCAAATTACTGCATTGCTGAGTTGGAGCAAGCGATTCATCAGGGTGAAACTGGTGGATATTACGAAGAAATATTTAAGAAAGCGTTACATCATGGCTCTTTAGATATCAAGGCGAGTATCGTTCCTCATTCTGAATGGTATGAAGTCGATAACGCCTATGATTTGTCGATTTGTGACTATATTTCTAGTTCAAATAAATTAGAACTCATTCAAAACAGGCACGGTGGCTATTGGCGTTACCCAATGACTGATTTTGCTTTGATTTATAATTTCCACTTCCCAACGGAAGAATTCAAAAATGCCATGAAGAAGAACTTCGATGAAATTTTGCTAAATTATCCTGGTGGCAGAAGACTGATTGAAGGGTCACTTTCAGAATTTCTGGAGGTTAAAGCAAGCCAGCTTTGCATCGCGAATGGTGCTGCAGAAATCATCAAGTTACTGCCGAATATATACAAAGGTAAAGTGCTTGTTACTGTACCTTCCTTTAATGAATATGCGAATACTTTTGGTCAGGAAAGGACCATTCACCATTTCACATCGGCATCTGAAAATTTTGATATCAATGTGGATGAGATCTTAAAACAAGCAGAAGCAGAGCAACCGAATGTTGTGGTTATCGAATCTCCGAATAACCCAACCGGAAGACTAACGGCAATTGATAGTTTATTGTACTTAGCTGATGCGTTACATAAACTGGATATCGACCTTATTGTTGATGAATCATTCCTGGATTTCTCTAAATTCAGAGAAGAAACGACTCTGAAGCATTTAGAGGCACATCAAAATCTGTCTGTGATTCGAAGCATGAGTAAAACCTTTGGTATCGGAGGAATTCGGATTGGGTATATTGCGACAGCCAATGAGTCTTTGTTGAGTCAGGTGAGAACTCTCTTACCCATTTGGAACATCAATGGCTTCGCTGAAGAGTTCTTATTACGTTTGCCTCAGTACAAACAGAGTTACAAATTAAGTTGTGATAAGGTTTGTTCAGATACTTTAATCTTGCAAAAATCTTTGAGTTCAATCGAAGGTATTACCGCTTTCGAAACGGATTCAAACTTTGTTTATTGTAAGACAGAGTATGCGGATGCGAATACGATTTGTCATTTACTTTTAGATATTTATGGATTGTATATCAAAGACTGTGCTGGAAAAGGAAATCAGGGGTCGGATCTATACTTCCGTGTATCATGCAGAACGCAGAGTGAAAATGAAATTCTGATTCGATCACTCCAATCCGTGATGCAAAAAATAAGAGAAATCGAGAATATTCGCACTCGTGAAATAACAGAAGGCTTCGTGTCGTGAAAAAAACTAAAAGTGTCGTAATTTGTGGGAAAGGCGAACTGGCAATTTATATTTGTGATTATTTCTTGAATCATGATGAATACACGGTTTCTCATGTGGTTGCTGATCAGTTCGAGCCTGTGAATACAAAGCAGACATTAGCAGCGTTTTGTACTGAAAATGCGATACCAGTGACTTATGACAGTATCGATCATTTGCCTGGATATGAAGCGGATACATTTCAATGTGACTTATGTTTTGTTGTGTTTCATAAGAAAATTCTTCCTCTGAAGTTTATTCATTCATGCAAGCGAATATTAAATATTCACTTGTCACCTTTGCCAAAGTACAGAGGTGTAAGGCCAGTGAATTGGGCATTAAAAAATGGTGAAAAACATCATGGTGTGACAATTCATGAGATTAATGAAGGGATTGATGACGGGCCAATAGTCAATCAAGTTTCATTCTCGATTTATCCGGAGTTTGAAGAGGTTATTGAGACGTATACCAGATCTCTACATTTTGCGAAGCAACTTTTTCTGGATACAATGCCACGATTGGACAAAATTAATCCAAGACCTCAGATAGAATCTGAAGCGACTATCTTTTATGAGAAAGATAATCATAAACTAGAAGAAAGACTCACATTTACCAAAGAAGCTTCTTTACAAGCTTTGAATCGCAATTAATGCTGGACCGCCTTCTCTGAAGGCGGTTTTTTGTTTTGTGTCACATAGCGAACAGCCTTCCATAAACAGACTCTATCCTGAGCACAAAAATTTTTTGTGCCCGCGGCCGTACTTTTTTATTGCACTGGTTACATGATGACCTTAATATCGCGCCGCTTCTTGATGATAGCCAATCCGAGTACATCACAGCTGACATGTGGCAAGGCGATAGAGCAACTATCCAAGAGTGACTTTGACTGCGCATCTGCGCTTTTTTTGACGCTCCACTTTTCATCACACGACCATGAAAAGTGCTCATCTATGTTGGAGGCTGATGATGGCTCACGCCCATTCGGTATTAGATTTTCAATCGTTCACCCATCAAATCCTGTCTGCGGACGAAATTCATTTGATCGAATCGTCTGTGGCGCAATTCGGCGCCCCACTTCTGATGCTGGACTGCGATGTGGTTCGCCAGCAGTACCGTGCACTGAAGCAGGCTTTACCGACTGTGACACTTCATTTTGCGCTCAAACCGCTGCCGCTGCCGGCTGTGGTCAGAACGCTGCTGGATGAAGGCGCAAGCTTCGATCTGGCAACTACAGGTGAAGTTGAGCTGGTCGCGCAGGAAGGTGTTCCGGCTGAGCGCACCATTCACACGCACCCGATTAAACGTGATTCAGATATTCGCGACGCGTTGGCGTACGGTTGCAATGTATTTGTGGTCGATAACCTGAATGAGCTGGAGAAATTCAAACCTTATCAGCATGACGTTGAGCTGCTGGTGCGTCTGAGCTTTCGTAATTCCGAAGCTTTCGCGGATTTGTCGAAAAAGTTTGGTTGTTCACCAGAGCAGGCACTGACCCTCATTGAAACAGCGCAGACGTGGAATATTCGTATCAAAGGTCTGTCTTTCCATGTGGGTTCGCAAACGATGAATCCACAAAAATACGTCAGTGCGATCCGGACCTGTAAAGCGGTGATGGATCAAGTGGTTGAACGTGGCTTGCCGGCACTGAGCACACTGGACATCGGTGGTGGTTTCCCGGTCAGTTACACGCAGCAAGTGATGCCGATTGACCAGTTCTGTGTACCAATTAACGAAGCGCTCAGTGAGTTACCGGAAACTGTGCAGGTGTTGGCTGAACCCGGACGCTTTATCGTCGCGCAGGCCGTCACCAGTGTGGCTTCCGTGATGGGACAGGCGGAGCGTGAAGGCCAGATGTGGTACTACCTGGATGACGGTATTTACGGTTCATTCAGTGGTTTGATGTTCGATGATGCGAAGTATCCGCTGGTGACGCTGAATCAGGGGGGCGAATGTATTCCGAGCGTCTTAGCCGGGCCAACTTGCGACAGTATTGATGTGATTGCTGAAAACATCCTGCTGCCCAAGCTGGAGAATGGTGATCTGGTCATTGGCCGGATGATGGGGGCCTACACCAGTGCGACCGCAACTGATTTTAACTTCTTCAAACGGGCACAGACCGTGGTGCTGAATGAGTTTGCTGAGAACAGTGAACGCATGACAGGCTAAAAACTGAAAAAGCGCTCAACACAGAGCGCTTTTTTGTTTATTCGGCAGACCAGAGATGATCAAGACTGAATCGGTACTTATAGGCCACCACGACATTGTGCTCCTGAAAGTCATTTGTTTGATCACTCAAAATTGGACTGAAGTTATACAGCAGCAACATGTGGTTACCGACGTTACCTTCAAGGTAAATATTAATCGCCATGCCCAGTCCGTTCTTGTTCACCTTCCTGATTTCACCGGATTCTGCCTCTGTATTCGTGATCCTATAATTCCCGGTTAAATCTAAGTAACCCATCCCCAGTCCGGCACCGAGTTTGATATTCCAGTCTTTGGCGGCGTGTCGATTGAACTGATAAAACACCACGGGCACGGCTGTGATTGCGTAGGCTTTGATCGATGTGCCGAGATCAACACTGGATGCACTGTTTTTCAGGGCCTGCTGATCGGCTTTAAAATAGGACCAGTCGACCTGAAACTGAACGCCAAAGTTTGTGTCATCAGAAAAATAATAGGGATCGGAGATCAACGAAACCGTCGGAAAAAGCTGGTAATCACTGGTCATCACGGCCAATTCTTTGTCTTCGTTCGCGGGATCCTGGATTTCGATCTGGCTGAATGTACTTTGCAGGCCCACCGCAAGTTCAGTGGCTGTGCCTGTGAGCGGGAAAAGCGTCAGTGAAGCAATCAGGAAGGTGCGAAACATCGATTGTATACATCGGAAACGGAAGAGGGCGGAGTTTATCAGAGGCGCTCAGTATGGGCAACGTATTGAAACAGAAGCAGGAATAAAGGTTTTATTTTGCCTGCCGGGCGACCTGAGGATGTTCAGACACAGCGAATGGAAACAGTGCCGGACGAGTATTCCATTCGCTGTTTGGATGGTGATGTTTTGAAGGCAGGCGTCTTTATGACGATGCGTTTTCGATGCGGGTGCAGCCCGAAGGCAAATTTCTCCAAGCTATTTTCCGCTGTCGATGATGATTTCCAGACGATAATCTGCAACCTCATTGCGGCGTGCGGCGGAGCGCATCATATAGACCCGAACTTTGTAGTCGCCATTCGCCGGGAGTTTGCCTTCGAACTGGTTGCCGTTGACTGAACCGTTAAACATCGCGGCTTCGTTTTCTCCCGGCGCCATAATATTGAAATAGGTTGCGGTGTTTTTGGTCGCCATGCTGACGTTCATGTGTTGCCCTTCCCGGGCATTGAGGACGTAATCAACAACTTCATAGCCTTTAATCGTGTCTTCGACGACAGTGCCGGAAGTTCCTTTGTTAAATTGTACTTGTTCCGTTCGGATATCATCGGCTGCTGCAAACATCGTGATCATGAACAGAATAAGACCCAGGAGCAGTTTGATTGGCTTCAGAACAGCAAATTGAATCTTCATGTGATTTTCCTAAGGCTTGTGGGGATGAGTATGATACTTCTCCTGTCGGCCAATCGGGGGATCTGGCCGAAAGTTGGCATCATGGAAAGAGTATGGCCGCAGTGCCAGCGAAGCTGTGTCGAATGCACGAGACAGAATCGGAACCATCAGAACATGCGATCCCTGAAGTGATACTCCGAGCGTGCCTGAAAAGGGAGATGACCGGCTGTTTCATGAGAAATGAGCCATTCGTCACTTTCAGGGTCGTCCTGAATGCTGTGCCATTGCCTATGCTTAAAGCCAGAAATGACTGAGTTTTTAATCCTTTCGTGATTTTTTCAGTCGTTTGCCTGTGCTTGAAACAAGGCGGAGCCTGCGCAATGTGGGGTTGAATCAGCGTGCGGATCTGGGCTCATGGATTCAAAGACTGACAGAAGTGAGCGCATGAGATGAACAACTCCCCGAATCAGAAGATCGCCTACCAAATCAGTGGCCTGACGAAAACCTATACCACCGGCGAGATTGAGGTCAGAGCCTTGCGTGGCGTGGATCTGGCGATCCGACAGGGCGAGATGATTGTCATGCTTGGGCCGTCGGGAAGCGGGAAATCAACCTTTCTGAACCTGATTGGCGGACTGGATACCCCGACAGATGGTCAGATCCTGTTTGAAGGAAAGGAACTGACCGGGCAGGACGATCGATTTCTTACCCAATACCGCCGCCATTATGCCGGCTTTGTGTTTCAGTTCTACAACCTGATCCCCAGCCTCAATGCTCGGGAAAACGTTGCCCTGGTTTCAGAGATTGTGTCGGACCCGATGCCTGTGGATGAAGCGCTGGAGATGGTCGGCCTGAAAGCCCGCGCCGATCATTTTCCCTCACAGCTTTCCGGCGGGGAGCAGCAGCGCGTTGCCGTGGCGCGGGCGCTGGTGAAAAAACCCAGGGTGCTGCTGTGTGACGAGCCAACCGGCGCACTCGACAGTGCCACAGGCATTAAGGTACTGGACGCGCTTGCCGGGGTGAATGAAACGCTGGGTACCACAACCATCATCATCACTCATAATGCTTCGATTGCCGCGATTGGCGACCGGGTGTTGTATTTTGCCGATGGCCGGATCGCCAAAGAAGAACGGAACGAAAAACGCCAGCCTGCTTCGGCACTGATGTGGTAGGAAATCATGCGTGCGCTGGAGAAAAAACTGATCCGCAATCTCTGGCAAATTCGGGGGCAGGTGCTGGCAATCGCCCTTGTCATTGCCGCTGCGGTGGCCATGATGGTGCTTTCCTCTGGCACTTATCGCTCCCTTGAGCTGACCCGAAATCTTTATTACGAGCAATACCGCTTTGCCGATGTTTTTGCCAATCTCAAGCGGGCACCAAATCGCACGATGGCTGAAATCAGGCAAATTTCTGGCGTAGTCAGCGCAGACGCGAGTATTCGTCAATACGCGCTGCTCGACATGCCAGATGTGATTGAGCCGGTTCGGGGCCTGTTCGTTTCACTGCCGGAAGGAACTGCACCACTCAATCAACTGGTGCTGCGTACCGGCAAATGGCCGGCGGCGGATTCAGCCAGTCAGTTGTTGGTGCATGAGGCGTTTGCCGAAGCGCATGATTTGCGTCCGGGCGATCGGATTCAGGCGACGATTTACGGCAAGCGGCATGCTTTTACAGTCGCCGGTATCGCGTTATCGCCGGAATTTGTTTATGCGCTCGGTCCCGGCGATTTGATTCCGGATAACAGGCGGTTTGGGATTTTCTGGATGAACCGCGATGCTCTGGCATCGGCAGGCAATCTGGACGGGGCGCTGAATACGGTAGCCCTGAAACTCAGCCCCGCCGCGAATCCGGATGAAGTGATCGCTGAGCTTGACCAGATCCTTGCACGGTACGGCGGGACCGGTGCTTATACACGAAAAGACCAGTTGTCCGATTCCTTCATCGACAGTGAGCTGAAGGAATTGAAATCCATGACTCGCATCATGCCGCCAATTTTTCTGGTGATCGCGGTTTTTCTGCTGAATATCGCCATTGGCCGGTTGGTGGAAACAGAACGCGGACAGATCGGCCTTCTCAAAGCCATTGGCTATGGCGATATGGCGATTGGATTTCATTATCTGCAAACGGCGCTGATGATCGCCTGTATTGGGATTGGGATTGGCTGGCTTTCAGGGGGATGGATGGGCCACGGTATGGCGCAAATGTACATTGAATATTTCAAGTTTCCTGTGCTTCGCTACCATATCACGCCGGATGTTTTTCTCGGGGCGGCTGCCATCAGCATCGCGGCCGCAAGTTTGGGTGCCATGGCCGCCATTCGCAAGGCTGTCAGGCTGCCGCCGGCTGTTGCTATGGCACCACCGCCGCCACCACGTTACCAGACCGGGTTCGGAGAAAAAATGGGTCTGTTTCGGGGGATCACCCCATCCGGCCGTATGATCATTCGGCATCTTGTGCGCTGGCCGTTCCGTTCGGGGTTAACGGTTTTGGGCGTGACAATGGCGATTGCTTTGCTGCTGTCGACGCTGAATTTTTTCGATTCGATTGATGTCATGCTCGACTCATTTTTTCACCGCAATAACCGTCAGGATATGACCCTTAGTTTTACGGAAATCCGGCCCGACAGCGCTGCTGCGGATCTGCGTCATCTGGATGGCGTGCTGAAGGTTGAATTACAGCGCAACGTCTCTGCTCGCCTGGTTTCTGGGCATGTTTCGAAACGGACGGCGGTTCAGGGACTGGACCCGGGGGCAGAGCTGAGCTATCCGCTGGACATGTCCGGTCGGAAAATCTTTTTGCCTGCGGAAGGTGTCGTGCTGAACGCGTGGCTTGCACGGTATCTGAATGTCAGACAGGGCGATTTGCTTGGGATTGAAGTGCTTGAAGGCCGGATGCCAGAGCTTTGGATTCCCGTGACCGGCGTCAGCAAGGAATATGTCGGATTGTCCGCTTACATGAATCGAACGACGCTCAACCGTTATCTCCGCGATGGCCCAGTCGCCAATACGGCGATTGTCACGGTGGACGCTACAAAACAAAGGTCTTTTTATCGCAAAATCAGAGAGATGCCCTTTGTGGCTGGTGTCACCTCACTGGATGTGTCTGAGGCGCTGTTTCGCAGGCTGATCCAACAAAATCTGTTCACTATTGTGACCTTTTATGT
This sequence comes from Photobacterium galatheae, assembly GCF_000695255.1. GTDB lineage: Bacteria > Pseudomonadota > Gammaproteobacteria > Enterobacterales > Vibrionaceae > Photobacterium > Photobacterium galatheae. Next base: position 133,299 of record NZ_JMIB01000043.1, on the reverse strand, counting down.
GCTGTTTGCATCGGTGCTGGCGTTTGGTGTGGTGTACAACAATGCGCGGCTGACACTGATCGAGCGCTCCCGGGAATTTTCACTGCTGCGCGTGCTTGGTTTTCATCAAAGAGAAGTCGCCTGGATTCTGGGCGGCGAAGTTGCTCTGCTGACATTTCTGGCACTGCCACTGGGCTGTATTCTCGGATACGGACTGGTGAGGTTAATTGTGACTTTCTTTGCATCCGACCTTTACCGCATTCCTTTTGCGATTGAGGGATCGACTTACGGCTATGCCGTGATCGCGATCCTGATCGCAGCCGTCCTCAGCGGCTTGCTGGCACTGTATCGTCTGAGAGAGCTTGACCTGCTCAGCGTGCTCAAGGAAAGGGAATAATCGATGTCATTTCGGAAATACCGCTGGACACTGCTGTTTCTCTTTCTGCTGGTGGCGGGTCTGTTTTTTGCCTTCTGGCCACGTGCGATCGACGTCGAAATCGTGATCGTGACTGAAGGGCCGATGACCAAAACCGTGGACGATGATGCCATCACGCGTGTCAAAGATGTCTACACTCTGACCGCGCCGGTATCCGGTCGCCTGCTGCGGATTGAAAAAGATGCGGGGGACGAGGTTTCCGCCGGGATGGTACTGGCCGTCATGCGCCCAGTGGTACCGCCGCTGCTGGATGCCCGCACGCAGCTTGAGCGTGAATCCGCCATGCAGGCGGCGGAAGAGTCCCGAGATGCAGCCAGAGCACAGGTGAAGAGTGCTTTAGCCCGTCTTGAATATGCCCGGATCGATTTCAGGCGGGCTGGTCAGCTCGCACAAAAGGATGCGGTATCCCTCGACCGGCAGGATCAGGCGCGGCAGTTCCTTCGCGCGGCACAAGCAGGGCTTGCGGAGGCTGAGTCTGTCTTGTTGCAAAGAGAAGCGGAATTTCAACAGGCGAAGGCAGCACTGGTGCAACCTGCAGCGGTGGCAGCAGCCGCGAGCCATCACGTTCAGATCATCGCCCCAGTCAGCGGGAAAATTCTGCGGATGTTTCAGGAAAGCGAAGCTGTTGTGACTGCGGGCACGCCTTTGCTTGAAACCGGCGATCCGGAAAATCTCGAAATTGCTGCGGATTTGCTATCGCGTGATGCCGTGCGGATCACTCCCGGCGATCGGGTTGAGATTGAAAACTGGGGTGGTTCTGGTGTCTTAAACGGTGTTGTGCGGCGGATTGAACCGGCAGGCACGACTAAGGTTTCATCGCTCGGTATTGAAGAACAGCGCGTGAATGTGCTCATCGATTTTTCTGATCCGAAGGAGACATGGGCGGCGCTTGGTCACGGGTTTCAGGTGGATGTCAGCATCGCCGTCTGGCATGACGATCAGGCGCTTCGGGTGCCGATTGGGGCTATTTTTCGCCACGGCCGTGACTGGGCAGTATTTCGCGATGCCGATGGTCGCGCCCGTTTGCAGACGATTCAAATTGGCCATCTGACCGGTCAGTATGCCGAGGTGCTGGAAGGGCTCTCAGCCGGCGATCAAGTGATCGCCTATCCCAGTGACCGGATTCAGGATGGTGTGCTGATCCGAGCGATGGTGCAGATGCAGTGAATCGGCGTGAGCATGAACGGGGAGACATGGCAGAGAGCCAATAGATTCCAGTTGATTCAGGCGATTGCTGCTGATGCTTCCCACTCCGTTTTGCTGATTTGAAAGAGTAAACTTGCCGGTGCATCCATGACATCCTGAATTTTTTTCTCGTTCCTGAACCCTGATTTTTTCAGTACTTGAATGGATGCGAGGTGGTTTTCCCGGACTCTTGCTGAGATTTGTTCGAATCCTAATTCGACAAAACCAAAAGACAGTGCGCGTTTAGAAAATTCCGTTGCATACCCTTTCCCCCAAGAGGCCGTGCTTAGCCGGTAGCCCAGGTTATTCATCGTTTTTCCCTCAAACTGAAAGAGACTCAGGCCGCCAAAACCGATCACGTTTTCCGGCTCTTTCTGGGTTGCTATCGCCCAGACACCAAAGCCATGTTCATTCCAGTGCTTTAGCCAGCCGGCCATGACAGATTCTGCATACTGAATATTTGGAAAAGGCCCGGCAGGATTGAACCGATTGGTTTCCGGGTCTCCATAGATCGCAAATAAATCTTCAAGATCGGTCTGACATACGGGACGCATCAAGAGTCTGTCTGAATACAACACCATGATTTCCTTATAATGAGCGTGAGTGACGCACGAGTCCGTGGCAAGTGCGCATCCTACTGGGTTGTTGAATGTGTGTAAATTATCATTAGTTAAATCAGTGGCTTGAGTGAAATTTGGCTTCACTGCACATGGAGAAATAGCCGGCTGAACGGTGAGAAACCAGTGGTCAATTTTGAAGCCGCAGCACATCAAGTGCCGTAAATTGGAACACAGGTAAAGAAACCGGTCTTTTCTGGTTTAAATCATGGCGTTAAGCACTGAAGATAGTGTTGCGAAAAAGGTGAATGAAACAGATTTCAATGTCATGTCATCTTTGGCCTTCATCCCATGTTAAATCTTTATCCTCGAATTGCAGGTATCGTGTGAAAAAACTCAGTGTTGTCCTCCCCATCTCGCTCTTGTTGAGTCTCTCTTCAACCGTTTCAGCCTCGCCATTATCACCGGCTGGTGTGTGGTCTGGCACTATCGGTAAGTCGCCGATCAAAGTGTGTTTTCAGGATTCAGGTCAGCAGGCGGTTTACTATTATCAGCGTTACAAAACACCGATTACACTGACGCTGAAAGATGGATTCTGGGTCGAACAGGGAGATACCGGCCGCTGGGAACTGAGCGGGCAGCCCGGCAATCACATTGCAGGGCAGTGGTCTACCGTATCCGGTACCAAGTCTTTACCTTTGTCACTCAAATTTGAATACCATGACCTCGATAAAAATTGCGGAGAGGAGGAATTTCTTTCTGCGCTGCAAAAAACGCTCAAATGGAAAAAAGGAGCATGGAAAGACTGGTTTGGCTGGCAATACCGAGACGTCGCCTATGGTGGTGACAATTCAATTGAACTGGCCGCCAACTTTCCGAGCAGCAAGGTGATAAATACGATTTTCAATGATCGTGTTACGTCTGAGGAAAGGGCCGAACGGCAACTGGAGACGCTGGTGTATGCTTTGGAACATCCGGGTTCAGAAAAGTACGATGAAACTTATGTTGCGCCCGTTTTCCTGAATGGCTTATGGCTGGGGGTTCGTTTTTATGTGAGGCGGGCGGGCACAGGTGCGAATGGTACGAGTGATTACACCAGCTATTTTTCGCTGGCAACTGGCGAGATGATCAACCCCTGGCGTTGGTTTCTCTCATCACAGGTTAATCAGCCACATGAATACAGTGCTTACTCGCATCCGCTTCCTGAAACGATGCGGGCGAAGTATGGTCGAAAGGAATCAGAAGCCTCGGAATTTGAGGGGTGTAAACGTTCTGAGCATGGCTATTATCAAATCAGTTTGAGAAATAACGGCTTGTTGTTCTGGGAGAGGCCGAATGGAGATGGTTGCGAACGGGAGTTTCTCCTGACGCCTGAAGCCGCGATGCCATTCGCCAATGCGGAAGGGAAAAAAGCGCTCAGCGCATTTTCAAAATTGATTCGGCTTAATCTGAAGGGTTATTAAGCGTCATCATGGTGTGATTTTGAAAAGGGTGTGAAAATTATTGGAGGCACTCGATTTTTTGCTGAATGGGAAAGCGGCTGGATGCCGCTTTCCATGACGGGTTGTTTTGCCCTGTTGTCATTTTATGCCACGACAGACTGAAAAATATGTACAGCATGCAGTGTCGAGGTAAAAAAGTGACTACAATTGCTTACTTCGTCGTTAAAATAGCAAAATCCCAAGCATTTGAATTCCATAGCGTACATTCATCTAGATAGTATAACTCTACTTTTTGGTTTGCTGCTTTTGCCGCTAATGCAGTGCTGACAACGATATTAAATGCTGGGTGATTTGAGGTGATGGCCACTCGCTTATATTTGCCGGGGTTATTACAGGAAACAGGCAGTTCGTCCATGTGGATAAAAGCGATCGCTTCACCATTGGTGGTGTAAGTTTCGTAGTTCTTGCCCATAACCTGAACTTGATCAATTGTCCCAACGACAGATTTCATGTTTGCAGCGTATACATTCAATGAAAGTATTGAGAAAATTGCAGTTAAAATATATTTCATGATATTTTCCTATTGTTTAGATAATCAAATATATAGCGCATGAGACGACATGCTTGATAGTGATTCGTGCAGCAACGGCACTGGTGAATGCCGCACACTATAATCTTGGAATGTAATGATTTCCAGTCGGATAGATCGTGAAATTTTTCCTGAGGCAGGGGTATTTGAGCAGAGGCTTATTCGGTGGGATGCAATTGTATGTCGCGCATTAAGTTCACTGGGGGAATTCAATCGCTTTATACAATTCGGCGTTCTGGCCGAAAGATGGGGGCGATAACTGGCAAGGCTCAGTCCTTTTTATGGATTGATCGGATCATAAATCAAATCGCACAAATTGGACTGAGTTCCTTCTTTTCTGGAGAGCGCCGATAACGAGCAGCGATTGAATCAGCTACAAAGGCGAAACATGATTGTTCGCGAGACGGTTGTATTGTTCACTCTTTGCTGCGAATTCAAGCCCTTTGTCCCGTTGACGTTCACTGATTGCCGATACTCTCTGGTATTCATTGTTCTGTCTGTGAACATCCTCTCCTCTTTCTTCTAAGCTCGAATGAAGGCCAGCATACTCACTAATTAATCGATTCATGACATGGAAGCTTTTTAGTCGCTCCTCACTTGCTTGAAAATACTGATTGGCTGTCGTTTCAGAGCTTCCATATTGCTCAACCAGGGGCAATATATGGATTTGTCTGATTCTACGGCCCGCATCATCTGACCATATTGCAGAAAGGATTTGGGATTGTTCTCTGAAATTTTGAATCGCTAACGCGAATTTCATCAATTCATCTTCCAAATCCATATGGTTGCGCTGATAAAAAGCGGTATCAAATGTTGGTTGCATGATTATCCTAAAAACACGGGTGCATCAAACGCGGCTAACAAATTCACTTTGTTTTCTAATGCGTAACGAATCTTATAGATTTCATAAACCAGATCATCTTGGATCTGTTCATGATGACGCAACGTTGTCAAAGCCTTCGTATTCTGTTGGTGAAGATCACGTTGGCAACTTTGTTGGCTGGAAACACAGTTTTCAATACCTTTGAGCGTGTCGTCCATTTCCTCTAAAATTCTGCGCTCTTCATCTAATGTATATCTGGCATGAAGTGTGTTTGTTTTTGCATCTTCAGCATTTGTTAATGCGGAATAGGCATGTCGTGTTGCCACTTCCATATCAGCGACTGCGGTCAGGCTACCTTCCACTTGATGAGAAGCTTGCGCATATTCATTTCTGGCTGCGTTGAGCTCACTCTTTGCAAGACTTTCCTCGGATATAGCGCTTTGGAGGCTACTATAGGCAGAATTCATTGCATGACGCTCTGCGGTTGCCGGGTTAGGTCGAGATTCATACACATCTCTACCGTCTGAGTCTTTACCGACATAGACCGAGATCTTTTGCGCGCGCGCATACTCGTAAGCTGCCTTGGCGGAGTGGTAGCTACTTTCGGCACTGATTCTGTTATGCTCTGCAATACGTAGCGCTTGCTTGGCATTTTCCACTCTTGATTGAGCACGCGCTTTCCAATTTCGAGCCAATGACAACTGATTTTGCCAAAATGATTGGTGTTCCTTGGTGCGCTCAAGGTCTGTTTGAGCTTCCGTTAATTCTTGATCTCGCTCTTCAAGTGCTATCGCAGTTTGTTTATATCTGTGCTCGTAACTGTCCCAACGCTCTCGTTTGGCTTGCATCAGTTGCTCATACAGAACAGTAAAACGATAAACATCACTGTCGAGCCGATTGGTATGTTCTACGCCATGATTTTCTGTAAGCGTCAATACCTTACGAACTTCATCGCTCAGTGCTCTGTGGGATTGAGACAAGAAAGAGTACTCTTCAAGCTGTGCAATTAACCACCTAGGTTGCATGCGCCTCTCCTTTTTCTTTCAGCTCTGCAATCTCTCGTGAACATTGCATCATCAACTTTTCAAGTGTGTGCTGATATTCAGAAACTTGGCCTGCCAATAGCTGAAATTGCATATCGGCTTCTTCTGCACCTTGGCCTTCATAGCTTTCTTTTAGCCCGGCCCAAGCAATATGAAGTTCATGATACGCCTGCTCAAGATTCTTTAAACTTCGATGTGCGCGTAAGTCTAAAGTTTCAAGTGCATTGAACTGATGGTTATTCATGGAGATAATTCCTCAGCAGATGCAGGCGATATTCGAGGCCCGATTGTAAGCCTGGAGCAAGACTATGCGTCAGTTTAGAAGCAATGGTATCCAGCTCAGTTGAGAGCGAATGATAAGAATGAGCCTTCATGTGAGGTAACACAGCGGTGACCTCATCAAAAGGGGCTGAAAGCTCACGCTGGCATTGGCGGACAGCTTCAGAGAAGCTGTCCAATTGCGCCACAAACTGCTGTAGGTTTTGTTCTACATCGTTGAGTGACACGTTAGTTACTCCATGACTTCAGGTAGTTATTGAGCAGATTGAGTTCATTCATATGATCTTCTACATCGCGGTAGCAGTAAGGTTTAAATTTGACTGGGTAGTTTTGTGATGCGTTGGCATACAGTGCGTACACAGGAACTCGAGTCGTCTGCTGTAGCAAGGCCGCATGGCGCGACTTGATCACACTGAAGCTGTCATCTTCAGACATTTGCAGCACGATTTTGTGCTTGAAAAGATCAATATCGCGACGGTCAAACACCTTTGTCACCGCACGAACATTGTCAAAACTCATGACAATGTGGATACCGTATTCAGCGCCCTGTTCTAGTAATACAGAGATAATCGCACCTAGGTCGCCATGCTCTTTCACACCGTAGCGTCCAGACTGTTGCTGTAGTTCGGTTGCACGTTGAGCTTCGTTAACCACGATGTAAATCGTTGGCTGAGCAAGCATTTGCTCTTCATCCATCGATTGACGGCGTTCAAATTCTGCTTTGATATTGCCTAAATCGCTCGCAAATTCGCTGACGCTCTCACGGTAATGCACTTCTGAATGACAGCAAGTCTCAATTGTACGACTCATAATGCCGTGCCATGGTGAACCCTTAATGGCACGCTCTAACAGATACAGTTGGTAATCGTTTTGCGCGTGGTTGATCGGGAGTTGCCCTAACCAGTAACTCAACATCCCAGAACGCGCTTCGTTCGCTTCACCTACAAATAGTAGATGTTCGTTGGAACGGCGACGCATGACGATGCTCGCTTGACCATGAATATTCATTTCGCGGCCTAGCCAGAAGTTGGCTGGTTTCTCTACCGGATACCATTCCTTCTCACCCAGCCCTTGTTCGTGCTCAGGCTTATTTGCAAATTCAACCCAGTCGTCTTGTGTTGGCTGTGCAGAATAAGTACTGAAAAGCTTTTCTAGTTGCGGGTTCTCGCTGAGGTGTGGTTGCCCTGAGCCATCCAATAGAATTGAATGATGCAGATTCGCGAAGCCTTGCTGTTGCTGCCACTTCTCAGCCAGCTGTTTGATGAGATCAACGCGTAATTCATCAGATAGATAAGTCACGCGACCTGCACGGTTTTTATCGTCATTCGCTGCTGAATCATTCATAACCACTTGGCCTGCTTCTTTACATGCGCGAAGTAGACGTTTGCCATTCGGGCCAAATTCTTGCAGTGCTGTCACATCAGCTTCACTCATCTGCATCCCGATACGGAGATGAATGTTACCGAAGATGCTTTGCTGGTTCTGCATGCCAGAAGCTCCAAAACGCTGTGAGCCAACCAGCATGTGGATACCAGCACTTCGACCTTGAGTTGCCAGTTTTTCCATCAGATCTGAGCCGGAACCGTCTCGATCATCTTCAAATAGAGTTTGGTACTCATCGACAACCAGCAGCACTCGAGGTAGCTTTTGACCCGTTCTTCGACGGTAATCGCGTAAATTCTCATAACCTTCACGCTTGAACAGCTCATTTCGGCGGATCATCTCCTCAACCAGTTCGCTCAAGACACTGCGGGACAAATCTGGAGAAGTATTGAGTGAGACAACTTTGGCATGAGGCAGTGTGGGGTAGCATTTAAATTCTACCCCTTGCTTACCATCAATCAGGTAAAGTTCAAGTTCGTCAGGGCTATAGCGACAAGCTAGCCCCATGATAAACGCATGGTATAGGTTCGATTTACCGGCACCTGTCATTGCGCCCAACATACCATGCGCACAGATTTGACGGCCATTACTCTCACCAAACCATAGCTCAAGGTCGTCTTTCTTCGCACCCGTACCACCGATAGCGACACGGATCTCATGGTCGGTATTTCCCTGCCACCAGTGATTTGGATCGGTATCAGTAACATCAGTGAATTCTAGTTTGTTCTCTTTTGGTTTAGCCTTCGCGACACCATCTAAGATTGTGTTGATGGTTTCATCACAAATTGATTCCGAAGCAAGCATGTACATATCCAGCGATGGGATCGCTGGAATGTGGTTTTCACTTGCACGGATGTTCTTCAGTGACTCAAACCATTCCATTGACGCACCGTTTGGCAGTTCAATATCTTGGTTGTGCTGAAGTATGACGTACTTACCCGCGACCGAACCCGTGTTGGCGATTTGCGCGAGTAATTCGATTGAGCGACGGTCATAACCTTTCGGGAAGTTTGATGCGACAATAAACTCAAACTTCTCGTTACCCCGAATTTCTACATCGACGTCAATTAAGCGACGAGTGCGGTTGTCTAGGTAGTTTTGCTTGATACGTTTGATATCATCCAGTACTTCTTCCAGAGTGCGCGAGATATCATTGCTTAGAGGGCGCTTAAATGGGAGCTGTTTGATATATGGGAAGTTTTCCCCCATTTTTGCTGGGTCCAGTAAGCAAAACAGTGCTCCGTATGGCAACATCACGCTCAAACGCATAATGATGTTGTGTAGTGCTGCTTGCGTCCACTCCAGACTATCGGCTTGTACAGGATAGTAATAGGTATCATCACCGGACATAAAAGGAACCGTAACCGGCATTTTCAATGTCTCGCCGTCAATCACCAATTCCTGATAGCCGATGACAAGCTCATTAGGGATATATTGCGTATTAAAAGGAAAATCCAACCAGTTTTGGCTCGTTAGATCTGGGGTATCTATGGGTGACAATGACGTCACCGCTTGCTTGATTGTTGCTTTTGCTGCTTCCAACTGCTTTTGTTGTGAAGCCACTTCCTCAGCAAAAACGCATTCTGCGCGTTTTAACAAATCATCTTGTACTTTGGCATGTTCACGGATACTACTTTCAATTTTGGGGTATAAATCAGCTTGCTCGACAGTGTGCTTGATTTTACTGCTTGTCAAATTTTTGATTAATTTATTCATATCGAGTTACACGTGCCTATTTGTTGATCATGTCTTTGACAAGGTTGACGTAGTGTTCAAAAAGTTGAGGGTCTTTTGCTTTCAGCGCAAATAAGGAACCACCCGTACAGAGAAGCAGCACGATGATGATATTGCGAATAGAGCGGCGATTTTTCGATACTCTTTGTCTTTCAGTCTCGATTTGCTCACCAAGGATAGCCCTTTGTTGATGTGCATTTTTAACCGGCTCTGCAATATCTTCAAACTGCTTTGCAATACGCTCATCTTCCTTCGTCAGCAAGCTAAATTGTTCATCTTTTAACAAGACCCCTTTAGGGTGTTCAGATATGCTATCTAACTTAGACACTTTGAATGCCTGCGGCTTCATTTTGTCGCACTGTTCAAAGAACGCGTTGAGAGATTGCTTTAACTCGATAAGCTTAGGGTCATCCAGAGTTTTCGGGGTTTGCCCGGAGCTCTTCATTGAGTCGATTTGTTGACTCAACTGAGAGGACTGAAATGTCTGGGCATAGTTCAATGCTGATTGACTATTACTTTTTAGGGTTTGAAAACCTTGATTACATTCAGAAATACATTTTTCAGCGTTAACTTTCTTGTCGTAACCATGCTTAAAGATAGTTTGAAGTTCACGAATAGTGCGTTGATCTTCTATTTCTGCAACTGACATTTTATATTACCTACCCAAATATGTGGCATCATTTCATTTTCAGCAGTCGTCATTGTCATAGCGAATTGAGACTCTCATGTCACGTCATGTCGTACAGGTATATACGTATAATAAATCTACAAATATCACTATGTGCTACATAAAACCCTGCTAAACAGCAGCTTATATAATTTCTAAGGTGCCGTAAATGCTAATGTCATTTTATTGACGGTGAGTTGCTAATATCTGATCTTGATCAGACTCTCTTGTAAACGGGGCCTTGTCATGACACATGAAGATAAAAATCGTCTGTGGCTCGTTGTGAAAATTGCAGTTTGTATAAGAAAGAAATACTAAGAATACAGCATTATGTGGTTGTAAAAAGAAAGCACAGATCATTTATTATTTCGTCTGCGTTTTCTTAAAGTCACACTCAGGACGTCAAGTACAGCAAGGAAAAGGAACCTGATAGAGCTAACTATTGTGGGGGTACAACGCTTGGCTGTTTATATATCGCGCTTCACTCCAGTGTCTTTCTCAATCATTGTTGATGTGAAGTGATATTCTGAAAATAAAGCGCGACATGCAGAGCCCTCAAATGTTAATTCTCTTTTTTCTCACATCACCTGCGTCAACCGCGTAATCATCCCCTGAATCGCCTTCATCTGCGGCGCATCCTTGGTGTAGTAGTTGTACGGTGGTTGTCCCATAGTGCCGTAGCCCCAGAAGTCCCAGCAGCCGCGGGGGTTGTAGGGCACAAATTCAGATTTTTTCACCTGCGGAAAGAGCACGATGATGTTGTTGGTATCGGCGATTTCGAGATAGCCGGTTTCGGTAACATAAGTAGTCCCGATGACAGAAATGCCCTGACGGCAACCGTGCACAGAGACGTGAATTTTGCAGGATTCACTGCGACAGTTTTTGGGAATATACACATATGCCGTGTTATCCATGCTGGTGAGTGAAGAATTAAAAAACTCACTTTGATCAAAGGCCAGCAGCTCGCCGCTCAGGCTTGGGGCCGGGGCTTTTAACGGGCCGTAAATGTGCTGCAGAATACGTTCTGCCTGATGCAGATTGCAGTGATTGATATAGGGCGATTGGGTGATATCACAGGCGGTATCTGCCGGATCATTGGTGATAAAGGCATGTCCGGCATCAATGCTTTTGTCATAGTGGATTTGTGCATCTGGCACATCCAGTTTCTGATAAAACTCGGTGGCGGTATCGACCACCCCGGTCACTACGGTTTCATCCAGTCGCCCTGAGAAGAGATAGATCTGGTCGTCCCGGAGATTGTCGGTGTGGTCAATCCGGCCGTTTCTGGCTGTCACTTTCGCCAGTTCCGACAGGTAGCCGCTGTTGGGAAACAGGGATGACGGGCAAACCCCCAGTGCGTTTTGACACGGATTCATACAAGTGGTGGTGGCGTTGACCAATGGGTTGACGAAGGGGTTATTCCCCGCACAGTTCCAAGGGCCACCAGCGACAATGCCAACGCCCATCAGGGATTCTGAATAAGCGACATGAAACTGTGCTGCCATAAAGCCACCGGACGACAGGCCGGAGATAGAGGTTTGATCGGTTCGGGCGTTCAGGGGGGGCAGCTGTACGGTTGCAGCTTTCAGGTGTGCGCTGCAAAGTATGAGCATCAGCCCGAAGGTGAACAAGGTAAAGTGAGTGGGGGATTGCTGTCCAAACATGTGTGCCTCCTGCCGTTGAGTGACGTCCTGCCGGTTAAGTCAATATGCGTTAGGAGTATAGGAGCTCATTTGCATGATGCTGCGCAAATGTGAATTTCAGAATTGTCACCGGCGTTGGTAAGAGAAAAAGTGAGCTGAAGATGCATGATGTCTGAGCGAAAAAAAGCCAGCAGGAAGCTGGCTTTGGTTTGTCTTTGAATTGCTTAGGAAGCGATGGCTTCTTCGACAATATTTTCTGAGGTCGCCAGATGAAGGAAGTGCATGTGGCGCTCGTACTGGGTGACAGCATCGGCAATGATCTGGTCTTTGGTGTAACCCATCACATCATACTGCTGGCCACCTTGGAGCAGGAAGACTTCGGCACGATAGTAATCGTCGTAGGACTCATTCGCGTAGCTTGGCAGTGCGAAATGACGCAGACGAATACCATAGGCAAAGTCTTCCACGTCTTCTTTTTCGACCACCAGACGGACGCGGGATTCATCCAACACTTGTAGCTTCGCGGCCAGACCTTGTGCTTTCATTTCATCGACCAGCGTTTTCAGTGCCGGTGTCGCCGTGGACTTGATGAAGTGTTCAGCTTCATCCTGCTTCGGATGACTCACCAGGGCAGAAATGCGGTTTTTCCAGCTGACATTGGTCTGTGCATATTGCAGCGTGGTGTTATGCGTCTGGATACTGTTCTGCAGCATGTAGTCGTTGCGCAGTGCCTTGAACAGGCAGTAACAGAAGAGCAGCATCAGAATCATGATCGGGAACGCACTGGCAATGGTCATGGTCTGCAGCGCGGAAAGACCGCCTGCTGCCAGCAGGGCTGCCGCAACAATACCTTCAATCACGGCCCAGAAAATACGTTGCCAGACCGGTGGCTCAGCAGCGCCGCCGGAAGTCAGGGTATCAATCACCAGTGAGCCGGAGTCAGACGAGCTGACAAAGAAAGTAATCACCAGTGCCACACCGATGAACGACAGCACTGAAGACATCGGCATGTGTTCAAAGAACTTGAATAGTGCGACCGGCACATTCTCACCAACGGCTTTGCTCAGATAGTCGGCACCATGATTCATGATGGCGTCAATCGCGGTATTCCCAAATGCCGTGAACCACAGGAAACCGAACAGTGACGGGATCAGCAGTACGCCCACCAGGAACTCTCGGATGGTCCGCCCACGTGAAATTCGGGCAATGAACATACCGACGAACGGTGACCAGGAAACCCACCAGCCCCAGTACAGCAGTGTCCAGCCACCAATCCAGTCTTCTTTTGGCTGGTAGGCATACAGGTTGAAGGTCTTGCTCACAATTTCACTCAGATAAGAGCCGGTATTCTGAACAAAAGACTTCATGATCATTGCTGTTGGGCCAGCCAGAATGACAACCCCCAGTAACAGAACAGCCAGGAACATGTTGATGTTCGACAGGCGCTTAATGCCGCCGTCCAGGCCCAAGACAACCGATGCGGTGGCAATCAGCGTAATGGCTGCGATCAGACCAACCTGTACTGTCGTGGTCTGTGGCAGATCAAACAGATAGTTGAAGCCTGCGTTCACCTGAACTACACCAAAGCCCAGTGAAGTCGCGACACCAAACAGTGTCCCAATCACCGCAAAGATATCGATCATATGGCCGATTGGGCCGTAGATCCGCTCGCCAATCAGCGGGTAGAGGGCTGAACGAGGCAGCAGGGGCAGCTTGTGACGGTAGGCGAAATAAGCCATGGCCAGCGCCACCAGCGCATAAATCCCCCAAGCGTGCAGACCCCAGTGGAAGAAGGTGATTTTCATGGCTTCACGGGCCGCTTCCACGGTTTGCGGATCGCCCACCGGCGGTGAAGTAAAGTGCATGACAGGCTCTGCCACACCAAAGAACATCAGCCCGATCCCCATCCCCGCAGAGAACAGCATGGCCAGCCATGAGGTATAGCTGTAGTCCGGTTCGGAATGATCTGGGCCAAGTTTGATATCACCCAAACGGCTGAACATGACAAAAATAAGGAAGATCAGGAAGATAGCGACGGCCAGAATGTAAATCCAGCTCGCCTGGGCAATGATCCAGCCCTGAACGTTTTTGAAATAGGCTTCCATGGCCTGAGGCCACATCACACCAATGAAAGACAGTGCAGCGATAAAAATCGCCGAGGTAAAAAATACCGGTTTATTTAAATCTGACTTAATTCCCATAAATCCTTCAAATATTACGGTTAAGCGTCCGTTGAGGTACCAACGCTGTGGCAACGGCCAAAAATATCAATGCATGCAGATGGATGTACGGACAGCAAAGTTCTCTGCATGGAAAGCAAAAATTTGCTTATTGGCCTGTACTCAGACAGATAAACAAAACTATCTTCTGAGTCAAAAGTGTAGGGATGTTAACAATAAACCACTTAGTATTCAAAGTGTGATCTGGGTTGGTGTTGAGTAAAATGGTGCAATTATTGAACCAAGATATTGTTTTTATTGGGTGTAATCTGGATCTGTGCGAATGAAATAAACTTCGTACACAATTGTTTTGATCTGTAATCTTCAGGTCAAAAAAAGAGCGCCGAATGGCGCTCTTTTTGCGAAGGGGACTGAATCAGCCACCCCAGCTGCGACTGGATGAACTAGATGAACTGGATTTGCTGCTCCAGCTGGACTTCGCTGCGGCACTGGAGCCGAAACCACCCCGAGAAATGGTGCGGCTGACCGTTGGCTTAGGCTTCATCTGATCTTTATTGATGATGACTTTGGCATTCTTATAGCGGTAAGAGCCGAAGTCATACCCATCTGCCGTGGTCCAGCGGCCATAGTAGCGGCTGCTCGGGTAAGACGAGCTGAACATCGGTTGGCTATAGTAGCCACGGCCACCAGAGTAACTGCGTTTGTCCTCAAGTAACCGGGCGAACATAAAGCCGGCCATTGCAGGCATAAACCAGTTATTTTCCGGGGCGCTAATACAACTGTTCTGACCAAACTCTGCCACACAGTCACGTTGGGTCATGAATTTTGGTGCAGTCCGGGCCGCCTCTTTCAGCGCGCTTTCATAAGCGGCTTCACATTGGGCTTCGTAGCTCGGGTTATCCGTTTTACAGTCGTAAAGCGTGTGGTAAAGCTTGGCTTCTTCTTTCGGATCACTACAACCTGCCAGCAGCCCGGCAGAAATCGCGGCAGTCACAGGTGCAACGGCAAAGGGACGCCATTGCTTACGCATACCGGGTAGATTGACTTCTTTTGTCCGTTTCATTGCGCCTCCCTTAGTACGTCATGCAGGCAGCATTGAGCAGACCAACAGAGACAGAAGTCGCAGCCATTAACAGCGCGGCAGGAATTTCACCTGCGACAATACGTTCCGCAATGCGGGGCATGAAACCGAAGCGAACGATCAAATAAGCCAGCATCTGTGCCAGCAGAGCCACAACACCCCAGATCGCGAAATCAACAAAATTCACAGAGTTGCTGGCCGCACCAGCAATCGCCAGAGAATAACCCAGTACGGAACCAGACAGGGTAATGGCTGCCGCTGTATTCTTTTCCTCTTTGACCAGTTTCCACTCGTCATATGGCGTGATGCGAACAAAGATAAATTTGAACAGCATCAGGAACAGAATAGAAATCGCAAAATAGATGACAAATGAGCCTAACCCTGCGAGAGATTGTGTCAATAAAACCATGTAATTTCCTAAAATATATCGTTTTTATGTATTGATGTTTGATTTAGCCGATTAACTTAAAGTCGGTTGGACTAAGATCAAACCCTGTGCTCAACACCAGGCTTCGTTCGGCCCGGTTGTCGAAAATTTTTTCTTCCGCGGCAACGAGAAGCACTTCTTTCAGTTCGGGTTCTGCTTCTCTTTCATACAGCATCACGAATTGATCTGTATTACTGGTGGTGCCATTTTGCAGCCAGGTGGTTTCCGTCATGGCAACCGGGCGGCTGTTGTCCCAGATTTTCTGATAGCTGTAGTCTTCTAACTGCCACTGGTTCTTGACAATGCCTTGATCAAGCAGGTGCTGCCACTCACTGTCGGTGTCGACCGGTTTGCTTTCAAAGAAGTAAAACAGTTTGACTTCACTGACGTCGGCCTCACCTGTACCGTGCGTCAACACTTGAATGAATCCGTCGTCATCGGTGTAGTAGCGGACCAGACGTGTCTGCTCATCCAGCCAGACTTCACCGACTGCTTGAATTAGCTGGGTACGGGATGCCCCTTCAATCATCAGGGAAGATTCGGTCAGGCGCAGTTTCAAATCATCCAGTTCGAATGCGCCACCGAGGCGCAGGCCCAGAATTTCCGGGGCTGCCGGGCCACTGGCTTCAGGTTCTTTGCGTTTTTTAAACCAGTCAAACATACGTGCTCCTTATCCGATTAAACAGGCCAGTTGAAATGGTCGACCCGCTCATCGGCGATGTAGAAAATATTAGTGCCGGGTGTGACGTCCAGATTCAGGGATGGATTCAGTTCAATCCCCTGACCCCGGTCAATGGCAATCAGCGTGGCGTCGTGTGCTTCCTTAAACTGGGTGAACAGTTTACTGATTGACGTGGGTGCCATGCTTTCAGGAAAACGCACAGCGTACTGTGTCATGCCATGATGTGTGCTGAGCAGTTCGTGATGTAAGCCGCTGGAACCGGGATCCACGGCCGCTTTTGCCAGCATTTCGACCGCGACGGAAGGAATGCACTCGGCATTCGGACAGTGACTTTTCAGCAGAGCACTGAGGGCTTCATCGTTGAAGTAGGCCAGCAGGTGAGCATCTGGGTTGCGGCTGGCACAATACAGCGCTGCCGCCAGGGTGACGTCATCTTCTGCGTTATCAATGATGATACAGCTGGCTTTGCTGACGCCGGCTTTGTCCATACTCTGGGTGTCGGTAAAACTGGTCACCCGGACAAAGTCGATCTCACCCGGAAGCGGGTTTTCCATTTCAGGACGAACACAGAGCACGATGTGGCGGCGAGTGCGTTCTTCGTGCTGCAACATCTGGATCAGGTGCAGGGTGCGCTGGTTGTTCCAGCCGAGTACCAGAATATGGTTCTCCACGTTGATTCTCCGTTTGCCGAGCAGGCCGCTCTTCCAGTAACTGATAAACATTGTGGCCAGGCGACCAATGCCGATGGCAAATAAACTCAGACCGCCCGGAATCACAAACAGGGCGACAATCCACTGACCCGCAGCAGATTCCGGTGAATAGTCACCATAGCCGACAGTCGATGCAGTGACGACCAGATAATAAATGAAGCGGCTGAGCGAGTGTGTGAGCGCTTGCTCTCCAGCCAGTTCAAGCAATATCCAGCTTGCCCCGATGTAGATCAGCAGCGTAATGAGCAGATTTCGGCCAGTGAGTTGGTTGAATTGTTGATGGGCCCAACGGCGGACCCACAACCAGATTGACATGCATTTCTCCTCAATCCTTTGGGGGAGTTATACTCCCTTATTGGCGACCGAGAATGCGTGCCAGTTCATCTTCAGCTGAACCTTGTCCGCCGCTTTTGAGACCCGCGTCGGCAAGTTTTTTGTCCAGTGCAGAACCGGATTGTTCTGCGGCCATTTCTGCAGCCGCTTCCAGCTGTGCCGCTTTTTCTGTCTGACGCTGCTTAATGCGCTCCAGAGAAGAAACTGCGGTGTGCATTTTGGTGTTTGCACCAACCTGGCTTGCAGAAACTGCCGACTGTGCTTTCTGGACAGATTCGGTTGCTTTCACCACATCAACCTGTTGTTCCAGCTGACGCAGTTTGTCTTTCGCTTGTGCGATGTTTGAGCGCAGAGACTGCTCAGAACGCGCGAACTGATCCAGGTAGGTCTGCTCTGCTTGCTGTTCGTTGCGCAGGCTTGCGACTTTCTGGGCACATTCCAGCGCCAGATCCTGCTGTCCTTTATCCATTGCACTGCGGGCATGAGCTTCATACTCAGTAATACCCAGGTTAAAGCTATCTACTTTCTGTTGAGACAGCTTGCGCTTTGCGACAATGCCAACCAGGGCTTCGTCGGAGCGACGCAGTTCAGTTTTGGCTTCACGGATTTCCTGATCCAGGATTCGCAAGGCTTGATTATCGACAACCGCTTCAGCGGCTTCGTTGGCACCACCTTTAATTGCGGTAAATAGTTTTTTCCAGACACTCATGCAGTTTGCTCCTTGAAGTAATCCTGATACAGATCGATAAAGGCTTCTACGTTGCGGAATAGTGTCGCAACTTCAATGACAACACTTTCTGCTTTGGACTGGGAAGACAGTGAGCCAAAAGCAATGTAGTAATCGTTACCATTGATATTGTTGAGGCCAATGGTGGATAGCGGGAACATCTTATGAGTTCGCAGGATTTCAGCGTTCAGCGCATCTGTATCTTTGACCTGAGCAGCATCGAACAGCACGACTTCGACCAGAATCTGTTCGCCGGAGACTGCCAGAAAGGCTTCGATGTTGTCTTCGTTGCGGATCAGCAGAGCCTGACCCTGTAATTCGACTTGCCAGCCGTCATGTTCAGACAGCAGGGGAGCCAGATCGGAAAGTTGCCACATAGTCAGCATCCTTAGGTTAAGTAATAAGAAACCTTGTGACTCAGTCACACAAAGGCTTTCGACTGATATCACCCGATGAAGTTCCAGGTGAGCTGATAAAGTCACCAGGTTATTTTGGATGATAAAAATCTTACCGTTAATTAAGTCGGTAAGGCGACAGATTATGCCTTTGTACACATAAACAAAAGTCGTTTTTTTCGAGGTAAAGTGTTGTTTTGTGACATGTAGCTTAACTTTGGGGCCAAGTGAGCCCAATTCGACAATTTCTCACGCCCAAAAGTCGTCTCAATGGCATAACGCTATACTTAGCAGGTTCCCATGGTCTGCCTGCTGAGTAACCGCTATGACCAAGAAAAACTTGCTGTTGCGGTTCATCTTACCGCTGATGATTGCCATGATTCTGGGTGCTGTTGTGCTCAATTATTATACCTATCACACCCGGCCTGCTGAGCTTCATCTGACCAGCATTGAGCTGGCACCGTTTTCTGATGATAAATCTGTTTTACTGAAGCCTGAACTGATTGCCATGAGCCAGAAAGAGTACGATGCCCTGATTGCCATGAGCCAGAAAGAGTACGATGCCCTGATTGCAGAGCGCTCTGATGGTGGAGATGAAACTCTGGGTGGTGAATGTCAGCGCTGGACTTCTCAGCTGCCTGCCTGGCTGTTGTGTGGTGATCCCGGCTATCTGCAACATACGGATTTGACGGAGCGTTTTATACCCCCGTCAAAGCTGTCAGTCTCTGGTCTGCTGAAGGCAAATCCAATGCGAAATGCGCTCTATATTTACCGGATTTCCCGTGACCTGCAGGCTGAAGGCAGCCTGATCTCTCAACTGGATGTTTATACCCATGATGACGGTGTTGCCCATTATTATCGTTATGATGAGAAGGGCACGTTAATGAATCAGCCGTTAAGTGATCTGCCTCAACCTGTGGTGTATGTCGAGGATGTCATTAATACCGGTTTGCAGCCGACATTGCGGTTTACTTTTTCTAACCGGGGCGCTAGGGAAGCAAGGCTGAATGCTTTGCGAAGTGAACGGGTGTTCGTAGTGACGGCACCCTCACAGCATGATTATCAGGGAGAGCATTTGCCTTCCCGTTTGGCGATGCCTGCCAATGGATTTAATCTGGGACCGGACGAAGATGAGACGGTCTCACTGACCGAACCGGTGACTTTAGGCAGTCAGCAGGATAAAGCTGTTGAAGTACCGCTGAATATTCTGGATCTAGGAACCGGGACTTCTCCCGGGTATTTACTGGTGCGGTTTTATCTTGATTATTCTGATGGCAGCAAAAATCAGTCGATGCTGCTGGGCAGCTTTTTGTTCTCCGACCATGTTCATTTGGTTCTGGGGGAGTGAATGAAAATGAGCCCTGTCGGAACAGGGCTCTTGCGGATGTTCAGGCAATGGCTGCCTGAGCTGTCGTCTGGGTTGGATTCCGGCGGCGGCGAATGAGTCCCAGGCCCAGCATGCCCATGCCTAGTAAGGCCATTGACGTGGGTTCAGGCATATCCGTGACTTCACGGCCGAACTTCTGGATTAGCGCATCCTGAAATTCAGAGCCAAAGCTGCTGGCCTCCAGATAGAAACCCAATGGTGTATCGGAAGGGTTGATCCCCACCAGTGCTTCCAGGAAGGTTTGATCAACACCGCCAACCCCCAAAGCATTAATTGTCACGCCGAGGTCACGTGCGGCGTCTGCTGCGTTGAGTGCTGCTGTTGTGGCTGAACCGCCACTGTTGGAAGATGTCGGAACGCCATCGGTTGAAATATCAATGACAAATTTATAGTCCTGCATCGCCAGTGAAAATGCAGCGACAGCATCCTGTATGGCATCTTCCGTATTGGTGGAGCCACCGGCATAGGACGCACCGGTAGACAGGTTGCTTGCGAAGGTCGCTGCGGCTGAATCACTATCGAGCAGCGTCCAGTCAACAACCTGAACGGCCGAGCCTGAGAAGGTCCAGGCGCTGACATAGACCTGATCATAGGGGCTGGGCACAATGAAGTTATTGTAGAAGCCTGCTGAGTTTAAAATGTTGGTGTAGGCACTGATCTGATTACTGAAATCCGGAGCGCCGATACTACCTGAACCGTCGATTAATAATGCCAGTTCCAGCACATCCGCATTGGCTTGCATGCTGGTGCCCAGCGCGGCTGTCAGCGCAACCGGTAACAGGGCTTTCTTGATTGAAATTGAAAATGACATACTGCTACTCCTCACGTACGACTCAATCGGGGGTCAGGCACGGAAAAGCAAAATGGATGCCATTGTTTTAAGTGGTTCATTTCCTTCAATAATCTGGCTCGGCTGATGTGTGTTAAACTGATGCGTTGAAGTGGCGTGTAAAATAAACCGACACAAATTGAGCCCTGATGCGATTGGGGGCCGGATCGTGTAAAAAAAGCTGACGATATTATTTTCGTGCCAGTTTTCAGGACAGACGCCATGTCGGTCTTGTTATCGCTCGTGTGAACACTCTTGCTGCTGAAATTCACTGCGAAGCCAGACACGCAGGGACAGGACACTTTCCTGCGTCAGTTTCTCTTTGGCACAGACGAAATGATAAGCCTGATTTGGGTTTAAAACGGCGGGGCCAACTTCATGCAGCAAACCTTGCCGGATGTCATCTCTGACAAAGAGTTTGTGTGTCACCAGTACGCCCAGTCCCCGTAATGTGGCCTGTACCGCATGTGCCGAGGTGGTAAAGCACAGATTGCGCTGCCGGGAAGGCACTTTCAGGTGATTGGCGTCGCACCAGATTTGCCAGTCGTCCCGGCGTCTGGGGTTGGTCACAAAGATGGGCGAAAAGCGAGACAGGATGTCGCCGGGTGCCAGATCTTGCTTTTCGTTGAGCAGTGCAGGGGCGCACACCAGAATCAGCTCGTCATCGCCTAATTTTTCGCAGTGATAGCCTTTCCAGTCATCCGGCCGGCCGTGAATGAGTGCGACGTCAACCCCTTCTCTTTCCAGATCAAAGACATGGGTTAAGGTCGAGATTCGGATATCAATATGAGGCGCCTTGGCCTGAAATTCGGGAACGCGCGGGATCCACCAGTGCAGGGCCAGCGAATTCACCATATTCAGGGTCAGCCTGTGTTGGTGCTGTTGTTGTAAGGATTCACCGGCCGCCACAATCTGTTCCAGAGCGGGGGCGACCTGACGGTAATACTGGCGACCGTTTCGGTTCAGCTCGACCCGGCGTCCGACGCGCTGAAATAACGGCAGACCCAGTTGGGTTTCCAGCGACTTAATCGCCTGGCTGACTGCGGAATGACTGACGCTCAGCACTTCTGCGGCGTCCGTCATGCTGCCGGTCTCGGCAACGGCGACAAATGCATAAATGGATTTCAGGGGAACGAGCTTTCTCATTGGTCAGTTTTTCTAACAGGTTTGGTTAATATTATTCGCTTTTTTCTCAATTGTAACCTCGCTAGACTCCTCACCAGCTAAGGAGTCCCGATGACCAAAGAAACAAACACCGATTTACGTCCTCTCTTTTTGATGCTGGCTTCCACCTTCAGCCTGTCGGTGAATGGGCTGCTTTCCAAACTGCTGAGTGACCATTTCAGCATTGAAATGCTGAGCCTGCTGCGCTTTGCACTGCCCGCTGTGTTGTTTCTCTGGCTGATGTCACTGACGCAGTGGGCCGTGCCCGACAGCAAAAAACTCTGGCAGTCTCTCGCCATTCGCGGCTTTTGTGTTGCGGGGGCACAGCTTTGTTTCCTGTTTGCAATCAGCCACTTGAGCCTTGTAGAAACTGTTGTCCTTTTCAGTACAGGTCCGCTCTTTATTCCTGTATTAGAAAAACTGTTATTTCAGACCCGGATTCCGCCCATGACCCTCCTGAATCTGATCATCACTTTTCTTGGGGTGATTTTGATGGCGGGTCAGGCTGGTGGGTTTACCCTGCGACCTGAACTTCTGGTCGGGGTTGCGGCTGGCGTGTTCAATGCCGGTTCGCAGGTGAGTTTGTACCGGGTCAGCAAAGGCACGATGTCGGCATTCGGTCTGAATGGCTGGTGTTTCACGCTGGCAAGCCTGATGCTACTGCCGCTTGTGTTGTTCACTCATGACAATTCGATGCTGGCGGCAAGCTGGCAGCAGTTCACGGATATACAGTCGATGGTGTTACCCGCGTTGCTGTTACTGACGGTGTGCATCGTCAATACCCAGGTGTTCCGGGTGAAAGCCTATCGGCTGGTGGCCTCCGGCTCGGTGCTGGCACCGCTGATTTTCACCAACCTGATCTTCTCCCTGATCTGGCAGGTCACTTTCTTCGAGCAAAGTCTGGTGTGGAACAAAGTGCTGGGGATCAGCCTGATTGTGCTGGCGACGCTGATGAATACCTTCGGCCCGGTCTGGTTGAAGCAGCGGGAAATGCGGCTGAATCAACACGGCTAACACGGATAGCCTCACGATGACGATGAGAATGACGCCATGATGATTTCACCAAGGCTGTGCAGGAATGCACCGGAACAGGTCTTTTCAGGATGAGTCTTATTGGGGTTTCCGGAGGCGGTCTTGACTTAATCTGATGATTTTAAATGAATAAAACGATTGGCGAGAATTTGGCACACATCATGCAACGATGATCCCGTACACGACATTCAACACTTGATACTTTGGTTTTAGGCATTGCTGCCACGTCCTTTCCCGGGGACGTGGCTTTTTTTATGCCTGCATTTTGCGGTGGCAGCACCGTGAAGGAGAAGCGTATGAGCAACACGGCCGATCTGAGTTCAGGATGCCGGCAGCAGGCGGGCATTCAGTCGGCCTGCCCTTATTGCGGGGTAGGGTGTGGCGTGAGGGTTCAGCACCGATATCAGTCGGGCAATTTAAAAACAACAACAGACGTGGTGGGTGATCCGTCTCACCCGGCTAATTTAGGGGATTTGTGCGTCAAAGGGGCGGCCTTGAAAGAAAGCCTGAGCATCCCGAAGCGTCTGCTGTATCCCCGTGTACACGGGCAGGAAGTGAGCTGGGCACAGGCCACGGGTGTGATTGCTGAAAAGTTAAAGCAGACGGTGGCTGAGCACGGACCGGACAGTGTCGCGATGTACGTTTCCGGCCAGTTGCTGACCGAAGATTATTATGTTGCCAACAAGCTGATGAAAGGCTTCATCGGGACGGCGAATCTCGATACCAATTCCCGTTTGTGCATGTCTTCGGCGGTGGCAGCGCACAACCGCGCGTTTGGTGAAGATCTGGTCCCCGTGCATTACGAGGATATCGGTAAAGCGGGACTGATTGTGATCGTCGGCGCCAACACGGCGTGGACCCACCCGGTGCTGTTCCGCCGGATTCAGCAGGCCAGAGCAGCTAACCCTGATGTTCGGCTGGTGGTGATTGACCCCAGACGCACAACGACGGCAGAACAGGCCGATTTGCATCTGCCGGTTGCGAATGATGGCGACGTATTGCTGTTTCACAGCCTGCTGCGTCACCTGATGGATCATCAGGCGCTGGATCAGACTTTTATCAATGCGTACTGTCAGGGGTTTGAAGCACTGGCTCAGGAAGTCCGCCATGAAAAATACCGGCTCATGGCCTGTGCCGACGCGCTGGACCTGAACCGGGAGTCGCTCCACACCTTTTTTACCTGGTTTCAAGAAACCCCGGAGACCCTGACGCTGTTTTGTCAGGGGATTAATCAGTCGGCCAACGGGACAGACAAAGCCAACGCGATTATCAACTGCCATCTGGCAACCGGTCGGATTGGCAAGCCCGGTGCCGGGCCGTTTTCGCTGACCGGACAGCCGAACGCCATGGGAGGCCGGGAGGTGGGCGGACTGGCAAATCAGCTGGCCGTTCACCGGGGCTTTGATGCGGATTCCGTGCGGGAAGTTGGTGAGTTCTGGCAGGCGCCGAAGATGGCAACTCAGCCGGGTCTGAAAGCCGTCGATCTCTTTGATGCCATGTATGACGGCAAGATCAAGTTTGTCTGGGTGATTGCCACCAATCCTGTGGTGTCTCTGCCGGACAGCTGCAAAGTTGCAGAAGCCTTATCCCGGTGTGGCTGCGTGGTGGTCTCGGATATTTCGCCGGATGCGGATACCGCGGCCTTTGCCGACGTGCTGTTACCGGCTGCCGGCTGGGGCGAAAAAGACGGCATGGTGACGAACTCTGAACGCATGATGTCTCGGCAGCGGGCGTTTTTGCCGCCACCGGGCGAGGCCAAAGCCGACTGGCGGGCGATTTGCGAGGTGGCGCAGGTCATGGGTTTTCACGGTTTTGACTTTGCCAGCGTGGCAGATGTGTATCGGGAATATGCTGCACTGAGTGGGATTAACCGTGATGCGCCTTATCTGTTTGATATTTCTGAACTGGCATCGATGTCAGACGAAGATTATGCCAACTGGCAGCCGCAGCGCTGGCCGCTGGGAAGATCCTCGCATCTGTTCAGTGACGGCCGGTTTCCCACCGCCCGTGGCCGGGCCAATTTTGTGCTTCCGGCATCGGCTGAGGAAGCAGGGGATGAATCGTCAGAACACTGGTGGCTGAATACCGGACGCCAGCGCGACCAGTGGCACACCATGACCCGGACCGGCCATATTGCCCGGCTGGCTGAAAGTGAAACAGAACCCACGGTTTACATGCACCCGTTATCAGCCCGAAAGCACCAGCTGGAAGCCGGGCAACTGGTCTGTCTGAAGCACGCAGAACAAACGCTGCTGGCGAAGCTGGCACTGGATGAGGGTCTGTCGGCGAAGCAGCTGTTTATGTCGATGCACTGGGCTGGGCCGTTTGGCTTTGCCAGCCGGGTCAATCAGATGGTGGCGGCTGTGGTTGATCCGGTTTCCGGTCAGCCTGCGTTTAAGTCAGCCGCCGTTTCTGTCTCGGCTGCCGACGTCGCCAGTTACGGGGTGTGGTTCGGCGATCAGCCGCCGCCGTTTGATACCGATTTTCTCAGTTTTCAGACCGGCGCCCCGGTTCATCTGTGGCGGTTTGCCTGCAAGGCACCGCTTTCGAAAGCGCATCTCGGTGATCATTCAGAAACAATGCTGATCCTGGATGACATCGGGACGGGCGCAAGTCGCTGGGCGGGACTGCGGATGCAAGGCGACAAACTGAAGGCTTTATGTCTGGTTGGTGAGCAGCCACTGTCGTTCGATCCTCAGCCTTATGCCGCGTTGTTTGACGAGGCCTTTTCGATACAGGCGTTTTTGACGCTGACGTTACAGGGACAGACACCCTCCAAACTGGTGTGCAGTTGTTTCAGAGTGTCGGATCGCCAAATTCTCAAAACCATTGAACAGGATGGTATCACCAGTCTGAGTGGCTTACAGGCACAACTCAAATGCGGCACCAACTGCGGGTCTTGTCTGGGGGAAGTGCAGTCTCTGCTGAAGCAACAAGAGGCAGACCTACCCGGGCCGACGGCAGGTGCATTGCCGGTCAGGGCGTCATCCGTGACAGAAGGAGAGCAGGTATGAGCATGGAAAGTACAGCAACAGAGAGCAAAACACTCGTCACCCAGAGACATGGCACTGTCAGGGCGATTCAGCCGGTCAGCCCCCGGTTCTCTGCGCCCGGCCAGCCAGCCGTCAGTCTGGTCGGCGCCGGTCCCGGCGATCCGGAGCTGCTGACCCTGAAAGCGCTGAAAGCGATTCAGCAGGCAGAAGTGCTGGTCTATGACCGTCTGGTCAGTGACGCCATTCTGGCGATGGCGAATCCGGAGGCTGAGCTGATTTACGTGGGCAAGCGTTGCGGACAGCCCAGCATGAAGCAGGAAGCGATCAATCAGCTCTTGATCGACAAAGCTGAGACGGGGCGGTATGTCGTCCGCTTAAAAGGCGGCGATCCGCTGATTTTTGGCCGGGGTGGTGAAGAGGGACTGGCGCTGGCCGAAAAAGCAATTTCCTTTGAATTCGTGCCCGGCATTACCGCCGCAATTGGCTGTGCGGCGTCAACATCGATTCCGCTGACTCATCGGGAAATGTCCCGCTCGGTCACCCTAGTGACCGGTCATGTGGTCTCCGGCGCATTACCTGCCTGGGCGCAGCTGATCGGGGCCGGGCAGACCATTGTTTTTTACATGGGGCTGGAACAGGCCCGGGAAATTCAGAGCGGTCTGACGCTGGGTGGTTTGCACAAAGACACACCGCTGGCTGTGGTCATCAAAGGGTGTACGCCGGATGAGCAGGTGCATGTATCGTCATTGGGCAATCTCACCAAACTGGGGCAGATACTGAAGGGACAGTCGCCAGCCTTGTTGATCATCGGGGATGTCGTTGCACTGCGTGCAACCTTAAATCAGGCACTTATGGACGACAGTGAGACGGAAACTAACCCGAAAGGGGTATTTTTCGGCTGATTTTGACCAAGTGGCTGATTGCTTGCTTCTTTAATCACTGAACGGTGTGTTGAATCGTCGTGTACAGGGAAGTCGGTGACCAAGGTGAAGCCAGACATGAAAAAGATCGTGGTGTGCAGTGACTGCACCCGGGAGCAGGCCAGACTGACGGGAAAGCTGGCCGGTACTTATGATGACGTGACTGGCTGCGGCTTCAGTCGGCTGACCGAGCTGGTGAGTCAGGCGCAAAGCGCTGTGTTGGTGAAAAGCAGTGTTCTGGTGATTAGCTGGGCCAGAGCGGATGCCGAATTGCGGCACATGGTCTCGCAGGCCGGTTGTCTGGGCTGGCCGCTGGTGGTGATGATCCGTCAACTGGAACCTCAGGATATACAGCGGCTACCCGGACCCAATGGTTATGTCCTTCTGCCCGGTGACTCGGCAACGGCGCTGAGTGTCTGGGTAGAGCGGGCATGGCAGGTCCGGCAGGCGCAGTGTCAGCTCAAAAAAGAGCTGGTGACCCTGAGCCGGCGGCTGGAAGAGCGGCGGTTGATTGAGCAGGCTAAAGGGCTGCTGATGAAATTGCACGGGCTGGATGAATCTGAGGCTTACAAACTGCTTCGCAATGCGGCGATGCAGCAGAGCCTGAGTCTGGGACAGATTGCGAAGAACCTGATGATCAGTCTGAATCGTTAGTCGATTGCGGCGACTCAGTGTGACGGCCACGGGTTCAGAATTGCGTCTGATTGTTCCTGTCGCAATCTCAGTTTCCTCAGTCATCCCGGTTTTCCCAGTTATCCCTGCTTCTTCTGTTATTCCCGCTTCTTCTGTCATCCCCGCGAAGGCGGGGATCCAGTGACTTTAGAGAAATAATGCGCGGAAGATGAGGGAACAGAATAAATCTGGTCGGTTGCTCTCATCACGTGCTCAGTGGATTCCCGCCTGCGCGGGAATGACGATAATTGACTGATTTAAATTGAGAATTTATCGATTTCTCATCGAGGGGTTTGTGTCGGAAAGTCAGGCCAAGCTGGGAGCCAGTGACTTTAGTGGCAGAACTGCGCGGGACTGGCATCATCATGCAGGCCAGCCAACAGACAAATTGAATGAACCAAGCAACGCTGCTTTCCCCACCGGGGAGCGGCGTTTTTTTGTTTTGAACGAATTGATTTTCACAGTGATGGAAGAGGTTGAAGGATGAAAAGCGTGAAACGATGGATGATTACTGGTGTTGTCAGCGTCAGTTTGCTGTCGCTGCCGGTATTGGCCAACGTCGGGCCACCGGAAAAAGATGAACTGAAATTTGGCTTTATTAAGCTGACGGACATGGCACCGCTGGCGGTGGCTTATGAAAATTTCTTTTTTGAAGACGAAGGACTGTACGTCACGCTGGAAGCACAGGCGAACTGGAAAGTGCTGCTGGACCGGGTGATCGACGGTGAACTGGACGGCGCCCATATGCTGGCCGGCCAGCCGATTGGCGCCACCATTGGGATCGGCACCAAGGCCGATGTGGTGACCGCGTTCAGTATGGATCTCAACGGCAATGCGATCACGGTGGCCAATCATGTCTGGGAAGCCATGAAACCACAGGTGGCGAAAACAGCCGACGGAAAGCCTCAGCATCCGGTGAAGGCGGATCTGCTCAAGCCTGTGATTGCGTCTTATCAGGCGGCAGGCAAACCCTTCAATATGGGCATGGTTTTCCCGGTGTCGACTCACAATTACGAGCTGCGTTACTGGCTGGCCGCCGGGGGCATTCATCCCGGCTATTACGATCCCAGCCATGGTGACAACAGCGGCCAGCAACAGGCGGATGTGCTGCTGAGTGTGACACCACCGCCGCAAATGCCCGCCACCCTCGAAGCGGCAACCATACAGGGTTACAGCGTGGGTGAACCGTGGAATCAGCAGGCCGTTTTCAAAGGGATTGGTGTGCCTGTGATTACCGATTACGACATCTGGCGGAACAACCCCGAGAAAGTTTTCGGAGTCAGTCAGGTCTGGGCCGATGCCTATCCCAACACCCATATTCGGGTTGTGAAAGCGCTGATCCGTGCGGCGCACTGGCTGGATGAAGAAAACAATGCCAACCGTGAGGCTGCCGTGAAGATGCTGGCCCGCAGCCAGTATGTCGGCGCGGATGCCAAGGTGATCGCCAACAGCATGACCGGCACCTTTGAGTACGAAAAAGGGGACAAACGCCCGGCGCCGGACTTCAATGTGTTCTTCCGCTACAACGCCACTTATCCCTACTACAGTGATGCGGTCTGGACACTGACGCAGATGCGCCGCTGGGGGCAGATCCCCGAAGCCAAACCGGACGACTGGTATCTCGCGATTGCGAAGCAGGTTTATCGTCCGGAGATCTACCGGCAGGCTGCCGAAGCTCTCATTGCCGAAGGCAAAATGAAAGCCGCTGATTTTCCTGATTTTGACAAGGAAGACGGTTTCCGGCCACCCCAGAATGGATTCATCGATCAGATCACTTTTGATGGCTACCAGCCCAATGCGTATCTCAATCAGTTCGCGATTGGTCTGAAAGGCAACGAAAAACTTTGAGGAGAATGGCTGATGGCTTCAATTCTTTCGCTGCCTGCACTGCCGAAACCGGCGCAGGTGATGCAGCACAGCCGGCGGCTGGCGCTTCCGATGTTGGGGATTGCGGTTTTCCTGCTGCTCTGGCATCTGGCGGCCAGTCAGGTACAGACCTCGCTGGGTACACTGCCGGGACCGGTCCAGACCTGGCAGCAGTTCACGAATCTGGTCGCCGAACACCAGCATGAACGGGATCGTGAGGCGGCTTTTTATGTGCGTCAGGCAAAACGCAATGCGGAAAAGCTGGCCCGGGCCCCTCAAGCTGAAGTTCGTATCCGGGAATACACCGGGAAACCGACCTTCTTTGACCAGATCGGCACCAGCTTACTGACTGTGATGGCCGGATTCCTGCTGGCAACCGCGATTGCGATTCCGGTGGGCATTGTCCTCGGGCTGAACAAAGGGCTGTATGCCGCGTTTAATCCGGTGATTCAGCTGCTGAAACCGGTTTCGCCGCTGGCCTGGCTGCCGATTGTCACCATGGTGGTCAGTGCGCTGTATGTCAGTGACGATCCGCGGGTCGCCAAGTCGTTTCTCAATTCACTTTTTACGGTGGCGATGTGCAGCCTGTGGCCGACGCTGATCAACACGGCTGTCGGCGTGACAGGGGTGGATCAGGATCTGCTCAATGTCAGCCGGGTGCTCAAACTTTCCCGCTGGCAGCATGTGCGCACCATTGTACTGCCGTCCTCCGTACCCATGGTGTTCACCGGCCTGCGCCTGTCGCTGGGGGTGGCCTGGATGGTACTGATTGCCGCCGAGATGCTGGCGCAGAACCCGGGACTGGGCAAGTTTGTGTGGGATGAATTCCAGAACGGCAGTGCTGCATCACTGGGCCGGATCATGGTGGCTGTGGTCACCATTGGTTTCATCGGTCTGCTGCTTGACCGGAGCATGCTCAGTTTGCAGCGTCATTTTTCATGGAATCAACAACTGAGCCAGCACTGAGCCGGTTCAGGATAAGGAGAACACTATGTCGTTAAAAGCGAGGTCACGGGAATATTTATTACTCAGTTATCTGGGGATGCGCTTTCCGACGCCCAACGGTGAGTTTGTGGCCCTGAAAGATGTGAATTTCAGCATTGAAAAAGGGGAATTTATCTCTCTGATTGGTCACTCAGGCTGCGGCAAGTCCACGGTGCTGAATCTGGTCGCCGGGCTGCTGGAGGCGACCGATGGCGGCGTCATTCTGGAAGGACGGGAAATTTCCGGCCCCGGTCCGGAACGGGCGGTTGTGTTTCAGAATCACGCCCTGCTGCCCTGGCTGACGGTGTACCAGAACGTGGAACTGGCGGTGAAACAGGTCAGTAAAGGCAAAACGTCGGCAGCCATTCGGGAAGAGGTGATGCACTACCTGCAACTGGTGCACATGGACCATGCCCATGACAAACGGCCGGACGAAATTTCCGGTGGTATGAAGCAACGGGTTGGGATTGCGCGAGCGCTGGCGATGCAGCCGAAAGTGCTGCTGATGGATGAGCCGTTTGGCGCACTGGATGCCCTGACCCGGGCGCATTTGCAGGATGCGCTGATGGCGATTCAGGCCGAGCTGAAGAACACCGTCATCATGATTACCCACGACGTAGACGAAGCCGTGCTGCTGTCGGATCGCATTGTCATGATGAGTAACGGCCCTGAGGCCACGATTGGCGAAGTGCTGGATATTCATCTGCCACGTCCCCGGGATCGGGTTGCGCTGGCGGATGATCCGGATTATCAGCGCCTTCGCCAGAATGTGCTGTGTTTTCTGTACGAGAAACAGCGCAAGGTGGCACCGATTGCAGAGCCGGTTCCGGATTCGGTTCCGGACTCGGTGTCAGAGAAAAATCGCAACACTAAAGTGGCCTGATTCGGGACCTAAACACAGTTCAGGAGAGCATGATGTTGATGCAACGCGAAAAATTACTGGTGGTGGGTAACGGCATGGTCGGCCATCACTTTATCGAACAGCTGGTGGCAAAAAATGCCCATCAGTCTTACCAGATGATTGTGCTGGGCGAAGAGCGCTTTGTCGCTTACGACCGGGTTCATCTGTCGTCCCTCTTTTCCGGCAGTGATCATCAGGATCTACTGCTGAGCAACGAACAGTGGTATCTGGACAATGGCATTGAGCTGCTGCTGGGAGAGCAGGTTGTCGGCATAGACCGTGAAAAACAGCGTGTCACCTTAGCCAGTGACAGCCAGCTGGCCTACGACAAACTGGTGCTGGCGACCGGCTCTTATCCTTTTGTGCCACCGGTGCAGGGCAGTGACAGAGACAACTGTTTTGTTTACCGGACGCTTGATGATCTGTCTGCCATTAAAACGGCCTGTGCCGGTGCGAAAACCGGCGCGGTCGTCGGCGGCGGGTTGCTGGGGCTGGAGGCGGCCAATGCGCTGCGTCTGCTGGGGCTTGAAACCCATGTGGTGGAATTTGCGCCGCGATTGATGCCGGTTCAGATTGATGATGCCGGGAGCGCATTGCTGAAAAGTAAAGTCAGTGCGTTGGACGTGCAGGTGCACACCAGCCGGGCAACCACGGCGATTACGGATGGAGAAACCGCTTTTCACCGGATGAATTTTCAGGATCATGCGCCACTGGAAGTGGATGTGATCGTGTTTTCCGCCGGGATCCGCCCGCAGGATGCACTGGCTCGTCAGTGCGGGCTGGACATTGGTGAACGCGGCGGCATTGTGATCAACGATGCCTGCCAGACCAGCGACCCCAATATCTACGCCATCGGCGAATGTGCGTTGTGGCAGCAGCGGATTTTCGGGCTGGTGGCGCCGGGATACCGCATGGCGCGGATTGCAGCCGATCAGATTTTAGGGGGCGACAGCACCTTCAGTGGCGCGGACATGAGCACCAAACTCAAACTCATGGGCGTGGATGTATCTGCCATTGGTAACTCGCTCGGCCAGGGCGAAGGCTGTCAGGAAATGGTGTTACAGGACATGCGTGCCGGGGTGTACAAAAAGCTGGTGGTCAATGACACCGGCGACAAGCTGCTGGGCGCGATTCTGATTGGGGACAATCAGGATTATGATGCCCTGCTGCAATGTTACCTCAATGACATGCCGCTGCCTGCACATCCGGCTGAACTGCTGTTTGACTGTTCTGCGTTGCAGGGCAGCAAAGATGCCGGGGCGATTGTCTGCTCCTGCCATAACGTGACCCGGGGAGCAATTACGGCTGCGGTGCAGGCGGGGACGCATGACCTGTCTGAGCTGAAAAGCTGTACCAAAGCCGGGACAGGCTGCGGCGGTTGCAGCACCATGGTGAAATCGATTCTGGATGAAGAACTCGCAGCATTGGGTATGGCAGTTAGCAATCATCTTTGTGAGCATTTCGCTTATACCCGTCAGGAGTTGTTCCATCTGGTGCAGGTCGGGCAAATCAAACAGTTTGACGACTTGATCGCCCTGCATGGTCAGGGCATGGGCTGCGATGTGTGTAAGCCTGCGGCTGCCTCAATTTTTGCCTCTTTGTGGAATGAGCATGTACTCGAACCGCAGCATCAGCCATTGCAGGATACCAATGATGCTTTTCTGGCGAACATCCAAAAAGATGGCAGTTATTCCGTGGTGCCCCGGATTCCGGGCGGGGAAATTACCCCGGAGAAGCTGATTGTTTTAGGGGAAGTTGCCAGAAAATACGATCTCTATACCAAGATCACCGGGGGGCAGCGGGTTGATTTGTTCGGGGCACAGCTCGAACAGTTGCCGGATATCTGGCAGGCCCTGATTGATGCCGGATTTGAGACCGGCCATGCCTACGGAAAATCGCTAAGAACGGTGAAATCCTGCGTTGGATCAACCTGGTGTCGGTATGGCGTCGACGATTCAATCGGTCTGGCGATTATGCTGGAGAATCGCTACAAAGGGCTGCGTTCGCCGCACAAACTCAAGTTTGCGGTGTCTGGGTGTACCCGGGAATGTGCTGAAGCTCAGAGTAAAGATATCGGCGTGATTGCGACAGAAAACGGCTGGAACCTGTATGTTTGCGGTAATGGCGGGATGCGCCCGCGTCATGCCGATTTGCTGATGTCGGATCTGTCAACGGATGAGCTGGTGACCCTGATCGACCGGGTGCTGATGTTTTATGTCCGCACCGCTGACCGGCTGCAACGTACGTCGGTCTGGTTACAGAATCTCGATGGTGGGCTGGACTATCTGCGCAGTGTGGTGGTGGACGACAGTCTGGGCATCAATGCTGAGCTGGAAAAGCAAATGCAGCATGTGGTGGAGACCTATCAGTGCGAATGGAAAACCACGTTGTCGACACCGGAGAAACTGGCGCGTTTCCGCCGTTTTGTGAATGACAGCGGTGACACGGTCACGCCGGATTACCGTCGTGAGCGCGGTCAGCGCATTCCGGTGCAGGTGCTTGAACCGGTCCCTGAAAATCAATGTCAGGTAGAGCAGGAGGGCGTATGAACTGGTTAAAAGTTTGTCATCTGGATGATCTGATTGCGAATTCAGGGATGGGGGCTTGGGTTGATGGTACACAGTTGGCGTTGTTTTATGTGCCCGCGCTTCAACCGGGGGTTTATGCACTGGATAACTGGGACCCGATTGGTCAGGCTTTCGTGATGGCAAGGGGGATTCTCGGGGATATCAACGGCGAGTTGAGTGTGGCGTCGCCACTTTATAAACAGCACTTCAGCTTAAAGACGGGCCAGTGTCTTGAGCAACCGGAGGTTCGCATTCGGGTCTGGCCGGTCAAAGTAGAACACGGCGAAGTGTGGGTGAACACCATCGCGCCATCATTTCTTTCTAAGTCCTGAGCCCAGTTAGAAATCAGCCGTGATATTAGGGTATATGCCAGCCGATTCCGCCACCGGCTGGCATTTTTTCCGTCTGATCTCGTCAATTAATTGACGATGTTATCAGATCATAAATTCAGGAAAATACCAGAATCCGCCTGCAACTTTGTCGATAACTTGTATGAATTTTGAACACTCTCAAAAATTCGAAAGTCCTGTTTCTCAATACCCTCTGGCTCATCTATCCATACAGTGAGCGAATTAAAAATTAACGTATCTCTTTGTGAGCAGGTCGCCATATGGGTATTCATTTTCTTTCTACGATTGGCACGGTATGCACGGCTTTGCCCGCATTACCATGTTTGGCTTCAGGTCATGTGTCTCTAAATACCCCAGTGGGGAACTGCATTGATCATTTCGGGCACATCTGGCTGGCAGATACCGCGCATAATCGCCTGTTGATCTTCGACAAAGAGATGATGCATTTGTTGGCTGTGTTCGGTTCGACCGGCGACGGCGAACAGCAGTTTAATATGCCATTTCGCTTGTTACCTCACCCAGAGCGAAACTGGATCTATGTCAGTGATATTGGGAATACGCGTGTCCATATTCTTGAATATGATCAGGCGTTGTCCATTACGTCTGTCAAACGTTTTGGTAATGAACAAGATGTGGCTTTAAAAGGCCCGAATGGCCTGACTTTCTGGCGGGGCGAATTGTGTGTGGCTGATGAGTTCTATGAGGGACCGGGGGGTGCCAGTCGTCTGGTGATTTTTTCGGAAGACGGGGAATATCGTCGTTCGTTGCATGCGGTGGAAACGGAAAACGGGCCGATTCACTTTCTCTGGCCACAGGGACTGAGTCGGGACGAGCAGGGGTATTTGTATATTGCGAACACAGGGTTTGCGACCGTTGTGCGTTGCGACTGGCAAGGGAAAGGGGTGCCTTTTCAGGCGAATGGCAAATGCTATCTTGATGGTCTGGCGCTGGCGCGGGATGTCTCGGTGACCCAGAATCGCATTCTGATCCCGGGCGCGAAAAACAATGCGATTTCCGTGTATGACATGGCTGGCCACGCTCAGGGGGAGCTGGAAGGTTTCTTCTCCCCGATTCAGGTGACGGCTGTGCCGGACACCCACAAAATGCTGATTACTGAGCCGATTCTGGCCACCTTGCAGATGCATGAAATTGACTTGTCCCGTGTGGGTGATGGTGACGCGGCATCGACTCGGGTACTCGCCTCTGTGGGAGATGAACGGGATAATCCGGGCCAGTTTCATTTCATCACTGCGGTTGCCGGCGCACTGGATGCTGCTGTGAAAGCCGTGGTGCCGTCTCCTTTTGTGGCACTGTTTGAGCGCTGGTTTGCGCATCAGTTGTCATTGCAGGAAACTTGGCTGAAGGCGTTACAGCCGGCTGCGATGCCCGCCTGGTGGAATCTGGCAGTGACCACTCAACTGGAGTGGGTGCAGCGTTGGCAGCAGACCTGGCTGCGGGTGATGCTCAATGACAAATTTGATGATCCCAAAGATGTGCTGTGGATGGTCGATGCCGGGAACTTTCAGTTGCAGGCCAGTGAGAATGGCAAACAGGAATCGTCGATGCCGATTAGTCTGCCACTGATGCCTGGCTCGTTGGGGATTGCAGCTTACAAGCCGCAACAGCCATTACCGGGCCAACTGGACTTTGATGTCCCCATGATTGTGGTCGGTAATTATCTGAGCGGTATTGTCACTATTTTTCAGTATGACAACCGATTGGGAGAACTGGTGCCTTATACCAACTTCGGAGGGATGGGGAGTGCGCCGTGGCAATTGAATAAGCCGCAGGGACTGGCCATCGATCCGGTCAGTAACGATATCTTCATTGCAGATTCCGGCAATAACCGGATTGCTCGCTGGCGGCTCAGTCCTTCAGGCGTCGCGGGGTTGGTTGAAGTATTCGGTGAGCTGGGTCAGGCCAATGGCCAGTTCCATACGCCGACAGATATCACGGTTTGTGAACAGGGTCGACTCTACGTGACGGATCAGAATAATAACCGGGTTCAGATTTTCGATAACGGGATGAAATGGGTGCATAGTTTTGGTCAGCCGGGTTATAGCATCGACAGCGATCATTTTCTCCTGCCCACCAGTATTGATTACGATAATCAGCACCTGTTTGTTTCAGATCTGGTGAACCGGGCGATCAAAGTTTTCGATTTGAATGGAAACATTGTCGACAGTTTCAGCAGTTTTGGGGCGGATGCAAGCAAAGGGCAATTGTGGATGCCTTATCTGTTGCATGCCAATAATAACCATATCTACCTGCCGGATTGTGCGTTAAACCGTATCAATGTGTACCGTTTTGATCACCATGAGCAAGAAGGAACCAGATGATGGAAAACGTATTTCAGCTAGCCCAAAACAAGCGAATCAAGCATGCGAGCAACCGGGATACACCGGAACAGCAAGAAAAGCATGTCGCTCAGTCTCATGAATTGTTGGCTTCACTGGATGATGCCGTGAATCATTTTGTGGCGAATCAGGGTGAAGCATTGCAGCAAAGTCAGGCAAAGTTACGCGATCTGCATCAGCAGCATCATTCATGCCTTAAGGCTCGCGGGTTGAGCACACCTCACGAAAGCTAAGGAGAAACAGAATGAGAACCTGGTTGTCCGGTTTCAGCATTGCAGCGCGGATTTGGGCGCTGCTGGTGCTGTTTGCGCTCGGTTTACTGGTGAATACGCTGGTGAACGCGAACAAGACGCGTGACTTTATGAGAGATAATTATGAACAGGGAGTGGTGAATCTGGTCGACAGTGCGGTGGGGGTGATCGGTCATTTTTACAGCCTGAGTATTTCGGGTGATATGACAGAATCGCAGGCGAAACAGGCGGCGATTCAGGCCGTATCGGCGATGCGTTTTGATCAAGGAAACTATGTGTTTGTTGGGGATAGCAGTGGTGTGCAGTTAGCCAGTGGTGTACCGGCGATGATTGGTAAAAATACCCTCAACCTGAAAGATGGTGCCGGGGTGTATTTTGTGCAGCAACTCTATGAAAAAGCCAGACAGGGTGGTGGCTTTATGGACTATGAGTGGCCATCCGGTCAGGATAATACGGTTCTGGAACCCAAAACCAGCTATGCGGTGGAATTTGTGCCCTGGCAATGGATTGTCGGGAGCGGGATGAATATGGTCGCTTTACAGGAAGATATTCATCAGGCTGAAATTATATCGCTGACGAATGCCGGGGGAATGCTGATTGTGCTGGGCGTGCTGGTTGCATTGATGATTCGTTCCATCACAACCCCTTTGAAGCAAACTGTGACTGCGATGCAGGCGCTTTCGCGAGGGGAAGGCGATCTGACTCAGCGTCTGAATGAACAGGGGAGCGACGAGCTGGCCGTTTTATCGCGATATTTTAATCAGTTTGTGGCATCCATTCAGGGGATCATGCTGCAAATCAATCAGGCTGGAACCCAGGTTGCTACTGCTGCGAATCAGGTGTCCTCATCGATTCATACTGTGGATAGTAATCTGAATCAGCAGCAAAATGATGTGGAGCAACTGGCCGCAGCGATGACGGAGATGCTGGCAACCGTAGAGGAGGTCAGCCGACGCACTGTGGAAGCCAATGATGCCAGTTTGTCTGCTGCGAAAGGGACACAAAGCGGGAAATTGATTGTTGATAAGAACGTCGAGGAAGCCAATGCACTGGCAGAGAATATTGATCAGGCCAGTCAGGTGGTGGAACAGCTGGCGGCAGAGAGCCGGAATGTGGATACCGTCCTGGAAGTGATTCGGGGGATTGCTGAGCAGACGAATTTGCTGGCTCTGAACGCGGCAATCGAAGCTGCCCGTGCCGGTGAAGCCGGACGTGGTTTTGCGGTGGTCGCCGATGAAGTGCGCACACTGTCGCAGCGGACTCAGGAATCGACGCTGGAAATTCAGAAAATTGTCGAGCAGTTACAGCATGGTGCAGGAAATGCCGTCAAAGTGATGGAAACGGGGACGGAAAAAGCCAGAAATGCTTCCAAGATATCCGTTGATGCCGGTCAATCGCTGAACCATATTAACGGTGAGGTGCAGACGATTCAGGCCATGAATCAGCATATTGCGACTGCAACCGAGCAGCAGACACTGACCCTGAATGATATCAACAGTAATGTCGTCAGCCTGAAAGATATGTCGTTGTCGGTTGCGTCCGAGTCAAATCAGATGGCGCAGGCCAGTGATGAACTGATTCATGTTTCCGC
Organism: Photobacterium galatheae; assembly: GCF_000695255.1. GTDB lineage: Bacteria > Pseudomonadota > Gammaproteobacteria > Enterobacterales > Vibrionaceae > Photobacterium > Photobacterium galatheae. The sequence continues at coordinate 95,140 of NZ_JMIB01000043.1, read as the reverse complement.
TGATCTGATGAAGATGATTCACCGGTTTAAGCTGGCTTAACCTTGACGTTTCAGGGATCGTATATCGCCCGGTTTATCGATTTGATACCGGGCTTTTTTATTGATGAGTGGCTGAAATTTCAATGAATCTGTCTCGACAACGGGTTATTTTGATCGGTTCGAGGGGGAGGTCACGCATGAAATTAGTGCCAAACTTAGCGTCTGTTCACGCACGCCAGATGCTCTTTTCGGCACAATGTGTCGCCCACTCCGTTGTTGCAGCGATCTTATTACGGGAATGGTTTGCGCTCATGTATTTGTCATTGCCATGTATAGCGGGCTACCGATTCGATTATGGGTGTCGAATGTACTCAAATCAAAAAAGGTAACCCGATGACACATTGATTTATCGGCAAGTCCTGGAATCAGGACTTGGCTAAGAGTTCTCTCCGGACGATTTCTGCGCCTGCACTTAATGCATTGAGCTTGCCTCTTGCCACTTGACGAGACAGGGGGGCCATCCCACAGTTGGTACAAGGATAGAGCTTGTCGGCATCGACAAACTGGAGTGCTTTTCGCAGGGTATTGGCGACTTCCTCTGGTGTTTCAATGGTATTGGTTGCGACATCAATGGCCCCGACCATCACTTTTTTACCGCGAATCAGTTCAAGCAGTTCGATTGGAACGCGTGAGTTGTGACATTCGAGTGAGATAATATCGATATTCGATTTTTGCAGTTTAGGAAAAACTTCTTCGTATTGTCGCCACTCGGAGCCCAGCGTCTTTTTCCAGTCTGTATTGGCTTTGATGCCATAGCCATAGCAAATATGTACAGCAGTTTCGCATTTCAGGCCTTCTATAGCCCGTTCTAAAGCAGCAATCCCCCAATCGTTGACCTCATCAAAAAACACATTAAATGCAGGCTCATCAAATTGGATAATATCAACACCAGCAGCTTCTAATTCTTTGGCTTCCTGATTGAGAATTTTTGCAAATTCCCAGGCGAGTTTTTCACGGCTGTGATAATGGTCATCATAAAGCGTATCGATCATCGTCATGGGACCTGGCAGCGCCCATTTAATCGGTTGCTTGGTTTGCTGACGTAAAAATTTAGCATCCTCAACAAAAACTGGCTTTTGGCGACTCACCGCGCCAACGACTGTCGGTACACTCGCATCATAGCGATCACGAATTTTAACGGTTTTACGGTTCTCAAAGTCAACGCCGCTGAGGTGCTCAATAAAGGTCGTGACAAAGTGCTGGCGCGTTTGCTCACCATCACTGACAATATCAATACCTGCTTGCTGTTGCTCTTGTAATGACACACGCAAAGCGTCTTGTTTGCCTTCAGTTAATTCTTGATCTTGCAATTTCCATGGTGACCAAAGTGTTTCTGGCTGCGCAAGCCAAGCAGGTTTAGGTAAACTGCCTGAAGTTGATGTGGGTAATAATTTTTTCATCATACTGTTATGTATTTCCGTTCATTATAAAGCGTAATTCGCAGACCACTGCTCAAGAATCGTTTGGTATGGTTTGATGAAATGTTCTTCAGCAAATTTTCCCTGCTCAACCGCCAACTGACTACGTTCTTTTCGATCATAGACAATTTGCGTGAATGAATGGTCCTGATTCTTTAAATCGGGTTGATAGCATCGACCTGCTGATGCATTCGCATTATAAATTTCAGGTCGGTAAATTTTTTGAAAAGTCTCCATCGTGCTGATGGTGCTGATTAGCTCAAGATTCGTGTAATCATTGAGTAAATCCCCAAAGAAATAAAATGCCAAAGGCGCAACACTATTGGGGGGCATAAAATAGCGAACCTGTAGCCCCATTTTTTTGAAATATTGTTCAGTTAAAGAAGACTCATTTGGCTGATATTCAAAACCCAATACGGGATGCTGATTTTCAGTCCGATGATAGGTCTTGTTGTCTGAAACACTGAGACATATGACAGGTGGTTTACTAAAATTATCTTTGTAAGTCTTTGAATGAACAAAGCATTGAAACAGCTTTCCATGGAGATCACCAAAATCATCTGGAATGCTGAATTTGGGTTGATTCTTATTATGATTCAACAGTAATACGCTAAAATCATAATCTCGAACATAAGAGGAAAAATTATTCCCGACAATCCCTTCAATGCGTTCATTGGTCTGATGGTCAACAATATTCGTCTTTAATACTTCAATTGATGGGAATGTCTGGCCATTGCCTTCAATATCCATATCAACTGAAATTATTTCAAGTTCGACAGAGTAACGATCACCTTTGGGATTATCCCAATTCGCCAAGGCATTAAAACGATTGTCAATCATCTTTAAGGCGTTACGCAAGTTCTCCTGGCGGTGATTTCCTCTCGCCAAATTCGCAAAGTTGGTTGTAATACGGGTGTTGTCTGAAGGCTGATAATTTTCATCGAAGCTAATATGCTTGATTGTAAATTTAAAATCTCTATTCATGCTCATCTGGTATCCAATTGTCTGAGATATACTCGAATTTATTCCTTGTTATTTCTGGGGTTTACAATTTTATTTTTTATTTTCCCAGTCTGTTGTTTTCACAGTGGCTTTGATTTTCGCCTGAAGGCTTCACGGAGAATCAACAGTAATATTGTGTAGCGTTAACAACAGAGTGTATTTTTATACTTCGGCCATACCATGAATAAAAATGATATTATTTCATTAATCTATGAGCCATATTCATGATTTGTGATCATCGAGTGCTTTCATGAGGAAGCAGCCCTTGCTCAAAGCTGCGAGAAGGCTGAGTGGCAATGGCTGAAGCTGCATTGCTCTGACCCGCTGAGTAAAACCACATTTTCTTGCAGTTTTTCGAGAAACAGGCATCGAAGCATTGCACCAGTTACTTCTTTAAGGAACCGGTCGTTATTGGCTTCACGGTTGGTTCTGGTTGTTTGTGGGGCAATGATTACCAGATCATAAGTGAAGATTTTTTCTGTCTAAAATATGGGGTTAGGGCTAAAGATTTTGTCTATGAGGTGCAGGAGGCCGACCACGTTTGGGGAGATTCAGAGTGAGTCATTGGGTAGGACATGATGCTGTTGCTGGAACTCGAAAATGGCCAATAACGCGTCAGAAGTCATAGGCGTTTACACATGACCAGGGGAAAACTCATGCATAAACTTTTAGGTTGTCGGCGCCGGGAGGGGTAACAACCGTCCCGGACAACTCCAGAGATTCAAAAGGCATTTCTAGGCACTTTTTGCGCCTGAAAAGAGTATTTGGCGTGCATGAACAAGTGCTGAATTTGGAGCTTCATCAAAGTACGATATACCGACCAAACCTCAAAAACAGCACTTGCTGTTTTGATACTGTCTTTTTGGGAATTGCGTTAATTCATCCCAAAAATCGCCGTCAATAAAACGATAACACCAACCCCGTCAGATATAGCCCAATTCCATAGGAGGTATGCGCGAGCAGGCTGCGGAATCTGGCGGTATTCGGTTGAGGTGTTTTCGACGCGGCGACACCTGCGCCCATGCCTGGCTGCAAAATGAAAAATGGTGCGACCACGGTTACGATACCAACAATCAGTGCAGGTAACAGCGTTGGTGAAGCTGTCCATTCCAGCCCCCATCCCCATAGCAATACGAACGCGAAAGCGATCCCAATAAGGTAGTGTGCAGTCCAGCCAATCACAGCTTCACCGGCAATGGGGGCTGCTTGCCCAATATTCGGGTGGGTAAATTGACCTTTGGGTAAGTGACCGATCCAGCGTCCGACCATGACGTAATTCAGAGAAGGGATCTGAAAGCAGACTTTCAGGAACAGGGCCCATAAGTCCATGACCAGCGTGGCACCGATTCCCAGTAAGATAGCGTGAATCACGAAGCCTGGTTCCATATGATTTCTCCTTTTTGCTCTCAGGCGGGTATGTATTTGGTATATCTATAAAAATGTCAGCAAATGCGGTTATCACCATACCAATTCACTGATAAAGATATATAATTCAATAAATCGATTGAATGATGAGGCAGAACAATTTTTATGTCAATGATAAACAATCAATATCATATTTACTCAGAGTTGGCCGATCTTGCCCGACCGTTGGGGAATGCGCACCGCCTGATATTGCTGGAGCATATCGCTCAGGGGGAGAAACCTGTAGAAAAGTTAGCGGAACTGGCTGAACTGACCGTGGCCAATGCTTCTCAGCATTTGCAGCAGCTGAAACGGAATGGGTATGTTCAAACGCGACGGGAAGGAAAACATGTTTTTTATCGTCTGGGGGATGCCCCGATTGTGGAGTTGTTGATTGCACTGCGGCAATTTGCGGAGTTCAATCACTCCGAAATCAAAAAGCTGGTGGTGAGCACCTTAAATGACCAAAAGGACGCCGAAGCAATTTCACGGGAAGAGCTGCTCAGCCGGATGCATGAAAATAGTGTGACTTTGCTGGATGTGCGGCCGGAAGAAGAATTTGCTCAGGGCCATTTGCCGGGCGCGGTCAATATTCCCCTTACCGAGCTGGAAAAGCGTTTATCTGAGTTGCCGGAAGAACAGGATATTGTTGCTTACTGTCGTGGCCCGTATTGTTCTCTGTCAGTCAAAGCGGTTATTGCCCTCAGAGAAAAAGGATTATCCGCCCGGCGGTTTAATGAAGGTGTGCCAGAGTGGAAGGCTGCGGGTTACCCGGTTAACCGCTCATGATCTGAGATCGAATTCAGTTATCTGATTTTTTGTGAAGGGAGGTCTTCCGGACTTCTCTGATGCGGTTGTTCACATCATTTTTTGAATCATTTTCATGTTGACAGATATGAGATTACTCGCCTATGCTAATCGACATTCAATAATTCAATTGAATGATAAAACTAAAATATAACAATGTCAGTTGGCTTTTCCATTTGAAGGATCCTGTGAAGACCGCATTGGAGGAACAGAAAGTGCAAACAAGATGTACCGATACAAAACCACAGTTCAAGCTTGCCTTTACCTTGCTGGCTGTGGTGCAGGCAACACTGATTTTTACCATTGTCATGATTGGTATTCCTTTACCGGATATTGGCGTGGAGTTTGGGCTGAACTCGGCGGATTTACTACTGGTGAGCACCGCATATGGTTTGTCTTTTAGCGGACTGTTGCTGTTCGGTGGACGCCTAACAGATAAGTTCGGCGGCAGAAAACTCTTAAGCATCGGGTTATGTTTATTTGGTTTGGCGTCTGTGGGTGCCGCCTTTTCTTCTCATTTTTCCGTGATGGTCATGATGCGATTTCTGCAAGGCGCAGGTGCTGCAATGACAGCACCTGCAGCAGTGGCTGTCCTTCGGACTTTATTTCCTCAACCGGAAGATTTCATGCGTGCCATGGCAACCTGGGGCGGTGTTTCCGTTCTGGGTGGCGGTGTCGGCTTTCTTGCTTCCGGCGTGGTTACGACTTGGGTTTCATGGCGTTGGATGTTCGTTGCACCGGTGCTGGTCGCTCTGGTGGGTTTGGCTGCTGTTGCCTGGCTATTACCGAAGGATGATGAGCAAGCCGCCTCACATCAATCCGGATTGGATCCGATTGGTGCTTTGCTTGCCACTTTGGGGATTGCCCTTGGAAGTTATGGATTGATCGCCAGTGGAGAATTTGCTTGGTCATCGCCAATGGTATTCGGGCCTCTGATCTCTGGTGTTTGCCTGCTCAGTCTGTTTTTTTGGGTGGAAAGACGTGTGAAAGCACCTTTATTGCCGCCGGGCTTTGTCCGTGAACCTCACCGCATTGTAGGCTTGATTGGTATTCTTCTGGCTTCGGCCAGTATGGGGCTGGTGACTTTCTTGCTGTCTTTGTTTCTTCAAATCCAGCAAAACTGGACGCCGCTCGAAACTGCAGGTGCATTTGTTCCCTATACCCTGACGCTGCTGCTCATGAACCGAGCTGCCAGTGGTATTGTCAGCCGTTTTGGGCCACTGAAAGTCACCATCTTCGGGTTATTGATTGGCTCAGCAGGTCTGGCTTTGTTGTCTGGGATTCATCCGCAGGTCGTGTACACCTCAGGTTTGCTGCCGGGGATTGTGGCGCTGACAATCGGTACCTCAATGATGTTTGCAGGATCAGCCGTGCTGTCAACAATGCATGTGCCTCAGCAACAAGCAGGTCTGGCTGGCGGGGTGATGAATACATCGATGGAATTGGGTCCGACATTCGGTCTGGCATCACTGATGGCTGTTGCGGGATTTGCCCCGAATGTTGTCAGTGGATATGGACTGGCTTTTGGAACTGCATCAGGTGTTTATCTGTTTGCTGCGGGTCTGGCATGGTTCTTGACGCGTCGTAAGTCTCAGCTCATGAAAACTGTTGTGGCTGGTGAAGCAGGATAAGTGTGATAAAAAGCAATCTTTTACTATAGATAAACAGCATTATTTCTTAGGGGAATTGATATCGATCCAATTTATTCAAACAAAGCATAAATTAATCAATTGATTTCTTTATTGAGTGGTTCTTTTTCTTCTAGTTTGTAACCTGCACTCGCGTTGCATAGCAACCGGGTGCATTTAATTTGCGTTTCATATTCCAATAATTTTACGAAACGCGAAATATTACAAACGAACGAAGGACGCATGACCCACTATGAACCCTGATCACGTTGGCACACAGATAGTCAAAAAACATGGAAAATTGGGATTCCAGAAAGCCGAGCAAAGCTCACAGATTGCCCGGCAGCCAAATGAACACCTCGATACGCTGTATCGCGGTTACCTGCCATTACACGCCCCATTTTCTAAAAAGATCAACATCTTAGAAGGAGAGGAACAGCCGCTGACAGATATTCAGTATGCATATCTGATTGGCAGAAATACCGGGTTAGAGCTTGGCGGATTATCCAGTAGTTATTATTTGGAACTGGATGTTGACGCGCTGGATATCAGCCGATTTAAGCAGGCGGTGAACCAGGTGATTTCCAGGCATTCTATGCTTCGGGCTGTCACAGTCACCGGAGGTCACCAAAAGGTTTTCCCGGCTGGCACTTTATATAGCATTAAGACAAAAGATATTTCTGCCTGGGATCAGGCTGAACAAGACAGTTTCCTTGCGACATTACGTCATGAAATGGAAAAACAGCAATTGCCGCTGGACGAAATTCCTGCGTTTGAGGTTCGGGTGACCCGAGTGTCGGAGCGCACCTGGCGTTTGCATTTCCATTTTGACTTGATGTTTCTGGATGTAATCAGTGTCCGACTGGTTCTGAAAGACATGTGGCGGGAGTACCAACAGCAGGAACTCACGCCATCGGCCGAGCTTCCTGATTTTCTGGAGTATATTGCAGCAGAGCGCGTACTTCAGGGAGAGCCACAAGGCAGGGAGGACCAGCAATACTGGCTTGAACAAATTGAACATCTTCCTCCTGCACCTGAACTACCCCACAAAATATCTCCGCAGCAAATTGTATCACCCTCAATGAAACGTCTTTCCAGACTGATTCCAAACAACACTTTGAACGCACTCAGAACCGTTGCAGATCAGCATGGCCTGACGGCAGAGTCGTTGCTATTGGGATGCTATGCGGAAGTGATTCGTCAGTGGTCGAAGCGTCAGGATTTTACGCTGACACTGACACAATTAATGCGCCGACCGTACGAGGAAGGTATTGAAGGGACTGTCGGGAATTTTCTTCAACCGCAATTGCTCTCTGTCTCGGGGGATCCGGAAAGCACGGTTGAGCAGCGCTTGCTACAACTACAAACCACCTTATATCAGGGGCGCTTGCATAGCTCGTTTAACGGGGTTCAGGTCCTTCGTGAACTGACCAGCCGTAAACAGGAAAACCGTGCGGTGTCGATGCCTGTGGTCTTTAGTAATACCCTGACACCAGAGCTGGAAGATTGGGTCTCTGACTGGTACGGCGCGCTGGGTAAGCCGGTATATGCCAGTAATCAAACGCCGCAGATCTGGCTGGAGAACCAAGTCGATCTTCAACCGGAGGGCTTGGGGATTCACTTCAATTATGTCGACGATCTATTTCCGCATCATCTGATAGAAGACATGTTAACGGCTTACGTTCACTTGCTGGAAGAAGTCGTCAGTGACCCATCGATCTGGCTGCAAACCGGTTCAGTGGTGGATTTGCCGGAAACGGACGCGACAGAACGGCAAGTGGCCAATCAGACGCAGGTTGATTTTCCCCCTCGCTTGCTGCACGAGATGATCCTGGAGGCTGCTTCAAAGCGCCCGGATGCAATTGCCATTGAGCAGGGCAGCACGCGTCTGACATTTGGTCAGCTGGTTGCGCAATCGACCCGATTAGCGAAGCAATTACGGGCATCGGCCCAGATTGAAGCCGGGGATCTGATTGCCGCTTCTCTGCCGCAGGGGCCAGATTTGATTATCGGGCTACTGGGGATTCTCCAGGCTGGTGCCGCCTATGTATCGATTGATCCAACTCTGCCGCAACAGCGTCGTTTGCATCTGCTGCAACGTTGTCAGGCCAAAGCCGTGGTGACGGACACGGTGACCTTTGCAGATCCGGAAGAATATCAGCCATTTCTGAGGGTGAATCTGGATCAGTTATCTGAGCAGGCTGAACTGTCTGAACCGCTCGTTTCACAATCGCTTTCTTCGATACAGGGTCTGGATGATCTGGCTTATGTCATTTTCACATCCGGCTCAACCGGTGAACCGAAGGGGGTCATGATTTCGCATCGAAATGCGGCGAATACCGTTGAGGATATCAACCGACGTTTCCATGTGACTGCAGATGATGCGGTGCTGTCCATTGCACCGGCAGGATTTGACCTGTCAGTGTATGACTATTTTGGAGTGCTGGGTGCCGGTGGTCGTCTGGTGTTTCAGGAAACGGATGCCAGCAATGATCCGAAAGTCTGGTGCGAGACTTTGATCAGACATGGGGTGACTATTTGGAACAGTGTGCCTGCGCCAGTCAAGGTGATGGTTGATCGGGCCAGTGAATCACTGGCAAATAGTTCGCTCAGACTGATCCTGATGAGTGGCGACTGGATTCCGGTTGATTTGCCGGATGGGATTCGCAATGCGCTGCCAGAGGCCAAAGTGATCAGCCTTGGCGGCGCAACGGAAGGCTCTATCTGGTCAATTTGTTACCCCATTGAGCAGGTTGAAAAACACTGGGTCAGTATCCCTTACGGAAAGCCATTGGCGAACCAGCGTTTCCATGTTTTGAATACGTGGCTTGAGTCTTGTCCGAAGTGGGTGATCGGCGAACTATACATTGCCGGTGAGGGCGTGGCACAGGGTTACCTGGCTGATCCGGAAAAAACGGCACAACGCTTTTTTGTGCACCCTCAAACGGGTGAGCGGCTCTATAAAACCGGTGATTTAGGTCGGTATATTTCTGACGGTCTGATTGAGATTCTCGGGCGGGATGATAATCAGGTCAAAATCAATGGCTACCGGGTTGAACTGGGTGAAGTGGAATATGCCCTGCTTCAGTTGGATGAAGTCAGTCATGTGGTGATTGATGCGCCGGCTCATCCGCATTCCGGACAGCGCCAGCTGGTTGCGTATCTGGTGCTTCACGAGCAGGCCGCACACATCGATCAGGACATCATTCAGCAACGTTGCCGCGATCAGGTCCGGCAGTCCTTGCCGCCCTATATGGCACCGACATACTTCATTGTGCTTCCGCATATGCCTTTGACCGGAAACGGCAAGATTGATCGTAAAGCATTGCCGGCGCCCTGGCCTGAAGAAACCGGACTGCCAGCCAGTGCTGATGCGGCACCCGTGTCTGAGACCGAACAACGGCTGCTTCATTTGTGGCGTGAACTGCTCCAGCACGACGATGTGGATGTGAACGCGGGTTTCTTTGATGTCGGAGGGGATTCACTCATCGCTGTTGCTTTGCTGAGTACCCTGCGTGAAGCGTTCAATGTGACTGCAGTGCAAGAGCAGGACTTGATCGAAGGGCTGTTTATGAACACCAGCATCCGTCAGTTCGCACAAATTATCGAGTCGATGAAACAACCGGACGGAGTCAGCTTGTGATGAGTACGCCTCAACAAAAAGCGCTGGCGCAGGGCCAGTTTGATTACATCGTGGTTGGGGGCGGGGCGGCTGGCTGTGTGCTGGCAGCCCGGCTGTCAGAAGACAGTTCAAAACAGGTGTTATTGCTCGAAGCAGGCCCTGCGTCCGATACGCATTTACCGGATAGCCCGCTGAATGATGCATCCCGTTTGGTGCTGGAAAATTATAACTGGCATTACCAGGCGAAGCTGAAAGGGGAGCATCAGCCAGCGAGCGAAGTCATCCGTCAGGCGGCGGAAAATCCGGTGCAGGAGAAGCGGCCTCAGTATTTTGACTATCGGGTAGGCAAGGTCATGGGAGGCTCATCTGCTGTGAACGGTGCGGTTGCGCTGCGAACCTTTCCCCGGGATTTTACTGCTTGGGCTGAGATGGGCTGCACTCAGTGGACCTGGGAAAAAGTGTTGCCCTGGTATTGCCGGTTAGAAACCGATACTGATTTTCCGGGCTGTGCGCAGCACGGGAATACCGGGCCGATGGTCTTGCGTCGCCCGGCGCCGGAAAGCCTGCATCCTCTGGATGCAGCGTTTTCACAGGCTTGTCAGGATCTCGGTATTCCCTATGCAGCGGATCTGAATGCAGGTGAAGCACCGGCGGTTGGTTTGGTACCTGCCAATGTGACGCAGTTGTCCCGGCGGGTCGATGTGTGCCAGTCCTATTTGCTGCCTGTGATGGAGCGGCCCAATCTGATGGTACTGACTGAAGTGCTGGTTTCCTGTATCCGGTTTGAGGGGCGCTCGGCTGTTGGCGTCGAAGTGGTTCAGGAAGGCCGTTCACTTTCCTTCGACGCGCATGAAATTGTGGTTGCTGCGGGAGCCATTGGCACCCCGGCGCTGCTTCAGCGTTCCGGGATTGGTGATCCAGAGCACTTGCAGGCGCTGGACATTCCGGTGCGAGTGGCGAACCCGGCTGTGGGCAGAAACTTGCAGGATCATGCTTCTCTCGTGTTATGGGCATTACCCAAAGCTGGCGTCTGTCATTCCGGACTTCCCTGGCGGCAGATTGCTGCCCGGATTGCCAGTGGTGTGGATGATGCTGCGGATGTCCAGATTGGCTTGCTGAACAATGTTGAAAGCAGCACGGTGCCGAAGTTCAGAGACCGTGTCGATTATCCGATGCTGGTTGGTGCTTCCGCCATGCTGATGCAGCCGGTTGCTCGGGGACAGGTCTTCATTACCAGCCGCGAAGCAGAAGTGCTGCCGTCTATTCATCTGCCGTTGCGAGAGCATGATGAGGACATTGACCGGATGGTCGGTGCCGTGCGCCAGTTATGGCAAGCGCTGCATGCACCTGAGGTGGCATCATTTCTCGATGGTGTGCAGTTCTGGTCTGATGCAATGATCGGCAATGATCGTGTGATGCATAGCGCGGTGAAAAATATGCTGAATCCTGGATGGCACGCTTCCGGCACGGTCAGAATGGGACCGGAGACCGATCCGAACTGTGCTGCCGCCGAAGATGGCCGGGTGTACGGCGTTTCGGGGCTGACCGTGGCGGATGCCTCATTGTTTCCGGTGATCCCTTCAATGCCAACCAATCTGACAACCATCATGCTCGCAGAACGCATCGCCCATGCCCTGAAAACAGGGGGTCTCGATGTCAACGCATAAAACACGGGTGATTTATGCCTTCCCGCACGCCGGTGCAAGTGCTTCTGTCTATCGACCTTTTTGTAAAGAGCACGAAGCTGAGGGTTCCACGTTGCTTCAACCGGTTGAGATGCCAGGGCGGGGCGTGCTGGCCCGGGAGCCTGAAGTGACCAATCTGGATGGGCTGGCGGAGCAATTGGCCGACACGATTTACAGGGATTTCCGACAGAAACAACAGCAGGGCATTCATGAGTGGGCGACCTTTGGTCACAGTTTTGGCGGTGTGCTGAGTGTGGTAGTGACCAATGTGCTGGCAAATAAGTACGGTATGTACCCGGTATTCAGTGTTGTTTCTGGTTCGGTTCCCCCCAGTGAGCAGGCAGAGGACGATCTGCATTTATGGTCTGATGAATCGCTGCTGGAAAAAATGCGTGAAGATCAGGGCACCCCGGCCATTGTGTTAAACGAGCCGGTTCTGGCAAAACGCTATGTTGCCCAAATCCGTACCGATTTTCAGATCCGCAGTCAGTTTCTGCAACGGAAAGCCATGCAGGTGTCACAGCCGCTGATCCTGATTGCAGCATCGGACGACCCTCATGTAACGGAAGCGACGATTCAGGCGTGGCAGCGTCATACCGCAGGTGAAACGACTTTGCTCCACCTGAACGGCGATCATTTCGCGGTTTATCAACACTGGCCGGTGATCCGGCAGGTAATGGAAGTCGATGAGTCAAACCGGCTTGAAGAAGAAAACAGAATGGACAGTTGGAGTGTGTTTCAGTGAGTACGATAACCGATGAATTAAAGAACTTCCGGCTGTCTTGCCGGGAATGTTTTGAACATCATGCGAAACCGAATTTAGCAGCCTGGGAAGCGCAGGGTCTGGTAGACCGTGACTTCTGGCTCACGATGGGTGCGCATGGGCTGCTGGGTATGGGAGTGAGCCCGGAACTCGGCGGGCAGGATAAGCCCGATTATCGCTATGCGCTGGCACTGACGGAGGAAATGATCGCGGTTGGTATGACCGCCCCTATCGTCATTTCACACAATGATGTGATTGCCAGTTATATCAACCTGCTGGGAACAGAGGAGCAAAAGCGGCGCTGGCTGCCGGATTTATGTAGTGGCAGACGCATTGCGGCGATTGCGATTACTGAACCCGGTGGTGGCTCTGATTCTACAGGCCTCACCACGCAGGCGACCTTGGAAGGTGACCACTATGTCGTCAATGGCGGCAAAGCCTTTATCACTAATGGGGTGAATGCGGATCTATTTGTTGTCGCGGTGAAAACGGATGCCGGTGCACGCGGGCAGGGGATCAGCCTGATTGTCATTGAAAGAGATATGCCCGGTTTTACCCGTGGCCCGGCGCTGAAAAAACTGGGCTGGCACGCCAGTGATACGGCTGATTTGTTTTTTGATCAATGTGTTGTGCCAAAAAACAATCTGCTCGGGCGTGAAAATCTCGGCAGTTACTACTTTATGACGGCCATGACCCGTGAGCGGCTCAGTATCAGCACCGTGGCGATCACCAGTGCAGAAGCCATGATGGCCGAAACCCTGTCTTATGTGAAACAGCGCAAGGCGTTTGGTCAGCCGATTGGTTCTTTCCAGTACAACCGTTTTTTGCTAGCACAACTGGATACGCAAATCAAAGTGACCCGCAGTTATCTGAATGAGGCAATTGAACAGTTTAATGCCGGTTCTCTGAAACTGGAGGATGCAGCACGCCTGAAGTGGTGGGCGACGGAAGTACAGAACAAAGTCGCTGATGAATGTCTGCAATTGCATGGCGGCAGCGCTTACCTGAGCGATTCATCGATTGGCAAGTTATGGGTGAACAGCAGGGTTCAGAAAATTTACGGTGGCACCAGCGAAATCATGCTGGAAGTGATCAGTAAGTCCATGGGGCTTTAGAGAGGAAAAGATGGATATTGCAACAAACGAACAAGATGTACTGAACACATTGCGTATCGAGAATGCGGATCTGGCGCAGTGGCAAACGGTACTGGAATGGGCAAGGAATGAAGGCTGGGATATGGGCATTGGCGATGCGGATGCTTTTTTCGGGGTTGATCCACAAGGTTTTTTTGTCGGGTATCTTGATGACCAGCTGGTGGCAGCCGTCTCTGTTGTGAACTTTTCCTCAAGCTTTTGTTTTCTGGGTCATTATCTGGTGCCGCCAGAGTTCAGGGGACAGGGCTATGGCCTGAAAATATTTCAGCATGCACTTCGTCATGGTGGTAACCGTGTGGTTGGTTTGGACGGGATTCTGCATCAGACCGAAAATTACGCTCAATCGGGTTTTGTCGGTTATCGGAAAAATCATCGGATGGCGGGGGTTGTACAACAGGACGATGCGTGTCCGGCCGGGGTAGAGCCGGTGGAAGCTTCTGATGTGCAGGATATTGTGGAATACGATACCAGCTGTACCGGGGTGAGCCGTGGTGCATTGTTGAAAAACTGGTTTCTTGGAGCAACCCGGCACGGATTCATGATCCGTCAAGGAGGCAAGATCCAAGGGGTGATCGGTGTGCGTCAGTCCCAGGATGGATATCGCATTGGCCCGTTACTGGCGAATACTCCCGATCAGGTCGAGCCACTGTTGCAGGCGGCCTTATCTGTGATCCCTCGGGGAAGTCAGGTGGCGATGGATGTGCCTGAAAAGGAGGACCGAACGCTCCTGCATCTGGCCGAACAATATGGTTTTCAATCGGTATTTCAGACACAGCGGATGTATGTCGGTGAACCACCTCGGGAACAGGAACATCAAGTGTGGTGTATCACAACATTGGAGCTTGGATGAACATGAATAAGGACATTGAAATGGACGCAACGACAGAAGCAACTGTGACTGACAAAGAACAGGTGGATCAAGCTCAGCCGCCAACACTTCTGGAATGGATGGGTGGACGGGATGCTATCCGCAACTTGCTCAAGGTGTTTTACGCCAAAGTTGAGACAGACCCATTGCTTCAGCCCTTGTTTGAGCACATGCCACCCGATCATCATGTGCATGTTGCCATGTGGTTTGAAGAAGTGTTCGGTGGTGAGCCGCTCTATACCAATGAAAGAGGGGGGTTCAAGCATATGCTGAAGAAACATCGTGGCCGTTCAATCCAGTCTGAACAGCGGGATCGCTGGATCGCGCTGATGATGCAAAGTGCTGATGAAGTCGAACTGCCCAGAGATCCGGAATTCCGCTCGGCGTTCATGGCGTATATCGAGTGGGGTTCGCGAAGAGCGATGGCCAACTCACAACCGGGAGCGAAACCGTCCAAGCGGGATACCGTACCGCGTTGGGGTTGGGGTGAAGCGCCTCCGGGCACTTTGTAAGACATTTAGGAAGAAATGGGAGTTTCTGATGCTGATGGCTGCCAGTGACTTGCACGTATCCCATCCGGAGAACAGGCGGATTGTTGAATCTGTCCAGGCTGATCAAACATCAGACTGGCTCATTCTGGCTGGGGATGTTGCAGATGATTTGTCTGAATTTGAGTGGGCGATTCGCACGCTGGCAGCAAAGTTTTACCGGGTAATCTGGGTACCCGGTAATCATGAACTCTGGTGTACCGCCCGAGAGCCGTTGGCGCTCCCGGGCGAATTGCGCTATCGGCAGTTGGTGGATATTTGTCACCGTTACGGTGTCGTGACGCCGGAAGATGAATATCCGGTCTATACCGCTGCGGGCGGCCAGTCGTTTGTGATAGCTCCCCTCTTCGTTTTGTATGACTACTCGTTTCGCCATCCGGCAGATTTTACACCGCAGCAAAGCCTTGAAAGAGCGCGGCGTGCTGGTGTTGTCTGTGCGGATGAATATTTTCTGAAAACTTACCCATATCCGGATATTCAAAGCTGGTGTGATGAGCGTGTACGTTTCACTGAAGCGCGTTTGAGTGCAGTGTCCAGAGACTGTCCCCTTATCCTGGTGAATCATTTTCCAATGGTGCAGGGGCTGACCAAGCAATTACAGCCACAAGAGTTTTCGATTTGGTGTGGTACTCGCCGGGTAGAACACTGGCTGACACGTTTTCCGGTTTGTCTGGTGGTGTACGGACACCTGCACTTACAGGGCTCTAGCTTGATTGATGGTATTCCTCATGTGGAAGTGTCACTAGGGTATCCGAGGGACAGGCAGGAACGACAACCGTTTCATGTCGTAACAGCCCTTGATTCTTTGCTGACCTGAATGAACAGAGCGCTGAGATCACGCCGGGCGGGCGCATTGCCTGAATATGGGGGCAAACAATGGAAAAAAGGATTGCATGATGGAAAAGCAACAACAAGTAAACCAAGAAAAGAAGCCAAGGATACTGATAGGCGCTTCCGGCTCTGTAGATATCATGCTGTTGCCAAGATACCTACAGGTGATAAAAAGTGCGATTGATTGTGAACTGACCGTGCTGATGACGCCGACTGCGGAGACATTCATACCGGCTTCCAGCATGGCGCTGTATTGCGACAGAGTGATTGCCGGTGAGCGGCCGGGAGACTGGCCGACGGACAAGCCATCTCGTATTGTTGCGGATCACGATGTTCTGATGGTGATGCCTGCGACTGCGAATACTCTGGCTACGGCTGCTCATGGTGGGGCGACAAACCGTTTGACGACCGTGATTCTTGCCGCTGATTTTCCGGTTTATTTTTTACCGGTGATGGGTTCGGTGATGTGGAAAAAACCGGCCGTAGAACGCAATGTCCGTCAATTGCGTGAAGATGGCTATGTCGTCGTGGAGCCGGTCTGGCACGAGAATTTTGATGCGTCGCTTCAGCGTATGGTCGGGCACCCATCTTTGCCCGCGCCGGAAGTGGTTGCTGAATTGGTTCAACAGGCACTGGCAAACTCATAAGGCTGTGATGGGGGGAGCCTGCGGTGTCATCTGCCCCCGTCATTTTGTTTTTGCTGATTGTTGGTCATCGAATTGCCGGATGTCCAGTTCAGCCGGGAATGATTGCTGAAATAATGCGGCCTGCTGACGGATCCAGGCGTTAAAGATTTTAACTTTCTCTCGTTTAAAATAGCCTTCCGGTGCACACAGGTAGTAACTGAAATTGGGTTTTACGGCGATGTTGCCAATGCGAACTAGAGTACCTTCTTCAATATACCGCTGTGCCAGACTGTGGCGGGCCAGAGCGACGCCCTGAACGGAAAGCGCACCTTCAAGCACGTAGTTGACACCATCATAGGCCAGCGAACTGGAACCACCTTTCGCGCCGACTAACGCCAGCCAACGTTCCCAATCGACATCCGGCCAGATATCGCCAATCAGATCAGCCCGTTGTAAGTCATGGATGGTATGAATTTGATACTGCGCTTGATAAAGCGGATGACAAACCGGATACAGCAAATCGTCCATCAACCACTGACAATGCAGATTCGGGTAACAGCCTTCCCCATAGCGAACGCATAGATCCAGCGGCGACTGCTCGAAATCGGCCAGCTCGTTTTTTGACTCAATCAGAACCGATAGATCGGGATGCTCTGATCTGAATGACGTCATTCGTGGCACGAGCCAATGTTGTGAGAATGAAGGCAGTGTGGAAAGGGAAATGCGTTGTGGGTCCGGATCGTTGTTGATCAGCCAGACGCCACTTTGAATCTGCTGGAATCCTTTTTGTGTATGTTCGAACAGGATTTGTCCTTCCGGGGTCAGGACAACTTTCCGATGCTGACGGTAGAACAGCGGGGTGCCGAGCCAGTCTTCCAGAAGCCTGATTTGCTGGCTGATCGCTGCTGCAGTGACATGCAGGGTTTCAGCGGCCTGCTTGAAACTGCCATAGTGTGCGGCCTGATAGAAGTAGTACAAACCTTGTAATGGTGGCATGCGCTTATGCGGGTCTGTTGGGTTTAGCATAAGTTTTCCTTAACTGAATGTCAGAATCTATCGTTTGAGCAGATCACTGCGGTGAACAAGAATAAATCATACTTTTTATAACAACAGGCAGTAATGCTATGATGACGATGTATGATCCTGTATTCCCCACCGTGAAACAAGTTGTTGCTTCAGTTAAGCATGGTTTTTCTCAATTTCAAAGCTGGCGGCAAAAACGGCAAAGCCTTCAGGTTTTAAATGATATCCCTGAGCATCTCAGAGCAGATCTCAATCTCGACCAGAAGCACGTTCAGCAGCCTGTGTCTGCCAATGACGCGTATTACAAAACAACACTGAGATGGAAATAAGGGGAAGCGGTTTTCAGATCAGTATCGAGGGTATAAAAAAACCCGGCCAGAAATGGCCGGGTTTGATTGGGTTTGACTGTCTGGATTACGCCAGCAGTTCTTTCGCGGTTGCAACCACATTTTCAGTGGTGAAACCGAACAGCTTGAACAGTTCACCAGCTGGTGCAGACTCACCAAAGCTGGTCATGCCGATGATGCGGCCGTCGAAACCAACATACTTGTACCAGAAGTCCGCGATACCGGCTTCAATTGCGATACGGGCAGTGACGTCAGACGGCAGGACAGACTCACGGTAAGCTGCGTCTTGCTTGTCGAATGCGTCGGTAGATGGCATAGAGACCACACGCACTTGCTTGCCTTCTGCGCTCAGTTCGGCTGCAGCACTGACGGCCAGCTCAACTTCAGAACCTGTCGCGATCAGGATCAGTTCAGGTTTGCCTGCGCAGTCTTTCAGGATGTAACCACCTTTTGCGATATCAGCAACTTGCTGTTCGCTACGCTCCTGCTGAGCCAGGTTCTGACGCGAGAAGATCAGCGCGGTTGGCGCGTCTTTACGCTCAATGGCCAGTTTCCATGCCACCGCAGATTCAACCTGGTCACACGGACGCCAGGTGCTCATGTTTGGTGTCAGGCGCAGAGAAGCCATTTGCTCAACTGGCTGGTGCGTCGGACCGTCTTCACCCAGGCCGATGGAGTCGTGCGTGTACACCTGAATGTTCTGCACTTTCATCAGCGCGGCCATACGCATCGCGTTACGGGCATATTCCATGAACATCAGGAAGGTTGCACCGTAAGGGACGAAACCGCCGTGCAGTGCGATACCGTTGATGATCGCTGTCATCCCGAACTCACGGACACCGTAGTGAATGTAGTTACCGGATGCGTCATCAGCAGTCAGAGATTTAGAGCCAGACCACATGGTCAGGTTCGAAGGTGCCAGGTCAGCAGAACCACCCATGAACTCAGGCAGGATCTTACCGAAGGCTTCCAGCGCATTCTGAGAAGCTTTACGGGATGCGATGTTTGCAGGGTTGGCTTGCAGATCAGCGATAATCTTGCTTGCTTCTGCTTCCCACTGTGCTGGTAGTTCGCCGTTGACGCGACGTTTGAATTCTGCAGCCAGTTCCGGGTGAGCGGCTTCATAAGCAGCCAGTTTTTCATTCCAGGCAGCTTCTTTCGCTTCGCCAGCTTCTTTGGCATCCCACTCTGCGTAAACGTCGGCAGGGATTTCGAACGGACCGTGCTGCCAGCCCAGGAATTCACGGGCTGCTGCGATTTCGTCGTGACCCAGTGGCGCACCGTGACAGTCGTGAGAACCTGCTTTGTTCGGAGAACCGAAGCCGATGATGGTTTTGGTACAGATCAGGGTTGGACGAGGGTCTGCTTTCGCGGCTTCAATCGCTGCGTTAATTGCAGCAGCATCGTGGCCGTCAACCGCTGGGATGACATGCCAGCCGTAAGCTTCGAAACGCTTTGGCGTGTCGTCAGAGAACCAGCCTTCCACGTGACCGTCGATAGAAATACCGTTGTCATCCCAGAACGCGATCAGTTTGCCCAGACCCAGCGTACCCGCCAGAGAACAAGCTTCGTGAGAAATACCTTCCATCAGACAGCCATCGCCCAGGAAAGCGTAGGTGTAGTGATCAACGATATCGTGGCCGTCGCGGTTGAACTGAGCTGCCAGAGACTTCTCGGCAATCGCCATACCCACAGCATTGGTGATGCCCTGACCCAGTGGGCCTGTGGTGGTTTCGATACCCGGTGCGTAGCCGTACTCTGGGTGGCCCGGTGTTTTGGAATGCAGCTGACGGAAGTTTTTCAGATCGTCAATGGACAGCGCGTAGCCGCTCAGGTGCAGCAGGGAGTAAATCAGCATGGAGCCGTGGCCGTTAGACAGCACAAAACGGTCGCGGTCAGCCCAGTTTGGGTTTTGCGGGTTGTGGTTCAGGTGATCACGCCACAGAACTTCAGCGATGTCTGCCATACCCATCGGAGCGCCTGGGTGGCCAGAGTTCGCCTGTTGTACACCGTCCATGCTCAGGGCACGGATTGCATTCGCAAGTACTTTACGATCCATAATATTCTTCTTACTCAATTCAAGTTAATCATAAAAAGACAGAGAGCAGCGTTGTGCTGCTCTCAATATTTTGCGCAGGATTACAGGCGCGCTTCGATCATGGTTTCCAGTTTACCCTGATCGATGGCGAAGTTACGGATACCTTCCGCCAGTTTCTCAATCGCCATTGGGTCCTGGTTGTGATCCCACAGGAATTCTGCATGTGTCATTGGTGCTGGACGCTCTTCAGAAGCAACCTCAGCAGACAGTTTTTGGACAACTTCACCTTGAGCTTCAGACAGTTCCTGCAGCAACTGCGGGCTGATGGTCAGACGATCACAGCCTGCCAGTTCCAGAATCTCGCCCGTATTACGGAAGCTTGCACCCATGACAACCGTGTTGTAACCCAGTGCTTTGTAGTAGTTGTAGATCTTGGTGACAGACAGAACACCCGGATCTTCAGAAGCTTCAAAATCGCGGCCTTCTTTCGCTTTGTACCAGTCCATGATACGGCCAACGAAAGGAGAGATCAGGTAAACACCGGCTTCCGCACAAGCACGCGCCTGAGCAAAAGAGAACAGCAGGGTCAGGTTACAGTTGATGCCTTCTTTTTCCAGGACTTCCGCAGCACGGATACCTTCCCAGGTTGAAGCCAGTTTGATCAGAATACGGTCGTTGCTGATGCCAGCATCGTTGTACATTTTGATCAGCTTGCGAGCTTTTGCCACGCTTGCTTCAGTGTCGTAAGACAGACGTGCATCAACTTCTGTAGAAATGCGGCCTGGAACTACGTTCAGGATTTCTTTACCGATGTTTACGGCCAGCTTGTCACCAGCATCTTCGATTTGCTGTGCTTTGTCGTTGCTTTGTGCTTTCGCATAAGCAATCGCATCGTCGATGAGCGGCGCGTACTGTTCAATTTCTGCGGCTTTCAGGATGAGGGAAGGGTTGGTGGTCGCGTCTTGCGGTTGATATTTCTTAATCGCTTCGATGTCGCCGGTGTCGGCAACAACAGTAGTGAGTGCGCGCAGTTGTTCCAGTTTCGTGCTCATATCTCTCGACCTTTGCTGTGTTTGTGCAAGCTTTAAGTTTAGCCAGTTGACTGCTCTTGTCAGGATCCGTCTGCACCTGATCCAACAGGTATGAACATATGGATCGCTGTAGAACAATTGATGTCCCGATAATTGAATTTTTCAGTGTAAATGTCAATCTCAAAGCCCGGATTACTCGCTTAATCAGGCAAATTTTACACAATGAAACTCAAGTGCACGGGTTGGTGCAGATGTTGTCCAAAGTAACGATGTTTTCATTGTGTGACCATTTGTTTGGGGGTGTGAACAAATGTTCGGTGGTTTTTGAGGTTTTCATTGGACAGCAAGTCGCATGTCAGCTCATCACCACGGGGTGATGAGCCAGAAAATTATACAGAGGTTGTTGCTTCCGAGAGACTTTGAATTTCAGCGCAAAGTGCCTGTAACGCACTGGATAAGGCTGAAAGCTCTGCCTCAGATGGGGTTTGGCCTGCTTTCAGCTGCTTTTCAACGATCATCGCAGCATGGCTGAGTGGGTGTGCACAGAGACTGGCGGAGGCACCTTTTAAAGTATGGCTGAGTAAGATGGCTTGTTCCTGATCACCATCCAGAATTGCCTGACGGATTTTTTGGTCGTATTCCCGGTGATCATCAGCAAAGATGATGAGGAATTGTGCAATCATGCTCAAGTCCTGATCCAGCATCTCAGACAATTCATCCATGGCGATGAGGGTCAAGCGCGCTAAGCCGGTTTCCTGGTGCTCCGACGGTTCAGGGGCATTGATTGTATCGGTATTGAGAACTGAATCACTGAATATGGATTGATTGTCGAAATCGGATTGTGTGAGCGCATGCTGTCTTAAAGATGCCATGTAATCAATACGATGTCGGAACCGTTGCAGGGCATCCAGCAGTTTTCTTTCATCCAGGGGTTTGGTGATCACACAGTCAACACCGGCATTGAGCATATTTTGTTGCGTTTCTTCGAACGCATCGGCGGTACAGGCAAAAATGGGTACGATGCAGCCGGGTTCTGGCAGGGCCCGAATCAGGCGGGTGGATTCCAGACCATCCATGACCGGCATATGATTATCCATCAGGATCAGATCAAAGGTTTGGCTTTGAATCATCTCCAGCGCTTCGAGGCCGTTTTCAGCCGTAAAAGTGTGGAAGCCCCACTGTTTCAGGAAGCTTTCCATGATTAATACGTTCAGGTGGTTATCTTCAACCACCAGAACGTTTAGACCGGCAAATGCTTTTTTATCAATTTCAATCGGTTGCGCCAGTTCTTTCTGGGGAATCCCTTTTTCAAGGCATAAACTGACGGTGACATGGGTGCCTGTCCCGGGATGGCTGGTCAGCACGACATCGCCACCCATCAATTGGGCCAGTTGACGTACAATACTCAGGCCCAGGCCAGTACCACCGTAGCGACGACTGGTGGAGACTTCTGCCTGTGCAAAAGGATCGAAGATGTGGGTAATCCGTTCTGGCGCAATCCCTATCCCGGTATCTTCTGTCACGATGTTCAGCTGTTGTTTTTGTTCATCCGGCAAAGGCGTCAGACTCATGCGGACACGCACTTCACCTTTATCCGTAAACTTGATGGCATTACTGATGAGGTTGAAGAGAATTTGCCGGATACGGGATTTGTCCGCATAAAACCAGGTTTCCTGCGGGAAGCCGCAATCAATGTGAAATGACAGGCCTTTTTCTTTGGCCAGAGAGTAATAAGTGCTTTCGATCGCGCCAACCAGATCGGTAAAACGGAAATGGGTTTTATCCAGCTTGAGTTGACCCTGCTCAATTTTTGAGAAGTCCAGAATATCATTGAGTAGAGTCATCATATGTTTACCGGACTCAAGCAGCGTATGCAGATGATGCTCCTGCTCTGGCGTGAGTTCTGTTTTCAGCAGCAGCTGCGACAGACCCAGCATCCCATTCATGGGGGTACGGATTTCATGGGACAGGTTTGCGAGAAATGCCGATTTTGCTTTGTCGGCAGCTTTGGCTTTCTCCAGCGCCTGATTCAGCCGTTTGGTATCGGCCGAAATTTTGTCAGCACCTTGATTGAGCGCATCATGAAGTACTTGAAATTCATATGGGCCCTTGAAATGAGGGTGACGCTGATAATTTCCCAAACGGAACTGGGAGGCAAACCGGGTCAGCTTCGCAATGGGGTCGGTAATGCGTTTGGTCAGACCGATGGAAAGGACCACAATGAAGACACTGACCATGACTAATGCGAGCATCAGAAATTGATGGAGTTCATCAATCACACTGATGGCATTGTCTTGCGAAGTCAGGGTCACTAAAGTCCATATCGGTAATCCATTTGCATCCAGTGTCTGGGAAGGAACAACAGCGGCAATCATCGCCTCGCCGTCTGGATTGTTGTAATAGTTGATCCCATTCCTGAATGGCAGCACTGACGTTTGTTGTTCAGCCTCGGCCAGCAAATTCTCTTGATAGAATTGTTGAAATTGTTTTTGGGATAAGGGGGAATCTGCACTGGAGATAAGTAATTTCCCATCAATATCTGTCAGGTAAACATGATCGGTACTGCTGACTTCATTTCCTAATTTTTTCAGCTGATGTTTAATGTCATCCATTTTGTATTCGATCAGCAAAAAGCCATCGGGTTGATGACGGATTTTTTTGGCCAGAAAAACGGTGGCTTCATCGTTTTTGACCCGCGGTTTTGAAATATATCTTTCGCTTTGGTTTTCGGTGAGCGCCGTTTCAATGCTAGTGACATCAGGCGTATCAATGGCATCGAGGGTTGCCATTTCTTTTGAACTTGCGGCCAGGTAAAACTTCCCGTCTTGCTGTCGTACCTGATGCATTGCGGCAAATGATGTGTCGATCTGGCCAAAATTATAGAAGAACTGGCTGATTTGCGTTGCCGGCCGGGAAAACATGGGAGACTGGCTGAGTAAATACAGGTTTTTTAATCGGAGTGTGTAAGTCTGATCCAGACTTTGCGCTGCAATAATATTTCGTGCATTGATGCCGTTCGCGATTCTGTCCAGTGCGATTTCATTGAGTTTCTCACTGCTGATCCAGCCATAGATATAGGAAGGAATAATGCCGACAGCCAGCATACTGACCAGCAGAATCGGTTTAATTCGGTTGGGGACAATCCTTATCACCACTTGACCTCAATTGATTCACGACTTGATCGAAGAATACTCTGAAAGAAAGGCTATGCCAAAGAGAGAATATTTCAAAGGGGTGTTGTGTGATAAATAGAGCAGTTCAGGAATATTGTCGTTTTAAGGCGTATCAGATTCTTTTTGGCAGAATCAGGCGGCTGAGCTGAATCAGCCGCAAGGGTGTTGCGGCTAATTCAGCAATTGCTCCAGTGTCAACGGGGATCGCAATAAACCCAGTTGTTGCGCAGGGGTCATGCCGTTTCGATCCTGACGACAGAGGTTGTGCCATGCACGGTAAATATCCAGCAAAGGCAGCAGTCCACCGGGGCGTGCTTTGCGGCGCGGTTCATCGACTAATTGCGCAAACTGCTGATAAAAACGTTGCTGATATTGATCGACAGCCCGATGGGAAGCCAGTTGTAGCCATCGGGCTTCATTATCTTTTTCCCCGCCCAAATGACAAATTCCTTTACTGACCTGATCACTGCGTGTGAATGCCCAGCGGTCACGCCACCACCCAAGCAGGACGATATCAATTCTTCCAGCCGGCTGCCCTTGTGGCCAATCGGGATCTTCTTCGACATAGACTGGCTCAATGGTGCCGGAACGAATCCGGTCCAGAAAAACGGACAGGCAAGCGGATCGCAGCAAAGGTTCCTGCGGCATGAAAAGCATGAGCTGTGTCTCTTCACTCAGCAGTTCGTTTAATTGGAGAAAGTGTGCGTAAGTTGCATATTGCGGACGCACCAGTTTGCCTTTGGCCGGAAAGTGGCTCAGTTTCAAGGCGCTAGTTGGATCTTCCAGATGTGGCCTTGACAGCACTTCACGGTATTTCGCATCAACCTGAGCCAGTAAACCCTGGGTTGTGACGGGTTCAGGCGCTGTTCCTGGATGCGTTGGTTTCGTCATGAAACGGGCATTCGGGCTGTAAGGGTCATGCACAGCCGCAGCCTCACCCGTATCTTCCGGATGATAATTGATATGCTGACTGAGGACATACCCGGAATGTGCTTCACAGCTGGCGATCCAGTTCACGCCATTTTCAGCATGGGGTTGCAACGGACTGAGTGTACAGGCCAGTGCCAGCTGCGAGCGGCTTTGCAGCAGACGGGCATCGAAAACGGACAACTGCCGCCGGCACCGGCTGGCAATATGATTGAGCTGGTCATAAAAGGTTTTCGGATTCATGCTCAGACGCCGGCAAATATCCCGAATTGGGTGACCTGTAAACAGCAGCGCGAGTAGTTTTTGTTGAATCTGATGTTTGGGGTTAAAGCCCGACCAGCGATCGACAAAAGTTGTCTGACAGGATTTACAGCGATAACGCTGGCGATCACCACTGTAGCCAAAGGCATGATATAAATGGCGGTGCGTCAGCACGGGCAGACCCAGGTTTTCACAGTTGAGATTATTGCAGGCGGGTAATCCGTTACTTTGCTGAAGCTTGAGATATCGCCATTCGGCCACCACACTCTGATTACTGATCAAGGGTGGAAATGCACCGCATTCCTTACAGATAAATGAAGGACGGTTCGGGTTGGTCAGCTGAATGATGTAATCGTCGGGGTTATGCGAGCCAAAATTGCGGCAATGGACCGTTTTGCAATGATTGAACTGCCAATGGCCACTGGCTGGCGGCAATGATGCAGATTGTCTTTGGCTGGCTATCATCGAGTCCCACTCCGATAACATCATAGAAAAAGGTGCCGAGTCATTACCGCTTATGATGACTCAGCACCCATTAGTTGGCCCAAACGGTCAGGCATTGCAATGTCGCCCGGAATTACCCGCTTCAAATTGTGTAAGACGCCACATATTACAGAATGTTGAGCTGCGACAGGCGGTATGCCTTGCTTGAGCTGACTAATCCTTGGGTTGAAGGCGGTAACAGTGACCGCCTTTGCCATTCTGATTCGGTCCGGTGGACAGGTCAGAACGGTGCCGCATCAAATTTTGATCGCGGTTTCCAGAGCAACCTGCATCATGGCATGGAATGATTTCTGACGGTCGTCAGAGCTCAGGTGCTCACCACGGGTAATGTGATCGGAGACGGTCAGCATGGTCAGTGCTTTTGCACCCAGTTCTGCTGCTACACCGTAGATACCGGCAGCTTCCATATCTACACCCAGAATGTTCAGTTTGTTCATTTTGTCGAACAGATCAGCTTCAGGGCTGTAGAACAAATCGGCAGAGAAAACGTTACCAACACGAACCGGTACATTTTGCTCACGTGCTTCGCTGACCGCGGTTTCCAGCAGGTGGTAATCTGCGATCGCTGCAAAGTCATGGTTGTTGAAACGGATGCGGTTTACTTTCGAGTCGGTTGATGCGCCCATGGCGATGACGATATCCATCAGTTTGATGTCATCGCTCACCGTACCGCAGCTACCAATACGAATCACATTTTTCACACCGAAATCTTTGATGAGTTCGTGCACATAGATCGAGCAGGATGGGATACCCATACCATGACCCATGACAGAGAGTTTCTTACCTTTATAGGTGCCGGTGTAGCCAAACATGTTCCGGACGTTACAGACTTCTTTCGCATCTTCCAGGTAAGTTTCGGCGATCAGCTTCGCGCGCAGCGGGTCACCTGGCATCAGTACAGTTTCTGCGAAATCACCAAGTTCAGCATTGATATGCGGGGTTGCCATAGCGGACTCCTGACAAGTTATTCGTGAAAAAAATTATGAGAAGAAACGTTCAACAACTGCCTGGTACGCAATACCACCGAGGTAAACACCAACGATACCCATAATACCAGGCAGAACAGGTGGCGCTGGCAATGGCAGCTTCACCGCACTGAAGAACAGTCCTACAATTAATCCTGCAACAGTTGCGAGCAGAATCTCGTTCATGTGTTTACCCTCTGTATGTCGTACTCAGTGGTACATCTTGTCTGAAATAACCTCAACACAGCGGCGGCAAAAAAATAAACAATGCCAAAAGGCTGCCGTTGAATCTGGGGCCAGTCTAGGAAAGTTGTGCCCGTTAACTTTTGAAATCGATCACATTTTATTGATTATCTGCGGCGTAATCCAGACTTACTTACTCTTTGTGTTGAAAGCTTGAAGCGAATCGTTTGCTTTTTGTTCGGTTCGCATTGAGTCTCAATTGATGAATGAAAACACTCAATAAGCATTATTTCCTTTTTTAACAGGAAGATAATGCAATAACTTTGAATTTTAATCTCTTAGTCACCGGAATTGGCTGAAGGTTTGACTAATACATGGGTGTAATCGATTTCACTTTGCAGGAGGAAAACACTGTGTTTGTGACAGAACCATGAAAATTGTCAGTATCTGATTGTTTTTCCGGTGGCTTTAGTTGGTGAAAATGGAGAAATAGACTAAAGGTTGAATGGGCACAGACTGTTTTGGACTTTTTCTTCGAAGGGATCGTAAACATGAAAAAAGTAATGATGTCATTGGCTATCGGGATGCTCAGCCTGCCAGCCAGTGCAGATATTCTGGGATTGTCTGTTGGCGCGCATGCTGGTGCTGCGCGGCTTGAGTATGATGGTAATTCTGATTATGGCTATGAATATGGTGTGGATGCTTCCTATCGACTGACCAGTATTTTCAGCGTGAATGCTGGGTTGGCCATTGGCAGTGGGGAAGTGGATTCGGACTTAACTTCGGCAAAAAATGACATTGATTATACGTCTGTCCCGATCACGCTTCAGGCAGATATTCCGTTACTTGTTGGGAGCGTGTATGCGAAAGCCGGTGGGAACTATTATGACGTTGATCGCAAGCTCGCCGGTGTGAAACAAAGCGATGATGGTTGGGGATTTGCGGGAGGTGCTGGATTCGTATTAGGAATTATTCCATTGCTGGATGTCTCTTTAGGCTATGAATATCGCGATATGGGCGATGTAGACAATAATGCTATTTTGCTGAGTGTTGGTTTCAGCTTGTAATTCTGCCTGAATGCCTGCCAGGCTGTGTTTTCTGCATTGCGGGACACTCAGCCTGTATTACTGTACTGGACATGCCAGCAATTCCGCTCGCTTACTCGTCTCTTATGCTCTGTCGCGCAGACGTTTGCTTTTCGTACTTTATTCAGCAGGAGCATGCGTTCACTGCATGCCGCTTGTCGTGAGTTTGACCTCGCGGTTCATTTCAAGGTGATAGCCCTCAGGATCGATCGGCAAACTGAATGGTGGCTCCGGCCTGCGTCAGTGCGGTGCTGGCGGTCGCGATCTGAGGCTCACTCGGGCGTAGGCGGAGCTAGTATGTTTATGTGATGGATTTTTACGCTGTGCTTGCATGTGTCTCTGGCACTGAGCGGGGAAATCGGACATCTGCTGGGGGAGAGGAAGGATGAAAACCGTTCTTTTGGTGCTGTGCTGGGTCAGCCTGATGTTGCCGGGTGCTCATGCAGAGCCCTTTCAGTTGCGGCATGACGGCAAGCGGCTGTCGGGCCAGTATTTGCCGCCGTTGGGACAAAACACGCCGAGTGCTGCGGTGCTCTTTGTTCACGGCGACAGTGCCATGCCTTACGATGCCAATGGCTACTATCCGTTGATCTGGCAAACACTGCGACAGCAGGGGATTGCGGTGGTGAGCTGGGATAAACCGGGTGTCGGCGATTCGGAAGGCAACTGGCTGGCGCAAACCATGGCCCAGCGGCAACAGGAAGTACTGGCGGTGGCGAAGTGGGTCCAGGAAACTCATGGGATCGCGCCGCAGCGTACTGGGTTGTTCGGCTTTAGCCAAGCGGGCTGGGTGGTGCCGGCGTTGGCGGCACGTGATGACCGATTCGGATTCGCGATTGGAGTCGGATTTGCCACCAACTGGGTGGAGCAGGGGCGCTATTACACCCGAATTCAACACAGTCAAAACGGCGCAAGTCCGGCTCAAATCGCCGAGCAACTTCGCCTTTTCGATGCAGAAATCGCCTTTCTTCGCACCGGACCGGCGTATGCCGAGTATGTTAGTCGGGCTGGTGAAGATGCAATGTCCCCGGAGCGGTTCACCTTTGTGATGAAGAACTTTCTCACAGATGCGCGGCAGGATTATCAGCGCATCCGCATTCCGACTTTGCTCCTGTGGGGAGAAGACGATCTGAATGTCGATGCCCGCTATGAATATCAATTCTGGCAGCACCAGCCACACCCGAAGGTCACCACGGCGTTGCTTCGGCAAGCCAGTCATGGCCTGCTGAATTCGGATGTTTTCCCGCAGCAGCAGTTTGGGGTTTGGCAGTGGCTGAAAATGACATGGCTGCAGGAGGAGGCACTGACGGAAGCATTTTTGCCAACCTTGATGGGCTGGCTACGGGAGCAGGGCATTCCAGAAACTGAGGCAGTGCCGCGTCACAGAAATGGCCTGTCTCTTAATCACATCTGAAAGGTCATGAGACTTGGCGAAAGGGTAACCGCTCCTTCCTGTTGTCCCGCTTCTCTGTCATTCCCGCTTCCTTTTGTCATCCCCGCTTCCTTTTGTCATCCCCGCTTCCTTTTGTCATCCCCGCGCAGGCGGGGAGCCAGTGACTTTTGAGGAAGAACTACACGAGAAATGAGGGGGGAAATGATTCTGGCAGATTACTTTCATCTCGTGCCCAGTGGATTCCCGCCTGCGCGGGAATGACGATAGTTTGTTGATTTTTAAATAAAATATATCGTTTTATATCGAAGGGTTTATGTAGGAAAGACAGGAAATAGCAGGGCACTGATGGCTGAGTAAACGATATAGAAACGCAGGAAAAGACATTCCGAGAAGGTGCTTTGGACCCGAATGTATTTTCTCATCTGGTTTCACAAAAATTTCTCATATTTGTGAAATTCCCGATGAGATCAACGATCAACGGGTCAGGAACACTTACACTCATGGTAAACGGAGTCTGCGGAGGTGAATATGACAAATTATGAACGTTATCAGAAAACCTGCCAGGCTGTGTTTCTTGCATTGCAGGACACTCAGCCTGCACAGCAGTTCTGGCAACAGCAACACATTCGCTCTGAATATCAGCCGTTTGTGCTTCGTGGTTTGTCCCGCCTGCTGCCACTTCGCCAGAACATCTACCGTCATGCCATTCAGCCCTGGCTGGAAAGTGCGCAAAATGCGCTCCAGCATATCGGGATGCCTGTGAATCAGTTGCTGACCAGCGATCGGTATCCATTCCCTTGTCGGGTCGATATTCAGGGGAATTATTTACCTTGCTGGGTCTGGGGGGAGTCGGATGCATTGATGGTGATTAGCGTCATCGAACCGCGTACCGGACAATTCGGGTCGCCACGTCATGTACCGGCTGATCGTCTGGTTGATCGCCAGCGCTGGTTTGATGCGCAGGTGATTGATAGTGAAGAAGACTGTATCAGCGAAGGGCTGTCACAACTGAGCCAGGCGGGAACGGGGAGCGGACACACAGATGAACCGTCTGTCATGGATGCCATCCGGTACCCCAGCCAGCGCACACTGAATCCGGTGATCAGTGTGGCCCTGATCACTGTGGTTGTGGTTGTATTTACTTGGGTGGTGTCTACACATCTGGGGTTTTAGTTTAACTGTTTCGTGGTGTTTCTGAGGTACTTCTGTGAAAGGGAAAGGCTTCACATTCATGCGAAATCCGATACTATGACGCCCTTCCGCGACTGACTTCACTTTAGGGATACATCATGCATAATCTGTGTTTACTGTCAGATTCTGAGAAAAACCGTGTGGAACTGGATAAGCAGGCAGCCTATGCCGTTTGGCAACTGAAAAACGGCAAAGCTGGTCCTGAGGTATTTCTGAATCAGGCTGAAAAAATTGCTGACGATGATGAACGTGCTTTTTTTGAGCAGTCTGTTGAAACATACAAAAGCCTGATGGGGGTTGCCTGATCTCACCCCGCTCTTTGTCTGCGTAATTTTTTCAGTAGGTTACTATGACTGACCGGCAGCACTTCACTGGCAGCCAGCGCACCCATCACAATCAGCGCCATGGCCAGCATCGTCTGCTCTGACAGCGGCTCTGAAAATAAAGGGATCGCCATCAAGGCTGCCAAAACCGGCGTAAACGAACCCAGTGCCGCACTCACTTCTGCCCCCAGCCTTGAAATCGCCATGGTATAGCAAAGGCTGGACACAATACCCACCCCGACACCTTGCACCAGAAAATGATAAAACACCTCATGATGATCTGAAGACAGCAGGTTGAAGGACATTTGACCGCTGAGTGCACCCATCGTTAATAAAAGGCAGCCTGAAATGGCGATCACCGCAGCCCCTTCCATCGCAGAGAGTCCGGATAACCGCATGGCGATGGTAAACCACGCCCAACTGAAACTGGCGAACAGCAGAATACTGTAACCGAGCAGCATGCCAGGCTGACCGGCCGCGAATGATTTGGCAACAAATCCCACCACGCCAATCGCGATGAGGATCAGTCCCGCTTTTCGGGCCGGTGAAATCGTTTCCCGGTAACAGAAGACGGCGATTCCCGAAACAAACAGTGGCAGGATACCGGGGATCAGCGACGCGCCATCCGCAACGGGGACATACTGTAAGCCTTGTCCGGCAATCAGGAAATAAGGAAGCCCGGCTCCCCAGCAGATCAGGAGCAGGTAGCGTTTTGGCGTTTGAAGGATACGTTTGAACTTGTGCCGGCATAACCAACTGAACAGCAAAGCTGCCGGAACAAAGCGAATCAGCGCAATATCAGCTGTGGTGAGATTCGAGTGGCTGGAAGCGCGAAGCGAAAGGAAAAAACCGGACCAGATCAGTAAGGTGATTATCATCGCTGACAGCCCTGTCAGCAGCGTGGAGGCGGACTTTTGCATTGTGTGAATCCTGACAATTGAGTTATCTCCAGTATCAGTTATTGTCAGGGAGAAAAGTTGGCAAAATTGGCCTTCATCATGAGTATTTTTGGTAGGTTTTACTAATATTTTTGATAATTTTAGTTTGTTTTCCCTATTCTCGGCGAAAGGGATTTCAAGATTCAGCGACAGAATAAAGGCGGCAAGGAATATGGATAAAAAAGACAAGCAGATATTGCAGGAAATTCAACGGGATGCACGGCAAAGCACAGCGGAAATTGCCGACAAAGTGGGTTTGTCCGTGTCACCTTGTGCCAGACGAATTAAAAAACTGGAATCAGACGGCATTATCTCGGGGTATCAGGCGACGCTGGACAGACAAAAACTGGGATTGATGATGACTTTTTTCGTCAATGTCAGCCTGAATAATCACAATGATCAACCCATTGATGCGTTTGAAAAAGTGGTCGGTGACATGACGGAAGTGATCAGTGCGCATGTCATTTCCGGAGCTTACGATTACCTGCTCGAAGTGGTCGCCAGAGATTTGCCGCATTACGAGGCTTTCGTCCGTCAGCTTCAACTGTTAACCATGGTGAAGGATATCCATACCAATCTGGCCATCAGAACCGTGAAAACCGGGCAGCAGCTCCCTGTTTAATTCATTACGCGTGGTGGCGGGGCTATTTCTTAAGTGATTCTTAAGGAATGGCTGTCAGGATGGGGGCATTTTGAGATGGATGTTCTGACGAGAGACATTTGGGGCGTGTTAAACATCACAAAATGACGAAACAAGGTCAGCCTGAATTGGAGTAAGCTCATAACTAAGCAACTTACTGCTGACATCAAAGCAATTTTTCACTATTTTGTCCGACTTTAAAATTAGACAAGGAACACTATGAAGCCTGGTAACACTGGGGTCGTTCGCATCGTCAAGGCAACGGGTTATTCGATGCAGGGCCTGAAAGCGGCGTGGCAAAATGAAGCTGCGATCCGACAGGAAATTTGTCTGCTTGTGCTGCTTACTGCCATTTCATTTTTTCTGCCCGTCAGTTTCGTTGAACACATCCTTCTGATTGCCAGTTTATTTCTGGTGGTCATTGTGGAACTGCTGAACTCAGCGCTTGAAGCTGTGGTTGATCGGATCGGCAGCGAAATTCATGAACTGAGTGGACGGGCAAAAGATATTGGTTCTGCGGCAGTGTTTGTTTCACTGCTTCTTGCTGGTGGGATCTGGCTGGCGATTTTATTCAAGTTGTACTGGTAGTCCGTTTTTCCGGATGCCGTTTATTCGGATGTAGTTGTAATGCAAAAACTTAAACAAAAGACAGGGTTGCTGTTCCCTGTCATCCTGTTTTCCCTCATGTCTCTGGTTTTCCTGAGTCTTTCCCGAGTACTGCTGACGGCCTGGCAGGCTGAGCACGTGACGGGTTGGCAGGACTGGATGATGATTCTGGTACAAGGCGTCAGGATCGATATCTCGACGCTGTGCTGGCTCCTTTTGTTACCTTCTTTGCTGCTCACGCTCCTGCCGGTTCAGGGGATCGTTGGTAAATTCTGGTTGTTCCTGCTCAGAGTCTGGCTGGTGGCTGGCCTTTGGGTGCTGGTTTATATGGAACTGGCGACACCGACTTTTATTACAGAATATAACCTACGTCCGAATCGCTTGTTTCTGGAATACCTGATTTACCCGAAAGAAGTCTTCAGCATGCTCTGGGTTGGTTACAAGCTGGAACTGGCGATTGGCTTGCTGGGAACTTTGCTGACTTTGTTCCTGGGCTGGAAACTGAGTGGTTACGCTGTGCGTGATTTGAACGCACCGAAATGGTTCTGGCGTCCGGTACTGGCAGTCGTTGTGATTGTCGTTGGTGTCATGGGTGCCCGGTCAACATTACAGCATCGTCCACTGAACCCAGCTATGGTGGCGTTTTCGACGGACCCGCTGTTAAATGATCTGACGCTGAACTCGGCATACTCAGTGATCTTTGCAGCGAAAAACATGGGTTCTGAGAAAAATGCAGAAGAATTCTATGGCAAGATGCCACTGGATGAAGTCGTTGAAATGGTGCGTCAGGCATCGGGTCGTCCAGACAGCTTTATCTCTGACGATATTCCGACGCTGAATACTAACCTGCCCACATTCGAAGGGAAAAAGAATCTGGTGATTCTGTTGCAGGAAAGTCTGGGGGCGCGTTTTGTTGGTGCGTTGGGGGGACTGCCACTGACCCCGAATCTGGATCAGCTGATGCAGGAAGGCTGGAACCTGACGCAGGTCTACGCCACGGGAACCCGTTCTGTCCGGGGCATTGAAGCGATGACCACCGGGTTTACGCCAACGCCTTCGCGCGCCGTTGTGAAATTGAGTAAAAGCCAGACCGGTTTTTACACCATTGCAGAACTGCTGGCGCGCCAGGGCTACCATACCCAGTTTATTTATGGGGGGGAGAGCCACTTCGACAACATGAAGTCTTTCTTCCTCGGCAATGGTTTTGAGGAAATTGTCGACCTGCCTGATTTTGAAAATCCGAAATTTGTGGGGTCGTGGGGCGCGTCGGATCAGGATCTGTATCAGATGGCGGATCAGCAATTCACCCGTCTTCACAATACCGGTCAGCCGTTCTTCAGTCTGGTCTTCACCAGCAGTAACCATTCACCATATGAGTTCCCGGACGGTGAGATTGAGCTGTATGAACAGCCTGAGCACAGCCGAAATAATGCGGTGAAATATTCAGATAAAGCCTTGGGTGAGTTTTTCGCGAAAGCCAAACAGTCTGAATACTGGAAAGACACTATCTTTATTGTGATTGCAGACCATGACGCCCGCGCAGAAGGGAAAGTACCTGTGCCGGTGGACCGTTTCCACATTCCGGCCGTGATTCTGGGTGGGGATGTGCAGCCGCGTCAGGATGATCGTCTGGCCAGTAATATTGATATGGCGCCGACCCTGCTGTCACTGATTGGTGCGGAGAATACGTCACCGATGATTGGTCATGACCTGACAAAAGACGTGGCACCGGAATACCAGCGTGCCATGATGCAGTTTGATAAGAACTTTGGCTATCTGACCAAGGATAAGCTGGTCGTTCTGCAGCCGGGTAAAGCACCGATTGGTTATCACTATGATTTTGGTGCGCAGTCGATGACACCAGCTTCAGTCAATGAGGCCGAATCTAAGCGTGCGCTGGCTCATGCCCTGCTGGGTGGCAAGCTTTACCGTCAGGGAAGTTATAAGTTGCCACTGGCGACGGAGCAGCAGCTCGCCAGTGCTGACCAGTAAGTTCTGCATTCTGAAGAACTGGAAAGAAAGCCGCCTGTGATGGGCGGCTTTTTCGTTGGTTGGCAGGGGAATCAGATGCGAGTGAGCATTCTCGTCAGAATTGATAGGAAGCCGAGATCTTGATGTTACGTCCCGGTTCCAGATCCGCAGTATTCAGTCCGCGTGCGGTACCGGAGCGGGAGGCGTGCGAGACATAAGCTGCATCGAACAGGTTGTCGATGCCAAAGGTCACGACCAGTCCGTCGATTTGCTGTGGCGCCCACTGCGCGTAAATGTTGTGTACATCATAACTGTCTTTCACCGGTGTGCCCGGCAGGACGTTATCTTCTTCAAGGACGAACTGGCCCCGGTAGCCCAGATAGAGATCGTAATCATACAGGCTGTAATCCAGCGCGAGACCGATGCTGTCACCGACATCACTGCTGCGGCCATTGGAGGCAATGATTGGGGTGTTGTTGGTTGTATTTTTATTATCTGCCTTGGCGTAAGAGAGCTTCGCCATCAGCGCATCATAACCGTAATAGAAGCTGGCTTCGAAACCTTCGATTTCAGCATCGCCATTGTTAAAGAAGATATATTTGCCGTCGCTGTATCGGTCAGCCAGATAATCATCTAATTGGGTCTTGAACACTGTCAGGGTAGAACCATAGCTGCTGAGTCCCTGATGATAGTTCCAGCGCAGGCCTCCCTGAGTATTCTGGCCGGTTTCCGGCTTAATATCTTCAGCCAGGAAGGTGACGTCCTGGAAGTTCACGAAAGTTTCCAGCAGCGGCGGTGCTTTGAACAGGGAACGGGTGCTGGCAAACAGCGTCAGGTTCTCTGTCACGTCGTAATCTGCGGCCAGAGCCCAGTTGACATCATCAAAGGTTTTATCGCCAGTCAGGGCATCCCGATCGACAGCATCGTAGCGAAGGCCGGGTGTGACGGTGAACGCATCGGTGATCTGGATGCTATCTTCCAGATACAGTGCCCAGGCCGTGAAGGTTTCCTTCATCTTCGGTTGTGCGCCATACTGACTCTTGCTGTCCTGAATATTGCCTTCACCGCCATAGCGGAACGTATGTTGCGTGTTGCCCAGATTCACGCTGGAAACCGCCAGAATGGTTGTTCCGGTATTGATGTTTTCAGCGGTGTTGACACTCTGCCGGTTCGGCGGCCATGGCATCAGGCTGGATTCATCACGTTTGAGCTGAATCTGGTTCTGATACAAAGTCACAGACAGATCCAGTACATCCCCCTGATTCAGATGATAACGGGCACTGAAAGTATCGCGATCGTAGTGGGTCGGGGTCAGCTGATCCTGTGTCAGACCGTTGTTGGCAGCCGTTGACATATCCGGACGGGGGTTATAGTCGCCTTTATCGCGATAGCGGTCATAGGTGAACTGAAGGCGCTGGTTCGCCGCAGGTTCCCAGCCCAGTTTCAGCATCATATCGTCTACCGTGCCGTCATAGCCGAGCGTTTCTTTCCCGTTTCCGTCTTTGAAATTGTCCCGATCGATCTGGTAGGCATAGAAAAGTGCATCCAGTGATTCTGTGAGCTGGCCATACAGAGACAGTGAACCCTGGGTAAAGGCGTTGCTGCCATATCCGGCAAAGAACCGTGCACCGTATAATTCGCCGGGACGCAGCAAATCTTTGGCGGATTTGGTCTCAAACATCACTGAACCGCCCAGACCATGGTTCAGGACTGAGTTTGCCCCGACCTGAACATCGACGGCCTGAATGATGTCCGGGTTCAGTGTCAGGTTCCCCACGTGGTGGAACATATTGGCATACTGTGAAGCGCCATCTAAGCGAATATCCAGATCCGTTTCGCCGAGCCCCCGGATATTGATGCGCTGGTTCACTGAATGGGTGCCACCCACATCTACACCAGGGATATCCCGCAGTAAATCCGAGAGGTGATCGGCCTGACGGACGGAAATATCTTCATCGGTGATAAATTCAGACGAACTGGAGACTTTAGCACCCCAGACGACAACTTCGTCGAGGTGCTTTTCTTGTTCTGCCGCAAGTGTTTGAAAAGGCACAGAGAGTAAAGTGGCGATGGTAATCG
Source organism: Photobacterium galatheae (assembly GCF_000695255.1). Lineage (GTDB taxonomy): Bacteria > Pseudomonadota > Gammaproteobacteria > Enterobacterales > Vibrionaceae > Photobacterium > Photobacterium galatheae. Next base: position 58,067 of record NZ_JMIB01000043.1, on the reverse strand, counting down.
AAAGTGTGGAAACTCTGAATGGTGAAACATCAAAATGTTGGTCATTGAACATGTGAGCTTGGTCCTACCTGTGACATAACCATAAGAATTATCAGTAATGATATTGATTCGCATTCATGATATTTTCGTGGGCAGATTTTGAGAAGGCAGGATCGTTATGCCAAATCGTCTAATAGTTATTGGCAAATGACACAGTGGAGATGGAGTTGATGAAAGTGACCAATCCTGAAAAGAACCCTTCGAATACGCTCAGAAAGCGTGTCGTGATGGCCAGATTGAGTCAACACAGTCACTGTGCAGATCGCATCCTGTCAGACAACAGGCAACCAAATGAGACGCTGTTAGAGGGGAAGTTTCAATACAGCCAGTTTCGCAGCGGACTGATTGTACAAGCCGGCACCTTCCATGAATTGGTCGATGCGGACGTGCTGTCCAATGCCGGTCCTTGTGTTTGTATTACGCTGTTACTGGCAGGCCGGATTCGGTTTGGCTACGACGCAATGGATAATGTGCTGGATGCCCGTGATGGCGCAAAAGCGATTGCGGTGAATCTGGCTCGTCAGTGTGCCTTCAGGCGTCATATTGTTGCCAATGCGCAAGAGATCCGAAAGGTGAACCTGCTGGTGAATCCGGAATGGTTTGATAAAAATAATCTCTCTCTGCCTGAACCGCTCAGTCAGTTCTTGCAAACCCATCTGGCGCGCTGGCGGTGGCAGCCGGATCAGGAAATGCTGCATCTTTGCGAAGAGATCTTAGCGGTAGAACAGGTTGATGACCCCTGGCTGCATCAGTTGATGCTGGAATCGCGAGGGCAGCAGATTCTGATAAAGTTATGCCGGCAACTGGTGAACAGCGAATCGGCACAGTTTCAGCCAAGGAATCATGAGATGCAGCAAATCCCCGATCAGTTATCGGGCGTGGTTGCGTATTTAGAGGCACATTTGCATCATGACGTACGCTTACAGGAGGTGGCTTCGGCATCGGCGATGAGTGTCAGCGTACTACAACGCCGTTTTCGGACCGGACTTGGATGTACCGTTTTCGACTATGTTCGCAACCGTCGCCTGGAAAAAGCGAGGGATATGATGCAGTTGGAAAATATCTCGGTGAGTGAAGCCGCCTATTTATGTGGGTATCATCATCCGTCGAATTTTATTACCGCATTCAAGCGGAAGTTTGGTGTCACGCCGGGTGAGTGTGGTGCGAGCGCTGGCATGGCGGACTCGCCGGTTTTTAAAAATTCGGCTTTTCATCATGAGTCGTAATGACGTTTAAGGAGTGGAACTATGACAGCCGTCTGGATTGTTGCCATCATTTTTGGGGCGCTCGTGTTGCAACAATATCTGCGTCTTCAGGCGAAGCAGCAGGAGAGTGCACGTTTGGCGAGTAAAGAAGCCGAGTTACTGCGGGCTGAGATGAGCGAGCTGAAAGCACGTGTGGCGGTACTGGAGAAAATTGTGACGGACAAAGGTTATCAAATTCAGGATGAGATTGATCATCTGCCTTAACTTAATCAGCCAGAGCAGCTTCCTCTGTCATCGCCTGACTGAGCGTTTGTTCCAGTTTGTCCAGTAACGGTCCGGAACGCATCAGGATCAGTTCTGCTTCCTCGGTGTGCACGAATTGCCCTTGTGAAGCAAGGTTACCGAGTTTGACGATTTCAAGCAGCGCATCTGCCAGATGTTGCTGCAGGATGTTTTCTTTTGCCAATTTGGTTAATCGGGTTGTGAGAGCGAAACGAGAAGAGGGTAAATCTGGCTGATATTGCCGAACAATTTTTTCAATTTCCACCCGCTGCGCAATAAAAGCCAGGGATGTGTCCACCCCCTGGAAACCATTGGTCGGGAGAGCGCCGTCAATTTCTGCCGAAGCTTGTTCGACTTTTTTCAGGACGTTTTTCATTTCAACTTTGATGCCCCCCGGTAATTCCAGTGATTTCAGATATGGAAAAACCCAGGGCAAAGCGGCTAACACCATCAGCACAATGGTAATGGCATCGATATCTACGGAGGAGATAAAGAGATGCACATAGGCCAGAGAGAGAAAGACGATTGAGAAGGTCGTTGAAATGATCATCACGGTTTTCCTTCCGGATAGCACGCCCATGGTAATGACGGAATGAATTGTTCGGATTCCTTTCTTGAGGCGCGTGTGAAGTGAATGCTAATAATGTAGCAGGCAAAAGTTTGCTACACATGTTTCATATAACGTCCGGGTGTGATCCCCATAGCACTTTTGAAATGACGATGGAAATGGCTTTGATCGTGGAAACCGGCTTCAATGGCTGCATCTTTAATTGCGATTCCCTGTTTTAACAGGCGTCTTGCCAGTCTCAGTCTGACCTGTATTTGATAGGCGTGTGGCGGTAAACCAAATTTACGTTTAAACGCGCGCACCAGACTGTACGGGGTCATGCAGGCCAGTGCAGCCAGTTCTGTGAGCGTGATCTGCCAGTTTGGATACTCATCCAGAAACTCTTTCACCATCGCCAGCGCTTTGTCTGAGCCTTTGGCCGGTTTGATATCGATGCGTGAACATCCCTGCCGGATAACCAACTGAGTCAGTGCCGTGTAGATGAGCGTTTCTCTGTATATTGGATCTGATGAATGATCTAAAGTATCAAAGAGTTGCCGAAAATGAGCGGCAAGCTGGTCGTCTCTGACAACCGATTGCCGGAAATAGGGGGCACCGTATTCGGGTTTGCCCAAATCTTCACTGATTTGCTCAAAGAGCTGGGGGAGCGGATACATGGCCCGGTAACTCCAGCCATTCTCTGTGGCGGCATAGCCGGTGTGAATTTCATCGGCATTGACCAGAATGATGGTATTTTGCGGCGCCAGATGTTCCGCGCCGTTATGATAAAACCCTTGTGTGCCTTGACTGATCACACCCACACAGTACCCTTCATGAGCGTGCCGGGAAAACGTCTGCTCGATGTATCTGGCATTGAGATAGTCCAGCCCTTCAATTTCACTGACCTGACCATAAGTGATTGCTTGCTTTTTCTTTGTCATCGGTGCTTCCTGAGTCTTTCTCCCCGCATCCGGTCAATGTACCGTACTTTGCCTGATTTGTTTTGTACAAAGTTGTCTGGGTTGTGGTCGTCAGGTGAAACCGATGCTCAATGGCGGACATGGTCTGGTGATGAAAGCAGGGCTCGCCTCAATTACCCTTTTTCGACCATCTCAACAATCTTTCTTGCCTTTTCGAAGTGATCGAGCTGATGCGTCTGAATCCACCAGGTGGCGGCTTCCATGAGTAATTCCGGGTCATCGTTTTTGTTGGCAAAAAAAGCGTAAAAAGACACACCGACGTTCTCGCCTTTTTGATCAATTTTCTTTTTGCAGACTTGAATGATTTTTTGTCGTAATGAATCGCGCATGTTGATTTCCTGAATAGTGGTGACTGGGTCGTTAAGTCTGATCGGCGAACGATTTGAATTGCGAGTAAACATTGAAAATAATGTTTCCTTGTTCATTCTCTATGACATAGATGGTATATGTGTCTCGAATGTCAATGATAATTTTATTATCGTTTGTTAAATGAACTTTATTACTCCTGCTTGTAGATAAAATTGAGTTTTGAATGAGCAGAGTTAATGTTGATTGCTTTATATCTTTAATGTCACCTTCAGAAAGAAACCATTGGCTTCTATAGCTTTTGGGTTGATATAGTAAAAGTGATTTTGCACCTTCTAAACTGTCAGGAAAACCAAGCTGAGGGAGATTTTCTAATAGAAGGAATCTTTTTTTGTGTCCTGTTTTAGATAGTCGAGTGAGTTGTTTTATATTCTCTGAAGTGGCCGGAATAAAATCGATTTTCTCATGTGAGTACTGAGCGATGATAGTCTCATGAGTCAAAATTGTCTTTTGAGAGAGGCTGTAGTAATAGAGCACGCCAATCGTTACCAATGAGATCAAGATCAAAATGAATAAGTTCTTTATTTTTATCTTGTTATTAATCATATTATCAAAACTTTTTATCTATGGCTTCCGAGTCCTCAATTATAAGGATATGAATCGGAATAGCGATACATTTCTTTTTGTTTAAATTAATTAGATGCTCGTCGATAACTTGTTGTTTTTTAGATAAATATAACCCTCGATGATTTCGGATATAATGCGATGCTCTTTTTTGTCCTCCGTCTGATGTTTATTTTTGCACCCCAAACACCCGAAATTATAGTTATCGGGCGGGAGTGACGCGTTGAGCGGATGACTGGGTTGCCATCTGGTGTTGACGGCGTTTTGTCAGGAATGAAAATGGCAGGGTGATGATGAGGTTGGCCAGCAGAGCCGTGATGACACCAAAAGCAATGCCGCTGAGGGTGAAGGGGATGCCAGGCTTGAAGTTTGTCAGTGTTTTTTCCAGATCGTGAAGCCGGGTTGGATGGAACATATACATCACTTTTGAAAACAGATTGCCTTGTCGGAATACTGTCATCCCGTTTTGCAGCGACTGATAGCGCGCGAGGGTTGCCTTTTTCTGATTGGCATCGGCCCGGACACTGGGCTCTTCATTGGTTAAATGCCTTTCTATCATGGCTTGCACACTGGTATAGCCGAACCGGTGAGCTGTAGCCTGATAACCATTGACCTGCCATTGGGTCGATTCATACATTCCGGCAAGATACTGCTGATAATGATCAGCCAGCAAAGGCAGTTGAAGTGCGAGCAGCAAGGCCGCACCGAATATCAGCTTATCAAGCAGCTTTCCAATCATGGTTTCTCTCCTGCTCAGATCATCAGCCGACAGGCTGCGTTTTCCAGAAATGGTCATCGTGTAAAAGAGCACTTTACACAGTGTCGTGATAACCCGCGACGAAGGAAAGCGACATTTACGGTCTGGATCAAGACATCAATGATTCATGATTGAATGATCGATTCAGATTCAATCAAACCTGATCTTTGTCCCATTTTTAATGGTGACTGTAAATAAAGTAAAAATGACAGGCTGAAACGACATTTGGAAATGTAAATTTTCATTTTAATCAATTGGTTAGCGTGATATTTTTGAGCGAAATATCTCACGATGGATTGATTATGGACAGTGATCGAAAAAAGCAACCGATAAGGTATGTGAACGCGGGATTTAAGCCCCTGGATGATCATCTGTTTTTAAACAAACCGCCTGTTCAAACCCTCGAAAAGACAGAAGAGCCAGCGGCTGACTTTGAATGTAATGTCCTCATTTATTGCACCCCGGATGAGCTTCGTTCGTTACAAACCGGTTTCTGGACCCTGAAACATACAGAAAAAGAAAAATCGATCATGCATTATCCGGTTTAACCCAGGCCCGCATGAAACAGCAAGCTGAACTTGCAGGGATAAATTGGTTTGATGAAGTATTAGTCCATCCCGAGGACTTTGAAGAAGATTCAAATATTCAGCAGTTGTGGCAAAAATTATCGGCGCAGCCGTTAGGAAGCATCACGCCTGAACATTGGGCGGATGAAGTCAGCCGATTCGGTCATTTGTGGATTCATCGGCCCCATGATGCTCTCATCAACCCAGGCTGTACAAGTGCTTATGAGTGGTTTGTGAATAAACCCAACCGAGATGCGAAAGATAATATCGTGAGGCAAAAATTTGAAAACAGTTAATTGGTCATGGCCTTTTATTGCCATTGTATTGTTCAGTCTGGCAGGCTGTTCATCCTTTGGTGAAACCAAAACAATTGCCAGAATCGGTAATGCAGGCTCTCTGGATGGTCGCTACATTCTGAAAAGAATCTTTATTCAAGATGCCCGAGGCGCCTGGGTGAACTTTGGTTATGGTGCCGTGAATGGTTATTCCGGCGCCAGTTCAGATATTGGGGCAATCAGCTATCCGCAATATATTGAGGGGTTCTGGTCAAAAGGTTGGGATAAAAGTGAAAGATACTTCAAGATTTCAGCGCCGATCGATTTGGAATTGGCAAAACAGAAAATAGATACGCTTCGAGACTATTATGTTGATTTTCATGACTTTATAGCGGCATTGATTGTTACAGTAGACGGGCCTCGTATCCGGGTTTTCTATACAATGAATTGTTTTTATGAATATGATGAATGTACGCCACGTAAAAGTGCCGATCCAAATGGTTGGGTTGTACCTTCTTCTCATGGCTTGAATGATGTCGTTCTACTGTTCGACGGTATCGGCGAATCTTCAGATACGCCATTTCCGGGGTCGCCATACGATAAAAAATGATGCAGAGCCTTGTTCTCAATGCTGGTCCGGATCAGCCAATGATTTGCCGGGTTTGATGACAAAGCCGCGCTCAATGCCGGATTGAAACCCGATTTTTTCGTAGAGCTGGTGGGCAGCATGTCGGGTTTCCCCAGAGAGCAGCATGACTTTATAGCAGCCCATTTCCCAGGCCAATGACAGGGCATGTTCGAGGACTTTCCGGCTGAGTCCTTGTCGTCTGAATGCTTCTGCCGTAATTACATGCTCAATGACCCCAAACGGTTTACCACCATTGGTCAGCGTTGGAATCACTCCTAACTGACAGCTTGAGGCGAGCTGGCCGCCGATGTCGGCGACGATAATTTTGGTGTGATGATGATTCAGCAGGTCTTGCCAGCAATCGCGGGCGTTTTGGCCGGAAAGTACCGGATCCTGTGGTCGAAGTGTCCGATAGAGCTGAAGCAGCTTGTCTAAATCATCCCATTGGCAGCAGCGAATCGTTTCCATCAAGGCTTTCCATTAAAGTTTTCCATCAAGGCTTGTCACAAGCGACTCGCAACTGCTTTTCATAAAAGCGGCTCACAATAGCTATACACAAAAGATTTCTGAAAAGATTATCCTAGTTCAGTGGCAATGTTCTGTACTTAGGAAGCCGTGTCCTGATGAACGGCACACAGTCCTTTCCAGTCTTCCAGATCTTGCGCCGGTTTTTCTTTCCGGAAGCGGGCGTACAGTGCAATCCCGGTTTGATCTTCCAGAATACTGACCTGAAGTCCCTTGGCGAGCAGCATCCCCTCATTTCCTGATGCATTGGTCACATCACCAATGACGACGCGGGCAAACCCACGCATGTATAACAAAGTCGCGCAGACGTCACATGGACTCAGGCTGGTAAACAGGGTTGTTTTGCTGAAATCAATCCGGCCGGCATCCCGAATGGCAGAGGTTTCACCGTGGTTATACGGGTGGTCTTCCTGAACCAGAGTATTGTGGCCTTTTCCGACAATCTGGCGGGTTTCATTATCGATGATCACGGCGCCAATCGGACAGCCGCCCTCAAGATAGCTTTTTTCTGCCAGAAGAACGGCAATGCGCATGAAATCGGCATCAGACAGCTGCTGCGTGAAGTTGCTGTCCATCAGTACGGGCAGGCTTCGGGTTGGCATATGGGCGATGGCTCTGAGTGCTGCTTCATGTTTTTGCGAGTCTTTTGTGAGTAAAGGCGTCATGCGGTGCTCTCTTTGAGGTGCTTTTTTGAATAGACAGATGTCATGCCGGAAGTATAACGTCTGTTTGAGTTGTTTCTGCCTGAAAGTGAATCGTTTTTTCTGCAATATGGACGCCCTCACACGATGAGTGGCGCTAACCTGTAACCGCGCGCTGAAGATGTGTTATTGGATGATCTCCAGTACACCTTCATGATTGCTGACCTTGAATTTTTTCCCTTGCAGCGCTTCGAGCGATAGGCCGTTGAGTGTGACAAAGCTGCCAATTTGCGTCCCTTTGCCAAGCTGAACGGCACCGATTTTGAGCGGGTATTTGTTGATGTAGTGACCTTCCGTATCCGCTGTAAACAAACTGTCGAATGAAACCATGCCTGAATGACCGTCTCGGGGAATTTCAGCAAAAAAGTAGTTCACAGAGAGACTGACACACCCGAGTACCAGGAGTGCCGCAAGGCAGATGAGGAATCGTTTTTTCATGGGTTGCTCATTCATCATATTTGTCCTATTTCTTTTTTATGGCTGATGCTGATTGTCTGAGGCGACCTTGTTCAGGATGAGATGAGAACATCTCAGGCGTTTTGGGGAGTCAGCCTGCGACAGATTGGGCAACTTTCCAGATCCGAATACAAAATGCGCCAAAGTCCGATTGGCTGATGAGGTTTCCGGCCGGGTGTGCATAGTTGGATAATTGGCTGTAGAGCTTCGTCTCCGGGGATGAATTATCCAGTACCAGCACAACATATTGATCTTGTTCTACGGCGTTGGAGGATAACTTGCGAAAGTCGTTCTCAAGGTCATTCAGCACTTTCCTTTGATATTGACCGCCGAGTATTTTCAGCTCAATCGCAAAGTGACCTTTTTTGTAGATATCAAATTTATACCGGGTTGCATTGGTGCGCAGATCATTATCATTGAGGTAAAGATAGATATCTCCCTGCATCCACAGTTCCCGACAGCCGCCAATGTTCAGAATTTTCGCAATCTGTGCGTGTCGGTCTTTGAAATACGTTGAAAGCCATGCGACAGCAGGCTGATGTTCCATGCTTTTTGCGAATGCGTCTGTGCCTTCGCATACCTCACTTTCATCGCTGAAATCTGAAACGATGTAATCGTCGTAATCAATTTTCTGATAAGTACCTGCATCGAGCTTGAGGGTATGGAATGCTTCCTCACCGTTTTGATCCGAAAAGTTCACTTCCAGCCAGATTTGATCATCTTCATCGACTGCCCAGACTTTCCAGAGTAAATCTGAGTGCGCCAGTCTGGAATAGGTTTGTGCTGTCGAATAAAGGGGATCATCCGGGTTTTGCGATGCAGAAATCAGGTCTGGTGGCACTTGGGTGACACGGACTAAATAGTGAAGCTTTTTCAAATGAATCTCGTTTGATGTGGTTTTTCTGAAAGTCCTCAGCATAACAAAAATGTATTTCATTGTGCCGCTGAGGACTCAGGTTTTAAAGTTCACCGGATTCTGGAAAGCAAGGACTCATTTTTTTGATAACCAAAAGACTGACCGTGAATCGAAAAATCCTGTGCACTTTTCATTGAAATTATTTTTCCCGGGCTAAATCGATGATCGCCTGAATGGCATGCCTTGCCTGCGGGCTGTTATGCCAGCAGGTTGAACCCATCATGTGAGAGATTTGTTTGGTGATGTCTGCCGGGTCTTCATTTGCCAGTTGCGCGAGCGAAGAAAAGCCGATTTGCTCAAGCCGTGAGACGACCGTTTCTCCAACACCTTTCAGTGCCAGCATTTTTACTCTTTCAGCTTCAGTAAATTTCATCGGTTATACCTCATCCTGGAGATTTGTTGAGACAGAAAACCTATTGGTAAGCCGTTAAAGGGGTGCCTTCAGTCTCACACGCCCTCCGGATTGCAGGTCGCTGTGCCAGTGTTCTTAAATATCGGCCTAAATGTTCGAAAGCAAGCGGTGGCCGGGTCAATTCGCTGGCCCAGTGCGACAGCATGAACAGGAAAAAATCGCAGACGCTGATGTGGTCACCAACCAGAAAATTTTTGCCTGCCAGCGATTGGTCAACAAAAGCGAACATGTCGGTGATTCGGGCTTCCTGTGCGCTGGCAATGGCATTTGCGGTGTCAGGAAGTGTGGTGTGCCTGTCCGGATAAAAATACAGCATCAGTTCTGGCTGAAGGGTAGTTGTCAGGTAAAACAGCCACTGAAAGAAACGGGCTCTGTCCGGATCGCCGATTTCAGGAAGCAGATTGCTTTCCGGGTGTTTTTCGCACAGATGTAAGCAAATGGCCGCACTTTCAGTAATGATTTGGTCATTATCCGCCAGTGTCGGAATGCGCCCGGTCGGATTCAGTTTCAGGTATTCGGGCGATTTTTGCTGTTCAGATTTTCGGTCGACCAGAATCAGTTCAAATACTGTGTCGATTTCTTCAAGCAGCATGTGTGGCGCCCAGCTGGCATTTCTCGGGTAATAAAACAGTTGATACATGGCCATCTCCTTTGGTTTGTGAAATGTCTGGATGGAGTGTCGTTATTTCCGGCCCGGTTCATGGGCTTCGTATTGCGGGAGGTCGATCCCCAGACTGTCCCAGTTGGCTTTGGAGGTGACAAAATTATGGGAGATAGGTCTTTCAGCAATGTCACTGTCGAGAATGCCTAATCTGAGCCGGATTCGGGTGGGATCGGCAGCATTTGCGCTGTAAACCGGGGCCGCACAGTGACTGCAAAAATAGCGTTTTCGGCCCGAACGTAACTCAAAAGACTTCAGTAATGCCTGACCTTGGGTGATCGTGAAATCTTCAAGATTGACAAAGCCGTTGGTGGCGAATGCAGAGCCGGTCGACTTTCTGCATAAAGAACAGTGACAGTGAATGATATCGCTGATTTTTCCAGTGATGGATAGCTGAACACCACCGCAGAGGCAGCTTCCCTGATACATACGATTTCCTTGCTGTTAAGCCAATGAATGTTGTTGAGCCAATAAAGTTGACGTGCATCCCCTGTGAGATTCCCAGACGATTCATCAGGACATCACCGGAAAAATCGGCCTGAGAGTGCTGTCAGGTGCCAAGTATTTTACCTTGGGTCATTGATTGATTTCACGGTCATGATTGAATGGAAATCTATTTTTGTGCGTTTGAGCAACCGGATGAATACGATGGTGCTTCGTTGTGTCAATTCAGGTGATCTGAAATGATCGGCGCCATTCACTGGGCGTGACATTGAATTTACGTTTGAAATGATCCCGCAGTGAAGTGGCGGAGGTAAAACCGGCCTGACTGGCAACGGACTCAACCGGCAATGTAGTTGTTTCAAGCAGTTCCTGAGAACGCTGAAGTCGTTCCGAGAGTAACCACTCACCGGCAGAAACGCCAGTGGCTTTATGGAACTGGCGGGTAAAGGTTCGGCGGGTCATCATCACGCGATCAGCTAGGCTGTCGAGATCATGCTGCAGATGCAGGTGGTTGCGCAGGAATTCAAGCAGACTGTTCATGCGGGCATCCTGTGTGGTGGCGGGCACCGGGCGCTCAATGAACTGCGCCTGTCCGCCGTCGCGATGGGGCGGAATGACCATGCGGCGGGCAACTTTATTGGCTATGGCACTGCCATAGCGCTGACGCAGCAGGTACAGGCAACAGTCCAGTCCGGCAGCCGTACCGGCTGAGGTCATGATGTTGCCGTCTTCGACGTAGAGAGAGTGGGTATCCAGCGTGATGTCGGGGAAGCGATTTTTGAAGTCCTGTTCAAACTCCCAGTGCGTTGAGGCACGGCGGTTGTTTAATAATCCGGCATAGGCCAGCACATAAGTCCCCAGGCAAAGGCCGACAATCTGAGCACCGCGTTGATGGGCTTCACGCAGAGCATTCAGTAAGGCTTCGTCGGGCAGTGCTTTGGTTTTTCGCCAGAAAGGCACCACAATGATGTCGGCGTCACTCAGTCCTTCAAGACCATATGGCGGTTCAACCGTCAGGCCATGACTGGATCGAAGCGGCCCGCTTTCTCCGGCACAGATCCGCAGGTTGAACAGCTTCATATCTGGCAGAATGTCATCAAAAATGATGCAGGGCACCGAAAAATGAAAGGCACTGAACTGATCAAACGCAATCACTGCAACTGTCGGTAACGTCATGTTTTTTTGCTCCTTGCCGTCGCCCTTCACCGGATAGCCTGCCCGGAAACGGGCAGGGCACAACATCATAGAGAATGATCAGGCAAAAGTGTATGACTCACCATCTTCCGGTACCAGTGTCCGGTCTGTCATTTGTTGCTCAGCCAGATAGTCGCGCAGCGCCGGGCGGGACAGCACGGCATGGTTGACCGCTTCCATATGGCTGGCGATCAGGGTTGCTTTTGGTGCGGCCTCATAGACACTGCGGACATCTTCTTTGTTCATGATGATCGGGCCAAGGCCAGTGATTTGTGCATCCCCGCTGTTGAGTACAATCACATCAGGCTGAAATTGCGTAATACTGTTGTGAACATGAGCGTTCCAGACGGTATCTCCGGCAATATAAAGCGTCTGTTCGTCAGGGTGCCGGAACACAACGCCAGAGACTTCGCCCATGCGTTCCCCCAGCACCGCCATTAAATCATCGCTGCCATGCTGGCCGCCGGTCATGCTCAGAGTGATGCCGTCGTAGTCTGTGTGTTCAGACAAAACCCGAATATTGGTGAAACCGGATTGCTGAATGATTGCCGCATCATGTTCATGCTGAGCAAAAATCAGCAGGTCTTTCGGAATGACCTGTTTAGCGACTTCGTCCCAGTGATCCGGGTGGGTATGGGTGACGATGATGGCATCGACATCGAGCAGTGTTTCAAGGGGAAAAGGCAATTCGACTAGCGGGTTTCTCAGGTGGCTGTTGGGCGTGCCTTCGAATCCCGGATAGGTGCCTTTTTCCGCCAGCATGGGATCGATCAGGAATTTTTTTCCTGCATAGTCGATGATGAGGGTGGCGTTACGCACTTGTGTAAATTTCATGGCTGACTCCTGAATGACATGGCACTTGAAAGATTTGTGTGTGGAACAGGCGCCATTATCTTGCTGTCAGCCTTGATGGTGTGAGTGGCCCGTGGGACAGATAACCATGAAATCGGGACAGATTGAAAGATTGAACAGATGGAAATGCTGTGTGATGGATCTGCGTTGTGATTCAGCGCAGGCGCTCACCCCATTGACCGTTGTTTTCCCGCGCACAGTCTTCTTCAGTATCGTAGTGAATTTGGCTGGCCGGTTTTTTCAACCGAATACCGGCTGAATTCAGTTTCTGGCTGATCCGTGCATCGAGTACAGTTTTCCCGTCTTCTGCAAGGAACGTTGACCGATTTTCATTAGTATCGAAGACACAAATGATGCGGAGGCTATTCGGGAAGTCGGCATAATTCACCCGATGGGTAAGCCACTGAAAACCGGTATAGGTTTCAAGGGCATGATTGCAGATATCAGTCAGGATCACTCTGAGTTGGTTTTCAGTTTTCTTGTCAGTTTTTCGCATTTTGGTATTGAGATGTCAGGGTTGATTTCAGCCAATACGGTAACTTTTTCATGGGTCCTGTCAATCTGACATCTTGTTTACAGCCGAGGAAGCCGGGTTTTATTGAACACCAAACTGAATTTCGACAACATTTTTGTCTGAATCCGGCCCGCACCAGGTGTGGTAGACCTCGCGGCTTTCACCGGTCAAGCTGTGTTCCTGATCCCGGATCGCTTTGACAAGCGGCTGATATCCTTTCTCAAATAAATGTTCCAACGGCCCTTCATAGACAGCGCTGGCACACTGGAAACGGGTTAATTCCCGGGCCTGAACGTCGTCATTCAGGAATTCATCGCATTCGCCGGCAACCGGCAGACAGAATTCAATCTCGAATTCAGTGTGATTGTCCTGTGGCAGATTGTCAGCCACAAAATGCCACGGGCCGGTCACATGGAGATTGGATTTATCAATGATGTCCTGAATGATCCGGCAACTGTCGACACTGGCCGGACCGACTTCAGAAATCATCAGGCGGCGGCGGACAGATAACACCTGGCCGATGTGAGTCTCTTTGATTTGCATGGGGAGTCCTATCAATCTGTATAAAAATCATGTGCTGAAAATGCAGCCAGTATTTCAGTAATCTGCCAACGTGACAAAGACAGCGTATGGGTCTGGAATAATCATCACAATATGTGTTCGGTTGCATTTTTTGGTTGAGTGTACCGTGATGCCGGGTACGCTAATCACGCATTGTTCACGCAGTATTTGATCTGGATGAAATCATTCGCAAACGCTGTTGCTGTGATCTGCTCAAGTTTGACTGGCCTGTCGAGCGAACCAAACAGCGGAATGCCTTCCCCCAGCAGCACCGGGGCCTGCGTGACCGTGATTTCCTGAATGAAGCCTAAATTGAGAAAAGAAGTGATGGTTTGCCCGCCATCGACATAGGCATGGGTGTATCCCTGACGGGTCAGGCGAGTGAGCAGCGTCTGAATGTCACCGGCATAGATTTCTACCGGACTGTGGCAATGGGCGGGCGGTGTTTTCAGCGTCTGGCTGAGTACGATGATCGGCAGATCGCCATAGGGCCATTGTTCGGGTGATAAGTGCATGGCGTTAATCACTTCCATGCATTTTCGGCCCATGATCATACAGTCTACGTTGTTGATGAAATCGTTGAACCCCATGTCCTGATTGTCGCCTAAATCTGCATTCGGGTTGCCTGCGGTATGCAGCCATTCAACACCGCCATCGGGGGTTGCAATATAACCATCAGCACTGATGGCGATAAAAACAGAGCATTTCATGGCGAGATTCCTTGTTGCCGTTTGATGTTTGTTATTCAGGCAGTTTACTGTACATGGGAATCTCCTGGAGGTCGTGATCCCAGTGGGCTTTGCTGGATGTAAAAAGATGTGCGGTTGGAGGAATATCAACGGCCTGATTCAGGCTGCCTGCTGGGACAACCAACAGATTTCCTTGTGATTGCAATGTTGGTAATGCCGCGCCACAGACGGTGCAGAAACTTTTCTGATGCCTTGTCGAAGGCAGAGTAAATGTGTTTACTTTTTCCTGACCAGAAAGCCACCGCAGCGTCGCCGTGGTTGAAAACAAATTTGCAGCATGGGCAGAACCTGTGTCTTTCTGGCAACGCTGACAATGACAAAGATAAAAAGCGTCAAAATCACCTTCAATTTCAAATTGAACTGCACCGCATAAGCAAGCCCCCGGTTTAATTCGATGCATCGTCTGATCTCCTCTCGTGGGATAAACCAACAGGAAGTCTTCTGAAGCCCAGAGTTAACCATGATATTGCTTTCATGATGACGCTTCGGCGCCGGTATAAGACATGATGGCAACTAACCCTGAAGATTGTGAGTAATTGATGGTAATCACCCATCTTTCCACGATTTTCGGGCCTTGAATGATGTCATAGGCGGTTGTTCTGAGGTCTCCTGAAGATGAAATGATCTGTTTGGTAAATGTGTAACCACTGTCTTTTTTGGGTAACCAGGCTTCCATGCTGGCCTGGATGTCATCCGGATCACCCTGATGAACAAAAATGGAGCAAAGGTGATTTGCTGCCAGCAGGCTTAACCCATAGTGGCCTTGTTCATTTTCTAACACCCAGGCTTTGCCCGGATTACCATACAGGTAATGTCGTGCAGCATCTGAAGGGGCGGCTTGAAATCCATTTTTTTGTGCCAGTTGCTCAACGGCGGGTAAATCACTTCTCCCGACCACACAGGTGGTCATGAATAATTGAATGGGCTCGGATTTTCTTAACGCGAGCGCGTCACTGTCCTCTGCGGGCGATGTTGAGCTGCATCCAGCGACCCCAAAGCACAGGGTTGAAAGGAGTAAACACATCATTTTTTTCATCGGTTTGCACACCTTCTCTGTCTGTCGCTTTGCTGCTGTTGAGAACATTGGTTGATATATGGAATCCGAACCCCAAGCGGGCTTGGCTGTATTGTGCCAAATGATAGCGGTATATGTAACGAGGTGCATTATCGGTGTGAAAATTTGAGTGGTTGATCGGGTGCGCATCATTCCCATCAGCGCTGCCTATCTCAATCATCCGTGTTTCCGATTATCTATTTATAGGGTGCTTCGCTAACATCAACTGAAATCAATTCAGTGGGTTAGATGCAGATGAAAAAGAATAAAGCACTCGTCGTCGAAGGTGGCGCTATGCGAGGCATTTTTGCCAGCGGCGTTTTAGATGCCTTTATGGAAGATGACTTTCACCCTTATGATCTGGCGATTGGCGTCTCTGCCGGCGCATCGAATCTGTTGGGTTATCTGGCGAATCAGCCGAAGCGGAGCTACCGGGTGATCACGCAATTGGCGACAGATAAACGTTTTTTTAATCCGTCCCGGTTCTTACGTGGCGGTAACTTGCTGGATGTGAAGTGGCTGGTGGAAGAGTCGATGCGACTGTATCCCTTAGATCAGCATCGCTTGTTCGGGAAAACGGCCCTGATTGCAGCGACAACGAACATCGAAACCGGGCAGGCCGATTATTATCACGTGAACGAAGATAATGTCAGTCATGTGATTGAAGCGACCAGCGCATTGCCCGTGGCATACAAAGAGACGCCCTGCTTTTCTGGCGGCTGCTACACGGATGGCGGTGTTGCTGATTCGATCCCGGTTCGTGAAGCCTATCGACGCGGCGCACGAGACATTACGGTCATCTTATCCCATCCACTGAGTTATCAGATGAAACCGGCCAAACATCCCTGGTTGATTCAAAAGCTGTTTGCCCGTCAGCCGCAGATTGCCGGGGCCATGCTGAAACGCTCAGACAACTACAATGCATCGCTGGACTTTATCCGGAATCCGCCGCAAGACGCTACGATTCGGGTGATTGCGCCGCCTGAAAATTTCAGTGTGAAACGGTTGACGATGCGTAAACCAACCCTGGATGAAGGCTATCAGATGGGATTAAAAGCCGGGATGTTACATATCCATCGTCGCCGTGATCTGAATGGTTCCCATGAAGAAGATTGCCATTTTTGTCTCTGAGTGCGTTGAAACGCAAATTTTCTGACAATAATGAATGCAATCTTCAGGTTTTAATGGTTTTTCAGCCCTCGATAATTTTAAACTGCTCAGAAATCACACATGACGAACAGGTGCGCGGGGATGCGGGGAATGAAAGAAAGTGCTTTAGTTTCAACGGATTGGCTTCATCGTGAGTGTCAGAACCCTCAGCTCATCATTCTGGATGCGACGATGGCGAGTATTACCGGTGAAAATACGAGCCTATCGACGAGAAAGTACATTCCCGGCGCGATGATTTTTGATATTCATGGGCAGTTTTCTGATCACACGGCCTCGCTACCACATACGGTGCCGAATGAAGGTGTTTTCCAGCAGGCGGTCAATCAATTGGGGATCAAGCCAGACTCGGTCGTTGTGTTTTACGATGCCAAGGGCATTTATTCAGCCCCGAGGGCTTGGTGGCTGTTGAAACTGATGGGCCATCAGCAGGTTTATGTGCTGGATGGCGGTTTGCCTCGGTGGCAGGCCGAAGGAAAACCGATTGTGGATGCGCCCGCTCCCCCTGTCGCAGGTCGGGACTGGCAGGCAAAACGTCAGCCGACATGGATTGCGGGCTGGCAGGAGATCGCACAAGTTGCCGGTCTTTCAGGGCATCATGTGATTGATGTGCGTGCAGCGGCGCGGTTTTCAGGCCATCAGCCCGAACCGCGTCCGGAACTGAGAAGCGGGCATATTCCTCATGCGGTGAATCTACCTTTTTCCGGTTTTCTGGATGAAGGAAAATATCTTGTGTCAGACAGGTTGCTGGCCTTGTTTGAGAGGCAACAGATTCACGCAAATGATCGGCTGTATTTTAGCTGTGGTTCGGGTGTGACAGCCTGTATTGGATTTTTGGCTGCTTATCAGTGTGGCTACCGGAATCTGGCGGTTTATGATGGTTCATGGGCAGAATGGGGTAAGCGAACTGACTTACCAATTGCCTGAAGTCAGTTTACTTCGATGATGTGAATGGGTGTGTTTTGGATAAAGTTCGAATGCAATCTGTCAGTTTTGTTTCCTTGAGATGAACGATCGAACAGGTTGTTTTAAAACGGAACGGTTCAATCACACTCGAGACCCAAGTTATTCACAGTTCCAGGGAAAAATTCATGGATGAATTTTTAGGTTGTCGGCGCAGGGAGCGCCTACAACCGGCCCGGCGCGCATCAGAATATACCGAGATTGATGTGGAATTGATGCGCGACATACCATTGGACAAAACATAAATTGCAGTCTGAATAAAATACGTTTGCTCCGTTGTGAGTGATGAATCCGGCAGGTTGACGCTACACTTGAGTCAGGGCTGGCCAGCAGATGTGTCATATCAAGGATAAGTGACGACAGATCATGCAAATTTAAGAAACCACCTGATAAGCCTGAATTTTGGGCAGTTTCAGCGAGATCAGCGTGGTCAGTGCCAGAAATGCAAAAGACACCCACAGGCAAGCTGACAATCCGGCAATCTGGAAAACCCAGCCGGACAGGACAGTGCCGATTAACCGACCCATCGCATTCGCCATATAGTAGAACCCGACATCCAGTGAGACCCCGTCATCTTTGGCATAGCTGACGATTAAATAAGAATGCAGCGACGAGTTGATGGCAAAAACAGCCCCGAAGATCATCAGCCCGGCAATAATCACCAGTTCCGGTTGCCATTCCAGTTGCACACCCGTTGCAATCGCTGCCGTAATCACCGCCAAAAGTAATGCCCAGCGCGTTGCGGCATGGCCGTCGGGCACTTTGCCCTGTGACTTACCGGTTAGTCGTGGTGCGAACCCCTGTACAAAGCCATAAGCCATCACCCAGGCTGCCATAAAGCCGCCGACGGCGCTGTGGTTCCAGCCGAACACGGAACCAAGATACACCGGCAGTGCGACGACGAACCAGACATCCCGGGCGCCGAACAGGAACATCCGGGCCGCAGAGAGGATGTTGACGCTTTCTGATTTTGAGAACATCTCGGCAAATTTCGGTTTGTTTTTGGCTTTGCCCATATCTGCTTTGAGCGTGATGAGACTGCTGATAAACACCAGTGCCAGAACACCAGCCATCGCCAGCACGGCATGCTGGAAGCCCATGATGCTGAGCAGCAGACCGCCCAGGAAGAAACCGGCCCCTTTGAGGGTGTTTTTAGAGCCTGTCATCAGCGCGACCCAGTGATACAGGGCACTTTGTTTGTTGTCTGGCACCAGCGTCTTAATCGCACTTTTGGCACTCATTTTATTGAGATCTTTGGCGATTCCGGAGAGGGCTTGCGCGGCCATGACCCAGGGAATGGTCAGCATCGGGTTGGGTACCGCCAGCATCAGCAGGGCGACAATCTGCATGCCCAGACCGATATTCATGGTTCGGTTCAGGCCGAGTCTGGCCCCAAGCCAGCCGCCAACGAGATTGGTGACCACGCCGAAAAACTCATAGAACAGAAAGAGGGAGGCAATGGCGAGGGTGGAGTAGCCGAGTTCATAAAAATAAAGCACGACTAACATGCGCAGGGCGCCATCCGTGACGGTGAAATTCCAGTAGTTAAACGTGACCAGCATGTACTGACGAACCGGCTGGCTGAACTGAGCAAAATACTTGGCAAACATAGACAAGATACTCATTTGAATCGCCGTTTCTCAGATTTCAGCGAAGAAACGGCGATGTTGTGATGATTATGACGCGACCTGATGGATGTAGTCGACCTGTACCGCTTTGGTGAATGCGCCTGGGCGCAACGCCTGAACGGCTTCAATAATGCGGGGCAGGGGCCAGCCCAGCTCCAGCAGTAAGTGCGCCGCGAGCAAACCGGTCCGGCCTGAACCGCCCATACAGTGCAGCGCGATGTCGCCCCCTTGTTCAATCACCGTATGTAAATGCGGGCTGACTGCCTGCCATTGTGCCGTGAACTCGGCCCCGGGCGCGGCATCATCTTCAATGGGGGTATGTGCCCACAACATGCCAGTCCGGACAACAAGCTGGCCTAGTTCTGCGACGTCCTTTTCTGCCATTTCCTGTGCATTGATTGCCGTCACAACGGCCTGAACGCCCTGCGCTTTTAATTGCGCCAGACTGTCGGAGAGGGAAACGCCTTTCGTACCCGGGCAAGGCGTCAGAACCAGTGAACAGGTGTCGGTGATCGGTAAAGACCAGGTTGGATGTGTCATCAAATCGCTCCTTATGCCTGACCGACTTTGCGAACCAGCTCTGCGGTGCGAGTGGCATAGCCCATCTCGTTGTCATACCAGGCATAGATTTTCACCATGCGCTTGCCAACGACCATGGTCGACAGGGCATCAACAATGGTCGAGCGCTGATCGCCTTTGTAATCAATGGAAACCAGCGGGCGGTCTTCATAGCCCAGAATACCTTTCAGCTCATGTTGGGAGGCGTCTTGCAGCAGTTGGTTGACTTCTTCTGCTGTGGTGTCGCGTTTGACGTCGAAAATGATATCGGTCAGCGAAGCGTTCGCCAGTGGCACGCGTACCGCATGGCCGTTAATTTTGCCTTTCAGTTCCGGGAAAATTTCCACAATGGCAGAGGCAGAACCGGTCGTGGTTGGGATCAGACTCATGCCACAGGCGCGGGCACGGCGCAGATCTTTATGCGGCGCGTCGAGAATGGTCTGGGTATTGGTCAGATCGTGAATGGTCGTGAACGAAGACTGTTCAATGCCCAGTTTTTCATGGATCACTTTCACCACCGGGGCAATACAGTTGGTGGTGCAGGAGGCTGCGGTCACAATACGGTGCTGTTCCGGATTGAAGATATGATCGTTTACGCCAACGACAATATTGGCGATGCCTTCTTCTTTCACCGGCGCCGAAACCACCACGCGTTTCACGCCCTGCGCCAGATATTTGTTCAGAAACGCTGTTTTACGGTGCACGCCTGTGGCCTCAATGACAACATCGCAGCCAGACCAGTCGACGGCGTCGATGTCTTTTTCCTGCGTGGTGGCAATGGATTGTCCGTTGATCAGGATCTGGTTGTCTGTGGCCTGAACCTCATGATGCCAGCGGCCCTGCACTGAATCGAATGCCAGCAGATGAGCCAGCGTGGCTGCGTCGCCTGCGACATCGTTGATCTGAACAAATTCCAGTTCCGGCCAGTCAAACGCAGCGCGAAGTGCCAAACGGCCAATGCGGCCAAAACCATTAATACCGACTTTGATTGTCATACCTGATTCTTCCTACAAAAAAATAAACTTCAGTTGTTATGGGCAGCACACTGAACGCTGCTTCATGGTCGCCAGGCGTTCACTGTCCTGCTGATATTCCTGTTCCAGACAGTTCGAATCGACCAGTCCGTGAATCTGCTTTTGCATCCAGCCGGGTAAGTCGTCGGCCAGACGGTAGAACACCCACTGTCCCTGACGCACGTCCACCAGCAGACCACTGGCCCGTAATACCGCCAGATGGCGTGACACTTTCGGCTGACTGACCTGTAAAGCCTCGGTCAGCTCAGCGACACACAGGCTTTGTTCTTTCACGATCAGACGCACACAGCGAACTCGGGTCTCATCTGCCAGCAGTTTGAAAAATTGATGGGGGAGCATGTTGATTACCATATTCGAATTTCCGTATATCTTAGTGCAGTAGTGGTTCGGGTCAATCTCAGCGATGCAACTGTCACGAAAGTTTCACAGAGGGTCGGCAGACCCTCAGGTCTCAGCGTTCTACCGCGGTGCCCGGGTAAGAGCGTTTCATACGAAGGGCGACATTGACCAGCGCAATGAGGACAGGCACCTCAACCAGCGGACCGATCACACCTGCAAGTGCCTGATCGGAATTCAGGCCAAAGACGGCAATGGCGACAGCAATGGCCAGTTCAAAGTTGTTGCCGGATGAGGTGAAAGCGATGGAGGCATTCTGATCATAAGGCAGTCCCATTTTCTTGCCGGCCCAGAAGCTGAGAAAGAACATCACCAGAAAGTAAATGATCAGTGGCAGGGCAACCCGAAAAACATCCATGGGCAATTCGAAAATCATTTCACCTTTCAGACTGAACATCAGCACAATCGTGCCCAGCAGCGCAATGAGAGTGATGGGAGAAATACGCGGAATGAACACCCGGTTGTACCAGTCTTCCCCTTTGAGGCGAACCAGCCATTTCCGGCTCAGAAAGCCAGCCAGAAAAGGAATGCCCAGATAAATCAGCACACTTTTGGCAATGTCGAGCATGGTGATGTCCACGGCAAAACCGCTGAAGCCAAATAACGGCGGGAGCACGGTAATGAACAGCCAAGCCATAAAGCTGTAGGTCAGAATTTGGAATGCGCTGTTCAGGGCCACCAGTGCGGCACCGTATTCTTTGTTGCCACCACCCAGATCATTCCACACCAGAACCATCGCAATGCAGCGTGCCAGACCAATCAGGATGATGCCTGTCATGTACCCCGGTTCATCGCCGAGAAAAATCAGCGCAAGCAAGAACATCAGCAATGGGCCGACCAGCCAGTTCATGATCAGAGACAGGGTGATGGCACGTTTATCACGGGTGACTTTGCCCAGCAGCTGATAGTCAACCTTTGCCAGCGGCGGATACATCATCAGGATCAGACCGATCGCCAGCGGGATATTGGTGTGACCCACTGTCATCGATTCATTCCAGGCCGCAACACCCGGAAAAATGACCCCAATACCAATGCCCACGGCCATGGCCAGAAATATCCAGACGGTTAAATAGCGGTCAAGAAACTGCATTTTACTGCGGGTCTTGAGTGATATCGTGGCTTCTTGGTTCATATTTGCGCTCTCAATTGGGTGAAATGGCGTGAAATTCGGGCTGAATGATGATGAAAGTGAACGGCGAGGGTGCCGTGCCTCTATTTTTGGTCACTGTCTCGATTTCTAGGGTTGTCTCTTCCCCGAAGAAAATCTTACTTATATTCATATTCGAATTTCCATATATGTTAGCCCGAAAATTTCAAAGATCAATCATCAGAAGCCGTTGTCATCAGAAATTCATGATCGAAAAAGCGATGAAGCTGAGGGAGGCGTGGATATGCAGTGGACAGAAAAAGCGTGGCCCACAGGTGTGGGCCACAGGTTGATTGAGCTTGTGTAAGCCTGACTCGTTTTAGTTCGACAACTCGACTGAGCTGATTGAACAAATTGAAGCCAGTGGTGGCAGTGCAGCAACGCAATTGATGTTGATTGCGTTTTCACTGTCAATATCAGCGCCAGCAATGGTTGCTGTGGACGTGATTTGCTCATTGGACAGAACACCGGCTTTCACCGTCACCACACCATCAGTATTGACGGTCAGCAGAGATGATTCGGTTGCAAAGTAGGCCACATTGCTGTTATCGATCACCATGCTGGTGCCATCCGTAAAGTAGGCTTTGGTGTACACATCAAAGATGCTGGAACCCAGTAGCTGAATGTTCAGATCACCCAGATGATCAGACTCAACGCGAACCCGGTCCACTTCAGCAGCAGTGACATTCAGTGCGGTGGTATCGTTTGTTCCATCATACTGCCCCGTGATGTTTACTGCGCCTTCCGACAGACCCTGAACCAAACCGGAAGTGACTGTTGCCACAGCGGTGTTGCTGCTCAGCCAGTTGACCAGCTCGGTGACATCCTGCGTTGAACCATCCGTAAAGGTTGCGATAGCTTGTAACTGTTGTTTCAGACCATTGGCCAGATCAAGCACTGCTGGGGTGATATCCAGTGAGGTGATTGTTTCTGGCGTGACCGTCAGGTTGGCTGGATCGCTGAGTGTGGTCAGGTACTGCGCAACAATGTCGGTTGCACCCTGATCTAACGACTGAACCAGACCAGATGGATCGACCGTTGCAACGTTTGGCGCACTGCTTTCCCAGCTAACCAGATTCGTCACATCCTGCGTTGAACCATCAGAGAAGGTTGCAATCGCATTCAGTTGTTCCGTTGTACCTTTGGCAAGGTTGGCGGTTAATGGCGTAATATCCAGTGCAGTCAGCACTGCGGCAGTGACGTTCAGCAGGTGATCCGCACTGTCAACACCTTGCAGATGTGCTGAAATCACGGTATTGCCTTCACCGACCCCTTGTGCCAGACCGGTTGCTGAGATGGTTGCGATACTGGTATCGTCACTCAGCCAGTTGACCTGAGCGGTGACATCAGCCGTGCTGCCATCAGAGAACAATGCAGTGGCTTGATACTGTTGTGTTGTGCCATTGGCAATTGAAGCAGGTAACAGTGGGTCGACAATGATTGACTGAATGGTTTCAGGGGTCACATTGACATTCGCCAGGTTACTGTCGACATTCATGAAGGTTGCGGAAATGGTTGCTGTACCCACATCTAACGCCTGCACGGTGCCAATCAGAACCATGTCTGCGACAGCAGTATCACTACTTACCCAGTTGGCTAAGCTGGTCACATCCTGAGTTGTGCCGTCAGAGTATGAGGCAATCGCTGTAAAGAGCTGTGAAGTGCCTTTTGCCAGATTGAGGTTCCCGGGGGTGATTTGCAGTCCTTCCAGTGTTGGATTGTTGATGGTGATCAGCACGCCGTCACTGTTGACGCCATTCAGGTTCGCTGAGACGGTTACTGCACCATCCAGCAGGGCAACCAGCAGACCTTCCTCTGAGACGGTTGCCAGCGCAAGATCGCTACTGTTCCAACTCACTTGCGCAGTCAGATCCTGTGTTGTGCCATCCGAGAAACGGCCAATCACTTTCAGTTGCTGCTCTGTACCCACGGCCAGAACAAGGCTGGATGGTGTAATTTCCAGAGACACCAGGGATGCGGCAGTGACGGTCAGGTCTGCGATGTTACTGGCAATGCCATTCAGTGTACCGGTGATTTCTGTGACGCCTGAAGTGTCTGCGGTCGCGGTGCCGTTGACATCAATGGTGGCGACACCGGGCACGCTGCTGCTCCAGACAACCTGGGCAGTGACATCCTCACGGGTCCCGTCATGATAGAAGGCGAGTGCAGTAAACTGAACTTGGGTGCCTTCCGCCACAGAGCTAACCCCCGGAGTGATTTGCAGCTGTTTGACGGTATGACCGCCTGTCACGCTGATGACGAGGCCACCCACATTGATACCGCTGTAGTCACAGGAAATTGTGGCTTCACCGGCTGCGACCCCCTGAAGCACACCATGCTCACTCACGGCTGCAATAGACACGTCACTGGAGACGCAGGCGGCCTGAGCGGTCACATTCACCGTTTCGTCGTTACTGTAGGTGGCTTCGACGATAAAGTTGAGCAAATTACCGGCTTCGACTGAGCTGGCGTCCGGAATAATATTCAGGGCACTGATACTCTGTCCCCCTTTATCGGTGAGTGTTGCGCCTGTACCGTCTTTCTGGCTTGGCAGGCCACTGCCATCGCCCCCACAGCCTGCTAAAGCGAGCACCAGTACCATTAAGAAATAACCCAGCCATTGTCTGATACGATGACAAATATGCTTGTTCATTGGTTTGCCTTCCTTGTAAATTGAGGTGATGTCAGGACGACACGACGGTTCATTGCTCGGTTTTCCGGTGTGTCATTACTGACCAGAGGTTTCGTTTCCCCAAATGCTTCGTAATTGATTCGATCGGGAGTGATCCCTTGGTTTTCAAAGTACTTCACAACACTCTGCGCCCTGCGTTCCGAGAGCTGCATGTTGTAGGGTGCTGATCCGACGTTATCCGTATGGGTTTCAACGTGGAGCATGGATTCGGGATAAATGGTTAAGTGTTTCACCATCGGCTGGAAGGCGGCCTTCATATCTGGGCGCACTTCTGCTGAGTTGAATTCAAAGATGGCATTGGATTGGGTGCCGTCGACCTTTAACGTGAAGGTTTCCTGAACAATGACCTGAGGCGGCAAAGGTTCAGCGATCACGGGCTGGGGAGGATCTTCTGAGAAGCGGTAACTGAAGCTCAGCATCAGCGTATGCAGATCGGCGCCTTTGGTGTGCTCATCACCAACGTTATTTGCAAACTGGTAGCTCAGACCGGTTCGCCAGCGGGGCGCGAAATCCCAGTCGATACCCAGGCCCGCCACCGGAGAAAAGCCATTGTCATCATTGGATGTTTTTTCTCCGATTTCCTGACCATCGGTTGAGACATGCCAGGCAAGAGCCCCTGCTTTCCCCACCAGCGAAACCACGTCAGAAAGGGGATAGCGATAGCCCAAGGTCGCGGTTAATCCCAAGACATCCCCTTCGTAGTCCGCGGCCACTGTCGGGTCGGCAATGGCTGGGTAAGTTGCATCAAACTGGCCGTAGTAATCATAACCAATCTCAATTTCCCAGCGGGGAGCCCAGGAATACTGATAAAAAATGCCACCACCGACGGCATCCTTATCACAGCTGAGATATTGTGCTTCACATGCGCCATCCGCATGGGTGAAATCGGCACGAAGCCCAATACGGTACTCCGAAGCGGCAGTGTGGGAAATACTCAGGGTGCCTGCTAAAAAGCAAGCCACTGGCAGACAGAGACGCTGATTCATTCTGTGTTCATCCTCATCCTTGAAGTGAATATCAAACGGGTTGGGTATCGTGATTTTGATGCTTTAAAGGTATATAGACCTCAAAATAGTACATAGGTCACACCTGTGCGAATAAAATTTCAACCGTTTGATTTTTTATTGTGATGAGGTCTTTATCAATAGAAGGATTACAAGAAATGACTATGCCTTTAGGGAATTTTTGCGGTGCTTGTCAGTCTAATTGTGCCTTTGAATAAAGTTGCAACAGGCATCAATGCAACAGAGTGATGGTTGCTGCATGTAGCATAACCAAGGCTTAGCATGAACAGGTGTCTTAATTCTGAGACATAGCGTGACTTTATATGCAGACAAAGGAGGCTGGCAGGTGGGTGAACATGACGTCAGGAAAGTGGCGGCGGCCGGATAAACAAGCATCAAAAAAATACCCCGTCCGGAAAGCCGGTACGGGGTAGATCGGGGATGACGCGGATTAATTCATGTGATCGTGCGGCATCTCATCATGGTTCATGGGGTCATGGTTCATCTCATCATGATTCATGTTGTGATGTTCCATAGCTTTGCCGCTGCCCATTTGGTAGTCTGCTTTTTCCACTTTGACTTCCACATCGACTTTTCCGGCGTTCTTGAAGTACAGCGTTAGCGGGAAGTGCTCACCCAGTTTCGGCACAGACTTCAGGTTGAACATCATCACGTGATAACCACCCGGTTGCAGCATCTGTGTTTTATGAGCCGGAACCTGAATGTCTGCGACCTGACGCATTTTCATCATGCCATTTTCGTGCGCATGTTCGTGCAGCTCCACTTTTCCGGCAATCGGCGATTCAGCACGCAACAGTACATCGTTTTGATCGCCATGGTTTTCAATCGAGAAAAAAGCCGCTGCCACGGAAGACATCGGTGGCACTTCTTTGGACCATGGGTGATCAATATGCAGTTGGCCGGTTTTAAATTCATGTGCCTGAGCCAGTCCGGCAGTGAAGACAGAAACGACCAGCAGCAGAGTTTGTAAAGTTTTCATTGGATTCTCCATGTAGAAATTGTTTAGCAATGGATTGAATTATTGTTCAGAAATTGCTGAATTCTGGCGGAGATTGTTTCGGACCGAATAACGTATACAGCTTGTTATTGGCCCAGACTCTGGAAGTCACCCGGATGCCGGCAAAAATAGCGATGGCGATCAAGATAACATGCTGGAACGGATCTAAGTCGGGACTGAGTGGTTGCAATGGGCTTAACAGCGGGCATTGATTCTGCCAGTGCGCCCGTCCCGGTTCGTCCTGCTGCGTGGTTAACTCTGAAACAGAGATCCATTGCAGACCGTGAACCGTACAAATCAGCACCTTATCGCCGGTCAGCCAGTGCTGGTTGCTTTGATGATAATCCGGGTTGATCACCACAATCGCAGACAACAGATTCAGCCAAAGGACAGACGCCAGCATGAGGGTCATCATGCCGGTGCGGTGTCGTACTGAATTCAGCGTGTATGTCATGGGTGACAGTCTGTGGTCAAAGAAGGCTGAAATAGTAGCAGATGAACTGTATTTTCCGTAGCAACTTCTTGCTAAGTCGCTGAAAAAGAGGGTGTCATTTTATGGGCCTGTCAGATTCTATGATCAGCCCATAAAAATTGTATTGATAAGCAATGCATTGCGCGCTCTGGTTGTGCGTGGTTGAATAACGCACCTGAAAGACGGAGGACATGGAAAGCATGAAAGTTGCAATTTTGGATGATTATCAGGATGTTGTCCGGACATTACCTGGCTATGCCGGACTGCGTGAACACGAAGTGACGGTCTACACCACACCCGCCTCAAATCGCGATGCGCTGATTGAACGGTTGAAAGACAAAGAAGCCCTTGTACTGATTCGTGAACGAACGGTGATCGATGACGCCCTGCTTCGACAGTTATCTCAGCTGAAGCTGATCAGTCAGACGGGTAAAATCAGCCATCATCTGGATCTGGCGGCCTGCACCCGGCATCAGGTCGCGGTCGCGGAGGGAATTGGATCACCCATCGCGCCGACTGAACTGTGCTGGTCGCTCATCATGGCAGCCAGTCGTCATCTGTTGGCTTACTGTGAACACCTGCAACAGGGACAATGGCAACAGTCGGGCAGTCTGGGACTGGGCCGGGTGCTCAATGGCCGGACGATCGGTGTTTGGGGCTTTGGTAAAATCGGCCAGCGGATTGCCCGTATCGCAGCCGCTTTTGAAATGAATGTGCTGGTTTGGGGCAGCGAGGGATCGCGTGAACTCGCAGTCAGCCAAGGCTATCGTGCGGCAGCCAGCAAGGCAGAATTTTTTGCTCAGTCAGATGTGCTGACACTGCATTTACGGTTGAATGAGATGACGCGTCATTGTGTGACCGCGGCTGATCTGGCTCTGATGAAACCTGACGCCTTATTTGTAAACACCAGCCGCGCCGAACTGGTGGAAAGCGGTGCCTTGGTTCAGGCTTTGCAGGCAGGGCGGCCAGGGTTTGCGGCTCTGGATGTCTATGAAACAGAACCGGCTTTGCCCGGAGACGAACCGTTGCTGACCATGCCGAATGTGCTGTGTTCGCCACATCTGGGGTTTGTCGAGCAAGACAGTTATGCGCTGTATTTTGAGAAAGCGTTTGCGAATCTGATGCGCTATAGCAACGGGCAACCGACGCACATTGCAAATCCTGAAGTGCTGACGACAGCACGCCATCAGTAAAAAGCCAGGGAGGCGCTGGTACTCTGGTGTCTCAGCGACTGGCTGTGTTTCCGAGAACCCCCGCAGCCGCTTATTGCGGGCTGCGGTATTTTCTTTCAGGCCGTCCCACACTGCCGTAGGACACTTCGGCACAAAGCTCATCTGTGCTGACCAGATATTCCAGATACCGGCGTGCTGTGGTGCGGCTGGCCCCGATTTCCTGACCGACCTGTTCCGCATTCAGGTGGATTCCGGGACGGGTGAAGACATGACGGATTTTATCCAGCGTCAGGCTGTCGATACCTTTCGGCAAACGAGGGGTACTGGAATGACCGTTGTTCAGATTGGCCGCATCTGAGTTGGCGGGCTGGAACAGGCCATCGACATCACTTTGTACCAGCGATTCCATATCCGACAGTTTATTGAGGTGTGCGCTGTAGTGAAACAGGGCTGACTGCAAGCGCTCAAACACCACGGGTTTGAGAATGTAGTCAAAAATGCCGCTTCGCATTGCGGTGCGCAGTGTATCGACTTCCGTTGCCGCGGTAATCAGAATCACATCTGTATGGTAATTTTCGGCTCTGATTTCACGAAGCAGCTCCAGCCCTGTCCCGGTCGGGAACTGATTATCCAGCAAGAGCAGCTGGGGCCGGAAGACATCGATTAAATCGCGGGCTTCGTCTAAACCGTGGGCGATGCCCACCACCTGATAGCCCGGTGTTTTCTCAACAAATCTGCGTTGTATTTCCGCGATCTGCGGATCATCTTCAGCAATAACGACAGAAATGGGTGCTGTCATTGGTGTTCCTCACTTCCATGTACGGCGCTGTCAGCGTGGCGCAGCGATTTTGGGATATAAACGGTAAAGCGACTCCCGGAAGGCTCGGCCGGCTCAACGGTGATGAAACCGCCCAGATGCTCGGTCAATTGTTTGACCAGATGCAGGCCGATACCGTGTCCTTCTTTGTTTTTTGTGGTGTAGCCGCGGGTGAAAATTTTATCTTCGTCGCCGGCAGGAACACCCGGCCCCTGATCATCGACTTCAAAAATCAGTTCTTTGCCGAAGTCGCTCATGCTCAGGGTGACAATCCCGCCAGAACCCTGATGATGCAGGGTGGCTTCCAGCGCATTGTCGATCAGATTGCCGAGAATGCTGACCAGTTGTTCCCGGGGCAAAGCCGGGGGAATATCCGACATCTGGCTGTTGTCTTCAATTTGCAGCTCCAGGTTCAGTTCCCGGGCACGATTATATTTCCCCAGCAGGCATCCTGCGAGAATACTGTCTGATGTTGCTCGCATAATTGTTTGAATAAAACTCTGATGGCTGGACGTTTCCTGACCGATCAGGTTCAGCGCCTGTTCGACAGCCCCGATCTGAATCAGACCGGCGATCGTGTGTAGCTTGTTATTGTACTCATGAGACTGGCTGCGGAGACTCTCGGCATATTGCTGGATGCGAGTGAGTTTACGGCTGACCAGATCGACTTCATTTTTCAGCCGGAAACTGGACACCACGCCCGTGACTTCACTGTTCTGGATCAGCGGGAAACGGTTGGCAATCAGGTTGTGATCATGGAGCCAGATTTCTTTATCGAAATGGTGCTCGCCGCTTTTCAGCACAGCCAGCATCCCGTTGTCGGGCAGCACATCGGTAATGTGACGCCCAATGTAGACTTCGTCTTCCGGCAGTTGCAGGGTTTTAATTGCCGCGTGGTTGAAGGTCGTGATGATGCCATGCTGATTGATGGCGACAATCCCTTCCCGTACGGTTTCCAGTGTGGCATTTCGTTCCTGGAACATCCGGCCAATTTGTTCCGGTTCCAGATTAAAGATGGCTTTTCTGAAATGATCGGCAAACCACAAAGCCATTAGCACGCTGAACAGAAACGCCAGAGTGATGGCGACAATCATCGAGAGCTGGTGGCGGCTGACAATACTGTCAACTTCTGTCAGCAAATAGCCGACGGAAACAATGCCGATAATGCGGGAACCATCCGCACTGAAGACTGGTGCTTTACCGCGGATTGACCAGCCGATACTGCCCTGATCCAGTGCGACATAGGACTTGCCGTGAATCAGCGCCTGGCTGTTATCGTCGGTGTCGTCGTCCGACATAGATTTACCGAGTCGCTGCGGATTGAGATGCGCAAGACGGATCCCTTTTTCATCACCAATCACCACAAAACGTGCCTGCGCTGCCTGTGCCATTCGGATGCTGAGCGGCTGGAGGAAGGCCGTATTTTTTTCTGAAACAGCACGGATGACGTCCGGTGAAGCCGCAATCGTCTGCGCGACCCGCATGGCCTGCTGACCAATCTGTTCATGTAACACACTGTCAAGATAACGAATGGTGAACTGGCCGAGGGCACCGGTTTGCAGGATCGCGATCAAGCCCAGAATCAGGATCATTCTGGTTCTGAGTCGAAAATGGCGCAGAGACAACAGCTTAGTCATGACAGGTGAGTTCCATCCACCGGAGTAACACAAGCGAAACAGTGTACCGTCAGTGGGGTGAAATTGCTGTGAACAATATGAACTTAATACACTTTAAGCCCAATATTCACATTATTTTTACAATCTTTTCATATTTCCGGGGCTGACATACTTTCATTCTGGATGAAAGCAATATCAGAGCCTGAGCCGGCAAACCGGGGTGACAGACCGGTACGGCGAATCAGGCCAGGGCAATGGAACCCAGTCTAATAACGAGGAAAAGGTATGTTTAATCAGTTTATCTCCCGCAAACGTGTGTCTGTACTCGCTGCCGTGATGGCTTCCGCACTGAGTATGAGCGCTCAGGCGAAAGTCGATACGATTCATTTTCTGGTGCCGGGCGGTGCCGGTGGCGGTTGGGACAGCACGGCTCGTGGAACGGGTGAAGTCCTGTCACATGCCAAGCTGGTCGACACCATTTCATATGAAAATATGTCGGGTGGTGGCGGCGGTAAAGCGATTGCTTACCTGATCAAAACAGCGCAACAATCGACCGACACTTTAATGGTGAACTCCACCCCCATTGTGATTCGTTCGCTGTCAAAAGTGTTCCCGCAATCTTTCCGCGATCTGACCCCTGTTGCTGCAACCGTTGGTGACTATGCTGCCTTTGTTGTCCCGGCAAATTCCAAGTACAAGAGCTTTACTGAGATCGTCAACGACTACAACAAAAACCCAAGCAGTATTACGGTTGCCGGTGGCTCGGCCCGGGGCAGCATGGACCATCTGGTTGCTGCGCTGGCATTCAAAGCCGGTGGTGGTGAACCGCGTCGTCTGAAATATCTGGCTTATGATGCTGGCGGTAAAGCCATGGCGGGCCTGCTGTCTGGTGAAACGACGCTGCTGTCGACCGGTCTGAGTGAAGCCTTGAGTCTGGCTGATGCCGGTGAAATCCGTATTCTGGCGATGACAGGCGACAAGCGTTCTCCGTCTGCACCGGATGTCCCGACCCTGAAAGAACTGGGTTATGACGCGACCTTCGTGAACTGGCGTGGTTTCTTCGCGGCACCGGGGATCAGCGAGCAAAAAGCGGATGAGTTTGCCGAAGTGCTGGGCAAAATGTACGGCACGGAAGAGTGGAAAACCGTTCGTGACCGCTATGGCTGGACAGAAATCTACAAGCCACGCAAAGAGTTCGTTTCCTTCCTGGCCCTGCAGGAAAAAGAAATCGGTGACCTGATGCGTGAGCTGGGCTTCCTGAAATAATCCCTGTCTGAATGACGTTGTTGCGCACCGCCTGCCGGGTGGTGCGCGTAGTAACAAAGCGGCCTTGGTCATGAAGGCTGGGTCTGATAGTGGTGAGGATGACCATGACGATAACGAAAGATCATATCGGTGGGCTGGTGTTTTTATGCCTGTCCATCGCCTACGGATACTACGGCAGTGAAATTGTTTTGTTCCCCGGAGATGAATTTCAGCCGTTCCACGCGAAATCTCTGCCGCTGGCACTCGCCGGAATGGGCATTATTTTTTCATTGTGTCAGTTACTGACCGCCAGCCGCAGCGAGGTCGACAAACTCGACCTGAGCGGACTGGATTTTGTCTTGATGGCCAAATTACTGGTACTGATGCTGATCTTTGCCGCAGCACTGGAATGGATTGGTTTTCTGCTGTCGACCGTTGTGTTTCTGGTGGGCGGTTACTGGCTGCTGGGCGAGCGTCGTCCGAAGATGCTATTGCTGGCGTCTGTCCCCTTTGCTGCCGGTTTCTGGTTTTTGCTGACCCAGCTCCTCGACATTTATCTGGCGCCTGGTCGTCTCATCACTGGTCTGCTGGGAGGATAACCCGATGTTTGATGGAATCTTATCAGGATTGAGCACGGCGGTTATGCCGTTCAATCTGATGATGGTGGTTGTGGGTTGCTTTGCGGGCACCTTTATCGGCATGCTGCCGGGGTTGGGGCCGATTTCTGCGATTGCCCTGATGATCCCGATTACTTATGGTCTGGACCCTTCTTCCGGCATCATTCTCATGGCGGGTGTCTATTATGGCGCGGTATTTGGCGGTTCGACATCTTCCATTCTTATTAATGCACCGGGCTGTTCAAGTACAGTCGTGACGGCATTTGATGGTTTCCCACTGGCCCAGAAAAATCAGGCCGGGAAAGCGCTGGCACTGGCGGCCTATTCGTCTTTCACCGGGGGTACCGTTGGCGCCATTATCCTGCTGTTTGCGGCCCCGGCACTGGCAAAAGTGTCGCTGAGCTTCCAGTCGAGCGACTACTTTGCCCTGATGATTCTGGGTTTGACGGCAGTTGCGGCTTTTTCTGGCAAGGGACAAGTGCTGAAAGCTTTGATGATGACAGTTTTCGGCCTGATGATTTCTACGGTCGGAAATGACGTGATGACCGGCGTGCCACGTTTTACCTTTGATAATGTGGATCTCATTGATGGCATCAGCTTCCTGCTGCTGGCGATGGCAACTTTCGCACTGACTGAAGTTGTGATGACCGTGCTGCGTGGTGAGCACAAGCAGGAAGACGCCCAGATGGATATGAATAATCTGGGCAGCATGAAGCTGAGCAAAGAAGAAGTGAAGCATGTGGCCCCAACAGTGGCACGTTCTTCCGTATTCGGTTTTCTGGTGGGTGTTTTGCCGGGCGCAGGGGCGACGATTGCGTCTTTCCTGAGTTACGGTATGGAGCGAAATCTGGCCCCGAAAGCTGAAAAAGAGAAGTTCGGTAAAGGTGCCCTGCGTGGTCTGGCGGCACCGGAGTCCGCGAATAACGCCGCTTCAACCGGTTCGTTTGTTCCACTGCTGACGCTGGGCATTCCGGGGTCGGGGACGACTGCCATTATGCTGGGCGCATTGATTGCTTACGGCATTCAGCCGGGCCCGCGTCTGTTTGTCGATAACCCGGATGTATTCTGGTCGGTCATCATCTCGATGTACTTTGGCAACTTGGTGCTGCTGATACTGAACCTGCCGCTGATCCCGTATATCTCACGGTTGCTGGTGATTCCGCGTCCGATTCTGATCCCGTTGATCCTGTTCTTCTCGATCACCGGTGTGTATCTGGTTAGCTTCAACGCCTTCGATATTCAACTGATGGTGTTGATCACGGTTATTGCGACTTTCCTGAAATTGCTCAACTTTCCAATGGCACCCATGCTGCTGGGGTTCATTCTGGGCGATATTCTGGAGAAAAACCTCAGTCGCTCACTGACACTTTCTGATGGTTCTTTTGCCTTCCTCTGGGAGCGTCCATTGACATTAACCATCATGATTCTGGCGGTCCTTGCATTGCTGATGCCTTTATTCAGTAACTGGCGTGACAAGCGCAAGCTTGCTGCCAAAGCTGCTGAGAAAGGACAGGCACAACAGGTGTAACAAAACCAGCCCAAAAAGTGTACTTTGCAAATATCGATCAAAGGCAGTCCCAGTCGGGGCTGCTTTTTTATTTGTCACCCCTGAACCACCGCCGATGGTGGTAATTGTTTGTCCTGAGAATAAGCAGACGCTTTTTAGGGATGAACCCTGAAAATATTAAATGACGCTGAAACAGAATTTTAGATTTTTGATCTCTGTTCCTATCCTCAATGTCGCTTTGTTATCAATCTTATTGCGCAAGAAATTGTTTTGATATTCTGACAACCTGTTTTTTCGAAAAATAATCATGCTGCTTCCTGATGATCAGGCAGGCATCTGTACTGGCTTGTCCTTTTCTCCTTCACGCAAAAGAACTGCCAAAAAATAAGAATAATCTCACCAAATAACAACATAGTAGATTTCACATGTCGTCAGATAAAAAAGATCAAAATCAATGGAATGATAACCTCCCTGAAGAGTGCTATCCAAAAGCGGGCTATGAGCCGTTGGTTGATATGGAATGTTATGCCTCACAGCTACCACCCGTTGAATCAAAGCGAGAAATCATTCCTGAGCATCAAATTGTGGTTGAAGTTGCCGGACAGTTCTCTTCGACTCACACAAAACTGAAGCTGTCAAAAACCGCTGAGCAGTGCGACAAGGAGAAAAGACACGATATTGATTTTCTGGCGAAGCATCGCAGTTTAGTGGTGTTCAGTTCTTTGCAAACGGAACCCCGAAACGTATCGATGTCTCTGTCACAGCAAGGCGGATTTCCACCGTTGAATCTGCTGGTGGCGCGCGATGTGCAGCCCGTGGAAAAAGGGACCACTAAAGCGGAATGGGAAAATGTATTCGTCCCTTTCCGTGCCATGGTTTATCTGGATGAAAGCCAGGACAAGGCAAAAGTAGCAGACCTGAAGGGTGGCTTTTTGTATCTTTTCTGGAAAGGAAAGGCCTGGCGCGAGCTGGAGATTACATCCGGTGGCTTATATAACGAGATTGATGTTGAGTATTACCGGGCCCGTGCAAAATATGAGGCAGAAGAGCGCCGTGTATCACAGTGTTTTTCGTCTCCTCTGGTTTGGGTTCCTTATAAAGTTCAGGGGGAACCGCAGCAAAAATCTAACGGTATCCAAGTTTATTTCTCCCCTCAGCAACTGACCGTACAGCAACTGGACGAGCTGGAACAAAGACCCGACAGCCTTGCACAAGTTGCGACGTCACTGGATGAATTTTCTGTGTATTCAGAAAAACAGGGGTTTGGCATTCAGAAACATATTGCTGCGATTGATACAGTTCAATTACCTGCAGGTCAGGCATCAGAAGAAAAGCCCTGGCTTGATTTCATGGGATTGATGATGGGGAGTTTAAAGGATTCCAAAACAGCTGTCGTATATCTGAAAGAGCCACTCAATGATGTCCCGAAGTTTGAGTACGCGGTTGAACTGACCTGCTCGGAAGACACATTCAAAGCGCTGAAATTAGATGAAGCCATCACCGTTGCGCCCACCGCGGCGGAAGCAGAAACGGAAGCATTGCAGCGCATCGAAAACAAAGATGCAGTGGTGTATGTCTCAAAGCTGCGGGTGCATGAAGCGAAGTCACTGCATGTGAAAAGTGGTGCAGGTGTGCTGAAAACCTCCATTGATTCGGTGATGCCAGACCCGGTCAACACTCTGAAAGCGCACGATGCGTTTATGCCGGTACAGTTGGCTGTCGAAATCGGACACCGGTTAGCTCTGCCGACTTCAGGTTACTATTACCATTTCATGGCCGATGCTCTGCTCCATGAGTATAAAATCACAGAAGATGATGAGAACTGGCAGTATCAGGTTACGAAGTCGGTCGCGGGCCAGTTATCCGATGAATTGCTGGACGACCATGAACTCAGCACGCTGATCCTGCCGTGGCGGATGCAGGATCAACCTGCGAAACGGCAGCATCTATTGTATTCCCCGCACAAGCTGACCCAGCAGGAATTTGATCGGATGGATGGGGCGTGGCTGGATAAACATGCCACCCTGCTCGATCTGGATGCCATGCGCAAAACTGCGCAGCAGAATCTGGTGGATGTGGTTCAGCATCAGGGGCAGGGGCAGCTGTATACCATCCAGAAAGGGGATACCCTGACTGCGATTGCCAAAGCTCATGAAATCGAACTGAGCGAGCTGCTTGAAGCGAATCCGGATTATCAGGTTGGTGATCGTAAAGACCATATTTTCCCCGGTGAAACCTTGATATTACCGGTGGAAGTACCAGACGCCGCCGAAGCAAGCCCGGTATTGAGCATTGATTATTTTCCGGTGAAAAAAGATGCCACCCTGGATGAAGTGGCGGCGAGCGCCGGTATCTCCAAAGCAACGCTGCTGGACTACAACCCCTATCTCAAGGAGATGAGCGAGACCGAACGGGTGATGGCCGGGGATGTGGTGATTGTGAATAAAACGCCAGTGGATAACCCAGAGCCGAGAACCCACGAGGTGAAAGCGATTAATGATGCATTGGGCCATGAGAGCTTGAGCAGTATCGCTGCGCTTTATGATCTGTCGCCGAAACAACTGGCTGAATTCAACGGGCTGGATATTTCTGATCCGCTGTTCAGTCTTCGTGTCGGTCAAACGCTGAAGATCGATCCGCCACAGAACCAGGCAGAAGGGGTGCAGCGGAATACCTTCCCGGCCGTGCTGATTGAAGATTATAACCTCGCCGAGAATATGCTGTACCACTATGCACAGCCGAAACTTGGCGGGGACTTCGCGCCAATGACTCAGGAAAACCTGCTGGCGCCTCAGGCCACCGTGGTGCGCGTGGCATCTTTAACGACCGCAGCAGATATTCAGACCATCAAGCTCTGTCTGGGCCGTTATGCGCTGGATGAGGTTGAAGCGCCTTATAATCAAAGTCTGGTTCTGGCGCAGAAGCAGGGCAAACACCCGATTCAGGCAGCCTTAAGTGAAAAATACAAGGTTCATGCCCATCCGCTTGCGAGCGAAACGGCGCATTCGCTGACCATTCGC
Source organism: Photobacterium galatheae (assembly GCF_000695255.1). GTDB lineage: Bacteria > Pseudomonadota > Gammaproteobacteria > Enterobacterales > Vibrionaceae > Photobacterium > Photobacterium galatheae. The sequence goes on along the minus strand of NZ_JMIB01000043.1, from coordinate 20,746 downwards.
CAACTGCGTGAAGGTTATGTGTATGTCTACTATGTCGCAGCGAATACGAATCTGGCGGCACGTTACCCGCACGCCGATGAATTGCATGAGTTTCGCTATACCGAGGGTTTGTTTGAGCGCAACGATGAGAAAACCCCTTATCTGCCATGCCACAGTCTGAATGGCCGGGCCTACATCGTCTTTTCTGAACGGGAATGGACAGAAAAACAGCGCAGCCAGTTTACGGGCGATCCGGAATTCCGTCAGGCGCTGACGAAAAATGCCGGGGCCGTTTACGATTTCAACCAAAGGCTGGTCAGCACAAAAGGTGAAGAAGAAGTCTTCAATGACTTGCCTCAACTGGTTGCCGACATTGATGCCGGCCCTGCCATTCAGGATCACCGCTTTGCCGATACCACCACGCCGACGAATCAAGCGGACACCGATGTTAAACCCGGCAGCAACGATAAGGATGCTAAGGCAGAAAAAGATGCCAAGGCAGAAAAAGAGCATTTCACACCGGTTCAGTCGAACCAACCCTATCTGGATACGATTGATCCGGAAAAACCCCTGCATGCCGATATCCTGATTATCGAAGATGGCATTGCACTGGCGGAAGACAGCCTGAAACTCACCATTCTGGCCAATGATCTTCGGTCTCAGTGGCAAGAGAAAAACCTACCAGAACTGAACCTGGCAAAAGCAGTCGGGGATTTTTGTAACCTGAAACCTTTACCGGATGATCCACTGGCGAAAGAAGTGGAAGGTGATGAGTTGTTGCAGGCGAAATTGACGAAGGCTGTCAACGATGGTCTGGTTTATTTGCATGCGATGAACAGTCTGGATGAAAAGGGACTTAAAGATTTCGAATCCGATGTGAAAAACATGTACGACTATGATGGTAGCTTGAATTATTTTGATATTCTTGAAGAAAAAACGAATGTCTTAGGGATACAAACGAAAAATCCGATGAGGGAACGTCAGAAAGAATACTATAAAAAATCGAAAGAACTGACAAAGTGGCAAAGCCGAGTTTTATTAAATGATGTAAATGAAGTCATTGTGAAACAAACTGAGTCAAAGATCGCCTACAATAATTGGGTTCAGTATATTTCTAAATGTTCTTTTGTGACGCTCAATATGTTGGGAGTCTCACCTGAACATTTATCTTTTGATTTGGAGTGTGAAGAACAATCCGATGAATTCGTCTCTTTTGTCACAAACTTTCAATTTGGTCTTGAGCATACTCTTAAAGGGAATGATCTGATACAGCATAAAAATCAGTTTAATCCTGGCGAGCCATTGATAAACATCATCGGAAGTTTGATTTATCAAGGAAGTCAGACGTTAAAAAATAAATTTGAAAAGTATATAAGGTATCTTATTGAACACGGACCGAATGATGCGTTCAATCATCTTGCTGAAATGGGTTTTGAGCATGGACAATTGAGTCAGCTCATTGAAGAGTCGCATCAGTGGCATCTTCAAGGTTCGCGCGCAGACCAGTCTGCTTTGACTGTCGGTGTTGTGAGCTTTTTTGGCGCTTTCAAAGAAGAATCCCTTGAAAATTGGAATTGGTATGAGACTAATATTCTTAGTCGTTATCGAAATATAAAAAAATCGTTTATAAAAGGTGCTGAAAACCTTCTTTCACAGCAGGTTATTTTTTCTGTGAACCGCCTTATTCAACATTCATTAAGTGAACAGCTGAGACTTTCTGTAAATGTGATAGAAACGGCCCCCGAAATGAAATGGGGAACAAGGTGGATATCTTCATTAATATCGAATCAAATAGTAAACGGTGAGATTTACTTATCGAAAGGAATGAAGGATGAACTGGTTAAGTTGCGTGACCAGGAGAAAAGAGCAATTCACTGGTTGATCTATATGGAGGTGGAAGGGGCTGGAAATGCAACGCTGGAAGATATTGAGGCACAAAGAGACAAGATACTGAAAATTAGAAAGAAAATATTTGATATTTTTGATTTTGAAAATAAAAAAGTTAGAAGAATATTTAAAGCTTTCATCATTAACCAAGCCGAAAAGTTTTATGATGCAGTGGAGAGTTTTGGTTCGCGAGGACTCCACCTTACGATTACAAGCTTAAACTTCTTGGCATTGATTGAGGATACTCAAAATATATCTAAAAAACATAAAAAGGATGATAAAGACGAATATACCATTAAGTATCGCGTGGGTTATGCGATTGATTCGGTTTTGAGCATCAATAAGTCTGCTTACTTAGCTGAAGCTCGAGGGATGTTGGATGCTTTAAAATCTAGTCATTATGAAGAGAATATTTATAAATCACTCAAGTCCAGAAATTTATTTAGTACAATAAAAGGGATGGATGCTCTAGAAATCGAAAATCAGATCATACTTCGTCGAGCCATTATGGTTGGTTTAGGTGCAAATTTAGCATTGGTATATGCAGCAGGATATGAGACATATCAAATAATCGTGTATGACTTTATGAAAGCTAAGGGATTTACGCGGGTTATTCACGCGCTTAAGGCTACGTCAACGGCCACATTCGCACTTACAGGGGCATTAGAAATTGCAGCTATGGCTGGGGCTGCTATACCGTTGTGGTTGTTAACGGGGCCAGCTTTGGTTGCTGGTGTGGTTTATGCTTTTTGTACTGCTTACTTGAACTATATTCGGGAAGATGACGTCACCAATTGGTTAGTTAAAACGCCTTGGGTGAATTTATCTGAGTTTGGTGATGAAAACATTGTCAGGGAGTACAGTCTTAATGGTTATCGTAAAGCATTTGATGCGTTGGCACGACTGAAAAATAAACCGACAGTCTATTATCAACCGACTCTAGCGAACCGCTATAAAGATCTTCCTGTTCCATATAACCATCAGATGAGTGACTCTCTGTATGGAGTCAATGGGTACTGGATAATGGTTGATTTTCCTCAAGAACTGCAAGAAAAAGTGGTGCGTATTGAAGCGTTGTGGTACAGCAAGAACAATTCAAAGAGCAGCTATGTGCAGGTGGGGAAAGAAGATGCTTTTTTCCCTGAATGGATTAAGAATAAAAGGCCATTTTCACCAGTGAAAGTGGGTATGGAACCCCGTTTGCCGACTAAACCAAACGATAATGTTAACTATATCAATACCTGGCCTGAAACAGGATTAATGAATCATCTCTATCGCTTCTGGTTGCCTCGGCCTTACGGAAATCAACTGGATTCTTTATTGCTATTGGTGTGGTATCCTGATGCTCTAGAAAGTAGAAAACAGCCTCAAAGTCATGTAACGCCACATTGCTTTGATATGCAGGCATTGCCAGCATCATTTGATGCACCCGGTATTAATGCACAAGGGATGAAAGCAGCAGTTAAAAAAGTTGAAAGTGCTTTTGGGGATGATTTGATCGATTTAAAAGCTTCTTTACCCTATTCTAATGTATTGAAATTCGGAGCCAGTGAAAAAACACAATTGGTTACTATTGGCTACAAGTAAAGAGTGTAAAATGAAAGATTTAGATAGTATTAAGAAAAAATATAAGCATGTTCAACATCAGTTAAACACTGCACCTAATTTAGAAGACTGGGCTAAAAGATATGCACAATGTCGTAAGATTTATAAAAATCAGGTCAAGAAAGAACCTGCAATATTAGAGTGGGAGGTTGACTATTGGGGCCGATTTGGAAAATGGGGCTTACCAGTGTTTGTGCTGTTTGCTTTTACCTTTGTTCCACTTTTTCCACTATACTGGTTGGCAGGTGATCAAGAAGATATATATCAGATCCTGTTTATGTGTTTTTGTGTATTGCCATTACCAATCTTGATCATGGTACTTGGTGCTGAATGGTTCCCCACACGCTACTACCAGAAAATCACAGCATCTGGATTTTACTCCTATGGTGTAAAGCTTGGCCGTGAACGGCGTCAAAAGATGGCGAAATATTGCATGATGGGTGGTTTTGCAATCGCCATCATTTTGCTCTTTTTTGCAGGACCAATGGTATTTGCTGGAGTTGGTGCAGCTTCGCTGTCTTTTTTGAAATTAGGCTCGATTCCAGAATCTGAGCCAGAAGAGAGTGCCTGGCCTTGGTTGGGGATTTATAGTCTTGTGTTATTGAAGAAGCCATTTTTGTATCATCTTTATAAGGTAGGAACACATGGTGACAACTATTTGATCTTAACAAAAGAACAATTAGTACAGGTACAAGAGATTTTAAAACAATATGGTCAGCATGAAGTTGATATTTTGGATAAAGAAGAGGGTGTATTTTTTAGCCGTTGGTGGCAGCATCAAGAGACGATGCCATTCCGTAGAGTAAAAGCGCCAAACCGTGAGATGCCAGCAACAGATAAATAAATTGGAAAAGGTGAGCTTAAGCTCACCTTTTTTGGTTGAATGTCTTAACTAGAATATCTAAATGTCCGCAATAAATAGTATCGTCTGAGAATGACTCCTTATATATGGAACACATTAAAAAAAGATACCAACAGGTGCAACAACAACTCAATAATGATCCCAATTTAGAATATTGGAAAGATCAACAAGATAAGTGCCGTGAAATTTACGTGAAAATTGTAAAAAGTGAAACTGCCATTATGGAATGGGAGGTTGACTACTGGGGGAGATATGGTAAGTGGGGGTTACCATTCTTTGCATCATTTCTGTTTACTTTTATACCTATGTTTACAGTCTATTGGTTTGCAAGAGATCATGAAGATATATTAATGGGGTTGCTTGCTGGTTTTTTTGTAGTTCCACTACCAATAATTGTTTTGGTTTTAGGTGCTGAGTGGTTCCCTACTCGTTATTATCAGAAAATAACCGCATCTGGGTTTTATTCATATGGCGTTAAAGTGGGAAGCGAAAGACGAAAAAAAATGGCTAAGTATTGTATGATGGGCGGTTTTGTTGTTGCTGTGATATTACTCTTCATTGCCGGGCCACTTATTTTTGCAGGTGCCGGTGCAGCCTCTCTATCATTTTTGTCGCTCGGAAATATCCCAGAGCCTGATCCGGAGGAGAGTGCCTGGCCTTGGCTAGGTGTATATAGCATTGTGAAAGAATATAAACCATTTCTATATGACAAGTATAAAGTCAGAACGCATGGGAAAAATTATCTCATCTTAACGAAAGAGCAAATTTATGAAGTGAAAAATATTATTTCTCAATATGGACAGCATGAATTAGATGTGATTAATCGAGTAGAAGATAGCTTTTTTGATCGATGGTTTGATCATCAGGAAACAATGCCATATAAAATGTGATGATTTTGAAAGGTGAGATTATCCTCACCTTTTATTGATGATTGTTTTATTTAATTTAATCCCTAAACTATCCGTCATAGATTAAAGAAATAACCACGTATGATTAGTCTGCACATAGATCAGATAAAAAAGAAATATCAACAGGTACAGCATCAACTCAACACAGACCAAAGTCTTGAACACTGGCTTCATCGTCAGGAGAAATGTGAAGAAATTTATGCGCAGATCGTGAAAGATGAACCCGCAATAATGGAATGGGAAGTTGACTATTGGGGACGCTATGGTAAGTGGGGTTTACCATTTTTTATGTTCTTCTTTATTGCATTTATTCCATTGCTATTTATGTATGTTGGGCTAAGAGATCATGAACTTGTATACCAATTATTGTTATTTGGATTTTTTTTGATTCCTTTTCCAGTAATAGTGATGACATTAGGCGCTGAATGCTTTCCAACACGATACTACCAGAAAATCACAGCATCAGGCTTCTATTCCTATGGCGTAAAAGTCGGAAGTGAACGACGAAAAGATATGGCGAAATATTGTATGATGGCCGGATTTGTAATCGCTGTGATTTTGCTTTTTGTTGCAGGCCCACTTGTGTTTGTTGGTGCGGGTGCTGCATCCCTGTCGTTTTTGAAATTAGGGACGATTCCAGAGCCAAAGCCCGAGGAAAGTGCCTGGTCTTGGTTGGGTATTTATTGCTTCGTTGTCACAAAACCAGTCTTATACACTCAGTATAAAGTGAGTACACATGGTAATAATGATTTGATCTTAACAGCGGAGCAGCTAGCGCAAGTGAAATTACTGATTCAGGAATATGGTCAGCATGAACTTGATCTAGTAGAGAAGAAAAAAGGTGTCTTTTACAGTCGTTGGTGGGATCATCAGGAGACGATGCCATTTCGTCATTATAATAATCCCAGATAGTGTGTCAGCGCATGAGAGGAAAATAGATGTCGTTCTTGGAATAAGATTCTGAACTGGCGTTTTACGATTGTTGATTGCTGTTGTGGAAAGCACTGCGCCAAAAATGAATTGGCGCAGTTTGATGTAAAAATTTATTTTTTGTCTGCCGCGGTCAGTGGCTCTGACTCAGACGTTTCTTCCGATACCTGATCGTCTGGTGCCTCAACTAAGCTGATATAGTAAACGTCTTTCTCGTCACCTTCATGGTGGTCAATGCTGAGCTTGAAACCTTCTGGAATGTCCTCGTCAGTAATTTGAATTGCATTTTCAAGTGACTCAGCGACAGCTTGCTGATATTCCTGTAAAGCAGAGTTGGTGACATAGTTAGCAATACCACAAATCAAGAACCCAACACTGGCAATCGGGCCTGGGTAAGCTTGCAGTGTTTGTATGAATGTCATTCCCTCATATGCGTTGTAATAAATTTTACTTGGGCCAAATATGGCAAATAAGACGCCAACAATTGCAATCCCCAGACCGATAAACATTAAAAAAGAAGCACCACCAGAATTGGGTTCTTCTGGCAAGGTTATTTTTACTTTCGAGGGCAAGTCATGAATCGTAATTTGACTGGGGGCTTTTATACTCATTGATATTTACCTTTGACGAATATTGTTTTTCTTTTAGCCAATGGAAGAGGCAATCTCCTCCAAACGCGTTGTGGTTGAACAAATATTCTAAATTAGGATTATTTTGACCACAACATAGGTTCATAACCGTTGTGCCATTAAATAAATTCTTTGAAGCAATACCAAAGAATAAAGATTTAAAGACTTGTACCAGGTCAAAAATAGATAACTTTTATTCATGAAATATCTGGTTTATTTCGGATCTGCCGGGAAAATAAAGTCTTTGAGAAATGGGTGTGTTTCATGCTGATAAAGGCGACGATGGATCGAAAGATTCAGAAATGCGGCTTTGACATTCAGTTTGCCTCAGAAGAACGTGTCTCTGTTACAATGACTTCCGCTGGAAAAGATGCAGGTATTCGGGACCCATGACAGTCAGTAATCAACATCAGAAAAAGACACAGGATTTATCAGGCTCAGCTTTTCAGGATGAATCACAAGACAAATCGACGCTGCCGCTGATACTCGCCGGGCCGGTATTACGGCGGTGTGATGCGCAGTCGATAACGGTGTGGATGATGACGACTGAGAAACTTGTCGGGCAGTTCGAGCTTTTCCATGCCACAGAAGAAGCGGCATTTTTTCAGGCGGCACTGACTGCTGAGCAGCAGATGCAGGTTGGCCGTTCAGCCTGGGTTGTGATGGCGCAGTTCAAAGGTCAGTTCCCGCTGGACTGTGAACTGGCTTATGAGATTCAGACACAGCAAGGGCCGCTGAGTGCCCTGATGCCTGAATTATGCTATCCGGGAGAAAAACGTTTATCGCTGATGATTAAATCACGTGCGGATTACATTCAGCATGGCTCTTGCCGGAATCCTCATTTTCCCGGCAAAGACAGCCTGGTGGCGGCAGATAACAAAGTGGCTTCGCTGGCTGTTGAGGAACGTCCGGCCTTGTTGATGATGAGCGGCGACCAGATCTATGCCGATCATGTCGCCGGGCCGACGCTCGATGCCATCAGCCAGGTCATTGATTTACTTGGCTTACCGGATGAAGATTTTCCGGATGCTGCTTACGCATCTTTGTCCGCACTACGAGGCAGTGATCACCAACTGTATGGGCGTGATCAAATTTTGCCCGTTCATGAAGATACCGGAAACTGGTTGTCGGATACCCGTGGATTCAACTGGCTGCCTCAACGCCGTCGGCCCGTTTTCAGCTCCAATGACTGTGAAAACCATCTGATCGGTCTGAGCGAATTCTTGGCGATGTACCTGCTGGTGTGGTCGCCGCAGGTCTGGCGGTTAGTGGATCATGGCAGGCTGGCAGAGCAAGGATTCCAGTGCGGCACGCAGGTGCTGGCTGAAAAATGGCAACAGCTCTGGCAGCGGGAAAAGACGGAGATCGATGGTTTTATTTCAGGTCTGACTCAGGTGCAGCGTTTGATGGCGCACATTCCAACCTACATGATATTTGATGATCATGATGTCACGGATGACTGGAATCTGACCGTGGGCTGGGAACAGGCGGTGTACCAGCATGCCTTTTCCCGTCGCATCATCGGCAACAGTCTGTTCGGGTACTGGTTATGTCAGGGATGGGGGAACGACCCGTCCCAGTTTGACGAGCGTTTTATGACGTTGTCCCGGGCATTTTTCGCGCAACCTACGGAGGAGAATCATGATGCGATGATCAGCCTGTTGTATGACTTTGAGCACTGGCATTACGAGATTGCGACTCAGCCGAAGATCATGGTGTTGGATACGCGCACCCGGCGCTGGCGGTCGGAGTCAAAAATGAACAAGCCTTCAGGTTTGATGGACTGGGAAGCGCTGACAGAAATGCAGCAGGCGCTGATGCATGAACCTGCGGTCATTATTGTCTCTCCGGCACCCATGTTTGGTGTGAAGTTCATTGAAGCCCTGCAACGCATTATGACCTGGCTTGGCAAGCCGCTGATGGTGGATGCAGAAAACTGGATGGCCCATCCGGGCGCTGCCAATACGTTGCTGAGTATTTTTACGCATACTAAAACACCAACGAATTTTGTGATCCTTTCCGGCGATGTTCACTATTCTTTTGCCTATGACATCAAGCTGCGCTTTCGGCGAAATAGTCCCCATATTTATCAGATCACGGCCAGCGGGATTAAAAATACGTTTCCCGAGAAGCTGCTACGCTTTTGTGAGCGGATGGACCGATTACTCTATACGCCGTCTTCACCGCTGAACTGGCTGACGAAGCGTAAAAGAATGAAGATCGAGAAACGGGATCCGGATACGCCGGGGCACGGGCGTTTGGTCAATACCAGTTGTATTGGCGAGCTTTGGATGAATGAAGCGGGGCAACCGGAGCGCATCGCAATTCTGACGGCAGAAGGGAAGACGATCAGTTTCCCGCCAACCCGACTGGAATCAAAGCGGCTGGCGAAGACGGAGGAGAAACTGAGTTCCGGCTCCTGATTTTCTGGTCTTCTGATATCCGGAACAAAGCTGCGCCTGTTTCACAAAATATTAACAAAGCGGGCGTTCGTCGTTGACATTGGTCGAACGTCCGATTAAATCTTTTGTATAAAGTTTTGTTTCAATCTTAGCTGTGACAACTGACCCCCACATAAAGATGGTTGTGTATTAAACATCACAAGGAAAACACCATGCTGAATCTTGCCGCTGCACTACAACGAAATGCTGTTTCTCAACCGGATAAAATCGCCATGATTTGTGGCGAGATACAGATCACTTACGCTCAGTTCAATGCCATTGCCAGTCAGATTGCCAACGGCCTGAAAGCCAACGGCGTTCAGCCTGGGGATCGCATTGCACTGAGTTGTCCGAATCTGCCATTTTTTCCGCTGGTGTATTACGGGATTCAAAAAGCGGGTGCAGTGGTTGTGCCATTGAATGTCCTGCTGCGTGAGCGGGAAATCCAGTACCACCTGGAGGACTCGCAAGCGAAATTCTATTTCTGTTTTGAAGGCACGGCTGAATTGCCGATGGCAGACGCCGGAATTGCTGCTTTTCACAAAGTCGACGGCTGTGAGCAAATGGTGGTGATGACAGCCAATCAGTCTCAGTTGGCATATAAAGGTGTGCCGACCCTGTCTGCTTTGATGCAAGATCAGTCTTCAAGCTGCGACTGCGCCCCCCGGAGTGCCGAAGATACGGCGGTGATTCTGTATACCTCGGGCACGACGGGCTTACCGAAAGGCGCTGAACTGACACAGAGTAATCAATATATCAATGCGCTGGCAGCGCAGAATTTAATGCAGATGCGGGGCGATGATATCCACCTGGTGACGCTGCCTTTGTTTCACACCTTTGGTCAGACGGTCAACATGAATGCGTCGGTCAGCCTTGGCTGTACCCTGGTGCTGGTGCCGCGGTTTGATGCGGCGCTGGTGATGAATCTGATCGAGCAGCATCGTGTGACGGTGTTTGCGGGTGTGCCGACAATGTACATTGGCCTGAACCATTGTCAGGCTGATCATGATATTTCCAGTTTGCGTCTGGGTGTGAGTGGCGGTGCATCCTTGCCGGTTGAAGTGCTGCGAACATTTGAAGCCCGGTTTGGTGTGCCTGTCCTCGAAGGTTACGGCCTGTCAGAAACCAGCCCGATTGCCAGTTTCAATCATCTGGATAAACCCCGCCTGCCCGGTTCTGTGGGGCAACCAATCCAAGGCGTTGAAATCCGAATTGTCGACGATACTGATCAACCGCTCCCTCAGGGCGAGTCGGGTGAAATTATCATCCGGGGCCACAATGTCATGAAAGGTTATCTTAATCGTTCGGAGGAAAATGAAAATGCGCTGCGCAATGGCTGGTTCCACTCTGGAGATATCGGTCGTTTCGATGAGCATGGCAATCTGTTCATTGTGGATCGCGTCAAAGATCTGATTATTCGTGGCGGGTTCAATGTTTATCCCCGTGAGATCGAAGAAGTGTTTATGACGCACCCGGATGTGGCAATGGTGGCCGTGATTGGGATTCCATGCCAGCAGTACGGCGAAGAAGTGAAGGCGTATGTGGTTCTGAAAGAAGGTGCAACAGCGACTGATTCTGAATTACAAGCCTGGGGGAAAACTCAGCTGGCAGCTTATAAATATCCGCGGCAGGTTGAAATTCGTCAGGCCCTGCCAATGAACGCCACGGGTAAAATTCTCAAAAAAGAACTGAAAGCGGAAGTCAGAGACGCAACTGCAGCCGTCTGATCTTTTCGCGACATTGTCGGGTCACATGGCCCGACAATTGATTCAAAAGCCACACTTTTTCCTGATCCCCACTACACTTATCCTGAACTTTTTCATTCCCTCATTCGCTGGCTTTTGGAGGCAGATATGCAAACCACGCATGGTTTATTTTTTGAAGTGGACAGAGATGGCGATCACTTTTTCATGGAACTGAAAGCGGTCGGTAAACTGACTCATGAAGATTATGAGCAGATCACGCCACTGATTGATGAGGCGCTGGCAGGGATCGAGCATCCAAAGGTGAATGTGTATTTTGATGGTTCAGATTTCGAGGGGTGGGAACTGAAAGCGGCGTGGGATGATCTGAAACTCGGCCTGAAACATGGAAAGAAATTTAACCGGATTGCGATTTATAGTGATAAGAAGTGGATGGATGTGATGGCGAAAGTTGGCAACTGGTTTATTTCCGGGGAAGTGAAATGTTTCGATACCCCGGTGGATGCGCTGGCCTGGCTGCGGGAAGAATAAAGCACTGGATAAGTAGCTGCCCCTTGTTTTGATTCAGATTTTTGCTCGTCTGAATTTCAGGGACTTGCTATGATGCGGCAATACCCGGGCAATGGCCCGGCAAGCCGTGATTTCAGGAGGCAGCTTTGCAGGTTCTTACATCTTCTATGGTCCCTTTCGCTTCTGCGTTGCTTGTGGGCTGTCTGTTCAGCGTGGGCGCACAGGCCAATCTTGCTCAGCCTTCGACGGCGGGAACTGCTGTTGCCGGCACAGAACAACAGGCTGATGCCGAACCGAAAGAAGACAGCCGGTACTTTTTGGGGTTACGGGGGGGCGTGAGCCTGATGGGGCTGAACGATAAAGCCACAGTGTCCGGCCAGACTGAAACCGCGAAAGATGCCGATGGAAACGGGTTCTGGGGCATTGATTTCGGTTATTACACCCCGGAAGGACGCAGCCGAATTTATTACAGTTTTGAACGGCATCAAAGTGACAGCCAGTTTCCGTCATCCGGTCTGAGTTATCAGAATCAGGCGAATCTTCATTTGCTGGGCACAGATTACTTCTTTTTGTATCACAAAGATTTTTCACCTTATGTCGGTTTGCACCTCGGCTATGCCAGCGTGAAATCCAACTCGGATTATCAACATGACTATGATGTGAGCGGGGTTATTTTCGGGATGCAGACGGGGTTGGCCTGGCGGGTGTCTTCTGACATGACTCTGGAAGCCGGATTCCGTCACAGTATGCTGCCAAGTAAGATGACAAACTGGCAGGGAAAGGACGCGCAGGGCAATTCAATTGAATTCCAGTCTCAGCAGCGGGGTGTCAGTTCCCTGTTTCTGGCGGCGAATTATCGCTACTGAGCATTAGATATCATGCGCGGGTTTCGGTTTACTCCTTCGACTGTCCGCGTATAATGCCCAGCTCCGTAAACGACTATCATTTCAGTAAGGACGTCAGCGTGAAGCTATTTGTCAGAGATCTCACCGTTATTGATGCCTCATACCTATGCCCGGAACGGGGGATGGTGGGCGACAGCTGGATACTGGACGTGGTGATGTCTGGCGAGCTGAACGAAATGAGCATGGTGCTGGATTTTGGTCGCGTCAAAAAGCAGATCAAAAAACTGGTGGATGAATATGTCGATCACCGTCTACTGGTGCCTGTGAATCATCCCTCGGTGCAGATCGCTGAAACCACCCCGGGTTATGCCACAGTGGATCTGCTGCGCGGCGATCAAAGTATTCATCTGCACTGTCCGGAAGAGGCGTACTGCTTAGTCGAAGCCGAAGCCATTACCATCGACACTGTGACTGAGCACCTTTACCAAGTGCTGGCAGGAGAGCTGCCAGAGAATGTTCAGGGGCTGGAGCTGGTGCTGCGACATGAAAAGATTGACGGCGCTTTTTATCATTACAGCCATGGTCTGAAAAAGCATGATGGCAATTGCCAGCGTATTGCGCATGGGCACCGTTCACCGATTGAACTCTATGTTGATGGTCAGCGGGACAGCCAGTTGGAAGCAGACTGGGCGAAGCGCTGGACAGATATTTATCTGGGTACGGTGGAAGATCAGGTCAGCGTGACGGCACTGAACCTCAGCGAGCACGCGAAGGATGTGACAGACGAGACCCATTACGGTTTCCGCTATACCGCACCGCAAGGTTTGTTTGAGCTGGCGATTACCAAGCGCGAAACCGAGATGATCCACACCGATACCACCATTGAACTGCTGGCGCACTTTATTGCGGCAGAAGTGAAGCCAATGGTCGGTGACAACCAGCATCTGGAGGTTGTGGCTTATGAAGGTGTCGGAAAAGGCGCGATGGCGAGTCTGTAATTGAGACGCTTGAAACACATGAACACCCCGGCATATTCGCTGGGGTGTTTTTTATGGTCACTCAGTCGATAGCAGCGTTGATGACAGGCACCCCAGTCGGCATTTTTTCAGCAACTTTATCGCAGATATAGTCAGCAATCGGCATGGCGGACGTTGCGGCCGGTGATGGCGCGTTACATACATGCAGGCTGCGCGGGCTGTCCGCAAACAGAAAATCGTGGACCAGCGTTCCGTCTTTCAGCACTGCCTGCGCCCGAACCCCCGCCGGATACGGCTCAAGATCCGCCAGCACCAGACTCGGGCAATACTTTCGGACCCGCTTCAGATAACCCGCTTTCCACCAGGCATCCCTGAATTCCTGCAATCCGGTTTTGAGGTGTTTAGCCGTGACCTGCCAGAAGCCGGGAAAAGACAGCATTTCAGCGCAGTCTCTGAGGCTGAAATTGAATCGTCCGTAGCCTTCCCGCTTCCAGCCCTGCACCGCATTCGGGCCAACGGTCACGGAACCGTCGATCATCCGGGTTAAATGCACGCCAAGAAAAGGCAGGTCGGGATCGGGAATCGGATAAATGAGGTGTCTGACAATCTGATTGTGCCGGGCGGCAAGCCGGTAATATTCACCCCGGTAAGGGATGATCTGAAAGTCGGTGTTCAGCCCCAGCATCCGGGTGAGCCGGTCGGCCATCAGGCCACCGCAACTGACCAGAAAACGGCCCCTGACGGCAAATGGCTCAGCACTGGGAACACCGGGCTGGCGGCACGTGAGTGTGATGGCATCATCGTTTTCAGCAATCGCAGTCACTTCTGTGTGCAGGGCAATTTGGCCGCCCTTGGCCTGAAAATCCTGCGCCATGGCTTCCGTGACCCGGCGATAATCCACAATGCTGGTCGAAGGGACAAAAATCGCGCCCAGTCCGGTAATCTGCGGTTCACGCAGACGAAGTGCTTCGGCGTCCAGCTGCTCAGCATCGATCCCGTTTTCTTTGCATCGCTCAAACAGGGCTGCCATCCGGCTGAGTTCGGTCTTATTGGTTGCGACCAGCAGTTTGCCGCAACTTTCGACCGGGATGTCATGCTGCTCGCAGAATGTCAGGGTGCGTTGTACGCCTTCCTTACAGAATCGGGCTTTCAGGCTGCCGGGGGTATAGTAGACACCGGCGTGAATCACACCGCTGTTGTGGCCGGTCTGATGGCGGGCAAGCTGGCTTTCTTTTTCGATCAGCAGAATTTTATCGTCGGGGTAACGGCGTTGCAGTTCACAGGCGGTTGCGACGCCGACGATCCCACCACCAATCACCAGATAGTCGTAATTGGGACTCATGGCATCACCTTTTGTTGTTTTGAGGGGGACGATGTCTCTGACGGGCCAGATTTTGTCTGAATGCCTTTGCGGTCGTTTCGAGAGGTGTAGACAAAGAGCAGGGCAAAAAGTACGGCCGCAACAGCCCGCCACCACCAGTCGATGTCGGGCCAGAGCAGAACGACCGCATCTGCGATCAGCAGCAGACGGCTGAACCCATTCAGTTGACCTTCCAGATAGCCTTCGATGGCAGCGATGAGTGCATAGGTGCCGATGATGGCAAAGCCACCGATCACAATCACCTCGCCCCAGTCATGACTGACGAGTGCGGTATAGGCGATCAGCAACGGCACCAGATATAGTCCTTTGGCAATTTTCCAGGCCGTCAGACCAGTCCGCATCGGCGGCGTGCGTGCAATTGTCGCGGCTGCAAATGCAGTCAGGCAGACCGGTGGCGTGACATTGCTGTCCTGTGACAGCCAGAAGATAATCAGATGTGCCGACAGCAAGGCTAGCGTGACCGTACTGGCACCGAGGCTTTGTTCCAGCAACATGGCTTTGAAATCGGCAGGCACCAGCGCCAGCAGGCTTTGTGCTTTTTCGACCGGCATCGGCGCATTGAGGGCTGCCAGTTGATCGGGAGCGGCCAGCATGAAAATCGCTTTAGCCTGTTCCGGCAACTGGCCCTGAACCAGTAAGTCCAGCAACTGGCTTTCAGCGATCAGCTGATAAAGCGCCGGTGCCGACAGTGTACCCAATACAATGTAGGCCGCAGTGACGGGCAAACCCATCCCGAGGATCAGCGAAGCCAGCGCGATCAGCAGCAGCATGACCAGCAGGTTGCCGCCGGCCCAGTCGTTGATCATCAGCGAAAAGGTGTTGCCGATTCCCGTGGTACTGATGACATTGACGACCAGTCCGATACCGACCAGCAGCACGGCGGTCGTGGCCATGTTCCGGCCGCCCATCGACAGGGCTTCGACAATGGCTTTCGGCCCCATTTTATTCGGGGACAGCCAGGACGCGACAATCACCGACAGAATCGAAATTCCTGCGGCATAGGTCGGCGTGAAGCCTTTCACCAGTAACACCACCAAGACCCCGATGGGGATCAGGTTGTGCCAGCCCCGGAGCAATACTTTCAGAAACGGCTCGCTGTGGGTCTCAATTTTGTGCACACCGCTGCGTTTGGCTTCAATGCGGACAAAAAAGGCGACGGACAGAAAATAAATCATCGCGGGTACGACTGACACTGCCACGATATCGACATAAGGCACCTGCGTATAAGAGGCCATGATGAAGGCGCCGGCACCCATCACTGGCGGCATCAGTTGTCCGCCCGTAGATGCCGCCGCTTCGACGCCTGCGGCAAACCGGGCCGGAAAACCCGCTTTGCGCATCATGGGAATGGTGATTACCCCGGTTGAAACCGTATTGGCAACACTGGAGCCGGAAACCGAGCCCATCAGTCCGGAGCCGAGCACGGCGATAAACCCGGGACCGCCGATGATTTTGCCCGCTGCGGCTTTCGATAAATCAATGATGAAATCTCCCACGCCTGAGCGCACCAGAAAGGCGCCGAACAGAATGAACATGAAGACATAGCTCCAACTGATGCGGGCAATCGGGCCGAACATGCCATCGGCACTGTAAAAGCTCCGGTAAAGCAGGGTTTCCATGCTCAGGCCGGGAAACTGAAACATACCCGGTACCCATTTCCCCCACAGCACCACATAGCTGAGGCAAATCACAATCAGCACCGGAATAAACAGCCCGATGGTGCGGCGAATGAGCTCAAGCACGATGGCGATCGCCAGCAGGGAAAATACCCAGTCAGCAGTGACAAATTTCACGCCGCGGGCATACAGTGCATCTTCGGCCAGCGGGATATAGACCAGACAGGCCAGCGCCGCAAGGGCAATCAGTAAATCGATGGCTAACGCAATTTTGCTGTGCCGCCAACGGGCATGGGCCGGGTAAAGCAGCGCGCAGATGACGGCGAATCCGGCAAAGTGTGTTGCGGAGACCCACAATTCCGACAGGGTTGAGAGGGTATTGAACCAGAGATGCAAGACGGCTAAGACGACGGCAAATGCGGTGATGAAACGGGTCAGCCAGGGAAAATCGCTGCGTGTGGTCAGCTCGAACTGTTGCAGCGCTTCCTGCGCTGTGGGTTGGTCTGGTTTTGGATCAGGGTGTTGATTGGCGTTTTGCGTCATCCTGTACACTCATTCGGTTCAAACATGATTTTCTAAATATGACGTTTGGAACATAGCTTCTCGAAAATAACTTGTGAAAAGAGGCGGCCAGCCCAGTCAGGACTGACCCCTAAGCTTCTATCGAAAGCTAGTATTGAAAGCTTACTTCGCGATTAAGCGTTCCGGAATCGTAATTCCGACCTCGCGGTAGTATTTGACCGCACCCGGATGAAGCGGCACGGGCAGTCCGGCAATGGCTTTTTCAATCGCCATGGCTTTGGTCGCCGCGTGGATGCTGTTCAGGAAAGGCAGGTTCTCGTAAATTGTTTTGGTCAGCAGATAGACATCCTGCTCGGAGATATCATCCCGTACAGCCAGGAAGTTGGGCTGCGCAATGGTCTGAACATCTTTTTCCTGCCCGGGATAGGTTCTGGCCGGAATGGTATAAGGCGTCCACAGCTCATAGTTCTGATTAGCTTCTTTCACCTGTGCATCGGTAAAAGACAGAATGGTGATATCTTTCCCCAGAGAAGCGAATGCCCGGGTCACGGCACTGACCGGCACGCCCGCCGGGGTATTCATGCCATCGACAGTCCCGTTTTGCATGGCATCAGCGCTGGCACCGTAGCCCAGATAGGCCAGATTAAAACTGTCCGGATTCACCCCCAGCCCTTTCATGATCTGGCGGCCAGACCCTTCCGTGCCGGAGTTTTTGCTGCCAATGGAGAACTTATGGCCTTTCAGATTGGATAAGTCGGCGACGGTGCCGGTTTTTGCCAGATCGGAACGCACCACAAAATGTTCGACGTTTTGCCATAGCATGGTCACGGAGCGCAGTTTTTCCTGACGGCCGCTGTTGGCAAATTGTCCTTCACCATTCCAGGCCCAGGCACCGTACAGACCCTGTAAAATCGCAAACTGTGCTTCGTTTTCATTCATCAGTTTGACGTTTTCACCGGAACCCGCCGAGCTGATGGCCGACAGTGAAAATTGGTGGGCCGGCTCCAGCTTGACTTTGCTGAGCGTTGCCAGAGCCACACCTACCGGATAGTAGGTGCCGCCGGTGGACGCTGTAGCCAGAATATAATTCCTGTTCTCTGCGGCCTGTGCGCCTGCGACTTGTGTCCCTGCGATCAGGCACGCACTGAGTGTTGCGGTAGTGATGACGGTTCTGAAGGTACGTTTCAACATCCTGTAAAGCTCCTTGCGATTGCCGGGGTCAGCCGACCCCGGAGACCGGCACATTCCACTGTGGGTGCCATGACTAGAATAAGGTATTGATCTCCCTGATTAATATTAGCCAGTTCCATTTGATTCGCCGCTACTGATTGTTTTCTCTGTGAACCGGATCGGGCTGTGGTGTTCAAACTGCGGCATTGGCATGAACTCGAATCCACGCGGCTTGCGATTTTATGCATCCAGTGGTTTAATGCCCGCATCCTTTCTTTCGGAGTGAACGCCACAATGAATCACTAATCCCTGACATCCTTTGAACTTTATTTTTGGATCCGCAGGGTTAGTGGGCGTTCACCGTCTTTGTCTGTGCCATTTATTAATGGCTGTACGTCGCTTCGTATGATGGCTTGTTGTTTCGCGACGATCATGTTCAGACATCTCCGTAATATCACTTCTGACGGTCATGCCGCTCCCTGCTTTTGCACAGGAGGTCGATATGACATTACTGCACGCACAATCACTCACTGTTTTGCTCCCGCACGGCGAGCCATTATTTTCTGACCTATCAATCACACTTCAGCGGGAAGTGACGGCACTCGTCGGTAAAAACGGCAGCGGCAAATCGGTGCTGGCGGCGGTGCTGAGCGGTCAGCGTCAGCCGGATGAAGGGAAAATCACCGCTGACAGTAATATTGTCGTTCTGCCACAGCTCACCGAGACCGCAGATTTGTCTGCACTCGGCACCGTGGCAGAAGCGCTGGGTCTGGACACCTGCTTACAGGCGCTGTCGCGTATTGAAGCAGGCAGTTGCGACCCGGCCGATTTTGAGGCCGTGAACGACCAGTGGGATTTACCGGTTCAGCTCTCGCGACAACTGAAAGCACTGGGACTACCGGATGATCCCTGGCAACAATGTTCAAATCTCAGTGGCGGAGAGCTGACCCGGCTGCGTCTGTGGCTGTGTTTTCAAAGTGAAGCCGGGCTGCTGATTCTGGATGAACCATCAAACCATCTGGATCAGGCGGGCAGGGCCTGGCTGGCTCAACAGATCACAGATTTTTCCGGCGGGATCTTCCTGATCAGCCATGATCAGCAATTGCTGAAATTGGCCGATTGCATTTATGAACTCAGTCATACCGGGCTGGCGTGCTACGGGCATGATATTGCCGATTACCGACTGCAAAAGCAGCAGGAGGCACAGGCGCTGACCAACGGGCTGGCGAAGGCGAAGCAGCAAATGACCAGCCTGACCCGGCAGCATCAGCGCAATGAAGAGAAAGCGCAAAAACGGGCGGCTTCCGGTAACCGGGACAGACGCAGTAGCAGTCAGTCTAAACTCCTGCTGGATTTTCAGAAAAACAGTGCCGAAAGCGCGGCATCTTCCCGGAAACAGAAGCAGGATCAGCAACTGACTCAGGTCAGAGAAAAGCTCAAAACGCTTCAGGCGAAAGTGGATCCGGCTAAACCCCTCAGCTTCAGTACAGAAGCGGTCAGAAAGCAAAGTGCACGCTTACTGACTCTCACTGAACTGGCACTTGTGCGGGGGAAAGTACCAACGGTGAGCCGTAGTGTCTGGTACGGTGACAAAATTCACCTGCAAGGGGATAACGGAATGGGGAAATCGACCCTGCTGAAAACCCTGCTTGGTGAATTACCGGCAAAAAGCGGCGAAGTACAAAGACACGGGTCGGTCTGTTATCTCGACCAGCATTTTTCCCTGCTGAACCTGAACGACAGTATTCTGGAAAACCTGCTGCGTTTGTGTCCGGCGTATCCGGCCAGTGAGCTGAGAACGCTGGCCGCCTGCATTGGTTTCCGGCGCGAACGGGTGACGCAGCTGGTCTCGACCCTGAGTGGCGGCGAGCGGATGCGGCTGGCGATGCTGGTGGTAAGCCATCAGTATCAGGAAGGGCTCTTGCTGCTGGATGAGCCGGATAATCATCTGGATCTGGCAGGAAAAGCGCTGATGGCGCAGGCGCTGAATCAGCATCAGGGCAGCTATATTCTGGTCAGCCATGATCCGGCGTTTGTTTCTGAGTGTGGTGTGAATCAGCACTGGGCATTCACACAATAATTCCATTATGCTATTTGAAGCATTTCAATCAGGAGATCATCATGTCTGAAACGACACCCTCACAACATCTTCAGGGGCACTGCCTGTGCGGTAAAGTCGGACTGGCCTCAACCAGCGGGACGCTGCATGCAGAAGCCTGTCATTGCGGTATGTGCAGAAAATGGGGCGGCGGCCCGTTCCTTGCGGTGGCTGCGGGCACTGAAGTGACCTTGACCGGTGAAGAGAACATCACCCGGTTTGCGTCTTCAGAATGGGCTGAACGCGGCTTCTGCAAACAGTGCGGCACACACCTGTTCTACTTCCTGAAGCCAACCGGCCAGTACATGGTTCCGGCAGGCTTGCTGGATCAGGAAAATAAGCTGGAGATGGATCAGCAAATCTTCATCGATAAGAAACCCACTTATTATTCCTTCAGCAACGACACTGAGGATCTGACGGAAGCGGAAGTCTTCGCGAAGTTTTCATCCTGATGTACGAAAGCCCCCGGGCTGTGACGGCTCGGGGGTGTTTCGTCTGCCTGCGACTTCCCCCGGTCAGGGCTGTATTACAAGGACAGACACCTTAAGAAAAAAAGACACCTTAAGAAAAAAACACCTCTATCATTTTCATCAGTTCAAGACCGATCTCTCGCCTTCATCACTTATTCCTTTCCCCTAAAAACAAACTGAAATACTGTTCATTCATGGCGCTGTTCTCATAAA
>NZ_JMIB01000042.1 GCF_000695255.1 Photobacterium galatheae | reverse complement strand
CGCGAAGGCGGGGATCCAGTGACTTTTGAGGAAGAACTGCGCGGAAATGAGGTGAAAAATGATTCTGGCAGATTACTTTCATCTCGTGCCCAGTGGATTCCCGCCTGCGCGGGAATGACGGTAATTTGTTGATTTTGAATGAGAATATATCAATTTTCATCGAGGGGTTTGTGTAGGAAAGACAGGTACATACGGGGATGAACCGGCGTTTACTCAGCGTGATACGGGCACGGTGGTGTGTTCCCCGTACATACCTGTCTCTTGAGCACACCTTAAAGGTCAAAAGACTTGGCGAAAGGGTAACTGCTTCTTCTTGTTATCCCGCTTCCTTCTGTCATCCCCGCGAAGGCGGGGATCCAGTGACTTTTGAGGAAGAACTACGCGGAAATGAGGTGAAAAATGATTCTGGCAGATTACTTTCATCTCGTGCCCAGTGGATTCCCGCCTGCGCGGGAATGACGGTAATTTGTTGATTTTGAATGAGAATATATCAATTTTCATCGAGGGGTTTGTGTAGGGAAGACAGGTACATACGGGGATGAACCGGCGTTTACTCAGCGTGATACGGGCACGGTGGTGTGTTCCCCGTACATACCTGTCTCTTGAGCACACCTTAAAGGTCAAAAGACTTGGCGAAAGGGTAACCGCTTCTTCCTGTTATCTCGCTTCCTTCTGTCATCCCCGCGAAGGCGGGGATCCAG
>NZ_JMIB01000041.1 GCF_000695255.1 Photobacterium galatheae | reverse complement strand
TCAAATTTCAGATTGAACTTGTTTTAATGGTTTGGATGAAAATGACTGTGTGATGGAATAACGAAAGAAAATATGAGTTCAACGATACCTTTACCGCAATACACCGAAGCCTATCAGGCACAGCAGCGGCAGCAAGTACTGGATGCGGAAGTGATCTATGAGTGGGAATGCGTACTTCGCTCTAAGGATAAGCATTTCATGCCGTTTATTATGGCAGGGATATTCAGTTTGCTATATGGCATTTCATATTACTTAAGTTCTGACATTAGCCTTTTTTATATGTGGGCTGGTTCTGTCATAATTTTTTCTCCAATTAGTTATTTCCTGTTTGATGTAGACTATGACTACAAAGGCCAAATTACACCGAAAGGGATCATTGTTCAGAAAACCGAACGGGTGCCGGAGTTTTTCTACAAAGCGACCCGGGGCATGGCCTATTTCGGTATTGTGGCGTGTCTGATTGCCGGGCTGATGATGGGGCCGCTTGCTTTTGTGGGTGCAGGCGCGTTTGCGTTGCTGTCGTTTAAAATGACGGGGTTTCATAAGCAAACTGAGGTTTATATCCGTTCTTTTTTGGATGGTGTGCCTTATCGCATCAGTCGCTCTGATGGGCTTTATCAATATGACGTACAACAGATTTCAAGCCATTGTAAATCTTTGAAAGACTTAAACGATAATGCAGAGAAATTAAGATGTGCTCATCGGTGGTTGATTCACTGTACTGTGGCGCAAGAAAAGGAGCTGCTGGCGCAATTATCTCGGTTTATTGAGTTTGAGAATCAAATTTAATGCTTGAAATGAAGTGTCATTTTTATATGTTTTTCTGGATATAGCTCTGTGGATAAAATAATTCCTTTACCGGAATACACCGAAGCCTACCAGGCACAGCAGCGCCAGCAAGTACTGGACGCGGAAGTTGTGCATGAGTGGACATGCATCTTGAGATCCAAGGTTAAGCTTTTGACTACTTTAATTTTGGGCGGAGTGGGTAGTTTAGTCGTCGGGGTAATGTATTACTTTCATCCTGAAGTTCTTGTACTGATCATATTTGGAGGGACATTCTTAGTTTTTATGCCAATTAGTTATTTCTTGTTTAGTGTAGATTATGACTACAAAGGCCAAATCACGCCCAAAGGGATCATCATTCAGAAAACCGAACGGGTGCCGGAAATTTTCTATAAAGCGACCCGGGGCATGGCCTATTTCGGTATTGGGGTGTGTCTGATTGCCGGGCTGATGATGGGGCCGCTTGCTTTTGTCGGTGCAGGCGCGTTTGCGTTGCTGTCATTTAAAATGACGGGGTTTCATAAGCAGACCGAAGTCGAAGTTTTTCCATTTGCGGAAAATCATCATTACCGACTGGTGATATCCAAAGTGAATGATTTGTATCAATGGGATATCTATATGTTTCTGTGTGATGTGCCTGACTTCATCAATACAAGTCTATACGAGTTTCATCTGGTTGACTTTGAATGTAAGCGATCTGATTTTCCGGAAATAGAAAACATATTGAAACGATATATTCAAATTTCAGATTGAACTT
>NZ_JMIB01000040.1 GCF_000695255.1 Photobacterium galatheae | reverse complement strand
AAGTCACTGGATCCCCGCCTGCGCGGGGATGACAAAGTCTCCAGATCTTTCAGATGTAAACAAGAGACAGAGCAATCTCGGGTTGTCTTTATCATTCTGATGAGGATGATCTGATGGGAGTGTGGTCAGGACGAAGTTTGCCACTGTGCCGGACGGTGTGCCCGAAGTTTTTCCAGCAGTGCCTGAAGCTTGGCGGGGGGCCGGCCGGAAGGGTAGTAACAGGCAACACAGGCTGGCTCTGCCCGCCATTGTGGCAGACATGGGACCAGATTCCCCGGATGGGACTGACTGTAGCGATGTACAAACCAGGTTGGCAGTAAGCCGATGCCGTGGCCTTTGACAATGGTATCTGACTGTAACACCACGCTGTCGCTGATCAGCCGGGATGTGGCTGCCGGTAAAGTGACCACCTGGTTGCCATTGGTCAGGGAAATCCCATTTTCATTCACCATGTTGAGATTCACCCACTGGTGCGTGAGTAAATCGTTGGGATGTTCGGGTGTTCCGGCAAACTCAAGATAAGCAGGAGACGCATAAAGACCGTACTGCCAATAGCCTAACACCTCCCGACGAAAATCATTCTTGGGTGGTTTACCGACCCAGATCATGAGATCGACCTGATTTTCCATGTCCGGCAGATATTGATCATGTAACCGAATGTGAATATCCGGATAGCAATTGAGAAAATCGTCCAACACCGGACCCATCCAGCCTCGAACCAGACTGGTATGCACAGCAATGTTCAGCCGCCCATGAATATTTTCATTGAATGCCTGCAACGCTTCTTTACTTTGCGTGGCAAGTGCCAGCATCCGTTCACTGAATTCAAAAAAGATTTTTCCAGCTGCAGTCGGCTGTAAACGGTTGCCCTGACGGGCAATGAGCGTTTGTCCCAGCTCTGCTTCTAACTGACTAATCCGTCGACTGAAGGTAGATTTCGGTTGATTCAGCGCTTCAGCGGCAGCGGTCAGGCTTCGGTGCTGACAAAGGGCATGAAAGGCTTTGATGGTTGCCAAATCTTGCATGGCTTGAGATTCCTCTGGTTCATTTGTTCAGAATATGGAACAAACGATTCACTCTTTGATGCTTATATTCTCCATCCTAATCAATAGAATGCAGATGATTTTGAGAGTTATTATCATTTAGGAGAATATTGATGTCCAGTCGTATCCCTGTGTTTCTGCCCGTCAGTCTGGCTGTTGCAGCGGCAATCAGTTCGTCAGTACAGGCGCAAGAGCAGAATGCGTTCACAGAAACCATGGTGGTGACCGCCTCAGGTTTTGAGCAGGTTCAGACCGATGCACCAGCCAGTATCAGTGTGATTACCCGTGACGATCTTGAGAAACGTTATTACCGAGATCTCACCGATGCATTGCGGGATGTTCCTGGCGTGGTTGTCACTGGCGGGGGTGGGAATACTGACATCAGCATTCGTGGCATGGGCGCGAAATATACGCTGATTCTGGTCGACGGCAAGCGTCAGACCTCACGTCAGACGCGTCCGAACAGTGACAGTTCTGGTATTGAACAGGGTTGGGTGCCACCGCTTCAGGCCATTGAGCGGATTGAGGTGATTCGCGGCCCGATGTCGACGCTGTACGGCTCTGATGCCATTGGTGGTGTCATCAATATTATTACCCGTAAATTTGATCAAACCTGGTCGGGGAATGTTCAGCTCGACACCATCTTTCAGGAGAACCGTCAGTCTGGGGATCAGAACAGTGCAAACTTCTTTTTGAATGGTCCGCTTGGCAGTGACAAGCTAGGAATGCAGTTGTACGGTCAGGTCACACAACGTGATGAAGATGAAATCCCCCACGGTTTTGAAGATAAAGACTTGCGCAGTGTAACTTCCAAACTGCTGTACAGCCTCAACGACAGTCATCAGCTGATTCTGGAACTGGGAGCTTCAGAGCAGAACCGCACAGGAACGGTTGGAAAATCGGTTCCAACCGAAGGTTGTCGTGGTGGATGTGAAGATTCTGAAGATGAGTATCGCCGTACCTATGCAGCGATCACCCATCAGGGAAACTGGGGTTTTGCAACCTCGACCACAGATGTCCAGCGTGAAATGAATAAAAACTACAGTCGTCAGATTGAGGAAGTGAATACGCTGGTGAAGTCCAGTTGGGTGATCCCGGTGAGCAATCATCTGCTGGTGACCGGGGCAGAGTTTAACGATGCTGAGCTGGATGATAAAACCACGAATCAGGTCTCAGACCGAACCCATATCAGCAATCAGCAATGGGCGGTGTTCCTTGAAGATGAATGGCGTTTGAGTGACAGTTTCTCGCTGACACTTGGCGGACGGGTTGACGATGATGATAATTTCGGCAGCCATTTCAGCCCACGCGCTTATGGTGTCTGGCGAGCAACGGATGACTGGACGTTCAAAGGGGGGGTGTCAACAGGCTACCGTTCACCAACGCTGCGCGATATCACGCCTGACTGGGGCCGTGTCAGCCGGGGCGGGAACATTTACGGCAACCCGGATCTGAAACCGGAAACCTCTGTCAATACAGAGCTGTCGATGATTTATTCATCACTGGACAACACAGTGTTCAGCCTGACAGTGTTCTATAACCAGTTCGAAGATAAAATCACTCGTGTGGCCTGTCCGGCATCAATATGTACAGACGGCCCCAACCAGTTTGGTGCTGATCCGACCTATCAGGTCAACATTGATGAGGCAACAACACAGGGTGTTGAACTCAGCTATGGCATGTATCTGACAGAAAGTCTGCAGGCAAATGCGTCTTATACCTACACCGACTCAGAACAGAAATCCGGTGAGTACAAAGGCCGGCCACTGAACCAGTTGCCTGTTCATTTGGCAACCCTGGGTACAGACTGGCAGGCAACGGACAAACTGAACCAGTGGCTGAAAGTGACTTACCGTGGCAAGGAGAATGATCCGGTGACCACACCGTCCAGCTCAACCATCACGGAACCAGCCTATACCTTCGTGGATTTAGGCATCGGTTATCAGTTGACCGATCAGGCCAAGTTGAAGGCTGCGATTTATAACGTATTCGATAAAGAAGTGACCTATGAAGATCACGAGTATATTGAAGACGGACGCCGTTACTGGCTGGGCCTGGATATTGCTTTCTGATCTGTTTGATTGAATGTAATGCCTTGAAATCAAGTCGTGGTCAAGCCTGAGAAGTATGGTATAATCCGCCGCTAAATTTCATCCCCGTTGTGAGCCATGTCACAGGTGTGCAGCGGGGATTTTCTTTGTGTTAGAGCGTTTTACCGGAGCAATACTTTGCACTTTAAAGATCTTGGGCTTGACCAGCGACTGTTGAAAAAATTAAATCACATGGCCTTTGAGCAGGCGACGGAAGTCCAGCAACAAGCGATTCCCGTAGCGATTGCTGGAAAGGACTTGCTGGCTTCCTCGAAGACCGGTTCCGGTAAAACACTGGCATTCCTGTTGCCTGCGATGCAGCGTATGTATCGTGGCAAACCTTTCACCAAGCGTGATCCCCGTGTTGTGATCCTGGCGCCAACCCGTGAACTGGCGAAGCAGGTTTATACGCATCTTCGCATGCTGAATGCTGGTACCCCTTACGATAGTGCTCTCATTGTGGGCGGTGAAAACTTCAATGACCAGGTGAAAGCTTTGCGAAAAGATCCGATGTTCGTTGTGGCGACGCCGGGACGTCTGGCTGATCATCTGGAACATAAAAGTACTTATCTGAACGGTCTGGAAATGCTGATTCTGGATGAAGCAGACCGGATGCTGGATCTGGGTTTTGCCCCACAGTTGCGTAAAATTCATCAGGCTGCCGATCACCGCAGCCGTCAGACCATGATGTTCTCTGCGACGCTGGATGATCCGCAAGTGATCGACATCGCTTCAGAAATGCTGAAAGACCCGAAACGGATTGCGGTCGGTCATGCGGCACAGGATCATGGTGATATTGAGCAGCGATTCATGCTGTGTGATCACTTGGATCATAAGCAAGCGATCCTGGATCGTCTGCTGGAGCAGGAAAACTACGATCAGGTGATCATCTTTACGGCAACCCGGGAAGATACGGATCGCCTGACGGCTTTGCTGAATGAGCGTAAACTGAAAGCGGTGGCTTTGAGCGGGAATCTGACTCAGCCTCAGCGCAACAGCATCATGAGCCAATTCGAACGAAATGCACATAAGATTCTGGTGACGACAGATGTTGCATCACGCGGCCTGGATATCAGTAAAGTGTCGCATGTGATTAACTTCGATATGCCGAAACACGCTGAAGAATATGTTCACCGGATTGGTCGTACTGGTCGTGCGGGGAACAAGGGAGATGCGGTTTCTCTGGTTGGCCCGAAAGACTGGAAGAGTTTCAAGAATGTTGAAGCTTTCCTGCAGAAGAAAATTACGTTCACAGTCCTTGAAGGGCTGGAAGGGAAATTTAAAGGTCTGAAACCTGCGCCGAAGAAGAAATTTACGCCGAAGAAAAATGCAAAGGCCAAGCCTCAGCAAGCTGAACGTAAAGTAGCGGCGAAACCGAAGAAGAAACTGGATAAGCGCTTTTACGACAATATGGCAGTCGGGGATAACGTCTTCATGCCGAAAAAGAAAAAACCGGCAGCACCTTCGGAAGAATAAAGTGCAACCTCCGGTGACGAAATCGCGACAGGCCAGCAATTGCTGGCCTGTTTGTGATTACGGTATCAGACGTGCTTTAACCGTGAGGTTTCGAGAGATGTTCGACGATTGCTTTGACAAATCGGGCCGCTTCGCCGCCAGTACAGGCTCTGTGGTCAAATGTTACTGACAGCGGCATGGCTCTGACCGAAACGGGCTTATGATTGACCAGAATCAGTTTTTCAATCAGGCGTCCCGCTCCCACAATGGCGACCTGAGGGGGTGTCACTACCGGTGTTGCATAGATGCCAGCAATGGCCCCGAAATTAGAGAGCGTAATCGTCGCGTGCTGGAATTCTTCCCGGCCCACTTTTCTGGCCCGAATGCTTTCGGCAGTTTCATTAATCCATTGCCGAATGGCTTTCGGATTCAGAGTGCCCGCGTCTTTCAGCACTGGGACATAGAGACCATGCGGGCTGTCAACTGCAATCCCGATGTTGACTTTGTGGTGAACGCAGCGGGTCATGGTTTCAGCATCAAACCAGGCATTCATTGCCGGTTCCTGTTCACAGGCACTGACCACAGCCTGAATTAAACGCGCGGTAATATCTTCCCCTTTAGGCCATTTATCCAGCAGGGCTTCCTCTGTGATCGTGACTGCAGCGATCTGCTGGTGGGATTCCGTCATGCTGCCGACCATTGTGCGGCGGGCACCTTTCAGGACTTCCGTTCCGGGTAACTGTTGATCACAAGCATGGTAAACATCCGCATCAATAATGATGCCATCTGCGCCGCTGCCTGTGATTTTCTGGAGGTTCACACCGAGCTTCTGAGCCAGTGCACGCGCAGAAGGCAGTGCGCTGATATGCTCGGCGGATGGTTTCACTTGGCTGCCGACCCAAAACTCATCGACATTCACGCTGTGAGATTGATGGGAGACGCTGCCGACAACCGTCGCTGCATCAGCACGTTGTTTACTTTTTGCCGCGACTTGTTTTTCCTGATTTTCTGTATCGGCAGAATTGGTTTCGTCAATTTCCATCAGCAGACTGCCGATAGAAATCACATCCCCTTCATTGCCGTGTCGGCTGACGATGGTGCCACTGTATGGCGCAGGCACCTCGACGGTGGCTTTCGCCGTTTCAACCGTCAGGACGACCTGATCAACTTCGACAACGTCGCCGACCTTGACATGCCATTCGATAATTTCAGATTCAGCGAGTCCTTCACCAAGATCCGGTAAGGAAAAAGATTTCATTTCCACCCCTCCACAAGTTGTTTAGCCGCAATCATGATGTCTTCTTTATTAATCATGAAATAGTCTTCATTGCGGTAGTACGGCATGACTGTGTCCATTCCAGTGACCCGGATAGGGGGCGCTTTCAGAAGACACATGGCTTTTTCTGAGACCTGCGCAATGAGTTCAGCGCCAACTCCGCAGGTTTTACTGGCCTCATGAACCACCAGCAGCCTGCCGGTTTTTTCAAGTGAGGCCACAATGGTATTGATGTCAATTGGCTTAATCGACGCCAGATCGATCACTTCCGCTTCGATGCCCATTTTGGAGAGTTCATTGACCGCCTGAAGTGACTCAACGACACAGGCTCCCCAGGTGACTAACGTTAAATCCCGGCCCTTTCGAAGTGTGAAGCACGTATCCAGTGGCAGAGCTTCACCATTGTCAATGACCTCCGATTTCACGGTCCGGTAGATGCGTTTTGGCTCAAAAAACATGACGGGATCATTACTGCGAATCGCCGCCAGCAGTAAGCCGTAGGCTCTTTTGGGCGAGGACGGAATCACGACTTTTAACCCCGGTGTGTGCGCGAAAATTGTTTCAATGCTTTCGGAGTGGTGCTCTGGCGCGTGAATTCCGCCACCAAAAGGTGCTCTGAAAACAGCAGGGCAGGTGAGTCGTCCTCTTGTTCTGTTCCGCAAGCGGGCTGCATGACACATTAAATGCTCCAGCGCAGGGAAGACAAACCCCTGAAACTGGAACTCGGCCACAGGTCTTAATCCCTGGCTGGCCATGCCAACAGCAACGCCCCCGATCAATGCTTCAGCCAGCGGGGTATCGATGACACGTTTCAGCCCAAATTTCTGTTTGAGCCCAACCGTCGCGCGGAAAACGCCGCCATTGTCACCGACATCTTCGCCCAGAACGATGACATCCGAATCTTTTTCCATCTCATGATGCAGGGCTAAATTGACCGCTTCGAGCATGGTAATCTCAGCCATGGTGGCCTCCCTGCATACGCATTGCTTTATTGATAATGGCATCTCGTTGCGGACGGATTTCTTCCGTCGGCTCTTCGTAAAGATAATCAAACGCAGACTCAGGTGGCTGTGGCGTCATTGCAAGATACCGTTCGACCGCTTTTTCGACTTCCTGCCGACATTGGGCCTGCCAGGCTTTTTCTTCTTCGTCTGACCACGCGCCTTGCGCCATTAAAAATGTTTTCAGACGCTTGATCGGTTCATATTGCCAGGCCTGCTGAAGTTCATCTTCATTGCGATACCGACTGGCATCATCAGCCGTTGTATGATCGCTCAGACGATAGCTGACCGCCTCGATCAGGGTTGCGCCTTTGCCTTTGCGGGCGCGATCCAGACTTTTCATGATGGCGTCGTACATGGCAATAATGTCATTGCCATCCACAGTCATGCCGGGAATCCCAGCGCCTTTTGCTTTGTCTGACAGGAACTCCGCGCCACACTGTAATTTCCGGGGGACGGAAATTGCCCACTGGTTGTTGTTAATGACAAAGACCAGGGGAATGTTCCAGGCGCCAGCACAGTTAATTGACTCCAGGAAATCTCCTTTTGATGTCCCACCGTCACCACAGGTGACTAAAGCGGCATGATGACCCCCCTGAATTTTCAAGGCAGCAGCCACGCCAACCGCATGCGTACATTGTGTTGCAATCGGTACACAGAAGGGCAGGTCGCGGCAGTGGCGGTCGTCAAAGGAAAAATCACTGCCTCGCTCGTCGCCGCCCCAGTATTGCAGGTTCTTTTCCATCGCTATCCCACGTGCCCACATGGCAGGCATATCTCTGTAATAGGGAATAAAGACATCGTCTTTTTTCAGCGCGCGGCCCATTGCAATCCCAATGGCTTCAGAGCCCAGATGGGAAGGATACGTGCCCAGTTTCCCGGTGCGCTGAAGTGCGACTGCTTTGTTGTCATAAACCCTGGTCAGCACCATATCGCGATAAAAACCCTGCAGAGTGACAATATCTGCCCATGCCGGTAGTGGCGCAGTCAGTTGCCCCTGAAAGTCTAAATATCGGTGCATACTTAAGGCTTGAACATTCATATCAAGCTCCTTTTTGAGCTGCCCGGAATTGTTGAGCAGCAAATTCATAGTGGTTGATAGCTCATTGCTGGCGTTGCATAGTATGTGTTTGTAAATTCTTGGTTTGCTAAAGCACTTATAATTGTAATCAAAGTGTTAAAACTTGCTTCAAAAGCAGACGGTTAACAGAGTAAAGAATTCGGTACAGCATGAATTATTCTAGTGAATTGTGCTGCTATTCTGAGGTTGAAAGGGAGATTTTTGGATGAAGCTGATAGGAATTGCCAGACGAAAAGCGTCACGTGCTGTGATGGAAGAGCTGGAACAAATTAATGTATCGCAGGAAAATGGAGTTAAAGGGGATTTCCGCGGTAAACCAGGCAAACGTCAGGTCACTGTGCTGACTTTGGACTCCTGGCTGGATGCATGCAAAGAGGTTGGAGAGCAATTGCCGTGGACCATCCGGCGGGCGAATTTACTGGTGGAAGGGACTCGTTTTTCGCAGGCCAATGTCGGAGATGTCATCACGATTGGGACACTACGTTTGCAGATCACGCGAGAGACTGATCCTTGCCCACGCATGGATGAACAATTTCAGGGAATGACACAGGCGTTGAAGCCTGAATGGCGTGGCGGTGTTTGCTGTCGTGTGCTTTCTGGCGGGGATATCAAACTTGGTGATGAGGTTTTCGTCGAGGCTTCCGCCAGTGAGATGAGTTAGATGACTGAACTCAGTCTGCATACATTTGTCTTACTCCTGAGAAATCGCAGACTTTGAACATTGTGCTGTATGAATTTCACTCATACTTTGGATTGTCGTACGGGAAGTCAATTTAGTACCACGCTTCCCGTGTTTTTACTGCCAGAAGTGAGTGAAAATGAAGTTGTCACTGATTGCTTTTGTTGCATGCTTTGCTGGCTCTGCCTGTTCTTCGCAGAATGCGAACATTTACGCGCAGCAGGAGAGGTATGTGCAGCAGACATGCTATGACCATTCAGTTGTTGATAATTATGCCAGCAGTTTCAATGTGTTTCTTTCTGAGCGTAAAAAGGAACTGAAGGTTCTTCAGCCAGAGCTGACAACAGAGAACTACCGGCAACTCGATAGCGCATTGAATCATTTTGCAAATTATTGGAAAACGCTGAATAAAGAGCGGGATCTTGCCTGTGAGCGGCAGGCAGCTTGTGAGTTTATGCAGATGAAATCACCCGAGATAAAGCTGGCTGATGCCGAAATGTGTGACGGCTCTGAGTTTATGTACAGTGTCAGCCGGGCAAAAATTATCTCTTTCTTTAGCGATATTGAAAGGTTGCAGCTTCAGCGAACGGATTTTTAATCGGCGTGGATGCCTAGAGAGCAGTGCGTTTGATTGATAATATCGTCGTTTGTGCAAGCGGATACACTGTGCTGGGCTTTCATCCAGTTGTGATATACTGCTGGAAAATTTCTGCCTGAGGGTTTACTAACCACCTGAAAGTTGGTTTAGTATGAAGAAAAACATGCCGAGTTTTAATGTGAGCTGCCCGCATTGTCAGCAAAACGTATCATTGCAAACCACTTCTTTATCAAACACTGTCACCTGTCCACATTGTTCCAAAGCTGTATTAGATGGCAGGCCGGTTGAAGCTGACAGTCGCAACTTTGCTGCATTGATTCAAAGCCCTAAGCCTATTGTGGTGACATTTTGGGGAAATCGCTGCGCGCCTTGTCAGGCATTTAAGCCTGTGGTCGAGCAAGTCGCTCAACAAAAGAAACAATATCGTTTTGCCCGCGTGAATGTGAATCAGCATCCTGAACTGGCAAAGCGATACAGAATCAGAGGTGTTCCAACTGTTCTGGTTTTCAGAAAAGGTAAGCAGCAAGCTGCTTTGAACACCGCATTACGTAAACCAGCCTTTCTGAAGTGGCTGGAAGAAACACTGAGCTGAAGACAGTTGATTGGCTGTTCAGGTTCATCAAGCCGTCATGCTGGCATGGTTGACTAACCATCAGGCAGACAATTTATGTATGTTAATTAGAGATATAAAAGGAGGAATTTATGGCGACTTGCCGTAAAGTTAGTAAGGAACGTCTGGCATTGAAAATGTCTCTTGCCGGTACGGTTCTCCTTGCCACCCTGGGTATTGGTTATGGGCTGTACGTTGGATCGAGTGCGATCCTTCTTGATGGTATGTTTTCATTTCTGAGTATGGGTATGACAGGCCTGAGTCTGTATACCGCTTACCTGGTCTCAAGACCGGACGATGACCACTTCCAGTTTGGTTACGCCCACATCGAACCTTTGATCAATGTCGTCAATGGCTTGCTCATCTTGGTAACCTGTTTGTTTGCACTCGCCAGTGGTGTGCAAACCATTGTCAATGGTGGCCATGAAGTTGTCTTGGAACATGCAATGGTGTATGCAATTTTGTCGACCATTTGCTGTTTTGGTATTTACTTCACGGAAACCTACATTGCCCGTAAGGAAGACTCTGAACTGGTTCGGGTCGACTCACAGGAATGGTTGGTCGATGGTATCTTGAGTGCCGCAATTTTAGTCGGTTTTATGCTGGTCATGGTGTTTGATAAATTAGGCTATTCTCACTGGAATGCCTACGTCGACCCGATTCTGGTATCTGCCATGGCGATTGCGGCTTCTGTACTACCGATTAAGGTTCTTCGCCGAAATATTCGGGAAGTCCTGCTGGTTGCACCCCATGATAAGGTACAGTCCAGCGTGAATCGTGTGATTGAAGACTTATCGAAGCAATATCATTTCGATGACTATACGCATCATTTTGCCAAAACCGGACGTCAGTACGATTTAGAGATTAATATTCTCGTGAAAGATGATCAGTACTGGACAACAAAACGTCAGGATAAAATTCGCCAGTTACTTTGGGATAAGTTGAAGGGAGAGTTAGGGGACACATGGTTGTCTGTGACCTTTACGGGTCAAAAGCGCTGGTTGTAACCTAAATACCTTTCACTTTCAGAATAAAATACGGCCAATATGGCCGTATTTTTTATTAGTTTTTTTTATGCTGTTTCTAAAGAATCATAAGGCAAATAATGCTGGCAGTTCGTTTAAAAAAAACGCACAATAAGCACGGCTAAAAGATAGCCACCGGTGCACTATCCGCAAAACGAGAATTGGAAAGCAGCGTTTCATCACTTTACTCAGTAAGTGATTGATACTGAGACCCCTTATGAGCATGTTTTTCAATGTAGTCTTGCCCAACCGGAGGCTAAAGAACCACTTTGTTGTGGTTTTCGTGGCTTAGAAACTGTTTTTGAATCGCCGATAGGCGCAATGATTATCCGGATTGGGGAAGCGACATGTTCGAGACATTACTAGTGATGGCATTTATTATCGGTGGGTTAGTCACGGTACTGAAAGAAAAGAAAACCTGCAAAAACATCAACTATTCGAGCAAGTCACTGTAATTCAAGCAGACAGTCTCAGAATTTAAAGCAAAGGCGCCTGATGATGGCGCCTTTGTTGTTTTTGGACCGAATTGTTTGGCGCAGCAACCGATTTCAACTTGCCTCTAGGGATACCGCCATCCCATCTCCCTTTTCCCCGCCTTTCATCGTTTGGGAACCATAGACACGCCACAGGGGCTGATCATGTGAGTAACCAGTGATGTCGATTGATTTCTGTTCGGCTTCGTTGCAAAGGATGAGATGTAATCGTAAGACATTTATATTGACCAAATATAAATCTATAAGATAAACCGCTTGTAGAGTTTATGTAACGAGAGGTTTCCGATATTATTGGCGTGAATGCAAACATTTACTTTTCATAAACATAAAGGATAGGTCGAGATGGCAGCTAGTTCTCGAAAAACAACCAAGGGAGAACTTACCCGACAAAAAATAATAGAGGCGACGCTGGACTTGATTGCAAGTCGTGGGCTGAATAGTCTGTCACACCGGAACATCGCGAATGAAGCTCAGGTGCGACT
Organism: Photobacterium galatheae; assembly: GCF_000695255.1. Classification (GTDB taxonomy): domain Bacteria; phylum Pseudomonadota; class Gammaproteobacteria; order Enterobacterales; family Vibrionaceae; genus Photobacterium; species Photobacterium galatheae. The sequence goes on along the minus strand of NZ_JMIB01000040.1, from coordinate 42,763 downwards.
ATCTCTGACGAGTTACTATTTTGAAAGCATGGATCATCTCATTCTATGTGCTTTTGATGAATTTGCCCGGCGTGAAGTGTTGCAAATTCAGTGGATTCAGCAACAAGTCGATCAGATTCTGGAGCGTTATCCCGTTGAAGAAGAGGTGAGTCACCGGCATGCATGTATTCAGGCGCTGACAGATTTACTGACGCAATACATTTTGACAGAACTGACGGATGATAGTCGAAGAAAGCAATTGACGGTTCGGTGTCATTTCTTATTTGCTTTGGGGCAGTCACAAGCACTGATTCACAGAGTGAGTGCTTATAAGTTACAAGTCTTAAATCTGGTGAAAGAAACGGCAATCAAAATTGGCAGCCCCTCGCCAGAAGTGGATGCAAATCTGGTGGTTTTTACTTTCCGGGAGTTTGAGTTTTCTCTGGTGAGTGGTGATGAAAACTTTAACCAGGAAATTGTTTCTGAAACCCTTAAGCGACTGTTGTCGACACTGATGATGACGCCCTATCAGCAGATGAATCCTTAGTTCCCCATACGTTGTTCGCCCTTTACGAAATATCGCCCGATGTCGTCGGGCGATTTTCTTTGTGATCTATACAGGCGTTACACGTTTTGAGTCTTTTCCTGCCATTCATCCCGCAGCTTGCGAATGCTTTGAGCGCGGTTCTTCCATTCTGTTGTGCTGATCATCTCTTTATAACTGGCAAAAGGCTTTTTCAAAAGCGTGTTCAGCAATGGAACCTGAGTTTGTGGCAGTGCTTCCAGTGCTTCAATGGCACCCACGCGATTATTACACAGCATGACCATGTCACAACCCGCCTGAAGCGAAGCTTGTGCGCGGTCACCATAACTGCCCAGTACATCGGCACCTTTCATATTTAAATCATCAGAGAAGATGACCCCTTTGAAATTCAGTTGACTGCGCAGTATTTCCTTCAACCAGTATTCAGAACCACTGGCTGGTTTCGAATCGAATGTCGGATAAATTACGTGGGCCGGCATCATGGCATCCAGCAGGTTTTCTTCAATTAAGGTTTTGAAGACCGACATGTCATGATCGATAACACGGCTTCGTTCATCAATTGGAGTTTCAAGGTGAGAGTCGGCAATCACGCCACCATGTCCCGGAAAATGCTTTCCGGTTGCCGCCATGCCGGCATCTTTCATGCCCTTGATGAATTCTCCTGCGAACCGGGCTATTTCAGCGGGATGATCAGAAAAGGCCCGATCGCCAATAGCTTTACAATCAAAGCCGATGTCCAGTACCGGAGCAAGGCTGAGATCAATATCCATGGCTAATAATTCAGCAGCCATCAACCATCCGCCTTCACGGGCAAGGGCAAGACCGTTTTCAGAAGCCGCGAAGGCTTTGGCTGGAGGCAAAAGGGTGAATCCATCTCTGAAGCGTTGTACACGCCCGCCTTCCTGATCAACTGCAATGAGCAGAGGGCGTTTGGCTGCCTGACGAATGGACTGGGTCAGGGCGAATAATTGTTCTCTGTCGTGGTAATTTCGGGCGAAAAAAATAACACCGCCGACAGTCGGGTGTTGAAGAATTTCACGCTCTTCGGCATCAAGTTCAAAACCTGATACATCTAGCATTAGTGGCCCCATTTTGGCACTCCGTATACAGAGAGAAACGTCGGTTTCAGAAGCAGAATGCGATACGTTAACACAAGCTGTGGTCAGCCCAAACTGCAAAGTCACTGGTAAGGGGCGCATTCGGAAGTGTTATATTTGATTCAGATCACTTATTGGTTGTTTTTGTTTCATTGTTATCACATTTAATGTGATCGGTATCGATTTAAATTGAGGGGATAATCTCTAAACTGCCTTTTTGATGGCGTGTGATATCGCCAGTTATAAATAAACAGAGAGGCAACATGTCAGTACTGATTGCTATCGCCATCACAACAGGCATTTTATCGGGCGTGTGGGGCTGGGTCGCTGTATCTTTCGGCTTGCTCAGCTGGGCTGGATTTCTTGGATGCACAACTTTTTTCGCTGCCCCTAAAGATGGCATGAAAGGTGTTGGACTTAGCCTGGCGACCAATATGAGTGGCGTGGCTTGGGCAATGCTGATCATTCATGGCTCTGAATGGATTGGTATTGATATTCTTGGGTACGTTGTGACGGCTGTTGTGTCGTTTTTGATGTGTGTTCAGGCAAAGCGTGAGTGGCTGAACTTTATTCCCGGAACCTTTATTGGTTGCTGTGCCACCTTTGCTGCGGGTGGAAACTGGCAGTTAGTGATTCCGTCACTGGTCTTGGGTGTCTTGTTTGGTTATGCCATGAAAACTTCAGGTTTATGGTTGAAATCACGCTCGGAGCAATGCGCTAAGCAAACAGCGGCGGGCTCTGATTTAACTTCTGCCGCTGTCTCTTCAAACGCTGTCTCTTCAAAATAGTCGGCTACAGAGAAGGAAGCACAAGGCTGTTTTGCTGGGTGCAGAGCTGAACCAGCGATTCGGGTGTGCTTCCTTTTTCAATGAAGATGCAAACGCGTACTGATTGTTGAAGCAATAACGCAGCCTTTTCGGCTAACGCATCAAGCTGACAATGCGCTCTGTCGGCATCACGTCGACAAAGGTCGATAAATTCTGCCTGTGTCTCTTCATTCGTGTAAAGCACCATCTCTGCCTGCTGCATGAGTCGTAGCGCTTTCAAGGTCAGCATTTCTGTGTCTGTGCCGGTTTCAATCAACCAGAGTGTTCCCGTATTTTGTGCGGGCTCTGCAAGCAGACTTTGAAAAGCTGTTTCCAGGACTTGTTCCGTTTGGGCATGTTCGACTTGAGGCAAACGGAAAAACTGTTCCCAAAAATGTCTGCGCTGGTCAATTGTGTGAAAGTGCTGTTTCAGTCGCTCTCTTTGTTTGCCAGCGTAAGCTGCCAGCAGAGAAAGATTCTGTGCCAGCTGTGTTTCTAATTTTTCTCTGAGGAAACGCACGAGTACCGGAGAGGCACCACCGCTGGAGATTGCAACCTGTATCGGAGAACGGTCGATCATCGAGGGGGTGATGAAGTCACAATGTGCCGGGTCATCTACGGCATTGACCCAAATTCGTTTTTGCTGCGCATCTCGAAAAATTCGCGTGTTTAACTCCCGATCATCTGTGGTTGCCCACACTTGATAGTAATCTCCAAGAATTGAAGATTTATACGACTCTGCCAGCCAACGTATTTTTTGCTGGATCGCCAGTTTTTGCAGTGTTGGGTGTAGTCGGGGAGAAACCAGCGTGATGTCTGCACCAGCACGAAGCAGGAGTTCAACTTTGCGGCAGGCGATCTCTCCACCACCAATAACGAGGACGGGTTTGTTGACCAGTCGAGTGAATACCGGGAAATAGTCCATGATTGCATCCTTGCTGTGAACGGCCAATCGACATTAACCTGATGATCTGTGTGATTCAAGCATCTTTCAGGGTTGTTCATCTCTGGAATTGTAAGAAAATGGTTTAGTCTTGAGGGGTTAACTGTTATCACTATGTTTCGCGGGCGTGGTCAGTACAGCGTTTTCGAAGACGAGAGGCCTAGTGAGTGCTGATGTGAGCACGAAGATTTCAACAGATATATCGGTTTGATTTTCAGAACAATCTTAAATTTTTAATGGGTTAGGTGAGGGATATATGGCAAATGACGAATTACCATCATCGGTCGTGAGTGTAGACTGGTTGCTGGAAAATCTGGATGCAAAAGAGATTGTGATTCTGGATGCCAGCTGGTTTATGCCGGGCAGTGGGCGAGATGCGAAATCAGAATGGATCAATGAGCGTCTTCCTGGGGCAAAATTTTTCGACTTTGATCAGGAAATTTGTGACAGGCATTCTCACCTGCCGCACATGTTGCCGGATGAAACACAGTTCTCACGTCAGGTTTCCGAGCTGGGAATCAGTAACGACAAGCAGATCGTTGTGTATGACACACAGGGACTGTTTTCTGCGCCACGTGTCTGGTGGATGTTCAAAGCCATGGGGCATGATGCGGTTGCTGTATTAGATGGTGGGCTGCCAGCCTGGAAAAAAGTTAACGGTCCGTTAGTTTCTGGTGAGCCGGAAAAGGTTCAGCCTGATACTTTTACTGCACGGTTCCGCACTGAATGGGTTACAGATGCGCAGTCGCTGCTGTCGAAACTGGATGATCCAAAGACAGTTGTTTTAGACGCACGTCCTGCTGCCCGTTTTTATGCCCAACAGCCAGAGCCTCGTGAAGGGGTTCGAAGTGGCCATATGCCGAACGCCAAAAGTCTGCCATTCGGGCAGCTTGTCAAAGATAATCAGCTTCTGTCACCTCAGTTGCTTAAACAGCGGTTTGATGCGATTTCTGACGAAGATCAGCATTTGATTTTTAGCTGCGGTTCTGGTGTGACAGCATGTATTCTGGCACTGGCGGCTGAGGTTGCCGGTCGTGAAAAGCTGACGGTTTACGATGGTTCCTGGACGGAGTGGGGCGCAGGATTGAAGTATCCGGTTGAATCGTAACTCAGTTTGTCGAAGCTCGGGTGAGTGGAGAACTCGGCAGGCCGTCTTGCTCGGGATTGTCAGGCAAGACGGCGAAAGTCATTAGTGGCGCACTGGGATATAACCACGCTCATGCAGGAGTGACTGGCCTTCTTTCGACAGGACAAAATCCAGGAAATCACGGCCTTCTGAGGTTATTTTTGCGTTTTTATAAAGCATGATAAAAGGACGTGAGATTTGATATTCGCCAGATTCGAGATGGGTCAGTGTCGGTGTGATTCCTTCATATGACAACGCTTTGACTGAATCATCGAGCGAGCCAAGAGACAGGTAACCGAGTGCGTGACGATTCCGAGCAATCAGGCTTTTCACCATACCGTTGGTATTGACGACCAGCACTTTAGCATTGATATCCGACACTTTTTTATCGCCAATATTTCGGGTGAGTCCCATAAAATCTTCAAAGGAAAAACGAGAGCCGGAAGCATTCTCTCGGCTGACAACTGCGATGGGCAGATCGGGTCCGCCGACTTCTTTCCAGTTCGTGATTTTTCCTTGATAAATTGCGATGACCTGAGCTTTCGTCAGTGTGTTGACCGGATTGGCTTTGTTGACCACAAGCGCAATGCCGTCATGAGCAATAATGGTGCTTTCGACATCAGGGCGTATTTCATCATCTTCCAGAAAGCGTGAACTCATGCCGAGTTCCGAAGCGTTTTGTTTGACGGCTGCAATACCTGCTGAAGACCCGGTTCCCTGAACGGCAATCTGGGTATCCGGGTGTTGTGTCTGGTAGGTCTCTGCCAAGACTTCAAGGACATGGCTGACTGAAGTCGAGCCTGAGACTGTGATGGTTTTGGCTTGGGCCTGCATCGGGAGCAGGGTAATAAAGGCCAGCAAAGAGGCCAGACGATACAGCATTGCGTGTCTCCGTAAAACTTGAGCGATAAAACCGCTATGGTATGACGAAGTTATGACAGAAATGTGAATCAGTCAGCAGCGGGCTTTTTGCTCTTTGTCTTCGTACATTGCATTATCGGCTTTTGCCAGCAACATATCAGGGTCACTCAGGTTGCCGGGATGAAAAGGGGTTAACCCGACACTGATACCCAGCTTGAATGTTTCTCGCAACGATAGCGTCTGTTCATAAAGCTGCTCCAGCCATTCCTGACTTTGAGCCTGATCTGCACTTGGCAGCAAGACAACAAATTCATCACCGCCAATGCGGTAAATCTGACTGCCTGTGGGTGAATGTCTGAAAAGGATGTTCGCGATTTCAACCAGAACCAAATCGCCCTGATGGTGGCCAAGGCGATCGTTCACTTGTTTGAAATTATCAATATCGATATAGGCCATAATGCCGCGATTCAGGTGAATTGCCATATGATCAAATCGTCTGAACAGCGATCTGCGATTTTGAAGGCCGGTCAGGTCGTCTTGCAGGGCCTGTCGGCTCAGCTCCAGTTCCAGCGCGCGTGATTTAGCAACTTGTTCTTTCAGCCGTACGATCAGTTCACGCCGTTGGTGAAGAATTTTGATGAAACAAAAACACAGTAAAAAGACCCCGATGTTTGAAAAGACATCATCGGTTCTCATGAGCAGCCAGTGTGTCGATAACTCGGGGATTTCATCCAGGAGATCGGCAATCACACCTAACCCATAGGTACAGGCAGACACAAGCAGCAAAACCTTCATTTCTTTGCTTGCGACTTCTCGAACCAGCAGCATGATAAGCGCCAGTGTCAGACTGGAGGTCACGGCGTCCAGGTTACCTTTCATCGGGATAAAGGTTGTCCCCAGAACCCCTAAACACACAATAATTGTCAGCCCGGTAGGCAATTGAGAGATCTTTTTCATAATTGAGTAAAATGTTAACACGATGAATGGGTCTCGGGTAGCACTATAAAAGCACTTTCGTGAGACCTTCCCCACATCCTGTTTATCTGGTGCAATCCATTACAATCTGTGATCTTGTTCTAGTGATATAGCAATCATTAATGGAATCATTGATTACTGTGTGCTGAGTCGCGAAATAGTTTGATATATCTGTTTTGTAACAAAATATGTAGTTTAACAAGCTTGTAACAATGTGTTTTTTACGGCTATTCTCAGGCTAGAGCAGGTGGTTGAATCATGGCCGCTTGGCTCAGACACAGCACATATAAGCATCGAGGAATAGATATTTATGCTATCAATGGCGGCCAATTCCCTTCCAAATAAAGCGCTGCTTGCTGAGCGGGTAGATAAGCTGATTCATGCGCTGTCGAATGGCGTTTATGAAAGAGAGCATACAATCCGTCTCTGTCTCTTGTCTGCTTTGGCGGGCGAGAGCGTGTTTTTACTTGGCCCTCCCGGAATCGCCAAAAGTTTGATTGCCAAGCGTTTGATTGAAGCATTCGATGACAGCCGCTTTTTTGATTATTTAATGACACGCTTTTCAACACCGGAAGAAGTATTTGGACCATTGTCGATTCAGGAACTGAAAGATCATGGTAAGTACGTTCGACTGGTGGATGGCTACCTGCCAACGGCTGAAGTGGTTTTTCTGGATGAAATCTGGAAAGCGGGTCCGGCAATTCTGAATACTCTCCTCACGGTTGTGAATGAGCGCACCTTTAAAAATGGTCAGGAAACACTCCAGGTGCCAATGCGCTTGTTGATTACCGCATCGAACGAATTACCGGACGAAGACAGCGGTCTGGAAGCTCTGTATGACCGGATGCTGGTCAGAGTATTTGTCAACCGCATTCAGGAAAAGCAGAACTTTAAAGCCATGCTGATGGGGGAAGGCCCAGACATGGCAGAAATACCGGAAGGTCTGAAAATCAAAGCCGACGAGTATCAGCAATGGCAGGCTTTGATTGATCATGTTTCACTGGAAGAAGAAACCTTTGAGACTATCTATCAGTTAAAACGGGTGATTGAAGAGAAAGTTGAAAACGGCGAAAGCAATGAACTCTATATTTCTGATCGCCGCTGGAAAAAGTCGTTACGTTTGTTGAAAGCCAGTGCATTTTTTAATGGCAGGGACAGCATTAATCCTCTTGATCTGCTCTTGTTGCAGGAATGTCTCTGGCACAGCCCTGAATCGCGTCAGGATATTCGCGATACTTTGCGTGATTTTGCGTCGAACACGGTTTTCGGGCAGCAAGCTGCAACGCAACAGGCCGATACGGCCCAGCATCAAATTGAAGAAGTACATCAGGAAGTGGCCAGCAAGCTTAGTATGACGTTTGGTCATGACACCTTGATGGGGAAAGAAAGGTACAAGTACGATTTTTCCAGCGCAAAGCGTTATACGGTCAATCGCAATCCCCGCATGATCAAGCTGGTAATGTTGCAGCATAACCCGTCTGTTTCTGAGCAGGAAACTGGTGACAGTCGCTGGGTGTATGTCGATGGCGATGAGTTCGAGAAAAAGATCAAGACCGGTCACTGTGATATCTACGGCTTTGTGAATAAAAATACCCATCTGTGCCGGTTGCACTTTGAAATTGATGCCAGTGATCGTCTGGTGATCAAAGATATTGCCAGCCGGAATGTACTGGTCGGGATCGCCGGTGACTATGGGGTCAGTCAGGACCAACTGGCCGGCTGGCAGCAAAAAGTTCAAGAGGCCACCGATGCCATTCACGAAGCAGCGCATTTGCTGAAACTGGCCCGCAGCCGTTTTCATGGCGCATTGCCGCATAATTTTGTTGACCCGGAATTTCCGGTGCTGATTGAGCAGAGTCTGGCAACAGCCAGCGAGGAGATTGAAACAATTCAGCGTCATCTGGACAAAAGTGCGATGCGTTTGACCCGTTTGACGGAATATTTCGCTTAAGGGGGTTAAGATGCCAGTCACGGAAGGGATTAATCTTGCAATGATGCTGGCTGAATCCGGCATGATTGAAAATGCTGTGAATGAGCTGATGACGCGTCCACAGCTCATGATGGCAGCAGAAGCAAGCCCGGGCATGAAGTCTGCCATGAAGTTACAGATTCAGAAATGGCGGGGTTATGTACAGCATCGGATTGCGAAAGTCGATGTTGCCGATCGCTTTAGTCAGGAGCTTGCCTTGTATCAAAAAGTCAGGCAATGGTCGTCTGAAACTTTCATCGACAATGCAGAACAAGTGGTGAAAGAGCTCGAAGAGACCTCAGGTTTTTACTTTAAAGCACGTAAGCTTTTAGAACATGAACAGAAAAAGCATAACCCCATGTTCCACAGCTATTTCTGTCATCAATGGTATGAGCATCTGCAGGAGGCACTGAAAGCGGCGCAACAGAATGAGCTGGAACATCATAAAGATGAGTTGTTGAAAGATCTGTACCAGCGCATCGAAACCATGCAGCAAATGGAAAAAGTGGATGAGGCCGGCGATGAAAAACGTGCTGGCCGGCTGTGGGATATGGCCAAAGCCAAGTTGACCCGCACGGATGTTGAACGCTTAAAATCCATTACGAAATTCTTACAAAAAAGTAGTGAGTTACAGGAAATTGCAGACTCCCTCGGCCGAATGGCCAATGAAGTCGATGATCCCAACCAGGCGCGTGTACAGAGTGAAGAACTGAAAATGGTTGAGGAGAAGAGTGACAGCGTCACAGATGATATTGTTGGTGTTCATCCCAGCGATGATCTGGCTCGGCTCTTGCCAAATGAAGCCATGTTTCTGGCGTATCCGGAATTGGAAGTGGTCTTTTATAAGCATCTGGTGGATAAACGTTTGATGAATTACCGGATGCAGGGGGCGCAACGTAAACTGCGAAAAGTCAAAGCCTATAAAACTCAAAGTAAGCAAGTTGAGCAGGACAAGGGGCCTTTTATTGTTTGTATTGATGCCTCGGGGTCAATGTCCGGTTATCCAGAACAGTGTGCAAAAGCGCTGGCATACGGCCTGATGCAAATTGCGCTGGCTGATGAACGTGATTGCTATGTCATGCTGTTTTCTACTCAGCATATTACGTACGAACTGACGAAGCAGGATGGCTTAAGTGAGGCTCTGAATTTTCTGTCGTATTCATTCCACGGCGGAACTGACTTGTCACCGGTACTGGAACAGTCGATCGAATTGATGGGCAGTGAAAAATATAAAAATGCAGATTTGATTGTTCTGTCTGACTTTATTGCGCCTTCCCAATCCCCAGACATGCTGGAAAATATCGCCCGGCTCAAAGCGCATAAAAACCGATTCCATGCTGTTTGTCTGTCGCGTTACGGCAATCCGGCACTGATGGAAATGTTCGATACTCATTGGTCACATCATCCTTCGGCCTTTGAGCGGTTGTTCTCGCGTCAGGCATCCTGAAACCTGATTTCTGACGGGGCAATTGAAACAGCCCCGTGTCGTATTCAATACAGCAGTTTTTTTCTGTGCGCTATGCTTAAGATGAAGAATTTCCTGATGTAAACGCAGCGGGTTTTTCCATCTGCCTCAGTCAGGTACGCGAATGGGGAGCATGCGCCATGAAGCTGTTTTCCTTTTTAGCTCTTGTGTTGACCCTGCTCTGCTCGTTCAGCACTCGGGCTGATGATGTCTGGGTGGTGACGATTCAGGGGGGGATTGGTCCCGCTGTGAGTGACTTTGTCTCCAGAGAAATCGAAAGCGCACAAGAGAAACAGGCGAAGCTGGTTATTCTGAAAATGGATACGCCTGGAGGGCTCGATACCTCCATGCGCGAAATCATTCGCGCGATTACCACATCTTCGGTTCCGGTTGCGACCTGGGTTGGCCCGGCGGGTTCTCGGGCTGCCAGCGCAGGAACCTATATTCTGTATGCAAGTCATATCGCGGCCATGGCACCCGGAACAAACCTGGGCGCGGCGACACCTGTATCTCTGACCGGACCGGCCGGTGGAAAAAAAGATAATCCATTCGGCGGTCAGGATAAGCCAGAGCCTGATGCAAAAGATGATTCATCGGCAAAAAGTGCCGAGAAAGAGTCAGCCTCAAATGATGAGGTGAAAGCAGAGAGCGCCATGGAGAAGAAAGTGATCAATGACGCTGCCGCTTATATCATCAGTCTTGCGAAGCTTCACGGAAGGAATGAAGTCTGGGCAGAAAGAGCAGTCCGTGAAGCGGCCAGTCTGGATGCGGAAGAGGCATTCAAAGAAAACGTAATCGACCTTCTGGCCACTGATCTGGATGATCTGATTCGTCAGTCGGACGGTCGCACCGTTCTGATTAATGGGATTCAGCAAGCGATCCAATTGCAGAATGTTGCCTATGTTGAGCGAGAGCAGGACTGGCGGTTTCAATTACTGGCTGTGATTACCAATCCGAATGTGGCTTATATTCTGATGCTCATCGGAATCTATGGCTTGTTGCTGGAGTTCTATAATCCAGGTGTCGGTCTGCCCGGGGTCTTGGGTGGCATTTGCTTGTTACTGGCGATGTATTCGTTGCAGTTGTTACCGGTGAGCTATGCCGGACTTGGGTTGATCATTCTGGGGATTGTGCTGATGGTCGCTGAAGCATTCAGTCCCAGTTTTGGTATTCTCGGTTTTGGCGGCATCGCAGCCTTTGTGATGGGGTCTGTGATGCTGATGGATACAGAAGAACCGGGCTATCAGATAGCCTTGCCACTGATTATTGGTCTGACCGTCACTTCGGCACTATTTACATTTGTGATCCTCACGCTGTTGTTAAAAACACGCCGGAAACCGGTCACCACAGGTGCTGAGATGCTGGCGAGTGACGAGGGAAAAGTCGTGAGTGGTTTTCCGGGTGAGGGAAGGGTACTGGTTGAAGGCGAAATCTGGCAGGCAAGATGCGATACGCCGCTTCGGGTCGGCCAGTCGATTGTCGTGAAACACGTAGACGGGCTTTGTTTACATGTTGAAGCCAAAGAGAAGGAATAAATGATGATTACTTACTCCCTGGCAACCATTATTGTGTTTGTGATTGCGCTGATTATCAGCATGTTCAGAGTGCTGCGCGAATATGAACGCGCAGTCGTTTTCCTTTTGGGCCGGTTTTATGAAGTCAAAGGCCCGGGGTTGATCATTATTATCCCCATTATTCAGCAAATGGTTCGGGTAGACTTGCGTACCATCGTATTAGATGTGCCCACTCAGGATTTGATCACCCGAGATAATGTCTCGGTCAAAGTGAATGCCGTGGTGTATTTTCGGGTGATTGATCCCAAAATGGCGATCAATAATGTTGAGAATTATCTTGAAGCCACCAGCCAATTGTCCCAAACCACATTACGTTCTGTATTGGGGCAGCACGAACTTGATGAATTACTCTCTGCCCGGGATGAGCTGAATAAAGATTTACAGGGTATCCTCGACATGCACACTGACAATTGGGGCATCAAAGTTGCGAACGTTGAGATTAAACATGTCGATCTGGATGACAGTATGGTTCGCGCACTGGCCCGACAGGCAGAAGCTGAACGTTCCCGCCGTGCAAAAGTGATTCATGCGACCGGTGAACTTGAAGCGTCTAAAAAGCTGATGGAAGCCGCCGAAGTGTTGAATAAAGCACCGAATGCCGTTCAACTCCGTTATTTGCAAACATTGACAGAAATCGCCAATGACAGAACAACAACCATTGTTTTTCCGCTGCCCATTGACCTGATCGATAAAATAAATGCATTGAAGGGGAATCAAGAGAAACCCTGATTTCAGGGGAATTGACCAACAAAGCCATACAGAAACTATGCCAGAAATGGACGAGTGACTAAATTTTTTACATTTTTTGCAGATTAATTATTTGTTTTATGGGTCTGAGCTAAAAAGTAATGAATGAAGCGATTAATCCAATGATATAAATTGAAATTCCACTAAAGATTGTTATGATTTGCGACGCATAGAGTTAATGCAACACTATCGTATTAAAATAAAGCGTAAGGAATAACAATGAAGAAAGTAATTGCAGCGGCAGTACTCGCAGGTTTGATGCCATTTTCTCAAGCAATGGCTGATGACGATATCGGTTGTGGTCTGGGTTCTATGGTTTTTGCCGGTAAAGAAGGCAAAGTATTTAAAGTGCTGGGTGCAACAACAAACGGTACTTCTGGTAACCAGACTTTCGGTATCACTTTCGGTACGCTGGGTTGTGAAGGTGAAGGCACTGTTAGCTCTAAAGAGAAGCTGGCAATGTTCATCGACGGCAACATGGACAACCTGGCACGCGACATCGCACGCGGTGAAGGTGAGACTCTGGCAACTCTGACTGACGTTTGGGGCATGAGCGACGAAGCGAAAGCTGAGTTCAACACTCAGGCTCGTACCAACTACGCAGCGATCTTTGCATCAGAGAACGTGACTTCTGCAGACGTTCTGGCAAACCTGAATACTATGGTTGCTGATCAAAATACGCTGGCAGCTTACGCACTGTAATTCTGGTTACATTCGTGATCTGCCTGGATACAGCGCCTCAGGGCGCTGTATCTTTTTCAGATAATTTTCTTAGAAAACGGTTTCAAATAACTTTTTCAGGAAATATACCCATCAGATTCTTTCTGGAATGTTTACTTTGTGAGTCGTCTGCTTTGTGAATGATTAACTTCGTACGTGTGCAGACCACGGCAATATTCCAATGGGTATAGAAAGCATGGAAGTATGTTTGTTTGTATCCATCTGACCCCCATCGATTTCACATGAAGACCTGGTTAACTCTGCTTCCTTTCTCCGTATTCAGCTGTTCAGCATTGGCATTCACAACGCAGGACATTCAACAGCTGTCTGAATCTCAATACTGGCATACGCTGGGTCATTATCAATCGGGGATCACCGGCTCTTTCAAGAGTCTGGTTGACTCACCGACGTTTTTTATCAGTGAACAGGGGAAAACGAATCCTTTGGCTGAGCTGAATGCGACCGTGGATGTTTTCGAAACAGAAGCCAAGGCGTTCACCGGTGAGCCTGCCAATGACAGTTTCAGCTGCCGTTATCCGGCACGTTTTCATTGGTTGAAAGAAAAATTACAGACGGACTGGCCAAAGCCGGTTTGTCCTCAGCAGGAAGTCTGGAAACAGGCGCTGAACCCGAAAGGTTTAACCTTGGTTTTCCCAACGGCATTTATGAACAGCCCGTCTTCGATGTTTGGGCATACCTTACTTCGGGTTGATGCCAAAGATCAGACCCGGCATCGTGAACTGGTTGCATTTGCGGTGAACTTTGCGGCAACCCCTGAAGCGGATGACAATGCATTTCTTTATGCCGCGAAGGGCCTGATCGGTGAATATCCGGGCTACTTCACTGTGATGCCATACTACCGGAAGGTTCGTGAATATAACGATTTAGAATCCAGAGATATCTGGGAATACACCATTGACTTCAATGAGCAGGAAGTTCAGCAGGTTTTACGTCATCTATGGGAAATGAATGGCGTCGAATTTGATTACTACTTTATTGATGAAAATTGCTCGTATCAGTTGCTGGCATTACTGGAAGCGGGCAGAGAAAATCTGGATCTGACTTCGGGTTTTGATCTTCAGGCAATCCCATCTGATACCGTCAAGGTGCTCAAAGAAAAGGGGCTGATTCAACTCCCGGAATACCGGGCTTCGTTTGGTACTCGCCTGATGCATTATGCGGAGCAGTTGTCTGATGAACAACTTCAGGCCGCCCGTGATGCGATGAACGGACAATATCCGACTGACGGAACGCCGGCTGAGAGAGCGGCGACGCTGGAAATGGCCTATGAGTGGATGAATTTCGAGTTTTATGATCAGGCGTTACCGCGTGATGTCTATGCTCCGAAATTACAGAAACTCCTCTTAGCACGAAGCCAACTGGATACACCTTCTCCATTTTCAGAACCGCCAAGACCTGTGATGTCGCCTGATGAAGGGCATAACTCGACCCGTTTGGGGCTGGGTTATCGTTACAGCAAGCATGAAGCGGATCAGGCGTTACTGGAGTGGCGTATTGCGTACCATGACTTGCTGGATAATGCGGGAGGCTACATTCCGGGGGCGCAAATCAGCTTTTTCGATCTCCAGCTTGGGGTCGATCGGCAAGGAAAGGTCGATCTGAATCAGCTGTATCTGATCGATGCGATGTCTCTGGCTCCTGATTACAGAGTCTTCGACTCACTATCCTGGAATATCCGGGCCGGTTATGATCGCCAGCCGGATGAAAACGGTCTGACAGGCCGGTATTTCATGCAGGGTGGGTACGGTAAATCCTGGGGAGATGCGAATTCACTGCACGCTTATGCATTGATGTCATCCGAGTTGAGTTACTTTGACGCTCAGGGAGAAAATCTCAATCTGGGGTTCGGGGCCGAGTCAGGGGTTGTCTGGCAGGCAAGTGATGCGCATAAGCTGGCGTTGTCTGCACAGGGGCTTTACCAATGGGATGCAATGCGCTGGCGAACGGAAGCCAAGGCAAGCTGGCATTGGGCACTGACACAGCATCTTGGCCTGAGAACACAACTGCAATATCAACAATGGCAGCGAGATGATTTCTCATCCTCTGTGCGACTGTACGCCTATTTTTGATTGCAGCGGACCAATGACTGAAGTCCCTTCAGAACCCGGAAGGGACTTATTTATTCAGGCTGCTGGTGCCATTCAATGAGCAGGCTTGAAGATGTAAGATTTCGCAAAATGAAGAACAATTTTGCTACCAATCTGCAGGCAAAACCTATATTCTTGGCGCCCTTATTTCCCTGGTTTATCAAACGTTCTGACTTTTAGTACGCCACATTTTTGAACGTTTTTTTGTTAAACATTGGGATGTAACTACTTATGATCATTGCATCATTCGCCATATTGCTGGGGTTTGCGTTGTTAGTCTGGAGCGCAGATCGGTTTGTCGACGGTGCGGCTGCCAGTGCGGGCCACATGGGCATGCCCCCCTTATTAATCGGTATGGTTATTGTTGGGTTTGGTACCTCTGCGCCTGAAATGGTGGTGTCCGCAATGGCCTCCCTTGATGGCAATCCAGAGCTTGCTTTGGGGAATGCGCTGGGTTCCAACATTATTAATATCGGTTTAATTCTGGGGATTACCGCAATCATCGCCCCCATCGCTGTCCAGTCAAATATCCTTCGTAAAGAACTACCTCTGCTGATCCTGATTGGCCTGTTGGCTGGTGGATTACTTTGGGACGGACAACTGACGCGAATTGAAGCCATTGTGTTGCTCTCTGGCTTTTTCATTCTCATTGGCTGGTCAATCTATTCCGGTTTAAGGAATAAAGGGGATGCACTGGCAACAGAAACCGAAAATGAGCTGAACGAGCAGGACATGCCACTGAAGAAAGCACTGATGTGGCTAGTGATCGGTCTGGTGCTTCTGGTGGTGAGTTCCCGGATTCTGGTCTGGGGCGCTGTGACCATTGCTCAGTCTCTGGGGGTCAGCGATCTGATCATCGGCCTGACAATTGTCGCCTTGGGTACATCACTTCCTGAGCTGGCGGCATCGGTTATGGCAGCGCGTAAGGGAGAGCATGACATTGCGATTGGTAACGTTGTCGGTTCTAACATGTTCAACATTCTGGCTGTGATTGGGATTGCCGGCGTGATTTCACCGATGACCAGTATTGGGGCCGAAGTGTTTGCCCGTGACTGGCTGGTCATGATGGCACTGACTGTAGCATTGGTCCTGATGTGCTTCGGTATCCGGGGGCCAGGTCGCATCAACCGCTTTGAAGGTTTTTTGTTGTTAGTCGCGATATCTGCTTATAACTTATTTTTAGTCAGTACAATCACAAGCTGATTATTTTTCCAAACAGAAAAAGGGTGGTCAGTCTGACCATCCTTTATTCTTTTCAGACCTTTCTGCATTCCCATTCCCCATCACAAATCGTGATCCACATACCTAATTGGCTGTCGGAAAGCCATCTCGCTTCGTGTGAAACTGAGAGTTGCTTAAGGAATACACAAATTTATTTTTGTCTTATTTATCATCATATAGAAAGTCGTTCATGATGATTACGCATAATTTGCTCGCCAAATGAAGCAAATATCTTTTTTAGGATATCTATCCGTTTGAGAGAATAGGACGTTCATCATGCGTAAAACTCTGATTCAGACAGCTGTCGTGGTTGGGCTCGGCAGCCCACTTTCTGCTTATGCTGTTGATTGTACTTCTTTAGCAGTATGGGCCAATGATGCGGCTTATCAAGGTGGTGCTCAGGTCCAGCACCAGAATCACGCTTACCAAGCGAACTGGTGGAACCAGGGCAAAGACCCGGTCCAGTATTCTGATCCTTATGAAGAGTGGTCTTCGCTTGGTGCCTGTGATGTGGCCGGAGGGAATCAACCCCCAACGGTGACACTGACATCTCCGTTGAACAATGCACAGTTTGGCGTGAATCAGACCATCACGCTGACTGCAGATGCATCGGACAGTGACGGTCAAGTGGCAGATGTTACTTTCCAGGTGAATGGTCGTGTTATAGGTAATGATGACACAGCGCCGTATTCTGCCTCATGGAATACGGTTGAAGGTAACCATACAGTCACGGCTGTTGTCACGGATAATCAGGGAGCCAGTCGTTCGGACTCTGTGTCTGTTTTCGTGAAAGCTGAAGGGAATAATCAGCCACCGAGTGTGACAGTAACGAACCCGACCGCGTCTTCGCAAATTGCTGAAAGTGACGTGGTCACGCTGAGTGCGAATGCAGTTGATCAGGATGGCACAGTCACTGCGGTTGAATTTTATGTTGATGATCAGTTGGTGGGTTCAGCAAATGCAGAACCTTTTCAGGTGAACTGGACAGCAACGACCGGTATCCATCAATTCAAATCTAAAGCGATCGATGATGCAGGCGCGGTCACCTGGAGTGCTGTGGTGACTGTTGCGGTTTCAGGTTCTTCGTCTGGTGGATGTGCTGGTGTGCCGGTTTACAAAGCGGGAACCAGCTATCAGGCAGGCGATATCGTTCAGAACTTGAATGACAAATACCGTTGCGATGTCGCGGGCTGGTGTTCTTCGGATTCTGCGTGGGCTTACGAGCCAGGATCCGGGTTGTATTGGGCGGATGCCTGGACAGCGCAGGGGATTTGTACAGTGGTGCCGACCGTGACATTTACCACCCCTGTTGATCATGCAACTGTCCTTCAGGGTGACGCTGTCACTTTGGCGGTGGATGCAACAGATGCAGATGGTGCCGTGACGCAGGTTGAATTCTTTGTGGCGGGTCAGAGTCTGGGCGTTGACACTTCAGCACCTTATTCAGCGTCATGGACGGCGACGGGTGTCGGTGCCGTCAATCTTTCTGCGGTCGCAACCGATAATGAGGGCAATACCGGTCACGCGGGTGTGCTGGTCAATGTCAGTGATGCACCTTTGGTGGTGACACTGACTTCTCCGGCATCCGGAACAGCGGTCGGTCTTGGGAAGTCGGTTGTTGTTTCTGCCGATGCCGCTTCGCTGAACAGCACGGTCAGTCAGGTTGAATTTCTGGTGAATGGTTCGGTGATCGCAACCGATAAAACCTCACCATACAGCATCAACTGGACACCGGGCGCAGTCGGGAGTTATACCGTGTCTGCCAAAGCCATTGATGCCAGTGGGTTGAGTGTGATCTCTTCGGCTGCCACAGTAAACGTGTTGGCACAATCTGCGAAAAAACATCAGTTAATTGGTTACTGGCATAACTTTGTCAATGGCGCTGGATGCCCAATGAATCTCAGCGAGATGTCGGATGCCTGGGACGTGATTGATATTGCTTTTGCTGAGAATGATCGCAGCAGTAACGGTACAGTGCATTTCAATTTGTACAGTGGTGATATTCATAGCAGTTGTCCGGCGTTGGATCCACAAACGTTTAAACAGGATATGGCAGCACTTCAGGCGCAAGGGAAGAAGTTTGTCTTGTCGCTGGGGGGCGCTGAAGGCACGATTACCCTCAATACGGATGCTGATGAAGCTCATTTTGTTTCAAGTCTGACAGCGATTATCAATGAATGGGGATTTGATGGCCTGGATATCGATCTGGAAAGTGGTTCAAACATGGTTCACGGGTCGCAAATTCAGGCGAGACTCCCGCGTGCGCTGAAACAGATAGAAGCCAATATGGGTGGCGATATGTACCTGACGATGGCACCGGAGCACCCTTATGTTCAGGGTGGCATGGTGGCTTACTCTGGAATTTGGGGGGCTTACATTCCATTGATTAACGCGCTGCGTGGAACTCTGGATTTGCTGCATGTTCAGTTGTACAACAATGGTGGATTACCAAACCCTTATACCACAGGCGCAGCACCTGAAGGTTCAGTTGATATGATGGTCGCTCAGTCAAAGATGTTGATTGAAGGGTTCACGCTGGCAAATGGTGAGCAGTTTGCGCCATTGCGTGATGATCAGGTCGCGATCGGTCTGCCATCTGGCCCAAGTTCCGCCAATTCGGGTCAGGCGCCCACACAGAATATTCTGGATGCCCTGGACTGTCTGACTGTCGGAATCCATTGTGGCGCTGTGGTTCCTGCTTTCAATTACCCGAACTATGGTGGTGTTATGACCTGGTCAATTAATTGGGACAAACATGATGGCTATAATTTCTCTGGTCCTGTCGGGGCGAAGCTGGATGCTATGAACGCTCAGTAATGAAGCCAAGCCATTTTGAAAATGAATCACGGGCTGGTGTTCAGCCCGTTGTTCTGTCTGGTGTGCTGATTTTGTCCTGATATTCAGCCTGAATTAATAAGCTTTGATGTCGGTAACAAAGCCCTTGGGTTTGAGGGCAAGGATTGAACAACGTGTGTTTTGTACAATGTCTTCAGCAGTATTCCCCATGATAAAACCGGGAATGCCTGTTCTGGCCACAGTCCCCATGACCAGCAATTCAATCGCTTCTTGAGCGATAATGTCCGGAATACAGTGTTGAGGCAGACCTTTGGGATGACAGGTCTTGATTGGGCCAGTGATGCCAGAAAGTGCTAACAGTGCATTAAATTTGTCGAGGTGTTTTGTTTCAGTGCGTTGTATGGATTGTTCGAGTTCAGATTCTGGGACATGAATAAATGGATTACTGGAAATTTCCTCGTAAGGAAAATTCCAGCAGGAGATGACCGTCAAACTTCCGTCACAGTCATTGGCCAGGAGACGTGCTGTTTGCAACAGTGCGATATCGAGATCCGTTTCGGCCTGACTGTCGCTGTCTGCATCAATGGCCACAGCGACATGAACCTGTTTCTGCGGGTGAGCGATGGGTCTGCATAACCAGACGGGGCAGGGACACTGACGAAGCAGTTCCATGTCCAGCGCTTTTAATCCGCTGTCAGGCTGCGTGAGTGCTGCGGTTTTAATCACCAGATCAAAATCTTCACGAAGAACACTCTGTATCACCAGTGTCGCCGGGATCTGACTGCTTTTCACCATGATCACTGGCATGAGGCTAGCTGTCTGGGGAGGTAATCTGGTTTTGGCCTGTTTCACGAAATGTTTGGTTTTCTCAATGAGCGCCTGTTCCCAGTTTGCCTGATAACTGTCCAGCGTTTCGGGTAAATCCGGGTAAGTGATAAGTATGGTCAGTTTGCCCTGAAAGGCGCTCGCCAGGCTAAGCGCTTGTTGAAGCCCTTGTGTTTCATCCTGAATGCCGTCGCTGATGTAAAGAATGTTTTCAAATCGCCGCATAACAGAGCGCTCCTCGGACAGTTAAATATGGCTACTTTTATCCTAGACGAAAGTGTGAAAACTGAAGAAACGCTTCTTGATGCAATGTGATTGAAATAAGAAAATTCCCTTAACTACTTTTGGTTATAACAAATCCTGCTTTCTTAGTGTGAAAGGGTATTTTCCCGCTTCAGTGCGTATCAACAATAATGTGTTGATGTAAAGAGGCAAAGAAGTGAAGCAGATGGACAAGAAAGTGAAATGGGTTGTGGTTGTATTGGCGCTGACGATGGGGTCGCTGATGACCACTGGTCTATGGAGTGCCTTGCTGAGCCTGACTGCTTTTTCGTTACTCTTTGCTCTGGTTGCCCGAACGGCATGGCGTAAAAGCAACCAGAATTAAGGCAGTCGCCCGAACCTTTTGATATCGATTAACTGCCAGTCAAACCAGACAATATCGCCAGCAGTGACCCACAACCGATTGTCAGCCAAAGCAGAACCCCGAGTAAGAGCGGTTTTGCTCCCGCAGCGCGCAATTTCTGTACCGTAATACCAGCCCCAATCATAAACAGACAAACGACCAGGACACGCTTCGAGAGCGAAAAGATGACTTGGTAGAGTTCTTTGAACTGCGGCAGCCAATGTGCGATGCCGATGGCAACACAGTAGTACAGAATAAACATGGGTACTGAGAGCTTGTTCTCTTTGCTCTTGAAGAACAAGGCGCTCAGAAAGGCCAGTGGAATAATCCAGAGTGCCCGGGCAAGCTTGAGTGTCGTGGCCGTGATCAGAGCTTCATCGCCATAGGCCCCCGCTGCCCCGACAACCGATGAGGTATCATGAATGGCAATGGCAGCCCACATGCCAAATTCATGCTGAGACAGGCTCAGCAGATGACCGATGGTTGGGAAAATAAAAAGGGCGATGGAATTCAGAATAAAAACAGTCGCCAATGCCAGTGATGTCTGGTGGCTATTGGCCTGTATGGCGGGAGAGACAGCGGCAATAGCACTCCCGCCGCAGATAGCAGTTCCTGAAGCAATCAAATGACCTGTTTTTTTATCCATTTTAAACAGGCGAGTCAGCAATGCACCCATGAGTAGCGTCAGAACAATTGATGCCAGGATTAATCCAAGACCTGACTGACTGGCTTCAAGGGCGACATCCAGCTGAATGCCGAATCCCAAACCAATAATCGCGGCGGAAAGGAGTTGTTTGGTGATCGTCGCAATCGGAATGTCTGTCGGCACCAGCCCTAAGGTTGCGAGCGAAAATCCAAGAATCAGAGCAACCGGTGAGTTGATGATAGGGACGAGACAGACCAGGGCACTAAGCCAGAAAATCGGATAGCGGGTGATCTGTTGTCTGACGAAAGCAGATTGAAACAACATGTTTGGGCAGCACATAAGAAATGGTGGCTGAAGTATACCCTGTTCTGTCGCTGAAATTCACTGCCAGATCTGAGTGTTGAAAGGTTGTTTGCAAAAAAATAGCAGCTCAACGGGAAGCCATTGTCGTGTCAGCAGCTATTTTTTCACCCAGAGCCCGCTGGCATTCTGGTAAAAATGGCCCGGTTCGGTTCTGTCGATTGCTTTTTTGTAGGCGAGGCGTGAGACTTCAGACACGGTGAGCCCGTGAGAAACAGCAATACGTTGATAGCTCTCTTTGCGTTCTGTGTTGACTTGTTGAATCAGCTGACGAACTTCAGTGGATGGTGACAGTGTCACGGCGGCAACATACCCTGTATTCGCTTCACCGACGAGCCCTTGCGCCTTGGCTTGCTGCAAATCAATCGCAAGCACATTGGCACAAAAGAAGAGAATGGCAACATAGGTCAGCAAACGTTTCATGACTGACTCCCCGCCTTGTCAGAAGACTTCGTCATCACTGAATAGGTCATCAATTTCCTTATCAACTTTAATACGAATTTCATGTTCAATTTTGACATTCAGATTGACTTCAATCGGTTTATCCGACGCAGCAACCTGAACTGTTGGTGTACAGCCAGTCACCCCAAAAGCTGTGAGGATGAGTATTGCTGCCAAACAGCCTGTCATGCAGTAATACTTTAACTGAATATCCATGGGCTTCGACCTTTTCAAGTCATTTGCAACAAATTTCAGCGCAAAATCTATTTTTCGAGACCAAGTTGCTTCACAAACATGCGCTCGAACTCAGCGGCATTGATTGTGTTGAGCGTTTTGATCAGGGCCGGGATGTCATCTTGTATGTTCAGGTTGATGTTGACCGGTCTGCCATGCAGGAAGTCTGGGTTATGGCCTTTGAACCTTGAACTGGCATTTAATTGACCATCCTTTGAATAGTCTATATCAATGGCAAGAGAGTCGTATTGATAATTTCTGAGAATCCCCGCGATGACTTTGAGGCTGTTTGTATCGCCAGATTTGATATTTTCATCAATGGGTGATCCTTGCTGATAGCGAAGAATACCGCCGGGACTTCTTGAAAATAAAGTCCCTTTTTGGATGACGGGTTTGCCGTCTTGAATGCGGATAGGCAACATGCCATCCAGTATCCCGGTGAGTTCGATATCTTTTGCGTCAAATAAATCCATTAATTTCTTAAGATTGAGACGCTGAATGCGCAAGGGAATGACATCAATATTCGTCAAAGATGAACTGCTCACCTTCTGAGTACTGAGGTAACCGCCTAACACGCTCGCACTTACCCGGTGAAGGGTGTAATCAGGCTTTTGGGTATTCCACTCGCCACTCAGGATAATGTCCTGAAACAGCGTTCCCGCAAAGAGCCACCCCGTATGCAGTGTCAGTGGTTGACGACTGCGAATCGTGTTGTTGCGAATCAGGCTGGTCAGCGAGAGGTTCAGATCTGCAAAATGAATGTCTTGATAATGACCATTCAGGTGCTCTGTGAAGATGTCCAGCGAACCAGACCAAAGCTGGTTCTCCAGCGTGAGATCAGCAATGACTGTCAGGCGGCCATTATTGAGATCCAACCTGACAGGGAACTGAGGCAGGTAAAATTTCTGGAGGCTTTGCACACCGGTGAAGGTGAGTGGCTGCGGAAAAATCTGAAAACGAGTTTTCCCCGATGGCAAGGCTGACGTGATTTTGAAGCGAAGTAACGGAGAGCGCTGCGCTGCGCTCAGACGGCCTGACATCATGAATTGCTCTGGCTGGGCTGTGAGTGAACCTTGGCTCTTTACAGCAGGGAAGTGCTGATCATTCAGGTTGAAGGAGAGCGCGGTATCATAATCACTTTTCAATGCCCATTGGTGATGACTTTGGTGACGACTGAACTCTGCCCGGAACTGGCTCAGGCTGACCGTCATATTGCCTGCCGCATGTTGAACCGGTTGATGTGACGTTTTAGGGATACGCTTCGGTTTGCGTTTAGCGATAGTTTTTGAGTCGACCGGATGAACACTGCTGAAGTCTGCACTCAGATCGATGGAATGTCTGTCCGATTCGATTCGCCACGTCGAGAAAGGCGCAGAGCTGTCATCAGAGTTGTCAAAGGAAGAGACGAAGCTGATGTTTGGGATACGGAGTGTGGGTCGATTCAGCGTATTGTTCTGATGCGCTGCTATATCGGGTAAGTTGATACGCTCGGCCTGAGCGAAGAGATCTGAAACGGTCACCTGTAATGTCTTGTTTGCTATCTGTGCCTGAATGTTTTGCGAAACCTTCAGTGCTTTCGCTGAGACTGGCCCAATATCAAGATTGTCTGCTGTGAGATAGTCTGCTGTGATCTGCACGGCAGTGTCAGCTTCACAGCGGATGAGGCGCAATAGACTGGACTGCTCTGAGAATGGTATACGGCAGGCGAACGCTTTCAGGTCAATCTGGCTTTGGGTCTTTGGCGTTGGTTTTTGTAGAGCCTGAAGCTCTGGGATCAAGTGTGTCATCGCGAGCTGTTCCTGTGCAGAGAGTGAGATCTGTGCTTGCTTGGGATTCAGCCGAAGATCCCATCTCCAGGTACCGTCATGCGTGATGCTTATCTGAGCCGGATGCTGCTCAAGGCGATGGTTGCTTTTGGCAGAGGCGTCTTTTTTGGCAGAAGTATCTTCGGGGAATGTCAAAGAGAGATGTTCAGGCCCCTGAATTTCAACGTCATAATGCCAGTCGGGTTGTTCGGTATTCGTTTCTGCTATTGCGTGGGCTTGCGCTGAATCGTGATGTTTCGCAGTCACCGTCAGTCCCTGTGATGTTGAACCTGCGGTATCAATCCCACGGATGTTGAATTTGCGCATGATGTCAGTGACATTGTCACTTTCACATGCGATTTGCTGTGGAATGTCAGAAGAAAATAACCAGTCTGCATCACAGGAAAACAACATGCTCTGTCTCTTATCCTGTTCTGCTGCATTCAGAAGTTTGAGTGAGAACGATGTGGTTTGCTTGGCCGATGCAAGGAAATCTACATCAAAGGGTAGCGATGTTTTTACACCTGCATCCAGCATGCCATTGAGAGAAAAACGGGTGGCTTCCGGTTCTTTCTTGAATGCCAGCCGGGACTGCGACAGGTATCCCGGGATGGTCAGGTGTTCGACATCAATTTGTTTTGCGGGAAGCTGATAGAGCAGCGCCGTGAGTTGCCCGAGTTGCGGCTGAACCGGATTTTCAGAGGCTGGCTGCATGAGCAATATCGTGGGATCCCAGTTGATGTACTGAGCACGAGCGACGAGGCTATTCGCCGGTGATGCAATATCGAACGTGATGTCTAATTGCTCAACACTCTCATGATTTGTTTTCTTACTCGCTGTTTTCTTACTCGTTGTTTCCTCACTTGTTGTCTGGCGACTTGTTGGCTTTTGGGGAATGAGCTGACCCACGGATAAGTGGAACGGTTGGGATGTCTCTGTGTGCTGAAAGGAAAAATTCAGCGCTTGAAAATTTATCGGATAGTTTTCTGTGCGGTTGGCAATCGGGACGGGCACGCTTATCTGGCCGCTGCCTGACTGAACCCAGATCTGAACATTGGGTGATGTTGTGACTTCTATCTGAATGTTCTGAAGTCGCTGCTTGTAGCCTGCGTCTGACGCGGGGGTATTGAATATGGTGACGGCAGTATTTGCGCGAAAAAGAAAGTGTCCTTTTGCCAGTGCGCCCTGGCTGACGAATGAGACGTCCTCCAGTGTGGCGTCTTTCCCAATCAGTTTTATCTGAGCGAGTTGGTTTTTGAGTTGACGTGAAGGCCGGAGTTTCATGTGCTGGGCTTCAATCCGCCAGTGCTGTTGATCTGATGTCTGGAAAGTCTTGTCCTGATGCGGGGAGGACGATTTTGACAGCACAACGTTTCTGAGTTCAATTTTTGTCTCATGAATATTGAGGATCAGTTGTTTGATCGACAGACCGTGTGGCGATAAGCCAATGCCAGAGATGGCATGGAGCTGGATGCCCTGTGCGGTCAGCCAGAAGGTGCTGAGTAAAGCGATCACAGTGATGACACAAGCGCTGATGGCGAGCGTCAGTAAGAACCCTCGCCGGAAACGACGCAGGTATATTCTTGTTCGGGTTTGCTTGCCAGCAGCATGGTTGTCAGAGGACATATTGGCTCAAGCGTTGAAGACAGACTTATGGTGCTTTCTTTACAAGCATAATCTGAAGCGCGAACGAATGAGAAAATTTGAAGCGAGTCAGCAATGTCTGGCACGCTGATTGAGGAGTATGCAGTGTTACGATTCTTATCATGTAATCAATCATTTATAGGGATATTTTTTATCGTTTTTTTGGGGCTATCTTCAGAATGAACTGATGTGAACAGATCTGAAAGTAGATTAATGTGCTTTGTGTTGGCTATAGATAGTGAGTTGCACTAATTGTTGTCGAATGAGGGGATTGCATAAGTGATTTAAACCTGAGACAAATAAGTTCATTACTATAAAAAACTACAAAGGACGTATTTGCATGTCAGACACAACATCAAACCCGCCACAGGTCCGTTCGGGCCATGGCATCAAGCAACTGATCAAATCTCTGGGGCCAGGGATCATGATGGCGTCAGCAGCCGTCGGCGGTTCTCACCTTGTCGCCTCAACCAAAGCCGGGGCCATTTATGGCTGGCAATTGGCTGCAATTATTCTGCTCGTCAATCTTTTTAAATACCCTTTTTTCCGAGCCGGCATTCAATACACCATGGGAACCGGCAAAAGCCTTGTGGAAGGGTATGACGGCATGGGACGAGGCTACCTGCTGGTTTTCTTTGCCCTGAATCTGATCTCAAGTATTGTCAATACTGCGGCGCTACTTCTGTTCAGTGCCAGCCTGCTGGGTTATTTCATGCCAGGAGAACTGCCACTGTCTGTTTTATCTGCGATGGTGCTGGCCGCTTGTTTGATGATTCTGATGGCAGGGCACTATAAAGCGCTGGATGGCTTGTCGAAAGTGATCATGTCGGTTCTGGTGATTGCAACGATCGCTGCTGTGGTGATTGCGGCCGGGAATGGCAGTGTTGCGCCCGTTGATTATGAAGGGCCATCAGCCTGGACACTGGCGTCTTTCGGTTTCATTGTGGTCATGATGGGCTGGATGCCAGCGCCGATAGAGATTTCCTGTCTGACTTCTCTTTGGTTGAAGAGCCAGCGTCAAGAGCAGACTGTGACGGCACGCTCCGCGTTGTTTGATTTCAATGTGGGTTATATCGGGACTGCGATTCTGGCCATTGTGTTTCTGTCTCTGGGGGCATTGGTGCTTTATGGCTCCGGGACGGAGCTGAAGGCATCGGGGATTGGCTTTTCGCACCAGCTAGTGAGCATGTATGCATCGACCATTGGTGAGTGGTCTCGCTATCTGATTGCAGTGATTGCGTTCTTCTGTATTTTTGGTAGCACGATTACGGTGATCGACGGCTACTCCCGTGCTTTGGCAGAAGCTCAGTTGCTGATTCAGAAAAAACCTTTGGCACAGAATCGTTATCTGAATGGCTGGATGCTGGTGGTCAGTGTGCTGGCTATGGCTATCATTCTGTTCTTCACTTCTGCACTGATGCCCATGATGAATTTTGCGATGGTGCTGGCATTTATGACAACGCCTGTTTTCGCTTATTTGAATTATCGTTTGTTAAGCAGTGCAGCTTTACCTGCAGAGATGAAATTAAGTCGTGGAATGAAGTATCTCTCTTGGGCCGGTCTGGTTTATTTGTATGGTTTTCTTGCCGCCTTTATCTGGTGGAAATGGTTCATGTAATCACTTTTTCAATGATTGATGAAAGCCCTCGCATGAGGGCTTTTTCATTTGATATGCTTTTAAAACAGCATGTTGTGACCGTCCATCCAAGAAATATGCGCGTGAAGCTTGTGTTATAGAGTAATGACTCTAAAATGAACACTGCCGTTCTTGAGGTATGAAGGATAAAAAAATGATAGTCAGCCCGCCCAAGGCTAAACCCTTTTCCCTTGCGTTACTGATCAGTGCTCTGTGTTTTCAGGCACAAGCTGCTACTGTGAGTTTTGATGATGCCTGGCAGCGTGTACGAAACCACAACGATGAACTGGCCGCTGAAAAAAGTAATGTTGAAAAAGCTGAGCATTTACAGGAAGCGTCTCGCGCTTTGTCATTACCCCGTGTCACAGTTTCAGCGAATTACACTTACCTGGACGATCCGATTCAGATAGCGCCTTCCGATATTATTGCCAGCACGCCAGCAGGGAATAGTCAGGCTGCAAGCATGCTTTTGCAGTCGTTGCACATGACATCAGCACAGCTTGATAAATTATTCACTTCTCAGCTGACAAACAGAGATATTCTGACCAGTTCTGTTCGTGCGGTCTGGCCGGTATTTCTGGGTGGACGCATTATGGCTGCTCAGGATATTGCCAAGGGCAAAACGCAGGAAGCCAAGTACATGCTCGAAATGAAAGAGCATGCCAAATTTGAAGATTTGTCGAACTATTATTTTGGCGTGGTGCTGGCTCAGCAGGTACTTGAAACACGTCAGGAAGCGGAACAAGGGCTCGAAAAGCATTACAAAAATGCGCTTAAGATGGAAGCACAGGGGCAGATTGCCAAAGTTGAACGTCTTCAGGCGCAGTCTTCTTACGACAAAGCCCGTGTTGAGCGTTTGAAAGCACAACGGAATCTGGAAATTGCGCAGGTTGCATTAACCAAAATGCTGAAATTGCAAACGCCGGCAACGCCCACCACCGCATTGTTTGTGAATGAAAGTTTACCGGACATGATGACCTTCCTGAATCAAACACTGAGTGATTATCCGGGGCTGCATATTCTGGATGCCAAGAAACGTCAGGCGAGTGGTGCGTTGGATGTTGAGAAAGGTAAATACTATCCGGAAGTTTTTGTTTACGGGAATTACAACCTTTATGAGGAAGACACACTTGCCGCCAAAACCGCACCCGACTGGGCGATTGGTGTTGGCGTAAGTATTCCGTTACTGGACTCGTCGGGCCGGTCAGACAAAGTCAAAGCCGCCCATAGTGCGATGACTCAGGTCAATTACCTGAGAGCTCAGGCAGAGCAGGACTTAACGGTACTGGTTGAGAAAACCTATCGCGAGGCATCACAGGCGCTTGAGGAATATGAAGGTCTGGCTTCAAGCGTTGCGCTTGCAGAAGAAAGCGTCTCTTTACGTGAAAAAGCCTTCAGTCAGGGGCTGTCAACGTCTCTGGATGTCGTTGATGCAGAGTTATATCTGGCAAGTGTGAAAACCCAGCGTTTGTCTGCGGCTTATCACTATGTCACCGCCTTATCACGTCTCCTGGCCGTCAGTGGTGGCATCAATACCTTCGACGATTACGAAAATTACAAAGGACTTAAGGTTAACTGAGATGAGCAAGTTGAAAACTCTTGCAGTGGTTTTACCCGCTGTGGCACTGACAGGTTGGTTGGGTTATCGCTTTTGGGTGGCGTATCAGCCACAACCGGAACGTTTACAGGGACAAATTGAGGCCCAACAGTACAACATTTCTTCAAAAGTGGCTGGCAGGATTGACCAGGTGCTGGTGCGAAAAGGCGATAAAGTGAGCGAAGGTCAGTTGATCTTTACCATCCTCAGCCCGGAAATTGATGCCAAACTGGAACAGGCAAAAGCCAGTCAGCAAGCGGCCGGCGCGATGGCTGATCAGGCAGAGAATGGCGCGCGTGCTCAGGAAGTTGCGGCAGCTCAGGATCAGTGGCAGAAAGCGAAAGCGGCATCTGCACTGAGTGAGAAGACTTATCGCCGAGTAAACAACCTGTATCACGATGGCGTGGTTGCCGAGCAAAAACGGGATGAAGCCTATACCCAATGGCAGGCTGCTCTTTATACCGAGCAAGCAGCATTTCAGATGTATCAAATGGCGAAAGAAGGTGCCCGTGAAGAAACCAAGCGTGCTGCTCAGGAGCAGGAACGCATGGCCGCCGGTGCTGTTGCTGAAGTCGAAGCTTATGCAGCCGATACCAAAATTTCAAGCTGGCATAATGGTGAAGTCAGTCAGATCTTATTGCACGATGGCGAACTCGCACCACAGGGATTCCCGGTTGTGAACATTGTCGATCTGGATGATGCCTGGGCTGTATTCCATGTGCGTGAAGACCGATTGAAAGATTTTGCCAAGGGGAAAACCTTTGCTGCGCGGATTCCTGCACTGGGGGAGAGCAAATACGAGTTTCAGGTCACGCATTTGTCGGTGATGGGAGATTTTGCAACCTGGCGGACGACCGATGCTCAGCAAGGGTTTGATATGCGTACATTCGAAGTCGAAGCACGGCCAACTCAGCCAGTCGATGGATTGCGCGTTGGTATGAGTGTATTGGTAGAGTGATATGTTGCTGACTGCTTTTAAGAGAGAATGCCGTATCATTCAGCAGGAACCGTGGCTGAAAGCAATGCTGTTTGTGTTGCCGGTATGTCTGTTTGTTCTGGTCTGGTGGATCTTTTCTCAGGGGATTGCCAGAGATCTGCCGGTTGGTGTGGTGGATCTTGATCAAAGCCGTCTGTCTCGTGGATTGGTGCGTTATTATGACGCGAGTCCGACTCTGGCTGTCACACAGCAGTTTACCAGCGTGGAAGAAGGTTCAGCCATGCTGCGCAGCGGGGATATCTATGCGCTGGCGGTGATTCCGGAAGCGCTGGAAAAGGAGACACTCCGAGGTGCTTCGCCGTCTGTCACTGTGTTGTATAACGCGCAATTTATTCTGATCGCTAAACTGGTGAACAGTGCTTTTGTCTCGGCTCAGGCAACCTATACCGCGGGTGTCGATACGATGAAGAAAATGGCTGGTGGCGTCACCGTGCCAGTTCAGGCATTGGGGCAAGCTTTGCCGGTGCGTAATCAGATCACCCCTTTGTTTAACAGTAACGCTCACTATGGTCAGTTTCTGGTATCCGGCATTATTCCGGCGTTGTGGCAGATTTTTATGATCGCAACAACGGTCATGGCACTGGCGGTTGAACAACGTCGTCAGGGCCTGTTGCCCTGGCTGGCCCAAAAACCGGTGATTTTGTTGCTGGGTAAATTATTCCCTTATGGTCTGGTTTTCATGGCTCAGGGCATGCTGTTCCTGTGGGGACTGTATGTGTTGATTGGCTGGCCGATGCACGGCAGTTGGAGCATTTTGCTGCTGGCGCAGGCACTGATGGTCATTGCCTGTTTAAGCATGGCGACGCTGTTCTTTTTTGTGGCGATGGATGTGACGCGGGCAATGAGTTTCGTCGCGGGTTTTACAGCGCCGGCCTTTGCTTTTATGGGGATTACTTTCCCGGCAACCGACATGCCGACGCTCGCAGCCGCATGGCGCGCATTGCTGCCTGTCAGCCATTACATTGAGATTCAGGTTCAGCAGGTTGATTATGGCACGGGCCTTCCTCAGGCGATGCCACAGCTTTTGATTTTAACGACATTCATTCTGGCATTTGGGCTGGCGGTATTGCGTATGCTGTCTTGGCGTAAAGGTCAATTGGAGGCAAGGGCATGAGCTGGCGTCACATTTTACGGCTTGAATTGAAAGCGATTTTTACGAACCCGGCGATCATCTTTACGGTTTTCGGTGGTGTGCTGATTTATTCGCTGCTTTATCCGTTGCCTTATGCTCAGCAGCTTCCACGAGAGCAGCAGATTGCCGTCGTGAATCTCGACAATAGCCCGATCAGCCGTACATTGGTGCGTATGGTGGATGCCACGCCACAAGTGAAGGTCATGCGAACTGCATCAAGCCTTGATGAGGCGAAGCAGTGGCTGTTGAATCGGGATGTAAAAGGAATCCTGCTGATTCCGGAACATTTTCATCGAGACCTGTTGCTTGGCAGCAGCCCAACGGTTTCTTTCTCTGGCGATGCAGCACTCTTTTTAGTTTACGGAACCGTCGTTGAAGGCTTGGCAACGGCAACGGGCACACTCAGTGCCAAAGCGAAAGTTGCCCGTATGGTGGTTGAGGGAAACAGTATTGCACTGGCAGCGGAACAGTACTCTGCGATGAAGCTGAGCATGCAGCCTGTATTTAACCCAACAATGGGGTACATCAATTATATTATTCCGGCTGTATTCGTTTTCATTTTGCATCAGACGCTGATTATTGGCACCGGGCTGGTCAGTGCAACGCAAAATGAAGCACGGACACGAGGTGAGCACGGATACTGGGACGTTCTGCCAGCATGGCAAATTCTGTTTGTCCGTGTGGCGTTGTTTACACTCATCTATGTTCCGTTGTGCGCGTATTATTTTGGTCTGAGCTTTGACACTTATGGCATCAGCCGCCTTGCATCAATGGGCGATATGGTCGCTATGACCTTGCCATTCCTGATTTCAGTCGCAGCTTTTGGTGTGGTGGTCGGTGAGTTATTACCGCGGAAAGAGCTGGTGACGGTTGTGGTGGTGCTGAGTTCGCTGCCACTGGTTTTCTCGATGGGGTTTGTCTGGCCGGTTTCCGCGCTGCCTGATCCCGTGCACTGGTTGGCACAGCTCATTCCAGCAACACCGGCAATCAATGGATTTTTACGCTTAAATCAAATGGGTGCCAGTTTTGCTCAGGTGAGTGGCTGGTGGCTTCAGCTTTGGGGGCAGGCGGGATTCTATGCGCTCATTGCATTCGCTTTGATACAGAAAAAACGTCGTCAGTTGCTCCAACCTTTGAATTCCATGCATTAAAGGGATACGGCGATAGGTATTTTCTGGTGAGTATGTTAAAAAAGCTAGTTATTCAATAGCGGCATGGCACAGGGAAAACAAATTGAGCCGGTTATTATCATTTGAAGCATTGATGGTCCTGGATGCCATTGAACGTCGCGGGAGTTTTGCTGCTGCCTCTGAAGAGCTGGGTCGGGCGCCGTCTTCGCTCAGTTATCAGGTTCAAAAGCTGGAGCAGGATTTAGATTTAGTGATCTTTGATCGCTCCGGTCATAAAGCGGTGTTTACCAAAGCGGGAAGGCTATTACTGGAAAGAGGCCGGTTACTGCTTTCTGCCGCGGATGAAATGGTGTCTGACGCGACAGCCTTAGCGCACGGCTGGGAACTTGAGCTGACCATTGCCTATGATGGTCTGGTCCGTTTAGATCTGATGTTCCCACTTGTGGAAGGTTTGGCGAAGAAAAGCAAAACCCGTCTGAAATTTCGGGAGGAAATTCTGGCCGGATGCTGGGAAGCACTGGCACAGGACAGGGCAGACATTCTGATCGCGCCACCACCAAGTGTTGCACCGCCGGAAGTGAAAATTCAGCCATTGGGCAAGATGGATATTGTCTGGGTTGCTCACCCAGACCACCCGATTCATCAGCATAAAGATCCGCTTGATCCTGTGATCCGCCAGCAATATAGGGGTATCGCCGTTGCTGACACGGCAAGAAATCTGCCGCCAATGACACACAATATTCTGGAAGAACAACCGCTGCTGACGGTATCCAGCATGTACGATAAGCTCAATGCGCTCCGTGCAGGGTTAGGGATTGCAACGATTCCGGCCTGTTTTATTCAGGATGACCTGGCGGCCGGGACGCTGGTGATGATTGGTGATAACCCTGTTCGGGAGTTTGAACTGGCGCTTGCCTGGAATCGGAGCCGGATGGGGAAAGCCAAAACCTGGGCGATTCAACAGCTTGAACAGCTGTGGAAAAAACATCTGAATTGATCCCTCTGTACAACGCTGACCTGAAGCACAGATCAGCGTGTTTTTCATTCGCTGACGACGTTTTCGCTTTCTGTCTGGAGGGGCAATAACAGCTCAGCGGTTTTATCTTCGAAATGAACCTCGACCTGGAATCCGCTCTTTCTGGCCAGTGCCAGCATGCCATGGTTGGTTGGTAGTGTGATCCCTGTCATTCGCAACGTTCCTCGATGCCTACAGTACTGGATTATGGTATTGAGTAAAGTGCTCCCTAAACCTTGTCCTTTTAAATCTGATCGAATCAGAACAGCAAATTCAGCGTCTTCATTGCTCGGGTCGGAAACAGCCCGACTGACCCCCAGAATGTCTTGCTCTTCATGTGTCTCAGGATCCAGACTCACAGCGATGAAAGCCATTTCGCGGTCGTAGTCAATCTGAGTGAGATTGGCTAATGCTTCGTGATTGAATTCACCCACTTCAGAGAAAAAGCGGTTGTAAAGGTCATCATGTGAGACTCTGGCGATAAAGGCTTTATGTTTCGGCTCATCTTCAGGGCGGATTGGACGCAGCAGAACGGGTGTTTGATCTTTCATTGTAATGAAGCGTTCCAGCTCTTTCGGGTAGGGCCGGATAGCCAGTCGCTGCTGAGTATCTCCGGTGAACGGGCGAATCGTCATGGATGCGTCAATGACCGTCATATCTTCGCCTGCAGCCAGTAATGGATGGATATCGAGTCCTGTGATCTCCGGACAGTCGATGATCAATTGTGAAAGCTTCACGAGTAGTTTACACAGCGCAGGGATATCCAGACGCTCAGGCAGACTGCGTTGTTTAATTTTGCCAGTTTTCAGGGCGTTGATAACCAGATATCTGGCCAGCGCCATATTGAGCGGTGGAATGGCCACTGCAGCATCGCGGTGAATGTCCCATTCCGCTGCTTCATCGCCAATCAGAATGACTGGGCCAAAAACCGGGTCGGTGTGAACTGCAATACGAATTTCTTGCGCACCCGCCCGATTTGCCATGCGCTGCACGAGCAAACCTTCAATTCGTGCATTGGGGTAGTTCAGTGACACCCGATCAAGAATCGCCTGGGATGCATTGGCGACCTCTGCCGCGGTTCGCAGATGCAGCATCACGCCATGGACTTCTGATTTGTGGCGGATATCCGGAGAGCGCAGTTTGACGGCAACCGGGTAACCAATCTGTTCCGCAATATGTGTCGCTTCAGCCGGATCTGATGCGATCCAGGTCGGCAGGGTATGGAATCCGTAACTTTCCAACAGTGGCCTGACTTCGTGGGTTTCCAGATGATCAATGTTCTGTTCGAGAAGCTGGTCAAGTAACTGGTGAACATGACCCGGATTGCTTTGTGTCTCACCGAATGAGGCGGGGGTTTCCATGAGTTGCTTCTGGTTTCGACGGTACTCGACTAAATGCATGAACGCATTGACGGCACTTTCCGGCGTTCTGTAAGCCGGAAATCCTGACTGCGTAAAGACTTGTCTGGCTTTTTGTGCCTGTGTTTCGCCTGCCCAATTACTGAGAATATTAAAGTGGGCGGTACGGGGATGCTGCCGCAATACTTTCACCATGTGATCTGCGGTTTCTTTACTTGAAGCAATCGCAGAAGGGGAATGCATGATCAGCAGTGCATCAAAGTCATCGCTATCGAGCAGAATTTTTGTTGCGGCTTCGTACCGCATAATGTCGGCATCACCAACGATATCAACCGGGTTTGATTGCGACCAACTGACAGGCAGTACCGCAGAAAGCTTGTCGATGGTTGCCTGGCTCAGGATTGCCAGCTTACCGCCACGTTCTGTCAGCGCATCCACCGCCATAATGGCCGGGCCGCCCCCATTGGTGAGAATCGCCAGACGTTCTCCCCGTAACGGAACCGCATGGGCCAGCGTTTCGACGGCAGCAAACAAATCATGCGTATTATGCACCCGAAGCATCCCGGAGCGTTTAATTGCTGAGTCATACACGGCATCCAGACCGATTTCGCCACCAGTGTGCAAATGGGCTGCCGCACTGCCAATTTTGGTTCTGCCACTCTTTAGAACCAGTATCCGGCGATTCCGGGCTGCCGCACGTGCTGCAGACATAAACCGGCGGGCATCACGAATGGAGTCGATATACAGCAAAATTGCCTGCGTTTTACTGTCGCGGCAAAGGGTATCTAACAGTTCAGCAAAGCTGATATCACAGGTATCGCCAAGCGAGATAAACGTCGAAAATCCAATATTTTTATTTTTTGCCCAGTCGAGAATGGTGGTGCAGACCGCAGCCGATTGAGAGATAAATGCAATGTTGCCTTTATTGGCAGCAATTGGCGAGAAAGAAGCATTCAGGTTGTGCCAGGGCAGAATCATCCCCATGCTGTTTGGGCCAATCAGTCGCATTCCGTATCGTTTCGCGACTTCATGCATCCGGATATCTTCCGTGACACCGTCACCATTCAGGTCGATATTCATACCTGCGGCCAGCACAATGGCCATCTTCACCCCTTTTCGGCCTAACTGATCAATCAGATCAACGTTACGATGACCTTGCGTACAAAGGATGGCTAGGTCAGGTATCCGAGGTAGGCTATCGATATCCGGGTAGGCCAGCACGCCAGCAACCGCATCATACTTTGGGGTGACAGGCATGATGGGACCATGGAAGTTCCCGGACAACAGGTTTTTGATCACGACATACCCTGCACGTTTCGGGTTGTCAGAAGCGCCGATGACGGCAACTGAACGTGGTTTCAGCAGAGATTCAAGTCCTTTCATTGTAAAAATGCTCTCCGAGTGCCGTCAGCTATGAACACATAAGTACAGGTTAATATGCGCTGAATGACCACTGACTGATGATTCGCTGCTGTGAGTGTAATGGAATCTGCTTATCTTTGTCTGTGGCCGATACGTGAGTTGTGCAACATCCCTGTCATTTTTTTGTTTGTACAGTTTTATGAAAAGCTGGAAATTCAATAAAAAATCAACCTATTATTTAGGGAGCTTTGAACCTGTGATATAACGCCAATAATAACGCACCCTGAACGGAGCAGGCTTGATTGGTATCAGGCCGGGGTGCAGAATCTTTTTAAGACAAATAAATCAGGCACGATGATAATGAAAAAACTTGCCTTAATGGTTGCGATTACTTCAGCTTTAGCAGGCTGTGCGCTAGACAATGAACGTCAAACGATCAATGGCACTGTTGTCCCGACACTGGAAGAACAGGAACAAACCGCACTGGCACAGCAGCCAGTGGATGCTGAACCTGTGGCAGTTGAGCAGATCAATGGTCCGATTGAGCCACTCACTTCAGGTGACATTGCTTTGAGTGATGAGGTCGTCCCACTGAGCCAAGAGATTGCGCCAGTGACCGAACCTGCGGTAATAACGGCTCAGAATGCCCCTGTCGTCAGTAATGAAACACAGCCTCAAACCGAAGTCATGTCGGAATCTGTCTCTGCTGAGCCAGTTGCAGCAATGCCGACTGCTTCTGCAACATTGGTGGAAAGCCGTGAGCCTCAAAAAGCAAGTTATGAGTTTGCTGCAGCGCCGGAAACCGGTTTTACTGTACAGGTACTGGGGTTAAGTCAGAACAATGGTTTTGCACCCTATGTGGCGAAACTACCGGGTCAGCAGCCAGTGTGGATCAACCAGAAAACGTATCGTGAAAAACCTTGGTATACCTTGCTGTATGGTCATTTCAAAACCGTCGAGGAAGCACAGGCGGCGATTCAGCAATTGCCAGGCGATATTCAGTCTTTCGGTCCATTTGTTCGAAGTCTGGCAAAAATCCATCAGTCTCCAGAACCTAAGCTGACAAAAGTTAACTGAAAATTGACATTCCGGGCTCCTCTACATGAGGAGCTTATTTTTTGTATCTTTAGCCCTTTTCACGCAGCGGAATCCAGCCAATTGCTTGATGCCTGATAGATAAGATGCAATAGTTGATGCCCTGAATGCTGTTGAAGTTTTTTGTGAAATCAGTGTCAATGAAGACTGGTGTCAACGGTAATAACAAATTGATCGTCTGGCGGTGTCTCATGTGCCGGCAGGCAGTGGTTGAAAAGGGATCAAGATGAATCCAATTCATGTTTTATTACTTTGTGGTGGTGGTAGTGCCGAGCACGAAGTGTCTTTAGTCTCTGCCAATTTTGTTGAGCAGAATCTCCAGTCGATTGATGGCATTCGCTATACACGAATTGAAATGAAGCCAGAGGGTTGGTTCGATCAAAATCACCAACGTTGGCAACTGAATCTTGATCGCAGCATCCAATCCGATTCAGGCGAGAAGGTGCCGGTGGATTATGTGATTCCTTGTGTTCATGGTTATCCGGGTGAAACGGGCGATCTTCAGTCGTTATTAGAATTGGTTGGTTTACCATATTTCGGATGTGGCCCGCAGGCCAGCACCAACTGTTTTAATAAGATTACCTCTAAGTTGTGGTTCGATGCACTTGGCATTCCGAATACGCCGTATGTATTCCTCAGTGAGCTGACCGAGGAATCGTTGAAAAGTGCGTCAGACGCGCTAGAGCGTTGGGGGAGTGTGTTTGTGAAGGCGGCTTGTCAGGGATCATCTGTAGGTTGTTATCGTGCGACAGATGAAGCCAGTCTGAGAGAAGCGATTCAAAACGCGTTTACCTTCTCGGATCAAGTCCTGGTTGAAAAAACCATTCGTCCCCGCGAGCTTGAAGTGGCAGCTTATCAGTATGGTGATGAACTCATTATCACCAAGCCAGGTGAAGTCAGCTGTCCCGATGGTCAGTTTTACACGTATGAAGAAAAATACAGCGCTGACAGTCATTCAACGACTGTGGTTGAAGCGACGAATATCAGTGAAGCACAAGTTGAGCTAATCAGAGCTTATGCCCGAAAAGCGTTTGTGCATTTGAAGCTGAAAGACTTGTCCCGTATTGATTTCTTCCTGAGTGAAGACAATGAAATTCTTCTCAATGAAATCAATACCTTTCCTGGAATGACACCAATTTCCATGTTCCCGCAAATGTTGGCTCATCATGGCCATCAATTTTCAGACTACCTGGAAAAAGCCATCAAGAAAGGGATTCTGGAATCAGTTCTGTAATCAGTTCTGTAATCAGTTCAGGGCACTGAAAAGTAATCCAGACTGCCATGAAACAGAAATGATATAAACGCCAGTCTGACTGGCGTTTTTTTCATGGGCTGTAATACTCACTGAAAGACACGACAAGCACTGTATGTTGACGAAGAAAGTAAAAGCGGAGCGGTTCAGGGCAATGCGCAGGCGCAACTATCGGGCCAGTTTGAAGCTGGAAGGTTTTGAGTTGGATGCGTTGTCTGTGGCAGAACAAGCATCTGAGGTTGCGTTGTCTGAAGAAGCACTGATCGCGAAGCTGAAAAAGGCCTATGCGAGATAAGTATGGCGTTCAGCAGGATCCGGATTGTTATCCCGACTCTGTTGTGCTGATCAATTTGCTGAATATCGAAGATGAGGATGAGCTGGCCCGCGCGGAACGGGATTTTACCCGTGTGCGTGCAGAGCATTTTGAGCCTGAGTTTGGCTGTTTTGAGCTTTCCTACCTGAAGAAAATTCATTTTATTCTGTTTCAAGACCTCTATGCATGGGCGGGTCAGATTCGTCGTGTAGATATTACGAAAGGACAAACACGATTTTGTCACGCGAACAATATTGAAAGAGAAGCCGAGCGGTTATTCGATGCTCTGGCAGAGGAAGCGTACCTTTGTCATCTGAACTTTGACGACTTTATCCGCCGGATTGCGCATTATTATTGTGAACTCAATGTAATCCATCCTTTTC
Source organism: Photobacterium galatheae (assembly GCF_000695255.1). Classification (GTDB taxonomy): domain Bacteria; phylum Pseudomonadota; class Gammaproteobacteria; order Enterobacterales; family Vibrionaceae; genus Photobacterium; species Photobacterium galatheae. Next base: position 3,982 of record NZ_JMIB01000040.1, on the reverse strand, counting down.
GAGAAGGAAATGGCCGAGTCCAGCGTATTTTCTTTGAAATTCTGGCCTTAAATGCTGGCTATGAGATTTGTTGGGAAGGGATCAACCTGAAAGAATGGGTGGAGGCCAACCAGGCAGGCTATTTTGGTGAGCTGAAACCACTGGAAAGACTGTTCGAGCGTATTACTCAGCCAGTCCGGGAGCTGGGACAACCACAATGGGCGTCCGGGCCGAGCTGACTGAGTATTCTGCCCAAGATTACTTTTGCCAAGGCTTATTTTTCACATACTTTGCGATTTCAGTATCGTGCTTATCTTTGTGCCCAGCATATTGAGCGGGCATCGCCGGGCTTTTCCAGCGGCCTTGTGATTGAATATCATGAATTGATACACCGGCATCAGAGAGGTCTTTGACCGCGCCAACGCGGGGAGACTGGCCAGAAAAGATAGTGTCGTGGCTGATCCCCAGTTCATCTCCGGCACGTCTGAACACTCGGTAAATCGAGGAATGGTCTAGCGGCTGATCACCAACATTCCCGTGGCGGTCGATGCGTCGAAAGACGTTACCAGTTTCGATGATTCCGATGGTTAACCAACGCTGAAGGGCTTGTGAAGCCAGTGTGCTTAAGCCAATGGCGTGTTCTTTTACATTTAGGGTAATCAGGCCTGATGGGGCGATTTCCAAATGTTCGACCGTTAACGCTGTCAGTTCACTCCGTTTCAGCATGGCTTCAAACATGATGGACCATATCGCGAAATCACGGACATCTTTGGGTTTGGTTGCGAGTGAGAAATGCTCAGCAAGGCGCTGCAGATGGTCATCCCGAAAAGCGGCGGCATTTTTATAATCATCCTGCTTTTCAAGTCTGTACCGGTTCAGTACCAAACGAACTTCAGTATGCCGACATGGGTCAGGGAGTGCATGGCAGCGATGAACCAAACCAATAGTGACGATGTAACGTTTCAGACTTGCCAGTTTTCGTTTTTGTGCCATTTGGTCAATGAATTCATGCACAATTTTTACTGAAGCAGGTAAGGCACATGCGTGCTTCTCCAGGCAAAAGCTCAGAAAGTGGTTCCAGTCGTTCTTAAATGCAAGCAGCGTATTCGCAGAATATTGTTGATGCGTCAGAATTTTCCACACTTCAACATCTTCTATCGGTAGAGAGAACGTTTGAATGCTACGCTGCTTTTCAGATTCGTTGCTTATTGTAGGAATTTTTTTCATTCTGACGCACTATAACTAAAGTTTTTGTCTGGAATTACTATAAAGAATACCGACCTGAAATCAAGCCGGTATTCAACATTTTCAATGCTCATCAAGAAATGGGGGTCAATCGTCTTCGTCAGATTTCTCGACATCAACCAAGTAATCACCCATCAGCCAGTTTCGGCCAATAAGCAATTTATATTCCAGCTTACTGCGATTTCTTAAGTTCACGGAAACCCGTTTATGCTCACCATTCCAGCTTAAATCCATTTTGACCGCATAACGGCGTTCAACACCTTGCGCGTTCCTGATTTTACTGACCTTGACGATTTTACCTTTGTAGGTTGCTTTTTCACCTTTTTCATTCTCAGTGGTGAACTCGACCATACTGCCGAGATTCTCGCGCATGTCTTCGCTTTTTTCGCCTAATACCCGAATGTTATAAGCATTGATTGAGGTTGTATTGGCACCCGTATCGATACGGGCCAGAAATTCCATGTCCAAGTCAGGCATCTTGATGGTTTCAACCTGCCCGACGATAGATTTCTTTTCCTGAGGTCTGCTTTTTCCTTCTTCAGCCAGAGAAACAGGGCTGTTCAATGCAAAAACAATGAACATAAATGGAATCAAAGCTTTAATCACAAAACCTCCAGGGGAACATAAAAGCACAACGATGGGTACTATAGACATAAGCCGCCATGCTTAGTTCAGGGCAATGTTAAAGAGATAACTCAGTAAGCATAGATTCAGTTAACTGATCTTTAGTCTCAAAGCTGAGCGGATTTCTTGATAACAATTCGGGGTTGCTGAAAAATGAATGGTGTTGATCCCCAGTTTCCGTGCAGCCAGAACATTGGGTTCACTATCATCGATGAAATAGGTTTCCTCCGGTATGAGGGCGTATCTGCTGATAAGGTTCTGGAATATTTCAGGTTCCGGCTTTAAGAGCAGTTCTCTTGCAGACAGCAGTCCACCATCGAACAAAGTTGAAAGGTTGTGTTTTTCGTTCAACGTTTCGAAAAAGGCTGTGCTCATATTGCTGAGGTAGTAGAGATGAAAATCTTGTTCAATAAGCTCATCAAGCAATATTTTGGATGCCTGGATGAGCTTCAGACTGCTCTGGATATGATCAATAAAATCTTCCATCCGAGCTTCGGGGAAACCGGTTCGAGCTGCAAACTTTGGGATGACTTCTGCCATCAGCATTGTCCCGCGATCCAAGGCGAGCCAATCGGAATGTTGCAACACATTCTTGAGCAAGACCTCCTGCTCATAGTTAGAATGAGTGAAGGTTTCAACAACTTTGTGTGGATTCCATTCAAACAGTACGCCACCAAAGTCAAAGATTACGTTACGAATCATATGCGTTTCCGTTAGAAGCCTATTTATTGATATTATTCGGGCTGACACTGGTCGCAAACATCTCTATTCAACCTGATGACCGGGTCACATTTTTCAAGCAGTTATTGGGATCGAGTTCAATGAGTGACAACAGCCGATTAGTTTTTTCGACCGAAACAGGCCGTATCAAAGAAGAGAAAACAGCACCAGAACGTCCGAAGGGAGATGGTGTTGTTCGTATTCAGCGTCAGACAAAAGGTCGAAAAGGGAAGGGCGTCTGTATCGTAACCGGATTAGATGTGAGCGATGCTGAACTGAAGTTGCTGGCAGCAGAGCTGAAAAAAGTCTGCGGCTGTGGCGGTTCAGTGAAAGACGGAACCATTGAAATTCAAGGTGATAAACGAGATTTGTTGAAAGCCACTCTGGAGAAAAAAGGGCATACCGTAAAACTTGCCGGTGGTTAATGCCTGAATCCTAGATTTGGATTGGCTGCGCCACAGAGGCATCCTATTTTGTTGGGTTCATGTCTGTCTTTCATCGATGTAAAGGTCGAGTTATCTCTGAACCCAACTAACCTCTATGGGTTGAAGTCACTTCGCTGTGGGAGAAACTGATGAAAATTCTGATGGTACTGACATCGCATGATCAACTTGGCGATACCGGCCATAAAACGGGTTTTTGGCTGGAAGAGTTTGCGTCTCCTTATTACGTTTTTCAAGATGCGGGAGCAATATTGACACTGGCATCACCACACGGTGGACAGCCGCCGATAGATCCTAAAAGTAATCAGCCGGATGCGCAGACAGATGCAACTCGCCGTTTTGAACAGGATGAGCAAGCAAAGCAAACGTTGGCAAATACATTGAAACTAAACCAAGTGCATGCTCAGAATTTTGATGCCATTTTCTACCCGGGAGGGCACGGACCATTGTGGGATCTGGCTGAAGATCAAGAATCAATTGCCTTGATTGAAGCTTTTATTTCACAAAACAAGCCTGTAGGTGCTGTGTGTCATGCGCCAGCCGTATTCCGCCATGTTCGCTCTGAAGGCGGTGACTTTTTGGTATCGGATCGTAAAGTCACTGGTTTTTCAAATACCGAAGAAGCTGCTGTCGGACTTACAGAGATCGTTCCGTTTCTTGTTGAAGATATGCTCAAAGAAAATGGCGGCCTCTATCAAACGGCTGAAGATTGGCAAAGCCATGTGGAAGTTGATGGTTTACTTGTCACAGGACAAAACCCAGCATCATCTGATGCTTGTGCAGAAGCCTTAATCGCGTTACTGAAATCGAAGATTTGATGCTTTTAAATAGGTCATTCCGTATGCCATTGAAGTACCAGGCAAACTGATATTTGCAGCAGGACTTCAATGGCAGTGTGAATTACCTATTTTATGGTAAATCAGCGTTATGGTTAAATTGAAAAGCTCCGATAATTGAACTGACCCCCAATA
>NZ_JMIB01000039.1 GCF_000695255.1 Photobacterium galatheae | reverse complement strand
TCGGCTTCATCAAACGTATCTGTTTCAAAAAACATCTCTTCTTCATGAAAGCTCTCTTCTGAAGAAGTCACGCCACTTTCTCCCCCGATGGCATCAACCCTTAAATTTAGAACCTTTGTGCTATCCTCACCGATATTCAACGCTAATTCAGTCTCCTCAAAGTCTGAACCGCCGATATTTTCATTTGCATCGAAAGAGATATCAGAATCCGTCTCAAAAAAGTCTCCTTCGGTATGAAAAGACGTTTCTTCTGTATCAAGATCAAAGCCCGTTTCAACATCTTCAAACGTCAAACTTTCATCAGGATCAAGCCCTGATGAATGATCAGATTTTGAGTTAGCTATGGAAATATCTGAGTTATCTTGGGTAGATGTGTCTGAATTCACTTCAGATACACCTTTCCTTTTAAACTCAAAAACATCTGAACTCATTATTTTTATTTCTTTTCATCCATAATAGATTTTAAATGAAATAAAAAAAAGCGCCCGACGGCGCTTTATATATTTTTGAAGTGATTTGTCAATCAGAAAATACGAAAGGTACTCTTTCATCAACCACTTGCTCATTGAACATGATCCCTATTTGTTCATCAATAAACATCGTGACTGTTGGCGGACGATCCATCCGTGCGCGATAAATACCCGACATCTCTTTTAATGGCTCACTTGCTGCCATTTGAATAGCCACTGCCGTACCCGCAGCATCCGCATCAGACTCGGCCGATCCCGCCGCTGCACTGCCAATGATATAACCCTGGGTCAAATCTATTGCTGTTGCCATCGCAAGCCCCCCCCATCGGTATACCCGATGGTAATTCACATCTGAGCTCATAAATTCACTATAAGTCTCCATGTTGACTGCAACAGCGCTGATATCAATCTGTTGACGTCTCCAGATCAGTCGATCGAAAGAAACCTTCACTTTGTCTCTCGGCATATCGACGCGGTCAATAAAAGGAACGTCATAACTGCCTCTCAACATCGCTCCAGCAAGCGGGCCATCCATGATTTCTGCACAAGTGTCGCCTTTATAATCCGTGTTAATCTCACAGGCAATCCTCGCCTTCATGGTGGTTAACGCAGGAATTCTGACAGGTGCATCCTTTTCAGACGTTGGCTGACCTTCGGCTGCGGGCGCACCAGCATCTGCGATCGCGCCACTCGGCAACCCGGCAATCTCAGGGAAGCCTGAATGATCAGAAGATGCATTCGCATTAGATGGCCCTTTCCCTTCCTCAGCTCTTTTCACCCCTTTACCAAACGTAGGCACTGCAATGAGATTATTTTCAGCCTCCATTGCTTGCGCCATACTCACTTGATAGCGAACATAATTATTCAGCAGTGCTTCCTCGCCTGGATTTAAATGAAAGTTGACCTCATTCGAACAAGGCTCCCCATTTTCATCAAGGCCAGCCCGATCACAGCCATATCGATCGATGCCTGTGTCATTGAAGCCATCTTCGTAGAAACCATCCGCGTCTCTGCCAAGCCTATCAAGCCCTGTTTTCTGATTGACGCCATTCGCATCGAAGCCATCTTTATCAATCCCAAGGGCATTCAAACCCGTCACACAGTCGTAACCCAGAACATCCTTCCCGTGTCGATTACACCCTAAACGGTCAAAGCCACGGACTGTAAATCCGTTTTCATTGAAGCCTTGCTTCAGGCCATTTTTCCCAAAGCCAAGCTTATTTAAACCCGTTACTTTATGATAGCCATCTTCACTCCAAGGCTTCTCATGTTTCATTGGGATACACGCTTCACCTTGTCGATTTTTAGAATAGATGTTACAGCCTGTTCTATCGTAACCCTCTCGATCAAGTCCGGTGGCACAGTTGAAGCCCTCTTGATCATAACCTTGTCTGTCGCAGCCGAATCTATCGTAGCCCGCTAAATTGTAGCCATCCTTTCCATAGCCTTGAAAGTCGAGGCCAAGCACGTTAAAACCTAGCTTGTCCCTGCCATCAAGACCAAACCCATCAGCGCCCCATTTTGCATGTGGATTACAAGGTTTGCCTTCCCGATTGACGCCACTCTTGTGGCACCCGAACCGATTAAACCCTTCTTTGTCGAAACCGTCTCTGTCATAGCCTTCGGCGTCTCTGCCGTATTGATCAAATCCGTCTGCACCAATCACCGGTTCACCGCAAGGTTTCCCCTGACGGTCTAACCCTTTACGGTTACAGCCTTCTTTATTGAAGCCATCACGACCATAGCCCTCAGCATCGAAGCCGTATTGATCAAATCCGTCCGGGCCAATGACTGGCTGACCACAGGGCTTGCCCTGACGGTCTAACCCTTTTCGGTTACAGCCCTCTTTATTGAAGCCATCACGACCATAGCCCTCAGCATCAAAGCCGTATTGATCAAATCCGTCTGCACCAATCACAGGCTGGCCACAGGGCTTCCCGTTGCGGTCTCTCCCATTTCTCCCACAGCCTTTCGCATCAAAGCCGTACTGATCGAAACCATCGTCACCAATCACCGACTGACCACAAGGTTTACCCTCTCGGTCGAACCCTTTTTTGTTGCAGCCTTCTTTATTAAAGCCGTACTGATCAAAGCCATCTTTTCCGTATTTTGACTCGCCACAAGGTTTCCCGGCCTTATCAAACCCAGCTCGATTACAGCCTTCTGAGTTAAAACCCCATCGGTCATACCCATCTTTATCGAATCCTGCGATATTGAAGCCAAACTCATCGTAGCCATCGGCAAGGAATTTTGGTTTTTTACATAATTGTCCCTGCCGGTTCAGGCCTTGTCTGTTACAACCTTCTTTGTTGAAACCGTCTCGCCCATAACCTTCAGCGTCATATCCATTCGCGTTGTATTGATCACATCGCTTACCCTGGCGATCCAAGCCTTGCCTGTTACACCCCTCTTTATTGAAACCGTCACGGCCATACCCTTCCGCATCAAAGCCGTACTGATCAAAGCCGTCTTTTCCAATGATCGGCTGACCACATGGCTTACCGTATTTATCGAAACCCTCTCGATTACAGCCTTCTTTGTTGTACCCGAACTGGTCAAATCCATCTTCGTCAAAAATTCTTTCGACTGACTCACAAGGATTCCCGGCTCTGTCCAGCCCTTCCCGACTACAACCATTCACATCGAAGCCTTCTCTGTCGTAACCGAACTGATCAAATCCGTCTTCACCGTACCGAACCGGATCACAAGGATTACCATCGCGATCTATCCCTTCTCTGTTACATCCGTTGATATCGAAGCCATATCGGTCAAAACCGTCTTTATCAAAACCTCTCTCGTCAAATCCAAACTGATCGAAACCATCCTTTCCGTACTTCGGTTTTTCACACAGTTTCCCTTCTTTATTCAGACCTTGGCGATTACATCCGTTTTTATCGAAACCCCATCGATCGTAACCATCTTTATCATACCCTTGCCGATTAAAGCCAAACTGGTCAAAACCGTCTTTCCCGTATTTGATGCTTGAACAAGGCTTCCCTTCGCGGTTGAGCCCTTTTCTGTTACAGCCTTGTCGATTGAATCCGTCTCTTCCAAAACCTTCTTTGTCATAACCGTACTGATCGAATCCATCTTTACCATAGATCGGTTTTTCACAGATGCGGCCTAGCGCATCCAGCCCCTCTCGGTTACATCCATTTTTATCAAATCCCTGCTTATTGTATCCATCTTTATCAAAGCCCTCGCGATTGTAGCCCTCTGCGTTAAATCCTTGCCTGTTATACCCATCAGCATCAATTCCGAACTGATCGAATCCATCTGCACCAAATATTCTTTCAACACAAAGTTCATCAGACTTTGGCAGCTTTGCCTCACCCTGAGTACAGGGTTCGCCATTCACATCCAGCCCCTCTTTTGTACACCCTTTTGCATTCAGGCCCGTGATACAGTTGTAGCCCTCCTCGTCATATTCAGCGCCTTCAAGACAGGCTGATGACATTGAGAACAAACTCTCATTCGTTAAGGCCAAGCCATCAATGATTGCGCCAGCCGTAGGGTCGATATCCGTAAAAACAGACTTGCCTTGATTCACAGCATCCGTATATTGCTTATCTTCCAGCGCTTTGTTGGCTTTCTTCACATCATCTGTGAGCGATATCTGACCGCCATCGTAACCTTGGATATCCGAACCCTGATAAGATCCAGAGTAAGTCCCCTCATCTTCTGACTTCATGGATAAATAAACAAACACCCCAGTGAGAGCCAGAATTAAAGTGCCAAAGACATATTTGATAATTTTATTCTTATCCAATCCCTTTGCACCAGAAACATGGTTATTGTTTTGTTTTAACTTCATCTTATTGATTGGTATTTTTTGGGGTTTTCCAATATCCCGGTGATTAATATCCCATCCTTTTCTATAAAGAGAGAACTGATCCTAGGTATTTTGAATAATTGAATGCCATCAACATTCGGGTGACTTGCAGGCTCTGGCTCTGGCGACATGACCTTTCCTCTCAGTCTCACATAATATGAGTCTTCATATTGCCAGGCCTGAATATCACTGGCTTCCCGACCCTGTATTAAAACATTTAATCGATTTGCCTCTTTTGGCGTCACACCGTCAGACATTTGAAGCACAGCGTCATCTTTTGTCATATTATTATTTGTCAATTCAGCCTGAAGTGGTGTGTAACTAAATTCATTGATTTCAGTATTTGCACCAGCCTTGAGTACTTTTGCCTGAATTGTATAATCGACCTTTTCAGGGTTTTCTTCTAAATTAAAAACGATCGGAGTGATCAAGCCTTTCAGAAGGATGGATAAGTTAGATTTTTTATACTTCTTTTTAGGAAAGAGCCAAATCGTATATGGATTTACTGCCTTATACTCAAAAAAGGCACCCGCGCCAATACCAATATCCTTGATATCCCAAGGACTCCCGTATCTGTCAACAAAGACAATGGTCGTCAGGTAATTTGCGCTCGCGTAAATGGTCGGCTTACCACTCACCATAGAAGGATTAATCGTCAAAGTTCTGTTCTGCTGTTCAGGCTCCCTGACCGAAGCATTGACCATTCGATCCCTGTCTTCAAAGCCCTTTTTCAGTGCTGTGGCATTATTTTCATTCATTGGAATGAATCTACGCTTCAATTGATACGTCGCTAAATCTCTTAGCTCCAGATCTCTTGACTCCTTAAGCATCAATGGTGGTGGCGTTTTTTGCTCTTCATTCGCAAAAGCAACAGATGCCATCCCAAGCAGGATAGAAGAAACAATTAGTTTTCGGAGCATTTTTATCTTGAAAGTTAATATATAAATACCCTATTGACAAATAGACTACCCCTACATTATCACTTCATAATTCACGATTTCTATACCGGCTGGATTACCGTTTTGACCGACAGATTCTTGCACTGAAACCCAAATCGTTTTTTCACCAAAAGTAGAGCGATCGGTTCTTTTCGAGAAAACACCATCCCGCATATAGTTCCCCTTTACATGGAATAACCAAATCGGTCGGGGTTGAGAAATATCAACACCAACAAAGACTGGATCCTCAGTCACAACAAAGCTCGTCACACGAACATCACTATTTAAAAGGAACTGAGCCTCTGCGCTCTTATCTTGCATGAATTTTGAGAAAAAACTTTTCTCAAAGAATGGGGACACATTCTCAAAGTATTCACCGATATCAGACAGCTTCAGTGTTTCAATTTTTGATACGGTTTTCTTGAGACTTGTAGAGATCGTTGTTGCGGTGAGAATGGCCTGATCAAGGGTCTCGATTTTCCTAAGATTTTTCTCTCCTGATAAAGAGACAGAATAAATATCTCTTTTGAAATCCTTCGCAATATCACCTTGCAAATAAATATAAAAACACATTCCACAGACCAATACGAACGTAGAACTTATGAGTGTAACGATTTTATTTTTGATCAATTTTGAACGCACGATTTTCTGAAAATAGTAGCAAAAAAAACAGTATGGCTATTAATTTTTAGCCGGAGATTGATAATACTTCATGAAAACGACGAATAGATATGTCAAATAAACCCCAAAGAGGATTGACAAACAAGGGCTTTTCCACGAGGGCTGATACCCGAAGTGGATTCAAGAAGTTTCTTGACGGATTCTCAAATACAAGGGCGGCAGCACTACCAATTGGTGCTGCTGCGATGTCGTTCATTCCTTCAATGCAGCCCCATGCTGCAGCCATTTTTGCATGTAGCCTACCCTTGGCGGGACTCGCTCTCGGGCGGAAAATCGACACCCCAATCAAGAAACCCTACTATGCAAATAAGAATAGTAAGGAATATGACGGCTTTTTCTTTTTCGGCAACGAAATAGGGACAAACAAAGAGATTTGGCTGGATGATTCAGAAGCCAGGCGACATATTCTGATATTTGGAACGACTGGTAGTGGTAAATCTGAATCATTAATTGGTCTCATCGGCAATTCGCTCGCACAAAACTCCGCTTTTACCTATGTGGATGGTAAAGCAGATACCGGATTGTTCTCGAAAATCTTTGCGATGTGCAGACGATTCGGTCGGGAAGATGATCTGCTCGTGATCAACTATATGGTGGGCACCCTGCGGGCAGACCTGAAAAGAGATAAGAAGTTAAGCAACACCCTGAACCCCTTTGCAACCGCAACCGCAGAAGCCTTATCTGAGCTTTTGACCTCCCTTCTACCTTCAGGAGGTAGCTCCGATGGCATTTGGAAAGACCGCGCATCAAGTTATATCTCTGCATTAATTAAAGCTTTAGTGGCTTTAAGAGATGAAGGAAAGCTACTGCTTGATGTCAGTGTCATCAGAAGTTTCTTCCAATTAGAGAAAACAATAGAGCTTTCTAAACGAACCGATATCAACCCGGATCATCTGGCGGGTTTAGTGGCATATGTTTGCAACCTGCCTGGATATAAGGAAGGCTCAGAGACCATAGAATCAACCGTTTATGAGCAGCATGGCTATATCACCATGCAGTTTTCGCCTTGTTTCGGTATGTTAGCTGATACCTATTCTCACATCATGAGAACACAATTAGCTGATTGTAGCTTTGACGATATTGTGCTTCAAAGACGACCATTACTCGTGTTATTGCCTGCTTTAGAGAAAAGTCCGGCAAATTTAGCAAACCTCGGTAAGATCGTCATTAGCTCAATCAAAGGCATGATGGCTGGCGCACTGGGCGCAGAGCTTGAAGGGAGAACGGAATACATCTTAGATAGTAAACCCACAAACGGAAGAACCTATCAATGCGTGTTCGATGAATATGGATATTACTCAGTAGAAGGTGCGGCAGTGATGCCAGCACAGGCCCGTAAAATCAACATAGATACTGCGGCCTTATATGGAAACATATAAGTGAAAACTTTGTGAATTGCTGGGACTGACCTGAGAGCCTGATTCACCACAACGTAATCAGAAACGATCAGCGTGACGGTTTGAAAAGAATCAGGATTGGCAAATCAGCAGCGAAGCCCCTAAGCGTTGATACGTATGGGGAACGTTCAACGACTATCGAAACGGCAGACGTTGTCTGGAACGGAGTAGAGTACAAGGGCAAGTGCATGGCTCTTGGAAGTGCAAAGCACCTAAGTCCGAAGTGATAGGGTGAAGATATAGTCTCGACATCTGGCTAACCGCCAGAGCAGCCGTAAGGCGGCACTCTCAATGCGAGTGAGTGTGAAGGTAAATGGGTATTGGATTCTCACTGATTTTTGCAGGACAAGACTACCAAGCTTTTAAAAAAGGAAGTGAAGAAGAAGCCGCATCAATTCGAAGTAACTGCGCAACAAAAATCTGTATGTGTCTGGAAGATGCCACAGAGACAGCAGATATCTTTGTTGATGGTGCGGGCGAAGATTATGACCAGGTAGAAACAGGTCTAGAACGGGAAGGCGGCATGTTTGGCTCAAAGTTCGTCAAGAAAAAGGAGATTTCTTATGAAAAAAGAAAAAGAATTGATGTGCTTGATTTAAAAGATCAAGCGCCGGGGGAATTCCACCTCCTGAACATGGCAACATTAATCAGAGGCCGCTCTTTCTATGCCAACCCTGCGAAGCCGAAAGAGCTGAGAGTCAATACTTTTGTGAGAGTGAAACCACCCGCTTACAATGAAGTACATACAACAAAAAAGGGGCTGATCGAACTCAAAAAACGGTTTGCTGAAGTGAAGCGAACAAACAAGAAACTCACCAACCTCTGGAAATCTCATGTTGATGAAGACAACAAAGATCTGTCGAAAAACCTGACATGCTTGGCCAACAAAGCGCCATTAACTCAAGCAGCCTTTGCACTGGCGCTGAGAAAAAATGCCATTGACCAAGTGGATCAAACGATGGCCTTAACCCTGAAAGAGCTTGAGTCTGTTGCAGACAGACAACTCACTTCGGGTGAAGACTTTACCGGAGAAGGCCATACCGAAGCAGACTTTATCGAAGAAGAAACTTTTGAAAAAGTCACCGCAAGCCAGCTCGAGGAAAGCGCCAATCGACTGACTCTCAATGAGACGCCCAAAGAGAAACTCCAAAGGATCGTTCAGGAGAACGAGCAGGTTATTCTCAATGAAGTTGATCTGGATGCGAATCCATTGATTTCATTTGATGTGGAACTGGATTACGCCACTGAAACAATTGAAAGTCTGTCTCATGACATCATTCAGCGTTGGAAATCAAAAGGATTGATTCATGAAGAAACATTTGTGGTTTGCCCTGATGTACAAGCGAACTTAGCCTATGCGGCATCGCAGGCGCTGATCCTGTCAGGAATAAACTTCAAAAAGGTCTTAGAAAAAGAGCAAAACGAAATTGAATAAATCGACTTTGATGCATTCACAAACGAACAAGTCACAATAGAATATGGAAAAAATAAAAGACTTAATGCTGCATGCAGCCCAAGGGGCGGGTATCCCCAATCAGATCGAAATACCGCAAGATGAGAGCATCATGCTGAAGTTCCTCATGAGCGGAAGACTGATTTTGCCTCTCGCAGTCATGCTGACCAACATGAGTCATTACAAGGCATTCGGTAAAACATTAATCCACATTGACGGTGGGATTATCCCAGACAGCACACTCCCCTTCGGGTGTCGAATTGATGGTGATATTGATTTAGAGTCAACAACTGACCCGCTTGGCTACATCCTTATCGCCACCACATCCACCTTCAATGTCCTGAAGCCCTATTTGCTCCACTGTCAGATTGATACGCTCGCGACGTCATGGAAAGAAAGGCTGGAAACAGTGTCGACTGGAAAAAAAGTACTGACAATCAAAGACTACGCCGATCTCCCTCCACTTGCGCCCTTGGAAATCACTTAACAACGAGAGAGGCAGGCTGCCTCTCTCTTTTTTCCTTCTCCAGAACTCAACCACACTTGTCTAAACAGATAAAGGTGGTAATATAGCGACGGTTTAACACAGGCCAGATTGTAGAAGCACATGAACGACACCCAAATCTTAAACTGCGTAAAACAGATGCTCGCAGACAACCGCAACCATGCGGTGATGAGCATCGTGATCGCGCTGCTTGAAAGTGCGAACCAGACATCTCCAGACAATCCGATACATCTTTGCGCCGACACCACATTCTTAAAAAGATACTTTAAGAGCGTGACCGTCGATGAGTTCCTCTCAAACCTGAAAGAACTTGCCACAATCACGACTCCAGTGATGTCGAGCAAAAAGGTATCAAGCAAACAGGTATCAAGTCATCAGTCGATTCAAATTTTCCGGTTCTCCTTTGGCGGCATGACCTCATACTTCAGTATCCCTGTTTGTGAAGGACAGACACTTTACTTAAAAAAACAAGACACTCAAGCGCAAGCCGTGCAACAGGTATGGTGCTATTGGCTGGAAAAAATCGGATCCATTCAAGAAATTTACAAAAAGAAGCCAACACTGACGACAAATGAAAAAACAGGCAGAAAAAAGTTTATCCAGGATGCCTTAGTCTTCGCGACCGCCGAAGAACTTTGCTTAGGGATAGACGGATGCCTCAACAGCCCTTTCCATATGGGCTACAAAATCGATAAGAAAACAGGGAAAGTGACTCAGCAAAAAGCTTATTGCGAACCTTGCAACATTTTTAAAAATCGGGACAAGCTTGAAGCCCTCATGGCTCAAGTGAACGGTAAGCACTATCTCGTTCAGCTGGAAGAGGCCAACATACGGAGAAACCTCAGAAATTTTTCTGCGAGGCCAGATCAAAAAGACATGCTTATCACAGCAGACCGTCACTTGAAAAAAGAGGCTCTCCCTCAATCCAGCAAGCTTCAGATGCTTATGCAGGCTGGAAACTAACTTCACAAACATGGCAAGATCATGACCGATCAACTTCCCGAAGCATTGCGACAACTCTTTTTGTCAGAGCAAGGCATTGAAACCAATCCAAACGATCTGGAAATCACCGAAACAGAAGCTCAAGCTTTTCAAAACGCAAAAACGTTATTTCTTCATGAAGTACACCCACTCTTTACAACGGTGTGGGGCGAAATTTGGATCAGCAACTCACAGATAGAAGAAGGGTTAATGAGCAAAGCTTGTCAGCTTTGGGTCATCGCTCTCCATGGCCTCGATGCCGACCATATCGCCAGCGCAGTCAACGCATTCGTAAAAGAAAATAAAGGGAAATATCCCCCGAACCCGCTCCAGTTTCGAGAGTACTGTCGAGCAGTTCAGTCGGAACATGCTTTAAAGAAAAACCACGACAAAGCGTATGAAATCCTGAATTAGTCACAAAAAATAAAGAGAAAACAATGGCATCTGAACGAAAAAAATACAACCTAGAAGCCGATCGTAATTACTGCGAAAGAATGATTACTTCGTATGCGATTCGGTTCCCTCATATCATTGAGCACATTCCGCTCGATCAGATAAAAAATGGCTCACTCAAAACAATCTGTGGGCAAGCGAAAGCGCTGTTTCAGCAGGAAGAGCCGATAACGCTTGATTTGCTCCAATCCTATGCGATCCAAAGGCTGGTCAGTGCTCATTTTTCTGAAGACAGATGTCGTCATGTCGTTGCTGAGTTATATGACGCCTCAATCCAGCTGGACGATGAAAAGAATCTCACCGGCCACCTCAACAGGCTGAGAGAAATTGAGGCAAAAGATGCAATCCTCGCCATGGCTGGCACCCTGAAAGAAAGAATTGAGGCGGGTGAAGACGTCAACAAAATCTGTGCCATCGGCCATGAGCTGATCGAAGTTGGCGGCCAGCTGAAGGACTCACACAAGTCTGTGACCGTTGGTGATGCCTTTGAAGCTTTAATGAACACAATTCATAAAGCGCGTGAAGACGATCGTGATGTGGGTATCCCTTATCCGATTCAGTGTATGTCGAAGGCATTAGGCACGCTCTACCCTTCAGACTTGGTTGTTGTGGCTGCTCGGCCCGCAGTCGGTAAAACGGCACTTGGACTGAATTTATGTCGATTCACGGATGAACCCTTTGGATTTATCTCATCTGAAATGTCCAAAGAGCAGTTAGCAATGCGGTTTGTTGCAATGGACTCAGGCATACCAGCAAATCGAATTCGTGATGCAAAAAACCTTTCTGATGCTGAAGTTCAGACAATTTCAGACTGCTGGACAAAACACAAAGAACGAAAACTCTTCATTGAAGAAAAAGGGGGGATCAACATCAGTGAAATCGAAGCGATTGCTGAAAGTTGGATCAACATACATGGCATTAAAGCGCTGATTGTCGATTATGCGCAACGGATTAATTCGGATCGAAATCATCACAGTGAGTCTGAAAAAATTGGCTATGTCACAAAACGGCTGAAAGAGTTGGCGAAGCGATTCGGCATCTGTGTTGTCCTTTTGGCTCAGATCAACCGAGAATCCGTCAAGGGAGAACGTAAACCCCAGACGCATGACATTAAAGGAAGTGGTGATATCGAACAAGAAGCTGACGTCATCCTATTAATGCATAAGCCATCGATGGGCACACCTGAAGCGAACGGAAGGTGTGTCATTGAAATGATTGTGGACAAAAACCGTCACGGGAAAGTAGGACTTCTGGTGACAGAATATATCGCTGACCGAGTCCTGTTTACAGATCCCTCTGAAAAGATACTTACACGATACAAGTACGACAGCCTTGCTTAACGGAAAAGCCAAAAGATATAAAAAGGCACGAGTCGTGCCTTTTTTTGTTCTGACCTTTAAATAAAAAATCGTTCTTAATAAGATTAATAGAAAAATGTACTTCAGTAAAAACGAAGTGATTCAACACAGACTCAGTAAAAGCCCAAGAATCTCATATGTTTATGCCACAGAGATTATCAGACGAATCAACATTTTTCTGTCATCGGTCGCACTTTCGCTCATTATCGCAGCGACTTATGTTTTTTTAACTGAGGTCCATCTAGAGAGAGAAGCTTATTTTGTGAAGTCAACCGGTGAATTCAGATTAATCGATTATTCTAAAGAAGTAAGGGAAAAAGCCATCAAGATATTTTATGAAAAGTGAACAGAAAAATAACCAAAATAATCAAGACATCTACGACAAGTCTATCCATAAAAGTAAAGACGGCTCAAAGCCACTGAAACTAGAAATTGCTGGCGTTGCAATCAATATTGCATCCATTGTTATCTGCGCATTCGCCTTAACATCAGCCCTTACCTTTCGAGTCCCGCCAGAAATTATTGCAGTGAACGATAGTGGAAGTTATTTCGAAAAAGTCCCACTAGAACTCCCGAACAAAGGTGATGAAGAGATAAAGCAATGGGTTACAGACCGAATCATCGAAGCATTTGACTACAACTTTACAAATCAGGCCGAGCATGCAGCAAGACTTTCTCAACACTATACACCTGAGGCTTTAAGTAACCTGGATTCGTTTATCAACGGGAAAGCAGCCAATGGTCAGTTTGTGGAAAGTATGCTGAAAAGAAGGGTGAATAAAGAGGCAGGCATCGTCAAGCTCGTTCTCGCCGACGGAATTACACTCACATCAGGAAAAGTGAAGTCCATACATGGCTGGCAAGCAAAAACCAAAGGCGCTCTCGTTCTATACACCAAAGGCGGCATCATTCGATTGGGCCGATATGGGGTAACCATAGTCGTCATTCGAGCTGACGAAAATGAAAACCAGGATGGATTAAAAATTCAATCCATACAAATGGAAAAACTATCATAAATTAAGAATCATGAGTCATAAAATTTCATCCATAAATCAGAAAATCAAAGAAGAGATTGGTGAGTTTATCGACATTTTCAATCACATTGATGTCGATAATTTAGATGAAGCTTCAATCCATGAGCTTCTCACCATCATTGAAGACTTTAAATCTGACATCAGTGATCTTTCCAACCTTGAAGTGTTATCGCAAAACCTTGAGGCCACACTTCAAGCTGGGCTTGCAAACACCCTGACAAAAGATATGAAACTATCCTCAGAACATAACCTCAAGCTTAAAAGTGAGGCCGAAAAAATTGAAAATCAAAAAAGTAATCATTTAGGCTATGACAAACTCCAGAGAGATTAGTCAATTAAGACAAAAGCAAAAGGCCATTCGACATCTTACCCACGAGTCTTATGTTGCTCTCGCAAAAGTCGATAGCCCTCAAGAATCTAAATTTTCTATCGATGGATTAGGTATCATTGCCAATCGAGCGATCGGAAAAGTCCTGAAACTTCTTTCTCCTGATCTTACAAAAATCAAAGAGTTAGAAATGAATTTCAGAGAAAATCCTTCAAAAGATTTGGCACGCAGCCTACTCACGCACGCTCGAGAGCTTCTGGGAAAAAAAATGAACGCCGATGCCGTAAGGGTTTTATCCACGCTGACTCGGAAAAAAGTCCAAAAGGCAATACTCCTGCTGGGTTCAATCTTCATGAATGGCGTCAAAGACAGAATCGGAAAACTTGAGTTCAGGCATCCTCAAAATGCCATGAAATGCCTTACCCTCGGGTTTGAATGTGGTAACATCGAGGCCGGATATCTGCTGGGAGCGCTTTTCCGAACTTTTGGACAGAACCAAAAAGCAAAAGAAATCTTCGCTCAAAATATGGAGAAAGGCTGCGTGAAGTCAGCCGCTGAATTCATTATCCTACTACAGATAGAAGCGGCATCTTCACCAGATGAAAAAAGCAAAGCAATCATTGAACAAAGAATAAAGAACTTAAGAACAGATTTGACCTATTCGCCGAGCTAAATCATGAAGCTATACATCACTGAAAACAAGCATGTTGCAGAAGCGTTTATTCCTGTATTGGGGAGAAAATCCGCGGGTAGTGATGGCTTATCTTACGTCACCAGCAATGGTGATGTCGTCACATGGTTATCAGGACACGTCCTTGAACTCATTGATGCAAAAGACTACGACCCTAAATACGCAAAATGGGACTTAAACGACCTCCCGATATTGCCAGATCCTTTCGTCTTAAGACCCATTCAGGATAAAGTCACCCCATTCGGCAAAGAAGACAACGCATACAAACGAAAAATTCTCAATCATGTCTTAAGCTTGATCAAAAAAGCAAACACCGTCTGTCTTGCCACCGACCCAGATGCCGAAGGTGAACTCCTTGGCCGTGAGGTGATCACATACAGCCAATTTCAGGGAACTTTGACTCGCGTACTACCAACCTCATTAGAAGTCGGAGACATCAAAGCCTGCCTGGCCAATGAATTTTCAGCGAAGAAAACTGAGTTGATCGGCAAAGCAGGGCTTGCACGATCACACATTGACTGGATCGTTGGGATAAACACAACGGTTGGCCTCACCGCTTACAACAAGGATAAAATCTCAAAACCACTCAATGCGGGTCGGGTCCAAACCGCCATCATTCAGATCCTTCACATGAACCATGTCGCCAGAGAGACCTTTGTGCCTCAAAACACATACGAAGTTCATGCAAACGCCTGCGTTGGTGGTGCATCTTTTGAACTAAAGTACATGCCATCAAAGGAAGAATCAGACATTCTCGATGCCAGGTCAGATGGCTATCACAGCAAACGAGCAAAAGCGTTCGTTGATACCCTGACCACGCAACTCAACGGGAAAAACGGGGTTATCTCGTCATCGACAAAGCAGAGAAAACAGACTGAGTGCCCCAAAGGGTACAGTCTGAGTGACTTGCAAATCGACATGAATCAAAAATTTGGCATGACCGCCGCAGATACACTTGCTGCCACCCAATCCCTTTATGATAAAAAGTACGTCACTTACCCGCGTACAGATAACAACTACTTCCCTGAGGATGCGCATCACTATGCGGCCGTAGTTCTTTCCAATTTATCTCAGCTTGAATTTGCACAAGGCATTCAAGGGATCAATCCAAACGTTAAAAATTCAACCTGGGATACAAGTAAGTTTGACAACCACCATGCGATTCTACCCACCCGAATGAAGGCTCCTTTCGACCAATTAGGGTCGGATGAGCAGGTTGTTTACGAGATGATTTGTCGTCGATACATGATGCAGTTCCTTCCGAATTACGAATACGACAATACCACAATCCTGGTTGACATTGACGATGCCCAATTCAAAGCAACCGGCAACATCATGGTGAACCCAGGGTGGAAGCAAGCCCAGAAAGGTTACAATAGCGCTTCGCTGGATGATGCGTCAGAGCAGGAATCGGATAAATCTCTTCCAATGGTCGAGCAAGGAACAGTCACGACAGACACTGCCGTCTTCACTCGGACAGGAAAAACCCAAATTCCCGCCTTGTATACTGAGGCAAAAATTCTCCAGATCCTCAAAAATCCGGCCAAATTGATTGAAAACAACCCATTAAAAAAAGTCTTAAAAGAACGACAACAAGGCATCGGACGAGAATCAACGCGAGCGACCATTCTAAAACAAATGCTCGCGAATGGCTTTTACAGCCTGAAAGGGAATCAAAAGCACTTCCAACTGACTGAAAAAGGGCTGGTTATCGCAGAGATTGCTCCACCGATGCTACTCGACTTATCTCTCACCGCCAAGCTGGAGCACGCTTTTTGGCAAATCGAAAAAGGGGAGCTGACTTATGAAGCGCTTCTGAACGCGTATCAAACGTCAACCAAGGAGATTATCACCTCAATCAAACGAGGTGACTGCAAATTGAACAAGTTTCTCGTGAAAACCGAAACATGTTTCTCTTGCAAAACCGGCACCATGACTCAGAGAACCAATCGAGAGAAAAAACAGTTCTGGAAGTGTACGGATTGTCATGCCCGTTTTAGTGAGAAAGATGGCAAACCTGTGCCAAGGTCTGCCCCCACCCCATGCCCCAAATGCCACCAAAACACACTGTCTCGGTTTAAATTCAAAAGCACAAAAGAGAAATTTGCCTGGTACTGCAAACCCTGTCGCCTCGTTGTGCCAGACAAAGACAACCAACCATGCGTTCCGGTCAACTTTTGCAAGAAATGCGCTTCTCATATCAATTATGGGTACTCAGCGGATAAAATGTTTGCTTACTGGCAGTGCTCTCACAAAAAATGCAACACCTATTATGCAGACAATAACCTCACGGTCGGAAAAGAAAAATCTGTCAACACCGTGTACAACACAGCACCATGCCCAAAATGTGATGGTGAACTTCGTCAGTTCACTCGAAAAAGTGACGGGAAAAAATTTTGGCTTTGCTCAAATCGGGAAGTCTCAAACATTCGATGTCGAGCATCTTACGCGGACAAAGATGATGAACCGATCACTGAAGTGCCAGAAGTGCCGTGTCCAAGCTGTAAATCCGGCGTCTTAAGACAAATAGCCTGGAATGATCGCGTGTTCTGGGGATGCAGTAACTACAAGACCCAAAAACAATGTCGGTTTAGTGCAAAAGATAACCATGGCAAACCCATCCTTCTGCTGAATGACTAGCGACTGACATACAATTCATTTACGAAAAGATGGGTGTTAGAATGCGCCCATCTTTTTTTGTTTTGGCAGTGAGTCTATGGATCGCATTGAGTTAGACGCTGAGTATGGTCTGCTGACCGTCAGGTATGAACACAACCTATGGAAAAAATCTCGGTTGGAACCGCTCAGACTCAGATGGAACCCAAGCAATGAAGTCTATGAAACCTCCCTCAGTCGAGCAAAAGAGGTCATTCAGCATATCCGGGAGATTGGTTCATACGTCAAACTATCCCCAAGAATACAAGAAATTGTAGGTCTAAGTGAATTTGGGCAAACCGCAGAAGAAGCCCAGCTTGATGTCGAAAAATGGGCTTATCACGATTCATTTGCTGAAAACCCATCAGAAAACTTTGATGTGTCGGCTATCGGGTTCCGGGATGGGTTCTCGCCATTTGGATATCAGCTCGCAGGCATTGAGCAGGCCAGAAATAAACAGGGCCGAATTCTGATCGCGGATGATATGGGTCTCGGTAAAACCCTTCAAGCTTGTGGGATTATCGGTTTATTTAGAAAAAATTTACCCGCGGTGATTGTCTGCCCCAAAAGCGTGCTTTATAACTGGAAGTCCGAGCTTTTAAGATTTCTGGACTTTATAAACGAAGATGACATTTGCGTCTTAGACGATACTTCAAAAAAGCCAGGGCAATTAATTTCTATCTGCACCTATAGATATGCAGTAAATCATGCCAAAGCGTTAAAAGAATACCTCAATGTGAACGGCATCTTGATTTCAGATGAAGCCCATACCGGTAAAGAAAAAGACACCCAGGTCGGCTCGACCCTGATTGAGCTGGCTCACTTTGCAAAGTGCTACGTTCCGCTCACCGGAACGCCTATCCTGAACTACGTGAGAGAGATGTTTGCCCTCCTCCACGGACTTGACCCGGTTCGATGGAATGATTACCACACGTTCACGGAAAGATACTGTGAAGGCCACTGGCGAAAAATAAACAAAACGCAAACTGTTTGGTGGGACTATGGCGCATCAAACATAGAAGAGCTGATGACGATTATTCGTCATGAATACATGGTACGACGACTCAAGGTCGATGTGCTCTCCCAGTTACCGGAGAAACACAGAACCACCCAAACCCTCAACATCACCAGTCAGGATTCAGCATTTGATGCGTTCATGGACAACCTGAAAGAGACTGCAAAACCAATACTCATCAAGAACAGATTCTCAGTCCGAAAATCGACAGATGAGATCCGTAAAGCGATTGGCCTTCAGACCGAAGCACTGCCAGAATCAGATCTGGAGTCGATGAACGATGACGAAAGGCGCAAAAAAGACCCTATTTTTAAACTGTACGAGGAATCTGGGTTAAGCAAGGTGGAAAACGTTGCTGAAAGTATTATCGATATGCTGGAGAACAACCCAGAGAACAAATTCATTCTGTTCTTCCAGCACAAGAGCGTCCTCAACAAACTCAGGGATCGACTGCGGGAAAAATACCCTGAATATAGCGACATCCTTATCACCGGTGATATTGCGGGTGATAAACGAGAAGAAGAAAAACTGAAATACCAGAGCGATCCGACATGCAAATTTGCCTATTTAACAATCGGTGCCGGATATGCGGGGATCACCCTGACCGCGGGTAATATTATCGGCATGGTTCAGCAACCTTGGTCGCCCAGAATTGCCGAACAATGTGAAGACAGGGCGCACCGTATCGGACAAGTCGAGGAGGTGATGGTCGTCTACTTCCTCAGCGCAAACAAATTTGATACAGCGCAACACAGCTTATTGGGTAAAAAGGCCGATACCTCAACCACAGTCCTTGATGGTGCAAGAGGAGAACGCTTCGCCACAAACAAGCACGCTGAAGATGATGCATTTCACTCATCAGATGCCTTTGTTGCGCTTCTTGGCGTTATTGCTGAAGAAATACAACAAGAGATTCAGCAGGTAGCCTGATCGTTGAGGGAATCACATTCACCAAAAAGCGGCTGAAGTGAATGAGTGTGATTTGGATTAGGTTTGAATGCAATCTGTCAGTTTCCTTTCCTGGATTGGAGCCGAACCGACAGGCCGCTTTCAAACGGTATGGTTCAATCACACTCGAAAGCCCAAGTCATTCATAGTCCCAGGGAAAAATTCATGGATGAATTTTTAGGTTGTCGGCGCAGGGAGCGCCTACAACCGGCCCGGCCAGCACCAGAGAAAAAAAAGCATTTCTGGGCACTCTTTGTGCTCGCAAAGAGTGTCTGGCGCGCATCAGAAAATACTGAGATTGGTACGAAATTGATGCGCGACATACCATTGAACGAGGCATACATTGCATCCTGAATAAAACACGTTTGCCCAATTTGGAGTGATAAATCCTGCTGGCTGACTATACGCGCGAGTCAGGACTCACTCGAAGATGTGTCATATCAAGTGTAAGCCGCGACAGGTGAAGAAATTATTATCTTGTGATAATAATCTCTTCATCATTCGCATCCAGAAGTTTAATCTTCGATTCTGAGAACTCAACAATCTTATATTGATGAATATGTCTGATCATCGGGTAGAAAATTGCTTCCTTATCCCCTTTCTTAATCACAGTCGTTGCAAATACCGTATCCTCATCATAGTCCTTCCACTCATAAACCATGACAACTTCAACACCAGAAGGTGTCACCTTTTTAATCTTTCCGACAGGTTTATAAAAAGGAGACTCAAAAGACGATTGGTAATCAAATTTAATCGCCTCTTCTTCTTGGGGAACTTCTTCACTTGGCACATCATCTACCTCTGAGTCAACCTGAGGTTCCAACTGACTTTGCATCACTGGCGTCTGCTGAATTTTCGATTCGATATCAGAAAACTTTGCGTTCAAAAAGTCAGCCATTTGTTCAAAAAACTTTTGCTGCTCTTTTTGGATTTTCGAGACATCCACACCCTTATCCTTTGGCTCACCGACCGCATTTCCTCTTGCATCCACCGTTCCAGCGATTTCAATATTATGCGCTAAAACTTCTGAATTCGCAGAGATAATCTCAGCTTGATCGCCCGCCTCCTCCGGTTTGAGGATCGCTTGATGCATCAAACTTAAATCGAGAAATTCCTGAAGCGTATTTACTTCATTAAGTGCACTCTCAGCTGATGAAGAACCAGATGTACCTGTCGCAATCATCCCTGCCGATTTTTGCAGGTTTTTGTTTTGTATCTGCAACTGAATGACTTGGTTCTTCGCCGATTCAATGCCACTCAGCTTTTTCCAGTAATGTTCCTGACCATTCAGAATATCAATGTTCTTCGAGTCTAAAATAGCTTCATGAGTATCGGATTGAGAAGCAAAGCTATAACCTGAAAAAGCCAATACACCAAGAGCGGATATTAATCTAATTTTCTTCATGTTTTTATTCATTATTATTTACGAAATGAAATCTTGATTCAACTCATTGATTGAGATATCAACTTCAATAGAAGCTCCAGCGACAGATTCATTCACTTGCACACCATCGACAAAAATATAAGGTTTCTCAATCACATTCCTGACTGACCAAACACCAAAGATACCATCTTTAATTTTAAGCTTAATGGTTGAGCCTTGAATGATCTTCCTGTCTTTAAATCTGTCATCCGAAATACCCGAAGGAAAATGATGCGTCTCGGTTGGGTTTGACCAAGCATACAAGTCAGTAGATTGAAAAATGGGATATAAGTTTAATTCAATGCCCATCTCCCCAAGAAGTCTGTCTGAATGCTCAGGAGGAACAACGGTTTCTACGGAATGATACTCATCAATCGCCGAATTCATCTTCACTAAGACATCTTTTTTCGATGCTTGGATCTCATCAATTTTCTCTAAAATATATCCGATGGACTGATCATCTCTTCTTTCAAAAATGCCTAAACTATTTACAGATGATTCAACGGTTTCAATCTCTCTTTTCGCTGAGTCTAACTCCTGCTGAGCCTGACGCATTTTCGCCATCGCAATCGCGCGATTGTTAATTGATGTTCTTTTTGCCTCTAGGTAATCCGCGTATTCGCGCCCCTGTCTTCTTTCAACCATGATGTCATACACTCTCTCTTCGCCTCTGTTTGACAGACTCACCGTAGTTGCAATCGTGTCGTGCTTCTCTTTGAGATAATTGACAAGTGCTTCATCGAGATCTTTATAGGTCCCTGATACCGGATGATTTCCGTCTCTTACATAGGTGATGACAAATTTATTGTTTTTATACGCCACCAGAGTTCGAGACCAACCTTTGAGATGAAGCGGCGAAATATCTCGGATCCTGAGAATATTTTCGATAATCTCTTCATTCGTGAGACCTCGCGATAAAACATAATCATTAAATTCTTCCTTACCTAATAAAACCACCTTTTCCTCAGACATTCTTTGAGATTGTTTCTCAAGATTAGAAATATTGTTAAATGTCTTCTTTAACTGATTGTACTTCGAGGTAAAAGAGGCGCTGTGTTCACCATCTCGAATATCAATCACTTCTTGTGGCAAGCTCGTTACCAGAGAGTAAGCAAGAAAGCCTAATCCTCCGACAGAGACAAGACCAGCCAAATAGATTCTGGTTTTCAGATTCCCCGCTTGCCGCTTCACCCTGACCTTTGGCGAACTAAAAGATTTAAGTTCTTCCTCAGATAAAGGCAGATGCTCGACGCGGGGATCTAAGGATGGATCATCCAGATAAACCCGGTCTCCGACATTCACAACCCGAAACTTCGCGGAAGAATCAGACAGATCAACAACCTCTCGAATGTAATCTCTAAGCGGGTATAACTCTTTTAAACTATCACTATCATCCGCAACATCGATACATCCATCTGAATCAAAACTCACAACCCAGTAAAGCTCATTCGAGACTTTTGCAAAGTAAAGTGTGTTCGCTTCTCCGAAAAAGTTGGCAGCCAGCAATGGCATCCCATTGAACTCTTGATTGCAGGAGCCTATTTGTGCATTTGACTTATTCTCAATAATGCACCCCATCGTCGTCCCAGAGGTGATGAGCTGGTTATTCACCTTGAGCTTCCGGGAAAATCCAGATTTCTCCTTGATCGCCGGCAGCCAATTGGCACCCACGTGGAATTTTAAGTCATCGATAATTACGGTATCTTTACCGCTGAGTTCCCATTTCATATGCAATTTATTTATCAGGCGGCCTGAGCCGCCCTTTTTTCTGACTTACTTGAGCACATAAGGTGTCGCGAGAATAATACTGATTTCCCTTCGGTGTTTGGTCTTTTCATTTCCACCTAAAATAAAGGAGTTCGCGCCAAATGGCCCAGAAGCCTCAGCGCTCTTACGGTTGACTTCCTTGATTGAGACGACTCTAGTTTCTCCATTTCGCAACATCGCTTTCACGTTATGCGCATCCAAAGCATTCTTAGGAAGAACAATACTATTCATGTCAGGAACTTCCTTCATGTTCAGGTTCTCAATCAAGCTAATCTTTCCATCGACAAGCACCCTGTCTTTAAAAATTCGGTTTTTCCAGATACTTGTGATACCCGTCTTGTTCACCGCTTTTTTAGGAGTGAGGGTTTCGTTCCCGTTTTCGTCCGTTTCCTTTTCAACCTCAGCGATGTAATGTTCCTCTTCGACGGACTGGAATGGCGTTAAGTGGTTATTCATTGTCAGAATCGGGGTATCAAATCGATAAGAAATAGACCCTAATCTCCCTAAGGCACCAATCATGGCCGTTACCCCAGCTTTATTGAAGCTGAGGTTAAAAATATTCGAAAACGTTGAGAGATCCCCCCCGAGTTTCGTGCCACCTGTAACCGCACCTGCGACGAGATCTGTTGCTGTGAGATTCATGCCAATCTCAGACGTTTCCTCGACAGAAACTTTCACAAAGGTAAGATTCAAAACAACTTGGGAACCTGAAGATGCATTAATCTGATCGACCACTCTGCCAATTTTCTGGATCGCATTCTTTGTATCCGTAACCGCAACTCGCCCATTTTTGAGGTCAAAAGCTGCTTTACCATCCGGGGAGAGCATCTGCTCAACCATCGACTGCACATCCGCCCAGTGATTCGCTTCTTCTGCGAAAGATGCCTTTTGAGATGTACTTGATTTCGATGATGATGCTCCGTCTGATGAGCCCGCATCTGAGTTACTTGATGTATCAATGGTTGACTCAAGTGTGAACTTATCTGTGTTGTCGATAAGCTCAAACACAACCGTATCCAGATCGTACAGGATGAAAGTGTCTGTATCGTCGTCATACTTCCATGAAAGTCCTCTATCGAGCGCGAGCCAATCGAAGAATCCCGTCAGAGAACCCGAGTAATCAATCTTCTGAATTCTCTTATCTTTCGAATTATCCTGCTCTCTGCTATTGCCGAACAAGGCGAGCATATCCTGAGAGGGGTCATAGTCAGAGCTGCCTTGTCCCGATTGCCCTGGAGAAGATGACACTTGTTCAATCTCACCTGTCGACCCCAGGTTCATTAAGCTCACTGCGCCATCACTCATGGTCTCTATATTCTGATCAGTCCCATTGCCGGACGGCTCTTCCGGCGGTGCAACCTCTTCTTCTTTCACAATCATCCGACTGAAACTCAATTTGATGCCATAATCCAGGTAAAGCACTCTCCCCAGCTCTGACTCCGACATTGGCACACCAGAGTAAACAGCAATAGTTTCCGGAAGAAAATCGGGCAGGTTGATTGTATCTTTTGTTTTAATTTTTACAGGTGTTAACTTTACAAATATCTCATCAAGCGTCGCACCACCATTGATCTCAGCAACCGTCTTTCCCTTTAAGCCGTCAATTTCATCGGTAGCGTCAATATTTGACTGCTTAATTTCTTTGAAATCCTGCGTGTGTAACTGAGAACAACCCGAGGCAAAAGCTGCTGTTACTAATATTGAAATTTTAGACTTGTCAAAAATCATGATTTTTATTAATTAACATACATTGATTCATATTTGGATTCAAATATGTAAAGTGTATTCGCACCCCCGCCTGTATAATACTTATGATTCACCGGAACCTCCGCTTTTCTATACTTATTCAGAAGCAATGTTGTCACATCTTTAAATTTCCCTTTGATCCGAATTTCTTGACTGTTAGGGTAGTCAATTCTTTTATTTTCGAAAATTTCATTTTCAACGTAAAAATCATTGAACTCAGCCCACTTTTTGATTGTGTCGAATAATTTCCCTCTCTTAAAAACATACACATACTCTGTGTCTGGATCAGCCTCTTCGACAAACCCGCCACCATTGACAAAATCTTCATATGAACCATCGCCGTGAAGAATGTATGAAGATTGATACTCGGCACGCAATTTCTTATCTCGCTCAATCGCAAGTTTCAGATCAGCCATCTCGCGTTCCTTTTCGATTTGAGCGATATCTTCAGGTTGATTTGTTCCTGACAAGTCAGAAGAAGCACTTTCCACTTCTTTCCCCGTCGGGGAGGCGACCTTGTCAACTTTCGTTTTATCGATCTCTTCATTTCCTTCAAAGGCTTTGGATTCAGATTCAAGCCATTGTGTATCAAGGGCTAATTTCTCAATATCGATTTTCTGAGTTGTACACCCATCCATAGTCGCTTCGGCACAGACAACCAGTGAATCCGTCACAGATTTATCTTCTTCGTGAACAACGGGTTTCATTGAAAATTCATACTTACCTTCAGCGTTCTTCCTGGCGACAGGCACCTCGGCACTTGGTGATTCAGCAACATCCAGTTGATCCAAGTTCAAATCTAACATCTCAGCATCATTCAACTTCATTTGAATCACATTCCTGTTCCAGTCAAAAACAACAACCAGATTATGCCGCTTAGATATTTCAACAATCACATCATCCCAGTTTCCCGTTTTATCCCATGAAACAGAAAACTCAGAGAGTTCATCAGATATATCAATGACCCAATCAGAAGGAACAATCGATGGCAATGCTAATCCTATCGGAAGGTCTGAAGCAAAAGAGTCAACCGGGTGATGTATAAATTTCTTATCACCGATGTCCACAACTCGTTTATAGACCTCTCCATCGAGAACAACTTGTTTTAACTCTTCAGGTCTTCCACTATCGCTAATAATATTTAAATGAGCAAAAGCAGCCATTGGAGCCCCTGCAATAATGAACGCGATAGATTTACGAAGAGTGTGTTTATTAGGGTACATTTGAGTGTTTTTCATTAAATTTAGGTTTTTCTTTAAAATTAAACAACTCTATTTTCTCCGCCTGTACTTAGAACCAGCCAGCCTTAATCTCACTAAACTTAGAAATTCAAAAAAAGTAATATCTTTCTTGCGCAGCAGTGTTAAAAAGACAAAGGCAACCAAAATACCACCAACGGTCATGGCATTAATTTTAAAACACAAGATAGGTATCAGGACAAAGAAATTCGCATCGACAGTAAAGAACAAAGCATCATTCCCTGTATCAGTCCAAAAGTTAGACTCAGACGCTAAGTCCCTTGCCTGTTCAGCACTTTCAACATAGTTTAATTCCATCACTATTTAATTTCGCTTTTTTCACTTAACAATATTGCGTCAACCTGCTTTTTGTCTAAAAGCCCCTGAGAAAGAAAATGACTCGCATGTTCGCCAAAGGACTGACCATATTCTCCAACCAGTTTTCTCATCTCCGACTTCAGATTGATCGGATCGACCTGCTCCAGTCGATGCAAAACATCTCTGTCAAACTGAAGGATTTCTCTTATCGCAACACGCTTTCCATCCGTTGAAGGAAGAAGCCGTTGATTGACAAAAACGCGACTCGAATAAATGATGTCACCAAGCCTCGATCGCTGCTCTTCGACTGGAAATTCATTCAGCAGTCGGTGTCCGGTCTCCGGAACAGAGTTCGTATGTGTTGTGGTGTAGGTTAAGTGGCCCGTCACACAGACTAAAAGCGCCGCTTCAATTTCCTCTTTTTTTCTGGCCTCCCCAATCACCACAACCGAGGGATGCTGTCTCAGTGCTTCCTCAACGCCCTGAACAAAGGTTTTACTATTCTTCGGGACACTCCTTTGAACCACGAGTGTCGATTCTTTCTGGTAAGGATGAAGCACATATTCTATTGGCGATTCTAACGTAATGATTTTCTCGTTTTCACGTTCCTCAAGAATCCGACGTGTGCCTGACGCCAGAAGCGTTGATTTACCGGTACCCGTAGCGCCTGAAACCACAACCAGCCCATTCTCGGGTCTCCAGATATCCCACAAGTTTTCGCCATACCCCATCTCCCCCCAGACGGGGGGCTCCTCATTCAACTGCCGGATGGTGACCGTCGGCGAGGATCTTCCGAATACAGTCGCCGCTGAAGTATTCACACGAAAGTTATAACTCTTGACCTTCTCACTTCCTGGCTTTTTATATCGATATTCGTATTCGTGGTTCAGACTCTCCCCTGCAAGCACCATATCCGAACCCGTTTCACTCTTGTATAGATTGTTGACTAACGCGACAACCTCAAGGCTATCCAGCATGTGACCGCTCACCGCATGGTATCTTCCGTGAACCTCAAACCTGATGTAATTATCACTATTAATATGTATATCTGAAGCTCCAACATCAATTGCATCTTCAATGAGGCTATGTAAAGCACTCACTGAAAAAAAATCGCTTAAGCTGAATATTCTTAATTTATTGATTTCCATCCTTTCGTTTTATAAATTCTTTGAGTTCGAATTCATCAATCATCGGCAAGGGCGTCCAATTATGAATATCCAATTCAAATACAGGAGCACCATCCATCACAAAATTAACAATTCCGATATCAATATTCTTCTGATCACCAGACAAGCCGAGCGTCGACTTGGAAATGACCGGTTCTGAGACGATATTCTTCTTTCTTAACATGTGGTATCGAACCATGCCAAGAAAGTCTAATTTCAGCTTTGAAATTGCATTATCAATCTCGATTTTTGCCTGGACATCCCCTCGTTTCCAGCCGTCATAGATCCCATTCATCCAGTAGGTCAGCTCATTTTGAGTGATAGGAATATTAAATACCGAAGGGTCTCGAACAGGGTACTCCTGAAATGTCAGATAATCTCTGTAATTTGGTATTCTGTCCGTAAATCTAGCTTGAGAAGTAATGGAATAACTAAAGTCGAACTTTGAAAACTTATCATCAGATACCGTGATGCCATCTTTTCTTATGTTGATGATGGGGGGGATAACGGTGTTCTTATGAAGCATATAATGGTCAAAATTATAATTCGAAGCTAAACTATTTGATTCTTTATTGATTTGGCTTTGAAAATTCATGAGCGTGTTTCGTAATGCAACCTGAGCGCCATATCGAACCGCTTCATTATAAATGATATTCCCTCGCGTCTTCTTCTCTAGTTGTGTTTTTCTTCGCTCAAGCACATCTTCTCTGCCTCTGGCCTCCGATTGAATTTTTGATAAACCAGGTGTTGTGAACAGCAAGACGCCTTTCAGAGAAATATCTTCATTTGAAAAATGACTGAGGCCAATCTCATCAGATAAAATATACTTTCGTACATTTTCATCATGGTGAAATGATTTTAAATCACGGCGTTGGTCATCACGAGTTAAAACATGTTCACCTTCATCGGCATTCGGAATAAACTGGCCTAGATCTTCTGTCGATAGATTATCCATTAGTAGAAGTAGTTGATGTTAATAATTTTGCTATCCTCAATGATATCGATTGAGATTTCTTCTTTATTCGAAGCCTCTATAGCCCGAATGACATCATTTACATTCAACTGCTTCCCTGTTTTGACTGTATTCAACCGAACAATAGGCTCAAATAAGGGTTTATGCGCAGGCTCTGCCACCACATAGCCCGCCATTTCTGCCACAACCTTAAGTAAAGGCATCGCGGGGCCAGACCATTCGATATCACCCACACTACGCTCCATGTCTCTCGGTATATACGACTTCTGAAATACATACTCATTGTACTGCGCTCTTGTCATCTGCTGAGAAGCCATCCCATTCGCCAGCTCAGCCAGTGCACGCTGCGCATTTGCTGCAACTTCTGCACTTTCGCTCAATTTATATAAAGAGGTCGATATAGAATCATTCGAAAAAGACTCCTCATTAAATCTTAGCGCGATTGGCTCAACATCTTTGAAAGAAGAACAGCCAGAAGCAAAAATCAATGATACTGGTAAGAGTGCTTTCGCTATTTTCATTTTTAATTTAAAGATAGGTAAAAAACATACGTAAGAAAAGACCCGCCATCAGGCAGGTCTCAATCATGATGTTGTAGATAGAATATCTTTATTTTGTCGAGAGCCCACCCTGACCACAGTACTGGATCATCATAAAATCCATCTCTACCTCAATATTAGCTGTGTTATTTGTTCCATATTTTCTCGGTGAAATTAAATAGAATCTGGGAGAGAATTTCCCACCATTTACATTCATAAACCATGCCTGAGCATAATCACCTTCCCAGCGACAGCCGATGTTGTACTCCATACTCACTGATCCCTCAATTGAAGTTTTGGTCGGCATCCGAAGTTGGAGACCAAGCTTAATCTCAGGCAACCTCTTCCCCTTAACATAAGGACAAACCTGATCGATTTGATTCTGACTCATCAATAGCGTTGACTTCGCAGGAAAACCAATCACTTCTGCATATTTTCCGTCAGGACATGCATAAAGGTTATATGATTTCCCAGATTTACCACTTTTAATATCAATAATCTGATTAAAACTATGAAGATAGCCCTTGGTCACTAACTGATTTGCTAATTGCTGCGATTTACTTGTATTAGTCGTTTTCGCGAATATATCCGTATCTTGCAACGTTGGAATCACACCATTAAAGTGAATCTGAGTGTTATCGAGTATCATTTGTTGTTGACTGTTTTCACTTTTGATGCTGGCATTTTCCTCTACAGTCAGGCTTCCTTTCGTTTTCACATTTCCTGTCTCTGCATCAACTTCAAACGTCTTTTTTGAATCACTCACAGTATAAATAGAGCCACCAACCGAAATCTCATGCAATGCTGCTCTCGATATCACTTTACTTGGATCACTTGGATTCTTCAGTAATGTTAAACCACAGGCAACACTAGTACCACTGGAAACAACGCAAGACACGGGAATGAATGAACCCGTGCTATTTTTTATGGTGTTATTCGCTAAGTAAAACTTCTCTGAATGCGCGCTTCTCGCCAACACACTCAAGTCCTGGCTGGGTTGATCATAGTCAAGCCCGCACTCTGCATCAGAAGCAACACCATCATCTTTTATCTTTGTGCAGGCAAGCGTCGCACTACCAACCCCTTGAAACCGAATGTCGCCTCTCATGAAATTAGAACCATTCACTCTCAGGTAAGGGTCTTCACCCATGCCAACATAATTTGTTGAGTATTCGGCTCTAAAAGCACATTGGCTTTTTGCAAGCTGACACTCACTGGGGGTCAATTCTGCACCGGAACCCTTATTGACCAGATAGTATTTATGGGTCCCCGTCATTTGAGGCGCATCCATGATTCTTGCATAGTTGACCAACTGCGAGTAAACAGACGAATGCTTATCAAACGCTGCATCGGATGCATGATACAACTCAATCCCGTAACTCCGAATCGTGCCATCCGGTGTTAATTCATAAGCACCATCCATATCCATTTTGAAAGGCATCTTGCCGTAATTAAACAAATTACAGGGAATTAAATTCATCGCACCATTGGCTGCATCCACGGGAGACCACCCCCCACTGCAGGCTGCACTCGAATCACCAATTAAAGATACTTCTAAAAAGTTTTGAACCGTATCTTGAGCACCTGTAAAACTAGTTGTAGGTAAGTTCAGGGTATGACCATCTAAAAGGGTTCTTTTATCAATCGCATAAGGAATTTTGACCACATCAGAGGCCAGTTCTTTAACCTGATCGATCTGTTTGTGCTTCAGCTCTATTTGGCTCCGAAATAGAATTGCAGAAGAGATGATTGCTGAAGCCAGTATCGCTTCCAGTAATAAATAACCACTCTTTCTAAAAGTTAGCATTTCATTTTTTATAATTATAGATAAAAAAAAGCCACTGCAAAAAGCAGTGGCTTCAAGATTATGACATTAAGACTTAAGTCTTGTGGATAAATTTAAAATCCACAACAGCAGTCGAGTCTTTCGCTGCACACAATTTGGCAATGTCCTTTGTTTTGGTTTCTGCAATTACTTTGCCTGAAGTTCCGATTTTGATCTCGGCCCATCCGGCATCACGCCCCAATTTAGCAAATTCAGTACAGGCGATACCCATGGGCACCTTTTTGTATTCGATATAGAATCCGTTGCTCCCTTCTGTATTTACATTTATCTCATTTTTCCAAACACTATAAACTAGAGTTCCGTCCGTCGTGAATGAACGAGGCAACTGAGCCTTCCAAGCATCCGAAACTCCATCAAAATTCAGATCACCATCATATAGGTTTTCGATACGCTGACGTAATTCAGTCATCTTATCAAATTCAGACTTTGCCTGACTTGCTTTTTGCTGTTCGAAGAATCGTGGTAGAAGTGTTGCTGAAAGAATCGCAATTACGACAAGAACAACAGTTATCTCGATAATCGAGAAACCCTTTCTCACCAGGGGTTTAAAACTAACTTTATTGTTGCGCATAGTTTTTATTTCAATAGTAAAATCTTAAAATTTCTTTTTCAAACAAAATATTAAATTAACGTGATTTTTTTCATGACTTGATCAAAGGTGACAGATTCTTCTCTGGCAGCAATCGCTGCCTCATCTGAAATTGAAAGCCACCCTTGCTCTAGCCTTAAATTAGCCGCCATATCGACAGGGCTTTGGTTTTCTGATATCCATTTTTTTAAAGACTTCGATGATTCGACAACCTCAGAGAGGATTAATGTTTTTATGGCTACACTTTCTATTCCTGAAATAGGGTCGATGAGAATAAGTTCATCTTTAGTTGGCGATGTTTTTAATGATGCCCATCGATAACATGACTCATGTTCACCAAATTTAACCTTAGGTAATCTGACACCTTTTACATATGGTAAGTAATTTAAATAGAGTGCCCCTGAAAATAGAGAAGCAAAAATTTGAGCATCTAATTCATTCTGAGAGGTATAAATTGAAAACATTGCACTGATGCCACACTCACAATAAATAACACTTTTTCCTTTTAACGAAAGTTCTAATGCTTCTGATATGCCATGAAATCCAGAATAAGCCTCAAATAAAACAAACCGATAGGGGGAAGACTGTATGTAATTCACAGCTTGAGATAGACCCTTAAAATCCACCTGGCTAACGACGAATGAACCGCAAGACGAATACTCTAAAACCCTATAAGTACCATTCAAATAAACCAGTCGGCAGACGCTACCAGATAGTCTTCTCTCGACATAATCCAGTAAAGCAGCATTTAAAATTACTGAAGGTGAGCCAACAAGTGCCAGACCATTTCCACTTGTTGCTGATTTCAAAAACTTATAAACATTAGTTTCAAGCGTACTAATATCCATCAAGTCATTAATATTAGAATAAGCTAAAACAAATTCACCCCGATTTCTAACAGAAACCTGTTTATGAAAAATATCCAGCATCATATCTTGCCTGGATAGCTTCTCAATGAAGAAGCCAGTGTCCTCTAAATGAACTAAACAATCCACACCCCGATGAAGAAGTAACGTTGAGTTCGACGAAGCGGAAAGTGCTATGCCATCGATATCTAGCCCTAAGTAGCTAAAAACACTATCATAATAAATACTTAAACCTTTCTGAGAGGCTGGATTTGAAGATATGATTCTTGTGATTGAATCTTTTAATACTTTCATGCTGAACCATTTACACTGATGACTTTTTAGGAAAGAAAAGGGTATACACTAAGAACCACCATTTTTTAAAGTTTGGCATATCCATCGATTCAATCTTTAAACCCATCATCAAACCTCTTTTCCATCTCAATTTTGCTTCAAATTCTATCGTATGACCGATATCAGAGAAGTCCGCCATATCAATCTGAGCTTTCAGTATCTTTTTATTTTCAAACCCATCTGGAAACTCACCTGAACTCGGTGAAAAAGAAAGACCATCACAGGAGACGTCAGCAACATAGCCATCTAAGCTTGAGGACTCATCAAAAATAATTTTGCAAGGGATTGAGCAACCTACTCTTGGCATTGTACGTTTAATATCCATGCTTTTCTAAAAAAGATAGCAACTGTAAAAATGAAAATACAATAGACACGCCCCGAATTACAATGAATAATGAATTAATCTTAAATATTAAAAATGGCGCCAATGAATAGTAAATCAATAGAAGATATTTTTCCTTCAGTCGACATTGATGATTCTGGTTTTGTAGAAGAAATAGAATCTATTGATGACTTCGATGGTCAACGTGAATTCCTTGATGCTGTAAAAAACACTGCTGAGAACAAACACAAAGATGCAGCCTCTCGATATATGCTTGAAGCTGGACGCACAAAGCTTCTCACAAAAGGACAGGAAATAATCATCAGTCAGCAAATTGAGTATACAAAAAACTCATCACTGGCATTTGTATTATTATTTAAACCCGCATTAAGACTACTAAAAGATGAACTAGAAAGGCAGAACAGGCAAGTCAACTCTCATCCTAAGATCTCTTGCTATAGCAAAAAGAAAAATGATGAAGAGACTGAAAATAACGAGGCTGAGCCTGATGATGATAACCTTGACCAAGTCACTGGCATCATCGAATCCATCTCAGAAACAGCTCCCGCTTTAATCAAGGTACTGAACACCCAGACGGTCGATCAAATGGAGGTGTTTTTCAAAAGCCTTGATCCGACCCTGATTACCAAAACGAAAGAAAAAATCCTGGTTAAACAGAAGTTAAAAAAGGGTGAGTCTCAAGAGTATACGGCACCATACAACTTCTACTCGTTTCAGTATGCCGATATGGCGTCTTTTAAAACCTTACCGAAAGAAGCAAAGGCATATATCGAGAACATCATTCAACTGACGAAGTTCAATGTTGACAATGATTATATAAAGCAGCTCATCAAAGCAGCAAAATTAATCAGCAATAAGTTATCCGATTGCAAAAAAAGATACATGAGCTTAGAACGAGAGGCAAAAGTAAAACGAGAAACGCTTATCAATCATTATTATGCCACGGTTGATCGAGGGACACTTGATTCTTTAGAGGTACCTCACCTGTTGAAAAACAGACTCACGCTGCTCAGTCAGGATCTCTGTGATCTGTCGGAGGAACTGGAAATTTCTCCAACACTCATAGAAAAAATATGGGGCGTCACGTTCTCATATAGCCATAAAACGACAGACAGCATCAACAAAATGTGTGAGTCAAACTTATTGCTCGTCATTCACGTTGCGAAAAAATACAAAAGTCCAACGTTAGAGTTTATGGATCTCGTTCAGGAAGGAAACATTGGACTTCAAAGGGCCGTTGAAAAATTTGACTACAGGATGGGAAATAAGTTTAGCACCTACGCAACCTGGTGGATCAGACAAGCAATCACCCGTGCTATCAATGATCAGGCAACACAAATCAGAATACCGGCGCATATGCAGGAACTGATCAAAAAGATTGATAAGTTCACCAAAGAATATTTAGCGGTTAATACGACGCAACCCACAGAGGCAGAGGTTGCTGAACACCTGAATGTCGGCATTGATAAAGTTAAATTAGCAATCAGTGCTAAAAGAGATCCAATCAGTCTCCATATCGCCCCATCATCAAACAATAGTGATGAGTCGAATGCATCTCTGTTGTCATTGATTGAATATGATGAAGAAGAAGGCACGGTTGGATGCTGCCCAAGCACAAGCTACGAGCTTGCAGAAAGGCGTAAAGTTTTATTAGAGCTACTCAAAAATCTCCCTGAACGTGATGCAACAATCATCATGATGAGATACGGATTTGAAGTACCACATGAGCACACACTTGAAGAAGCAGGAAAGCAATTTAATGTGACGAGAGAAAGAATCCGCCAACTCGAGAAAAAAGGTTGTGAAAAACTATCTGAGGTGACAAAGGGTGAAAAGCTGACAGACTATCTATAACCGTCTTGGACGTGCAACAGTGCACCTCATTCGCAACCAGCAATTGAGAATCATCAATGCAACAGGGAAAGATAAACCTTTCCCTGATGGTGATATTTAGGTTTTGTCGGTCACACACAGTCTGACAATCGCAGATCAGTCAAGTTCTCTACCTTATCATCCATTCGATTCCCTCCAGTGCTTCAGTTGATGCACCAATGAGCTCTGTTCTATTCGTTGTTAACTTACACCAGGATATCGCTTCAGCTAAGTGATACTTCACGACTTCTTCTATGGCTCTATTGTTTCCTTTTTCAGCAAGCGCATGCAACAGGGTTAACCCTCTTGAAGGATCCTTCTCAAAGATAGTGCCAAAAACACCTTCAGCGCCATTGAGGCAAATAATACCTAACATTAAAGAACTCTCTTCACAGCCAAAGTGGCAGGCAATCTCGTAAAATCTCGCAGCTTCAGATAAATCCTGCGAAACTACCTTCCCTTCTTTATAAAAGTGAGCAACATATCGCGCTGCGCTCGATCTCTTTCTGTCAGAGATCTCAAATTCTTGATTGATGGCGATATCCCTGAACCATTGTTCACTTTTCGACTTATCTTCCGGATAGCCCATGTCACCATAAAAATATGCTGTGGCCACAAAGTACATTGCTTCAGGACAACGTTGCTTTGTGATCATCTTACTTAACCTTTCCCGACCTGCAACATCATTTTTTTCAACTTTGTATCCTGATATCTGAAGATAACAATAAGCAACAATTGCTTCTTTCATGTTTGCTTTTGCATCATCCCTAATTTTCTTCACTAAGCCATCTATCTTAGCCTGAGCCTCTTTCGGGTTTCTTATTTGCTTAGCCTCAATGATCTCATCCAGATATGAGTTACAATATTTTTCCATGATTTGATTTTGCGATATTTTCTAGATGAGATTGACAAAATTTCTTGTTATTTTTAACTGAGTATTCATAAACATCCAACCCATCTCTATTTCTTAAATTTATATCATATCCCTTAGATATTGCCAAAAGCATCATCAAATAATTATCGCTGGCGCAGAAAACATGTCCCAGATTATCACGACTTAAATATTTTAACGTTTCATTTGGATTTGCACCCTTTTCAATCAAATAACTGAAAATTTTCCCGCTGAGATCTACATCCTTTATCAGTGCAGTGGCAGAGAGCGGCGATATCCCCCCTTCAAGCTCATAATTCAGATTAAACGTTTCATTTTCAGACATAAACGCTTGTATTGCCGGGAAAGACCCCTTTGCAACAGCCCGAACAAAATCGACTTTATTATCTTCACCCGTGAAGACTTCTGACATGCTCTTTCCAGAATGATTATTGTAATACTTTCTATAGAATTTCTTCTGAAGGATGTACTCAATGGGTTTAATCTGATATTTCCTGGAGTAATCCAATGCTGTTCTTCCGTGAGCGTCTTTGACAAAAGGATTAAAGGACGGGTCCAGAATGAATTGATTCATTTTATCTAGTGGATCTCCATATTTCCATACCGACATCTCGCGCATGAATTGAGTCCGCTGTGATTCATCTAACGCATTGACTGAAGCGTAAACACTCTGACAAAGTGATCCAATAATAAGCCCTGAAATAAAAAACTTTTTCATCATAATGCATTTCTCCATTTTAAAACTTCATTTAGGCCATGTTCACGAATAAGATCATCAATCCGAGAAAAAATCCGATAGTAGAGTGAGCAGTAAGGGTCTTTATTCGAAAAACCGCGGCCTAAATCCACAGAATATGCCATGCAGCCACCTTTACAACTGACAAAGTGCTCACAGGCAGAACACGTGACGGCAATATTTTCCTCTCTCAACTTAGCGGTTGTGATGGGTAAGTTATCTAAGTCACCTGAAATCAGATTACCTAACTTTAATACTTTCAAATCGGCCAACTCCTGGCAGAAGTAAAAGTCTCCGTTTGGCTCTATACTGACGCCCTGCGTATGACACTTATTTGTAAAGTTACAGGATTCAAAACAACCCTGTGTTCTATCGCCCAGTTGAGACAACTTCCGGTTCAGCATATAAAGCAATGGATCTATCGCAACTTGGGATTGCATAAACCAATCATTTAAAGTTTTGATATACATATCAGTCAAAGCATCAATATCAGTATCAAACTGAAAAGAGCTTTCCCCCTTGTAGTTTTGACGGGCGACAATCAGTTTTATTGGATACCCATTCTTTTTTGCTAAGGATATTTCCTTTTCTGCATAAGTAATCGATTCTCCAGAGACGACATAACAAGCCCCGAGGGATTTTCCTTTTGTTTCACTGATATGGTTTAAATTTTTATGAAACGTTTCTCTATATAAATTTGCACTGCCTTTAAATCGTCTGGCATCCGAGAAGTTATCAATACTTGTTCCTATGTTGCCATCAAACAATTCATAAATTAAATCCAACTTCCCCGTACTCATGATCAGGTTTGTTTGCATACCCAGAACAATACTCGAAAACGCTTTCATTGACGCCTCAACTAAATATTTTGCTTTGCATAAATAGTCATAATTGAGTGTTGACAGTTCGCCACCCAGAAAGCAAACTGTCAAATCGGTTTCTGGAGGATTTAACCCGAGCGTTTCCATATAGTTTTTGAGCGAATCCAAAGATTCGCTCAATTGCAGTAGTGACATGTAATCTGATGACTTTGTATCTGTACTACAATAGTCGCACTCCGCATTACATCGATTTGTAAGACGGAGCATGATGCAAAAACTATCCATTTCCAGAAATTTGCTCCTCAACAGAACGATAAGTGGCATAGGAGAAAACCTTCACCGATTCCTCAAACTTATCTTTTCCCCCTAAAGTCTCATAAACAACCTCAGCCAATGAAGTTTTGATCTCATCCACAGCACCTGGCGTCAATATGTCTTTAAAGGTTTTCTTGGTATAAATGTCTTTCGGCTCTAAAACTTCTACGCCGCAAAGAATATTTGCAGCCATATATTCAAGATAGTTACAGACCGGATATAGATAAGGTGAACTTCCTCTGAATTTGAGCAAAGCAATCGTCGCTTCTCCTAATACCTGCTTGTATTGACTCAAAGATGCTTCGCTTTCGACGCTTGGAGGAACAAGTGAGATACCAACCTGAAGGTTCCCGCAGACCAGAATCAGTCTGGAGACCATCCCTGGCTCCAAATCCTTAAACTCAACAATGGTATAAACCCCCTTTGGCTTGCACTTAATCGTCCAGGTCACCAATTTAGTCACAAACTCAGGACACAAAGCACCAGACTTAAGCTCTGCCACCACAGAGACCTCGCGAAGGTTCTCTGGAATGTCTTTGGGTACTTCATCTAAAACCAACCCGTGAAGTGACGCTTTATCACTCCTGCATATTTCTGAAAGTTTCATCAAATTCATTTGTTTTTATTATATTAAGAATATTATTTCTCAAAGTAAAAGCTCCGTTGCACTCACCGCTTTCATCAACCTTGGTATTTGCAACACAACCTGTATTACATATTTTGATAAACTGACACCCATCGCAACTTTTGACTCGTACCTCTCGAATCGACTCAAGTTGCTTGGGTGTAATCAGACTCACCACTTCTTTGACCGCAGGATTATCCGCTTCAGAGTTTATGGCAGTACAACCAAACTTATAGCCATTAGAATCTATCGTATGGAATCGAGTATCACACACGCCAGATGTGCATCCTCTCAACTCTAGTTCACCACCATAAACAAGAGAATGAATATCAGACTCATAATCACTGAGTGGAGATATGCCATCAAACCAGTCTTTATTGACTGACATCCAGCTTCTGGAATAAAGATAAATCAAGCTGAGAAGGTTACTGTACTGCTGATTTGTTAATCCCACATTTGGCCAATTCAACCTTGCATTACCGGTTTTTGTGATTTTTTCCAAATGTAAGCTTTTCGGCCTTACTTTTTCAATAAAGCTGAAAAACTCAGATGGATCACTCAAGACCCAATCATGGAATGGTTTAGACACGGTGATCGTTAAATCAAAGTCTATGCCATCTTCAGAAAGCTGCTGAACTTTTCGGCCAAATAGCGAATCAAACGCCTCACCTCTTGCATGTCTTATCTTGTAATCCCACGAGACACCTATCCTTGACTGAAAGTAACGCTTATATAGCTCACCCCATTGGCTGTCATAGTTCGCTAAATTCGTTTGGATTCCATGAATAATTACTCGATCATCAATCGAATCATTTAAATAAGAAAGCACTTCCTGAAACCGATGAATTCCGAAGAGCGTTGGTTCTCCTCCGTGCCACTGAAGAATGATCCTATCCCCTGATTTCGAAATTCTTTCTAAAATTTCAGGGATCTTTTTACAATCATTAACAGACATCTTTTTGGGGTTGGCTGGGATGAAGCAATGATCACATCTCATATTACAAGCTTCAGTTAGCCTGATATAGACAAGCTGATTAAACCTGTTTGCTTCGTTAACATTTTTCATAACTTCCAGTTAAATAATATTTTAGTTGTTCTGTATCAGTCTCATACAAACGCTGTATATGTTTGAGGAAAACTTTATAACCGGAGCACTCACCTTCTTTTTCCCATGAATTCATTGTGATTGGACAGCCCGAACGGCACCAATGAAAGAACTCACAAGCATAACAATGATCTTTCGGATGAGAGATCTTATGGTCAGTAATCACTCTTATTCTCTTTTCAGAGTTTGCAAATCCATTTGAATCTGTATAGGTCTCTTCCGCTGATATCTTATCCGGACAAGTATTTGTGGTGCCATCTGGATTGATGACAATATAATCTTCAAGACAGGTTACCCCCCATCGGTCACCAGATTTATCATTTAAAACACCATCAATACCCGCCAGCAACGTTGAACAGACAGGCACTTTATCTTTGTTCTTAATCCGTTGGATCGACTCATCTAAAAGGTTTCTCAAGAATGCTGAATGCTCCTGATTGGTTGGCCGATTCACATCCTCATGTTCACCAAAACTATTATATCTATCAATGGCAAAGCTGCTGACATTATGCTGGACCAACCAATCTAACAGTGCTTTTTCCTTACCGATATCCTGTTTAGACGGACATACATTTGCGCTGATCGAAATCCCCATCGCCTGAGCATTTCGAATTCTTTTCTCCAGAGCCCTCTCATATCGTGCTACATCACCGTTAAGACTTCTTGACGAAGGATCGATGCTCACACCAACACTCGAGTTAAAGTATCGTTTGATGATCTCTCCCCACTCTGCATCAAAATTAATTAAAGCGGTTTGCATGCCATGCGACACAGATATCCCATTCGAAAAGAAAAAGTTCTCAGCTTGGGTGAGTCGCTGAACAAATGATTTTTTATCAAACTGCAAAGGCTCACCGCCGTGCCACAAAAGCAGCACATCTTTTTCACCCTGGGTATTACACAGCTCCCTGATTAGCCGCATTGATTCATGAAAAACATCATGATGCATCATACGGTTATCTGATCTGACACTTTCAGGTAAATAACAGTGAGAGCAACCCATATTGCAGTAGTTGGACAGTTTAATGTAGGCAGATATCATATTATACCGATATAAAAAAGGGTGGCCTTGAACGCCACCACTTGATTCTGATTGTTATCTCCAACCTCGGGAGCTGTGATTGCCGTGGCAATTTCCGTGGCAGTTTCCATGGCATGGTACAACAGCACTAGCCTTACCACGTGCGGTTATTTTATCACCAACCGCAGCCTTATGTGTTCCATTCTTGTATTCATTTAATTTAATATCATAATTACCAGAACTATTCACAGAGGCATATATATCAACAAGACGAACATTCTCTTTGTAGATATTGTGGACCAACTGAGCGAAATTGTTGTCAATCACCTCTTTCACCAGAGGTGTTTTCAGAAAAGCATGCGCCTCTTTCACACCTTCATCACTAATGCCAGACAGATCAATCGTCGAAATATCAATCTTATCTACATTTGCCATTGCACCAATTGTGGCTGCTGCGACGACTACATTGAGTACATTATTCATAAAATTTTTTTGAAATTTAGTTTTTAGATTTTACAATGTCAAGTAACAAAAGTTACTCACTCAAGTCTATCAAATATTTCATAAAATCATAAATTTAAAGTCGTACTCACCTTTCTTAACAGATCCTCTGTACGACCTGATTCTGATAACGATTTAATATGGCCAAATATGATTTTATTCGTTGCACAATAAGGATATCTCCCGTCTCCCACTTTTTTGTTTAATTGGCTCAAGGCACCACAGCCCCCTCGACATGCATAATAAAATTCACATTCTGCACAATAAGGGTCAATCTGATGCATCCTGGTTGTTAACTCTTTTAATGGATCACTTGAAAGAATAGCTTCCATTGAATCGTTGTCCAGGTTCCCGTATTTGAAGTCAAATCCAGTGTAATGAACCATATCATCGCAATTATAAACATCGCCATTTGGCTCTATATTCAGAAATGTTCCTGCACACTTATTGGTCCAAGGACAGGTCGTATTTTGTCCATGATTAAAATAAAATCGAATAAAAGAATCAATTGGTGTAATTGTAAAATTAGCATCTTTATCATCTAACCAATCATCTAAAAGCTCTACCAATTTTTGACCATAACGAACAGGGTCTAATTGAAATGCACCCGAAAATCCCTCACCAAACCTGTCCACTTTAGGGTTGATTCTAAAATCGAGACCTACACCGTACTTTTCTTCATACTTTTTCGATAGAGCATACATATCAGATGCCTGATCGATATTTGAATCATCAAAGACACCGATGACGAATGGTGTAATTCTGTTATCCATCAGGGTATCCAAAGCACCAAAAAAACGATCGTTATACTTCTCTGAATTGCCAGAAATGGTTCTGGAAACCTCATCGATATCATAACTTGTCGAGATCCTTTGATTAATGTCATTCTTAATGTATGAAAGCCATTTATCTTCCTGGAACAGAGTCAGGTTGCTTTGCATAGAGAAGTTAATTTTCAAGCCGCTTTTTCTCGCGTAGCGCTCTGCCTCTCTGTAAAATGCGACCCCCATCAACATAGGCTCCCCACCATGCCAAATCCACTGAACGGGCTCCTGAAGGTAAGGCTCAATTTTATCGAAGTACG
This sequence comes from Photobacterium galatheae, assembly GCF_000695255.1. Lineage (GTDB taxonomy): Bacteria > Pseudomonadota > Gammaproteobacteria > Enterobacterales > Vibrionaceae > Photobacterium > Photobacterium galatheae. The sequence continues at coordinate 4,516 of NZ_JMIB01000039.1, read as the reverse complement.
CTTTGAATCGGTCAATCGTCCATCTGTCTCGATCATAAGGTTTCGCAAAACAATATGAGCAATCGGCGTTACAGGCTTTTGTGGGCTTCGCTAAAATAACAGAGATCCGTCGAACCGGATGCGCGTTTGGATTAAACTTTTTCACTTTGCCAGTTGAGGCGTCAAACATGTTGATCAACATCTTATATATCTCTTAGTTTTATCGGTTGATTTGTATGAAGTAGTGTTTGCTGTGCATAAATCTCACTCCCAAGCAGATCAAGTTTTTGCTGCTTGATTGTTTTCGCAGCAGATTGTGTATCTGCCAAAAACTCAAATTTCAACTTGCCTGCATCCCATTCCTGGTGCAGACAAAGCCTAAAGCCGTTCTGAAGTAACGAATACGCCTCATCCCTGCTCATTTCTTCGGTTGTGTACGACACGAGTCGTTGTAACGCTGAAGTCACGGAATCGCCGTGCATCGTCGCAACCACTAAACGCCCATCCAGTGAAGCTCTCAAAGCAAGAGAAGCAGATTTAGAGTCTCTGATCTCCCCGATGAACATGATCCCTGCCTTATCTGCTGGATAACATCTGAGCGCCAGTCTGCCGGCTTCCAGGAAATCTTCCTTCGTTTCAATTTCATATTGAATGCAAAGACCGTTTCCAATACGCCCATGCATGGGAAGCTCAGCCGGATCTTCAATAGTCAGCAAAACCCCACCAAACAACTCAACACGAGCTTTTGCTATCGCCGCACAGGTAGTTGTTTTCCCGCTACCGACTGCACCCACGACAAGAATTAACCCTCCCTTGCACAGTCTTTCATTCAACGTCCAGTTTTTTATCTGAGAAGGAAATCCGATTTGGTTGAGCGGTATAAGCTGCCTCGGCTGAGCACGACATTCGGCCATCATGCCATCAACACTTTTGATAATGGTGACACGATATAGTCGATTGAAATATGCGATTCGAAAGCTTAATTGATTTGTTTCAGAATATTTTTTCTTAATAATGTCAGCCATCCGCTTTACATGAGGTGCGCTGTCTGTATTTACATCAAGTGTTGCTCTGAACTTCTTAAAAAAAAGGTAACTTTTCTCTGCGGGGTCTTTTAAATGTATATAAATATCCGAGAAATCTAATATTTCGCTTTCACCAATCACAAGATCTGTTTGGTTCATCTTTTTTAACAAGGTTAAAACGATTGATGAATAAAAGGCAAATTAAAAGGCTCGACGATGGAGCCTTTTTGCCACCTTATTTCACAGGGACTAAGTGATGGAGCCGACAATCTCGTAGAAAGCGCCCATTGCGAACATCACGACCATGAGACACCCGCCAATCATGAGTTTTCCGATGATGGCCAACTTTGCTGGCAGAGATTCCAGTACCTCTTCCATCGTTTCGGTGGCGACCTCTTCCAGGGCCTCTTCAAGCGAGTCACCTTGAGCCATATCTGCCAGGTCTTTTCCGTTTTCACCTAAAAAAGGGGTCACAAAACATTCACTTAGTTCTCCACCACTCGAAATTTTGTCTCTCATTTCCGTCACTCTATTGCCAACATACTTTGGGCTGTTTTGAACAATTAATTCAAGCGCATCTTTGATTCTGACGCCTGATGTGAGTAGCGTTGCTAAAGATCGAAGGAAGATTGAAGCTTGGATGGTTCGGTAGATTCCGAAAAAAGGTGCATATTTATCCAGAAGATTTCGGATTTCAGGTCTTCCTTTCACATCAAAGTTTGGGATTGCCCACGCCAGTAAGATGACGGTAAATAATGCAATGGCAATTGTTCTTATCGGATCTGCGCCAAACACCTCTGTAATTGCCAACAACTGCAATGGCGTTTCTCCCCATTCTTCAACGGGTTGAACCTCTTTCAACAGGGGAATCCCTTTTTGATATGCGCCCACCAAAACACCAAGGAGTAGCGCGGAAGCAAATGTCGGTAAAAACGAGGCTTTTTTGATCGTTTTTTTAATCAGTCCAATTTGCTTATCCAGTGTCACGCACTGATCGATCGCTTCAGCGATCTGCCCTGTTTCTTCACCAGTCCGAATTAGCACTAACTGCTCAGGGGGTAGCCATCCGGCAAAACACTCAGACAGAGGACGACCACTCCCAAGCACTTCTCTGCCATTTCTCAAAAAAGCATAGACCGGGTCTATTCGATACATCGCATCGCCACTGTTCTCAATCGACTCAGCAAGGTCTTTGAAACAATCAAGTGCCTTCCGGCCCACTCTCATGCGACTGCCTATCTTCTTCAACACCTTTGCTTTTTTAGGGTTTGAAGCGAACCTCGCTTGCATAAATTTAGTCAACATCTCTCATTTTTTATTTTTAGACTGAAACTGAATCAAGCAGATCTAAGTGGGACTCAATATCCACGGGATCGACCAATCCTTGTCTCATTTTGACGATGGCGTCTTCCAGTGCAAAACGGCCACCTTTGTTCTTTCTCCAGTATGAGGTCAGTGCCTGCTCATCATTTTTAGCAACCATATCAAGCATTTCCATGTCAAAGTTGATACCTTCGCTCACCGGTATTCGCCCGATAATCCCACTACCTTTACACGCTTTACAGCCAGTTCCTCTGAAGAGAATAAGGTCATTTTTAACATCCGAAACTTTCTTGATCCGATCGAGAAGACGCTCTGCCTTTTCTTTGTTATTAAACATCATATAAGAACCCGCAATTGTGTCCGCCTGTTCGCAGTTAATGGCCCTGCAATCTTGCAAATATCGGATAAAAGAAATCTTTGTATGAGACTCAAGATACCGCCCATACCAAAGGTCTGTGGCATCCTGGTTGAGTATCTTTAGTGAGGTTAAAAAGTCTTTTTCAGTTAATCGGAATGGAATCGTATCTCCGGTTAAAGGTTTTGTGCAGTGCGGACATACCTTTGCTAAAAGCTTCTGATAAAAAAGACCTGATAAGAAATTTTGCGAAGCCATCACCTCTCGGTCTAAACCCAGTGCTTCTAACCGGCTGATTGTGGCAATACAAGAAGAGGCATGCACTGTCGAGTAAACCGGATGGCCAGACTGAACTGCCGACCGCATTAATGCACAACTTTGGGAGTCCCTGATTTCACCCACCATCAGTAGGTCAGGGTCGCTTCGCATCGCGGTTCTCATTGCTGCGCCGAAGCTTTTTTCTGCATTGCCATCTTGATCACGAACCACACTGACCTGTGTCGCATTCGGGATAAAGTATTCAACCGGGTCTTCTACAGTGATCACCTTGATCTGAGCTTTTTCCTGAAGAATTTTGCTCATCAACAAGTTCTGCAAAGTTGTCGATTTACCACTTCCTGTCGTTCCAGCAATGATGATCACACCAGAAGGCTTGTTGGTCGCTATTTCGATTCTATCGATTTCACAGTCGGAATAACCCAGCGCGCTGAGCGATTGTGGCTTCGTCGCATTCTGAATTTTCAGCAGCCGTATCACCATATCAAAGCCATCAGGCTGGACTGGTGCGGTCGCAACACGTCCCCGAAGTCTCATGGTGCCTAAATCTTTATCGATCAAACCGTCCTGTACTTTGTTTGGATCAAAAATTTCTGCACCGACTGTCACAAGAACGTTGTAAATTGTGTTCCCTAAACTTCTCCCTTCATGAGGCGTCAGGGGTTTCAACAATGAAATACTACCGTTAATACGACGTCGAATTTTTGCCTCATCGCCACGGACCTCTAAGTGAAGATCCGATGCATTATCTTTTAAACATTGCTCAATGAGTGCAGTCGCTTCTTTCACGTTACCCAATTCAGCAACAGCGTCACTCTTTCTCTCATCTTTGATGCTGACTTTATTGTTTTTTACACGCTCATCCCACTCCAGATAAATCTTTTTCAGTACCGTGGGATGATCAATGGGCTGAACCTGACGTCGCAGTTTATATTTTGCTGACACTTCAGCAACCAGGAGGCGTCCTTGCTCTGAAGCTAAGAATTTCTTGTATCCCAAGAAATACAGGATTCTCTGATCGCCTTCGTTACCCTCAACCTTGACACTAATAATAGCGACATACTGTTGGTGTCGTTTAGGGATTTTTATATGTTGGGTGTCACCTTTTTCTACACCAATCAGTGTCCAGTCATTCCCTAAGTCACTGACATTCTTAATATCTTGGAATTGCCCTGCCATTTTTATTCATCGTTTTAAGTAAAAGTGCAGAGAATTACATCTACACTCTTTCTTGAAAAATTAAGCAAAAATAAGAATGAGATCAAGAAAGAGGGCGCGTGAAAACCTGCTTGCTGCTGATTACGAGATAGAAATATACAAATGACTTTGACCAATCACTGAGGGACAGTTCTTATTTTATTGAATTGCAAAATGGTCAATCACCATATTGTCTCAAGCCCCATACAGGACAAAAAATTTTCTATCAAACAAAATAGCCTTCTAATTATTCGATTGGTTTTCTATACATCATCTCGTTTTACGCACAATCAATCGTTAGGTGGATGAGTACGTTAGAAATAGCTTATATGAAGAAAAACGGCGCTGTTCTCATAAACTG
>NZ_JMIB01000038.1 GCF_000695255.1 Photobacterium galatheae | reverse complement strand
CAAACAAGACTAATACCATTTTCAAATGCAGGCTCATCAAAATCAGCATCAATAATATATCGTAACTCACTTAAAAATGGTAATACCTTTATCTTGGGGTCATTGTTAAATCCTGTCATTTTAAATGCCATCAATGCTCCCGCACCTGCCCCCACAAAAGCCAGTGGCCCCACCAAACCCACAGCCAATAAGCACAGCACGATACCGACATAAGCGGCATTCCGGGTCGCCGCATAAAAAACTTCCGGAACCACTTCAACCGTGCTGACAATGATTCCGTGTTCGGTTAATTTGACATGTTGACGTTTTGTGGATTGATACAGAAAGTAAGATGCGCTCCCCATAATCAACGCCAATATGCTAAACGCAAGATACCATCCCCACGAATCACCCAAAAAAATCGCGAATAAAAAGATCATGAGAACAACCCCTGATGTTTGAACCCATCTCAAGCCTTGTACCAAGTCACATTCCCATTCATATATCACATCCGCTTCCTGTACCTGCTGGATCTGTTGCTGCTTATATTCTTCTGTGCACTTGGGCAGGTGTTTGAATTTTTTTTTCATTCGATAAATACCTCAATCGGGGCAGTTAGGTGCTGGCTGGGTGATAACGCTTTTAATTTTGCCATCTCCGTCTTCGGTGAGTCACCCGGAGCAAACTGAAATTGATAGATGGAACTCAGGTTATTGTTTTCTTCATAAGGATTCTCTTCCATACACACAACGAACACCTGCACAATTTCTGAAAGTGGCTCACTGTAATAATTCACATATTGTTTCAATACAAACGGCAGTTTGACATGGTAATACAAACCCTCTGCTTTCTTTTCCCAGCGGCCAGATTGTAGCTCCTCAATACTCAAATGGCGGCTGTTTGTCGTATCAATTTTTGCCATGCCATTCAGGTTGCCATATCCGACATTTACCGCCAGGCCAATGCTGTCACCTTCCTGCAAATGAGGAAAAAACAGGGTAAATTTCTGTTCACTTTCCACCAGAACAGTCGCAGCACTGTCACTGCGCAGCGTCTGAACGTTTCGACTTACCAGTGATGGCTGAATTGACGGCTGATTGATTAAAGTGAGCAACTCAGAATATTCTTTTTCTGCCGTCCAGTCCGCATTGGGCTCTTTCCCCCAAATGGACCCCCGAAGCCAGTTTTCCATCGGGCTTTTACTATAAAAGAGTTGATAGACAGTAATAGCTAAATAAGCCAGCCCTAACCAAAAGTTCGCAGCGACCATCCATCCCTGCAATACACCTCCGATCGCTATTCTCGTTGAAACCTTCGTTAGATGACTAATGATTCTGAGTGCCAGCCAATTCGCCCCTTGCCCAGCAAGTACCAATGTTTTTAAACCTAAAACCACCTTTTCTTCAACAAAATCAGATTTGTTATACGTTTCAATTGTTTGCCAGGCTTCTAATCCAGCCGCAAACACCCCTGCGACCGCTGCAACCATTGAACGTTGAATATATTGATTTGCCAATTTACGTTGGGCATCACTAAACTTCCACATGCTTTTTTCAGAATTGATGTATTTTAGTGAGTGATCTAATAAATGACTCTCAGCCTGCAACTTATTCAACGACAATCCCTTCAACATCGCTCCGGTACTGTTCACAAGCCAGGCAGTACTGTAAGCCACGGTTTGGTCTTGCAGTTTCGTATTGGGATACGGCGTATTCGCATGCATTGCAACCAGGGTTTCAACCTGAATCAGAAGATTGAACGAGTTCAGCGTAGCCGCCACAAAATCCATGCGACCAATATTACTGAACTTTTCCGAGTTACTTTTCGATGCGTCGAACACCCATGTTTCACCTGTGTGCTGCTTATATGCCTTAAAAAGCAACGGGCTTTTTTTCACGAGTTTCGCCAGCTTTTTTGCAATCTTTGCCATGCGTTTCGAGGTTTGGCGGTAATTCTTCGAACCTTCCGTCTGTTTCTTCAGACCTTCCTCGAGGTCAAGATATTCTTTTGCCAGATCATTAAACTTCTGCTGCAATCGGCGTGTTTCTTCGCTGAACCTTCCGTTCATTTCAATCTCGCCTTCAGCAATTTTTTGAGCCGCCCAGGTTGCCATCGCTGCGTTTCGGCTAGCTATCAGGCTCTTACTACGTAACAACAAACACGCTGTCGTATAAAAATGCTGAAAGAGCTGCCCGGCACCCTTTGCTGTCAGATTCACGGTGGCAGATTTCGCACTTTCAACTAACACATCCAACGGCAAAAGTAACCCTTGCGTGAATTTCAGTATTTTGGAGTCTTTATCCAAACTAAAGCCGATAACATCATTGAAGGCCGACATCACGCCACCAAACGCCACATGCGAACCTTTGGTAAACTCAGACAGACTGAATTCAGACAAAAGCTTGTCGAGTTCAATGTAAACTTCATGAGAAAAGAAGGTTGGAATCAGGGCCAGCAGATTATCCGGTTTTTCCTGAACCAGCGCGTTGAGCATCTTCTCTTCTGCTTCTTTGCGCTGCTGGCAATTAATGTTGAGCACTTCCAGCATTTCGGAGATCAACTGAATTAAATACCCCATATGCTCTGGCGCTGCGAGATCGATCCCCAAGTGTAAGGGTTCTGTGCCTAACGTATGAAAGGCATCGATTAAAATCGGAAATGCACGCTCAATATCCTGATGCGCAACCGCCTGATTTTCAACAAATGATATGTAATACGCATCCAGCCGGTCCCAATCGACTTCCAAATAAGCGCTGCGGCGATCTGTGTACGCCTCCTGATAGGACTTTATCAATGCTTCATCAACACCAAAACGGGCTAATGTCGCTCTCGCTTCTGGATAGATTAATCGATTCCTTTCTGCTTCAAATGAAAGCGCAGCTTTCGCTTCCAGTGCATGATCTGCGTTTGACAGCCTTTCCTGGTAATAGTGGTACTCTAGATACACATCAACCGCGCGTTCAAAATCAATCCAGTCTTTCGGCGCTATCTCAGGAATGGCATCCTCCGGAATTGAAACTCGTACCAAAGACCGAATCGATTCAGCAATCAGTGTTTTCCGCTGATCTTCATCCGACAGGGTTGTGACCAGAGTAGGCATCAGTAATTTCAGATAGAGATCAGACAGATCGCCGAAAGGATCATCCAAAGCAATCATCAACTGATTACAGGCCATCGGGAGTTGATATCTAAAATCTTTCACCGTTTTCGGTGTAATCACTGTGGTGAAATCGCTGTATTTCGCTTTTGGGTCCTGAAAAGCGCTGCTCCAGTCAAAGACCGGATTCGAATTCATATCAGCAAGATAGTCTTCAATCAAAGCAACATCCGCCATATGGGTTTGCTTTGACCAATCCACTTCCCGCATCGCTAATTTGCGGGCATCTTCGTTCCCGAGGTAATAATCCTGTACACGCTGGGTCCAGCGTTTGACCGAATACGCCAAGAACACTGGCCTGTCAGCGGCACACAGGATATGTGCTTTCGTCGGCTGCATCTTTGCTTTTTCGCGCTCTGCCACGGTATGGCCAGCCACATAGCTGAACTCTCCATACTTAATCAGAAATTCTCCGACATCCCAGGTCTTGGTTTCCGGATCCTGAGAAAGCATATACAACCAGCCATCACGGATTTGACGCAGGGTGTAAGGTGTCTGTTCTGACTGAAAAATACCGCCCGGAAAAGTCTGGGTATCCGAAATGGGGTGCAAGCCCCGGCCTTCTTCATCGACTGTGTCAATGGCATAGCGGACCGGACTCAGAGCTGTAAATCGGCTGCTCGTCGATTTCGCCACCCTGATCACCGGAAATTCTGCTTTTTTTGTGATATGGCCTATCGCGAATACACCTTCGTCCAGCAACATGCTGGTCGCCGGGTAAACAACATCCGCACCATGGTTATACGTACCAACAGCCTCCAGATAAAGCACTGCCCCCACTTCCAGCATTCTTTCTTTGCCCCGCCATTGCGGATTCAATGCCAATAATGCATCGACACTTGTCTGGTACTGTTCAGCAATCGATGTCAGCGTATCTCCGGATGCAATGACGTGGCTTTGGCGCTGGCCTTTTTGCTCGGTCAGGGGAATAATCTTGCGCATATCCAGTTTCACGCCATGCTTTTCCAGGAAGGCGCGATCGACACTTGCAATCTCGTTATTGCCTAAGGGACTGCGACAGTACAACAAATACTGGTCTTCTATCACCAGGCCGCCACGTTGCCATAATGCCAGAATGAAATCGACAGAAGTATCATTGACCGGTTGCGGGTTCATGGCCCCACGACGACTCATCGTGACCTGAAACCGAGGTATTGTCCCGCCTTTACAGCGATACTCATGCAGCAATTCACCATCCAGAAAATAATACAGATAACCTTCCGTGGGTAAGCCCAGTTGCTCCCCAATTTGAATCGCTGGCCGGACAGGAACAAACGCCTCTTTCACCGACACTGTATTTTTCTCGTGTGGCACAACGTCATCCAGAGTGATGATGTCGGTATGGCTACTGTGCCAACCCACATGAAGGCTTTTCGGTTCCGCTTCTCTCACTGCAAAACTGAGGTAAGTGTGCTGACCATGAGGTTGTTCTGACCACTGCGCAATCGCTGGCTCTGCCTCAGACTTTTTCAGCTTAAATGTCACATTGGACATGACGGAACGCCGAAACAGGTCGTAGCTGCATGCAAGCTCAACCGTATAAGCCCGTGTCGGCTCCGGCTCAGTATTTTTTACCAGCTCAGCCGGCCCGGTCTTCGCGTCATAGTCTGGAATCGGGTCATAGCTTGCTTTCACAAACTGAGTTAATTGAGAAAAAATATCTGACATCACTTGCATCCGCTACTACTGATAAAGTCATGTATATCTTATCTGAAATCATTCAGTTACAGCAGATTGCGATTCGTTCGAAAGGGCAGATGAAATCACTTTTGGGGCAGTGGAAGTGAAACCTGAAGGAGATATGGAAAGAGAATCACAGAAAAACCTGCCATCGTCTTTTCAGATGATGGCAGGTGAAGGCTTTATTGTCCGGCAGCGGCGACGAAAGCAATTTCGACCAGATAGTCCGGATCAGCCAGTTCGACTTTCACGCAGGCACGGCTTGGGGCAGCACCTTCCGGCAACCAGGCATCCCAGGCGGCATTGAAAGCGTCGAGATTCGCCCAGTCCGTGATATAAATGGTCACAGACAGGATGCGGGATTTATCACTGCCGACACTCGCCAGCATTGCCTCAGCCTGCGCAAAGACCTGCTGTGCCTGACCAGTGATATCAGCGCTGGTGTCTGATTCCGGCACTTCGACAAAGTGAGCAATCCCGTTAAATACGGTGACATCAGACCAACGCTGAGTCGGGTTAATACGCTGAATTTCCATTCTATTTCCTTTTTATCAATCCAAAACCACGCCGTTATTGTTCCGACGGGCAAAGCATCACTCGCGCCAGACGGGCCAGGTTGTAAGCATCAACATAGCCGGAGTGCTGGCGACCTTCCCACTCCAGCCCGCTCATACTCATCGCAGCACGCAGCCCGATTCGCTTATTTTGCACATGCGGTTGCAACTTGAACAGGGTTGCCAGATTGAGGTATTCCCGGAACGGGACATCTAAGCCTTTGGCTTTGCACTCTGCACGCAGAATGGCATCGTCGCGACCCCATGCTGCATAAATTTTATGGCGGCCACCAAATTTCTGCTCGACCGCTTTCAGTATGCTCGCCAGCGGTTTACCGTTCTGAGCCACCACTTCAGGCTTGATGCCCGTCAGTTCAGTACAGAATGGCGAGACTTCATCAGATTCAGGCTGAACATAATATTGCGCCCGGCGGGAAATCGTGCCCTTTTCCAGATTCAGCTCAGCAACGCCGATCTCAATGATTTCGCCCGTACGGCCCATGCCGTCTTCATTCCAGCAACACATTTCAAGATCAAAGCAAACGATGCGGTTGTAATTCATGTGGTTCCCAAATCCGTCATACCTAACTCAATCATCTGCACCTTTCAGGGTGCCTTACCAGCAGTGACGATGATTCAGTCTCAAACAAGGCGGCGAAGCATAGCATGTCTGGCGACGGTCTTCAGCCCCTTGCCAACAACCGCAGGTGGGATTTACTCTTGCGGATTACGATGATTCAGGATGGCTCTATGAAAAACGTCTATCGCCCCTTGTTTGATGATCACAACCCGCCCGGCGAGGTGTTTTTCGGTCATCAGGCATTTCTGCCTCACACCACAACCCCCAGACATCAACACCCGTGGGGGCAGTTACAGCTCATCAGTGGCGGTATTCTTGAACTGAACGCGGAAGGGAAACGCTTTTTATCGCCTTCGCAGTACGCAATCTGGATACCACCCGGCATCGAACACGAAAGTTATATGCGCCGCAGCATGAATTACTGTTCGATGAATATCGTCATGCCGCTGGCGCAGCAACTGCCGGATTATCCCTGCCTGCTGGAGGTCACCCCGATCATTGAAGCGATCATCAATGAACTGCGCCACCGTCAACTTCAGGTGGCGGAAACCGCAGAAGATGAACGTCTCATTGCGGTGTTGCTGGATCAACTGAAACAAACGCGGATTCATGAGCAGTTTCTGCCCAGCAGTGAAGATAAACTGCTTCAGCCGATCTTACGGACACTGGAAAAGAACCCAACCGATCACACCACACTGGCAGAATGGGCCAAGAAACTGCATACCACAGAACGCACCCTAGCCCGCCACTGCCAGGATACGCTTGGTATGAGTTTTATTGAGTGGCGGCAGCGAAGAAAATTCATCTACTCGCTGCACTTATTGAGGAAAGGTCTATCTGTGAAAGAGATTGCGCTGACCTTGGGTTATCATCAGGCATCCCCTTTTATCAATCTCTTTAAGAAGCATGCACAATGCACCCCGGAGCAGTACCGGCAAAAACAAAGCCGTCAGTGAATTTTCTCGTGGCGTTTACTCGTGACCCATCGCATCCGGCAGATTGACAAGCAAACGGCCTGCTGCATGGCGGCTGAGCGGATGGCCCAACAGGAACCCCTGTCCTTGCTGGCATCCCAGAGACGCCACCATGGCCAGTTGCACTTCGTCTTCAATGCCCACGACAGAAACCTGCATGCCCAGGCTTTCGCTCATTCCCACCACCGACTGAATCAGGGCTTTGTTGGTCTCAGAACCCGGCAGCGTCCCCACACAGGCACGGGCAATCTTCACTTTGTCGAACGGAAAATCACGCATGATGGTCAGGCAAGCACTGCCATTGCCAAAATCATCCAGCACCAGTGCGACACCAATGTGTTTCAGATCCTGCATGATCGCCAGCACCTGATGCGGATCCTGCTGAACAGTTTGTGCCGTCAGCTCGATTTCCAGCCGGGAAGGTGCCAGTCCGGATTCTTTCAGCGCCTGAGAAACTGAATAGCAAAACGTATCGTGCTTGAGCTGCTGTACAGAAACATTCACCGAGACCGTAGTATCGACCGGCCAGTCCATGGCTGCGACGCAGGCTTGTTTCAACACCCAGTCACCCAGAACCTGAATCAGGCCAGCATCTTCAGCCACGGGGATAAACTCTTTTGACGAGACCATGCCTTCTCGCTGATGGCGCCAGCGCAGCAGTGCTTCAAACCCCTGCAACTGACGAGCCTTCAGGTCAAACACCGGCTGGTAGTAGGGTTCCAGCAAATCCTGAGCGATCGCTTTGCGTAAGTCACGCTCCAGCAATTGACGCTGCTTGAGCTGCTCATCCATTCGGGTGTCAAAGAAACAGAACGTCGATCCACCATCCATTTTAGCCCGGTACATGGCTGTATCCGCCGCCCGTAATAAATCAACCGGTTCAATGTCATGATTCGACATCGCAATCCCAATGCTCACGCCGGCCATAATTTGCTGCCCGCGGATGTGGTACGGCTCAGACATCGCTTTAATGATCCGGGATGCCAGTGCGGAAGCTTCATCCGGCTCCTGCCCTCCGACATGGATCAGGGCAAATTCATCCCCGCCCAGCCGGGCAATGGTATCGTGCATCCGCAGCAAATGCTTCAGACGGCCCGCGGTCGCCACCAGCAGTTCATCACCGACAATATGGCCGTAAGCATCATTAATCTGTTTGAATTTATTCAAATCCATCATCAGGACCGCCACGCAGGCGTCGTTATCGCCTGCGTGTTGTAATGCTTTTTGGAGCTGTTCGGAAAAATACAGACGATTCGGCAATTCGGTGAGCGGATCATGCATAGCCAGTTTATACATGGCCGCTTTATCCCGTTCACCCGCTTTCAGTTGAAAGCGCATCGAACGCAGGCGCTTCCAGCTCAGCGCAACCAAGGCAACCGGAAGCACGAAAAGCAGCGACATCACTGCCCCCAGCCCAAGACTTTGATACTGCATCACCCATTGTGTGAATCGTTCAAAAAACTCGAACTGAGTGGCCAGGAACACCCAAACCACGGCAAAAACAGTCAGTTTGGCGAATGTTCTTTTCAGAAACAGTGAATGAAATAACGATAAGATACCAGTCTCTCGACCCGTCCTACCCTGCGCAGATTGACTCATAAACGGATTACCCTCGTCCCAAATATCACTGTCACGTGACTACTCATAGGAAATCTGTGATTGCTGTTCTCTTTTTGTTTTCCATGAAGAGATTTTTAGTTAACACGATCACATTAACGTGAAAATGACACTTTCATTTTAGGCAAAATTCCTCCTGATGTGGCACTTCTTTGTGAACAATTTCGTGATATCGCTGCAACTCCTTACAGCCATTCAATAAAAAAACCGGCGTGCTTTTTGCTACGCCGGAACAGATGAGTAACAGAGGTTCATACGGATAGTTGTGTTCAGGCCATTATTGACTCATTTTTCGTGATGAGTTTACGACGCTGACGCCAGCCCAGCATCCCAAGACCTGTGGTCAGTAACAGCAGGCTGGCAGGTTCAGGAACCGGATTTGGATCACCGGGGCCACCATTGCCATCACCCACGGTATAGTCGATACCCGCGATATAGAAATCAGACAGCAGGGCTGCAGAAATCACAATGTGGCTGACATTATCTTCTCCGCCGAAATCCCAGTAAGCGCCGTCCCAGTTCAGTGCGTCAGGCGTCAACGCATCCAGCAGAGAAGGCAGGCCCAGCAAATCCAAATTCAGACCCACCTCTAACTCAGGAAAACCGTCATCAAACAGATACGCTGTACCAGATTCCAGCAAACTATAGTCATTAAGGAAAATACCATTGACCGTCACAGGCTCAGCAAAACTCAGCACGACAAATTCCCAGGCATCCACTTTGTCGTCGTCATCGACTAAAGCTTCACCGACAGCTTCAATCAGGTTAATCGGAATGGTATCGACACCAATCCCCTGCAGGGGGGTATGCGAGAGCTGAACCCAGCTTGGATTCCCCGTGACCAGTGAACCTTCGGTAAAGAGTCCATTGATATCCAGGAAGTAGCGCCAGGCTGAAAAGGTAATGTCGCCAACGGTTGCAGTCTGATTACCATCCAGCACTGAATATGGGTTTTCGGTAAAATCAATTTGTGCCGCTGAGACACTCATTGAGCCTCCCAGCAAACCTAAGGCAAGCAGCCCGGTTTGAATCATCGTTTTCATGGTGTTGCTCCCTACCGTGTTGGAAGTTGAGGTTGTGTTCGCAACAGGTAGGTGCATCTTGCATGCCAAATCGTACTTCGCTGAAAAGCATCGCGTTTTAAAATCTGAATTCAGCGGTTGTAAAAAAAGCCGACAAAAATCCGGGGAGCTTCAGGCGGGGGATGTAAAATTAGCTGACGCTATCTCAGACAAACAAGCCAATCATTTGGGCCATGGCTTATTTGTCTGAATGATGACGGTGAGAATTATTGAGGGTGCTGTTTGCTCAGGACATACATTTCGGCCAGTTCTCCGGTGATACGCTTGCCTTCACGATCGAGCCTGAAGAGCTGATTTTCTCCGACGAAGAACTGAATATCGTCACCACTGTCATTGGTTAACGTGATGGTATTGCCGGCCTCGTTCCAACTGAAGCTTCCCTGATGGCTGAACTGGGCCTGATCATCTGCCCCCAGATATGTCTCTGTCAGTGAGAAAGTGCCATCCAGATTCAGCACCAGAACGGTTTCAATCCCTGCACAATCTGCACAAGGAATCGTGCCGGCATAAGTGCCGTTCCAGTCCAGCGAGTTCCGTGCGTTATGTTCTGTATCAACATAGGCAAACTCAGGCTGTGATTCCGTCTGAACTACTTCGGAAGCCACTTCCTGAGCCGCGTCTACTTTCTGAGCCTGTTCACTTTCAGATGAAGATTGATCACACCCGACAAGAACCGCTGCCAGCCCCATCCCCATCGCCAGAGATAACAGTCGCTTCGTTTTCATACTTTCTCCTGATGCTGACTCAAACGGTCTGGTGCAATGTCGAGACACCCGACCCTATCAGCCAATCAAATCGACTAACAAACCTACGAAAAACCAGACCGCACAACCAGCCTGACTTATGATGTGGGATTGGACTCGAAATAATTGAAAAAGTGCCCAATAATTTAGACCACCATCGCGCGACATTATCATGCGCCCCAAAGCAAGGGACACAGACAGCGTCAGGAATGCGCAATGGGTTTGCTGGTAAAGAGATAGTCTTTCAATTCTTTATCAAAGGTAGGGTCTTTTCGCCTGATCCATTCCAGCACCATCGCCGCATGTTCTTTCTCTTCATCGCGATTGTGCGCCAGAATGGCTTTCAGCTCGGGATCTTTACAGGCGTCTACGCGTTGGTTATACCAATCGACCGCCTCCAGCTCCTCCATCAGAGACGTAATCGCACGATGCATGTCCCGGGTTTCATCACTCAGTTCATCAATGGACTCATGGTAGCCTTCATTTGCCATGGGTATTCCTCCTGACTCATCCTGGTTTAAGGGTAGGATATAAATGAAAGACGAGCGCCCTGTCTGTCAGGAGATACCACGTGTTACTGGATCAATCCCCCCCCCTCAACATCAATAGAAGACACAAATACATCAGCCGTGCCCACCTGAATTCCGAGGACATTGGTCAGTAACGCATCCAAAACATCGAGCAGTAATGCGTCTAAGAGATTAAAAATAATGGGTAACAGTCCACTTACAAGCGCATTTAATATACCGTCCAGTAAGTAACTGAGCACCCCCAAACCAGTCACTTGAAGTGTAATATTGTCATTTTCCAAACTATCAAATGTATCGCTTAGGGTCTGACTTGTTTCTGGAGCAATACTCTCACCAACAATTTGCGGTAACTCGGAATCAGGATCAACAGATTCTGTATGCTCAACAAAGCTTGTTGAAGAAACAGGGACATCCACTGCAGCAGACACGCCAACATTCAGTCCAAGTACGGTTGCTGTTATTGCAATCGGGTTCGCCGGATCGCCAAAATCGCCAGAGTCTCCCACAGCTCCCCCATCACCAACCTGAATCGTTGCCACAGAAGGTTTGGTCGCAAAATCGAATGTCATCCCATCGCCGGAGTAAGAACAACTATCCACATCAAGCAGCCGGGTCTCCGCTTCAGCAACAGTGGCATGAATACCGATGGTACCAACATTTAAAGCAATCACCCCCAAGTCTAAGCCACCATCCAGCAGTGTTGCCTTTAATTTCAGTTCTACCTGCGCAGTTTTAGCCGAAGCGACATACTCCGCATCTGAGGAAGCAGGCAACTTTCCAAAATTAAACTGAGGCGGTTCAATCACCTTTAAAGCCACCGCCAGCCCAGCCACGCCCAGATCAGCATCCAGACCCGGGATCAGCAGAAAATTATCTTGATTCGCCGCATAAATCGCCCCGGAAACCAAATCAAACAAGGCGATTTTACTCATCAGTGCTGCACGGCGAATTTCATCATTCATTTCTTCGTTGGAACCTGCCGCCAGTTTGATGATGTCTGACAGGGTTAGCGACAGCGACGAGAGTTTTGCCAGACTATCCATCTGGTTGAGAGCAGGCAGCACATCCGCATCCAGCACAGCATCGCCACTGACTGCCAGAATATTCGCTTCAATAAACTGTGCGACCGTCAACTGTGTGTCTAAGACCTCCTCTAACGTGCCGGCAGATAAATCCACAGCCAGCAGACCCATATCGTTCATGGCGCTCAACAGGCCGGCCAGACGCACTTTGGTGTCTGCCAGCCCCTGATAGGACGCCACGGCCAGATTGCCGCCGAGCGCAGCACCCAGCACTGAGTTCGTTAAATCGACATCGATGGTGCGCGATCCCACCCCGAATCCCACATTCATTCGCTTCATCACCGTGGCAGATGCCGACAATGTGACGTTCTCACCTGACGCAATTTGAGTCAGAATGCTTGCGGGAACCGTTTTTTTCAGGGTCACTTTTCCGGCAGACTTGACCGCATTGTCCGGATCAAACTCCCACCGGGAATCGGTCTGATTCAGACTGGCAGCCCCAAACAGGACTTCATATTGGTTGGCATCCGGGTCAAAGCCATTATCCTGAAGATTACTTTTGATTTGCGTGATCAGCGCCTGTGCTTTCTCATCTGTACTGCCATCAAGATAACAGCCACTCCGGCTCAGCGAGAGCGCGGCCAGATCGGCCTGTTTCTGTAATTGACGTTTTTCCATGTAAATCCGGCCAGTATCAACCGCCAGCGACAGAAACAGCACCATACTGATCATCAGTAAGATCAGACCCGGCCCCACTGCTCCCCGCTGGCGAGACATAGATGCCCCTTGGCCACCAGATGCACGCAACATAATTTCGCTCCTTTTCCGGCTGGAATCCGGATGGGACTGACCAGCTTTGACTGAGCCTTTATCCCAAACACCCCGGATTGTCGGTCCCTTAACTGCCGGTAAAGCCATCTTTAATAAATTTATCCGGAATCGGATGGCTAAAGCTCTGTTGCATCCGCAATTGTGTGGCTTTCGCTGCTTCCGGAGTCAGCATGTCTGTCTCGGTTGTCGCCATCTGACCGCGCGTCTGCATATTCAGCCACAACTGAGTCATGTTTTTCCGTTCATTTCTGACCACAGGTTTCAACTGAACGGTTGTTTTTTCCGGATACTCGCTGATCGCATTCTTTGCCTTCTCTGTGCTGTCTTCATTCACCTTTTTGGGTGGGAAGGTTGCCGCATGCACTGCGACGCTACTCAACAGTACGGCACTGAGCAAAGCAATCGCTGTTTTGTTTGTCCTTTTCATCCCTGAGCTCCTGTCTGTTCACGATCCGATTAAGATTGATCCAACTTCAACGGCTGAAAAACGGCGATGGCATCCATCATTTCTTTCTGTTCCGCATCTCCCCATTTAAAGCGGGAAGCCAGTGAAGCTGCTGCCTGTTTCTGATTATTTTTCAATAAAATAAACCATAAATTTTTTGCCGCATTCGGATGAGTTGGATTCAGTTCAAGCGCCGTCATCAGTTCATCTCTGGCTTTCTGATCCTGACCGGTGACCAGCAACAAAAACCCCAGATCATTGCGTACATCCGCCTGTACAGGAGCAGCCTTGGCTGCTTTTTGCATCCAGTTCATCGCCGCATTCATTTGCCCTTGATAAGACGCAATCAACCCCAGGCCGTGATAAGCCTCTCCGGCCAGACAGGTGCTCACCATTTCCTGATAAAGACGGGTAGCTTCATCCCACTTGCCCAGTTTCCGATAACTGTTCGCCCGCATCATCCGAACACTTAAGCCATCTTCATTCAGCTCATCAAGCGCAGCCAGCGCCAGATAGTACTGCCCCTGATCCATCTGTTGCTTCACCATCGCCAGCTTCATGCCATCTTTCGCAATCAGGGTTTCACCACAGGCACCCGACTGAACCGCTTTGTTGGCGGTTGCATGGGCACTGTCATCCTGTGGTGAGGCGCTGCAACCGGCCAGCACGACGGCCAGCACACTACTGAGCCAAAACTGTCGGCCCGTTTTTCTGCTATTCATAGGTACATCCCTGTCTTATCTCTGCCATCAACATCCAGATACGCGATGGCTGCCTCTATCGGCTGAGCGATTGAATCAGCGCCATAAAACCGGGGCCGGCCAGCACGACAAACAAAGCCGGAAAGAGGAATATCATCATCACGACAGACATCTTCCCCGACAACTTGGTGACTTTTTCCTGCAACTGAGTCCGTCGTCTGTCCTGCAGCAGCATCGACAACTGATTGAGAGATGCTGACATATTGCCGCCGGTTTCAGAGACCTGGGCCAGCATGGTGAGCAAATCCTGCATGCCGGAAGAGTCGTTGACTCTGGCAATTTCACTGAAAACGGATGCCCGCTCCTGACCCGCTTCAATTTTGCTTAATGCCAGTCTGAGTTCTTTATTCAGTTCAGGGGTCAGTTCAGAAAGTTCCCGGGTTAACGTCCGCAGCAGGCTTTCCAGCGAGAGACCCACATCCCACAGAATTTTCATCACCTGCAGACCAATGATGAGTTCTTCCTCAATAATACGGGATCGTTTGGCTGCTTTTTTCTTGAGCCATTGAATCACCAGATAAGCCGTGCCCAATGCGCTGACCACCATCAGACTGATTTTCTGATTCAGCGTTGCATCGGCATGAATCAGCTGACTGGCAAACACCAGCTGAATCGCACACCACACGGCAGCCAGCCGGAACACACACAGGGTTTGTTCACGATTCGAGATGTACCCGGCTTTGCGCATCATCTCCAGAATGTCTTGCAGATATGAGGCATGGCTGCGTTTCGTTTTGCCCCATAACCACTGCCCACGCCGAATCACACGCTCCCCAGCGCGCGGCTTGCCCAGTGATTTCGCCAGATTCTCTTCCACATGACGTGCTTTTTGCAGTTTCAGAGACCAAAAAATCAGCCCGACACCGCTCAGGGTGCACACCAGACTGGCAATAATCAGATACGCTGTGATTGTCATTGTGTTTCCCTACACATGCCTACAAATTGCTTTGTTCCTGTATGGCGGGCTTTATCCGCTTCTGCGCCGCACATTCCCGCGCTGTTTATCCTTTCACGTCACTGGCTCCCGCCTTCACCTGTCTTTCCTACACAAATAGCTCGATGAAAAAATCGATATATTATCATTTAAAATCAATCAATTATCGTCATCCCCGCGCAGGCGGGAATCCACTGTGCACGAGATGAGAGTAATCTGACAGAGTCATTTTATTCCTCATTTTCCGTGTCATTCGTCCTCTAAAGTCACTAACTCCCCGCCTGCGCGGGGATGACAGGCGGGAGCGGGGCTCCACCGGGCATCCTGTGTCCAGCGCAACCATTACAGTGACCGAATCATCCGCCAAAGCACCAGCCCGCCAAGTAACTGCGCGCCAAGTCCGGCAATTAACGCCTGACGTCCTGTTTCATCCGCCCACATCAACAGTAACTGTTGCGGATTCGTCGCTAACATATAAATTGCCATCGCCGTTGGGGCTAACCCCATAATCCAGGCCGTCACCCGGGTTTCCCCCGTCATCGACTTCAGCTCCCGCTGGCTGCGTTCCTGCTGATGCAACAATTCCACAAGGTTTTCAAGCGCTGCAGTCACGCTGCCACCGAACTGATGGTTCACCTTGAACACAGAAGCCAGCAACGCGAATTCTTTTACTCCGGTAATCCTTGCCTCTTTGTGAAAAGAGTCATACAGCTCCGTACCCAGCGTCATCCGCTGAACTGCCCGTTCCGCCACAGAGTGTAAAGGGTCATTCATCGCTTGCAGGACATGTTCAACCGCTTTATTCAGCGACATCCCCACATGCACCCGCCGGTTAATATGGTCGATAAAACCCGGCAACTGCTGGAGAATCTTCCGGCGGGTATTACTTTTTTTGATCTGCCCCAACAGCAATATCAAACCCACGGAACCCACCAATCCCATCCCAAGCCCGCTCACCCCGGTCAGGCGCGCCAGCAGAAAAGGGCCGAACAGAAGACAAGCCGCATAACACAGTAAACTCACAGGAGACGTACTCAGGCCCAGACGCTGCCAGCCTTCCAGCATGCGATCTCTGTTGCGTGCCTTCGGCTCTTTCTGCTCAGCAGGATGGTCTTGCTTCGCGCCCGGCTTGCTTTGCCGGGTGGCGAAAATCATCAGCACACAACTGGTAAACAGCAGCAGCATCGCGATGACGATCAGGCTGTTCATCCGTCTTCTCCCAGCTTTTTACGCAGGTGCACCGACATGCCATCAACCGTCATAAAATCATCCGTCTGCGGATTGTATTGATACAATTCCTGAGTCCGGATTTTTTCATCCGCGACATCCTGAACCTCAACAATGTGCGTGATGACCCGCTTCCCATTCGGTAGCCGGGAAACCTGAACAATCAGGTCGATTGCAGTGGCAATAATCTGTTTGATCAAAGACTCCGTAGAAGTAAAGCCCGCCAGCGTCACCATCATTTCCAGTCGTACTAAAGCGTCACGAGGGGAGTTGGCATGCAAGGTGCTCATTGAGCCCTGGTGACCTGTGTTCATGGCTTGCAGCACATCCAGTACTTCTGCGCCACGACTTTCCCCCAGAATGATGCGATCCGGCCGCATCCGCAGCGCATTTTTCAGTAAGTCCCGCGCCGTAACTTCGCCCTGGCCCTCAGAATTTGGCGGACGGGTTTCCAGCCTGACCACATGTCCGTTTCGCAGTTGCAGCTCAGCCGCATCTTCAATAGTGACGACCCGCTCCCCGGTATTGATGTAATGGCTGAGAATATTCAGCAAAGTCGTTTTCCCCGAGCCGGTTGAGCCACTGATCAGAATATTAAAGCGGGCCTGCGCACATTTTTTCAGTAATTGATGCATGCCCAGGCTCATCGCACCGTTCTGAATCAGGGTGTCTGCGGTCAGGCCTTCTTTCTTAAATTTACGGACAGACAGACAGGGGCCATCAATCGATAAAGGCGGGATCACGGCGTTAATCCGGCTGCCATCCGGCAAACGGGCATCCACCATCGGGTTCGATTCATCGATCCGGCGGCCAATGGGTGCGATCATGCGGCGAATAACGCGCAACACATGCTGATCATTCATAAACCGAAGCGGGATACGGCTTAACTGACCACTGCGTTCAACATAGATCTGCTTCGGACCATTAATCAGGATATCGTCGATTTGCGGGTCATCCAGCAAATTCTGCAAAGGACCAAAGCCGACGATTTCATCCAGAAGTTCCCCCACCAGCGCTTCCATATTCTGACGCTGATTCAGTTCCTTGTGCTGCTGAAAGTACTGGCGGACGTAGTCATGCACATGGGGCTGCATTTCCTGCCGCTCCATCTCAAACATCAAGCCGTCTTCTTCAAGCTGCTCAATAATATAGCGGTGCAATTCCGCTTTCAGTGCCAGAGATGATTCTTCCTGCTGAATCATCACTTCCCGGCTTGGCCACATCATGTCATTTCCCATACTCACTCCTTGATTCGAAGGGACGAAAACGGCCTACCAGCCCAGAGAAAATTGCCAGCGGGGTTTCTCATTCGACAACCAAAGCAACTTTTCAACCGCCTTCACGTAGAGCTTGAAGTCACCGCTGGGAGGAAGCAGGGTATTGGCATTAATATCGGTAATCACCGGGTGGGTATAAGGCAGCTCACCCCGAACCTGAAAAGGTAACTGCTTTTCGATCATGTCCCGATCCGGCATCACTTCGGTCGAAAATGGTGACAAGACCAGATTCACGCTCCCCGGCCGAATTCCCTGCTGATACAGTGCTTCTGCCAGTTCACAGCTACTTTTCAGGCTGACATTTTTCTGATCGGCAAGCAGCCAGTGCTGATCGCAACGGCTGAGCATAAAAAACAGCAACGGGCTGGGCGGCATTCCGGTCAGATTCATCACGATATTGCTGTATCGTTCTTCGAGCATATCCATAACTTCGACTAAGGCTTCCATGGTCACGGCACCATAGTGATCCGAAGCCGGCATACCGATGACATGAATCCCGGGGATCATATCCAGCGCCTGCTCATTCAGCCAATCCGGGTTGAGATAGTCTTTCTTTTCCAGCAGCGCCATAAAATCGAGCTGACTGCTGCTGCCCAGATAGTCAGGCACATCACTGTATGGCCGCCCCAAATCCAGCAGCAGTACATCCTGTTTATGCCGGTGCTGTAACTGCCAGGCAGCCGCAATCGATAATAATGCGCCGTCACAGTCATTGCGCGGTGACAACAATGCCAGCCGGGACTGAGCATCTGCAGATTCCATCCGCGTCAGGCTGGTAATCGCATTAGCCAGACCTTCCAGTTCACACCAGTGCAAATGCTGGCGAACCGTCTGACTTTGCTGGATGCCGTGCCAATGTGCTTCCGGTGTCAGATCGACCAAAATGATATGCCGGGGCGCAAAGTTATCCATCAAACTGTCGATGTCGGGCATCGGCCAGCCTGAAGCTACCAGAATCAGAATACGGGTCTGCTGCCACGCCAGATTGGCGTTCAGATGCTCCGGAGTTTCAATCCAGGTGAGCGTACATCCGTCTGGAATCGACTCAGTCACATCCAGCTTCGCGCGATGATCTGCCGTATAAGCCATTAACTGCATCTTAACCCTCCCCGGCAAAACCCATTTTCACAGGCAATTCTTTGGGTTCCGCATCCAGAAAAATCAGTTCAAAAAAGTTTGGACGAAACTGGCGATACATCTCACCAGGCAGCGGAGGCAGCGGTGCATTTCTGGCGAAAGGCTTCACCAGATGAGGCGTGACCACCATCATGAGTTCTTTGTCATTTTCATCAAGCCGGGTTGAACGAAAGAATGCGCCCAGAATGGGAATGTCGCCTAATCCGGGAAAGCGGCTGGCATTTTTTACTGTATTGCGGCTGACCAGACCACTGATCACGAAACTTTCCCCATTACCCAGCTGCACAGTTGTATCCGTCCGTCTCACCGTCAGACCCGGCACAACCACACCCGCAGCCTGCACACCCTGCGAATAGTTCAGTTCACTGACTTCAGGCGCAACTTTCAGCATGATGCGATCGCCCGACATCACGGTTGGAGTCAGATTGAGTCGCACCCCGAATTCTTTGAACTCAATCGTCACGTCATCATCCTTGGTGCTTTTGGGGTAAGGAAATTCGCCCCCCGCCAAAAATGTTGCGGTATGTCCGGACATGGTGACCAGACTGGGTTCCGCCAGCGTATACGCAAAACCGTTGCTATCCAGGGCACTCACGGTGCCCAGCAGATGATCCGCCACATTCCCGATCACCAGATTGAAGGAATCCCCGCTGGACAGAAAACTGCCGCGAAACCCATTAAAATTAGCGCTGGAAATCGCGCTGGCATTTCCGATCCCCCAAAACGTCCCATTCGTTCCCTGCTTACCGAAGAAGAAGCCGGCTTCTTTGAGGGCACTTTTACTGACTTCGACAACTTTAATGTCGGTCTGAACCTGAACATTCGAGGTCGCGACGCCGCCCGGATTCACCGCAATCCGATGGCGAACGGGCTGATCTGAACCCCGCTCCCAAATCAGCAGCGAGGTGGTGCCGGTTCTCTTCCCGGTAACCAGTAACTCAGTGGTGCTCAGGACCTTCACGCCTGCGACCGATGGTTCACCGACAGCAGCTCGCTGAATGCGTTTTCCGGCATTGACTGTCACCTGCTGGCCAACATCCATCTGATAATCCTGGGCAAAACCCGTTGAAACAACGCACAAAGCAGCAAAGAAACAGATTCCTTGTATTAAGCGCAGCATTCACTTTCTCCCTGTCAGTGACTCGTGCGAACCAGCGTTCGATTTTCTCCCTGGTAGATCTCTACCCTGGGAGCTGCATAACGGTATTTCACCGGGGTCGGTTTCTTCACTTCCACTTCCGCTTCGCGGTATCCCCCCAGGGTTTTCAGTGAAATGACATAACTGTCATCCGGCTTCCCTAAATCGGCATCTTTCACTGTCGAATGGCTGGGCGCGGTCAGGAGTGCTGCTGGAATCACCGGCGTGATACTGGCCGTTTTCTGTGGAGACACACTCACTGTTGATTTCAGCGTAGGAACGGGGGAATAAGCAATTTGACGGTCAGGGTCACCAGACGTCACTACAGGTGTCGCCTGATCTTTCATCCCCACCACCGCCAGACGCAGTTGACCTGTATTTTCCGCCAGCAGTAATTGCGGGGTATCGCTGGCTGGCACCGCTAAAACAACGGTTCTGGCCTTATCATTCACAGGCGCTTGTTTTTCAGGCTTTTCCCCCTCGAAACTCAACTCATCCCCAACGGCCAGCACTTCCACATTACTGAGAATCCGGCGAGCAGTGCTGTTGGTGCCTGACTCTTTATTGGCGCGCAGCAAATAAATCACATCGACCCGGTAGCCCGGATGAACATGTCCGCCCACCGAAGTCAGCTCACCCGCCTGAATGGCAATGGCGCGATAGCCCTCAGGCAGTGACTGAGCAATGGGCAGATGTCCTTGCAATAAAACCGATTGAAGCCGGGTGCCTTGGGCGACAGGCTGTTTCAGTTGCCGGCCGATAAACGGGGTGATTTCACGAATGTCCTGTGGGGTTGCATCGGTGACTGAAGTCGCAACCAGCATGTCCGCTTTCAGCACCACATGCTGCGGCATATCCTGGGCAAAAACCCATACAGTGACCTCAGGCTTTTCGATAGAGATAGTCGCGGAATTTGTTGGCGGCGAAGAACGACCACTGAGAGTGACTCCATACCAACCAATGAGCAATGCCAGCACTAATAATACGGCGGCAGCGATTTTTAATGTGCGTCCTTGCATATTTTCCCTCACTGTGACTGACTGACATCACTGACCTGAACTAACAGCTATCGGTGCAGAATTACAGGTTCAGTGTCGCCGTTGATTTCAACTCATCCGGAACTGGCAGACCAAAAGACGGTAAGAAAGGATATTTTTTATAGTTATAGGTGATGGTCACCTTACAGCAAATATTTCCCGGTTCAGAAACATCCACATTGAATAATGAAACTGTCGTTTCATTCTCAGCCCAGGTTGTATCCAGATTCTGTCCGAATAATTTCCCTAACCCCGAATCAGCTTCGGTATATCGCTTGATAACTTCCTTCGCAGATTCTTCTATTTCCGACTTCAGGGTCGTGGTGTCACAGGAACCGGCGTAATAACAGTTCGAATCGACATAAGAAATACTCTCTCTCAGTGATTCCTCTGCAGCGTAGTTAAACATCTGAATTGAAACGAATATCAGACTGTATTGTGCAATCGCATACAAAATCATTAAGATCACAGGCGTCAGCAGTATCGCTTCTAATGCAGCGGCACCCTGCTGACCTTGTTTTCTCTTTCTGATGCTGACTCTTATATCATCCATAACGATACAACCACTCCAACCCATAAACTGGGTACAAAGGGGGCCTCTTCCCGACGGCGAACAAATAACAGCCAAAATATGACGAAGCATAAAAAACTATAGAGCAATATATTCAATGTCATCTCTAATGGACAGATCACTGATAAAACCAGTAAGATTTTCACATCTGCCGCACCAAATACCCCTTTATAGAAGAATGGGCATGTGAATAAAATTACGAACAACAATGACCATAAATGATCAAATTCCCAAACTTCAAGTTGAATATTTAATTGACCCAGTAAAAAAAACGAAATAATAAAAGTTATCAACACAATCAGAATATTGCTCACCCGATGCTCTTTTAAATCCTGTATTGCGCAACATAAAAGAGCAATTACGAAAGTAGCCTGTAAAATCAAATCAGCGTCTCTATCGTCTCATCATCCCGCACTACTAATTGCAGCATTGAGTTTATCTCCGACAGCTTGAATCACATCATCCAGACCAAGCAAATTCACCGCCGCAACAACCACCGCCGCAATCAGGACATATTCAATTGCAGATGCCCCTTTTTCTTCATGTATCAGACGATGAAGAAAATGACTGGCATGGATCCAACCCAAAGTAATGTATTTCATAAGAATTCCCTCTCTTTAATTCACCATGACGTAAACGTCACCATCGCGTACACACAATTTTCACGTCTCTCTGTCTCAAATATTAGAATCTGAATAGAATTTGTGTAAAAAAATTATGTCTGTTTATCGGACTTTTTTTTCATAAGTCGTTCTTTTTTATCATCCAGCGCACTAAAAAACGCTGACTCGTCATTTATTTGACATATCAATCCAAGCCGACGGTCCGAATTGCCCTTTGTTCAGCCGATACATCCTGTTTTTCTGCAGGCTGACTGCTCTCCTCTAACTCAGGATCATAATGGGCAAACTGCCGCTTTCCTCTTCGCTTCGCCTGATACATGGCTGTATCGGCCAACTTGAGCAATGTCTGTGCATCTTTGGCATGAAACGGGTAACGGGCGATCCCGATGCTGGCTGACACCCGACACTGATTTTCACCAAAATTGAAGGGTTCTGTCAGCGTATGCAGTAACTTCTCTGCAATGGCTTCCATACGGTAGGTCAGCTCTTCATCGTTGTCTCCCCAGGGGAGAATCAAGGGTTCGCGTCTGTCTGGTTCATCATCAAAAATCTTATCTTTACTGATCTTATTGATTTTGACGGCGTACTCGCCCAAAGGCACCCAAACCACAAACTCATCGCCGCCCAAACGGAAAACTTCATCTTCAACCCGTAAACAACCCCGCATCCGTTTGGATGCATGGAGCAGCAGGGCATCCCCCACATCATGCCCCAAGGTATCATTCACCTGTTTGAAGCCATCAAGATCGATAAACATCAGGCCAAACACCTTATTGCTCATATCCGGGGCCGAAAAAGCCGCTTTCAGCACCCGGTTTAAGGCGCGTGTATTTGGTAAGCCTGTGAGCTTATCCTGCAGTGCAGCCTGCTCCATTTTGCGCTGTCGTTCGATCACATCGGAAATATCACGCTGGGTGCCAATTAAGCGGGATGCATCATTGATCAGTCCCTGAACCACCAGCTCCAGTACACGCGGCTGGCCGTCTATCGGATCAATCATGTCAATGAGTAAGGTTTGCTGTTTGCTTTTTCCGGCCAGTTGTTTGAGCCGGAGGACTTTTTCGTCGTCCCCTTCTTTCAATCTCAGAATCCAGTCTTTCAGCGACAATCGGCTCCCGACACGAATCCCATACAGATCATAAAGATAAGGACTCCACTGAAGGGTGTCATTGCCGACATCCCATTCCCAGACCCCAATCCCGGCCACAGATGTCGCCAGGCTCATCCGTTGGTTTGCTCGGGCCAGTTCACGATGAACACGGGAGCGACGGTATCGTTGCTTCCAGACCAGACTGATGACTGACAACATGAGAGACACCAGCACCAGCGCAGCCAGAACCAGCCAGAAGAAAGGGAAAGAAATGTGAAGTGAGAACACCGCCAGCCATGAGTCGGTCAGATCAGCCAGGCTGCCAACCTCATCAATGAAGGATTTCAGATTCAACTCCAACAACGTCATGATCGTCGCACACTTCCATTTGTGTCTGATGCAATATCGCAGGAACCCGGGACACATCACACGTCTGAGAGGCTCTTGCCGGCCACTTTCACCGTATGTGTACGCTGATTTTCCTGCTGGTAGTAAATCTAACCTAGTTCAAGCGATTGATGATTACCAAAATTGAATGAGCAGAATTTCAATTATGCTATGCAGGCATCGCTTTTCTCTGATGACAGACTGGCAGACAGAAAAAGTCTCTTCAATTCAAAACCTTTTCACCTGTCATCAAACTGACATACGCCATCAACATCACTGCAATAAAGCGCAATCACCATACTGCCAGCGAAAACAGCTGCCTTTCGAGCGAAAGCAAAACAGACCCCAAAATATTCATTCACACAGACTGACAGGGAAACAGCATGAATAAGTTAAAGACGGTGCGCGCACTGATCGTGGCCTTTGCAGGCGCCGGTTTTGCCAGCTCAGCCTGGGCAACCACAGAAATTACCTGGTGGCATGCCATGGGCGGAGAACTGGGTGAAACCGTGAACCAACTGGCAAAGGAATACAACGCCTCGCAAACTGAATACAAAGTCGTCCCCGTCTACAAAGGCTCTTATGTTGAAACCCTGACCGCAGGGATTGCCGCCTTCCGTGCCGGTGAAGCCCCGAATATCCTGCAAGTCGCAGATG
This sequence comes from Photobacterium galatheae, assembly GCF_000695255.1. Lineage (GTDB taxonomy): Bacteria > Pseudomonadota > Gammaproteobacteria > Enterobacterales > Vibrionaceae > Photobacterium > Photobacterium galatheae. Next base: position 172,354 of record NZ_JMIB01000038.1, on the reverse strand, counting down.
TTGGTGCAGCGACCATCATGAACGCGCCCGGGGTTGCCAAACCGGTTCAGGATATTCTGGTCAGTGCAGGTTACGACTTTCACAGCAAAGATTACATTGCCGGAGTTCGCAACTTTTACGCCGATAATCAAGGCAAGATGATTGGCATGCCTTTTAACAGTTCAACCCCGGTGCTGTACTACAACAAAGACATTCTGAACAAAGTGGGCGTTCAGCCGCCCAAGACGTATGAAGATCTGGAAAAGGTCGCCGCCAGACTGAAAGACAAAGGCTATGCCGGTTTCTCTCAGTCACTGACCCCCTGGATTATGTTTGAAAACTTCAAGTCCCGCCATAACCTGCCGCTGGCCGACCAGAATAACGGCTATGAAGGCCCGGCCACCAAGCTGATGTTCAACACGCCGGACATGCGCATGCATTTCCACAAACTCAAAGCGTGGTCAGACAAAGGCTATTACAAATATTACGGTTCTGACTGGGATGCCAACCAAACCCCGTTTGAACGCCAGGAAGTGGCCATGTGGATGGGTTCGTCCGGCTCGTTCGGCGGCCTGCGGAACCGCGTGAAGTTCAGTCTGGGCACCACCTATCTGCCTTACTGGGATTCCATCAACCACAATGCCGGTCGGACATTCATTGGCGGGGCTGCCCTGTTCGCCCTGAACGGACACAGCAAAGCAGAAGAAAAAGGCGTCGCCGGCTTCTTCCATTACCTGACCAAAGCAGACACGCAGGTGTTCTGGCACGAAGCGACCGGCTATGTCCCGGTCACTGAAGCCGCTTACGAGCAGGCCAAAGCATCCGGCTATTACAAGAAGCAGCCGGATGCCGAAATCGGCGTGAAACAACTCAGCCTGCCCGGTGGCGACTGGACCCGGGGCTACCGCTTAGGTTTCTACCCGCAGATTCAGCAAATTATGCACCGCGAATTCGACAACATTTTTGCGGGCACCAGCACCGTCGAAGACAGTTTCGACAAAGTGGAAAAGGAAAGCCAGGTACTGCTGAAACGTTTTGCCCGCACCGTGAAATAACACGGGCACTCCCCGCAGCGCGGCTGACTGGCCGCGCTGTGTTCTGATTGATTCACCTTCATCGAGACGACCGTGGAACGCCGACAACAATTCCATCACTCGGGTGTGCCGTATCTGATGCTGGCTCCCCAGATCCTGATCATTGCCGTTTTCTTTTTCTATCCGGCTGCGCAGGCAATTTACCTGTCATTCATGCTGGAAGATCCCTGGGGACTCTCCAGTACCTTTATCGGGTTCGAGAACTACCAGATGCTGTTCAGCTCAGCGGAATACCTGAAATCGATTGGTTTCACACTGCTGTTCTCATTCACCGTTGCCCTGCTGTCTCTGGCGCTGGCACTGCTGCTGGCCGTCAAAGCCAACAATATCCGCCGCGGCCAGAGCGGCTACAAGGTCACACTGACCTGGGTGTACGCTGTCGCTCCGGCAGTCGCCGGGATTATGGGCAGCTTTCTGTTTAACCCGCATTTCGGCACCTTCACCGGCATGTTTGCGATCGTTGGCTGGGACTTCAGTTACCAGACCCGTGCATTTGATGCCACCTTTGCCTTGATCATTGTTTCGGTCTGGAAGCAGGTGTCTGTCAATTTCGTTTACTTTCTGGCTGGATTACAGTCGATTTCTCATTCCGTCCGCGAAGCCGCAGAACTGGACTGCCCATCCGACCGCCGCCGGTTCTGGACCATCACGTTTCCGCTGCTGGCACCCACCGGTTTCTTCCTGCTGGTGATCAATCTGACTTATGCCTTTTTCGACACCTTCGGCATCATCGACACCATGACCTCCGGCGGCCCCGGCGGCAGTACCACCACCCTGGTCTACAAAGTCTTTCAGGATGGTTTCATCGGTGCTGACTTAGGCGGCAGCTCTGCCCAGTCTGTTGTCCTGTTGCTTCTGGTGTTAGCACTGACTTACTTCCAGTTCCGTGTGATTGAACGAAAGGTACATTACTGATGAACACGACACAGACAAGCCGGATTCCGGCAATACCGGCAGAGAAACAAGGCGTCAGCCGATCGCTTTCCCTAAAACGCAGTCAATGGCTGGATCATCTGATCCTGCTGGCAGGCATGGCGTTTATGCTGGTGCCGGTCTGGCTGATCTTCGCCAGTTCAACCCATGATCCGAACACCATCATCAGTGACGGACTGCAATGGCTGCCGGGGGGGCACTTTCTGGCAACCTATCAGGAAGCCTGGCACAGCAGTATCGGGTTCAGTCAGGACGTGAACGCCAGCACCATGATTGTGAATTCACTGATCATGGGACTGGGATTTGCCATCGGAAAGATTGTCATTTCCATGCTGGCGGCCTATGCACTGGTTTTTTTCCGGCTGCCTTATGCCAGCCTCTGGTTCGGACTGATCTTTATCACCCTGCTGCTGCCGCTGGAAGTCCGGATTATTCCGTCTTATGAAGTGGTGGCGAACCTCGGGATGCTGAACTCCTATACCGGGCTGATCCTGCCGCTGATTGCATCTGCGACTGCGACCTTTTTCTTCCGCCAGTTTTTCAAAACGATCCCGGATGAACTGCTGGAAGCCGCCCAGCTCGACAATGCCGGTCCCTGGCGTTTTCTGGTGGATATCCTGCTGCCGCTGTCTAAAACCATGATGGCAGCCATTTTCATCATCATGTTTGTGGTGGGCTGGAACCAGTATCTGTGGCCGATCATGATCACCACCGATGAGGCCTACAACACCATCGTCATGGGGATCAAACAGATCCTGAGCAACATTACCGAATCCCGTCAGCCACGTTACGACTATGCCTTCGCCATGGCGATTCTTGCCATGCTGCCCCCGGTGCTGGTGGTTGTGATTTTCCAGCGCTGGTTCGTCAAAGGACTGGTGGAATCCGAGAAATAACCGTCTCCTGCACTGCCAAACGACGAAAAAACAGAAGCACGAGACATGATCACAAGATATGAGCACGAGAACAGCATGCTGAAACTGAATCAATTAATCAAAATTTACGAGAACGGCCATCAGGCAGTTAAAGGGATCAACCTGGATGTAAAAGCTGGTGAGTTTATCGTGCTGGTCGGGCCGTCCGGCTGCGGAAAATCCTCCATTCTGCGTTCCATTGCCGGACTGGAAGCCATCACCAGCGGCAGTATTGAACTCGACGGCCGCCGGGTCGATCCGATCAAACCGGCCGCACGAGATATCGCGATGGTGTTCCAGAACTATGCGCTCTACCCGCACATGACGGTTTACGACAATCTGGCTTACGGCCTGAAAAACCGTGGCGTCGAGAAAAGTCTGATCGACCGCAAAATCCGCCGCGTGGCAACAACGCTGAAAATTGAAGATTACCTCGACCGGAAACCCGCCAAGCTTTCCGGCGGACAACGTCAGCGAGTGGCGATGGGACGCGCCATTGTCCGCGATCCCAAGCTGTTTCTGTTCGACGAACCCCTGTCGAATCTGGATGCTGCCCTGCGCGCGCATATGCGGCTGGAAATCAAAAAGCTGCAACGCGAACTCGGGGTCACCAGTGTGTATGTTACCCATGATCAGGTCGAAGCCATGACGCTGGCGGATCGCATTGTGGTCTTAAATCAGGGCGAAATCGAACAGGTTGGCACACCTTCTGAGATCTACCACCAGCCGCAAAGCGAATTTGTCGCCAGCTTTATCGGCAGCCCGGCCATCAACCTGTTACCGGCAACCCTGTCAGGCGGTCAGCTCGTCCTGAGCAACGGTCAGACCTGCAGTGTACCGGCCTATGCCCACCTGCCGGACCAGCACATCAAAGTCGGGATCCGCCCGGAGCAACTCAGCCTGACAACTGACGCGCATCCCCTTCGGTTGGATCTGGCCGTTCAGGTAGTTGAACCGCTGGGCCCGAACCAACTGGTTCACGGGCAGCTACTCGGCCAGATGTTTACCGCAGTGACCCCGGAACAGCCGCTGGCATTACATCAGTCATTGCCGGTTTATATCGATCCGGACAAACTGCATCTGTTCGACAGTCAGGGGCAACGCTTGTTGCCAAGGCTGCTTCAAGCGACCGCAAGCTGATTGGTCATCACCGACCTGTCTTTCCTACACAACCTCATCGACAAAAATAATATATTTTGCTTTAAATCAATGATATAGCGTCATTCTCGCGCAGGCGGGAATCCAGTGCCTTTTGTGCTCGGATTCCTGATATGAGCTGTGTGTTTCTTTTTTGATTCCTGCGTTTATAGGCACTTTCACGAAAACAGGGTTCATACAACAAGTGGGGGGATGAATTGATTACTAAATTCGTTTTTGGACAGAAATGAGCTAGAGTTGTTGAACGATTTAAGTAGCGTAGGATTAGATAAATTTGGGGTAACACCGCATTCACGGGCACTGTTTGTGTCCCGTGTAATGCCTTGTTAATTTACTTCTATAGCTGAATAATGGGTATTTTTTCATTAACTACATTTTTGCCCCAAAGGTCAATTGTATACTTAGCGTCCAACATATTCATTGAGGATAATAAAAACTCCTCATTGACTATTTCTTGAGCTTTATCTTTAAGAATTTCAACTGCATAACCAAAGTATTCAGAGCCAAATAGGATTTGGCAAGACTCACAATTGCCTCCGATATGCTCTTCTAAAGGTATAGGTACATCGAATTTTTTTCTGATTTCTTCGAGCAAAGCAAAAGGACCTCTCAGATAAAGCCACTTATGCAACAGGTTGCTATATGAGTTTTCAATATCACTCATTATCTCACTTGGAATTAGCTCATTTGATATCACAAGAGGGCCTTGCTCTTCAATTACTCCGCAGCAAGCAAGGAGGTTCCCTTTTGCATTAAGTGTGGGGCCACTTAAAACATATGGACATGGGCCAAGAAGCCTATTATTTCTTGAGTTCCTCTCTGACAACTTCTCCTTTGCGCGCCCAGTCAAATTCAAATTAGTCTCGCAAAGTACATCTTCCTCTGTACAATGTCCGTTCATTTCTAGAACAACTCTGCTAACATCCCATTTTGAATTTGCATCTTGAACTATATTTATCGCAGCTCTAATTCCCAATGATTTTGAAACTAAGAAGGCGTTTCGCACTACGTCAAAATCTACATATTCCTCGTGATAATCGTCCCAGCTTATTGAAATTTCATCTAATCCAAAATCTTTTAACTCCTTTAATTTCTTTCTTGCGTTGTTTTCCGATGTCGCAAAGTATGCGCTAGTAACAACACGTGTTGTTACACCCTTTTTAGAAGCAATTTCAACAGCTTTTAATAACGTACTGTATAGTAAAAAAGGTTCACCACCAGTAAACGCAACCATTTTAATCTTCTCTGGATCAATAGCATTAACAGTATCCAGTATAATTTCTTCAGAAAGTCTAGTTTTGACTTTAGGTCCTGATTGAAAACAACAATGACTACATTCTAAAGGACATGTGTATGTAAGGTGGATTGCGATATTGTTTGCAGTAATCATATAGATCTCTCCTCAAAGGCTCTAGCTAGCCAAGCTAGCTAGAGCCTTAGTTTAAAATGCTACTGCAATTTTTGATGATGCGATTGAGTAAGCTCCAGCAGCAACAGCCCAAGCTGTAGCGGCCACTCGAGGGTCAAAACCGAATAGTTCTTCAGCTTCTTTCAAGCTTTCAAATCCTTCAAGTCTTCGCGTCAGTTTTGCTGCGATATCAGCATCTATTTCCAAGTCAAACTTAGCTGCATACTTTTTGGGGTCTTTTGCGAACTCTTTAAAATTATCATTCTTTATCAAAGATTTACTCAAATCCCAGTTGAGTTTACTCGGATTTTTAACTTCGATCACTTTGCCATCAACCAATAGTGAAATTTTATCGCCTTTTATTCTAGGCATGGTTATCTCCTTCCTGTCAGATTATGCCTCACAGACAACAAAATTCCCGTGAACAACGGCTTTGTTAACACCACGACGGTGATTCTGTAAATTAACAGCTTATTAGTGGGCGCACCGACTAGCTCAATGTGCCCGTCGCACTTGACACTCTTTCAATCGGTTTTCCATCAACAACTAGTTATAGTTTATAACATGCTAATAACACAAATCTTCTTACAAAAAGCTCGAAGTTAGTCGGCATAATTCGTCCAAATATCGGGGAAAACGCAGCACAGGCAGGCCAATTAATTCATATGAAAACGAAATATAAGGACAAAAAACTGTAAAGGTTGTATTTATGATGAGCTTAATTGGACACTGAGTCGATGAAAGTTCCGAGGGCAAAACGTTTAAGGCCACGAATCCTCAGACTCAATGCTGATAAGATAAACGACATTTAGCAACGATTGGTAAGGCCCCAAAACACCGATTAGCAAAAGTGGGTCAAATTACCCACCTTGAAATGCGATGGAAAATTTCACTAAACTTGAAATGAGGCAATTCCAAGTTAGAGTCTAAGCTGTCCACACTCCAGAGAAAAATTCATAGATGAATTTTTAGGTTGTCGGCGCCAAGGTCGCCAACAACCACCCCGGACAACACCAGAGAACCCCAAGGCATTTCTGGGGACGCTTTGTGCCAGCAAAGCCTATAAACGTATGAATCAAATAGAAGCACACAACTCATATCGGGATTCCGAGTACAAAAGGCACTGGATTCCCGCCTGCGCGGGAATGACGTAACCATTTGATTTTATGAAATATAATATCGATTCTTAAAGGTGGAAACCGGCATAGTTCACCAACAACTGACCCGGACAACACCAGAGAACAAAAGGCATTTCTGGGGACGCTTTGTGCCAGCAAAACCTATAAACGTATGAATCAAATAGAAGTACACAGCTCATATCGGGATTCAGAGCACAAAAGTCACTGGCTCCCCGCCTGCGCGGGGATGACAAAAGGAATCAGGATGACAGAAGGAAGTTAGATAACAGAAGGAAGTTGGATAACAGGAAGGAGCAGTTACCCTTTCGCCAAGTCTCATGACCTTTCAGATGTGATTAAGAGACAGGCGCAGGCGGAGACCCAGTGACTTTCATCAGCGGCCAGGTTTATGAACCAGCTTTAGGAAAATAGACGCCCTGTTCATGAATCAGCCCAATGCAGCACTTAGCAAATAACATGACATGCAGCAGTGGGCTGCGACAGAGGAATTTACAGTGTAAAAAGAGTCATTTCACCGAAAGATACTCATTCATTTCAATGGCTGGATACCCCTGAAGGACGGTTGAACTGCGCATATTCCCGTACGATTCGAGTCTGGATAGGGGCATCCGCCTGAATGTCTTGTAAGCTCATTCTGTATTCCATGCCATCCCCACAAAATGCCGTAATGTTCCACCTTTCATATCTGGCAGCAGAGCGGATACTCGGGCAGATTTTCCGAGAGACCAGGCGTTCTGCGAATGTTTCAATCAGCTGCTTTTCAGCATCATCCATTGCCCGGATATTCTGATACCGGATCCTTGCTTTCATCTCCGGAAAGTCCGAAATCAGCTTCACATCGGTTGCAGGTAGCTCATACACTTTGCTGTAACCTGAACTTTTATCCACATAGATATAGTCGCCAGAAAACGCGCTGTCTTCTCCGGCCAGATACACGACTGAATAAACAGAAGGTGTGGTTGGCCAGGATACCGTCATGACATGATTGCCTACCTGTTTTGAACTTTGCTTCACTGATTTTTCTTCCCCAATGTACAAATAGGGGCGATCACGATTCAAATGATAATTTTTGAATACACGATCGATTTTTTTCAACCGAGCAGCATACTCCGCATCACTTTCCAGTTCTTTCACTATCTGAAAATCATTCTGGTCAAGTGGCGTTGCATTTATCGGGGACGGTTTATCGATAACAAAATGGGATAACTTCAGTTTGTCCCCCAAAAGGGCATCGATACCATATAAAACACAAAGCCCCCCAATCAAGACCAACAAATTTTGATTGATTTTCACCCATATTCTCCCTAACAGACACGGCAACAACTGACTTACTTTTACCCTATTGCAGGGGCGACTTTCAGATCAAAAGATTAAGCCTGGTTCATATCCCGTCAGTCATACATCGCGACCGGCTGAATAAATGTGTCCGACGCAACACCTCCCCCGTACACAGAAGCATTCAGTCGACAAAATTATCTCGTGACACTCAGAACCTCAGTTTGATAAAGCAAAAAAGCATTTCCAATCACCTCATTCACACATATGAATACATAGCCATATTACTGTTTTGAATGCACGTCACTCCCACATTTTTGAAAGGAATTCTGATGACACATTTTATTCAACCGCATTTTCCACACATCACTCGCTCAGTGCTTGGTACCGCCGTCATTCCTCTGATATCGGCGGCCCTGATTGCTCAGGCGAACCCCGTTTTCGCTGACACTTTCTCAGACACTGAGCAGAACGTGACCCAAACCGGAGCAATCCCGAAGATAAAGAAGGCCCGGCATCTGACCCTTCATTGCTCGAAAAGACCCGATGCATTGAAACGCATGATCGAAAACACCCCCTGGCTGGTTGATCAGCTCAATCTGACCATTTCCGGGCAATGCCGTGGGCCGCTGCAGATTAATCAAACCCATCTCAACATCTCCGGCGATGCCGTTCACGGAGCGTCGATTGTGGTCGATCAGCCACAAGACACCAGTGCCATTGTGATTCAGTCGGCTGTTGTCACATTACGAAATGTCCACATTCACGTCCCGATTGATGTTCCAGCCATGCTGGCAAAAGCCAATAGCAGTGTCACGCTGGATCAGGTCACCACGAATGCCATCAGCTCGACAGACACCCCTTTAGAGCAATTTACCGTCAGCGAAAGCAGTACGCTGTCTCTGACCAAGATGTCTGGTAACAATATTCGAGTCTCGAAGAGTTCATTTGCTGATGTTCAGCAAGGGAATCAGGATCTGACTTTGAATGTGACAGATACCTCTTCCGCTCAGTCCAGCGCGCCAAACCAATTGACGTCGGTACAGGTGTCGGGGAACGGTTATTTTCTGGCAGATCAGGGCACACAGATCCAAACCCTGATGATCTGGAGTAAGGCAGCCGTGGATATCAATCAACAAAGTTCGGTCGGACATTTAATGATGGGAGGACAGACGTATTTTGCAGCATTCAAAAATTCCTCAATCACAGGGCCATATGATCTCTGGGGGAACGTGGTGTTCGAATTAGAACACGCAACAGCAGAGAACTGGAAAGCCGTCAATAAACCCAACTCAATTATTTCAGGCAACAATGCCACGGTGAATGGCATCTTTTATCCGGGGTGGTCATGGGCCGGACAGGATGGCAACGAATCAGGTTCCCAGCCGGTTCAATAAAAAGATACTCGTCCTCGGCTTCACGGGTGGTTCTGGTGACTGTTTTGACGACGATCACCCGAGAGTCAGTGAAGCCATTTTTCTATCTGAAACAGGGGGACAGGAGGAAAGCGCCTGACTCTGTATCAGTGCTGTGGCTATTGAGACAAGCGAATCGCCATCAAAAAGCCCCGAGTCAAACTCAGGGCTATTTTTCAATTGAGAAAATCTGTCTTATTTAGTGTTTAAGCGTGCAGCAGCGCCATAGATTCTTTCGCGATTACCCACTCTTCGTTGGTTGGGATCACCATCGCCACCGGGGTGTTTGGCTTTGTGATCATCCCTTTTTCGCCGAAACGGGCTTGTTCATTCGCCGTTGCATCTTCACGGTAACCAAAAATCTTCAGATGTTGCAGCACTGCACTGCGAACCGGCAGGGAATTCTCGCCGATACCACCGGTAAAGACGATCGCATCCAGCTCATCCAGTGCCACCATGTAAGAAGCGATATATTTCGCAACCCGGTAGGTGAAGATTTCAAACGCCAGCGTTGCGCCTTCATGACCCTGTTCCATGGCTTCAACAATGCCACGGCAGTCGCTGGTCAGGCCGGACACACCCAGGAAACCTGCTTCTTTGTTCAGTGCCTGCTGCAAATCTCCCTGAGTCCAGCCTTTGCTCATCAGAAAATCGATGATGCCTGGGTCCAAATCGCCACAGCGTGTGCCCATCATCAGGCCGGCCGTCGGAGTGAAACCCATGCTGGTGTCAACACTCTTGCCATTGCGTACAGCACAAATCGATGCGCCGTTCCCCAGGTGAACGGTAATCACATTGGTGTTGTCCGCAGGTTTACCCAGCTGCTTGGCAGCTTCCTGACTGACAAAATAGTGGCTGGTACCGTGGAAACCGTAACGACGAATGCCATAGTCCTGATACAGTTTTTGTGGCAGTGCATAGTGATAGGCTTTGGCAGGCATGCTTTGGTGGAAGGCGGTATCAAACACCGCATACTGTGGCAGGAACGGGAAGGCACTCATGGCGGCCCGAATCCCAATCACATGTGCCGGGTTATGCAGCGGTGCCAGTTCGCTCAGGGCATCAATCTGATCCAGCACGCTTTCATCAATTTTCACGGTTTCGCTGAAACGCTCACCGCCGTGTACCACCCGATGGCCAATCGCAATGATGTCCTGTTTCAGACCCAACTCCTCCAGGAGAATCACCAAGCGTTCAATGGCCTGCTGGTGATGGTTTCCTGCGGCTTCCAGCGCACAGCTTGCTTTCTCACCGTCATACTTCCAACTGACAGAAGCGTTGCTGAGACCAAAACACTCTCCCAGTCCGGTCAGACGGGCATCGCCGCTCACGGCATCGATCAGGGCAAATTTAAGCGAGGAGCTTCCGGAATTAATCACTAGTACTAAAGAATGGCTCATGGGGTTCCCACCAGAAGATTATCGGCTGATTAGGCACTGCGTGCCACCTGACAACAAGTGTTGTCGTGCACAGATGCTCAGAAAGTGATGTGGAGCAACAGGTTCAGAACATCTTGTGCTCCCCCATAGTACTCAATTTTTTTTGATTCATTCAACCAAACATTCAATTAAAGTGTAAAAATTCAAACTTTTTTGCAATACATCAAATAATATTGAGCAATGCATCAACAAAATGTTGAGAGGAGCAACAGTGCCAGAAAGCACAAACGAGATACGGGAGCGCCGCTATCCGGCTACTCCGAAAAAGAAAGGAAACGCTGATACAACGCATCAACATCATGGCTGCACATGACATCCATATTGGCTTTCAGGGTCGATAGTGGCCAATCCCACCACTTCATCTCCAGCAGTTTAGCCACATCTTCCGCGTTAAAGCGGGTTTTAACGACTCGTCCGGGATTACCGACAACCACGCTGTACGGTGGCACATCTTTGGTCACCACGGCTCGGGCTCCAATCACGGCACCATCGGCAATGCTGACACCCGGCATAATCACACACTCTGAACCGATCCAGACATCATTGCCAATCACGGTGTCTCCTACCCGTGCAAAGCCTGTTTTTACCTTATCGCCAAATTCACTGACATCGAACGGGTAAGAAGAAATCCAGTCGTGCCTGTGTCCCTGATTCCCCGCCAGCATAAACACAGCGCCGGAGGCAATTGAACAGAACTTTCCGATGATCAGCTTATCAACTTCCCCGAAAATGCCAGAGTCCCACACGGCTTTGGTGCAGTGATCCCCCATCAGATAACGGACGCAATGATCTTCAAAATGCTTATCGTGGTAATAACCGGAATAGTAGGTGAAGTCCCCGACAATAATATTCGGGTTCGTCACTTTTTTATTCAGCTCGTAACCACCGAGCCAGGAGGGAAAGATAGTTGCCATGCATACCTCTTCACTATCTTGCGCCAAAGTACTGCATAAGTATAACGTAGCGAGATTGGACCAGCCGCGCTTTCCTGTCCATCAACTAAGACAAACCCTCGCAGCGGCTGGAAAAAGGAAATCAGGATGTGAAGGTTTCGGTCGTCACCATGTCTCCGCTCCAGTCATTTGAAGCAGAACCGGATACGCTGGCAGGCGAAGGCGTAGACTGATAGTCACCCTCGCTAACGTCTCCGTTGATACTGCCCAGCGCACCATCCAGCTCGGCGTCAGTCGGACGATATTTAGAGCGGTCATACACTTTATCCAGCAAATCCATAATGGCATGTTCTGGCACCGGCGGATTATGAACCAGCTTATAAATTTGCTTCGCGACTTTCTGCACATTCAGAATCGATTCAATCCCAACATGCTGAACCGCCATGTCCCGTTCTTTCTTGGCATCCAGATAGCCCGATGCAAACGCAACAGAAAACCAGATATACGCAACCGCAGCATCCGTTACATTCGTCACAGGCTGATCTTGATTCAGATGCATTTTACCCGCCAGATACTGTGCTTCAACGCTGCCCAGCTCTGTGGCTTTTTCCAGCCAGTAAATCGCACGACGCCGATCTTTGGCGACGCCAACCCCAGTCTGGTAACAATAAGCAACCTTAATACAGCCCTTTGAATCTCCGTTGACCGCCGACTTCAACCGCCAAAAGAAAGCATTGCGCGGAGAAGGAGACGGGTTCGATTCCACCACATACCAGTCACCGAGGAACAACTGAGCTGGCACATAGTCCATCTCTGCTGCCTTGATCAGGTGTCCGACACCCGATGCGATATTAATGGCAGTACCGTATCCCCGAATCTCATAGCGGCCAAGTTCAAACAACGCTTCTGGATCATTGTTGTTTGCTTTGATAATACAAGTCCAATAGCGAGACCGGGCCTCACCATGCGGATCATCGACATCCTGGCGACATAAACGTGCCAGCGCATTCTGTCCAATTTCGTTACCGAGCTCAGCGGCTTTCTGGTACCAGCTGACTGCTTCACGGAGATTGCCAACTTCATTTTCCTTCGCTAAAGACAATATGCTGGGAATATGACCTGACTGTGCCTTCCTGACTTTTTCTTCGTGCTCAACAGCCTTTGCCTGTTCTAATACCTGGCGGTATTTCTCGTCTCTGCGAGCCTGCTCTCTGGCAGCCTCACGGACTTCTTTCATCAGCGCAAAATACCGGGAAACCGCCACAATCAGCAATACAATACCAAGGCAGACGCCTAAACCGAGTTGTGACATAACCCCTCTTGAGATAATTTTTTCTTCTTCTTAATAACGGCATGTTGAGAAAAATCTAAAGTTAATTTTTCTCTGAATTTGAAGCTGGTCAGATCAGCGAGGGAAAACAGGCGAAATATCCCGACTCTCAACAGCCGGGATAAGCGCAGAAAGGCGGGATAGAAACTGAACTTAATCCAGTAAAATCCCATTCACTTTCAGGCCAACGGCAATATTGCCTCGAACCGCATTCGAATATGGGCACACCTGATGGGCGGCTTTGACTAACGCAATCGCAGCCTCGTTTTCCATCGCCAGTTCAACCGACAGATCAACCGCTAAAGCAAACCCGCCATCCTCTTTCGCCAGCAGTCCCACTTGCGCCGTCGTCGGTGCTTCTTTCAGCACCAGCTTTTGCAGGCGGGCAATGTGCAGGACTGCATTCGAAAAACAGGCAGAATAACCCGCTGCGAATAACTGCTCGGGGTTGGTCGCTTCGCCAGTTCCTCCCAGTGCTTTCGGGTAACTCAGCGACAGACTCAGTAAACCATCATCGGTTGCTACCTGACCATTGCGACCTGCCAATGCTTTTGCTGAAGTGGTATATACAGTTTTCATCATGCTTCTCCGAATTTAATTAGATTGTGCGCAATTAAGTTGTGAGCAATATTAGATCGATCCCGGCAGTGGATGCAAGTATATTGTGTGCAATTTAATTGAACCCTATCGATTCAGGAGTCCTGCTGTGTCTGATACCCCACAAATTCCAGCCAATATTACGCTGGATGACATGATCTGTTTCTCCCTTTACAGTGCCTCAAACGCCATGATCAGAGCCTACCGCCCCATGCTGGATGCACTCAATCTCACTTACCCGCAATACCTCGTGATGCTGGTCATGTGGGAAAAACAATGCCTGAGCGTGAAAGCATTGGGAGAGCAACTCCATCTGGATTCAGGCACATTAACGCCTTTATTGAAACGGCTGGAAAGTAAAGGGCTGGTCAGCCGCCGCCGAAGCGAAACAGATGAACGGGTTCGTGAAATCAGCCTGACTGAGGAAGGAAAAGCAATGCAACAACACGCCACAGAGGTGCCTGCATCCCTGTTGTGCAAGGTTGATATACCGATGGAATCGCTCAAGGCACTCAAAGCAACCTGCGACACCCTGTATGCGCAGTTGTCAGCACTGAAGTAGTCAAACCATCAGCACCGCTATAGCTGGTGGTTGAGAGATAACCATAAAAAATGCGCAGCCTGAGCTGCGCATTTCATGTAGGTGAAAACAAACCTGCGATTAGTCGAACGCTTTGAGATTGTTCTCAAACGTAGCATGCTGTTCGTGCAGTGCTGCAGATGCGCCACCCGTGGCTTTACTGACCCCGACAATCGCAATCAATGCGAAGATGAACCCGGGAACGATTTCATACATATCGAAGATACCGCCGGTCAGCTGTTTCCAGATCACCACCGTCAGTGCACCGATAACGATACCTGCCAGCGCTCCGTTCCGGTTCATGTCTTTCCAGAACAGGCTCAACAACAGCGCAGGACCAAATGCCGCACCGAAGCCAGCCCAGGCATAAGAAACCAGCCCCAGTACCGTGCTATCCGGGTTCATCGCCAGCATCAAGGCAATAATCGACAACACAATCACTGCCACACGGCCGACCAGCACAATTTCTTCAGTCGAAGCATCTTTGCGAATCACTTGCTTATAAAAATCTTCTGCCAGTGCGGAAGACGAAACCAGCAGCTGAGAATCCGCTGTACTCATAATGGCCGCCAGAATCGCCGCCAGCAAAATACCAGCGATCACTGGGTGGAAAATCGCGTTCACCAGCAGCATGAAGATTTTTTCGCCATCGGCCAGATCGCCGGCCAGTTGGTTGTCAACATACATAATGCCGACCAGACCGACCAGAATCGCACCCGCCATCGACAGAGCTGTCCAGGTGACGGCAATTCGGCGTGCCGTACCAATGTCTTTGTTAGAACGAGTCGCATTGAAACGCGCCAGAATATGCGGCTGACCAAAATAGCCCAGGCCCCAGGCCGCCAGAGAAATAATGCTGATTGCCGTCAGCGGCTGACCTTTCACGTCGTTAAAAATGGTCATCAGCTCCGGGTTCTTTGCACTTAAAGATGCAGCCAAATCTCCGAAACCACCCTGCATTGCAGCGATCGGCACAATCAATAACGCAGCACTCATCAGCAGCCCCTGAACTAGGTCAGTCCAGGATACCGCCAGGAAGCCACCAAACAGCGTGTAGGAAACAACACAAAGCGTTCCGACAACAACGGCAATTTTGTAATCCAGGCCAAAGACGGTTTCAAACAGTTTACCGCCTGCCACTAAGCCGGAACTGGTATAGAAAAGGAAGAACAGCAGAATGAAGAAGGCTGAAATTGTCTGAATTAACTTCGAGTTATCCTTGAATCGATTCGACAGATATTCAGGAATCGTGATCGAATTATCGGCAGTAATTGTGTAAGTACGCAGACGTTTGGCACAAATCAGCCAGTTCAGCCATGTACCCAACAACAGGCCACCCGCCAGCCACAGCGACTCCATACCGGCGGCAAATGCATAGCCAGGCAGACCCAGCAGCAACCAGCCACTCATATCAGATGCACCGGCAGACAGTGCCGCAGGCCACGGCCCCAGTGAACGGCCGCCCAGAAAGTAATCTGATGAATCTGCTGTGCGTTTATAGGCGTAATACCCGATGGCCAGCATCAGTATCAGATACACAATAAACGTACCTGTGATAGCAAAGCTATTTTCTATCATGATTGAGTTCCCTCATTTTGGTTGCTCCCGTCACAGCAGGAGCTTATTGAATGGTGCTGATCCTTTTCAGCCTTTTGATCGTCTGCCTACTGCTCCACCACGTACAACGTACCTTCAGATCTACCGTGTACCAGCAAATCCTTATCCTGTTTAAAAAAACCGCTGATCTACCGACCAGCGGTCTAGGTCACGAGTCACAGGTAACAGTATTCAGCGACTTAATGTGCTTCTTCGCCGCTCCCCAATTCCAGCAGTGTTGCGTTACCGCCAACCGCCGTGATATTGATGGTTCGTGTTCTTTCCGTCACGAAACGCAGCGAATAAGTCGGGCTGCCAATCACCGGGTAAGACGCGAAGTCTGACTCAGCAATCAGCTGACCCAGCAGCCCCTCTCGGGCTGCCAAATCACGGGACAGCGTCAGCGCTGTCTCGCGTTTTCCAGCATAAACCACACCAGCAACCGCAGTATGGCGTACAAGGTCGTCCAGTTTGTCGGCACTCACCGACAACACAACCCCTTTTGGAAGCTCAGCCTGTTCCAGTTCAGACACAATTTGCTGCGCTGATTTCTCAAAGTCTTCCGGCAGACACAGCAACACGGTATTCCCGGTCACCAATGCGGCCGTCAGTTGACCGGCAACCGCAACCAGCGGCGCATCAGCATCTGCCGTGACCACAAAAATACCGCGGCCTGCACAATACAACTCATTGGTTTCACCCGTCGGCCCTGGCATCAGTTCAGCTTCTGCAACATGTGCATTGGCGTTACGACACTGAAATGCCACCATTGCCGCCACATCAGATGCCAGTTTGCTGCTCCACTGCGTCAGCTGGGTGATCCGTTTTTCATAACCCAGGTTATTCCAGTTTTCCCAGGCTGCATTGCTCTGATCGACGAGTGCTTGAATACTTGTTGTCATCTTTAATTCCTTCCCAATTCCGGCAGCCATTACGCAGTGAACACATCTTTGGTGAAACGGTACAGGTAGTGTGGACCACCCGCTTTCGGGCCAGTACCAGACAACCCTTGTCCACCAAATGGCTGAACGCCGACCACGGCACCCACCTGGTCACGGTTGATATAGCAGTTCCCGACTCGGGCACGACGCTCAATATGGCTGTAGGTCCGCTCGTTTCGGCTGTGAACCCCCATCGTCAGACCAAAGCCGGTTTGGTTGATCTGATCAATCACTTTATCCAGTTCACTGGCTTTAAAGCGCACGATGTGCAGAATCGGACCGAAGTTTTCATTTTGCAGCACATTGATACCGCGAATTTCAAAAGCCGTCGGCAGCACGAAGTCACCATGGGCGCAATCCGGGCTGGCCGATGCCTGAGCAACCATCTTGGCCTGATTCTTCAGGGCGCCAATGTGTGTCAGCAGTTTCTGTTTCGCAGTAGCGTCAATCACTGGACCGACATCGGTGCTGTGCAGCTCAGGACGACCAACATTCAGTTCCGCCATTGCCCCTTTGATCAGACCGACAACGCGGTCTGCAACGTCTTCCTGCACAAACAACACGCGCAGCGCTGAACAACGCTGACCGGCAGAAGCAAAGGCAGAGCGAACTACATCACGGACAACCTGCTCCGGCAGCGCGGTACTGTCGACAATCATGGCATTCTGGCCGCCGGTTTCTGCGATAAACGGTACCGGATCACAGTCACGCGCCGCCAGAGTGCGGTTAATGCGCTGTGCCGTTTCCGTCGAACCGGTAAAGGCAACACCGGCAATACGGACATCTGAAGTCAGCACCGAACCAACTTCAGCACCGCGCCCCGGTACAAACTGAATTGCACCCGCCGGAACACCGGCTTCCAGCATCATCTGAATGGCACGGAATGCAATCAGAGACGTTTGCTCAGCCGGTTTACACACCACAGTGTTCCCTGCCGCCAATGCTGCAGAGACCTGACCAAGGAAAATGGCCAGCGGGAAGTTCCATGGGCTGATACAAGCGAATACACCGCGTCCCTGATAGGTCAGTGTGCGCTCCTGTCCGTCAAAACCCACCACAGGTTTTCCGGCTGCAAACTCAGTGGCAGCCTGATGCGAATAGAAACGCAGGAAATCCACCGCTTCACGAATTTCGTCAATACTGTCCTGAATCGTTTTACCGGCTTCACGATGGCACAGTGCAACCAGCTCGCCTGTATTGGCTTCCAGCAAATCGGCCAGACGCTGCAGGCAAGCACCACGTTCAGCAGCCGGGGTCGCTGACCATGCAGGGAATGCTTCAGCAGCAACATCAATGGCTTTCGCCACCAGCGCGCTGCTGGCAAAGGCAACTTCACCGACCGATTCACGGCGGTCATAAGGGGCCGTCACTTTGTAAATATCACCGGTCTGCACTTCACCGTTCACAATCGCGCCGGCAGTCCAGTGATGATCTGTAAACGCTTCAACCGATTCACGGAATGGCTGCCACTCAGAAGCGATTTCAATATTGGTTCCGGCAGAGTTCTTACGATCCGCACCGAAAATATCTTTAGGGAGCGGGATCAGGTGGTTATGCAGGGTCGGACGCGAACGCAGAACATCGACCGGATGCTGAACCAGATCCGCAATCGGACAACGCGCATCCACCAGACGGTGGACAAAAGAACTGTTCGCACCGTTTTCCAGCAAACGGCGAACCAGGTACGGCAGCAGATCTTTGTGACTGCCAACCGGTGCGTAAATGCGGACATTCACACCATAGATATCCATGACATGGTTATACAGGGCATCGCCCATCCCATGCAGACGCTGGAATTCGAAATCGCGATGTTTGGCCATCGCCAGAATTGCCGTCACAGTGTGGGCGTTGTGGCTGGCAAACTGCGGGAAAATCAGGCCACGAACATGCGAAGACAGCAGGAAACGGGCACAAGCCAGATAAGAGGTATCAGTCGCTTCTTTGCGGGTATAAACCGGATACCCCTCATAACCGCTTTGCTGGCAGAGTTTCAGTTCGGTATCCCAGTACGCCCCTTTCACCAGACGCAGCGGGATCACATCACCCTGTTCTTTACTCAGCGCAGCCAGCCATGCCAGAACAGGCAGGGCACGCTTAGAATAAGCCTGAACCACCAGACCAAAACGGCCCCAGCCTTTCACTTCTTCTGAACGGTACAGCTTTTCAAACAGTTTCAGCGACAGTTCCAGACGATCAGCTTCTTCTGCATCGATCGTGATGCCCACATTCAGGGCACGTGCGCGCTTGAGCAGTTCCAGCACGGTATCGTACATTTCTGTCAGGACACGACCTTCATTTGACACGTCGTAACGCGGATGCAGCGCGGACAGTTTGATAGAGACGGTCGGACAAGGTGATTTGGAATGCTGTTGATTGTTCTGACCAACGGCTTCAATCGCTTCAATGTAATCGTTGAAGTATTTCTTGGCATCATCCTGCGTCAGTGCCGCTTCACCCAGCATATCGAATGAGTAAGTAAAGCCTTTATCGCGCTTCGCCTGACCATTTTTCATGGCTTCGCCAATGGTCCGGCCCAGCACAAACTGGTGGCCCATAATTTTCATGGCCTGATGCATCGCTTTACGGATCACCGGCTCAGACATTTTATTCGTCAGGCGGTTGATCACACGAGCCGGGCTGCCATCTTCCTTGGTGTCCATACTGATCACTTTACCAGTCAGCATCAGACCCCAGGTCGAAGCGTTCACAAACAGGGAATCGGAGTTTTTCAGATGCGTTTTCCAGTCCGCCACACTCAGCTTATCGCGGATCAGCGCATCGGCCGTTGCAGCATCTGGAATCCGCAACAGGGCTTCGGCCAGGCACATCAATAAAATGCCTTCTCTGGTGTCCAGGCTGTATTCCAGCAACAGGGCATCAATCATCTGGATAGCACTGCGATCAGCACGCACTTGCTCGATCAGGCTGGTCGCCTTTTCAGTGGTGTACTGACGCTCTTGTTCAGAAGGCTCAGCCAGAGGCAACAGTTGTTCCAGCCAGGCAGATTCATCAACCGAATAAAGCGGTGAGATCTGCTGCCATAGTGCATCTAAAGGTTGCTCAATCAAAGATGGCTGAAGGGCATCTGCCGCATTGAACATAGTCATTCCCTCAATATAGTGGACCTGAATAACCATCAACACAGTTTGACATGTGATTCAGGATAAATGTTACACCAGTGTTACTTTAACGGGGGATTTTATTTTGTACCTGTCGCAGAGTCTTACCAAAAACTCCGATCATTTGTCGAAAAAGTCCGCTTTATAACAAAATTAGACCCAAGTAATTAGCAAAAAATGCTGTTTTTACTTTTAATTGCTGTAAGAAACAGCAACTCGGGTGTCTGGAAAGATAATTCAGTGAATATTGAACTGTGCGAAAAGAAGCAGATATAGAAGCAGAGAATTGAAAAGAAAATCGGTTTATGCTTTTGGAGAATAAAGAAGGTCAGGGCTGGCAGCCGTCAGATCCATTGACGGCGGAATTTGGCAGGAGAAACCCCAAAGTGACGGGAAAATGCCTGCGTAAAATTGCTCTGGCTGGCAAAACCGGATGACTGTGCGATCTGAACCAGACTCAGCCTCGGCTCTTCCATCAGTTGCCGGGCAAACTCAAGCCGCTTGAGCAGCACATACTGATGCGGCGTCATCCCGGTTTGCTCTTTAAACACCACGTGGAACTGACTTTCGCCCAGAAACACCAAACCAGCCAGTTGTGCCACTGTGATCTTGCGGGACAAATGCTGCTGAATGTAATGATCAATGACATCCATATTTAAACGTGGCAGATACCGCTCAGACGCCAGAGGTTTAAAGTGGCGCTGTAAAACGCACATTAACGTATCGGTGCAGGCTTTACTGAGCAGCCAGTCATCCGGATTGGCCTGCATCTCGGTAGTGAGCACGCGTATCAGCGTTTGTGCCTGATTATCGAGATGAAAATATGAAGACTGGTCAAACAGCCGTTGCATACGCTCGACCGGATATTCTGGGACCACATCCGTCACCGGGACGTTCAGGACCAAAATCTCATTATGACCAATCCCGGAAAAACCATGCTCTGAGTCAGCCGTGACCAGACAGCCCTGGCCGGGGCAAACCAGACTGCCACACCCTTCAATGTCAAACTCAGTCTGACCCGCCAAAGCAATCACCACTTGGTTGTAACCATGATTATGGTGATCCATATGCTCTGGTAGTTTCATGATCTCCGCAGGTTTGAACCCTGACAGAGGGGACACATCCTTCATCTGTACTTCCTGCGTGAATAAAATGTCGCTTCGCATACAAGCGAAAATAAAGCCTGAATAATAATCGATCAGCGTCAGTCTTGAAAAGAGACCTCTCACGGTTTCGCTCGTATCCGTACAGCCTTGATCATCTTTCCTGTATCCCTCAGAAAAAGCGATCACCGGGCACCGGAAGCGTGATCAAGACTCAACTTTTTACGGGCAGTGTCATTTCAATTTTATGCCGATGAATTTTCAGACAACCGGCGGCGCATTTGGCGAAAAAGCTCAAGTCGCCGCTGCGCTGGTCGTATTAAATGATAAATCAATAAGTTACAGAGAGATACCTTGATCATCGTTCCGTTCAAAGAGACTGGCCATCTCACCCGGCGACCTATCAGAAAAGAAAGAACATGGATCTCCCTTGATCATTGTTCTGTTTGCATCCGCTCCCCAGCCTGGATCCTCTCAGATCTGCAACAATGATCCGGCTTGATCATCTTTCCAGTCCAAATGACACTGCCCGTTAATTATCCCAGCTTGATCATTTTTCCAGAGTAAAAATCATGCTTTGCGCGTAGTTTGGCCAGATATTTTCCGGTTCTCAGAAGCCTGATGACGACCCAGCAGGGATGATGTACTGAAAATGACAAATATATCGTTTCATGACTGTCACTGCACAAGTGATGTGGTAAAACAGGTGCCGTCATGACCAATGGATCTTCTACTTCCCCCAACCAATTGAGATAAGGAAATACAATGGGTGAGTTTCTGACACAGTTTTCTTTTTCTTTTTCAGTCACAGGCCCGATTTTTCTTATGTTAGCGCTTGGTATCGCACTGAAACATTGGGGAATTATCAACGATGCCTTTACGCAAAGTGGCTCAAAACTGGTTTTCACGGTCACCTTACCAACGCTGCTTTTTCTGAATCTGATCAATACCGACATTCACCAGCTGGGAAACGGCTCCCTTTATGTCTTTGCCGCGCTCGCAAATTTCATAATCTTTTTGTTGTTTGAAGCGCTGGCCGGAAAAATGATCAAGGAACAGACTGAACGCGGTGTTGTGGTTCAGGGCGCATTCCGGGCAAACACAGGGATCATCGGCCTGGCTTATGTTGCCAATGCTTACGGTGATGCCGGTATTGTTGTGGGGGCACTCTATGTTGCCGTGATTACAGTGCTGTATAACATTCTGGCCGTGATCACACTCAGTCGTTCCAGTACGGCCACGGCATCCCTTGATCATCGTTCCATTCTCAAAGCCATTCTGAAGAATCCCTTGATCATCAGTATCTGCAGCGCTCTTCCTTTGACCTTCCTTGAAGTCCGACTTCCTGAAGTTTTGATGCAATCCGGCAGATATTTCGCCGACATGACCCTCCCCCTTGCGCTTCTCTGTACCGGTGCCAGTCTGGATCTTCGTCAGTTGAAGCAGGAATCATCCAATGCGAATCTGTCATCGATCGCACGCTTGATCATCGCTCCGGGATTGATCACCGCTGCGGGATATGTCTACGGTTTTCGTGACAACGAATTGGGGATCATTTTTCTGATGAGCGCAGCCCCGACAGCCGCTGCAAGTTATGTCATGGCAAGAGCAATGGGCGCGAATGCAAATCTTGCCGCCAATATCATTGCCATCACCACACTCGGATCAATGTTCACCTGCAGTTTAGGTTTAACTCTCTTGAAGACGCTTCAGATTATCTGATCAACCAACAGCACAAACACAATTGATAATCACTCTCAATTGGTATTAAATGAGGATAGTTCTTATTTCTATATCGAGAGTGATCATGGCAGTCCAGATAAAATCTTTGCGGATCCAGGAAACAAAATCTCGCTGGCGACTGGCCAACAAACGGCTTCTGTTCCCTGTATTTCTGTTTGCAATGCTGGCAACCCCCACAACCAGAGACATGACGGTGACCGTCCTTGCTGATGCTTTCTGGCAGGTCGCGGCTTATGTTGCTGCAACATTAACCCTCTACCATGCCATCTCAAATCGAATGAAGCACGGTTCAAAACTCAGCACATACCTTCAGGACAATCAGCGATTTCAGGTCATCTTTGCTGCCGTCATGGGAGCTTTACCCGGCTGCGGTGGCGCCATTATCGTCATGACTCAGTTCGTTCGGGGACGGCTGAGTTTTGGATCCGTTGTCGCGGTACTGACTGCAACCATGGGTGATGCGGCTTTTCTGCTTCTGGCAGCGAAACCATTGACCGGATTGTTGACGGTGGCTATCGGATTCGGTGTCGGAGTTCTTGCAGGTTGGCTCGTTGATACCCTGCACGGTGGCACATTCATGCAACCCGCCCAGAATGAAACCTTCGCATCAGAGAACCACAGCTGCACTCCCCAGGTTCAGACCTCAGCCCTTCGCTGGCAAGGATTCTTCTGGCAATGGCTGTTGCTTCCGAGTGCGCTGGTTGCGATCTTAGGCTCTTTCCAGATAGATACCGATACGGTTTTTCATTTCCCACCCGGAACAATCGCAATACTGGGAGCCCTCTTTGCATTGACGGCCATGGTACTCTGGTCACTGAGCCGGGAAGTCAGTAATTACCAAGACGCTGTTTCTGAAGATCCAAAGCCGGCAACAGCCAGCCTCTTCCAGCGTGTCGCACAGGATACCAACTTTGTCACCACCTGGGTCATTGGCGCTTTTCTGTGTTTTGAAATCGTCATGCGAGTGACAGGATGGGATTTAGCGACCCTCTTTGCTTCCTGGTCACCCGTCTTGCCTCTGCTTGGTGTATTGATTGGCCTCATACCAGGCTGTGGGCCGCAAATTTTAGTGACCTCATTGTATATTCAAGACACAATTCCCCTGTCGGCACAACTTGGGAACGCAATCAGTAATGACGGTGACGCACTCTTTCCTGCAATAGCGCTGGCCCCCAAAGCGGCTTTACTCGCCACAGTCTACTCGGGTATCCCTGCCTTATTGGTTTCCTATGGCTTTTACTGGCTTTTCGAATAAACACGCCACCGTGTAAAATCCACAACAAAAATAAATGACTAAAAAAAATCGACCTGAGGTCGATTTTTTAATATCTTAGATGCCCACTCGCTAGGTTTAATAGCATTTAATCGCATATTGAGAATCGCTATCAACTGAAATTCATACTTTCAGAGCATTGTCAATAGGTGATTTCCCCCCTTAACCAAATGAGCATCCTTCACTATAGTTGCATCTGTAGGCAGTGATAGAAACCCTCTCTTTCACTGACTGCAGTATCCAAATCTGGATACATGCCAATGAGGTTGCTTTGATATTTACCCTCATATCAAAGTCATGAACTTGATTGGATACCTCTTCTACACGTCGTACAGGATTGTACTCTTAGGAGTCAAACTCTTGTCTTTGCCGGCCTGTTAGGCCGGCTTTTTTTTCTATTTTATTTCAATTATGTCTACATTTTCAGCAAGCTTGTATTGTAACATTCCGCACATCTATTAAACTCAGAGCTAACCCGCCCTTCAAAATAATAAAATCTGGCTAAAGCGTGAAAGACACACTCGATCCCAATTTATTGCATATGTTTAATCAGCTTCCTGGATGTTGGGGTTGTAAAGATAAAGACTCGGTTTTTGTTTATGCCAATGAGGAATATGGAAAGATCATTGGTGTAAACCATCATTTGGACTGTGTCGGCCGGACTGACTTTGACATGCCAAGCCCCACAATCGAATGTGCCGAATCATTCAGGGACCAAGACCACCAGGTCATCTTGAGTGAACAGAGAATGCGTGTACTGGATATCCACCCCTATTCGGATGGAAACTGGCGTGCCCATATGTTCACAAAAATGCCATGGCGTAATGAAGAAAATGAAGTGGTTGGCACTATTTTTTCCGGCATTGAGCTGAAAGATACGGCCATTCTGGAAGTCGGGCATTGGATCTGCCGGGCTGCTGGACTAAACAACCATCAACAAACCTCGTTCAATCTGGATCTTCATCGCCAACAAGTACAATTGAATACGCGTGAATCTGAGGTGCTTTTCCTGCTGCTATATGGAAAAAAACCACAGTACATTGCCAAGGTGCTCAATGTTTCAGTGAAAACAGTTGAGAACTATGTCATCAAATTACGCGAAAAATTCAACGCCAACTCAAAAAATGAGTTGTTGGATGTCGCACTTGATCTTGGCTTTGGTTCACATATTCCCGAAAGCATGCTGACGAGTCAGCTATCGATTATCCTGAAAGAGTAAAAAACTAAGGCCACCAGAACGGTGGCCTTTTTTAATCATCATGGTGCCAAACGATCAATGTGCCACTGCTCTCCGTCTCTTTCATACAAGAAACGGTCGTGTAAACGATGTTCTCCACCTTGCCAGAATTCCATCGAGTTCACTTTGACACGGTATCCTCCCCAGAAGGTTGGAAACGGCACTTCGCCTGCAGAAAATTTCTTTTTCAGCTCCATAAACTTACCTTCAAGGGCTTGGCGAGCTGTCAGTCTGGCACTTTGTTTACTGGCCCAGGCTGCAATCTGACTCTCTTTCGGTCGAGAAGTAAAATATTTCATCACTTCCATCGTTGACAGCTTTTCTGCCTCACCCGTGATATGCACCTGCCGCTCAATTGGGTGCCAGGGAAAATGCAAGCTGATTTTACTGTTCTCTGCAAGTTGGGATGCCTTCCGGCTGCCCAGATTGGTGTAGAACACAAAACCTTGCGGGTCAAAATGCTTCAGCAAGACAATCCGCTGATAAGGCTGGCCTGAGGCATCAACAGTCGCGACGGTCATGGCAGTCGGATCGGTCAACCCGGCATCAATCGCCTGTTGCAACCAGTGTTTAAATAATTCCAGCGGTTGCTCAGGTAAATCTCGGCGGCGCAGACCACCTCGGGTGTACTCGCGACGAATATCAGACAGCTCCATTGTATTCTCCGTTTTCTATCTGCCAGGGGTCTGAAGGCGCCACTGAGCAGGGACAAGTCTTGCTCTGAATTGTCCAATGTCGCTTATGGAAAAACAAGCATCTCCTGCAAAGTCGTTGATTTTTCCTGCGGTAAAATACGCAGACGAAGATCAGGATCAACCTGAAGTGCATAAGCTTTAGAGGCATCTGAAAAAAAGTGATAATTTGACCATTTCACCATGCACTCAAACAGGTCTGCCACTTTGCCCAAAAAGACAACCCTTGGACTGCTGACCGGACTGGGAATACTCCTGTCCATCATGATTGGACTCATCACACATCAGCATTTTATTCATGCGATGTCCAAGCAAATTAAATATGACATCTCATCTCTGGGGGAAAAACTTGATCAGCGCCTGAAACGTTATCAACAGCTCCCTCAACTGCTGGCCCATGATCCAAGGCTACTGGATTCGCTGATGGCAGCCGCTGCGCCAAAAGCAGAACGAGACGCGAAATTACTGCAAACCAACCTACTGCTTGCTTACTGGAGCAAAACGCTGCTTGCCGATACGATTTACCTCTTGGATACAAAGGGAGACACATTAGCGGCCAGTAACTGGCAGGAGAAAGATAGTTTTGTTGGCTCTAACTATGATTACCGCCCTTATTTCCAAGATGCGATGAATGGTCAACTTGGCCAGTTCTTCGCCTTAGGTATCAGTTCCCAAAAACGCGGCTATTTTTTCTCAGCGCCGGTTTACGATCAGGCGAAACAGGTCAACGGTGTCATCGTCATTAAAATCGACCTGGATCTGGTTGATGAAATCTGGCAATACCAGGATCTCGAATATGTAATCAGCGATCCCTACGGCGTGATTTTTTACAGCTCCATCCACAGTTGGATTTATCACAGTCTGGTGCCTTTATCCGAGACTCAAAAACAAAGTGTGCTGGAACGTCGGCAATATGGCGAACCGCCGCTGACTGCACTTACGGAAATCGCAGACCTGAATGAACTCAACACCAATCGTCAGGCAATGATTCTGCTGCCGCAACAACAAAAGCGCCAATCGTTTTTATATGCGCATCATGATATGAATACCGCTGGGTGGGTCATCTATGGCTTCATGCCAACTTATCAGATCCTCAGTGATGTCTTTGAAAGCATCCTGCTCTTTATTGCTTTTTATATTCTACTGGTGCTTGTTTTAATTTACTGGTGGCAAACGTTCAGTGCCAAAGAAGCACTGGCTGAATTGAATGACACACTCGAGGAACAGGTTGCCGATCGAACCCAACACCTCCATCAGGCGAACAAACAACTCTGGCACGCTATTGAACAATATGAACTCACACAGGCGGAGTTAAAAGAAACCCGAACAGAACTCATTCAGACAGCGAAACTGGCGATGCTGGGAGAACTATCAGCCAGCATTAATCACGAAATCAATCAGCCTCTGGCTGCGATGCGTGCCTATTGCGAAAACAGCCTGAAGTTACTGCAGAAGGAACGCTATGATGCAGTCGCCAGCAACCTGGAGCAATTGAATGATCTGAATCGACGAATTGCAGACATTATTGCCCGTTTCAAAGTGTTTGCCCGCAAAGGAACACAGCAAAACAGCTCAGTGAATGTCGCCAGCTCAATCCGCAATGCCATTCAATTAATGCAAGCGCCCCTGACCAAACACCAAGTCAAACTGACGCTTAATCTTCATGATGACATTCTGGTCAACATTGATGCCGTACAGTTTGAACAAGTCATGATTAACTTGATCCAAAATGCCATACAGGCGCAAGATGCCGCCTCTGAAAAAGAAATTGGCATCAATCTTCAGGTCGGTCGTCAGCGTGTCATTATCTCAATCTGGGACCACGGGCCTGGGTTGGATAACACTCAAAAGCAAAGAATCTTTACCCCGTTTTTCAGCACGAAACACGATGGCCTTGGGCTTGGCTTAACCATTTGTCGACGTATTCTTGATTTATTTTCCGGCAGCCTGACCGTACATGATCATGACGGCGGTGGCGCAGAATTCCGGATCAGTCTTCCATTGGGCAAAGAGGAACAACAATGAAACCACCAGTCATCTTCATTGATGATGAAAAACCTGTCCGTGATTCACTGGGGCAAACGCTGGAGCTGGAAGACTATCAGGTCCAGTTATTTGCCAGTGCGCGGCAAGCACTCAGCACTTTTGACAACCAGTTTCCGGGAGTCATCATCTCTGATATCAACATGCCGGGCATGGATGGGATGACGTTTCTGAAACAGGCACTCCTCATCGACGATGAATTGCCGGTCATCATGCTGACCGGCCACGGTGATATCTCAACGGCAGTGGATGCCATGAGATTGGGCGCCTACGATTTTCTGGAGAAACCATTCTCGACCGAACATCTGCTCGATGTGGTGAAGCGCGCATGCGACAAACGGGAACTCGTACTGGAAAACCGGGAATTAAAACGCGAACTGGAATCGCAAAGCAGTCCTGGCCCCCGTATCCTCGGGAATAACCTCGCGATGAAACAACTCAGACGGCGGTTGTACCAACTCAAGGATCACGGACAAAGTGTGTTACTGCAGGGCGAAACCGGGACAGGTAAGCGGATGGTCGCCCAGTTTTTGCATGATCACAGCCCGTACCAGCATCTGCAGATGATCACCTTAAAATGTCAGGACCTCACAGAACATCAGTTTGAGGAAATTCTCAATGACCAAGACGGGAAATGGCATGCAGCTACCGGGAGCACGCTGTACCTGGAAAACATTGACCAGCTTCCAATGGCAGCCCAGCAACGTTTGGCCATGACTTTGCAAACACAGTCGATACAGCCCCATCCCGGTGATCAGGTCAGACTTATTGCCAGCAGCGAGCGCAACCTCGAATCCTTGGTCCAGCAACAGCAATTTGATACTGAACTCTTTGCTATCGTTCAAGATTGCATTCTGACGCTGCCACCTCTTCGGACGCGTCGCGATGATATTGAATTGATCTTTCAAAATTTTATTCGCACAACGGCGTCTCGCTACAATATAGAAGCACCGATGCTCAGTACAGAGCAAAAGGAAAAACTGCAGGATCACGACTGGCCTGGCAATGTCAGAGAACTCAGGAATCTCGCGGAACGTTTAGTGCTATTGGGCGATCAATTTGATAAGCAACACCCCCTGAAGATTGACAGTCCACACCCCACCCTGGCCGAGAAAGTTCACCAGTTTGAGTTCACTTTATTAAGCGATGCACTTCGCCGCCATCACGGCCGTTTGAAGGATGTGCAATCTGAATTGGGTCTGGCAAGAAAAACGCTTTACGACAAAATGAAAAAACACGGATTGGATAAACAGGATTTTAAGGACGCACTCTAACACGTGACCTCTGGCAAAATTTACAGTGTAAATATCATAGCGCCGTTCCGGTCACCCAATTTACACTGTAAATATTGGCCTGCACAGGCCGTTTAGTGTGCCTTTAAAGGCTGACAAACTATCTTCTGATCTTGCCAACAAATTAAGCAAGCTGTGATATCTTGCTCTGCGACAAACTCTCTTTCTTCGATCCGGACATGGACACCGGCATGCATCATATGACTGACTTCAACTTTTGCAGACGCCAGTTCTTGATCATATTGTTCATGAAGCTGCTGATAGCGTGTTTTCATGTCAGCAAGGGACGCCATAAAATGTGCTTTCCCTGTTTTCACTTTTTCAACCAGTTCAGGTGAACGCTTCTCTCGGGGTTGTTTTGAAAGCTTCATCTGCAAGACAACCAACTGATGAATCCGCTCTTCCTGTTCTTTCATCTCCGCTTTCAGATGGTCCATTTCGGCTTTCAGTTCCCGAAACCGTCCCATCAATTGAATTTGAGTCTCAACACCAGCTTCTGCACCCAGCACCCGAGCATACACGCCACCATCTGCGACAATCACGCCGCCCGTAACACTGCCATGACGCTGGCCAGCATCCGATACCCGAACCGCCCCTTTTGCATTCACCAGACTATGCGCAAGATGCAGATACAATGCCGTATCAGCACCGGATTCAATTTGAGCATATTGTGCAAATTTAGCCGCCACTTGACCCTGTGCTTTTAAACTGCAGTAAACCAGCTTGCCTTCATGCATTCGCCCGATCACGCCACCTGCGACAGTAATATCGCCACCGGCTTCAAGTTCTGCTAATTCGACAACACCCGTTACCGTAATATTGCCGGCAGCTTTAATTTTCATTCCGGAACTGACATCGCCATAGACCAGCACCGCACCATTAAAATCAATATGACCGGTTGTTACATCAACTTTCTCAACACTCAGGATGTCATCAACAGCCATCCCGGTTGGTCCGTGGCGTGGCATCCCATCTTTATCAGCCACGAGTACATTGCTGTCATCATCCGCAAGACGTGTCCCAACACCCACTTGGAAGGGAATTTCTTTGCCTGGCGTTGGATCAACCACCTGACCATGAATATCGTAACCCGGCGCACCATGGGTCGGCGGTGTACGACGCATCAAAGCCTGGCCGGCTTGAACCGTAATCAGTTGTCCCAGGTTACGCATATCCACTTTACCGTGGTCGCTATCCTGAGGTGCGAGGATCCGTTCAGAAGCATCAGGAACCAAAGCGTCAAAAGCGGTGTCTTTGCCATGATCCGCAGGGCGTCCCGCAGCAACTTTCAATGTATATGTTTCACCGGGCGTCAATTCCCAGCTTTTCTGCAATAAATACTGAAGCCGCTTTTTACTCACACCGCGAACAATATTTTGTGATTTCAAAGCATCAATCAGAACCTGAGCCGTCAGCTTTTCACCACCAAATGCACCGGTCAACGTGACAAAAGCACACATATGATCGTCAGAAAGTGAAATATCAATCTGAACATCTTTCCGCTCAGCAACCACAAAAGCCGAATCACCCGTATGATTCTGGTTATTCCAGTATTGAACCGCATCTTGAATTGCCGAATCCAGACGCAGGTAGTCATGAAATGGCGATGCAGCCAGAAAAGCATCAATTGCCTCGGAATCAATGTCCTGAGAATCACCGTCTTCCGGTTTGCTCATAATCAAGCTGAGATGAGCACCTTTCGGTTCTAACGTAAACAGTGATTCCAACATCAATGTCTCCTCTTCCCTCATCTGTTTTCCCCCTTCCTTCCCAATCGGGATAAATATCTGGTGAATGTTCTCCATGAGTTTCCAAAGAAAACAAACCGTTTCTTTATCTCAATTGGCCTTAAAATCTTACAGAAGTTTCAACAGAGTAGACATAGAAGACAATCACACTTCGTGGAGCATGTTCAAAAGAATCACAAAAAAGCGAGCAGGAAAATCCATGCTCGCTCGCCTGTTTTATGTCTCAGTGAGTCAATTAGTCGGCAATCAGCCAGTTCAAATCATCATCCGTCAACCATTCATCCGGATGAAACTGGTATATGCAAGGCAAATGAACGTCATTATCCTCCGAGGATTCAGCAGTCAAATACCCCTCTAGCAGTCTCAACCCCTGAACCTGAAGCTGATAGGAGGCCGATAAATCCAGGGGCACCATCGCCGAAAAATAGATGCAGTTCTTACTTAATTTGTTCAACCGAACTTTTAATCCCAAATGATGACATTCGGTCGATGTTAATGAGCCGACACTGCTGTGAGCTTTCTTCAGTAAGCGCGCGGCAAAGCCGCCAGACACAAGGCTGTACGTCATATTGGGTTTTACTGTCCGAACACCCGGTTCAATCAAGGCGCGAATTGCCTTGCTCTCTACCTTTACAAAACTCATATCCTCCCCCTTAACGCTTCCTGATTCTTATATTGCGCTGACAACCGTTTTGCCAGTTCTGCTCAATTTCAGTCCATAACTGATGCTCAGGTAAAATAACTCTAGTCTAGTTTTGCTGTTCTTGTGGTAGTACCTTGTACTTTTTTAGCATACTGGACATCTCATGTGAGCATTTGCTTACCTTGAGAAGCTTGATGAGAGACGACTGTGGTAACTACAGCTCAGCAGATTCCACGGGGATAAGGATCAAATATGAAAATTTACACTGTAAATCAAATGCAGTCCCAATTTACAGTGTAAATAGCAATTAAGCGCGGGGAAAAGTTAAGGTCTGAGCGACAAAATTACGTAAAAACTGCTCCACCTGTTTACGGCCATGCAGACCAAAGCGCTGCTGAATTGTTTGCCAGGGTTGACGCTGGATGATTTTTGCGACCATCACATCAAGACCGGGTTGCGCATCCAATTCACCAGATTTCATCTGTTGCTGTAACCACAACGAAAGCTGGCCAATCATCAGATCATAACCGAGTCCGCCCTGCGAAAAATTCCATAACTGCTGATACAAAGCATCCGGTAATTCAGGCAACCATGACGGCTGCAAAGCCGCCTGATACAAAGGGATGAAAACATCACTTTCCAGAGACTGAAACTGTTCACAGGCCTGTGCCTTAAAATTCAGGGAAAACGACGCTTGTGCTATTTCAAACCACCCCTTCGCCTGCACGGAAAGCGGCAAAACCGTCAACAATGAATGACAGCCACTCGCGGCATCCTTTGCAACCCCTAAACGGACGGGCAAATAACCGGCTTTTTGCCAAAATGGCAGCAAATCACCACTGGCCGCAAAGCTGGTTCCCAGATAATCGAGATGACACTGACGCGCCCAATCAAAGATACAATTCAGTAGCGCTGAACCGACTCCCAGTTGCCGGGCATCATCATGAATTGCGATTCTTAAAATTCGACCACAGTGCTGACTGGTAGCCTCTGCCAAACCAAGGTGAGCGGCGACCGACTGTGCCAATAAATGCCCCTTCGGACGTCGTTTCCCCTGACTGACGGCCTGAGCGAGTTCGGCTGAGAAACCACCTTCACGAGAGACCAATGCGCAGCCGTAAATTATGTCCTGTCGTAAGGCGACAAAAACAGACAGATGCTCATCATCTAAAAGCTGCCGGAGATCGGCTGGAGATGTCTGGTAATGCGCATGGATCAACAATCCAAATAAACTGGATAACCGGGCTGGCTGCTGTAACAGCCATGCCGAAGAAACAACGCGGTATTCCAGTGTGTCACTTTGCAATGGCAACACAATTGGAGACGGTTCTGCATCCAGCAATAAGGTTTGAAAGAGCCACTGCTCCAGGGGATCCCCCTCCGCCCAGCGAATGGGTTGCTTCATTGACAATGCGCGCCAGTTGGGTGTCTGCACATCCAGCGCCGCTTTAAACTTAATCGCGAAACCACGGCCTGTACCTTCATACCCATGAACCGTAGATGCAAACACCACTCGGGAATACGCCGACAAGATTTTCTGGAGTAAAGGCGCTGGAATCGCAGCTGCTTCATCAACGACAAGTAAATCCGCTTCAGGCAACGCTTCCAACAAACGATCCGGAGCCCAAAAGCTCAGCTTGCTTTGCTGATAAGCAAGCTGATAACCGCTACATTCGGAGATACCCAGCATTTGAGCGGCATGATAGAACAAGGTTTGGCAGTGCCGTTGACGCGGTGCGGTCACCAGAATCTGTCTGGGTTTCTCTTGCATCAGTATTGCGGCTGCAAGACCGAGAGCTGAAGATTTCCCCCGCCCCCGGTCTGCTGTAATAACCAAGGGGCGACGACGGTGCCCATTCACAACACGTCGAATCGCCTCAACCGCTTCAACCTGCTCGTCACTCAGGCAGCCATAAAGCCGTGGCACTTGCGTTTCAGCAACAGACGCATCCGATGGCAGTCGGGGAAAATCAACCTGCCCGTCACTTTTCTGGGTCAGGAACATAACCTCAGGTGCCTGAAGTCGGGTTAAAAAGCGCTGCATAAAAGGCGTTTGCCAACGCTCAGAACGCAAGCGAGGCAACAGTAGCAACATCAGCCCCCCTCCGCGAACCGTCCCTACGAGTGCCGCGATAGCCTCGACATCGAATCCGCTGTGCAAATCAACAACCAGACAGTCACAATCTCGACCCAACCAGGCTCTCGCCTGAGCAGGCACAAGGGCATGAACGCCTTCAGGGGCAGTCTCACCCAGCCATAAGCAAGAGGAATACAGGGACAATGCTGTTTGCGCAGCCTGAATTCCCCAGGGGTGATCACTCTCGATACAAACGACATAACGATGTCGGCTCGCTTGCGCTTGATGCGTGAGTTCAGAAAAAAAATGAGACAGTTCAGACATACAGGCCTCTGATGCCGCAGAAAATAGGTGGGAGAAACTGGCCTGTATACTACCAAGAGGAATAAAAAAAGCCACGTCATCTGACGTGGCTGAAAAGATTCGACGGCGCTGTTATTTCAGATAATCTGCCAGATACGCAAGAATATCATCTGCCTGCTGATCAGAAAGCTGACTCAATTTCAGCTGAAGTTTATCACCGTCTCGAACATAAGTTGCCTGGCCCCGAACCAGCTCAACCGTCTGAGGCTTGCTTTCTGCCGGTGCCTTTGGACGAACCTGCTCACTTAACTGCTCAATATGGCTGGTCACTTCACGAGTGATCCGGGTAATTCCCTGCGCATCGACACTTTGCCACACAGGCTTGTCCTGCTGAGAAAGCGCTGTCACAAATGCTTTCTGCTGCGCATCATCCAATGAAGAATACAGTTTATGCAGCTTCACAATGGTTGGACGACCAAGCTCACCAACACTTGGGTAAGCCATCAGCAGCTCCATGGGCAAACTGGCAGCTTTCAGCGCGCCACTCACCAATGCTTCACTACATTGACAGTAACGGGCCAGCGCCTTCTGATCAGCCACTTTACCGCCAGCCAACAGCGCCTGCATTTCCTTCCCGCGTTCATACAGAGACAACGGCTTGTGTGCGTTTGCAACATCAGACAGGAACTTCGCATGATGACTGTTAATGCCTTTGGCGACATAAATCAGAAAGTCCTGATTTGCCAGCAAACACGCCATCCGTCGACGGCTACCATCCAGAACTTCGATCCGGTCGTCATCCATCCAGCGTCCGACAGCTGGATATTGCTGACCCCGATCTTTCAGGGTCGACAGAATATCGGCCAGTGCATGCTCATTCAAAAATGCCTGCTCCCGGGCATTCTGAGCAAAAACCTGAGTTTTTGTACCAATCTCAGCTGCACTGACTTTGACCAGCTCAAAAGCAACCGTCGTTTCACCCGCAACCGCAAGCTCAATGACAGCCGCTTTATCTTTGACCGCACTCTGTACCTCGGCAACGGTCGTCGCGCGCCGCTTATCGGCTTTTCCGAACAGACGGGCATTCAGATCATTTGTTTTTATTGCCACCTGTTATTTCTCCTGGTTCAAATTCGCCCAGTGACTATGCATAACACGCTCCAGCTCAAGACCAACCCGCTGAACCGCATCCTGGGCAGTTGATAAGGTTTTCTTTCCCCCTTCAAAGTCTGACGTGGTCAGATCGAAGACGGTACTGTAAGTATCCGCGCAAGTCTCAAAAGCACGGCTACGAGGCACGGTCGCCATCATCACCTGCTCCTGAAGCAGATAGTTCATTTCAGTCAGGACAGAAACCTGCTTTTTATTGTCGTCTTCAAACATGGTTGGGATCAGACGAATAAACTCCAGTCCGTGCCAGTCTTCCGGGAACATTTCATACACTGTTGGAAGATGCTGGAAGAAATTCACCGTCGATGCCCAGTCCAGACGTTTGGCAGCACAAGGGATCAACAACGCGTTGGATGCATACATTGCATTCCAGACCAGTGGATCGATATGTGGGCCGGTATCAATCATGATGATGTCGAATTCATCTTCAATCTGGTCAATCACACGTTCTTTCAGCAGACGGACAATATCCAGATTCTGATTAACCGCCAGATCCTGCCAGGCGTCGGCATTAAACATGGCATCTTCAGGGAAAGCCGCAATTGTTTTCAGGTTCGGATATTGCGTCGGCATCACCACGTTATTCATCAAAAATGCTTTATCGGTTGCCAGCTCTTCCGGGATATTCCCCAGCATCACATCCACCGCAGAGTAAATGTTCTCTTGATCACCAATGCTGATTTGTGGATTCAGGAACAAACGGAGTGAACCTTGCGGGTCTAAGTCAATCAGACAGATACGGTAACGTTTATCCAGATCAAGTGCCATACAAGCAGCCAGATGAACTGCAGTCATCGACTTACCTGTTCCACCTTTCTGGTTTTGCACATTCACAACCCAAGGCTTACGTTGACCATTTTGCCGCTCGTGAAAAGCCGGACGCTCCGCCGCATCCATCAGCATGTGTGCTTCACTCAGGGTGATCGAGTAATGATTGGCATTATTTTTCGTGAACTGATGACCGGCATCTTCCATCCGGGCAATCGCTTCATCCAATTTACGACGGGTCAAACCGGAACGGGTTTCCATCAGGGCTTTCGACATCGATGGAAAATGGTCATCCCGACGTTCTTCCAACACAATCTCAATTCGGTCCGCCTGGACCTGCTTGGTCTGCTCAGCAATGTTGAGCAAGTTTTCAATGGTTTCTAACCGATTCATGCTGTTCTTTCACCCTACAGTGTATTTAGCAAAATTGTACAACATAAATACACAAAAACAACAAAAAGCTGAACATATAACTGTGACAAACGCCTCAAGTCAAATTTATGTCAAACTTGATAAAAGCCGTATTTTTCAACAAAAACGATACAAATTCGACAAATCCATCCGCCAATCATTGGGCTGAAATAGCCTGAGATTTAAAATGTCACAGTGTCACAAATTTACAATGTAAAGCCATTAAAGAACGCTTCTCTCTGGAAGCCTGATAAAACACGGCTAAAGTACGAGCATTGTCGTTTCAACTTGAAATCATCCCAAGATTCACCATGAATTGAGTGACTGGCAGCTCTCTTGAATATCGAGAGACCGCCACACACCCACATTCAGCACAAATCCCAGTTTCGCCTTGATCATGCTTCAGAGCAGATCCGAGAATGACGCAACGATGATCAAGGTGAAAATTGTTCAGGACCTAAACAAAATAGCAGCAAGAAAAACACATCGATGATCGGATCAATGATCAAGGTGCGATCCTTTCATGCCGAAAACAACGGATCGCACCGGAAGCATCCTTGACGGTCACTAAATTACGGCCAATGCTGGATGTATCTGCATTCGAAACCAAGAAAAGCGACTGAAAAAGCTGAATTTCACGCGGGTTCCTTCAGTCAATATCAGTTGAAATGACATTGTTTCTGTCTTGATCATTTTTCCTTTACCGGACACATATAAATTCGCGCTGCAATTACGGTCAGTGTCATTTTGAAAATGATGAAAAAAGCAACATCTTGCTTAACGGCCTCAGGAAAATTCCCAGTTTACAGTCAAAACAGCACTCACTTGATCATCGTTCTGAGGTAAAAAAGACAGCCCTCTGCCACGGATGATGATCTTTTCACTTCATCTGAGCAGGGATCCTGCAAACGCGATGAACAAACCTGTGGATAACCTGTAAAAACACATTGATCATGTTTCTGTTATCTTAATGATCATGCTTTCAAATCCTTGTTGATCATGATTCCGGAGACGGTATGATCATGCTTGCTGACAACTGTTGATCACTGATCCGGCTTCCTATTGATCATACTTCCAGTGCACTGATAAATTTTACTTTATAAAATCATTCACTTAGGCCGTTATTCCCGCCCGGATCATAAGATCAGTACATCAAATAGATCATTTAAATCAAAAAGATCATGATTAAAAAGCAACAGTAAAAAAAGCTTTCATTTTTAGTCTTTTTTTATTATTCTTTCCGGAACGATGACAAATTTACGGCTCCTGGCAGATGAAGTCCTCCGCGATGCGTGATGAGAAATACGACGAAAAGATCCTGATCTCCGCCCCACGATCCCACAAAGACGGGCATTTATTTTCGATCCCACCTGCTTTAATTGATTGGCTGCCTCAATATCAGCATTTTAAAGGGGTCACAAAAAGCATCATTGAACTGCTGAATCTGATTTCGCTGCGTGGCTTATCAAGTCAGGACGGTATGGTTTCAACAACAGAATTAGTTGAAGCGACAGAAGGTCAGTTAACACGTGCTGCGATACAGCAAAGGCTCCGGGCTGCTGTCAGTATTGGACTCTTCATCCAGCAGCCGGTGCGCTTTGAGGAAGGGCTGGCTGGTAAAACGATGCTGCACCATTTCATCAATCCAGCGCTGCTGATTTCTCAGTTGGGCACTGCAGGTTTGCAGTCTGACCAAAGTAAAGAAAAAGAAAAGCAGAAGCGTTCTAAGGCCCTGGCGCAAAATGTGGTGAATAAGCGTTTGCTGAACGAACATGGTTTGGGGACTCCCCCGATGATGCCTGATGAGGCAGATCAAATCGTTGTCTCTCCGACCAGTTGGGCCGGGATCATTGATCAGGCGCTGGCCCCACCGCGGACCAAGAAAAGCTATCAGAAGTCCATGGTTGCGATTTCCGGGACTCGGGCGATCATTGAAACACGATCGTCCAAGGCGATCATGACGGTTGACGACATGATGACGCTGTTTGCACTCTTTACCTTAACGGTGCAGTACCATGATCATCATTTGCCGGAGTATGAGCTGCAATCCCGGCACATGAGCAATAAAACTCCCATCTATATCACTGATATTCTTGCGCTACGCGGAAAAAAAGACAGTGGACCGGCCCGGGATTCGATCCGCGAAAGTATCGACCGCATCGAATTTACAGATTTTCAGCTGCATGAGCTGACGGGGCGCTGGCTGAGTGAAAATATGCCGGAAGGCTTTAAGAGTGATCGCTTCCGTTTTCTGGCCCGGACGATCACGGCGTCTGAAGAAGCACCTCAGGAAGGGGAAGATGGTGAAATCCGGATCAAGCCGAACCTGTATATTCTGGTGTGGGAGCCGTCTTTCTTCGAAGAATTGCTTACACGTGATTATTTCTTCCTGTTCCCGCCGGAGATCCTGCGCCAGCATACGCTGATCTTCCAGTTGTATACCTTTTTCCGGAGCCGGATGACCCGACGTGGCCATGACAGCATGCTGCTCAGTGAGCTGAATCAGAAACTGGCCCGGAATATCGAATGGCGTCGTTTCTCGACTGATCTGATCCGGGAACTGAAAAAGCTGGCGGAAGGCAAGGTCACTGAGTCGTTATTTGCGGTGAACTTGTGGGGTTACCATCTGACTATCAGCCCGGCAGAGGGGAAAGCATCCCGCTATCAGGATTACCAGATTGAAATCAAGTGTGATGCAGAGGAAGTGATTCGCTTCTCCCGCGCGAAGATGCACAACGAAGGGAAGCGTTCACTGGCACCAACCATGCCAAACCCGCTTCGGAATGAGATTCTGCCGCGTCAGGAGCTGGAACAGCTGTCTTCCATCATTGATGGTGAGTTCGAACCGATTCAGCGCAAGGAAGGGCGTCCGAAGGGTCGTTTGGGCCGCCGTGTGAAGCTCAGGAAGCATCTGGTAGAAATTAATGCCGATGAACTGACGATTGTTCTGTCAAAGTATACCTCTCAGGAGGCATTGCAACGCAGTATCACGGCACTTTCTGCAATGTCCGGTCATGCGGCCAGCGTGATCACCGAAGAGTGCCAGGGCTACCTGGATAAGCTGGACTGGTTGCGCGTTGGGGGCGAGGTCGTGCCTTACGAAACCCTCAGTAAGATAGTTGAGCTGTTTAACAAACAACATGATGAGCGGCATCTGTCGATTGAGCGTCTGATTTCAGGGCTGGCTGTTCGTCGTAAAGTGTGCAAGCTGGTGCATGAAGGCCATATGAATGAACAGGTTCTGACGGCACTGGACGATATTGCAAACGGCAGATAGACAGGAATGTCGAAGTTTTTATGTCAAATCAACGAGTTTTGACATTGTGATGACAATTGACGCTGAAAAAAAGCCAAAATAAACCCCGATATAACCTTTGTCCCTTTCGATGAGAAAGGTAACGCCTGGCATGGATGGCGGGTCAGTTATCTTGTGAGTCTCTCGAAAATGCAATATGTGAGTTTGTTGCGAGCCCGTCCCGGCTCGCTTTTTTTTTGCCTGTTTTCTGATGCCACGTCCGGTGTGGCATCTGTGGTTGTCAGGGGATTTCCCGAACCAGCCGCAGGAATCCTCCCCAGATGTTGTGATCCTGATAGTTCGCGTGCCCGTTGTGATTGGGATAGATTTCTTCGACCAGATTGAAGTTGTAGTTACTGAAACTGATCACGGCGTATTGTTCATCGTCCCCCCAGCTGTCACTCACGAAATACAGTGAAGTGTGATTGACTAAGACTGAATTCGCCTGATTTCTGATTTCATCCGGCTGATGGTGCCAGTCATCGGCAATGGCTTTGAGTGCTTTCAGTTCCGCGAGGGTCTTTTTCGGATAACCCAATGAAGCAAAGAGGGCAGGGGAACAGGCCGGATTCAGAAGACTCATCAACTCATTCACATTGGGTGCCCGCCAGGCGTGCTGTTGTGTTCCCAAGCGACTATTTTCATTTCCGATCAGCACGGCCTGACTGGCCATTGCTCCCATCTGGCTGCTGGTGTCGCGTACGATGGTCGCATCGCCGGTGCAGGACATCTGATCGGCACTGAGTTGTTGCCCCAGCGGGCAGAACTGCCACTGCAGCCCGGTTTGCCGGTCATTGATCACTTTCAGATCTCCTGCGCTGGTGCTGAGAGTCTGGGCCTCAAACCGTTCGGTGTCATCCTGATATCCAGCCGTACAGATACGTTGTAAGTTGTCACTGGCCTGTGCTGAGTACATGGCCGACAGGCCAATGATCAAAATCGCTGCTTTTTTCATTGTGTTGTCCTTGATTCTCGGGTCTGGAAGCCGTCACTGACCAGCATGATGAGATGGGGTTCCTGATTTGGGGTCATGCCATTACTGCGCTGTGTGAGTGTTCTGACCGTTCGGGTCAGTGCTTTTTCTGCAAGCGGGTGTCGGTCAGCCGTCCAGAAGCTTCGGTAAATCTGTTCGTAGTGGGTTTTCCCTTGATCATCTTTCCAGTCAAAGTAGGTGGTTTTCAGGCCGGCATGATTCGGGAAATAGTTGGTATCCAGCGCAATGGCCTGATCACCCTGAAGATTCATCAGACCATACAGCTCTGCCTGTGTCGGCAGTCGCCAGTTATCCAAGCCGCAAAGTTTGCTGGCATTGACCCAGGCCAGCTGACTGGCAGCATTGCACTGTGAACGTTCAGAGACCAGTTTGCCTGAATCCGGGTTATAGCAGGTGCCATTGAAGGGTACTGGATGCGCTGTGGCGTCCATAGCAAAGTAGAAGCGGTCATCATGAAGGGTCGGGTTTTCAAGATCCGTTGCTGACTTGGTTTCCCAGATCAGACCGGTGTTGGCATCGGCAACACAACTGAATTTCAGCTGCTTCCAGGCCAGATCCTGACGGGGCAGGCGTTCTCCCTGAGCATCGAGCTTGACATATCGCGCGCCCAGTTCACCATCCCGGTTACTGTTATAGGCCAGACCACTCACCGGATTGCACTGATTCTGGGTGTCCCGTCCACGGGTGCTGTCATCCCCCAGAACCCCCTTGGTGATCCGGGTGTCATTGAGCACGGTTTTCCCCGGCGTATAGTGGATCGCGGCACTCAGGCTGCCGTTGGGCGTCCCGATACGGAGCTGGTACGGCTGCCATTTTTCCAGCCCGCGAATGGTCATGCGGGTCTGCGTCGTTTGCTGACGGTGGGCGGCGGCTTCAGCGGTGCTGAAATTGCCGGTGTCCCATGCCAGGGTATATTCACTGACATAATCCTGTGCCGGCCAGTCCAGTGTCAGCCAGAAATGCCCGGTTGCCTGATCAATCCCCTGGCCGATGATGGCAATCCCGGTGACCTGATCGTAGCTGATCTGGCCGCTGGACTGACAAACCGGGGCCAGATGGCTGTTTGGGTAGACCTGCACCCAGCGGCCCGGTGGCGGCTGATTGTGGAAGTAGGGAGCATCCGGGACAGAATCAGCCAGCAGGCCGGTCGCTTCTTTGATGATGTGCGAGACATTCCGATCTGGATACTGAATCAGCAGGTCAGCAAAGCCGGCGTTTTCCCCCATCTGTGACTGCAGAATATTCAGGGTTGGCACCAGATGATTGTTTGACACAATACTATATTGGGCCTGCATATTGATATTCACTAATTTCAGCAAATCCTGATAGAAACCGGCGCTTTCAATCAGGTCAACCCGTTGACCAAACAGCGACTGCTTGGCCTGCATCGCAGCGAAAGCGGCCAGCAGTTCGGTCTGCTGGCGGGGAAATCCGGCCTGGAATTGGTCGATGGCTGCAATGGTCAGCGGTTTCCAGTCAATAAACGAGCCATAACTGGCCAGCGTGACTTTTTTCAGCAGCACTTCCTGCGCCGTCGAGATATATCCCACGTTCGTCCGGGCGTACTCCGTACTGTCCAGCGTCCCGTCTTGGTTGTTGTCGAGCGCGAGCAGTTCGCACAATGGCCCGAGTACTGAGCGCAATTCTACGTGAGACGTCTGATCCACGATCTGCAGGGTCAGCAGATCCTGCAGGTTGTCATCTGTAATCAGTCCCTCCCAGGATTCACCGGTATGACCCGGTGCACACTGGCTGATTGCCCCCGCTGTGTCATTGAGTTGCAGCGTCGCTCTGTAGCTTTGCTGACCATGGGCATCCAGCCGCTTGCTCTGCCGGCCGCTGTCATCCAACAGTCTCAGCGGGATCACCCGGTGTGGCCGCGCAGGCTTGTAGTAGTGCTCACCCCGCGTGTCATCATTGGGTTTGGCGCCGATCAGCACACTGATCCGTGCATCCTGCAGTGCTGCCGGAAACTGGCCACTCAGCGTGAGGGTGTATTCAGGATAAAAAGATTCCTGCCAGCGGTATTCCGCGCTCAGCGTATGGAGCGTTTTGCCGTTTTCCAGCGCGGTATTGAGTTGGTTTTCCGTGTGTTCGTTGAGCGTGATACCCAGGGTTTCAGCCCGTTTCAGGTAAAGCTCCGTCAGCGTCCGTGATGGGGAAGCTGACTTGTCCCTGATCAGCTGTGCCGCAAGCTGTGACTGTGTCAGGCCCAGTAAAGGCAACGCCGCAGATTCACTGTCTGCGGGTTTGGCTTGGGTCTCGGCCAGCAGTTGTGACAAATCGCGGACCAGTGTCTGATTGAATGTCGCATCGGCGGCCATTTGTCTTTTGACGGTCACTCGTTCGTCCTGACTGAGCGTGGTTTTGTTCAGTAAATGCTGTGCAACCGCATCGAACGCGATGCTGGCCGGAGACAAGGCGAGCGCCAGCAGTTCCTGATCGTCAATCAGCTGATTGTTGTCACCGTCTCGCAGTAAGAGTTCGTCGAGACTGGGCAGCGACTGACGGAACACCATCTGACGGTCATCTTTGTCGGTCGCCGTCAGGCTCAGCGCCGACTGACGCTGCCATTGTCGGAGAGTGATCTCGAACTGATATGCGCCATTGTCCGTTGTCCGGGTTTCGAGCACTGACTTGCCGTCACTCAGCCGGACCTGATACTGCTGCCCCCGATCGCCGAGGACGGCACCTGACAAGGTGATGGCTGTGATCGGGTTTGGTTCCGGATCCGGTGTAGGCGGGGTGACCGGATCAGGACGAGGATCCGGCGTTTGACCTGTTGTCGGGGGCGTCGGTTTTCCTGAATCCGGAATTGTGGTTGATGATGTGCCGGAACTGGCCGCGTCACTGCCGCGAACCGGTTCAACATTGCAGCCGCTGAGCCCGGTCAGGAGCACGGCGGCAATGCATCCCCGCCACGTAATTTTTGAAAAAATGTTCACTTCACTGGTTTTCCTTGTTCTGGTCGCTTTTCGCCAGACAGCCATGATCTGATGGGGTCACTTCAGCCCGTTGGGTCATGACTGACTCGGAATTTGTCTTTGATTGATGCTGACTTAGCGATTTTTTGCCGGTTTGGCGCAGATACTATTGAAACATGTATTGATAATCAATATCATTCGC
The DNA here is from genome assembly GCF_000695255.1 of Photobacterium galatheae. GTDB lineage: Bacteria > Pseudomonadota > Gammaproteobacteria > Enterobacterales > Vibrionaceae > Photobacterium > Photobacterium galatheae. The sequence continues at coordinate 128,626 of NZ_JMIB01000038.1, read as the reverse complement.
ATCGGTTTTTTTATCCACTGATGGAGTAAGTGATGAGTGTGTTCTCAGCCAAAATGATTCAGCGTTACCTGAAAGATGAAACGGGCGCTACCGCCATTGAATACGGCATTCTCGCCGCGGGGCTGGCTGCGGGAATTCTGGCGATTTTTGGTTCGGACGGGGTTTTTGTGACCGCTTTGAAAGCCAAGTTTGAAGCGATCATTCAAGATCTGAATATCGGCGAAAATGGCTGATCCGGGCGTCACTGTCGCTCAGGGGCTGGCTGCGCTGATGTTTTCCTGGCTGGTGGTCACGGATGTCACCGAGCGACGGATCCCCAATCTGGCGATTGTGGTCTTGCTGATCATTGCGGTCATGCTGGTGCCGTTCAGCGGTATGCAGGTCTTGATATCTCTGGCCTGCCTGTTTGCCGGACTGGCAGCATTTGCCAAAGGATGGCTGGGGGCAGGCGACAGCAAGCTGCTGGCCGTCTGCCTTTATGCCGCTCAGGAGCACTGGCTGGCCTGTCTGCTGATGACCGCCGTCTTTGGCGGTGGACTGAGTCTGATTTATCTGGCGCGGAATCGCTGGTTTCCGACATGGCAGCCTGCGCATTCTGCTGCGTGCACCGTGCCTTACGGGGTGGCGATCACGCTGGGCGCATTGAGCGCGACGCCGTTGATCTCGATGCCGTTGATCTCAACTTCTTTGATCTCGACTCCCTTGATCATCTTTCCATGATGGGCTGAATAAATCCCTGAGAGTTCCAACCATGAAAAAATTTCTGTTATTTGTCATCGCGACGGGTGCGCTGTTGACGGCCCTTGCTTTTGTCTGGCTTCAGGGGAACGGGTCTGCTGAAGTGGTTCAGCATGAGGCTAATCCCTTGTCAGAGAAGGCCGGTACTGCACCTGAACCGGCGTTAAACCGAGCCCGGATTCTGGTGGCATCGCGTCCGCTGCAGGCCGGAGCATTGCTGCGTACCGAAGATTTGCGCTGGGCAGACTTACCGGCGGCTGATGAAGGTAATCTGCCGGGTCTGTTCCTCCAGGGCTTTATTCAGCCAGAGAAACTGTCCGGCAGCCTGATCACCCGATCGGTACAGACAGGCCAGATCCTGTCGGCTGAAGATGTGATTCGTCCGGAGCAGAGCCATTATCTGTCGGCCATGATGGCACCGGGCACCCGGGCCGTGACACTGGCTCTGACCCCGGAAGCGGTCAGCCATGGCTTGCTGCGTCCGGGCAACCGGGTGGATGTCATTCTGACCAGCCAAAACCAGAATGCCGGCAAGCTGGTGGGCGGTGAAACGGTCTCCGGATTGTCTGCTGAGCAGGTGCTGTCGGACATCAAGCTGCTGGCGATTGAAGCTCAGTTGATCGATCTCGGTCAGCACGGTATGGCAGCACAGGGTCAGCAAAGTTTTGATCTGGTCAATGTCACCTTTGAACTGTTGCCAGAAGAAGCGGCAAAACTGCTGCTGGCCAATAAGCTCGGGGATCTGTCACTGGTTCTGCGTGGACGCCGTCCGGCACTGGCACACAAGGAATCAGCGGCACAAAAGGTGGTCTGGGCGGAACAGGTCTCCCAGAACCATAATCCGAAAGCAATTCCGACCCACGGTGTTCGTATTGCCTACGGCAAATCGGCGGACGATGCCAAAGCAAACCAGGACAAAGCGTCCGGCTCATCCAATTAAGGCTTTCCTCACATGCGTGTTTTCTTTCTGACTCTTTTTGCTGTGCTGGCCGCTCAGGTTCAGGCAGCGCAATCTATCGTGCTCAAGCCGGATCAATCCCGTCTGCTGCGCTTTGAGCAGCCGGTGAAAGATGTATTTATTGCCAATGGTGAAGTGGCCAAACTGCACAGTCCGTCTGAGCAGCATTTGCTGATTTACGGCATGACGGTCGGCAAAACCGATCTGGTGATCACCGGACATCAGGGCCGGACACTCGGCCACTATGAAGTGCGGGTCGTGGCAGATCTGTCCGAACTGGAACAGTCGGCCAAACGGGCATTTCCGGATACCCCGCTGACTTTTGAATACGCTGCAAAAGCCATCATTGTTTCGGGTGATGTCGCCAGCGCGCAGCAGGCCCACGATATTCTGTCGATGGCATCAGGTTTTGCCAGAGGGCTGTTCTCGGATGATGAGTCGCAGACTCAGCAGAACCGGGAGCGCTCCACCAATGAGCGCCCGGAAGATGCAGTGCCCGGCGGGGGCGGTGCCCAGTATCCGCACGTGGTGAACCGGCTGCGTCTGGCGGGATCGGATCAGATTAATATTTCCGTGCGAATTATCGAGATGGAGCGTTCCACCAGCGAACAGCTGGGGATGCGCTGGAGTGCGATTGGCAAATATCTGCAACTGGGCGTTTCACCGGGCAACCTGTATCCGACGCCATCAGACAATAATATTCTCGATAAAAATACGGTTCAGATTGACGCCATCATTGATGCGCTGGTTCAGAACAATCTGGTGACTGTGCTGGCGGAACCGAATCTGACGGCGAAATCCGGCGAAGCCGCCACTTTTATGTCCGGTGGTGAATTTCCGTTCCCGGTGGGCAATGGCGACGATGGCCCAGAGATCGAGTTTAAGAACTTCGGGATTTCCCTGGGCCTGACCCCGACACTGCTCAGTAACAAACGCATCAGCCTGACGGTGTCGCCGGAAGTTTCGACGCTCAGCCGTGAAAACAGCGTCTCGATTGGTGGCGTGGTTGTGCCCGGGATTGAAACCCGCCGGACCACCACCACAGTCGAGCTGGCTGACGGGCAGAGTTTTGCCCTGGCCGGGCTGGTGCGCAGCTACCGCAACCAGAATGTCGAAGCGCTGCCGCTGTTGGGGGAAATTCCATTTTTAGCGCCATTTTTCAGCAGCACGTCTTTTGAAGAAGGCGAAAGTGAGCTGGTGATTATTGCGACAGCCCGTCTGGTCGAACCGACCAGTAATCCTTTGGAACTGGCAACCCCGCTGGACTATTTCCGTCCGCCAAGCCGGTTTGAACGACTTTTCTTCAGTGACTTCGGCGACATGAACGCGCCGGGTGCTGAAAATACCACCCTTTTTGGCCAGTACGGCTACAGCTACTGATGTCGGGAAAGATAATGAAACGGAATGCAAGATTGTTCGCCCTGCCGTGTGTGGCAGGGGTCATGACGATGACCGGCTGTGTTGATCGGCTGGATCACTGGAACGCCGGTGATCAGATGACCACGACCTATCAGGCGTCGGCGCAGTACCGGGTGGCTGCGGCACAGGTGCAGCCATCATTAACGGCTGTCGTTCGTCCGCTGGCGGAGCGGCTGGAGGAAGGCGTGCTCAAAGTGAGTATTTCCGGCCCGGCTCAGTCGCTGAATCCGCAGCCGCTGAATACACAGGCGCTGTCCTCACAACTGAGTGAATTGCTGGCGATCCCAACGGTGGTGAATTTTATTCCTGACAATCAGGCAGATTATCAGGTCGATCTGAATGTGGCGCTGATGCCGAATACCTGTCGTTACCAGCAGGGACCGATTGCGGTCTCGGTGAATGCCTGTCTGCTGAAGCGTAACCAGTATCGTGCCATGACAACCACAGCGCACTGGGATAAAGGGGCTGACTATGAAGTTACTTCGAGTGCACTGGATATCGGTGCCGTGCAGCGTCTGTATGACGACAAGATTAAACATGCCAGCAGCCAGAGCACCACGGGGGAATAAGTCATGAGTGAACAACAGACACTGGTCGTTTTTGCACAGGATGAAGCGACCAGAGATACCCTGGCGCAGATCGGAACCCAGTTGCCGGATGTGACACTGACGGTGACCAAAGGCGATCTGCAAACGGCGCGGGCACACTGCCTGAAACATGGAGCGCCGGATATTCTGGTGGTAGATGCCGGTAATTGCCGTCATCTGGATACGGCGCTGTCTGAACTGGCGCAGTGCTGCCCGCCGACCATGAAGCTGGTGGTACTGGGGCAGCGTCAGGATTTGAATCTGTACCGTCGCCTGATCCAGCTTGGGGTCAGCGACTATCACGCCACGCCGCTGGATGCCGATGCTCTGCGTCTGAGCCTGCTGGCGTTACTGGCACGCCCGGCTGTCGCACCTTTGCGTCGTGGCCGGGTGATTGCCGTGGTCGGGACTGGCGGTGGTGTTGGCACCAGTACAATCGCCGCGAACCTGGCCTGGCTGCTGGCTACAGAACACCATCAGCAGGTAGCGCTGTTGGATCTGAATGCTTTTCACAGTGCGCATCCGATTTTACTCGGGGCGGATTATGAGCCATCCCGGCACTCCATTTTTACGGATGCTGAGCGGCTGGATGAAACCCTGCTGGAGCATGCAGCGCATCAGCTCGATGAAGGCTTGCATCTGTTTTACGCCCAGAGCGGCGATCCGGAAGCAACTCAAGGACAGGATGTTGTGCGCAGTGTTGCCATGGTGGCCGGTCATTACAGTACCGTGATTGTGGATATTCCGGATTTGCGCGATCCGGCCTGCCGAACGCTGGCGGCGGAAGCGGATGTGTGTCTGATGCTGCATGATCAAAGCCTGAACGCTTTGCGGGTTCTGAACCTGTGGCAGCATCAGCATGTGAGTGCGCATCAACGGCGATTGCTGGTGGCCAATCAGTGCCGCAGTAAATCCAACCGGGTGCCGGAAGCTGAAATGGCACAGGCCGTTGGCCTGAAAACGCTGATGACGCTGCCCTTTGATGCAGCAGCGGTGATTCAGTCTGAGCAGCAGGGCATTGTTCTGACTCAGGCCGGCGGCAAGCTGGCTCGTCAGTTGCGTAAACTCAGTCTGGCCGTGATGCACGGCAGTGCTTCAGTGCCGGTGAAACGGAGTGCAGCATGATGTTCGGTAAGCAGAATCAGCCCGTTCCAGCTCAGGCAGGGGAACTGCTGGCGATGTCTGAGCTGGCAAGGGAAGCTTTTTACCAGCAGGTGGAACCGTCTGTTGCTGCCAAGTTATCGCCACAGGCACTGACTCAGCAGGTCAGAGATGCCTTACAGACCATCGCGGCGCAAAAACTGCTGCCGTATAACAGCACTGAGCTGGCGCGTCTGACCCGGCAGATGGTCGACGAAATGATCGGTCTGGGGCCAATCCAGCCGTTGCTGGATGATCCGAGCGTGTCTGACATTCTGGTCAACGGCCCGCACAGTGTGTATGTCGAGCGCAACGGGAAGCTGGAGCGAACCCGAATCCGCTTCCATGACAAACAGCACGTGCTGAATGTTGCGCAGCGGATTGTGAATGCCGTCGGTCGCCGGGTCGATGAATCCACGCCGATGGTGGACGCCCGGCTGGCTGATGGCAGCCGGGTGAATGTGATCGCCCCGCCGCTGGCCTTGCATGGAACCACCATTTCTATCCGGAAATTTCCGGCCGGTCGCCTGACGCTGGATGCGCTGGTGAACAACCAAAGCCTGTCTCCGGAGATGTCGCGCTTTCTGGCGCTGGCTGCCGAGGGGCGATTCAACATGCTGGTGTCCGGTGGTACCGGCTCGGGGAAAACCACCCTGCTGAACGCGCTGAGTCAGCATATCAGCGAAGACGAGCGCATTCTGACCATCGAAGATGCCGCGGAATTGTCGCTGGATCAGCCGCACTGGGTGCCGCTGGAAACCCGGAATGAGAGTGCCGAAGGCAAGGGGGAAGTCACCATCCGGCAACTGGTGCGCAACGCCCTGCGGATGCGGCCGGATCGGATCATTCTGGGGGAAGTTCGTGGTTCTGAAGCCTTTGATATGTTGCAGGCGATGAACACCGGCCACGACGGCTCCCTGTGTACACTGCACGCGAATAACCCGCAGGATGCGATGATCCGTCTGTCGAACATGCTTCAGATGGGCGCGGAAAAGCTGTCTGAATCCATGATTCAGACGCAGATCGTCAGTGCGGTGGATCTGGTCGTTCAGCTGGAGCGGATGCGGGACGGTAAACGGCGGATCACCGCGATCAGTGAAGTGGCTGATGTGCAGCAGGGCAAAATCCTGATGAAGCCGGTGTTCCGCTTTCGTTATCAGAAAGTCGATCGCACCGGGATTGAAGGGGAATTTGAGCCATGTGGTATTTCAGAAGCCTTGCTGGACAAAGCCGCGCAGGCCGGACTGGAACAGGCGATGCTGGCGTGCTGTCAGCCCCCCGTTGGTGAATCCGGAGGTGGCGTGTGAGTCCCCCGGTATTGATCAGCCTGTTGGTGATTTCGGTCTGGCTGATGGTGGTCGGATACGGCTGGCATGGACAGCGTCAGCGGAAATACTGGCAGCAGCAGGCCCGGCGCTACAGCCATTATCGCCTGACCACAGAGCAATCGTCCGGTCGCAGAATGCCTGAATGGTATCTCACGATGGCGACGATTCTCGGCGCGAAACGCATGCAGTTCTGGCAGCGTGCTGTGCCTGCCGCTGTGATTGGCCTGACCGCGTTGCTGGTGGTGAACGGGATGAGCAGCGTGGTTGCCCTGAGTTTATCGCTGACGGTGACGGTATTGGGCGTCTGGTTTGTATATCACCAGTTACAGCAGCAGGCACTGGATGCGTTCCGGGATCAGTTGCCGGAAGTGATCGACGGCATGATCCGTGCGGTGCGGGTCGGTGCACCGATGGCCGACACTTTTGCGGTGATCGCTGAACAATATGCGCAGGCCGATCATCAGCGTGCTGTGGTCTCGCGTCTGTTCGGACAGATGCACGATGAGCTGTCTGTCGGACAGCCACTGACGGACACCCTGTCGAGAGCCGCGGCCCGGATGCCGGTGGCCGAGTTTCGGTTTCTGACCGTTGTGCTGAGTCTGCAACAGGAAACCGGCGGTCGCCTGTCCGAGGTACTCGGCCAGCTCGGTGACACCCTGCGCGGACGCAAAGAACTGCAGGCCAGTGTGGCCAGTATCACTTCAGAGTCCAGAAGTTCCGCCAAGGTGCTGGCCGCGTTGCCGGTTTTGATTGTGCTGGTGCTGTTCAGTGCCGGGCGCGAACATTTCGACTTTCTGATGGCTACGGCTCAGGGGCAAATGGTGGTGGCTTATGTGGTCGGCAGTGTGTTGTTCGGCTTGTATCTCATTCGTCGGCTGACGCAAATCAAGGCTTAAATTGATGTCCATTTCTTTGACTTCTTTGAATGTGCTGTGGTCACTCCTGGCGCTCTGGCTGATCACCGGATTGGGTGGCCTGTGCTGGTTGCAGCAGCGTGAGCAGGCCCGCTGGAAAAGTCAGTGTGAACGCTACACGCTGGATGCAGGCTCTGCGCAGCAAGCGGATTCAGTGACGCAAGCCGGTTCCCAGCCGCAAGCGGGTGAATCGCACTGGCTGGCTCAGATCGGACGCCGGTATCCGGTGTCTGACGCAGAAAAGCAGCGGCTGCTGAAAATGCTGGCGCAGGCCGGGATTGATCAGGACGGCAGTGTGGCCAACGTCTGCGGAGCCAAATTGCTTGGCGGTCTGACTGCCGTTGCTGTTGCTTTTTTCTGGCGCTGGCAGGGGGAGTTCACGGCCATGCTGCTGATGGCCGTGCTGTTTGCTTATGTGCTGGGTTCCAATGTGCCGGAATACTGGCTTCGCAATCGCGCTTCCCGCGTGAAAGCGCAACAGCGCCGGGCGGTTCCCGATGCCATCGACATGCTGGTGATCACGGTCGAAGCCGGGTTATCACTCGATCGTGCGCTGGAGCGGGTCGGACGCTATCTGCGAAGCACTGAGCCGCGGCTGGCGGAGCAGTTCCTTCGTACCCATGCTGAAATTCAGGTGATGGGCGATCCGGCGCAATGCATGAAAAAACTGGCGTGGCGAACCGGGTTGCCGGAGCTGGAGCGATTGGCATCAACACTGGCGATGGCCCAGCGTTATGGTTCGCCACTGGCCGATACCATGCGGACCATCAGTCACGAAGCGCGTCAGATGCGCAAAATGGCGCTGGAAGAACAGGCCGGAAAACTGCCGGGCCGTATCACCTTGATCCAGATGGCCTTCATTATGCTGCCGCTGCTGGCACTCATTATTGCCCCGACGCTGAACCTGCTGATCGACAGCCTGAGCTAACCCAAGGAATTGAATCATGACAACAACCCAATCAGCCCGGCTGCTGATCCGAAACAGCCGATACCTCTGGATTGCACTGGCAGCCCTGGCCCTGAGTGCCTGCAGCAGCCATGCCGATAAAGTCGCGGCAAATACTCAGACCAATGCGATGGTGGTTGCTCAAACCGCCTTTGATTCTCATCAGTACGCGAAAGCGGAGACCTTATTTCACCAGTTGCTGGCGCAGGCGGTTGCAACGGACCAGCCATTGCCCGAGCAAGCCATGCTGATGCTGGCTCGCAGCCAGTTCCGGCAGGATAAAAAACAGGCGGCCCGAAATACATTGCAGCAACTGTTAGAGCGGCGTGGCCCGACAGCACCGGAAGCGGCCTATTATCTGGGGAAGTTCAGTCTGGATGACGGCAAGGCGGAACAGGCGCAGGCCGCTTACCGGCAAGGACTGGCGCTGGACGGACTGACCGGGCCGGATGAGGCGAGATTACTGAACGGACTGGGCGTCTCTTTGCTGAATCAGAACAGCTATGCACAGGGACGGGAGGCGTTTGCCCGGGCACTGACACTGGCACCGGATGAAGCAACCTACCGGGCGAATCTGGCGCTGGGCTGGCTGATGGACGGTCATGTCGCGACTGCCCGGACGGTGTTTGCCCCCTTGCTGCATTATCAGCATTTACCGCCCCGGGTTGAGATGAATTACGCCCTGCTGCTGCTGGCGGAAGGACAGATGCAACAGGCGCGACTGATTCTGTCACGCTATCTGTCTCCGACTCAGGTGGATCACGACATCCGTCAGCTGGCTGAGCGGCTGGCACAGATTCGCCAGCGTACGGCGGGTCAGTCATCATGAATCAGCCATTTCACCGCAGACAGGATGGGGTGGTCAGTCTGGAAATGGCATTTCTGCTCCCGGTACTGATCGGGCTGATCTTGCTGTTTGTCGATGTGGTGCGGGTGCACTGGCAATACAGCACGCTGGAACATGCGATGCGGCTGGTGCTTCGGAAGCACATGGTCAGCAGCGTTCAGGGGCTGTTGCCCAGTGCTGCTGAACTGAAACAGGATATTGCGAAACAGCTGGTGGGATCGCCCGTGCTTCGTCTGTCGGTGGCGCGTTATGGCTCACTGGCAGAAATGCTGGAAGCCGATGGCGGACTGGAACCGGGAGACACCGTGCCACTCGCACCGTCTGATCCTGTGCTCAGGGTGACGGCCGTGCTCAAACCGTCGATGACGGTCTATCCGCTGTTTTTTGCCGAAGCGCGTCAGCTGGAATACCAGACGACGCTCATCATGTTATCAGACAGGATGCCGGAATGAGCTTACAGACACGGATGAGAACACATCGATATACGCCGGGGAAGCAGCGTGGTGCGGCCAGTGTAGAAGCTGTCTTTATTTTTGGTTTTCTGGTGCTCTTGATTGTGGCCTGTTCTGACTTGCTCAGCATGCTGCGTCTGCAACAGCGGCTTGACAATCTGGCCTATAACCTGACTCAGATGGCGACCATGACGACTTTTATGCCAAATTCAGATGCCGCCAATCCCTTTACTTACTATGGCCGCTATACCCAGCAGCAGCTGAAAGCCATGACGGCTGGCAACATGCCGGACAGCCAGTATGGGATGTCGATGCAATGGCGCAATCTGGCGACCGACGAGGCATTTGATTTAATTCAGTCAGGGAACTGCCAGCCGACCAGTGACTGGCCGGCACTGGCTCGCGGTATTTTTGTCCGGGTGTCAGTGTGTCTGACGCCGGGCGAAATCAGCAGCGGCAGTTGGGTGAATGATTGGGTGCTCGGCAAAACCCTGCGTGCTGGCTATGTACAGGAAATTCAATGAAGGCTGTTTTTACTTGTCTACAGGGTTCAACTCGGACCCGTCAACAGGGGGCGTTTTCACCCGGATTTGTTTTGATGCTGATTGGGGCGGTGACTTTTTTGATCACGACCAGCAGTATCATTCGTGCCTATCAGGATCATGACCGGCTCAGCGGGATTGCAGATATCGCACTCCTGTCTGCTTCAGACAGTGACGAGCCGTCGCGGGATGTCGATGCATTGCTGAAGGCAAACCGCATGACGGCTGATGCGCATGTTCAGGCCGGAGAAAATGGTGCCAGTTTACGGCTCACCAGTCAGAGTCAGGACATTCCGATCGGGGTGAAAGCATCGACCCGTCTGGTGCAGAGTTCAGTCGAAATTGCCGTGGTGATTGATATTTCAGAATCTATGCGCGGCGAGCCGCTGAATCAGGTGAAACAAGGGCTGGAAGACTTTGCTGAGGTGTTGTACGCCAAGGAAAGACGCAATAACAACCGGGTGATCAGTCTGGTGCCGGCCAGTGGTTATGTGAATCTTGGCCCGCACCCGACGTTTTTTGAACCGGCCAGCCTGTTGCCGTCGTTCAGTTTGCAGACCCTGTTTGCAGAAAAAAACTGGGGCAGTTTTTTGCATCCGTCGGTGCCGGGCAGAAATCGTCAGGCGTTTTGCGCGCAATTACCTGAAGATTTGGATGGCATCGTCAAATCGTCGCAGGTGTCTTCGCGCTGGATTCGCGCCCTGGAATCTGCCCCGGGACGCGGGCAGTCCATCTGGCTGCAATATGACACCCGGCGGCCGCCACTGTCGCACTATGCTGACGGCACGCCCCTGAAAGCTGTTTATCCGTCAGATAACCCGGAAAATGCGTATCGGGAAGATGCACTGGCATCGCTGGGCCTGTTCGATTCCCCGGATTGTGGTGTCAGCCCGATTCTGGCGATGGCCCGAACGCAGCATGAATATCAGCAGGGTATTGCGCAGCTTTATTCGGGGATGAACACCAATACGGCGGAAGGGGTACTTTGGGCGTGGCGTTTACTCTCGCCTCTCTGGCGGGGATTGTGGCGGGATGAACTGGCCGATCTGCCCCGTGATTATGATGCCCCGAATACGATTAAAGTCATGGTGCTGCTCTCTGATGGGGAGCATAAAGAGAATCCGGCTGTCCGTGATAAAAAGCAGGTTGCGCTGTGCCGGGAAATGAAAAAGCAAGGTATTCAGGTATTCAGTATCGGCTATGGCAACAATGCTCAGATTGTCCGTCAATGTGCCGGCCCTGATGGCTACTATGCTGCGAATGAACGCAATATCCGCACCGTTTTTGGCGTGATCGCCAATACCATCAACGACATTACCCTCGTCAAGTAAGTTCTCATTTGACCCGGTTTACACTGTAAACCGGGTGTTCAGTTCTGAGACCTCGGCCTGCCCGTCTTATCCGTGACAACACGTCAAAAAACCGCTGCTAGCTATACTTAATTGAATCAAAAAATCGATATCCGAGTGATTTAAGATGCTTGGGATACGTCGCTCTGTTTTTTGTCTTTGTACAGGAGCACAAGGATGAAAGTCACCCTGATTGTCGGCTCGTTGCTACTGATGGCGCTGGTACTGGGTATCGGTTACACCGAGTACCAGCGTTATGCTCAGACCCAGATTAGACCATCGCGGCCAGCACCGAATGTCGTGATTCAGCCGGTTGTCCGGCAAAACGTGGCCCGGCAGGTGGAGGCGCTGGGGACGGTGAAATCCCGGGAGTCGGTCCAGATTACGGCAAAAGTGACCGAAAAGGTTGAACAGATCCACTTTGAAGACGGGCAGCAAGTGAACGCGGGCGCTTTACTGGTGACACTGACTTCCGGCGAGCAACAGGCGAAAGTCCGGGCCGCGCAAGCCAACCTGAATGAGCAGCGACGTGAATATCGCCGGATTGAAGGGCTGGTGCGGCAAAATACAATGGCCCGGTCAGAGCTGGATAAACTCAGAACCGGGATTGAAGTGGCACGGGCTATTCTGGCGCAGAATCAGGCTGAATTAGATGCCCGTACCATTGCGGCCCCTTTTGCCGGAATACTGGGGTTTCGGCAAATCAGTCAGGGTGCGCTGGTCACGCCCGGTATGGTGGTCACCACACTGGATGCGCTGGATACGGTGAAACTCGACTTTTCTATCCCGGAACGTTTTCTGGGGCAGATTCAGCCCGGTGCACTGGTGGATGGTCATGTCGCTGCGTTTCCGGATCAGATCTTTTCCGGCAAGGTGACCGGTATTAACAGCCGGGTGGACCCTCAAACCCGGGCTGTTGAAGTACGGGCACGGGTCGATAATCCACAATTACTGCTGCGCCCGGGCATGCTGATGACACTGGCACTGACACTGGAAGCCCGCTCCGGGCTGGTGGTGCCGGAAGAGGCTGTGATTCCGCGTCAGACCGAGCACTTCGTGATGGTGGTCAATGGCAACAATGTGGTGGAGCAACGGCTGGTCGAGCTGGGCTTTCGCAGCCGGGGCGAAGTAGAAATTCTCAGCGGCGTGCAGGAAGGGGAGCAGGTGATTACGCGAGGGATGGATAAAGTGCGTCCGGGACAAACCGTCACCACACAGCAGACTGAGCATTTTACGTTTCAGGGGGTGGGCTGATGTTTCTGACTGATCTGGCTGTTCGGCGTCCTGTTTTTGGTTCCGTGATCAGTTTACTGCTGATCACTTTTGGTCTGGTTGCGTACGACCGGCTGCCCTTGCGTGAATACCCGGATATCGATCCCCCCATTGTGACGATCTCGACCAATTACCGGGGCGCATCGGCGGCCATCGTTGAAAGCCGGATCACTCAGATTGTGGAAGATCGGGTGTCTGGGATTGAAGGGATCCGAAATATCAGCTCCACCAGCAGTGACGGGCGTTCTGATGTCACCCTGGAATTTGGGATCGGGCGGGACATCGATGCGGCGGCCAATGATGTTCGCGACCGGATTTCCGGGATCCTCAATAACCTGCCCGATGAAGCGGACCCGCCGGAAGTGCAGAAAGCGGAAGGGAATTCAGAGGTCATTATGTGGCTCAATCTGGTGTCTGACCGAATGGACACGCTTGAGCTGACCGATTATGCCAATCGGTATCTGGTTGATCGCTTTTCGGTGCTGGACGGTGTGGCGGCTGTCCGGATTGGGGGCGGAAAAGAATACGCCATGCGGATTTGGATCGACCGGCAGAAACTGGCCTCACGTCAACTGACTGTGACCGATGTGGAGCATGCGCTTCAGGCTGACAACGTCGAGTTGCCTGCGGGTTCCATAGAATCGGAAAACCGGCAATTTTCAATACGCACGCAGCGTAGTTTTCTGGCACCGGATGATTTTTCCCGTTTGGTGGTGGGTGTCGGGGAAGACGGTTATCTGATCCGGCTGGGGGATGTCGCCCGGGTTGAGCTGGCTGCGGAAGAAGAAAAAATCATGTTCCGGGGCAACACGCAGGACATGATTGGGCTGGGGATTAACCGGCAGTCCACGGCCAATACGCTGGCTGTGGCGCGTGCCGTGAATGCGCTGGTGACACAGCTCAACCCCACTTTGCCTGAAGGCATGGAAATCAAAGAATCCTATGATTCCTCGGTGTTTATTCAGGCGTCGATTGATGAAGTTTACAAAACGCTTTTCATTGCTCTGCTGCTGGTGATCATCACCATTTATCTGTTTCTGGGCAGCGTCCGGGCGATGTTGATTCCGGCATTGACTGTGCCTGTCTCGCTGATCGGGACGTTTATCATCCTGTATGCACTGGGCTATACCATCAACTTGCTGACGCTGCTGGCGTTGATTCTGGCGATCGGGATTGTGGTCGATGATGCCATCGTCATGCTGGAGAACATTCACCGCCGGATTGAACTGGGTGAGTCTCCGCTGAAGGCGGCCTTTCTCGGGGCACGGCAGGTCGGCTTTGCGATTGTTGCGACCACAGTGGTGCTGATTTCCGTGTTTTTGCCGATTGGTTTTCTGGAAGGTGACCTGGGGAAACTGTTTCGGGAATTCTCAGTGGCGATGAGTACCGCAGTGTTGCTGTCTTCGCTGGTTGCGCTGACCCTGACGCCCATGATGGGGTCGAAAATCATGCAGCCGGTTGAGCGGGAGCCCTGGCTGGTGCGTCAGGTCAGCGCAGTGCTGGAAAGCATCACCGGGTTTTATCGTCGGTCTTTAGCCAACTGGTTACGGCGGCCTTATCTCATTGTCGGCATGCTGATTGTGATGTTATGCGGCAGCGTGTGGCTGGCCACGCGTATCCCGACTGAATTTGCGCCGCGGGAGGATCGGGGGGCAATGTTCATTCTGATTAACGGCCCGCAGGGTGCCAGTTATGAATACATGCAGCCTTACATGAATGAAATTGAGCACCGGCTGATGCCACTGGTCGAAGACGGTGAAATCATGCGTCTGCTGGTCCGCGCACCGCGGGGCTGGGGGCAACTGGAAGATTTTTCCAATGGGTTTGCCATTGTGGTGCTGGAAGACTGGGCTGAGCGGCGTAATGCCTTTGTGATTATCCGGGACATTCAGCAACGGCTCAGCGATCTGGCCGGGGTCACTGCTTTTGCGGTGATGCGTCAGCCTTTCGGTCGCGGGGTCAATAAACCGGTCCAGTTTGTGATTGGTGGCGGTACTTACGCGCAGCTGGCGGAATGGCGGGATATCATCATGGAACAGGCTGCGCAGAATCCGGGGCTGGAAGGGCTGGATCATGATTACAAGGAAACCAAGCCGCTGCTGGGAGTGGATATTCACATTGAACGGGCCGGCGATCTGGGCGTTTCTGTGACCGACATCGGTCAGACGCTGGAATCCATGCTGGGATCTCGTGTGGTGACCCGGTATGAATGGCGGGGTGAAGAATATGATGTCCTGATTGAAGGCCAGCCTGAACGACAGAATACCCCGCAGGATCTCAGCAATCTCTATGTCCGTTCCAGTCATCATGGGGAGTTGATCCCCTTGTCGAATCTGGTCGCCGTGACCGAATATGCTGATGCGCCGACTCTGAACCGGTTTAACCGGATCCGGGCGGTGACGATTGAGGCCAATCTCGCCGATAACTATACGCTGGGCGAAGCGTTGACTTACCTGAACGGGCTGGTGCGACAATATCTGCCGGTCGATGCCGTAGTCAATTACAAAGGCCCGTCGCAGGATTTCCAGACGGCCAGCCATTCCATTCTTTTTGTCTTTGCACTGGCGCTTGCCGTGGTGTTTCTGGTGCTGGCCGCTCAGTTTGAAAGTTATATTCATCCCTTCGTGATTATGCTGACCGTGCCGCTGGCAACCTTTGGTGCCTTGCTGGGGCTGTACTTTACCGGACAGACACTCAATATTTACTCCGAAATTGGCATCATCATGCTGGTCGGGCTGGCGGCAAAAAACGGGATTCTGATTGTGGAATTTGCCAATCAGCTTCGGGATCAGGGGATTGCCTACGAAGCGGCGGTGATTGATGCCGCCTGCACCCGGCTTCGTCCGATTCTGATGACGGCAATTACCACAGCCGCCGGTTCAGTGCCGCTGATTCTGGCAACCGGCGCCGGCGCTGAAACGCGCCTTGTTATCGGGATCGTGGTGCTGTGCGGGATTCTGGTGGCCACCTGTTTTACCCTGCTGGTGATTCCCGTGGTTTATCATTTACTGGCCCGTCATACCAATAGTCCGGAATTTGTCACACGGCAGCTTGAAAAAGAGCTGGCCGAAGACAATACGGTCTTGCTTAAGAAAAAACGGCTGGGATGAGGGAGACCAACCTGCAATCGTTCGCGCTGTTGCCGGTTGACGTCTTTTGATACATGCCGCAGACAGGATGTTTTGTCCTCGCCGATGGCGAAGGCATGCGGCATTTGCTCAACCCAACGGAGGAACAGAGAAAGTCGATATCAGGCGTGGGAGATGGTCATTCCATGCCTGAATTTGTCAATCAAGCATTTTCAGCACTTCGACCAGCGGGTTTGCTCCGGTCAGATTTTATCCATTTTTAATTACACTTTTCTGCCATCATGGTCGCCTGCCGCATTCAGGTATTTGAATGAAATGTAATCAATGTGAGCAGCGGGTGATGATTTCTTTCAATACAGGTTATTCGATGTTACCAGACGCATGGTATGAGCCAACACGCCTGCCATGCGTCTTTTGTTGTTTTAACGAATATGTTTTGGGGAAGGGCTGACCGGATCTGAAAGCCCGCCACAATGAAGACACGCTTGCGTTGCGTGTTCTCCCGCCGCCATTGAATGGATGCATGACTGCATCTGTGAGCCCCGGACATTGCTGTCGATTTGGGTGTTATGCATTATCGCTTCGCGTTTTTATTGTTGATTTCTGCCAGTGTGCCAGCACAGGCGGCGGTGCTTTCGCCTGCCGTGAAAAGCGACATTGAATCGGAACAGGCTGAGCGCCTGCAATCCATTCAGGCTTCGCAGGCAGGGTTAGAACACTTACAGCCGTTGCCGCCGCTTTTGTCTGTGTCGGAGGGAACGGAGGCACAGTGCTTTGTGGTGAATACCGTGATCCTGAACGGGAATCGGGTAATGACCACGGAAGCGTTATTGCAGGCGCTGCCGTTTCGTCCGGGTGATTGCGTCGGCATTCAGGCCATCAACAACATGCTCAAAGTGATCACCAATACCTATGTCGAACATGCCTATGTGACGTCCCGGGCCGTATTGCTTCCACAGGATTTGTCGGATGGGGATCTGACCATTGAAATTCTGGAAGGCCGGATGCAAGCGCTTCAGCGTAACGGCCAGCCTTCGGCCCGTTTACAGCGGCTGTATCCTGCCGACGCCAATGAAATTCTGAATTTAAGGGATATCGAACAGACCCTGGATCAGATCAACCGGTTGTCGCGATATAACGCAACGGTTCAGTTACTGCCGGGCAGCGAGCCGGGTGACAGCATCGTGAACATTCAGTCTCAGCCTGGCCCGTGGTGGCAGGGAGAGCTGGGGCTGAACAATGGCGGTCAGGCAAGTACGGGCGAGCAGCAGTTGTCCCTTACTTTTGTGGCCGAAGACATTCTCGGGGTTTATGACAACTGGAGCCTCTCGGGTTCGAAAAGTGCAGCGTTTGCCAATGGCCGGGATAGCCAAAGTCTGCAATTCAGTGTTGGGATCCCTGCCGGATACTGGACCCTTGGTTACCGGTATGCCTACAGCGATTACCTGACGACGGTCGAAAGTAAGGGCTTCTCTTTTGCTTCCAGCGGTGAGACCCAGAGCCACGGGCTGGATACCCAGTGGCTGTTTTTCCGTGACAGCATCAGTCAGTCTTCACTTCGTTTCGCGCTGAACTATGACGGCGTGAAAAACTTTATTGATGATACCCAACTGAAAGGCAGCAGCCACAAACGCATGTCTGCCAGTCTTGCGGTGGCATACAGCACCCGTCTGGCGGGCGGGTTTCTGACGGTCTCGCCGATATATGAACGGGGGCTGGCTGTGCCGGGAAAAGTATCGGCAGATACCGGCCAGCCGGATGACGAATTCAATAAAGGCACGTTGACGCTGAATTTTTCTTATCCGCTGTCGCCTGAATGGTCTCTGTCCACGACTGCATTTGCTCAAATTGCAACCAATTCCCTGCCCGGAAGTGAGCGGCTGAGTGTGGGCGGTGAATATTCGGTGCGCGGATTCAAAGGCCAGTCCCTGTCGGGCGATGCGGGTTATTACTGGCGCAATGATCTGAATTATGCCGTGGGGGCGCTCCCCTGGCTTGGCCAGATCAATCTGGGCCTGTCGCTGGATACGGGTGCGATTCATCCGGACAGCACCCCGGACAACCCCGATTTATTTGAGCGCGGCCACCTCACGGGGGGCGCACTGGCGGTTCGCAGCCAGTCGGCGTTTTATCAGAGTTCCGTTGCCGTTGGCTGGCCGATTGAACATCCATCCTGGTTGCAGGCGGACGATTACAGCCTGAATTACCGTTTTTCACTGAAGTTCTGAACCCGTGTCTGAGGTCTGCATGCATCATCAAGGATTTAAGCGAGTCTTCACTTACGTTTTATGCTGGTTACTGGCAACACAGCCGGTGTGGGCCGGTATCAAGGTGGATCCAAATCGCACAAATAATGCCACCCTGACTTCAGCGGCGAATGGTGTGCCGGTGCTGAATATTGCCGCCCCGAATGCGAAGGGCCTGTCGCATAACCAGTTCGATCAGTACGACGTGGGTAAGGCCGGGCTGATCCTCAATAACGCGACTGAAAAACTTGCTCAGTCTCAGTTGGCCGGTTATCTGCACGGTAACCCCCAGCTGAACGGTCAGGCCGCGTCGGTGATTCTCAATGAAGTGACAGGCGCAAACCGAAGCCAGCTCAATGGCTATACCGAAGTGTTGGGGCAGCAGGCGAATGTGATTGTTGCCAACCCATACGGGATTACCTGTGACGGCTGTGGTTTTATCAATACATCACGCGCGACGTTAACCACCGGGGTGCCGCAATTTCAGAACGGCCTGCTGAGCGGTTTTGATATCCGGCAGGGGGATGTGACGATTCTCGGCCAGGGGCTGGATGCCACGGGTCAGGACTATTTCGATATTCTGTCCCGCACCGCAAAAATCAATGCGGAAATTCATGCGAACAATCTGGCTGTCGTCACCGGACCCAACCAGATCGAATATCAGACCAATTCAGTCACAGCCACGCATACCAGCCCGGATCAGCCTGCACTGGCGATTGATTCTTCAGCGCTCGGCGGTATGTATGCCGGACGGATTTCGCTGGTGGCCACGGAACAGGGGGTCGGCGTCAATACCGGCAAGCTGTTCAGTTCGGTCGGTGATATTCAGCTTTCTGCGGACGGGCAGATCACCTTAGGCGATGTCCGCAGCCAGCAATCGCTCAAGGTGACCTCGAATCAGTCGGTCACGACCACAGGGACACAACAGGCCGGGGAGCAGATTGAATACACTGCCGCAGACAGCCTGCACCTCAACAGTGAAAATTCTGCAATTCGTTTTCAGGCGTCCGCCGGTCAGCAGCTCCATCAGAACGGCTTGGTGAATGCCGGAGAAAGTGCCTTGTTCAAAGCGAAAGCGGTGACGCTGACGCAGGCTGAAACGACCGCGCAGCACATTGAGATTCAGGCCGATACGCTGGCATTGAATCAAAGCACCCTGACCGCGGGCGTGACGTCTGACGGCAGTGAGACAAACACTGGTACGGTCAGCATTCAGGCGACTGAAGCCACCCTGTCGGACAGCGCGGTGCAGGTCTCCGGTCAGTTCAAGAGCGGTGTTAGTCAGATGACGCTGGATGCCGGCAGCATGATTGCAGCCGAACAGGCGGGATTCACAGGCACCGAACAGTTGAACAATGGCGGTCAGATTATGGTGAAGCAAGGCTTGCAGATCGCTTCAGATCAGTCAATGACCCTTGCGGGGACAGGCAAAGTCAGTGCGGACTCACTGTCCCTTCAGGCGAGTCAGATCACCAATCAGAGCCAGCTGACCGCGCAGGCAGCGATGACGGTCCAGGCGGATGCACTGACAAATGATGGTGTTCTGACATCACTTCAGGATATCCGGATCACGGCCAGTGATCAGCTCATCAACAAGGGCAAGCTGGTGGCACAGGGCCATACCGAGGTGTCTGCGGGCGGGAATTTTACCAATTTCGCTTCCGGCCTGATTTCCGGCAATACCACCACGCTCAATGCCAATGGAATGAACAATCAGGGGACGGTGCAGGCCCTGACGAACCTGATGGTGACCCTGACGCAGTTCACCAATCAGGGCGCGGTACTCGGCATGCAGGACACCACGCTGAATGTCGCCGGAAATCTCTCGAACACAGGTCTGCTGTATGCCGGTGGTACCGGATATTTCTATGTGAAAGGCGATCTGATCAATACCGAAGGAAATGTGCTGACCGGGGGCAAAATGGTGATGGCCGCCGATGCCAGCGGTGCTTTATCGAAATCGGTGCAGAATCTGTCGGGCGTGATTCAGTCCGGTGATGATCTGGAGATGAGGGCGGAGAATATCGTCAATAAAAGGAAGGTGCTGGAGATCCAGCGAGCGTCCGGGGAAGGCGTCCAGCTCGACCCTCACTATAACCGGAATGAATTTACGGTCGGAAAGAACTCTAAATATGCGCCTTCTTATAAATATGAAACGGAATGTCGTGAAGGACGGAATGGTGATCGTGAGTCTTGTTCGACGAGTTTATATGTTAATTACAACTCGCACAGTTTCGTTGTTGAAAATGAGAAGCTTGTTATTGGTAATCAATCCGCAGCCTCACAGATTGTTGCTGGTGGGCATGCTTCACTGACATCCAATACGTTAAAGAATGATGCCAGTCTGATTCAGGTGAATCAAAACCTGAACCTCACGACCGATACGCTGGATAACAAAGGCTATCAAACCGGTGTTTACACCACCAGAGCGACTTACAGATTAAAATCTCACAATGGCATTAAAAGTTTTACCTATGGTTTAACCGGTAAAAATACCACGTCATCGAATGTCGGCACTGTCTCGTCCACCATCTCATCCGGTGGTAAAACCGTTCTCAATGTCAAAAAGAAGCTGAACAACTCTGATATTCAGTCGAATACCGGCTCATCCAATGCGGGTCGTCCGTCGAAGCAACTGACTGACACAACCGCTTCGGGCAGTCCGTTGGATCTTGGTAGTCGCGTCGCTTTTCCAGATTTCAGATTGCCAACCAGCCCGAATGGCCTGTTCGTGTATAACCATGGCCCCGACAGCCACTACCTGATCGAGACCAATCCGGCACTGACGAATCTGGATCAGTTCCTGGGTTCTGATTATTTCTTCGACAGTATCGGTTTTAATCCGGAAAAAGATCTCAAGGT
Organism: Photobacterium galatheae; assembly: GCF_000695255.1. Classification (GTDB taxonomy): domain Bacteria; phylum Pseudomonadota; class Gammaproteobacteria; order Enterobacterales; family Vibrionaceae; genus Photobacterium; species Photobacterium galatheae. The sequence continues at coordinate 107,937 of NZ_JMIB01000038.1, read as the reverse complement.
GCTGGGTGATGCCTTCTACGATACCCGCACGATCACCACGGCCATTTTCGAACAAACGGGCAAGCGTTATCTCCATGACGATATCGGGACGGATCTCGCGCAGATGCAGCAATTGCTGGATCACGCAGGTCAGCAGAAACACAGCCTGAATCTGCAAGCCGGAGTGGCGCTTACACCAGAGCAGGTCGCCGGACTGACGCAGGATATTGTCTGGTGGGAACCGGTTGAGGTCAAAGGCCAGCAGGTGCTGGCACCCAAGCTGTATCTGTCGAAAGTCACGCAGGACAACCTGGATGGCGGTGCGCTGATCAGCGGTGCTGAGGTGTATGCCAAGGCCGGGAATATCGTCAACAGCGGCCAGATGGACAGTCAGGGCAAACTGCATCTGGTCAGTGACGACAGCATCAGTAATCTGGGCGGCAGTATGACGGCTGGCGGTGAGATTGCGCTGGATGCCGTGAATGATATCCAGAATGTCAGTGGTTCGATTGCCGGAGAGAATATCGCCCTGACCACCCAAAAAGGCGACATCATCAACCGGACTGAGGTTGAGCACATCAGTATCACGCAGGACGGCACTGTGACCACGGCAGAGAATGCCAGCGGTGTGGTGCACACCGGAACCCGTGTCGGCGATACCGCCACGATCAGCGGTCGTGGCAAGGTGACGATGAATGCTGGCGGCTCGATTCTGAATACAGCCGCGGAGGTCTCTGCCGGAAGCGACCTCAGCCTCAAAGCCGAAAAAGACATCATTCTGACCGCTGAAACCGATCGCGAATACATGAAAACGCGCGATCAGGAACAACTGAACGTGGCCGTGCTGGGATCCCGCATGTCTTCCGGCGGCGATCTGAGTGTGGATGCCGGTGAGAATATTTCGGTCACCGCATCCGACATGGAAACCAAGGGCAAACTGGCGATGGTCGCGGGCTGGGACGTTGCCCTGAATACCCTGGTCAACGAAAGCTTCAGCAGCGAGACCTCTGGTAACAGCAAATCAGTCAGTCATCTGAAACAGCATCAGCGAACACAGATGGCGGCGAACGACGGTGTTTTCATTCAGTCGGGCAACGACATCACAGCCACCGGCAGCCAGATCACCACGCAAGGCGATGTGGTCGCGCTGGCAAAAGGTGATGTGACCTTCCAGGCGGTGAATGACAGTGAATATCACTATGACGAGACCACCCGAAAGAAATCTTTTGGCCGCAAAGAGACCAAGATTCAGGAGTCGCTGACTGAAACGGTTGTCGGCGCTGATGTGACCGCTGGCGGCAAAATCATCGTAAAGGCTCAGCAGTACGATGATGTGCAGATGGCCGGTGGCGACAGCGATATCACGCTGATTGGTGCCAATTTCAAAGCCGGTGAAGGCATTGAAGCTTCAGCCGACGGCAGCGTTGGCGTGTACGCCCAGCAATACCGCACCTTCAGTCGTGACGAGAAAATCAAAAAAGGCTTCGGCGGTTTCTCTGGCTCACACAAATCCGACTTGGATTCCGCAATGCTGCTCAATGTCAGCGGCATGATGAGCAGCGACAATATCGACATCACCTCGGGTAAAACCATTGAACTGATCGCCAGTGAGGTTGAGGCGGGCGGCAATCTCAATGCCACCGCGGTGGATGAGGTGATCATCGCCGCCGGGCAGGAAAGCCGACAGCACGAGACTTTTGCGCAGGAGTACGGTGCCTTCAGAGGCGGTGATCTGTTCGCGATGGATTCAGCGCGTCAGGGCGAAATCCACAACACCGCCAAAGGCAGTGCGCTGACGTCGGGCGGAGCGGTGAATGTCAAAGGCGGCAGTGTGACCGTGATTGGCTCTGATGTCAGCGCAGAAACCGATGCCAGCTTCACGGCCGATACCGGCAGCGTTGCCGTGCTGGCGGCGGAAGAAACGCACACCACCTGGTCGTCTTCGGAGTCTTTGTCGGTTGATGTGAAAGATGCCCTGAAGTCGGTGGTGAATCCGTATGAGTCGGTGAGTTTTGATGACGGTCAGGCCAGGCTGACGCTGGCGAAAGCCGAGTACGAAAAATCGGACAGCAAGACCGATGCCACCACCCATCGCGGTGCGTCCATCATTGGTAAAGGCACGGTGCTGATGAATGCTGCCGAGGACATTCTGATTGAAGGTTCTGATGTGCTGGCCGACGCCGATGAAGACGGCCACGGCAACATCGAACTGACGGCTGCGAACGATGTTCTGATCCGGGAAGTCACCGACACACAAACCACACAGTCATCGAATACAAAAGGCAATGGTGAGCTGAGCTTTGTGGTGCAGCATCAGTCTGTTGAAACCGGCAAAGCCGCGATTGCGTTGAAAGAGTCTGCCGACAAGCTCAAACAGGCCAATCGGGATTACCGTCAATACAAGAAGCAGCTGGACAGCCTTGAAGACACCCTGTCATCGCTGGCGCAGGCACTGGCAAACCATGAGCCGGGCGTGGATGCTGCCGATGTTGATGAGCTGAAAGGCATCATCAAAGAGGTGAAAAACGATGAAGCATTCTATCTCGCCAGCATCACGCTTGCGACGGCGGATCTTGCTTCGAAAACCACCTTACTGATCAAGCAAGGTGCTGCGGCTGCGCAGAGTACCAGTACGCTGGGTTTTGATGCCGGTCTCCATCTGGATATGTCGGTCGCGCAGACCGACAGTCAAAGTACCGGCACGACCGCAAGCGGTTCGTCGCTCTCGGGTCAAAATATTGTTGTGAAATCCGGCACGCAGACCGATCAGCAGGTTCTGGTGCAGGGCAGTGTGCTCAAGGCCAAAGAAGAAGTGGTCTTGGATGGCGGCACCGTGAATGTGGTTGCTGCGCAGCAAACCCAATCCGGTCAGTCTTCCACTGAAAGCGGCACTATCGGCGCATCGATGACGGTCCACGGCAGCAACACCGGCGGCAGTCTCAATGCCAGCCTGAACCTGTCGGAGCAGCGCAGTCAGTCGACCACTTACGTTAACAGTGGCGTTGTGGGCAGCACCATCACGGTCCATTCCCGTGGTGACACCAACATCAAGGGCGCCCATGTTGAGGCTGAAAAAGCGCTGAATCTGGATATCGGCGGCGACCTCAACGTAGCCTCGGTGCAGAACCGCCACAGCACCAGCAATCAGGGCTCGGGGATCAGCGGTGGTGTCAGCCTGAATGGGGGAGGAAACGCGACCGGGGCGAATGGCGGCCTGAACGCCAGTAAGGGCCGTTCAGTCACCTCAGACACGCTGCTGACGACCTTAACCTCCGGCGGCACAGCAGATATCAAAGTCGCCGGAAACACCGACGTCACCGGGGCCTTGGTTGCCACCGTCGATGAAAACGGCAACGACCTCGGTCATCTGGCGCTGGCTACCGGCAGCCTGACTTTCCGCGACTTGAACAACACAGACTACCGTCAGGACATGTCCGGAGGGCTGACGTCCAGCGCGGGTCTGTTAGGTGGTCTCGATTTCACGAAGAACAGCACCCGCCTGCAATACAAAAACACCTCGTCTTACAGCAAAGACAAGACGCTCGCAACGCTGGGGCTGGGCGAAATCAGCATTGCAGACGACAGCGATCTCACTGCCCTGAACCGCGATACCCAAAGCACCAGCCGGGATCTGTTCGATGTCGACCGCCAGCAAGGTAACGTGGATGTCACCCTTGACCACCGTCTGCTGACGGAAGATGGCCGGAAAGAGATTCAGGAGGATGTGAAGCGGAATGGCATCTTTGCAGATGCTGTCGTGGATACAGTACAGAACGAAAGTATTGGTCTGCTGGGTGATGCAGCCAAGGGTGTCGAGAATTTCTTTGCGCATCAGGACAACAAGCAGAAATTCTTCACGGCGACCAAGAATTTTGTGACGGAGCCGAAGAATGAGGCTCTGGTAGCAGTCCTGAATGACAGCCATGCGACACCGGAACAAAAGCAGGCCGCTTATGCTGCGCTGTCGGGTTATGTGTCGGCAGAGCTGGGCATTCCTCCGGCACAAGCCCTGCTGGCTGTGGTTGACACCTTTGATGGTGACAGAGGGAAAGGCGCTTATGCCAACGGGACGTTTTATATCGACGACCGCGAACATACCCGCCTTGAAGATGTGGTAAACACGGTTGGTCATGAAACCCAGCACCACATCGATGCCCAGCGCGGCCATCAGGGAGAAGGTGAAACCTACGATGACAACCGCGAACAATATGCCGAGGTGATGGGAGAAGCGACCCAAGATTACCTGAGCTTCAACTACGGCAATGCAAACAAGGGCGAGTTTGGCGGCTGGAATACCCAAACCGGCACGAAAGGCAGTGCGCTGATTGAACAAAACCAGAGTCACTTTGAGTCTGACAGGCAAAGTGGCGAGATGGATTTTCGTTTGCCGAATGAGACAGAGCAATCTGTTTTGAAGAAGCTGGCTGGGGATGATCCGGACAAGCAACATGAACTTTTGAGTGCGGCGTGTGCGATGACGAAATGTTCAAGGCAATTCGTCTATGGCACAGAAAATTATGAGTATTACAAATCGCTGGAAAAGGAAGGAGCGAACTATCAGGATGCTCAGACCGTTCTGGCAAATTACAGTGAAAAATCCCTAGAGCAAGGACGTACCTATCCAGCGGTTCAATGGGTTGTTACCGAAGGGCTGTTTCAGGACTCTAAGCCGTATCAGTTAGAGGATGCAGAGCAATTAGTTCTCAATTACCGAGACCATGATACTCGGGTCCGTTTGATGGAGATCACTGGGTTAACTTATGACCAAGCTGGAGCATATATTACCGGAATAACAGCCGCAGGTGGCGCCCTGGCGACTGTTATCGAAGCGAGAAGTGGAAAAGTAAAGAAGCCATCTTCATCTCAGAAGCATCAGCAAAAACTTGAGTTTGGACAGAAACCCGTTGATGCAGATAAACCTGCGACCCACTTGGGTACGACAACGGAGAAACAGCAGAAACCATCTGAACCCACATCTGAATCTGAGCCAGAAAGTGTGCTGGCGAAGCAGGATGTTGATGATTTCAATTCAGTTGATGATACAAGCGTAGCTAAAAATATTGCTACTGAGACCTACTTTCGTGTTGAAGGTGGTGGTGCTGGTACAAGAACGAGTCAGCACAGAATTATGGTAAACAACGATGGAAGTATTAAGATTAACCAAGGATGTAGTGGTCAACTTTGTGTTAGCGTTGGAAACGCAGATCATGCTTTTTATTATTTGACTAATAAACGACCTGATGGCTCAGTTGTTGTGTTTGAAGTAGATGCAAGCTTGCATAAAAATATAATGGATAGCGCTATCCCTCAAAGGCCGATACCAGGTGTACCTCGTGATCCGAATGCACCTAAAATTGTAGATCCTAATCAACCAGGTACAGCTCTTGAGCTGCCAAAAATTTGGGATGAGTTGTTAGAGAAAAATTCATCAAACGCACGAGTGTTAACGCAAGATGAATTTATAAAGGAGTATGTTAAATGATATTTAGTGATGATTTAATAGAAGATTTATGGAATGGGGAAAGCGCAGTTTGTTTTTTTGTTAATAATCGGGAGTGCTATTGGCTGATAGATAAGAAATATAATATTTGCTTGGATGGGGAAAAAGAATATCAGGCATATTTAAATAAAGGATATATAACAAAAGAACAGTATGACAAGGCATGTAGGGATTTTAGAAATGGTATTTTAAAGTTGAATTCTGAAAATTTCATGAACTATGTTGACTTGGATCATGTTCGAAATTTTTCTGTGGATATATTCAATAATGAAGTAGTGTTAGATTATGCTCTCTGCAAAAAGGTTGAAAACTATCTTGTCTATGGAGATGAATTATCTAAAGAGGATTTTTTACTTTCTCAAAAAATAGTATGCTTACTTCCACTTTTTTATATTAATTTTGATAGAAAGCTATTTATGCACATGGATTGGGGAAGAAATCATGAGGATACGATATATGAAAGTTGGTCAGGGAGTTGTGGTGATTTCTTATCATTAATCCCGGATGATCAAAAGTACTGGATTCATCAAAGGAAAGATTTTTGGAAGTTTAAGAACATATAAAATGTCATATGTCAGTAATTATTCTCTTGGAAACTGATTGGGTCGATATATGTTAGGGTAAAGTTATTCAGATACATGATAGTTGCAAAGACAGGCACTTTAGTGGCGGCTTTTTGACCGCCAATTCCTCCACATACCTCAAGAACACCTAACCTCAGCCTACGACCTTAACCTCTGGCGATACGGCGGACATCAACGTCGCCGGGAACACCGACGTCACCGGGGCCTTGGTTGCCACCGTCGACGAAAACGGCAACGACCTCGGTCATCTGGCGCTGGCTACCGGCAGCCTGACTTTCCGCGACTTGAACAACACAGACTACCGTCAGGAGATGTCCGGGGGCTGACGTCCAGCGCGGGTCTGTTAAATGGTCTCGATTTCACGAAGAACAGCAGCGGACTGGTCACGGTCAGAGACGGAGATATCAACCGTCATATTGGCAACAATGCTGTCCTGATTCAGCAAAACAGCATTGCTTTAAATAATGAGGAATGGGCTCAGCATCAATTTAAATAACGATTAAGGTGACTCTGTGTTTATTCACTATTTTTCACATGGCCATTTTATTAAGCTTCAATATTATCGTGAATCGGATATATTGATTAATTTATCAATTTTCAAATTATCAAAGTCATCTACCTCGGACAGTTTTATCCGTTTCGCCAAAGAGAATTTTTTCCAGGTTTCTTTAAAAACGTCCTCTTCAGCTTCCTCATCGCGATTCATGTTTTCTTTTACTAGCATTTTTCTTGTCATGAAATTCACGCTGACAGCTCGTTCAACGATGGGACCACGGTTTACACTCGAATCAAAGCCAATGAGTTCGAAATCAGAGTTTTGAGAACGAAATGTGTAAGTCCAATGTCCATATCTTCCATGCATATAATGAAAGTATAGATTTCCCTTGTTGATGCTTATATTCATTTCGGGAGGAAAGTAAACGCCACCATCTTCATTTTCGGAAGAAAAACAATGAAGGTTTTTCAGCATAAGCTCGTATTGATCATTGTTTTTTCTGGCGATAATAATTCCGCGACGGTTGCGATCTAATGCACCACGGTACTCATCCTGAATGATATAACTTTTATCCGTTCCCTTGATGAGCAAGACAAAATCATCTTGGTTGTCTTTGTTCAAGTCCCCTTGCATTTGGTTCACAACAACATAGCCCGCGGGAACCAACTCAGTAAGAGACTTCGCTGTTTTCAATGCATCATTTGCAAAAGCGCTTGTTCCAAATACTAAATAAAATAAGAGTGCAAATTTTCTCATTTTCGTTCACTAACCTATCATTTGATAGAAGAAGCCTACCGAATGACATGAGCGTCCTCATTAGGTTATGCCATATTTGGTGAACTTGCTCTCAAAATTTATACAGGTACAGCATGAAAAAATGGCAAAGTTTATTGGACTATAAAATGAGACACTTGGAATCCTTCTCCTTCGACGCCATACGACGCATGATATTGAACCGGGTGAAAGTTAATCTGGTCGAATTCCACTAAAGTGACTTTGCAGGAAGATTTATCCTCACAATCAATTATTCTTTTAAATAACAGATCAATTGTTGGTGCTGAGTCTTGATTCAGCGAAGGATCAGGGTTTCCTGAACCAACATAATTGACATAAATTACCTTACCATCAGCAACTTGAATTTCCCATTTGTCACCTGCAATCGGTGTAAATCCTGTTTCTTTATAGTTAAAACTATAGGATTGAATGTTTTTATCGAGCCATTTTTTTTGATAAATCTCCCCTTTATCTTCAGTTGAAATGGATGAATTACATCCTGACAGTAATAGACTGAGTGAGAAAATAAATTCCTTTTTCAAATTAATCACCTTATACATGAGATTCATGAATATCATACGCAAACTGTATGAGCGTCTTTTCAGCCAATTCGTGAACAATCGCCAGTGGAAAACTGGCGGTAAATAGAAATATCGTCTTCTGTCAGTGAATCAACTTTCGGTCAGCCTGTTCTCAAGACACTTCTGCATTCTGTACACTGCATAAGCATTTAGCAGATAAGGTCCAGATAAAATTAAGGTCAATACGAGATAATAGTCTTCACCCTCTTTTTGCTTAAAGTAGCTGTAAGCTAATAAAAGAAATATCGAAACTGCAGTTCCAATATTGTTTTTGATCACTTTTTTAAAATTATATTCTTTTCCTTTAATGACTTTTAAAAAAGATTTATGTGGTGATAACACTCTAGAAATAGCGAATAGTCCTAAAGTCATATAAACATAATACGCTAATTCAGATGGAGAGGACTTTGACATAAGTGATGTTACGATGATTACATTCAATACAATACATAAAAACATATGAATGTAACTTACAATTCTGATGACTGAAGGCTTGTATTTTTTTTCATTCATCGCGGTACTTGATGATGGAGAGTGTCGATCGTTGCTCATGCTTGAATTTCCTTTGTGACGTGTTGAAATGTTGTTCAATAACAGTATGTCCACGTCTAAAACGTGATAGGTGGCAGCACCACGGTTTGGCTCAGTCAGCCTGTTACAGGCACGCTACCGCCCTTCACAATGAAGTGACTGAAGGGGAAGTCTTTTTTGTAGAGCCGATGATAATCAGATAGGACACTGGTTTCATCTTTTGGTGTGATTTTGATTGCATATCTGTGCTTTGGGGCAAGTTCTGGGGATTGCCGCCGCATTGGTGACTTCAAAGTTCTGTGAAGGTGCGTTCTTTCTTTGTACGGACTGAGTGTTTATGATGCAAAACTTGAAATGATTCAGCGAACACAGGATGTGATGCAATATTCCGACCCACTCAGACAGTTTATTCACCAGACGACACCGAAACAATATCGAGAGAACGTCCAAAAACGACAGCGCAATTTCAGTGTCTCTGCGCTGGAATTCGAAAAGATCGATGGTTCGTCCAGAACTATCGATAATTAGTCCGGACTCAACGTTTCAGCCTTTATTCCCTTTTTTCAGCGCCTTAATGTGTCTGGTAAAGCGGAGGCTGAGGCGCAATTGGAATCATCATTCTTCACGGTAGGTCCGCCACCCAATTGTTCACGTTGAAATTCGAGGATTGCTTCTATGACGACCCCTTTGGTGATTTTAATGCTGCTTTGCAGCCCGTTACTTTTGTCTTACTTCGCTGGAAAGCGAGGCATTGAGATGCGCGATCGTTTTGCCAGTTATGGTCTGGGCCTGGCTTTTCTCTTTTTTGCGCTCGGGCATTTTGTCGCGACTGAGGGCATGGTTGAGATGTTGCCGCCCTGGCTGCCTTCACGATATGCGATTGTTTATCTCACTGGGGTGTTTGAAGTGATGATCGCAGCCGGGATTTTTATTTCGGCTTACCGGCAGGTCGCAGGTCAGATTGCCATTGCCACTTTCCTATGCTTTTTCACTGCCAATATTTATGCCGCATGGCACAGTGTCGGACTTGGCGGACATCAGTGGGGTCCCGTGTACTTGCTGATTCGGGCACCGCTGCAACTGCTCCTGATTTTCTGGACATATCATTTCTGTGTGAAACGTCCGGTGCTTCCTTGAATGACTGGGAATGACTAGAAATGTCTTTCTCACTTGTGCATTGAACTCAAAAGTCTTTTGAATTCATGATGGATTTTATGGTGACATGCTTTGTATTAAGCTGGTTCATCATTCAGAGAATGATAAGGGAGTTATCAATGACAGAACGCTTGTATATGGCAACGTCTGAGCTGACTGGTGTCGCGCAATTAATCCGGTGCGAAGCGGATGAAACCGGATATATCGCAGTGCTGGATGCCACCTTGTTTCATCCACAAGGGGGCGGTCAGCCCAGTGATTCAGGTGAGCTGGAAAATGCTGAGGGTAAACGGGCAACTGTGTTGCAAGTGAAAGAAGTCGATGGGGTCATTTTGCATTGGCTGGATGTGCCGCTTGCTCCCGGAGCCGTCAAGATGCATGTGAATCAGGCCATGCGGCAGCGACATGCGGTGCTTCATAGTGTCGGTCATGTGATTGGAAACCTCGGTCAGGAATACGGATGGAAACCCGTGAAAGCGCATCACTGGCCGGATGAATGCCGGATTGAGTTCACACCGGAAGCGAGCTGTTCCGATGTAGAAGCGGCTGACATTGAAGTGAGGTTGTCTGACCTGATTGCTCAGGGGCTGACAGCAAACACCGTTACTGACGAAAAAGGATTACGTTGGGTCGGGTTTGGTGAATTGCCTCCCTGGCCGTGTGGTGGCACACACCTGACATCGCTGAGTGAAGTGAATGGTCAGGTGCGGGTCACGACGAAAGTGAAAAAAAATAAATTGATTGTGAAGTACACCTTTGAGTCATCACCGGAAAGTCAGCCGGGCTGAAAAGCGGAGCAGGGTGCAACCAGGCCGACACTGGGTGCATTCAGGCGATCAAATCGAAGTGCTAACGGCGTGTGATGTATGCCGGTGCAACGGTGAGAAGACGGCTTTGCCCTGAACCTGCCTATGATCGTGTTCAGGACAAAGCCGGGAGATTAAGGATGTTGAACGACTTTAAAAAAGGACATTTCTTTTTTGAGATGTTGTGTCAGCGCTAAAATTTCATCATTGGCCAGCATGGTTTGATTGGCATTGCTGGTATTTTGCTGCACGATTTGGCTAATCGCTTCCAGCCGCTGGGATATATCTTTGGTGACAGACGACTGTTCTTCCGATGCGGTTGCAACCAGAGTGTTGATATCTGAAATTTGTGAAACTTGCTCTGAAATTGCCTGAAAGGCATGGGATAACGCCTGAGTATTGGCCTGAGATTCCGCAACCAATTCTGTATTCAGCTTCATGTGATCGTCTGCTCGCTTCGATTGTTCCTGAAGCTGACTGATAATCTGTTGAATATGAATGGTCGATTGTTGTGTTTTTGCTGCCAGCGCCCGCACTTCTTCTGCAACAACGGCAAAACCGCGACCTTGATCTCCGGCCCGGGCTGCTTCAATGGCCGCATTCAGGGCTAGCAGGTTCGTCTGATCCGAAATGCTGTTAATGACCTCAACGACTGAACTGATGTTATCCGAATGGAGCTTGAGTTCATTAATGATCGTGGCTGATTCCGTAATGGTGCTGCCGACACGCTCGGCAATGTGATCCGAACGCTGGAGCGTGCTGGTGCTATCCGCAATGATCGTGATGGCGGTTCCGGTAGCACTGTCAGCTAACTGCGCGTTTTGTGCGACATCTGAAGCCGTAGATGACAGTTCGGTAGCTGCTGCCGCGACTTGTTCGACCTCAGAGAGTTCACGCTGTGCGTTTACCGAGTTGCCATGAATCACCTCGGAAATTTGTGACTGGTTTGCCGTCAGTTGCCCTAAAATATTATCTGAGGCTTGAATAATAGTGACAATACTGCGTTGTAAGGTCTGAAGGGATGCTGTAATAAAATCCAGCTCATTATTTGCTGTCGAAATTTGATTTGGAGAAAAATCACCATCAGACATTTTTTGAATGGCTTTGGTAATTTCAGGCAGTACTCTTAATTCTTTTCGGATAATCCAAAACGAAATCATAAACCCAAGAATGCAGGCGAGAATAAAAAGGAAAATTGCAATTTGAATATCTGATTCATATTGCGCTTGACTGGCCTGATAAATCTTTTGTGATGTCGATAACTGGATGCGTATTAATCCGTCAATATGCATCGAGATGGGATCAATTAACGCGTAAACTTTCTGAACGATTTGATCGGCTGTGTCAGGGTGATTCTGAGTGTCCTGTAACAGGGTCATCAGTTCTTGTTTAATGGCCTGAATTTCTCCAGACAGTTGATTGGCGATGACTTTTTCTTCTGCGGTTAATGTGGTGGAAGAATACTGCATCCAAGTGTCTGCAACGTTCTCTTTGGCTTTCAGAACGGAAGACGCCAGCATGGGCTGAGAAATGTCACCAATATTCCATTTGTTGAATGCATCCACGATATCTATCGCAAACGCATCTGATATTTTTTTCAATTGTTGTAATGGAATGACGCGATCAAGATAGATCGAATTCATTGCCTGAAGTGTGCCTTGGTTTCCAGACATCTGATTCCAGAAAATCAGAAACATAAAGAAACAAAGGGTTGATGGAACCACAAGTAGCTTGGTGAAAATTTTTCGTTTCATATGAAATCAGAATAATACCGTGAAAGTATAAAGTCATGAGTGTGTACAGATATCGGCGCTAATCATATTTTTTGTATTACATTTCGTCATGATTACGAGTGAATGTCACACTCGTGTTGGTTATTTCAGCAGTTGTCAAAAAAGTGAAATTGTTTTATTCCTTGAGTTGCTTATCCGCTGGCAGAGGTTGACGCGGGCATGATTTACCGAAATAACATGAAGGTAAACTGTAAACCTTTTTTAACGGTTTTAAGAAGCGGATGAAGACCGTCGTTTTATCCATCCATGATTGACGATCCTGAAGTATCAAAGGAAAAAATTTCCATGAAAGTAAGCCAGCGAATCACGCTCCCGGTACTCCTTTTGACAGTGATGGCCTGTTCCGATGAATCTGAAACGGCTTCAGAGAACGAGCACTCGGTTTTTGATTGTGGAACTCTGGGTGTGAATGCGACCCCGGTGCTCCCGACAGACAGCAATCGCCTGATTGAAGTGTCAAATTATGCTGCCCTGGTCAGTGCCATCGAGAGCGGGTATTCATACATCAAGGTGCCAAATGGCGTGACGATTGAAATCCCTAATCAGCAGGCTGCCCTTGCGCTGGGGGAGCATCAAACGTTGTTTGGGGAGCGGGGCATTTCAGATGATCCGGGCAAGTTACGGGTCGCGGCAAATCCGAATCCGACGGAAGACAGCTACCCGGTGATCCGCTTATCAAGCTATTCGCGGATATCCGGTCTGATCGTTGAAGGGCCGGTTCGGGTCAGTCAGACCACGAAATCCACAATTGGCATGCAGACGCAAAATGACTCGGTCGGGATTAGGGTGGATAACAATGAAATTTTTGGCTGGCCGTGGGCCGGGGTTTCTTTGAAGCGTTCGACAAAAGCCACAGTCAGTCATAACTATATTCACCACAATATAAAAACTGAACTGGGCTATGGCGTTGTGGTGCAAAACGGGGATACAACCGCCGACATTCAATGCAATATTTTCGACCATAACCGGCATGCGATTGCGGGATCAGGTGCATTGGGTGAGGGGTATACCGCTTCCTATAATCTGGTGATGCAAGGCGGGGGAAAAGCCGCATACCATCAGTTCGATATGCATGAGAAAGATGGCTATGGCGGAAGCTATGTGAAGGTTTACAACAACTGGTTTAACTACGGTGATTTTGGGACGTCAAACCGTTCTTCCGTTATGATTCGTGCCATTCCGAGCGAAGGGCCGATTGAGGTCTCCGGGAATATCTTTCAGTCTGATTTTGTAATCCAAAATGGCCAGCCAACCGTCGATGGTGTCGCGGGGTCGATACCGGATGCAGAAACGCTGAGAAAAAAGAATCAGTTTTCTCAGGCATTCTCATTTAAGCGTGAAAGTGAGCATGTGTGCGTGATGTCTGTGGCTGGACAAACCGTGCCCGTGTTGTGCCAGGGCGTCGGTCTGACTTTTTAAGCCGGATGAACGCAACCTAAAGCTAACCCCGAAGGGTTAGCTTTGCATCGAAACATTCAGTTTTCATTGATTGTCGCTGCCGGGCGGGATGCGCGTTTGCAATGACCGGCAATGACCGCAATGCCCTGTGCGATCAGCACAAAAGTAAAGGGGATCGCTCCGGCGATCGCCACCTGTTTATTGAGATCGACATCGTTGAAAATCACCAGTGCCATGCTCATGGTCACCACGATCAAAGACCAGCTTACTTTACTGCTGGTTCTTGTATCGTCTGTCATCATGCCGGCTGCGAAAATGGCCGAGTCTGAACTGGAAATGACAAAGGTCAGCAGAAGCAGCAAAGCACCGATGGATAACACATTGCTCCAGGGCAATTGAGCGAAGAAGAGAAACAGTCCTGCAGTATAGTCCTGATTCACGGCCTGAATGACGTCTGGCAGGTTGGGGCTATCGAACACGGCCCCGGCAAAACCGGAAAACCAGAGGATAGAAGCCAGCGTTGGAATCATGATGGTGCAAAGCAGGAACTGTCGGATAGTTCTGCCGCGGCTGATTCTCGCAATAAACGGGCCGACAAAGGGTGTCCAGGCAATCCACCAGACCAGATAAATCACCGTCCAGCCCTGGCTCCATGGCTCACTGCCCTGAATCATGCCCCAAGACACATCCGGCAGGAGTTGGACGTAAGCCGTCACTGAGCTGAACATGCGGGTCAACACAGCGGTTTGATCGATATTGAGAAACACAAAAGCAAACAGCGCCAGCATGAGCCAGACATTCAGGCTGCTTAAACGCTGAATCCCTTTTTTGAGGCCCAAAACACTGGATGCAGTAAATAGCACGCCAATGACGGCCGTCATGACGAGGCGAAATCCGGTGAGATCCCCTTCCAGCTGAAATACCTGACGAACGCCTTGTTCAACTAAGGCCATGGTATTGGCCAGCACGCCTGCGATGCCAAACAGAATGGCGAGAACTGCAATCAGATCAACAAGCGTCAGCCATTTGGGTTGATGCGCACCAGTGAATGACGCACTGACTCGCATCGGCCGCTGCTTTTCATAGGCGACCCAGGCCATGACTAAACCAGCCAGCGCATACAGGCTCCAGGCATGTACGCCCCAGTGAAAATAGGTCAAAGCCAGTGCGGTATCTTTCTCATTGATTCCCGGGACGGAAAGCGGTGGGTTGGACAAATGAAAGACCGGCTCAGCAATGCCCCAAAAGATCAATCCAGAACCCATGCCTGTTGTAAACAACATGACGAGCCAGGAAAGAAAGCTGAATTCAGGAGGCTCATTCCCTAATCGCTTCTTACCGATAGGGCTGAATGAAATGCCGACGCAAATCAGCAAGGCCAGTGTAGAGAACTGGATCACTTGATTTCCCGATTGTTCAATCACGAACTGTGTCAATGCAGCAAGCTGATAAACACTGACGGCAGGAAAGAGGATGAATAAGCCAGCAATGAACGCTGACACCAGCATGAGGCGCTGGGAGTGGGTGGTTATTAATCGCATAATTTGCTCTGTTGCAGCACGGGTTAGCTTCGGTTTGCTTTCGTTTACGGGCCATGAGAAACCATGGTGATCGGCATTGCAAGGACAAGGATTGGATGAGCGGAAAAGTTTTTAAATAGCCCTCATTTTCAAAAAAAAGATGGGGATATTCTGATTTGAACCATCTTAAGGATCGGTTCCGTACGCCGGTCATCGCGGGCGTAGACTGTGGCTGTGTTCGCTTTTGAATCAGACGGGTGGAAATGGCGCTTTCATGGAATTTCGAAGGTGTTATGAAAAACAGGTCTGGCACAAATCAGTGCCAGACCTGAAAGCGCATTTGATGGTCGCATATCAGTTTTGCCTGTTTGATTGGATTGCTTGATTGGATTGCTTGATTTGATCGTTTAAACAGACGGCTTCTTCGGCTCACCGACAGAAAAATCAAATGATCGTTTTGGCCTGAAGCGTCGGTTTGGACTGAGGTGCTACCTGAAAGAACATCATTTCTTCTTTCAGGCTTTGAGTGAGGGTCGAAATATCATGACTGGCGTGTGTTGTCTGATTCGCATTGTCCGTGTTTTTCTGAACAATCTGATTGATGGCTTCCAGACGTTCTGAAATGTCTTTTGTGACCGACGACTGTTCTTCAGAAGCTGTGGAGACCAGGGTGTTGATGTCAGAAATCTGCGTGACCTGATCCGTTATATTTTTGAACGCTGCGGATAAATCGTGCGTGATATGCTGAGATTCAGCAATCAGCGCCGTATTTTGTTGCATGTGATCATCGGTCCGTTTGGACTGTTCCTGAAGCTGGCTGACAATCTGCTGAATATCGACGGTTGATTGCTGTGTCTTCGCGGCCAGTGCACGCACTTCATCGGCCACAACGGCAAAGCCTCGTCCCACATTCCCTGCACGGGCCGCTTCGATAGCGGCATTCAGTGCCAGCAGGTTTGTCTGTTCGGAAATAAGATTAATGACATCAACAACAGAGCTGATTTTTTCTGAGTGCATTCTGAGTTCGTTGATCATGACGACAGCTTCGCTCATGGATTCACCCACCTGTGTGGCGATGATATCGGACCGTTGCAGTGTGCCGTGACTGGCCTCAATCACCTGATTGGCGACTGTTGCAGCAGATTCTGCGGCCTGTGCATTTTGAGCCACTTCTGAAGCCGTGACAGATAGCTCGGAAGCTGCGGCCGCGACTTGTTCTACTTCGGCTAATTCACGTTCAGCGTTCTCTGAGTTCTGGTGAATGACAGTCGAAATCTGGGTCTGGTTGACAGAAAGCTGGTTCATGATGTTTTCCGAAGACTGAATGATGGCGACAATGCTTTTCTGAAGTGTCTGTAAAGCACCGGAAATATGATCAAGCTCGTTATTGGCTTTGGCGAGCTGAAAGGGAGAAAAGTCACCGGCGGACATGTTCTGAATGGTCCGGGTAATGTCAGGCAACACTCGTAATTCTTTGCGAATAATCCAAAATGAGAACACGAAACCGATGACACAGGCTGCAATCAGTAAGGCAATGGATTCCAGAATGTCGGTGTCGTATTGTGTTTGGCGGTCACGGTACACGGTCTCAGATGTTGTCAGCTGGATACGAATTAATTGATCAATATATGAGGCCAGTGGATCAATGCGGCTGTAAATTTCCTCAACAATGGGATCGCCATTACCGGGCTGGTGTCCGGCAATTTCAATGAAGACGTCCAGCGCTTGGCTGACATCTTCGAATTCGTCGGAAAGTGAGGCACTGATGGTTTGTTCTTCTGGTGTTAATGATGCAGAACGATATTGTGCCCAGGTCTTTGTCACCGTGTCTTTTGCTTTCGTGACAGAAGATTCCAGTTCTGCCTGAGAAAGCTGACCGATATTCCATTTATTGAATGCATCCACAATGTCAATGGCAAACGCATCTGAAATAGTTTTGAGTTGTTCAAGCGGAATCACGCGATCAAGATAAATTGAATTCATCGCTTTGAGTGTTTCTTGATTCCCTGACATTTGATTCCAGAAAAGGGCCAGCATCAATAGACACAGTGTAAAAGGAACAAAGAGTAGTTTGGTAAAAATGTTATTTTTCATATGGGATCTGAGTGCCGGCACAAATACAGTGAACATAGGGTATCAATTTTCGTCTTTTGTCCATGATCATTGTTGGTAAAAACGTAGACGGCTCACAGCTCGCTTGAACACAAACGGTCAGGTGTGCCATTGTTGTCCATTTTTTGTCTGAGATTTCAGGGATAAGTCCTGTAAGGGACAAAGATGCATACAACATGAGTTTTCAAATCAGAACAAATGAGGGTGAGATTAAAAAATTAAATTATCGGTATCAATAGAATGAATTATTTTTCCTGTTTATAAAATCCACCCCGCTTTCATTGTTCATTTTTTGTGATTTTTAAATCCTGTGCTGTGAAGGTTACAGGCTGATCTTTCAGAGTGACTGGTATTTCTGTCGAAATGACAGGTTGTATATTTTTACTTTTATCCATAGCACCTGGTTTAAATACGCAGACTGAATTGGTCGCCAGAAGATTTCATCCGTTCATTGTCTGATCACACAATCATGCCAAATAAAAAACAATCCGATAACCGATATATTATTCAGTACCACCCGTACCAATCCGCTTCTATGCAGCAGGCACTGAGCCAGTATTGTGAATTACTTATCCGTGACGATGTCTGTGAAGATTCGTTTCGTTCTGTCTGTTTTCAACCTGAAGTGGATATTAATGAAGCGCTGAAAGATAGTCTTTATCAGCCGCTGACGAAAGCGACTCTGGCACTGAAGTCGATTGATGCCTGGCAACACAGAGATCATCTGGCGAATTTACTGAATTCAGAAGATATCTTCTTTTTATTTGCCTGTTTGAATGCAGACCTGAAAGAAGCGTTATACAAAGCTGGCGATATGATTCGCCTCACTTCGCGGAAGCTGAATCATCCGGAATCGATGCGTCTCAATGAGACTGAAGTTTTCGGCGTTGTGCCTTTGTATCAGATTGGCTTTACCTATCCGGAATATGCGTATTTATTGGCAGGATCTCTGGTTGCTGACTGGGATGAAACGTTTGCCGCTTATGCGCTGAACTTACCAGCATTGCTGGTGGCTCATCATGGTTACAGCGAACATCTGATGAAAGCGTTTTGTTACTGTGACAATGATATCGCCCGCGGGCGCATGTTCTCACAATGTGACCTGAAAGGGCCGAATCACAATCTGATTCAGGTTGATTTTCGACAGCATGTCAATCTGGTTGACGTGTTCCGGAAAGAGCCGGAGATGATTGCCCTGTTTCTGAGCCAGCTAGCGCAGCGCTTTCAGGCGCAAGCTTATGTTTTTCCTGCCGCCAGTGAGCCGTGTGTGTTCGATCTTGCCCGACAGTTCGCACTGACGATCATTCATCCTGATGATCAGGCCATTTTCAATGACATGTCAGAGGTAGAGTCGTTGGATTTGCCATTCCTTGAGCATATGTCTGCCGAGCAGCTTGCAACTGAGATCAAAGCGGTGATTCCAGCATCGCTCGGGTCTGATGCGTTATTCACAGACACTGAAGTCGACGATGCTGATGACGAAGCAGACGGAGACGAAGCAGACGATGATGACGAAGATGACGAAGACGATTTCGAAATCGGACGGTGTGTTGCTGCCTGGCAGGATTTCATCACAGGTGCGTTGCCTCAGGGGAATGCATTGTGGCGTTACGTTGAATCAGGAGAAAACGCGTCTGTTCTTGAGCAGGTCGAACCTTGCGATATCCTCAGTCTGGCGCTTGCAGGAAAGTACAGGCTGCATCGGCAATTAGTTCGGTTTTCAATACGACAGGAAGAGTTAGATCATTGTTTACCTGTGAATTTCTTACTTGGGTTAAGCAGTGACTGGTTTATGAAAGGTGTCGTGACGGCTGATGAAGTCGAATGTAACCGGCACAAGTGCATTCGATTGCTGGATGTGATTTACAGGCTGAAAA
Source organism: Photobacterium galatheae (assembly GCF_000695255.1). Taxonomy (GTDB): domain Bacteria; phylum Pseudomonadota; class Gammaproteobacteria; order Enterobacterales; family Vibrionaceae; genus Photobacterium; species Photobacterium galatheae. The sequence goes on along the minus strand of NZ_JMIB01000038.1, from coordinate 88,831 downwards.
ATCAGGCCCCTTTTTCCGATGATATGGTGTTTACTGTGCTTGGAAAAATTGGGCTGATGCCTGCTGAAGATTTCTATTCACGATACGGGTGTGATTGGACGTCTTTCTTTTTGGGGGGATTTCAAGAATTTAAATCTGACAGTGGCAAGCTTGGTTCCTCGTTTCATTTCTGCCATCAGTTGCTCGAGGCCCATCTGGAGCAGGCAAAATCCTTTCTGACGCAAATTATTCAAGACCCGAAACATCAGTCAGCTGGGATGGCATTGCTCGCCGGGCTTTACCACATTCATGACGATCTCGACAAACACCATCTCCTTTTTTCTCTGAGTAAAACGCTTCTGGAGCAAGAACTTGGGAAGGGGATGTTGGCTCACTTGCGTGCTTGGTGCACAAACGAAGTGGCGCTGGATCACATTGAATGCACGCTCTACGGAAGTGATGACGAAGCAGACCTGGAGCATTTTGAACAACCGATAACAGAGACCCAGGAACAGGCGTTTGTCGTGCTTGAAGACTATCTTCAGGTCCGAAACAATGTCAGCAGAGAGGAATCTGTCAAAGCGCTGCAGACCATTTTGGAGCAGATCCAGGATGCGGATGAAGAGACGTTTTGCCACGGTTATTTAGAAAGGAGTAATGGGGCTGAATTTTGGCTGAGTGCGGCACATCAACTGGCGAAAACGCAAACAAAAATCGGGGAGAGCAGCCGCAGGTTTTTATCACTTTGGATTGAAATCGCACCGGCGCAGGTGGCGAATGTGATTGCAGAGCAGTTCCCTGTCGGTGCGGATGTGGCTGCAATCATTCATCATTTACGGGCACTCGTTGGAGAAGAGATTGGTGAAATTCAGGAAACTGTGATCCTGATGACGACCCTGATTCAGTCGGAAGAAGAAGACGCGAAACCCCTTCTGGAAAAGTATGGCGAGCGCTATGCCTCAGAAAAACAGGCTCCGGATCAATCTCAGAAGATCCATTCAGTCGTCAGTTATCTGACAAAAGAGGACAAGCAGAAGTTCTTTAAGATGCTGGTCGAACAATACCCATCACTTCGGTGGTATGAATATTTTGATACCGCACTAATGGATGAGATTCGCAAGCAGATTAGTGAGAAGATTTTTTTATATCTGGTTGAGCAAGAGGTGGAACTACCGGACGACGAAGCTGCCGTTCTGAAACCATTGGAAGATGAAATTCTGGCTTTTTTTACCGGACAAACAAGCCTGGAAGAAGCGCTGGACAAACTTCGTTTGTATCAGGTTGAGTCATTCCAAGAAAGGTTCACGGAAGTGGATCTGAGTTCTTTATTGTGGCATACGAGTCCGGCATTGCGTGAACATGTTCTGACCTTGTGCGCAGCACTGTCTGATCAAGCGTTGCATGATTGCTATGACCCCAGCCAAGTCAGCGAAACCGGCTTTGCGCAGCTGCTGTGTGAGGCTGGAATGACACTGGAAAGACTGCTGGCGTATTTTATCGAACATGATTTATATACTGCGATTCGTTATCTGACGGAACAGCATGACTTATTCAGCTCGATTCGAGGACTCAGCGAGCACCATAAGCTGAAGTTACTGAAATCGCTGTCGGTATTGGATGGTCAGATGCCACTGGTGGAACGATTCTCGGAGGATGACGCCGCGCAGGTTCGTGATTTAGTCAGCCGGATTCGTGAGGGGCAGTACCGTAACCGGATTTATGGCACGCTGCTGGACTTGGTCGATGAAGGCATTTACTTCCCTGAAAATGAGCAACTTGAATTATTTCAACGGGAAAATCCAGACGCGAAAGGCGTTCCCAATATTGCTGATTATCTGGTGTTGGAAAGTAAGTCCCGAATGGTTGAACTGGCCATGGGACAGATTTTCGGGATGAAACTTGCTTACCGACCGGAAATGGACGGTCTGGCCTACCCGGATAAAATTCAAGTGATACTGAAAGTGAGTCACCCGGAAGATCATGGGAAACCCGTGCTCGGAGTGCATCAAATCAAGGCGAATACCGAATGTTTCTTCGGGTGGTATCTGGCGACGAAACAGCTCTGCCGCCCCGGCCGTTATGACATTGAGATTATGGCTGAGAATCAGCAGGTCTTGCTGCGTAAAACCTTCCATGTCGTCGAGTCTGTACAAGCGAGACGCACCCGGCTGCCTGAGCTGGAAGCATTCCTGAACAACGATGATGTCTTGCGGGAAACGCTTCCGCCAATGCCGATGGGTAAGGGAGAAATGACGGTTGTTGATCCGGCCCGTGAAAACGAGGCTGTGGTTCTGCCTTATTTACTGGGTGATGCGCCTGTCCCTGTTTCTGTTTATCGAGAACAGGATCAGGTGGTTGGTTTGGCTGTCGGGCAACTGGACTCGGTGAAACAATGGCGACATGGCTGTAATGCCTCTTATTTGTGGCTTGAACGTTATCTGAAATCTCAGACGGTACTTGTTGGTGATAAAGCCACCATGGATAAAGTTTTGGCTGAGCCCGACCAAAGTTGGCAACAGGTGTCGAAAGATACGCCATTCCGCGTCTATCAATCTGAAGATCATTCTGAATCTGCACTGATTGCAGTGCATGATAAATATCAGGGGCATCAAATCTTTTTCGGTTTTAATCAACAGGAAGACGTGTGTTGTTACTTCATCATGAGTCGTCGATTGAACTGGTGGGATCGCCTGATCAGCTGGGTATTTCGTAAGGAAGGCCATCGTCGCTTTGCGAGCCGGAAACAAAACGCGACCCCATAAACACGCTTCAAATGAAAGCTATCTTGAAGTTGCATTATCGAAGTTACAGCGGAGCGATGTTATTCAGGTCACTGTCACAGCAGTGACCTGTACTTGTGTATTTTTATTTGCATTTGAAAATCTAGTTTTCGTGCTGATATTGAAATTCAGGCCAGCCATGAAGAGGAAGCAACATTGTTATATCTGGAAAAGATCCAAAGTAATAAAGCCTTTAGTCTGGTGGATATGCTGCTGTTCAAAAGTCATCAGCTTCGGCGATTTGGCTTTGTGATCATGGCTGGAATTGTCGATTTACCTATCATGTTGAACCTGTTTGGAATGGGCCATTTTATGATGGATGCTCATCTGGCGGTTATTCTGGTTTCATTGTATTTGCACCTCTCAATTCATCTGGCCCGCTGGAAAAATATTGGGCATACCGCTGTGACATTTTTTATCGTTGCGTTCGGCAGTATGATTTTAGATGTGGTCTTGAAGGGTGCACCAGGATTGATTCTGTTTATTTATTTGGCTTTCGTAAAAGAAAATTCATTTCAACAGGATGCATCGTCTTCTGAACAATATGATTCATGAGTGTTTTCAAATATTAAATGAAATTCGGAAATGTTGAATCAACCTCTAAAAATGAATCATTGATGAATCACCTGTCATTTTCACAGGCGAAATAGTGAAAATGACAGGCTGAACTTGCACAATCAAAGTTGTCTTGAAAAACAATGAGTAATACGATCGATTCAACAATGTTAGTGCTTTATCGTCGCAGGCTTTCGGGCCATGTTAGAGCAGAGTGATCGAATGGTAAAAACGTTTCATAGTGCTGCACAAGCCAATCAAGAAAATAAGTCGAAGATCAAAGATTTCTCTTCTGTTGAGCGGGCGAAACCTGAGGGGGAAACCACTCCGGCTGCTGTTCATCAAGAGACGAAAGTGAATCGTTCACCGGGCGTTCTTTTCTCTCATCAGGTGAAGTCTGTGAACGGCGATATTGATATTCCTTCAGCATGGAAACAAACCGTCGATGCTGAGCGAAGTGCAGAAACTGAGATTTCAAATAATGATTATCTGAAAGTGCGTACTTACTCAGATGAAATCAATATTGAAAGCACGACCGATCAGATCGAATTTTGCAACCATCTTTCGAAGCGTTTTCAGAATGTTCAGGGTGAACTGTCGGATTACGCCAAACTGGGAAAAGTGGACCAATTAACCGATTTAGGTTCATCCGTGATTGATATTGCGAAAAGTATTGATATTTCCATATTCAATCCCAAAAAGGTGACCAGTCGGATCGCCACCCTGATGCGAACGAAAAAAGGAAAGATCGAATTCGTGAAACATGAGTTTGATTTTGCCTGTGATCAGATAGACGCAAAAATTGACACTGTTTTTCAGGATCTGACGTCCATGAAATCGACGTTATCTGAATTTGAAGCGCGAATGTCAGAAGTACAGTCCATCTATCAGGAACTGGAGCTGAGAATTCTGGCAGCCCGGGTGAAGCTGACAGCTTTTACCGCTGAGCTGAATGCAGAAGCATCTGGAAACCGGTCGTCTGATCCTTTTGCCGCCGATAAGCTTTCAACCCAAAAAGAGGCGATTGCCCGTTGGGAACGGAAAGTTTCAAACCTGCAGGTACTGCGTCAGTCTTTGCTGATGACTTTACCTCAGCTCAAGCTTTATTCCTCTAATCTGGTGAATGGTTTCAGCCGGATAGAAGAAATTCGCACCAACATTATTCAGGTGTGGAAACAGCAGTTTTTAACTGCCATTGCGCTTCATGAGAAAAGTGAAGTCTCTCTGTATTACGAACTCAACGATGTTCAGGAAAAGTTATTCGCCAGTATCATGGAGCTGAGTAAAAATGACGTTTAAACCTGTTTTTGTAAAAACTGCAACCCCTGCACCCGTAGTTCAACCTGCGGAAGTCCAACAAGCCCCTGTTGCGCTGGAGCAGGCCGTTATTCAGGCTGCTGTCGAGCAGGCGATGGGACACTATCAGTCTGAACTGGAACAATGTCAGATTGATACCCGAGCGTTAAGTACCACTTTAGTCAGCCAGTTGTCTCAAATGGATGTCTATAGCCCCAATGGTGTTGCGACACTGGGGGAAGCTTCTGCCCAGAAGATCAGCAGTTATTCCGATGACATGCTCAAACACGTGAAGTGTAAAGATCTGGAGCACATGGCCGGGAACCTGAATGAGGTGATTGGTCTGGCGAAGGGCGTGAATATTGAAGCCCTGATGGGCGAGAACAGTTTCTTCTCGAAGCTGGTTGCGAAGGTGAAAAACACCAAAGAAAAAATTCTGGCGCAGTTTAACTCTGTGAATACACAGCTTGAGCGGCTGGTAAAAGAAATTGATAAACAGCAGTCCAACCTGCGTGAGCGCGCACATCAGCTGGATAATGTCTTTATCCACAATATGAATGAATACAAAGAACTGTCTTCCAGTATCGTGTTCGGCGAAGCCAAGTTGTATCTGATTCAGCAGAAAATTGAAGGACTGGCTGAAGAAGCGGCGACGTCTCCGTTCCTGGCCCAGCAGGTGAGTGATCTGAAAGATATTGCTGCCCGGGTCGAGAAACGCGTACACGATCTGAAATCACTGCAAATGCTCGCGCTGCAAACGGCGCCGATGATCCGCATGGTGCAGACCAATAACCTGACGCTGGTTGAGAAATTCGACAACATCAAAACGCTCACCATTCCGGCCTGGAAGAAGCAATTTACCCTGGCGATCACCATGCTGGAGCAGAAGAAAGCGGTTCAGCTCAGTAACAAGATCGATGACACCACCAATGATCTGATCCGGAAGAACGCCGATATGCTTCGCCAGAACACGCTGGATGTCGCACGAAGCAACCAGCGCTCTGTAGTGGATATCGAAACCCTTGAGCATGTTCAAACCACCCTGATCAGCACGCTGCAGGATGTGGTCACGATTGAGCAGGAAGGCGCAAGACAGCGTCAGGCTGCCAGCCAGAAAATGGAATCCATGAAAACAGAATTACTGTCTGTTCTGTCCCAATAATCATCAATAGAGAATTAAAACTATGGCTATTAATTTAGAGAAAGGGAACACCATTAACCTGCAGAAAGCAGAACCAGGTCTGGTGAATCTTCGTCTGGGCTTAGGCTGGGATCCGGTGACCAATGCATCACCGTTCGATATCGATTCTTCTGCTTTCATCTGTCGCCATAACGCACAGGGTGAGCCAAAACTGATTTCTGACGGCCACTTCGTGTTTTATAACAATCTGAAGTGCCCGCAAGGTGCTGTTGTTCACACCGGTGATAACCGTACCGGTAATGGCGATGGTGATGATGAAATCATCAAAATTAACCTGACCAGCATGTCGCCGGAAGCCGATGAAATTTCTCTGATTGTGACCATTCATGATGCACCTGCGCGTAACCATAACTTCGGTATGGTTCGTAACAGCTACATCAAACTGTACAACGAAGACTCCGGTCAGCTGATCGCACAGTTTAACCTGGGCAATGACTTCGGCAGCGAAACGTCTGTTCAGTTCGGCTCACTGTTTAAAGAAAACGGTCAGTGGAACTTTAAAGCTGTGGGTGCAGGTTACCAGCTGGGTCTGGTTGATTTTGTGAACGGTTACCAATAATTCACCGACCAGGACATACCGCGTTATGGCAATTAACTTAGAGAAAAACAGCACGATTTCCCTGACCAAGTCAGCGACCGTCGAGCTGAAAAAACTAACTCTGGGACTGGGCTGGAGCCCGGTGAAATCGACGGGTTTTCTCAGTGCAATTTTTGGTGATGGTGATATCGATCTGGATGCATCCTGCGTGCTGCTGGATGACACCGGTGAAGTGCTGGATGTCGTCAGTTACCAGAAGCTGAAATCGAAGTGTAAAAGCGTGCTGCATCAGGGCGATAACCGAACTGGTGAAGGGGACGGCGATGATGAGCAGATTAAAATCAATCTGGAAAAACTGCCGAATAATGTCACCTACATGGCGCTGACGGTGAACAGCTTCCGTGGTCAGCCTTTCAGCAAAGTCGAGAATGCTTATTGCCGCGTGATGGATCAGACCCAAACGGAAGTCTGTCGTTTCACGCTGTCGGAGCAGGGTAAGCACACAGGGATTTATATTGCACTGCTGTCTCGTCAGGGCGGGGAATGGCATTTCTCTGCGAAAGGTGTGCCGGTTCAGGGCACCCATGTGAACGACATGCTCCCGACCATTTGCGGGTCTTTGTAAGAAACTGACGTTTCTGATTCAAAAGCCATGAATGTATTCATGGCTTTTTTCTTAAGATTTGTGAGGACTGAAATGCGAAGTTTATATTCACCGGGTCAAGTTGCTGCGGGTACTTTTTTGGGGGGACCGCTGGCCGCAATCTATCTTCTGAAAAAGAATTTCGAGGGGGCAGATGACCAGAAAAAAGCCAAAAAAATTGCCAGCATCGGTTGTTTACTGGTGGTTTTAAGCACGTTTGTCGTCGTGCTGCTGCCCGAAAATTTTCCGGGCGGTATTATACCGATTCTCTTTACGATTGCGGCTTATCAGTACACGAAAGATAACTTTCCATCGAAAGAAGATATCCAGGCATCAGAAACCTATCAGCTTCAATCTGGCTGGGGGGTCTTTGGTATCTCCATCGGCATGTTAGTGATTCATTGCGCTTTAATCTTCTTTGTTGTGGCGCTCTACGATTCATTCGGTCTTCTGAATCTTTAATCCTGTCCGATAAAACGAATCCGTTGGAAGGAAATGGAAGCCTTCCAAGGATTCACTCCTGCTGAAATACCACGCTTTGCATACCTTTCAGGTCATCTGAACTTTCACGTGCATGAAACGATGAATTGAGTGACTAGCGATTCCTATTGTATTCATACAGGGTGAATGAACGTCGGTTGTTCCATTTTCCGGCCAGTAAGATTCCAGTTTATTTACTCGCTCATGATCGTACGACTCTGTACATTTTCTATATCTGTCAGTCAGAAGAAGTATCTACGATGATGAAAAAAACCTTAATTGTCCTGACCGCGGTCACAATGCTATTACTGGGCGGATGGAAATACTGGGAAGAGCAGGATTATGTCACCACAGATAATGCCTATGTGAAGGCAGATATTACTGTCGTCTCTCCGGAAGTGAGCGGGAGTGTGGTTGAATTGTTCATTGAAGATAATCAATGGGTTCAGGCCGGTGATCCATTATTTGCAATCGATAGCCAGGATTACCAGGCCAATGTGAATATCGCCAAAGCTGCTATCGACGTTGCCAAATCTGCGCTGAACAATAATGCGTCACGGATCAGGTTACAACAGGTCAGTATTGAGCAGGCAACTGCTGCGATTCAAGGGGCGAAGGCTAATGCAGCGTTGCAGCAATCTGAAAGGGAGCGGTTCAGTAAACTACTACGCTCATCATCAATCAGTCAGACTGCGTTTGATAATCAGAACACCAAAGCAATTGAAGCCGAGGTGAAACTGAAAAATGCATACCTTGTTTTAGAAGCCACTAAGAAACAATTGGATACCCTGTCGGCGGAGCGTGAGCAACTGAAGGCGCAGCGTCTGCAGGCAGAGTCCAAGCTGGCGCTGAATACCATTGCTCTGAATCGCACCATTGTGAAAGCCCCCGTAGACGGATATATCGCCAATCGCCAGGTTCAAACCGGAAAATTTGTTCAGCCGGGAATGGGTGTCGTGACGCTGGTACCGAGTGAGGTATGGCTGGAGGCTAATTTCAAAGAAACGCAGTTAGCGCATGTTGTTGTTGGTCAGACCGTCAATGTTGTGCTGGATATGTTCCCGGACAAGCCGCTTCAGGGGGTTGTCGATTCCGTGACACCGGCGACAGGGGCGCAGTTCAGTCTGCTGCCGCCACAGAATGCCACCGGAAACTTTGTGAAGGTTGTTCAGCGGGTGCCGGTGAAAATCAGACTGAATTTGCCAGATCACCTGCAGGGCCGGATATACCCGGGTCTTTCAGCCATTGCCAGTGTCCGGATCATCCGGTAATCCAGACAGATTTACGGAAGGAGCTCGAGTATGAATCGTTCGTTTTCTCTGGCCTTACTGGCGGTCATCACCATGTTACCGGTGGGTCTGACTTCAGCGATGTTCAGGGCGATGTCAACGCATATGGCCGTCACCAATGGCCTTTCACCGGATGAGATGAGCCACCTCGATATCGGGTTCATGATGACGCAACTGGTGATGCTGTTGCTGGCGCCTCTGATCTTGCGCAGGTGCAGAATCAATGTGGCGCTGCGCAGGGCACTGATGATAGGTGCAGCTTCCCATCTGGTGATTGCGGTGACTGATCATGCCCCACTTTTACATGCAGGCGCCTGGCTGGTACTGGGCGCCAGTGCCAGCCTGATTTTGATTAGTCTGAATCTGCTGATACTGGCCAGATGTCATTACCGGACGATGACAGTGCTAACGGCTTTGGTCCTATTGTGTTCGACTTTGTTACCGATGGGGGTCTATCCATGGCTGCTGTCCTGGCTGGCGGAGGAAACTGCCTGGCAGTTTCTGTCTTATCTTCTCGCGGGCATGCTGCTGACCGCGCAGTTGATGGCCGAGTGGGTGACGGATATCAGACAGCCGCAGCGTGATCGGAAGTCGAATATGCTGCCTTACCTGCTGATGACCGGTTGTCTGGTACTGATTGCCTATTTACTGATGCGGGGCAGTTATTACAACTGGTTTGATCATCCGCGTTTCCGGTGGATGACCGGGGTGACGGCCATGCTGGCTCTGGGAGCACTGGTTCTGATGCAGGCCGGGCAGCGCTCTGGTCATACCCTGAACCGGAAGTTACTGACGAATCTGCACAATAACGTCTTTATGTATAACGGTTTTTTGGCCGGATTTGGCGTGATGGCCAGCGGGGCTCTGGTGGCAAACTTTCTTTCTCATGTGATGCATTACAGTCATGAAAATGCGGGACTGATCCAGCTGCCGTCGTTCCTGGCCATGCTTGCCGGGATGCTGCTCAGTGTTGTGGCCGCAAACCAGCATCGGTTCCCGCGCGATGTGATCACGCCGATTGGCGTCCTGATGATTATCGGCTCGGTCGTCATGTTCAGTCATTTACCAAGCTATGCTGGCCCGGATGAACTGCTGTTTCCGCTTTGTTTACGGGGGCTGGGCGTCGGTTTGCTTAATGTGTCGGTGACCATTGCGATGCTGGCTCATTTTAAGCCTGAGCATCGTCCGGAAGGGATCAGTGTGTTTTATATCTTCCGGACACTGGGTGGACTGGCGGGGTCTGCAATTTTTGCCCGTATCATGCAGGTCACCCGTTACGAGTCGATGACTGAGCTTACCCGGACTCTGGATAACGGCGGACAGGCGGTTGAGCAATATACGCTGGCGGTGCAGCATCTGGCACTGACTCAGGGATACCTGCCTTCCGGACCGCTGAGTGCGGGACAGCTCAGCCAGACGCTGAAACTGGAAGCTTCAACGCTGGCGCTCAGCAACACATTTCTGTCTTTCGTGATTGCGATTCTGTTGCTGGCACCGGTCATGATCATCGGGAAAAAACTGGTTGCGAGGCATCAATCAACGTCTTGCTGATCAGCCAATGACTCTGGCTGCAGCTGGTATTTTGCAGCGGCTTCAGCGAAATGCTTAGCCAGGAAGTCAATCAGTAACCGGACCCGGCGCGGAATATGTTCACGGTTATGATAAATCAGATTTACGGGCAAACAGTGCCGGTGCTGTTGTTCAAATAAGGAAACCAGTTCCTGGGTGTCCAGGGCAGACATGGCCTGAATATCCGGAAGTATTGCGACCCCAAAACCTTGTCTGGCGAGGGTCAGCGCCATGTCTGACGAATCGACGACCGTGATGTTGGCACTGCCAAGATCCACAGAACGTAAAGGGTTTTGGAACCACCATTGCTTTGGTTGATCCTGCGACAGTTCACGGAAAATCAGTCGATGGTTGATCAGCGTTTCCGGATCAGTCGGCGTACCATGTTCGGCAAGATATTCCGGGCTTGCATAGTAGTCGGCGTACATTTGACCAATCGTTTTGCCGATCAGGTTGCTGGTGACAGGTTTATCCAATTGGATCAGCAGGTCAAACCGGCGTTTGGGAATATTGCGTTGCACCACTTCCTGAGCATGAAATGCCAGTTCAACGTCGGGATACTGACGGCAAAAATCCCGCAGAATTTCACCAAAGCATTTGAGCAGCGGGGAGACACAAAGTATGCTGATTTTACCAGCTATCTCCTGACGATGGTCCGCCATTTCCTGTTCCAGCACCTTGAGCTGTGTGAGGATTTCCCGGCTATGTTCATAAAAAATTTCGCCGGCTTCAGTGAGGGTAAAATATCGGGCACTTCGGCTGATGAGCTGAACGTTGAATTGCTCTTCCAGTGCCTTTACTTTCCGGCTGACGCTGGATTTTGGCATCGCCAGAAAATCCGCAGTCTGGGTGATGCCGCCCTGTTCCACAACATGTTGAAATAGCTGTAACGAATCCAGTTTTATGGATGACATGTTTCCCCTCGATATGCCTATACCAGCAGTTTTGTTATTTTTGTCATATCAAAATGGTACTTATGAGTACACATTGAAGAGTATAAGTTTCTTTGCTGCTCGAAGATATGGTATTGCAATGATGTTGCGTCTGATGCTGAAAGGGAATACAGCAGCTGGAGCATCGTTGTGTACCCATCAATATTGAACGTTCATTTTCCTGGCTTGTGACACCTTCCGTCTTGTTCGAAAGGTAGCAATGGCTTTGAATCGCGGTGAGGTCGCCAATAGTCACTGGGGTGCATGCTATGCTCATATTCACGAAGACCATGAAAGAAAATGATTGAATGAATCCATTTGATGAATTGTGTGATTGATGAAAGGGCCGTGCCGATGATGAGTTTACTTTTTCTGCTCCTGCTGATTGCGATGATAGGGGCATACAGAAACAAAAAAATGCTGAGTTATACATTTTTTGCTGCCTCTGTTGTTCTTGGGCTTTACTGGTTTCACCATCATGCAACAGATACGCTCAGTATTCTGCTGTAATTAAGGGGGCGTGATGAATACAAAGCAAATCACACTGATCAATACACTCGGTTTGCTCGGGATTACCGCAGTATTACTGATGGGATTTGTATTTCAGTTGGCGTTGAATGAATTGCCGTGTCCGTTATGTTTATTACAGCGGATTGGCTTTGTCATGGTGATGTTCGGCTTCATGCTGAATGTGATCTATGGCACCACACAGCGTCACTACGGCATTGTGCTGGTTGGTGCCCTGTTTGGTGCGGCGACATCACTACGTCAGGTCTCTCTTCATGTGATTCCGGGGACGCCGGGATACGGGAGTCCGTTTCTGGGCATGCATTATTACACCTGGGCATTTGTGATTTTTGTTGCCACCATCGTTGCTGTTGCAGTCCTGCTGATGATGTGGAACGAAGAGTGGCGGCAGAGAAACGACCGTATGAGCCCGTTTGGACGCTGGGTCTGTCTGTTGGCGATCGTGACGGTGGCGCTGAATGCGCTGGGTACTTTTGTTGAATGTGGCCCTTATCAATGTCCGGACAATCCGGTGAGCTATTGGTTATTGGGTGCATAATGGCATCGGGCTGCGACACCAGGAGCCTGTTTGTCTTTTCTGTCTGTTTTTCCTTTATGGCTTCTCACTTTCAGCAGATCGCGACTGAAAGAGGTGACTTCCCGGTCATTTTTCACCTTTGTGTTGAAAACAGATTGCGATTTCTCAGCGAATAGAACCCCAGTGCGGTGATGACTTTTTGATACAGATTGATTCCTTATTGGAATAATTTGTGGTGAAACTGTGCAATCACTTCAAATAATGCAAGCTGACAATTAAATAAGTGGATCGATGCATAAGCTTTTTGCTCAAATTGAGTAACTTATTGGTTTATCGTTGCTGCCCAGACCGCCGCTTTTCTGATGTATCGGCTCGCAGGCAGTAGTGATGATGCAGGCCACTTTAATGAAATTCTAATTTGAGTCTTTTTGGCGTCAGGGTTTATCAAAATGAAAAAAATCATCGTCATGGTTGTCTGCGCGATGTTTGCTATCGCGGCGATAGCAAGTATCACAGCAACTTCCTATATCTCCCATCAGGAAATAGACAGTATCATTCTGAAGCGGTCGCAGGCTCAGGCCGAATTGCTGGCGAAGCAGGTGGAGTATGTGCTGCATTCGTCTGATCAACCCTTAGTCGACCTACAGTCTCTTGTTTCGTCACTGACACTGCGCACAGATATTACCTATGCTGTGGTGATTGATACCAATATGACGGCTGTGGTGCACAGTGATCTCGAGAAGTTGAATAAGGTGTATGAGAAAAGGGACACATACACTCTTGAGGGAGCCACTCAGGGAAAGCCGAAGCACTCGAAATGGTATGCGGATGTGCAGAAAGTCTGGGTGTACGACCTCATGACGCCGGTTTATGTAAACGGAAAATTATACGGCGCATTTGATGTGGGGATTCCAATCACAGAAGTGGATAACGCCGCCAAAGAAATTACCTATGCTCAGTTATCTGCCATTGTGCTGATTTTTGTTGTGTGTACTGCGGTACTGATGTGGGTGCTTGGTCGACTGTTCCAGCCGCTGACCGGCTTACAGCAGGCGCTGGAAGATATTTCTCAAGGCGATGGTAACCTGACAGTTCGCCTGCCTGTGAAAGGCAATGATGAAATCGCCAATATCTCTGCCGCCTTTAATACCTTTGTTGGCAAAATTAACAGCATTATGGTGCAGGTGGTCAATACCGGTGTTGGGCTGGGAAGCACGGCATCGTCTCTGCGCGAACAATCGGTGCATGCGTTGTCCCGCGGTCAGGAGCAGAGTGAGCAAACCCTGCTGGTGGTCACCTCGATGAATGAAATGATCGCGACCATCAACGAGATCTCCAATAATGCTGCCGGCGCGGCAGAATCGGCCGGTTCGGCAAACAGCCAGACTCAGGCTGGCCGTCAGACGCTGCAAACAGCAACCAATACCATCAATCATCTGGCGGAAGAAATGAATAACATGTCGGTGGTGATTGCCACACTGGCCGACAAAACACAGTCGATTGGCTCCATTCTGGAAGTCATCCGCGGTATTTCAGAGCAGACCAACCTGCTGGCCCTGAATGCGGCCATTGAAGCAGCCCGCGCCGGTGAAGCCGGTCGTGGTTTTGCGGTGGTTGCAGATGAAGTCCGAAATCTGGCTACCAAAACGTCGCAATCCACAGATGAAATTCAACGCATGATTGACCAGCTTCAGCATGAAGCCAAAAATGCCGTAGATGCGATGGAAAGCAGCAAGTCCCTGACGGAAGACGGCACCAAGGCCACTGAAAACGCCCTGACCGCTCTGGAAGAGATTTCCCGTCAGGTAGTCGCCATTCTGGACATGAACACGCAGGTCGCCACCGCAACCGAGCAGCAGTCCAGCGTAGCGAATGAAATCAACGTCAACATGGATACCGTCAACCAAGCCGTTCAGGCCGGACTGGACGCCAGCACCGAACTGGAGAAAAGCAGCCAGGAACTGGCTGCATTGGCTCAGACGCTTGATCGTCTGGTGGGTGCGTTTAAACTCACCCGATAACCCGGCTCCAGCCGCGGATGCGTCCTGCTCCGCGGCGTTTCCTTTCTGATCATCTTCTTTCTTTGTCCTGTCTCTGGATGTACTGAGATTTTAATCTTGTCCATTTCCCATGTTTCGGCGTTGGGGGGGCATTTTCCTGTTTGAGTGTGGTGTAAGTTGCGGTTTTGCTTGGAGTAGACGCGGCACTTCAGGGTTCTTTGAGGGGCGGCGTAAAGATGAAACTCATTTTTGCCCCAAACACAGATAGAGTTGTTGCTCTATCACATGTTCTCACTCCAACTTTGACATACTTATTGTAATGACGATAAATTGGGAAGCTAAGCCGTGATTTAGTGGTTGTCGATAGCGCTAAGGCTGGTAAAAAAACGTGGATTTGGAAGAAATCTGCGTGCGGTAGCTATTACCTCAATGAATGTTACTAACTGAAATGAGCCTTCCACTTGCAGAAACTTGTGATTTGTATCATATATCAAAGTGTAGAAGAAATAAGTAAAACAGTTCTACATTATCAATATACTACCATATCGTGATTAGTATAATTCCAGTGATTTAGAGTTATTGATTCAACTATCAATTTGTCAATATATAGAAACGAAATGTAGATTAACGATCATTATTAAATTGTCAATCTTGTCACTATTTAAAATGCTACGTGATTATTATTAAGTTAACAATTTAATCCACTCCCATTGATCATTACTATCGCCGAAAAATGGAATAAAAATAATGACAATAAATTGGAACAACATTCGAGCATTAGATAACTCGCAAAATGAAGGATTTGAAGAGCTTGTGTGCCAGCTGGCACGAAATGAGAGCATTCCCAATAAAAAAAAGTTTATTCGAAAGGGGAAGCCTGATGCTGGTGTAGAGTGCTTTTGGATCTTGGATAATGGTGCTGAGTGGGCATGGCAGGCAAAATTTTTCACGTCAAGCCTTGACGAGACTCAATGGGCGCAATTGGATAAGTCAGTAAAAACTGTATTGGATAAGCACCAAAACCTTAATAAATTCTATATCGCAATCCCAAATGATCCACCAGACGCTAGAATTGCAGGTCAGAAATCAATGCTCGAAAAATGGGATGAACGAGTTAAAAAGTGGGAGGGCTGGGCGTCAGATAAAGGCTTAAAGGTAGAGTTGCTTGGTGGAGTTCCGATTTAATAGCTAGATTGAGTCAAACAGAAAACCAAGGTTTAACTTATTTTTGGTTTAACAAAGAGGAGTTTACCGATGAATGGTTTTTGGAAAATACTTTTCAATCTATATCAGATCTCGGAAAAAGATACACGCCTAACTTTTACGATAATTTAAACGTTGACGTAGGAATAGCTCAGGTATTTAACGGCATATCTAGAGGTCAAGAGCTTAAAGCGAAAATACAACGACCACTCGATTTACTACTTATAAATGGGAAAAAACTACTACCAAATGCACCTACTTCAAACGGTGAAAAAAAAGGTTAGTAGTAGCCTTAGATAGTATTGAAAAGCGGTTCAACGACATTGAGTTTGGGGGTGTTGAGCTAATATCGGTTGAACCGTTAATTTCATTAATTGATGAAATTAATATCATTGCTAGTGAAATATGTGATTTTTACTTAGCTGAAGAAGAAAAATTAAAAGATGCTCCATCTAAGTTGCATAGTCGATACCAAAAATACGGCTCAGATATAAACACTATAAACGAATTACAACATGCTTTGTATGATGCTAAGCGTGTGTTAGACAGTAAAGCAGTAGCGTTAGCTAGTAACCCTTATTTAATTTTGGATGGCGATGCTGGGATGGGTAAATCTCATTTGCTCGCTGATGTCATAACCAAAAGAAATGAATCAGGCGCAGATAGCCTTTTTTTATTAGGCCAGCATTTTGTTACAGAAGAAGACCCTTGGACGCAACTAAAGAAAAAGCTAGATATAAGGTGTTCATTCAAAGAGTTTTTCGGTGCTTTAAACGCAAAAGCAGAAGCAAGTAGGCAGAGATTGGTTATATTTATTGATGCTATCAATGAAGGTAAAGGCAGGTATTTTTGGCCTGAGCATATAAGAGGATTCATCCAAAAGCTTAAAAAATATCAGTGGATTGGGCTAGTTATTTCGGTGCGTTCTTCGTATTCTGAGTTACTAGTACCAAAGGAATTGTTACCCAAGGATATTATTAATAGATGTACCCACTATGGTTTCTCAGGTAATGAATATGAAGCTTCAAAGTTATTTTTTAATAATTTTGGAATAGAGTTACCTTCAATACCATTATTACATCCAGAATTTCAAAACCCGCTCTTCTTATTGTTATTTTGCGAAGGTTTAAGTAAAGCAGGCTACTCTCGAATTCCAGAGGGACTACAGGGGATCAGCGATATAATAGGATTCTTCGTAAATAGTGTTAATCAGCGGCTATCTAAGCCGAACAAATTTGACTACCCAAGAAATATCAACATTGTTGAAAAGGCAATAAACGTAATAATTTCAAACAAAGCCAATAATAATACTGGATTTGTTTCATATGAAAATGCTTTTGTTGAGTTAAACAAACTATCCCAAAAATTTGGCATTAAAGCAGGCTTGTTGGACAGCTTAATTTCTGAAGGTGTATTTTCCAAAAACGCATTTTGGATTGCTGATAAAGGTGAATATCAAGAAGGTATATATCTTTCGTATGAAAGGTTTGAAGACCACGTGACAGCAAAATATCTGCTTGATACTCATAATGATATAGAAAGTCAATTCCAAGAAAATGGTGTTTTTTATGAGCTTTTTAAAGATGAAAGGTTGTGCTACCAAAATAAGGGCCTACTTGAAGCTTTATCTATTCAACTGCCAGAGTTAACGGGAAAAGAATTTTTTGATTTTGCTCCATATGTAAAAAGTGAATATCCAGTAGTAGAAAGTTTTGTACAGAGTTTGCTATGGAGAAAAATCGAAGCTGTTAATGAAGAACTGATCGAATACATCAATTCCGAGGTTCATGCTTATCAAGAAACTGAAGAGCTATTTTGGGAAACAATAATTTCTGTTTGTTCAAGCCCTGAACACTATTTTAATGGTTATTTTTTACACAAAAACTTATTTGGAAAAACGTTAGCTGAAAGAGATGGATGGTGGACGATTTATTTAAAGGATCAATATTTCGATAGTAACGCGATTAAACGTCTAATTGATTGGGCGTGGAGCAATTGTGATAAATCTCATATTTCAAATGAATCTAAAAAACTATCATCGATAGCTATCACTTGGCTGTTCACAAGCACTAACAGGCTTTTGCGTGATGAAGCAACCAAAGCATTGGTCTGCTTATTAAAAGACAATATTGATGTTTTAATTGAGCTGCTTAAGGAATTTGAAAGTGTGAATGATCCGTATGTCTATGAGCGATTATTTGCTGTAGCTTATGGTTGTGCTCTCACAACAAAGGACAAAGGTAAACTTAAAGAATTATCAAATTATATTTTTAAAACTATTTTTGATACGGAAGACGATGAAATATATCCACATATTTTGCTGCGAGATTATGCGCGTGGAGTCATCGAATATACGTATTATACATTTGGCGATTTTGGTATAGAGATCGAAAAAGTACGTCCACCTTATAGAAGTAAGTTACCTACGGAAGCACCATCAAATGAAGAGCTTGACGCAAAATATGGTGGGGAATTTGATAAAGAAAAAGACTATTTATATTCTCAAAATAGTATATTAAGCTCCATGACAACAGAGTACGGGCGAGGCACTTGTCGTTATGGTGATTTTGGGCGATATACATTTCAATCCGCATTGAGTTCTTGGCAAGTTAATCCTGATGAAATGAGTAACATCGCAGTAGATTGGATTTTTACAAAGTACGGATATAACTCAGAGATACATGGAAGATTTGATAGAAATATTGGTACAGGAAGAGGAAGAACCTCAAAACATGAACGAATAGGTAAAAAATACCAGTGGATTGCGTTACATGAAATTTTAGCCAGAGTCTCAGATAATTGTGTCATGAAGTCAGATAGAGGTTGGCAAGATAATGAGAATGAGCCATATGAGGGTACATGGCAACCTTACGTTAGGGATATTGACCCATCGATGCCTTTGCGGAAAACCAAAGAGGTAGATGAAGATAGTCAAGCCAAACACTGGTGGTTAAAAGAAATACATAACAATTGGAGTTTAAGCGACAAAGATTGGGTAAATAACTCGGATGATTTACCTAATACATCAAGCTTAATCAACGTTATTGATGAAGAAAATAACGAGTGGTTAGTTCTTGAAAGCTATCCTGAATGGGCTGAACCAAAATTACTAGGGCAAGACAAATGGAAGCAACCACATAAGAGGATGTGGTATCACATCAAAAGCTATTTAGTTGCGGAAGATGATAGTCAAAAGTTTATAGATTGGGCAACTGTACAAGACTTTATGGGGAGATGGATGCCTGAAACGTCTGATAGGTATCAGGTATTTGATCGCGAGTATTACTGGTCACCAGCTTTTAAGTATTTTAATAACTACTATTATGGTGGGCTTGAACATTATAAAATTACTGATAGAAATAACGGTAATTTCATTTGTGATATAGCATTAACATCAAGTAAATATTCTTGGGAAAAAGGAACTGACAATTCAATTGAAGGGTCATTTAGCATATTAAAACCATCAAAATTTGTTTATGACAATATGAACTTAACCCCTTCCGAAAATGTAGCTGAATTTACCGATCAAAATCACCAAGTAGTATGCTATTCACCATCTGTTTACAACGACTCAAAGCCTTATCTTTTAGTTAAGAAGAAAGCATTTATTGAATTTCTTCAAAAGCAAAAGTTAAAGATAATTTGGACTGTTTTAGGCGAGAAAAATATTATCGGTGGCCATTCCTATAGCGGTGAGTACCAAGGTAGATTAGAAATACGTGGAGCTTATTACTTGGATGAAGAAAATAACGTTGACGGTTCAATCAATACAAAAGTAACATAATGAATTGGTTATTTTTCCTAAGAGGGCAGTCTGTCAGACTGCGTATGACTTAGCGCAATTTAAACTTAACAAATATGGGCCTTTTCCCTCAGCTTACTGCTTTTCGAGGCAGTAAGCTGAGGGGTAAGGCCAATGAGTATCAAGCCAATCCAGTCCGACCGCTGGACTTGATCCGTTATACTGGTCACTTCTTCAGTAACTAAGCGTTTTCTAGCAAGCAAGTCGTCTTTTCCTTACCTCAACTTATCCGAACGTTGCCAAACAGAGCAATCACTCTAACAGGTTCCTGTCCAATAATGAGCTAGAAACCACATCACAAGCCAATCAGCCTGACCAACACCAAAGAACCCAAGGCATTTTCCGGAAACGTTTTGTGCCCGCAAAACGCGCCATAGACACGAACAACAATGAAACGTATTTATCCATCTCATGATTTGAAATCAAACATAATTTTTCTGAATCGTCCTGGTGATTAAATCAGCCAGCCTTTCCTGAACCTTGTTACCTGTGTCTTGGGCACGATGAACCTGAATGCCAATCTCCCCCATTTCTGGTAATCCTTTCGTTTGCCTGCATGCATCTTCAAGGGAGTCAAAGTGCGGGAATCCGTCTGGGAATCCGTTCGGAAATCCGTTCAGATGTACAGGGCATCAATTTTTCCTCATGGGAAGCGGTGAGTGTTTCATGGCGGATTCACTCAGAAATCATGGATCATCAGGCGGACGAGGTTTACGCTGTGGGCTATGTTGCCCGCGGTAAAAATGACAATTAGCAATAAAATGGCAGGGACAATGGATATTTTAGTGCCACTGTCCCTGCCATGTTCTCAGTTCAGGTTCACGATCATTCAGTTCACCCCATCTGTTTTGAGTGTCCCTTTAAACCATTTCTCCTGCCGGGCGTCTTTCCACCACCAACGCTCTTTCGTCCAGATGTAGGTGGCTTCAATGACATCACCTTTGATTTTACCCTGCCAGACGATTTTACCGTTGTCCGGGCTGAGTGTAGTGGCGGTAAAGTAGAGCGTCTCACCTTGTTGCTTGAGGGTATAGATACCGCTTTTGAAGCCCCAGGGCGCACAACTTTCGGAGTAAAGTTCGCCATTGTTAAAGGTGAGCACTTCCTGTTCTTCAGCCGACTCACCCACAATGCCGGTTGGCCCTGTAAAGGTTTTTCCGTCGAGTAACTGAGCCGTTGCACCCAGGCTGAATGCGGAAAAAGTGACAATGAACATCAGCACAAGGTAACGATATGATTTTCCGATGAATCTCAGCATAACTGCACCTCATCGCTCTGCTTCTGAACAGTGAGAAGTATAGATGGCTCACTTGTTTATCGCCTTTCCCGTTGCTCGGTTTGGTTGCTTGGTTTAGTTGCTTGGTTTAGTTGCTTGGTTTGGTTGTTACGTT
This sequence comes from Photobacterium galatheae, assembly GCF_000695255.1. Lineage (GTDB taxonomy): Bacteria > Pseudomonadota > Gammaproteobacteria > Enterobacterales > Vibrionaceae > Photobacterium > Photobacterium galatheae. The sequence continues at coordinate 68,128 of NZ_JMIB01000038.1, read as the reverse complement.
TGCGCCAGACATTCCCGGACGTATTCAATGAAACAGCGGGTTTTTGCCGGCAGCAACCGGGTTTCGGTCATCGCGTAAATTGGGGTGGGGGCACCCTGCCAGTCAGGTAATAACCGGCGCAGCCGGCCTGCGTTCAGGTCTTCTGCCACAATTTCTTCCGGCATTAAGATAATCCCCAGATCCAGTGTTGCCAGCTTTCGGATTATCCCGATGTTATTCAGGGTGAATTTACTGCGGACTGAAATGTCGACTGTGTCTGCGCCGTCACTGATTTGCCATGCGCCTGTCTTCAGAATGTGAAGACATTCATGCTGCGAGAGTGCTGCGGGTGTTGCGGGCTCCCCGAAGCGCGCCAGATAACCGGGTGATGCATAAAGTTGCGTCTTCAGGCTCGCTAGTTTCCGCGCGATCAGGGTGGAACTTTCCTGCTCCCCAATTCGGATCGCCACATCAAAGTGTTCGGTGATCATATCTACCTTGCGGGACGTGAGGTCGAAATCAAAGGTGATGTCCGGGTAGCGGCGGATAAATTCAGGCATCAGCGGTGCCAGAACCGTCACCGCAAAATCGACCGGAAGCGAAGCCCGAATCAAACCACTGGGGTGTTCCAGCAGGTCGCCTAACTGTTCGTGGGCCAGCTTGGCTTCCGCCACAATGCGTTTGCAGCGTTCGTAATAGAGCTTGCCGGCTTCAGTCAGTTCCAGTTTGCGTGTCGTCCGGTGCAGCAAACGTAAGCCGATTTCTTTTTCCAGGGTGCTGATGCGTCTGGACAGCGTCGAATTCGGCACGCCTGTGATCTCAGCGGCTTTGCGAAAGCTCATGACATGGGCGACTTCCACAAACAGCGCCATATCGTTCAGTAATCCCGTCATGTTTGTTCCAATCATGAGTTTATTGTTTTTATTTAATCATATTTATTCCGGATGACGTTCATGTGTTTCTCCGTCTGTTCGCAATGCTTTCTCCTTCGCTCACACACTGTGCGCTTCGTCCAAAAAATATCTGTCTATTTCCTGAGTCATCAGCCAATCATGTGTTTTTGTTTCTGGCATTTCGTTACACTAAGGCACTCAAAACAAAGGACTCCAGCATGAAGATTTACAGGCTAGGACTGGCATGTACGCTGCCATTATTCGCGGCCTGCAATGCCACCAATTCCTCCATCAAAATCACCAGCGAGACGGTATCGCAGCAGCGACTTGATACCATTGTCGCCAATATCGAAAAGCGTTATCCCGAGGCAACCCAAGAACAAAAACAAAACGCCGCCGAGGTGGTGGTTCGTGCCATAGAAAATCTGGTGTTTGTCGAAGGCGGTAGCTTTGAGATGGGGGACTTTGGTGCCCCTTGTGAAATTCCCAGCGGTACGGTCAACCGGATGGACTGGTCTCCGGATGCAGAATGTTTGAGTTCACCGGGTAGTCAGATGACAGGGGCTGATCATTTGCATAAAGTCACACTCGATTCCTACTCAATCGCTAAGTTTGAAACACGCTTTATTGACATGGAGTGGATGCGCCTGATCAACGGGCTGCCTGTGGCAAAAGATGATGCAAAAGACCAGTCGATTATCCAACGTGATTCGAAAGCATATCAATGGCTGATAACTGATATGAAGGATTACCCAGCCAGTGCTAAAGCGTGGCAGGAAGCCAAAGATTATTGTCAATGGTTAGGTCAGGTCAGTGCAATGCCCTTCGACTTACCCACCGAAGCACAGTGGGAATATGCTGCCCGCAGTCGAGGACAAAAATACTATTTTGCGACCAATAACGGTTACAGTCAGGTACAGGATGCTATCTATTTCGATCCCGAGACTGATCGTTACATTGAATACACTGAAAGTGATGCCAATGCATCAACGAATACCGAAGAAGTAGACCGATACCCACCGAATCCTCTGGGGATCTATGGTATGTCCAATCCAGTCAGTGAATGGGTGGAGGACTGGTACTCCCCAGACTATTATGAGCACTCTCCTGAGCTAAATCCGAAAGGACCAAAGGAAGGGACGGAAAAAGTACTCCGAGATGCGGGAGGAACAACCATGACTTTCTCAAGGATTTATTCTGTACCAGTAAAAAAAGCATATTTTTACAGTACCAGCTTTCGCTGCGCTCTTCAGACGACAACCCCAGCACATAAATCGTCCTGAGATTGATGATTAATTTTCAATTTAAATCACCTCATTCATTCCATTGTGCACTCGGTTCAAGAAAGACAGGTTGTATTTATGATTGACCCTGCTTTTCAGTGTTTTTGTTTTAGGCATTTCGTTACACTAAGGCACTAAAAGAAAAGGATTCCAGCATGAATATTTACAGGCTAGGACTTGCATGTACGCTGCCATTATTCGCGGCCTGCAATGCCAACAATTCCCCCATCAAAATCACCAGTGAAACCGTCTCGCAACAACAGCTTGATACCATTGTTGTCAATATCGAAAAGCGTTATCCCGAGGCAACCCAAGAACAAAAGCAAAACGCCGCCGAAGTGGTGGTTCGTGCCATCGAAAATCTGGTGTTTGTTGAAGGCGGTAGTTTTGATCTGTACCGATACTTTGGCCTCGTTACAGTGATTACTGTGATATCACGTTTCCTTCTTTGTACCCGAACAAACCTAATCACTACCGGGAAACAATCTGGCCAAAGTACTTCACTTCATTTTCATGTTTTAACGTCAAAGTTGGATAAACAGTTAACATAACGGCTAATTCAGGCTTTTGTCCCCAGAAATGGTGAAACGCGATCGATGCATCATGTGTCTCAGAAGCACTGGCTCCAACTAAATTAAAGTGTTGATCCATTTGGGTTCCTGAACCATACTTAAGCACTTGTTCTTTCTGAATATTTCGATCAACAATTGCACCATAAAAATTGATTGCATAATCTGCAAACATCGTATTATATGGATGGTTTTTATATTTCTCCTCGCTAATGCGAGGAGGATCAATTTGGTTCTTTGGATTGAGTCTGATTCTCACATCAACAAGATATCGGTTCATTGGATCCTGAACAGTTCCAACTTGTCCATTCACCCAGTCAAATTTGGGTGCTTTATTATTTCCCTGTACTTCCAGATCGATCCCTAATTCAGGATAGATAAAACGCCAAGCATCAAATGCACCAACTGAATCACGCTCGCCTTGAATATAGTTGTCTCCAAGAACGAGGATCCAATCTTTCAGGGGTGCTTCAAAACGAAGTGGCTTACCATCAAAGCTGATGGATTCTGAAGTAATCACCATTCGAACAGGTTGGTCGCAGGTGTTCGCGCTCTCTGCTCTGCAAACAGAGATTGCAGAGAGCAACATAGACATTACAGCCAATAATGTGGGAGATAATACTTTTAGATGAACATGAAAGCCTGTGTCAGATATCATGCTCATGATCACCTTCCCCCCATACCGCAAAATAAACTACCGGGAAACAACCTGACCAAAGTACTTCACTTCATTTTCATGTTTTAACGTCAAAGATGGATAAACAGTTAACATAACGGCTAATTCAGGCTTTTGTCCCCAGAAATGATGAAACGCGATAGATGCATCATGCGTCTCAGAAGCACTGGCTCCAACTAAATTAAAGTGCTGATCCATTTGAGTTCCTGAACCATACTTAAGCACTTGTTCTTTCTGAATATTTCGATCAACAATTGCACCATAAAAATTGATTGCATAATCTGCAAACATCGTATTATATGGATGGTTTTTAAATTTCTCCTCGCTAATGCGAGGAGGATCAATTTGGTTCTTTGGATTGAGTCTGATCCTCACATCAACAATATATCGATTCATGGGATCATTCAGCGTACCTACTTGTCCATTTACCCAGTCAGAACTAGGCGATTTTGTATTTCTTTGCACTTCAAGATCAATCCCCAACTTAGGGTAGATAAACCTCTTAGATTTAAATGCAGCAACCGAATCGCTCTCGCCTTGGATATAATTATCCCCCAGTACCTGAATCCAATCTTTCAGGGGCTCTTCAAAACGCAATGGCTTACCATCAAAGGTGATGGATTCTGGAGTAATCACCAAGCGAACGGGTTGATCGCTGGTGTTCGTGATCCCTGTTTGGCAATAAGATGTTGCTGAGAAAAAAACAGCCACAGCCGCCAATATTTTTGCAAAAAAAGAACAAGGATATGTTGATATCATAGGTTCACCTTTTTCATCAGATCCGTCGTAAATTTCAGTTGATAATCATTTAATTCAGCAAGCTGTTTCAATTTAAGATATTCATGCTTTAGATGGCCCTGATAGCTTCTCGCCTGATTCAGCTGAACGGGGCTTGATGCAGCCCATTCGGCAATCACATGATATACATTTTGTATATGCCCCGGGCTCTTCGGCGAAATATGCTCAGGGTGAACAAAGAAATCATCGACTAATGACAGGAGCATATTACTATTTTCTTCACCATCCCAAACTTCACTCATGGTCTCCCCAAAAGTCCGCACCATTTCACGTGCTGCTTCAGCGGCAATCGTATGCAATGGATGATCGTCCGGATCTTTTGCCAATTGTGTGTGAGTGGGGTCAGTCGTGGGACTATCATCCTGTGCATTCTTCATTGCTTCCATCGCCTGACGAGCCAGCAAAGCAGTCAATCGATTAATAAAGCCAAACATTGCCTCCATCACCGCATGATAAGTTCCTCTGAAATCATAAGATAACTCATCGAGCTTTTTGGCATTTTCAAGGGCTTGTTCAGCCGTTTTTCTTTCATCCTCGCTGGAATAATCCAAGCCGAAGGCATCATAAATCATTTCAACGGTATTTGGCGCATAATCTTGCATTAAAATTAATGCAATACTTAATTGAGTTTGAAAATGTGCCTCTTTCACTTCCGGACTGTGATCCTTAGTCTTTTCAATCACCGACAGCAAACTTACTAAAGTATCGGAGGCACCAAACACACCGGTTGTCAGAGGACGAATGTTCTGAGTCGTCTGATCGGCGCTCTGGACTGGTACAGCCTGAACCCAATCATTCACATGCCGCCGCTCATCTTCGGATAAACCGGGAAGTTCTTTCAAAATCCGGTTGAGCGCCAGTTCAACGAAGTTAGAATGCGCGAAGATATCTTCCATCACATGAAGCGCCTGACCAAAATGAATCAAACCTTCCGCTGTTTTTCCCAATGAAACAGCAAGTCTAAGTTGACTTTTGGCATATTCAATTGACTGTTTAAAGTAGTTTTTATACCACTTCTCAGAATCAATCTCGCCTTCGATCGCTTGATAATCCCCTCTGAAAATATTCGCATACTCAGGATTTTCCGGCGCTGTAACGCCTCGTGGGTTATCCAAGTGTTCTTTAGGCAAATAAGCACCCAGTTTCTCCGGGGTTAATCGATAAGGAGAATTATCCTCTTGAGCAAAGAGCATTGGAAACTCTTTTCTTGCCAAAATTTCAACAATTTGGGTCAGTGCCTCATGAGAGATGCCTTTACTTCCGATCGTTTTACCACCACCGGTAAGGCCTGATGGATCATCGACCTCTTTGGCTGCAATTTCCTTCGTCGCATTGAATGCGGAATCGATATGATCTTCCAATGCCTGAATCTTCTGCTGAGCCTCAGGAATATGCTTTTCTTGCTCTGCAAAAAACTTTTCTGTTTCGAGCTGAGAGATTTCCTGTGAAGATTTGTCCAGCCCTGCCTGAGTACTTTGGCTCGCAGATTTTTGCTGAGTATTGCCAGCCTTAACTTTAGCCTGCAGAGACTCCATTAATTCCTGGTGTTGTCGATTGCTTTCAATCGCATGCTCAATGTTCATACGGCTTTTCACACCATCAGCAGACAAATTATCCTTTGTTTTTTCTAAATCTGACCGCTTTTTCTCAAGGATTTCATTTTGCTGTTTCAATGTTTCTGAGTATCCAAACAATCTGCCGGATACATCATCTGCAAAATCAGAAAGATCGTCACTGAATCGCTGCGTATATACCCGAGCGGTATTGAGTCCTTGAATTGCACTTTTTTTCAGTGATTCTGTCGTCTCTGCTATTGATTTTAAATACGATGACAGTTCATTGCGAAGTTTATCCAGACCCAGATCTGTTTCTACTGCCGGTTGTATGAGTAAGTTAAGATTCAGGTCTAATACCTTGGGATCGACGACCTGTGAGTAATCACGCAGCCAGTTTCCATAGTAAATCGCCTTAATTTCGTGTTCAGTAAAATATTCCAGTAAAACCAACTCGACAGACTGGTGGCCATATTTACCTTTCAGTGCTTGCTCTGCTGTGCCACCGGCCGAGAAATATTCACGATCGCCATTCTGGCTCTTCTGATCGTTTTCAATATAATTTCTCTGCTCTTTGAGCGCCGCATGAAGTGCTGGATATTCCAACGAAATTGATTGTGATCCCAGTGAGCCCGTGTATTGCGCAATGAGGGTTGATGATTGCTTCCGCATATTCAGGTTGCCAAGAATCGCTGCGAATGCTGCTCCCTCATCAAGCATCGCATCACCGCCCACTGTGCTGTAAACATTTCTCAGAGAATAATCGATGTGATGCCCGAATTCATGAACGAGAATGGCCAGCAGCTTTCCTTTACTTTGTTGATCCTGACTCTCTATCGCATCCTGAATCAGTCCCTTTCCGACAAAAATCGTTTGCTGACGATTGTCATAAAAAGCAATGTTGCCTAAAGTCACTTCAATTGGCGGATTCTCGAATGCTCCATTTTGCAGGTCTTCAAATAAGCCAAGATAAGCTTCAGGTGGAATATTGTACCCAAACACGCCACTGAGCCACATAGCAAATTTTTCACGATCAAAAACTGTTGTGAGCCCTTGAAGATGCTCAATCGCATAAGTTGACTCCAGAAGATGGGTTTCATCATTAAACTGAGCAAGTACAGCTGCTGCGACTGGAATATCCGTGTGCAGTGGTGTTTCCTGGCCCGGATTTATCTTTACATTTCCACCCTGAATATTCAGTTTATCCGCCCCGTCCAGAGTCATATTGAGGCCAGAGAGCAGAATTTTCCCGTCACTTTTTAAAACAATACCCGATGCTCCTGTGAGCAGTTGAATTTCATCCGCACTGATAATGGTTGTCTGACCATCGGAAGTAACTGTTACATTTTTCCCGACACTGAGTGCAAATTGACTATCCACATTGAACCCATGATTCCCCCCAATATTGAGGTTGCGGGATGCATGAACCGTGGTCATTTGATTTTCACTAATCTCTAACCGATCGTCTTTACCGACTTTGCTAGTCTGATGACCAAGGACTTTTCTTGTCTGATCCTGAGCAATATTGACAGATTCATTCGCGTTGTAAGTGGTGACAACATCTTTTGCTACATCTTCGACAAACGTCTGCTGAGCCAACGAAGTTTTATTCCCGCCAATCACTTCCCTTTGGTTCCCCAGAATTTCATTGGTCTGTTGATGACCAACAATCCTTTCTTCATCTTGCCCGATGGCAGTAAACCGATCGTTGAGCACAGTGGTACGCATATTCTTTTGCGCGTGGAAGTACATTTCCTCTTGATTGGCTTCATCTTCAAACGAGATTTCGTTAAATCCGGTGCCCTGATGAGTCTGCGTCCGAAGAACGGTTTTCGTTTTATGCTCGGGCAGTGGGTAAGGCGGCTGATGCAGCGCATGATATACAGCTCCTGTCACGAGCGGTCGGTCCGGGTCGCCTTCCAGAAAGGTCACCACCACTTCATGGCCGATACGCGGCAGGATCACAGCTCCCCAGCTTGGCCCGGCCAGTGTCTGACTGACACGCACCCAGCAGGTCGAATGTTCATCCATGCCACCCAGTCGATCCCAGTGGAACTGTACTTTGACCCGGCCCAAATTATCGGTGTAAATCTCTTCGTTCGCCGGCCCAACCACCACGGCCGTTTGCGGCCCTTCAACTCTGGGGGCAGGCAGCGCTGCTGCGCGATAGGTTAATTCGACAGGGAATGCAATGATCTGATTGTGATAGGTCGTTGGTTCGCCGTTGTTTTCTTCGGCATGAGCCTGAGGATCGTGGCCTTTATGTTCCACTGCCAGCAGGATGAAGTCCCGGTTCAATGACTGACGCGGATGACCTTCCATCACGAAGCTGTAGCCGGGAATCAGGCGCATCACACAGCTCGTCGCTTTCAGTTCAGTCCCGGTAATTTTGAGCGCAGATAAACGATAGTCCGACTGCAATTTACCCTGCGGTTGCTGTTGATAACGGCCTGGATGGTGGTATATCGCTAAATCAATATAGGTATTTTCAGCTTCAAAATCAGCGGCACTGGCCATCAGGCAGGTGTTGGGTGTGAGGTAGTGATAGTCGGTTTGCGACACCGCGCCCGAGTGAGTACGCGCGGCAAAATCGGCTTCAAAGATATGTTCACGATCCGGCACACCCCCCGCATCGCCGTGAAACAAAATGGTATGCAGTTCAGCATTTGGAACCAGGGTGGCGTTCTCAGGCGTACTGGGTAACTCACTGACCAGTTCATTTTTGTCAAGAATCACCAGTTCATGACCGGTTTCCGTATGGTCAAAGAAGTACCACAAGCCGTGTTGTGACATCAGGCGATGGATAAAATCCAGGTCCGTCTCACGGTATTGCAGAATGTATTCCTGCTTTTCACCCACTTCAGCCAGCATCCGGTATGACGTCACACCGGCTTCTTCCAGCACAGATTCAATGATCTCGTTGATGGTCAGATCCTGAAAGATCCGGCAATCGGAACGCTGTTCCAAGAACCATAAATCCGGTACCAGAATCAGCTCATACCGACTGAACTGACGCCCGGTGCCGAGAAAACGCACTTCACGGATCACCCCGTGGAAGAGTCGGGAAACATCGCGCCCCTGACCAAAGAGCTTCAGGACACCTGCTTGACGAACCAGATCATCGAGCGAATTATCTGCATCACGTGAAAGCAATGAGACCTTCATTTCAAAAGGCTGAAACAGACGCTCTTTGATTTCAAAACTTTCAACACGAAATTCGTGTTCTGATTTTTCGATTGAAAACGAAAATTGGACCGGATGACTCATGACTTTTACCTGATGCAACTAGGGCCAGCTGACCTAAAACAAAGGGGCCCAAATGGCCCCTTCTTCTAATCCGCATGATTACGCTTCGCGTGGTGTACGCCAGTCGTCGTTACCTGCCGTACCACACACTTCGTGGGTGACTTCGATTGCGCGATAAGTCAATTTCAGCACTTCTTCAACGACACGGTCAGAGGTTGCGGCATCCTGGCAGTGCGCCATGCGAGTTTGCACGTCAACCAGCAGTGCATCGATCAGTTTGATGGTGTAGTAATGCTCTTGTTTACCCTGAGTCGAAGTGCGGTAGAAGTTAATGTAAGCTTCTGGCAGCTTCTCGCCGCTGACCAGTGCGTTGAACAGCAGTGGTGAAGTACGGTCTTGCTGTTTGGTCACGATAATCGGACGGTGAACACGCTGACCTGTCGGTTGACCGCTTTGTGGGTCACGTGGCACCGTCAGAACGTGATCCAATTCCTGAACCAGGAACTCGTCAACGTGTGCTTCCTGCCAGGTGTTCCCAACAGAATCTGCTGTGTAAGCATCTTTCGTGATGTGGCCCTGAGTTTCACCGTGAATCGACATATAAGCTGGAGTTGGCATATTGCTTTCCTTTCAAGTTCAATGATTTTGATGAGTTTGAGCATATCGCTAAACGTTGTGATGACAACGATAATGCAACAGCCATGCCAACTTTTAATTCATTTAAAATCAATCAATTATAATAATTACATTCTCTGTAAACCGACTAAGCATCCAATTTCTTAGAAAATTTTCTCATTTTTTAGAAAACCGAGTTCATCTCTGAATTATCCCTGAATGAGAGATTTGGTGCTTTTTGAGGCGTCAGATCATTCAGTCATCCGGCTCCAATTAATCCAATAATGGGGCAATGATTTCCATTTAATGCCATTTATTCCACATGTGAATTGGTCAATGATGATGGTGTCCGAAATGAGTGAGCAGCATCCGCTGCGGGAGTGAGCTATGAGCCAGTTATTTGCACCGGTCCGTGTAGGCCGAATGACCTTGTCGAACCGCCTTGTGATGGCACCGATGACCCGTTCCCGGGCCAACCTTGATGGAACGCCCGGAGCGCTGACCGCTGAGTATTATGCCCAGCGTGCCAGTATCGGCCTGATTGTGACCGAAGGTGTGCAGCCTTCTGATGACGGGCAGGGCTACCTCGCCACCCCCGGGATTTATACCGATGCGCAGGTGGCGGGCTGGAAACAGGTCACTTCTGCGATTCATGAAAAGGGCGGTCATGTGTTTTTTCAACTGATGCATGCGGGCCGGATGTCACATCCGGACAATACGCTGCATCATGGTCCGGGTGTCGCACCATCGGCGATTTCGCCGCAGACTAAAATGTTTACGGTCTCGGGTATGCAGGATATTCCGGTTCCCCGCGCCCTGACGACAGAAGAAATTCGTCAGACCGTTGCAGACTTCCGTTTTGCCGCACGTCGGGCCATTGAAGCCGGAGCAGATGGCGTGGAGATCCACGGGGCCAATGCATACCTGATTCAGCAGTTTCTCGCGCCCAGTGCCAACACTCGGACCGATGAATACGGTGGTTCGATAGAAAACCGTGCCCGGTTCGCGATTGAGGTTGCCACGGCCATTGCAGAGGAAATCGGGGCCGACAGAACGGCGATCCGTCTGTCACCGGGTACCACCATCTGGGGTATTGATGAGGGCAGTGAAGGCCCGGCGCTTTACCGTTATCTGGTGGCTGAACTTAACAAGCTGGGGCTAGCCTACCTGCATATCATGCATCAGGGCAATGAGCCACTGCTGCGTGATATCCGGGATAGCTGGCAGCACACGCTGATCCTGAACCGTCCGGGCCGTCCGCGGGATGACATTGGCCGTGATCTCAATGCGGGTCTGGCTGAGCTGGAATCTTACGGCATGATGATTCTGGCCAATCCGGATTTTGTTGAGCGCCTTGAAACCGGCGCACCGCTGAACGATGCAGATCCGGCTTCTTTCTATGGCGGCAGTGCGGCAGGTTACACCGACTATCCGACGCTGACTGCCGAGGTTTCTGCTTAAGCGCCGTTATCTGAGTCTGGTTCTGATAGAAGCCTGACAGGCTGAATTCCAGATCAACTCATCCAACCTATTCATTGCATGACATCCACAGAAGCAGAGGCGAAAACGTCTCTGCTTTTTTTTGCAAACGACGGTTGGTCTTCCCCGGCTCACTGAGATTCCGGTCACCTTTTTTACGCCTGTTACTGATAGATCTGACGATCCCAATCACAGTTCAACTTTTCACCTGCTGCAAAGAAATCTCAGTGGATTAGAATTCATCGAAACGTTTCGATGAGTTTTCCCAATCATAAAAAAGACAGGATACAGAAAACACATCACTGCCTATTTTTGGCAGATAAACCGATATTTTGACGACGTTAGAAGATTTTCTGGCTGTTTCATGACAAGAAGCCAGTGATTGTTCATTCAAGGGTAAAACAAGGGCTAAGTAAGGTGTTGAAAGCATGAAAAAAAGTACTCTCCTGCACGCCGAGTTGTCCTATCTGGTCGCGACGCTGGGGCATACCGATGAAGTGACGATTTGTGATGCCGGGTTGCCGGTGCCGGATCAGGTGCAGCGGATCGATCTGGCGCTGACGCATGGCGTGCCCGGTTTCATTGAGACTGTCTGCACGCTGTTGTCTGAATCGCAGATTGAAGGCGTGGTGATGGCAGAAGAGTTTCAGCAGGTGAGTCCGGCGCTTCATCAGTCGCTGATGGGGTTGCTTCAGGAAGAGCAGGCACGTATGGGCCGCGAAATCGCGGTGACCTACCTGTCTCACGAAGCCTTCAAGCAACGGACGCACCAGAGTCGGGCTGTGGTCCGAACCGGGGAATGCACCCCGTATGCGAACGTGATTTTTCAGGCCGGCGTGGTGTTCTGACCCCTGCAACCAAACCATTGAGGACGGCGTATGACGCAAGCCATTTTACAGCTCAGTGAGATTGAAAAAGCCTTCCCGGGCGTGAAGGCGCTGGATAAAGCCAGCCTGAATGTGTATCCGGGACGGGTGATGGCGCTGATGGGGGAAAACGGCGCCGGGAAATCGACCCTGATGAAAGTTCTGACCGGCATCTACAGCAAAGACGCGGGCAGCATTCACTATCAGGGACAGTCGGCAGCCTTTAAAGGGCCGCGGGATTCCCAGCAGGCGGGCATAAGTATTATCCATCAGGAACTGAACCTGATCCCTGAACTGACGATTGCCGAGAATATCTTTCTCGGTCGTGAATTCACCGGTCCGCTGGGCCGGATTCAGTGGGGTCGGATGTACGATGAAGCCGACAGACTGCTGGCCCGGCTCAATGTAAAACACAGCTCGAAAACCTTACTGGGCGACCTGAGTCTGGGTGAGCAGCAGATGGTCGAGATTGCCAAGGCGCTGTCGTTCGAGTCGAAGGTCATCATTATGGATGAGCCGACGGACGCGCTGACCGATACCGAAACCGCTTCTTTGTTCGCGGTGATCCATGAGCTGCGTGCGCAAGGCTGCGGCATCGTGTATATCTCGCACCGCCTGAAAGAAATTTTCGACATCTGTGATGACATTACCGTGCTGCGGGACGGTAAATTCATTGGTGAATGCCCAGTGGCAGACACCAACGAAGACGGTCTGATTGAAATGATGGTCGGCCGTAAACTGGAAGAGCAGTATCCGCGCATTGCGGTTCAACATGGCGAGACCTGCCTTGAAGTCATCGGCCTGACCGGTTCCGGCGTGCACGAGGTGAGTTTTACCCTCAAACGCGGTGAGATTCTGGGGATTTCTGGTCTGATGGGCGCAGGCCGGACGGAACTGATGAAGGTGATTTACGGTGCCTTGCCAAGTGAGCGGGGCGTGATCAATCTGAACGGCAAAACCATCAATCCGGTCAGCCCGCTGGACGGACTGGCCAATGGCATCGCTTATATCTCGGAAGACCGCAAAGGCGATGGTCTGGTGCTGGGTCTGTCGGTGAAAGAAAACATGTCTCTGTGTGCGCTGGCGCAGCTGAGCAAAGGGATTCAGATTCAGCATGGCGACGAAGTGATGGCTGTGGATGATTTTATTCGTCTGTTCAACATCAAAACACCGGGTCGGGATCAGATCATCGGCAATCTGTCGGGCGGCAATCAGCAGAAAGTCGCTATTGCCAAAGGACTGATGACCCGACCGAAAGTCCTGATTCTGGATGAGCCGACACGGGGCGTCGATGTCGGTGCGAAGAAAGAAATTTATCAACTGATCAATCAGTTCAAAGCTGAAGGTATGAGCATCATTCTGGTGTCTTCCGAAATGCCGGAAGTGCTCGGGATGAGTGATCGGATTCTGGTGATGCATGAAGGCCGGATCAGCGGCGAATTTGATGCCAAAGATGCCGATCAGGAAAAACTGCTGGCCTGTGCTGTCGGCAAATTGATGAACGGGGAAGCAGCATGAGTACCAAAACCTTGAGTCAACCCACCGAAGCCCGCGAGAAAAAGTGGTTCAGTAAAGCCTGGCTGATCGAGCAGAAATCGCTGATTGCCCTGCTGTTACTGATTGCAGTGGTGTCTTTTCTGAATCCGAACTTTTTCACCGCAGATAACATTCTCAACATTCTGCGCCAGACCTCGGTTAACGCCATTATCGCTGTCGGGATGACACTGGTCATTCTAACCGCAGGAATCGATCTGAGTGTCGGCTCAGTGCTGGCGCTGTGCGGCGCGTTTGCCGCCAGCCTGATTGCAATAGAAGTGCCGGTTCTGATTGCGGTGCCGACCGCTTTGCTGGCCGGGGCTGCGCTGGGAGCCGTCAGCGGGATCATTATTGCCAAAGGGAAAGTGCAGGCCTTTATTGCCACACTGGTGACCATGACGCTGTTGCGTGGTGTGACCATGGTTTACACCGACGGGCGTCCGATCTCGACCGGTTTTACCGATACCGCCGATGCTTTTGCGTGGTTTGGCACCGGTTATGCGCTGGGCATTCCCGTGCCGGTCTGGCTGATGGTGGTAGTGTTTGCTGCGGCCTGGTATCTGCTCAATCACACCCGTTTTGGCCGCTATGTGTATGCGCTTGGCGGGAATGAGTCGGCGACCCGTCTGTCCGGGATTAATGTGGACCGGGTGAAAATCGGTGTGTACGCCATCTGTGGTTTGCTGGCTGCGCTGGCGGGCATCATTGTGACCTCACGTCTGTCTTCGGCACAGCCGACGGCGGGCATGGGATACGAACTCGACGCCATTGCGGCTGTGGTGCTGGGCGGCACCAGCCTGATGGGCGGAAAGGGCCGGATTATGGGCACCCTGATTGGTGCGCTGATCATTGGCTTCCTGAATAACGCCCTGAACCTGCTCGATGTCTCTTCTTACTACCAGATGATTGCCAAAGCAGTTGTGATTTTGCTGGCTGTGCTGGTGGACAATAAAAACAAGTAAGGCACGTCGCTGAATGACCTGTGGCGTGCAACGTCACAGGGATATTCGGAGGCAAGGATGAAAAAACTACAAGTAAAAGTTCTGCGTACATACTTATGGATTTCATTTGCAGGAATCACTCTGGTTCAGTTCTCATCTGTTGAGATCAATATTGAGCCTGTGACTTATGTGAATGAAGTCTGTATCGCGGAGCAGGCAAGTGACACAGTCCAATACCCTACATTCCGATAATGAAAGGATCATCACGATGAAAAAACTGGCAACCCTGATTTCTGCTGCACTGCTTACTTCGACCGTTTCTGTGTCTGCTCAGGCGCAGGACACGCTGGCGATTGTGGTCTCTACGCTGAACAACCCGTTCTTCGTGACCATGAAAGACGGTGCAGAAGCAAAGGCGAAAGCACTGGGATATGACCTGATTGTGCTGGACTCGCAAAATGACCCGAGTAAAGAGCTGTCGAATGTGGAAGATCTGACCATTCGCGGTGTGAAAGCTATTCTGATCAACCCGACGGATTCTGATGCGGTATCGAACGCGATTCGGATGGCGAACCGTTCCAAGATCCCGGTTCTGACGCTCGACCGTGGTGCCAGCCGGGGTGAGGTGGTGAGCCATATTGCTTCGGATAACGTGGCCGGTGGCGAAATGGCGGGCAAGTTCATCATGGAGAAAGTGGGTGAAAAGGCCAAAGTCATTCAGCTGGAAGGTATTGCCGGAACGTCTGCGGCCCGTGAACGCGGTGAGGGTTTCATGAAAGCGGTGCAAGGCAGTCAGATGGATCTGCTGGCGAGCCAGCCTGCGGATTTTGACCGGACCAAAGGTCTGAATGTCATGGAGAACCTGCTGGCGGCGAACCCGGATGTGCAGGCTGTGTTTGCGCAGAATGATGAAATGGCACTGGGCGCGCTGCGTGCGGTTCAGGCGTCTGGTAAGCAAGTGATGATTGTTGGCTTTGACGGCACAGACGACGGCATTGCAGCCGTAAATCGTGGCAAGCTGGCAGCGACCATTGCACAGCAGCCGGATCAAATCGGTGCGCTGGGCGTGGAAACGGCGGTGAAAGTCCTGAAAGGCGAGCAAGTTGAAAAGTACATTCCGGTGCCACTGAAAGTGGTTGCGAAGCTGTAATTTGGGTGATCACTTGATCTTACAGTGTTCTTGTCATCCAGCTTCCTTCTGTCACCCTGCTTCATTCTGTCATCCCCGCGAAGGCGGGGATCCAGCGCCTTTTAAAAGCAGACTGTATGGAAAATGAGGGAGCAAATTCAGTCCGCCAGATGCCCTTGATTCAGTGCTCAGTGGATTCCCGCCTTCGCGGGAATGACGGGGGGGGGTGGGAATGACGGGGGAATGCGGAAATGATGGAGGGATGCGGAAATGATGGAGGGATGCGGAAATGATGGAGGGATGCGGGAAAGACAGGGGAGCGGAAAGGTGGTTAGTGGAAATAGCGAAGTGAGTGAAAATGATGAGGTCGTGACGAATATGAGGTAACAGAATTGGCAAGTGGAAACAGCACCAGAGGCACGTGAGTTGAACACAACGCTTTGTCTTTTGACCAAATGGCAAAGCCTTGTGTTTGGGTCGGTACAGAATTTTCAGGATAACGCGATGAATAAATTAGTGGTTTTAGGCAGCGTGAATGCAGACCATGTCCTTCGGGTACCCGCTTTTCCCCGTCCGGGTGAGACGTTACAGGGACGTGATTATCAGGTGATTCCCGGCGGGAAAGGCGCGAATCAGGCTGTGGCGGCTGCGCGGTTAAAGGCAGACACCGGCTTTATTGCCTGCATTGGGGACGATGCTTTCGGTATCCACATCCGTGAACGTTTTAAGTGTGACGGTATCAATATCGCCGGTGTGAAAATGCAGCCAAACTGTCCGACTGGCATTGCGATGATTCAGGTCTCAGACAGCGGTGAAAATACAATTTGCCTGTCGCCTGAAGCCAACGATTGTCTGACGGCTGAACGGATTGAACCGGATCTGACGCGGATTCGTGAAGCCCGGTTCTTGCTGATGCAGCTGGAAACGCCACTGGACGGGATCGAAAAAGCGGCACAGGAAGCGAAAGCGCATCAGACCAATGTGATCCTCAATCCGGCCCCGGCACGTGCGTTGCCCGATAGCCTGCTGTCGTGTGTGGATGTGATCACACCGAATGAAACAGAAGCAGAAGTACTGACCGGTATTACGGTGACTGACAATGTCTCTGCTCAGCGTGCGGCGGACGTCTTACACCGGAAGGGCATTGAAATCGTGCTGATCACACTGGGGGCAAAAGGCGTCTGGCTGAGCCAGAACGGACGGGGTCAGTTGATTCCCGGTTACCAAGTGGATGCGGTGGATACCACGGCGGCGGGCGACACTTTCAATGGCGCGTTCGTGACTGGTTTATTGGAAGAGATGTCTTTAGAATCAGCCATTCAGTTTGGCCATGCCGCGGCGGCCATTTCCGTGACGCGTTTTGGCGCACAAACCTCGATTCCGACCCGGGAAGAGGTGAATGTGTTTCTGGCGGAACGTTTCGCAATCGTTGAGTAAAATAAACAGGGAAGGAGAGAGCCATGGCGACGATGAAAGACATCGCAAAACTCGCAGGCGTGTCGACATCGACGGTCAGCCATGTGATCAACAAATCCCGTTTTGTCAGCGATGAAATTGCAGAGCGGGTCAACAATGCTGCCAAAGCGCTGAATTATGCCCCCTCAGCCTTAGCCCGCAGCCTGAAGGTGAACCGCACGCAGACCATCGGAATGCTGGTCACCACCTCAACGAATCCTTTTTTCGGTGAGGTGGTGAAAGGCGTTGAGCGTAGTTGCTACCAGAAGGGCTACAACCTGATTCTGTGTAATACCGAAGGCGACAACGAACGCATGAAAGCTTCCATTGACACCCTGCTGCAAAAACGGGTCGACGGACTGCTGCTGATGTGTTCGACGCTGGAAGGGGAGCGGATTGAAGTATTCGACCGTTACCCGGATATCCCGGTCGTGGTCATGGACTGGGGCCCCATGTCATTTGCCAGCGACAAGATTCAGGATAATTCTTATCAGGGCGGTTATCTGGCTGCTCAGTATCTGATTGACTGCGGACACCGGGACATCGGCTGTATTACTGGCCCGCTGATCAAGTATCAGGCACAAATCCGTTACGAGGGCTTTAAACGTGCCATGAATGAAGCGGGTCTGGTATTTAATCGTGACTGGGTGATTGAGTCTGACTTTGAATGTGAAGGTGGCTACGACGCCTTCAACACGATGTACGCCAGCGGGACTTTGCCCAGTGCCATTTTCGTCTGTAACGACATGATGGCGATGGGCGTCATCAACGCGGCAAATGAAAAAGGCATCCGTATCCCGGATGATCTCTCCATTATCGGTTACGATGACATTCATATTGCGAAATTTATGACCCCTTCCCTGACCACCATTCACCAGCCGAAATACCGTCTTGGTCAGGCCGCCGTTGAAACGCTGCTGAAACGCATCAATAAAGAAATCACCGAACCGCAGGTCGTACAACTCGAACCGACTTTGGTGGAAAGGCAGAGTGTGCGGGTGTTGGTTCAGTGATTTCTAGTTATCCTATGAAAGTAATAGCCATAGCTGCCATGCCGGTGTTTCAGCCTGGCCTGTAGTACTTTGACTCGTTTGCCTCATTCAATCTGCTGTGAAAATAATTATGTGCGTCAGGGGACTTATCACAGCCCAGATATTCACGCTCTAAGTTTTTTGCGGCTAATAGTGTGGAGCCAGAGCCAAAAAAAGGATCAACGACTAACTCACCAGGATTGGAGCTTTGCTTTATAAGCAGCTCCAGCAGTGGTACGGGTTTTTCAGTGGGATAACCTTTAAATACACGTTTATATTCTAAAATATCAGGGATACTTAAGTCATTGAGCTTTCGCTTCCCTTTCTCAAAGAACAAGATGTACTCGTGACGTGCACGATAGTGGTAACCCATTCCGATATTTATCTTGTCCCAGACGATAGGTTTCCAAAATTTGAAACCAACTTTTTCTGCGATTGGTTTCGCGATGAACATTGTTTCAGGGTCACAGAATAAATAGAAATGAGAACCATTTTTTAGAACGCGATATATCTCATGAAATAAGCTTTCAAATCGATCATTCGGAAAAATGTCAAACCATTGATTACTTGATGATTTACTCATCTTTAACCGCGTTGTCGTACCAATTTTCCTATGTTTTTCTAGGGATTCATACGGTGGGTCTGTAATTAATAAATCAACGCTCGCATCAGCGAGCGTTGATAACCAATTCACAGCATCATCATGAAATAGAAGCATTAATTTATTACACTAGTGAGTTACAAGTCCGGCCTTGAAGATAAGTTCCAGATGGGATGCCCTTATCTAATCTTCGACAATCATAACAGTAGCTCTGGTCGCCGTCAGGATTTCTTGCAGTGACTCTGGCAGGAGTTTTCCCAAATGAAGCAGGATAGGGATGAAAGACATGTTCATGGCCATTTGCAAATGAGCAGTGTGGGCATGATTTAAATTGCTGGCCAGTCTGCGGGTCACACTTATGAACCATGCCACTATTCAATTTTTTATCACAACAGCTACACTTCATTTGATCACTCCTTGATACAAATCACACGCATTAAACCAATGTGCATATTGATGCGAAATTAGTCATCCTTGAAAAAGTTTTGTCTAAAATTGTCGTCTTTGGCTTCATGCACATGATCTTAGATGGGATATTGCCAAAGTAGAAATCTATTCCTGGGAATGTTGATGCGCTGCTTTTGACCATTTGAGAATGGCGCGCACATTCAGCAGACAGAAGATGAGATTGGCGATCATCATCGCCATGCTGTCTGTCAGGTAGCCAACTGCAATCCAACAGGCATTGCCGAATATCATCAGGATGAAGCCGATTCGGTTCTGATTGCCAATCTGCCAGATCGCCAGAAATGTCAGAACCATTGCTATCCAGTCGATGCCATAGTACTGAAAATAAGGCATGCATTCCCCATTGCCCGTGATTGTGGGTGAGATTACAGAGTATAGACGGTGCGGTCGATGGACAGAAAAACAGGTAATGCCCGTAGACTACACGGCAACAGAGGCGCAAGGGCAGGACAACAGAACTGGCGGGGATGAATCAGGCAGGACAGGCCCGAACGTTCGGGAACCTGTCTTGCTTTATTGTATGAAGAGATGATTTTCTGAAGCGGGCGGATTACGCCATACTTTGCTTGTTTGCTTTGAAATAGCGAGACAACGCCAGAATTTCTTCAATAAAGATCAAATAAAAGATTGGCATCATGAGAAACATGACAAAGACATAGCTGCACTTAAATCGCAGCGGCATATTTTTCTTTTTGCCCTGATCAAAGATAGTTAATCCCGACAAGAAAAAGTAAAAGACAGCATAAAGGGTGGCGACAGATCCAAGTGCCAGATATGCCCAGAGGAAAAGAGAGGTAAAACTGTCCATACATCACTCCCATGATATTGATTCTTTCTGTATTAGAAAAAGTGAATAGAGGAAATTTGGTGATATGAATTGAATGAAATCACTACATTTAAGCCATTATAGTGAGATATTTGTCTGTGAGTGGCTATGGGAGATAGATGTATTTGCGACGTACTTCGTGGTTTTGGTATGCATGCTGATGATTAAGGGGCGTGTTGATTCACAGCGTTGAAAACAGGGGGATTTCCCCTATTTTCAACCGGAATCATTCATGTTAATGCTCTGCTAAAATTTGTTCTGGCAGAGATTGCTTTGCCCTTTCAGTGATACTGATGGACATTGCCAGAAAAACGATGTCTTTAAACAAAAAGAAATTCGGGATCAAAATACCGTCAGAAATTTTCCAGGCATTAGGGGTGGTCAGCATAAAGCTGAGTGTGAATACAAAAATGATTGAGGCCGCAACCCCAGACCAGAATGCGACCTGCGGTTGAAAGAAACCAATGAGCAGCCCGATAGCGACCAGAATTTCAGTCAGCCCGATAAGATTCGAGACCGCCTGCACGGACCTGATACAGCCAGCTCATGAGCGGATGATTGGCGACCAGCGGTTCAATGGCTTTGGCCTCGGTTGGGGTAAATTTATAGAGGCCCAGCCAAAGTAAAATCAGAATGACTCCGGCTGTGCCCAGGGTATAGCCGATGTTTCTTGTGTTGTGTGGTGTATTGACAGACATCGTTGACTCCTTTATTCAGCGTGTTCAAGAAGACCATTGCCAGTCGTTAAAATTTCAGACTCTAATTCATTTTTCTGATTTCAGTTCTGGTTTCAGTTCTGCGCGATTCATCTGAATGACTCAACCCTTTTTTAGGTGTTATCTGTCAATAAATTAGCGAATGCATCGTGAAGATAAGACGTTCACCCTTCAGGGTGACGTTGAATACTTTTTGCCGGAAAAGAACAGAATGCTTTATTTACTGATGATGCAAAATGTGAGTGGAAATTAATCAATGGTCAGATGAAGCTGGTGTATCAGCCATTTGATTTTCAAAGTAAGGATGTATTCAGTGCTGAATCTATCAAAGACATCAAAAAGGTTTATATCACACCAACCTGGAATGGTACCCGGCGGTTTGACGACGATGTCGAGAAACTGTCTGCAACAAAAATGCAGATTGGTGATCAATACGATAGCTGGCAGTGTGAGCGACCTGCATCCTGCATAGCTACATCCGTGTTGAAATATGTGCCTAACGAGCAAATCACATGAAACCCCAACACATGGTTGGGGTTTTTTATAACCTAAAAGTAATATTTTTGATTCGGGTCTATATCATCAGCCTTTATGAAGGTAAATTCATTAATAAACGTATAAGTTTCGGGATATCAGTATTATTTAGTACACCATGAAATAACTGAGAGTTTGGACCATATGCGAATAATGGGACCATGTTACTGGTGTGGCCTCCTGTACTGGATTGGTATCTGACACGTCTGTCTAAAACTCCTGCATTGAGCTGACTGGCAATCAGTGAACCGATCTCCCACCCGACTTTATACTCAGGAATTAGAACGCCTTGCTCATTTGTCATGTTTTGAATTAATTTAAATATTAATTCATCATGAATATCGATACCCGAATATTTCTTGATAATGGATTTTACAGACGCTGGCTGATATGGGAATTCTTGAGAAGTTTGATTTAAAACTGATGCTATATATGTGGTAGATGCAGAGATATTTTTTAGTTTCTGAATATCCATTGGTTCGGTTACAGAGAACCCCATTGTCTCATGGTCAGATAAAACAAGAATTAATGTGTCTTTTTTCTGTTGACTCCACTCCCAAGTCTGTTGAATTGTCCGATCAAATTCAATCATTTCTTTCCATAGGCTTGTAAAATCAGCGCTGTGGGAAGCATGATCAATTCGACCTGATTCAACCATCAAGAAAAAACCATCTTCAGATTTCTCTAATACTTGGATGGCCTTTGTTGTCATTAACGACAATGTTGGTTCTTGAGTATCCAACATCTGTCGATCTAAATTGAAATTGAGGAATGACTGATGAAACAGACCAATTAATTTTTCTGAATTAGATATATTCCCAAGTTCTTTTTCATTTTGAACAAATGTGTACCCTTTCTTTTCAAATTGAGGTATCAAATTCTCACCATTTTGGTATTTGGCACCAAAGTACTTCATTCCACCACCAAGGATAACATCAAAATTACTGGCCAAAAGCTGTCGTGCGACCTGGGGTTGACCTTGATATCGTTCGTGAACACTGGCAGTGAAAGAAGCTGGTGTAGCATCTGTGACTGTACTGGTTGTAACTATACCGACTTTACGGCCTGATTTCTTAAAGTCATCAAGAATGCTGTCTATTTCTTTACCATTGGGGTCAATACCGACCGAATGGTTATTGGTTTTCACACCTGTCGCAATTGCAGTCGCGGCAGCGGCAGAATCAGTCACATGGTTATCGTGAGAGTGAGTTTTGATTAAAGCAACATGAGGGAAAGACTCGATGAATAGTGAACCATGTTTACCATATTCGAACTGTCTGGCGACTTCAATTTGTCCTAGCCCCATACCATCACCAATAAAAATAATGATGTTTTGGGGCGGTGAAATTTTTTGAAGAGAACTATGATTTAACGGAGAAGATATTGTAGGGAAAGGTAGAATGCTTATAAAAAAGAAGAGTATAATTTTTTTCATCATTATAAATATCTCATAATTTAAATAGATGACATGAGCAATCCATACTCATGTCAATATTCACTATACTGTCGTTAATTAATTTATCATTTGATAAATATCACGGTTGTAATTTTCAATAACCAAATTTCGATCAACTTTTTGGTTTTTGTTGAGCGGAAAAGGTTCAGAGGAACACATGAATTGTGAAGGAATTGCATAGTAATTTAAATGTTCCTTGCAAAAATCAATTAAAATTTGTTTTTCAATTTTTTTGTTTCCATTGAACTCAATAATACAATCTAGCCTGTTTCCGATTTGAGGGTCTTGAACAGGAATAACAACGGCCTGAGAAATGTTAGGATGCTGATTGATGGTATTTTCTACTTCTACGACAGAAACACGGTTGCCAGCGACTTTGATTGTCCAGTCCAGACGACCAACATAGATGAGTCCATCTTCAGAGAGCTTTACAATATCTTTGCTACGGTAGTATTGATTTCCATCTGAAAGTTTCACAATACTGTCGTCATCAGTCTGATTGAGATATCCATCCATCATCGTATCGGAAGAGATTAATAGATGCCCTTCTTTCACTTCTTTATGCTCATTGTGAATATCAACAATTTTAAACTTCACATAAGGTAGAGGGAAACCAAATGAAACATGTTCTGTTTTAACTCCGGGATATATCTTAGCTTTAAATGCGGTATTCGTTTCAGTTGTACCATAGTATGAAATGAAGGTCGCGTTTGGAAATGGTCCCCGTAACTTTTCAAGTAAGTTATCCTCCATTGCTTCACCTGCAAACATTAATAACCTGATTTTGGTTAGAGGTTCAAGGAAGTCAAACTTTTGATAGATGCGCAGTAATGAGGGTACAGAATTCCAAATAGAAACATGATGACGGGAGCATAAGTCATTTATGAGTACTGGATTTGAACGCTCAGATGCAGTTGGTATAACCAGTGTTGCTCCTGTGATGAAGGCAGAGAATAATTCAAAGAATGAAAGCAAAAAACCAAATGGTGCATGATTAATTAAAACATCATCACTGTGAATTTGATAATCGTGTTGGCAAAATTGAATATATTTAAGAATGTCAACGTTCTTAATTGATACCGATTTTGGCATACCTGTTGAACCCGAAGTAAAAAGAATAAATGAACTCTTTACTTTCGGTTTAACATCAAATGAAATGTGCTCAATATTTGAGTAATCAAGTGTGCTGATGTTATAAATATTCATATTGTCAAATGTGGATTTAACATCAGAAATTAAAGATGAATCAGTGATCACAAGGGAGGTGTCATGACTATTGATTAATTTTTTCATCCGATTTAAAGATGTTTTTTTATCAAATGGTATGACTGTTTTCCCAAGTAAAATCAGTGAGATAATTGTCATGGCACAGAGATCTGATTGTTCCATGATAACAGCTATACGTTCGTTGTCGTTTACCGCTGGGTGTTGTGATATTGATAAGGTAAATTGATTCACCTCAGAAAAAGTTGTACTTTTATTTCCATAGATTAAGGCTGTTTTTTCAGCATGATTATTCATTGTGTTAATAATAGTACTTTCTAACATGATTAATCCTCGCTCATTGCAATATCATTCATGACTCGTGATCCATATTGTCTCAATAAATGAATGTTCTGTAAG
Source organism: Photobacterium galatheae (assembly GCF_000695255.1). Classification (GTDB taxonomy): domain Bacteria; phylum Pseudomonadota; class Gammaproteobacteria; order Enterobacterales; family Vibrionaceae; genus Photobacterium; species Photobacterium galatheae. The sequence continues at coordinate 43,855 of NZ_JMIB01000038.1, read as the reverse complement.
TCATGGTGTTTTGAAATGATGTATTCTCTATTTTCTTTGTCTGTTTTTATATTTAACTTTTCCTGACGCTCGTGTGGAATATGAAAGGCTTCGATATTTTTATCGACACAAAGGTGAATGCCTTGCTTATGAAGTCTGATCCCAAGTTCGACGTCTTCTCCTCCCCATGAGGTGAAATACTCATCAAAGCCTCCGGTTTGTAAAAAGTGAGGTTTTTTTATGGATAAATAACATGACCAGAAAAATATCCACGGACAAGGAAGAACGGATAGGTCATAACCATATTTCGAAAACTGAGCAATTCTCTCATCGATTACATCTGGGTCAATTTCATGATTATGATCGTGTTGGGATGAATGTAAATCACCGTGAACGATTCCGATGAGCGCACCTGCATTTTCTTGATGATAAAGATACTGACGTTCGATTGCATCTGGCGGAAGAATAACTCCCGTATCAATGAAGATCAGAAGATCAGAACGTGCGATGCTTGCTGCAAGATTTCTGGCTCTGGCCACTGCAAATCCTGTATCTTGATGATAAATAAATTTTATTTCAAGCTGACCTTCAAAAGACCTGATTAGTTCCAAATTATCTTCAGAAGAACCATCATCGCTGACAATCACTTCAAAGCGATTATGGGTTTGGCTGACAAGGCTTTGTAGAGTTTTTCGAAGTAAGTTCACTCTATTATATGTTGGAATAATAACAGACGCATTATATTTAATTTGATTCATTGATTATGACCTTGCCAAATGTTCATGAACTACAATCAGAGTAATTAATCAAACCATTCATTTCTGTTTGGCCGACATAAATTGCTCGATAGATAAATGGCAGCAGATATTGATACTCACTAGCGATTTCATTTTGCTCGATAGGAAAAATCTGCATCGTGATAGTTTCAATTGCTTTCTTTATCAAAATATATTGATATGGTTTCTGTGATGAATTTTGTAGAGATACCTTTTTGCTAAGGTAGCGAGAGCCGATAATGAACCCAATCAACCAAAAGTGCCAAACTTGATGAGCATTGAAATCATTCATAATTCTTTCTGCTATATCTGTATTCCATGTTTGTAGGTCAATATTAAACAGATGAATCAATTCATGGGGGGTGAGCCCAAGTATTTTCAAGTTATGTTCAATATTGAGTTCTTTCCAGTTGTGATTTTGACTGCCGATTGCTTTATTACTTTGCCATTCTTCTCGAATATTTTTATATAGACAGAGTTTACTTCTTGAATAGTGTGGGATCATATGATCGTTTATTTGAGATAAATTAAGATGATCAAACCAATCTCTAGGTGATTCATTGACAAAACAAGAAGCAATTCTCTTGCCTTGAAAGTTGTTTCCGACTGAGCTTTGGTGTCCTATATGTTCAACAAGACTCGGTGCACTCAGTAGAAGTGGGTATTCTATCGTCGTTAAGAACAATCGCATAACATCATCATCAGCATCGCCGATTTTAGCTGCTCGTGATGAAAATTGGACAAATTCTTCAGCCAGCTTTCGTGGCATTAGGATGGCTAGACATGGAGAATATTCAGGAACCGCTTTTACGATGTTGCAACCTTGCATGACGGCAAGCCGAATGGACATGCCGTTTCGGCTTGAAGAATTTGCGTAAAATCCGATTGGATGTTGAGGAAAACGTTCGGCAATTTTTTTTACATTGTGAATGAAGTCCTCTGTTAACTTAATATCATCCTGAAGTACTAAATGATGTGTCGATAGCTTTGAAATTTGTCGCCATGCCACTGTTGCAGTGCGAATTGTAGAGTTTGACCCCCAAGGGTCAGGGTCGACAGCCATTTGTGCATCAATATCTCCTAATGATCTTAAGATTCGATTGGCGAAATAAATTCTTGTGGGATGTGTCATCACACTTACAGAGAGAATAGTTTTTTCCATCACATTTCTTCTGCACATTTTTTATTAATACACAGGTAATTCAATGTTGACTTTAATTTATTGGATGTTTCCAAAAACTCTTCCTGTGGATTTGACTCTGGGATTAAACCGGCACCAGCTTGTACATAGCTTTGGTTTAAGTATTTAAACACTGACCGAATAGGTAAGGTAAAATCAGATTTCCCGTCTCCCTTGACAAAACCAACAGCACCTGAGTAAATTCCTCTCTGCTGTGTTTCCAGATCAAGAATACAGCGGATAGCTTCTTCTTTGTTAATGCCAGATACAGTGACCCCTGGTGCTATTTCTCTCATTGCATCCCAGATAGAACGTGATGGTGAGAGTTCACCATTGACTCGTGATGAAAGGTGTTGCACTGATGAATATTTTTTAATTTCCATGAATTCTGTAATTGAAATAGAATCTGGTTTGCAGACCCTTGCCAATTCTTGCTGTGCTAACAACACAGACATGGCATGTTCTTTGACTTCTTTAGCACTGTCTCTTAATTCTTGTGCCATTTCTTGATCGTGCTTCTCATTTCTTCCCCGTCTTCTTGTACCAGCGAGAGGATTTGTAGATATATGTCCGGTTGAATCAGAGTTGAATAATATCTCTGGAGAAAATCCAAAACTTTGAACATCGCCTAATGTCATATAGAATGAGCGATTCCAAATTGAATTTAGATAGCCATTGACAAAACTTTCGGTAAAGTCAACATCCTCATTTACAGGAACTTTTCTTGAAAGGATCATTTTTTCAAGTGAATTCAATTCCATGTCATTAATGGCATGTCTTGCAGAGGAAATATACTCATTCTTATGATTTAGGAGCACATTTTCCACTTGAGATTCAGAAAGAGTTCTTTTATTTTGCGTCATTGATTCTTGGAGAGAAATCAGAAGTGGACTTTCAGAAAGCAGGCTTTCAAGATACATTTTTTCAAAGTTATCCAGAATATAATGTTCTTTGGGAACAAAAAATATCGCATCATTATGTAAGTATTCTGGGTATTCATTGATAATCCCGCAACAAGCTTCAAATGATAGGTAACCAAAAGCATACTCATCTGTATTTAATTTTAAACACCATTGTTCAATTTGCGAGAATGGGTCTGATTTTGTTTGATGATCAAGGAAAAAACTACGTTTAACGCCCAGTGCTAAATGTAAGTGATTGCCATCGTGATAGATAAAAAATCCATCATGACTATATTTTTTTTCGATTGACTTTGCGAGTTCGAATAGTGTGTATTGATTGTTCATGTGATTAAGATATCCTTAAGTCATATTCATTTTCAGATGGTTTTTCAAATAATTTCTTTAATTCATTAAACATGCTTTCTGTAATTATGTAACTGTTTTTTGAATGTGATTCGGAGCGTTTTATTGCCCTTTCTTTACATGTATTCATGTCAGTTGATAGAAATATTCTCTTTATGTTTATTTCGTTTTCATTTGCCCATTCATAAAACTTTGATCTATGCTCTTTCGTCCAAAAGCCAAAATCAAATATTACACTTTGATTATTGTTTAAAAGTTGAATTGCTATTTCTTTAAACTTCTCTTCAAAAAATGAATGCCTTTCATGAAATTCAATCCGTGACATGCTTTCACCGAAAAGCGGTATCATCCACTCGTCCATGGAAAATCGAATGGCTTTTTCATTTTTTTCTATCTTTTTAGCATAAGTCGTCTTTCCGCTGCCTATAAAGCCGCAGAGCATATACAGTTGTGACATAAGAATATTTTTAATTAGTTTAAGAATGTTTGATGAAATGTTTTCTCAGCACTGAATGTTTTAGACCATTCAACGGCTTCCGTTGACATTTGATGAAATGTTTCTTCACAGTTAAGTATTTTTTCCGCTTTCTGAAAGAATTCTTGATCATTTCTGAAGAGCATGGATTCAGGAACAAGTTCTCTGTAACAAGCAATATCAGGTGCAAGCACAGGGGTACCAAGTGACAGGCAATCCAGAACACTCATCGACCAAACAGCACCTTTACGGAAACTCGCAATTGCCAATCGTGCAGATAAGATCTGATCACAATATTTATCCCGATTGTATCCTTCATTAAATATTTCACTGAAGGGTAATTCCTGAATGTGAGATTTTATCTGAGAAACATACGGGTCAAGTCTATTTCGCTCACGACTACGCGACGGCATTGGGTCACAAACTTTCAGTGTAAAATTAGTTTTCTCACTGAGAAGAGAAATTTTTTCAATGAACTCTTCAGTCCCATAATGTTTATATAAACGATGATTATAGATGATCTCTCTGCGGCGCAATTTATCCGATTTCACCATCCTTGAATCAACAGGAGGTGGAGAGATGAAAACCTTACATGAGAGGTGTTGCATATTGTATGTCTCTAGCACCTTATGCATGAGCTCTTTTGCAAAGTTACTTTGAATGAATAGTTTATCTGAAGAAAATACACCAGAAACAATACTCATTAGTAGTGTTTCTGAAATTTTCTTTCCACTCATTGCTGAATCAATATTGAACTTATCACCATTAGGCTCAACGGGTAAATAATGAATATATGAGTATATCTGGCAATCTTGCTGTTTTGTTTCCAGAATAGCTCGAATTATTGGTGCATATTCAATTTGATTATTGAATATTGTATCTGGCTTGACTTCATCAATTATTCTGCTGAATTCATCCCATGGAAATTTATATCTCGATTCATACTTGCTTCCCCCAATATCTAAATAGATTTTCTCTCCAGGAAAATCGACCTCCCTAAATGCAGGAATATCTGGTCCGATTAAAGAAAATGAAAAATTATGTTGCTTTGCTTCCTTTGCCATGAGGCATTGAAAGACAAAACCAGAATCACAATTGATGTCATCAATGTTTGATATGTTTAGGATAGATAATATTTTCAACTTAAAACTCCATATATTGAATAATTTCTTGAGCTACATCTTTCACATATTTTTTATTTGAAAGTACTTCTAAATGGTCACCAGAACATGTTTTTTTAAGGAGTGTCCCATTGATATAATGATGCCAGTCGTTAGCTGAATTATCGAACTTACTATCTTCTGCCGAAATATAAAGAGCATGGCCATTAAATGTGGACATGACATGATTGTTCATTGCGTCATGACATCCTTGACGAATTTTGAATTGATTTTCTATTGCATGATAATCGATTGATATTGGGAATATTTTTTTTCGTATGCCATCTTGATGAAGAATTTCAAGGCACTCTTTCTGATTCTTATTTTTATATAGATTTAAATCAAGAACAAGTCCTTCCGTAGAATATACAATGTCAATATAATGCATTAAATCCCAAGGTGTATTTAATTCTTTAACATCAATGTCAATTAATACTAGTTTGGTGATGTAACCTTGCTTTTCTAGTCGGCAAGCAATTTCATGGGCAACAAAACTGCCAAAGGAGTAACCAATAACAGTGATGATATTTTTTTCTTTTCTTTTTTCAATATTAAGGATTTGCTCAAGATAGTTTGAAATCATGAATTCCATATCTGATGAAACAGCTTCATTCCGTCTTAGGCCTGAAGCTTGAATGCCGAAGACTTCACCATGTACTGTTAGTTCTGTGGCCAAGTGTTCAAAATTCTTAACAGTGCCATTAATACTGTGAACCAGATAAATTGATTTATGGCCCTTTCCACCCATATTGACAACATTCTTTAAATTTTCTTTATTATGATCTCTGGTTAATATGAATGAGGCGAGTGCTGCCGGGCTTCTATATCTGAAAAGATGATAGGGATTAATATTAATGTCAGTATCTGACTGAAGATTTTCAACAAGTTGACTAGCTTGAAATGTATGCCCACCTGAGATAAAAAAATCATCATTATCTGATATTTTCTGATCACCTAACACTGATTGAAAGGCGGAAAGAATAAGTTGTTTGATCTCAAAATATTTCTCCGTAATACTCTTTGCTAGTACTTTCGGTGTTCTGTATCTATATATGTCTACAAGGTCAATATTGACTCTTAAACTAAGTGTGAGCTTTTCTGCTAGATTCATTGCTGAAAGAGAATGGCCACCATTTTCAAAAAAATCGTCACTTTCTTGGAGCGATACATTATCGAGGCAGTCTTGAAAAACCTTTGTAATAACTGACTGAATAACATTCACGTGATTGAATTTAATGATATCTTTTATGTCGCTCATCTGATTCTCTGTTACTTCTTCATAGAGAACCTGATGGTTGATAAAAATAGTCGAGTTATTCTGTCTTTCCGATTCTTTTAACGCATGAATGGTCTTCGAAACTCCCCACTTTAGACTGATGACAGAGATAGATTCTCCCTCAATGTTTAATTCACACACACGATGGATATCAGTGGTATTACTCAGAGTTACATTATTGAGTTTGATGTTCATACATTCCTTCTATTTTCGAAAAGCTTAAGATTGTCATGAAGACTGCAAATATAATTATTACGTATGGCGAACTATTCAGGATTAGTGCAGGGAAAATAAACATTGAGATAGCACTACCTCCTCTGAAAATTAAACTACATGAAGTTGAAACCTTAGCGTAATTTTTTCCTTGAACAAGTCTGTGTCTTGATTCCCAAAATAATAAATTAGAAATGCTTTTTATTATCGAAACATAGAGTAAGCTTAATGAAAGTAAGTAAATGTCATCTAAATAAAGACTGACTGATAGTAAAAATGTAATTGAAAAAGTAATAAAAAATCGATTTTTATATAAGTCAATTCTTATATATTTACAGTATGTCGACCCAATTAATTGACCTACGGATCCAACGATTGCAACTATAGTAATGAAAAAACCTGATACATCATCTCGAGTGATAACCTCTTTGATAAGGAAAAAAGAGAAAACAGCTTCAAAAGAATTGAAGAAAAATCCAAATTTCAGAAACCAAAACATTGGTTTTATTCTGAAAACTTCTTTCATGTGACTGAAATCTAGTATGCTTTTATTTCCTGTTTTTTCTGTCCTTTTAAATTTAGTGATAGTCAGTAAGACAATGTCCATGACTGCTACGATTAGAAGAGTAGATGGAATGATGATTGAGACTTCTTTATCTAATACCATTAGTCCTAATAAAGCAGGTAGGGCAATTGTGATACTATTGCTTATCATTCCTTCAGTGGAAAGAAATGACATGACTTTGTCATTTTCAATTTCTTGCTTTCCTATTTTTACAATAAATATCATTTGCATTGCAGCAAGTGTATTTATTGTTCCAAGTAAGAATGCCCCTAATTTTTCATTAAAAATAAAGATCCAAAGGATATTGCAAAAAAATAGAAAAAGTGAGTTTATGATGAATATTTTGACTACATCATTTCTGTCCACAAGAAATGATGAGAAATAGTTGAGTACCAACTGTGTTAAGCTGATAAAAGCAATATAAAATGAAATGTTTTGAAAGGAGAAACCTAATTGATTTAAATAAACTGGAGTAATATAGCCAAGTACAAATAGTTTTGATTTTGTAACTACCATTTTTACAAGAAGCGCTTTGGAATTATTACTCGCGTAATTCATGGAATCTCTACAAAATGAATATTAATTTGAATGGCTGGGAGGATAAGGCACTCAATAAGCACTTAGTAGCCTATGCGTCTGGTTGTGTGTGTTTGGTCACACTGTAAAGTGTCTGTTTGGTTAAATATCGATCAGATTGTTTTTGTGTCACATTTTCGTCGCAAAATAAGTAAACTAACCATTTGTTATTCATCGCTTTTATCAGTGGCTGAAGAAGGCTTTGATAGATTTTGGGAATGATCTCTCAGGACTCAAAACTGCTTCTGTGCATTTTCGGAGGCTATGTACCGGACATGGGTATTGCAATTTACAAAACCTTTTGTTCATTTGCGATGCGCCAGGATTGTGTCGTCCGACTACATTGAATCTGGAATTGCGTGATTTCAGGTTCATCAGTACAAAAAGAGGAAAAATCAACATGTTGCATTAAAATTCCTATGATATTTTGAATTTATTTAGTGACGTGTTATTGATGAATTTCTTTCGTGATCAGTCACAAACTGTCACAAGGTGCGCAACTGGCCTGCGATAACATCAGGATAGGGATACATGGTGAAGGTAAGAAAAATGCAGCAGGTACGCGGGGATGATAAAAAATATACCCTTATGCTGGTGGAAGATGATCAGGAACTCGCCAGTTTGATTCGTGAATTTCTTGAAACGCATGAGTTCAGGGTACTGACGGTCGGCAATGGTCAGGATGCAGTCAGCCAGATTCTGGAGAAACATCCGGATTTAGTGATTCTCGATATCATGCTGCCGGGCATGTCGGGGATGGATGTCTGCCGCTTGGTACGGGAAGACTATAAAGGCATGATTTTGATGCAGACCGCTCTGGACGATGACATTGATCAGGTGATGGGTCTTGAACTCGGCGCCGATGATTATGTGATTAAGCAGGTTCAGCCTCGTTTACTGCTTTCCCGAGTCCGGGCCTTGCTCCGGCGGATGCAGCGAAATACAGGTGAAGAACGGGTAGAATCATTGGTTGTCGGTGAGCTGCATATTGATCTTCATCGTCGCACTGTTTTTTTCAGAAATCAGTCGGTTGATTTGACGACGGCAGAATTTGAGCTGCTTTATCTGCTGGCCCAGCAGTCGGGCGAGGTGGTCTCACGTGAAGAAATCATGCAGCAAATTCGTGGTTATGAATATGACGGGCTGGATCGTTCCATCGATCGGCGAATTTCCCGGTTGCGTCGGTCTCTGGATGACGATCCGGCAAACCCGCAACTGATTAAAACGATCCGTGGCATTGGTTACCAGCTCTGTATGTCGGGTCACTGAAGCATGGATTGCATCTGATGATTAAAGCATTTGCGTTTCTCTGGCTGGCGATCATTCTCCCTTTGCTTTTTCTCATCGTACCCACTGGGTTTGGCCCGATCAGTTACATGAGTGAGCGAATGATGTACGCGTTTTATGCCAAGGTATACGATGACACCTTATTGGTGATTCATGATGACTTAGTGAATCGGCCTCAGGCACAGTGGCAGGCTTATATTGATGATCTCAGCGAACAGTTCGGCTCTCAGCTAAAGCTGGTGCCTTTGGCGCAGTACGCAGGGGATGAAAAAGTGCTGAGCCGGTTCAATCAGGGGGAACTGGCGATGGCATTCAGTGATCCCACTGCGCTGCTCAAGCAGATTGCAGATAGTCAGTGGGTCTTGTTTTATGCCATGAATCTGTCTGAGAATGAGCTGATCGCGATTCAGTCACAAGGTGCGCTGTATATCCTGAAGCGTTCGGTGTTGCGCTTACCTGAAACGCAGTGGCCAGCTTATCTGAATTCCGTCTCAGTTGACCGGCCATTTGAGGCCAGGCTCGTGAAGACCGACGAAGTCACATTCAGTGATTCAGAGAAACGGCGGTTACTGAATGGTCAGGTGGTTGGCCATACACAGAATGATGGCAGTACGCTGCTCTATACCCGTCTTAATGATGATTACTTTATTAGTATCCACGATGTGCAGAGCCAGAACACGCAGCAACAATTGCAATTGAGTGTGATATTACTCTTTCTCGTGACCATTTCTGGTGCGTTACTCTTGTGGCTGTATCCGCTCTGGCGTGATTTAAAGCGACTGGCAAAAACCGCGGATGACTTTGGTGAGGGCCGATTGAGCCAGCGGGGTAAAGTTTCGCGTTGGTCTGTGATTGCCCAACTGGGCAATGCCTTCAACAAAATGGCAGATAACATTGAAAAGCTGATTAATGGCCACCGGGAACTGACGAATGCCATCGCCCACGATTTACGAACGCCCCTCTATCGGCTTCGCTTTGCCTTTGAAATGCTTTCTAATCGAGATATCAGGGAAGATCAGGAAGAAAACTACCGGAAAATTATTCACAAAAGTATTGATGATCTCGACCACCTCATCAACCAAACACTTTTGCTTTCCCGCTATAGTGTGAACAGCCAGATGGTGCAGATTTCATCTTGTCGGCTGGTTCCGATTTTTCAGCATGAAGTTCAGTTGCTTCAGGAAGAATTGGTTGATCTGACGGTCAGTTTCTCTTTTCCCTCTTCCCTGCAAACACAGTGCTTTTCGGTCGATCAAAGAGCCATGGTGCGTGTGCTCAATAACCTGCTGAATAATGCCGGACGTTTTGCTGTTCGTCAGATTCATCTAGAACTGAAACGGCAGGAGAATGACTGGGTTTTCACGGTTGAAGATGATGGACCCGGCATACCGGCGTCGATGTGGGAAAGCATTTTTGATCCTTTCACGCAGGTGGATAATCAGCAGCGGGATACCCGGCAGGGGCACGGCCTGGGGCTGGCGATTGTCAGGCAAATTCTTCTGTCGCACCGGGGAAGTGTATCACTCGATAACGCTGCCCTCGGTGGCGCCAGATTTACACTGCGCTGGCCGGTCGCGCTGAAAGCAACAGTACAGCCGGTTTCCGCGAAAGAAGCAGCGCAGGAGTCCGCCGTCTGAGCGCTTGTCTCACTTGGTCACAAACCGTCTCAGACATGGCCTGTTTTGTTTTTTCTCAGTTACTTAGCATGGGTGCCAGACATGCTTATCTGACGAGGAAAAACGATGAAACAACCAATGATTGCCCTGTTCGTTGCAGGGCTGCTTTCAGGCCATGTTCTGGCGAATGGGCCAGATTCTAAGCGACCGGGTTGGAGCGGTGAAATCAGTCTGAATGGGTTTGCCATTCACCAGCGCTCTCAGTTCAATACCCATGATGAGAATGCCGTGACGGAGGATCTGAATAACTCAGGAAAGACAACGGATGATACTGAGATTGCGCCCTTAGGCCGACTGCAATATACCCTTCCATCCGGACAAACGCAGTTTTTTATCGGACAAAGTCAGGATCAGGTGGCTGAAGGTCAGCTTCAGGCTGAGCTGGGTGTGACGCAAGTTTTTCCTGCGCTGGGTGAACTCACACTGGCCTATTTTCCGAAACTGCCGGGTCTGAATGAAACCTGGGAAGATCCTTTCCTGACCGGGGTTGCACGTCAGACAACCGACGTAACCACGCATGGTGGCCGATTGGCTTTCACGGCTTCAGCAATTCCCCTGACCCTGCGTTATGGCTTTGTTGATTATCAGCTGGATGGCGAAGATCTTTCCGGTCAGAGCCTGATGCTCAGCGATGCGCAGCGTCAGCAACTGCAGCGGGAGAGCCGGTTCCGGCAAGGGTCTGCAGAACTGCTGATGCCTGTGAATCGTGTACTTTCTTTGGTTCCCCGTCTGATCTACACCGAACGCAATGCAGATGGGGCTGCGAATGACTTTACGGCTTTAGGGTATCAGTTGGGAATCAACCTGAATTACCACCGTCACGGGTTTTATACAACGTTCCAGTACAGCGATGAAGATTACGACGGGATCAACCCGGTATTCGGTAAGAAAAGGGATACAACCCGGCTCAATGCCACGCTGGTTTACGTGTATCAGGGGTTGCTGGGGAATGAAAATCTGGGGCTGAATGTTTTGGGTGGGCTGGAAAAGAGCAACAGCGATATCAAATTTTATGAGACGGACTCCCATTTTATTTCCGCGGGGATCAGCTATCGATTCTGAGACCATTGGCTTCAGGAGAGCCGCGTCACTGCGTCTGAGGTGGTCACAAAGTGTCACACACGGTCTAACGATCACAACAGCGAATATTGAACGCTGGCATTAATCTGCATTGAGCCAAGTCATGATCTGTTTTTCAGTGGAATGAAGAGAGAATCTGCCATGCAAAATTCCCCGATACGCCCCTATGTTCTGAGCCGTTTGGTTCTGAGCAGTTTGCTGTGGATCACCACGATGCTTTTCGGTTGTGGTTCCGATGATTTATCGAAGGATGGTGAAAAGCTCACCAAACCGACCGTGGATGCGGGTCGGGACCAGGTGCTGACTTTACCGGTGAACAGCATCACGCTTCAGGGCAAAGTGAAAAGTTACCTCGATATCTATGATATTCGTCAGGTGAGCTGGAGCCTGGCGTCTGGCCCTCAGCCCGTCAATATCCTGAATGGTGATCGCGAACAAGCGACAGTCACTGATATTTCGATGGCCGGGACATACATCTTCAGGCTATGGGCAGAAGATTCCGGTGGTCGGGATAACGCTGACATGGTGAAACTGATTGTAAAACCTGCCACATTGGCAGCCCGGGCACTGAACGTTGTGCGTGATGAAACGGCGCTGGTTTGGTCGGTTATTGAAAATAACCCGGTTTTGTCTGAACGTATGAATCCCTCGGAGCCTGTGCCGGAAGATGTCACAGCTATGCTGGGTTCGTTGTCGATGTTTCAGGTTCTGGTACACAAAGATGGTGACATCACGCAACCGTATCGCCGATCTTCTTTTCTGAGTCAGCCGATTGATTTTCACCGGAAGGCGACTGGGGAAACTTTGCCAGGCAAGGCCTGGCTGAACCCGATAGCGGCGCAGAGCATCGCGACACAGAGCGGTGATAAAAATGCTTATTTGCAGGCTGTTGAGCATTACCTGCTGATGCAGTCGCTGAAGTCCTCGGATGGTGAGCATCCGATGTTTTACTGGGGGGAAACTGAGGACAACATCGGGGTAATGCTGGTCAGCCATCTGAATCAGCAAAATGAAGCGGAGATCAGGCAGCAGTTGGATCTGATTCTGACGGATCTGCAGCACACCCAAGCGCTGATTTTGGATCTGACCGGAAATCCCGGCGGCTCTTACCTGACAGCACAACTGATTGCCGAACGCTTTTTTACAACTGAGATGCCCGTCTTTGGCTTTGAACGCCCGGGAGGCTCTGTCAGCGTTGTTACCATCAAACCTGAAGGTTCGGTGCAATATCACCAGCCGGTATATCTGGTCACGAATCAGGATACGGCCGGTGCTGCTGAGATTCTGGCCCTGGCCGTTAAAACACAGCCACAGGTGAAACATTTTGGCAGTGCGACACAGGGAGCTTACGCAGAACCCTCGTATGTGGCATTGTCCGACTCATTTGGGGTGTCTGTGCCCGAATTCTGGCTGGTGGATATGAATGGAAATCGTCTCGACAAATCGGGGATTCTACCCACAGAATGCTCGGCAGAGTTCACGTCAGCCCATGAATTCATCCCTGCTTATGAACTGGTGTTTTACGGGTTCTGAGAGAGAAAATTTCAGCACAACACGCCGTCATGAGAGGCAGGACGAGGCGTGTTGTGCTGCTCGACGAAACCTGTTTTTCTACACGAATATTTCGATGTAATTTATAATTTTTAAATAAAATCAATCAACTATCGTCATTCCCGCGAAGGCGGGAATCCACTGTGCACGAGATGAAAGCAATCGACCGGATTCATTTTGTTCTCTCATCTTTCGCGCAGTTTATCTTTGAAAGTTACTGGCTTCCCGCCTTCGCCTGTCTTTCCGACATGAACCCTTCGATAAAAACCGATATGTTTTTTATTTAAAAATCAACTAATTACAGTCATTCCCGCGAAGGCGGGAATCCACTGTGCACGAGATGAAAGTAATCGACCGGATTTATTTTGTTCTCTCATCTTTCGCGCAGTTTATCTTTGAAAGTCACTGGCTCCCCGCCTTCGCCTGTCTTTCCGACATAAACCCTTCGATAAAAACTGATATGTTTTTATTTAAAAATCAACCAATTACAGTCATTCCCGCGAAGGCGGGAATCCACTGTGCACGAGATGAAAGTAATCGACCGGATTCATTTTGTTCTCTCATCTTTCGCGCAGTTTATCTTTGAAAGTCACTGGCTCCCCGCTTGCGCCTGTCTTTCCGACATAAACCCTTCGATAAAAACTGATATGTTTTTATTTAAAAATCAACCAATTATAGTCATTCCCGCGAAGGCGGGAATCCACTGTGCACGAGATGAAAGCAATCGACCGGATTTATTTTATTCTCTCATCTTTCGCGCAGTTTATCTTTGAAAGTCACTGGCTCCTCGCTTGCGCGGGGATGACAGAAGGAAGTGGGATGGCATGAGAAAACGGAGAAACAGATATCAGTGGGCCGGGTATGCCGACCAGCTGTTGCCGTCAAGTGAGACATATGGTTTGCCATTCACATCGATAACCGTTGAACCTTCGTTTTGTGAAACCCGAGGGGTTTCCGGCAGATTTTTGATCAGGCTGGCTGGGTCGAAGCGTCCGGTTTGATACGGATTCTGTGCCAGGACGTTACTGATAAGCTGCGACAGGGCCAGATGGCTGGCTGGCGCAGTCACGTGGACGGGTTCACCGGTGCGAACGATATCCTTGCCAAAGATTTTCAGCCCAACCGGAATATGGGTGATTGATTCAGACGGAATTTCACGCATGCCGGAAATCTGCATCCGGTCCCCTTTCATCCCGGCACCATGTTCCGGGATCATGACCACCACGATATTGCGTTCTGACTGTTTCAGGGTATGGAAGAAGGCATACAGATCATCGAGCAGGTGCTGCAACCGTGCTTTGTAGCTGGCCATGCTGGTCGAAGCATCACCACGAATCATCCGGTTGCCATCATGCAGAGAAATCGTGTTGTAGAGCGTGACGACTTTTTCACTGTGGTCAGCTTGCCGGTGTGTGAACCAATCTTCCAGTACCTGTCGGTCCCGGTAAATCGGCTTGCCGTCGAAGGCCTTCTGATAAGGTGTGAAGCCCTGTTGCGGCATCAAATCGGCGCTGACCTGACCATCCGTTTTGATGAGTTGCAGGAAGTTATCGAACACCCCGTCGTGGTTCATCACCAGATTCTCTTCAAATCCGAGTTTTTTCAGGTTATCAAACAGATAACATTGCTGTGACGGTGCGCCCGAGAACAGCTGGCTGTGCGTTTCCTGACCGCAGCTCGCACGTAGCAGGCGGATCACCGCCGGACCGCTGTATGAAGTGGCCGAATTGTACTGATCAAAGAGGACATCGAATTCCTTGAATAACGGGTGATCAGACAGCCCGGCGATTTCGATATCATCCCAGGCGACAGAACAGAGACTCAGCAGCAGCAGATCAAAAGGCACTTCGTTTTGCGCTGGGCTGTCAAACAGGACTTGCCGTTTGGCTTCGGTGTTAAAAAAGCCGGACAGATAAGTGTTCAGCGACGCATCATCGGTGCCAGCAGGGGATGTCACTGAAGTCACCGTCTTCTCGCTGACAGTCTGTCTTTCCGGTTGAGCAACCGCGGTCGGCACGTTGGCTGAAGGCAGGCTGATGAAGACGAGGGCTGCGACCACAATGACCGAGACCCGAAAGACGCGATCGAGCAGGATATAACCGGCAACCACGGCAAACAGTGCCAGCAGGGTCTGAAAAGAGATAAACCGGCCCAGCAGTTCCAGCAGATAGCTGCCTTCAAACTGCATGAGCTGACCTGCCTGAGCCCAGAGCCGATCCAGTGGGGGCAAATAGGAATCGTCATGCATCAGCCAGGCAGCCGCCGGAATGGCAATGACCAGACGCAGAACATGCAGTGCACGGGCTTTCAGCGGTAAAAGCAGAAAGACGACCAGCGCAAAGTTTTCCAGCGGGTGGAAGTCGATCGTTCCCTGCAGGAACAGAGCGATTTTGAGGATGAAATAAATGTTCCACCAACCCAGCCCCTGTAAGGGCTGAGCGGGGCGGGAAGTCAATTGGGTCGTCATGGGCGTTTCGTATGTCTTTGTTCTGTTAGTCTTGTTCAAAGTAGTGGGAACGTCTGAAATGGGTCCGATAGATCCGTTTCCCCAGGGTGGTCAGTTTCCGCCCGAAATAGCCCAGCATCAGGCCAATCAGCAGGCTGATGCCGGCGGTCAGGAGAAAGTCGTCAACATTCATGATTCACCCTGTAACTGAATGGGTTTAGACACGGCAAACAGCGAAACGACCTCAGGCCGTGCGGCAGAGCGTTCGGAAACCTGATGTGCTTCCATCGAGATATGTTCTGCGGAAGCAGAAACACAGACCGCCTGCTCGACAATAGTTTTCAATTCCTGCTCAGTATCGTGATGGCTGTGGATGATCCGCACATTGCGAAACAGATCTCGCACCGGAAAATCAAAAATGTTGTTCAGGGCTGTGTGAATATCGGTCTGGCGAATTGCACTGAACAGGACATAAAGCGCATCATGACAGGCTGTCACCACGTCGCCGTTTCGCCGGAGATGACACAGCCGCAGGCATTCATCTGCTGTCATGCCGGGCAACAGACTGAGTTTCACAAGGGCGAATCTGAGCTGAGATGGCGTTGAACGTTGCATGACCTGATGGCAGTACTGGGAAAATGCCTGATTCTCCAGATAACCCCGGTTTTCATAGCGCAAATCGAAAGACAAGAGTGCTTCTATGTCTTCCGGCAGCGAACGCACCAGCACTTGATGCTGAATGGCTTCAGCCTGACTCATGAGTCGGGCAAAAGGCAGATGATGCGGCACGATCAAATTCACGCCAGCTTTTAGCAGAAATGCTTCATCGCTGTATCGCAGGCACTGACGCGTTTCCCGAATGATGAGGTTCGGCTGGGGACCGTTTTTTTGTCTGAACCTGTAGCAATCGATGGCAAGCTGGCGGATCATCCCGGGTGAGTCACACCCCAGAATCAGCGTTGTGCTTCCCGGATACTCGGATTCGTTCAGTGCAGCCTGGTTGGAAGGCATGAGCTTTAATGGCTCGGTTGGCTGCTCTCTGTCATTCAGTGCTTCTTTGCTCAGAACAATGTGAGACTGAGCCGCATCCGTTTTGATGCGCGATGTACTGGCAGCTTTGGACGATGGGAGGACGATGAATTCTCCGGCGGCTTCCCGGTTCATCAGGCAGGTTTCATCGGCCCGGACACCTTGGCGGTTGGCCCAGAAAGCAATGTGGTACTGATATTTATTGGGGCTGACCGCTGTCAGGGTTGCCAGCCCGGCCAGCAAATGGCTGTACGTCATCAGAGCTGGCTTGAGTGAGGTGGCCAGCGAACCATACAGCCACACCGCGATCGTTATATTCCGCGCCGTTGCATCTTGTTTGAGCTGTTCGAGCAGGTTGCCAAGGCGCTGCTGCGATAGATTGACCAGCAGGATATCAGGAATCAGTATCGTCAACGTTGACTGCTTCGGCATGCGAATACGAAAAATATCCTGAATTATGTTTTCAACATTCAGTGAACGTTCAGAGATATTTTTTGTCAGGAAATAAATGCGATTCCCTTTGCGCTTTAGCGATTCGGTGAATTCAGGTAATATTTCATCGCTCAGGCCATGATAAAAGCTGTTTTTATCATTCAGGCATGTGAAAGTCATGTTTTGATTATGTTTATTTGTCAAAATCAGGTAATCGGTTGCAGCAGATTTATGCCCAAATAAATTAACATAAACCGAACGCTTTTCTTTTTTTTCAATAGGCGGCGTGCCTTGATAATTAGACATAAATGTTACCAATACTGCGTCATCCCAGCCAGAATGTGCCTTGTTCAAGGCGTGATGACTGGAGATGCCTGATTCAGACATCAAGAAAAGTGTGTCAAAAATAAACGCAGATCATATAGAATCTGCTCAAAAAGTGAAACTTTTAAAGAAGTGTTTCTTTTATCATCGCTATTCTCAGATTGCAGTCAACCTGTATGGATATGTTTTTATTCATATTCATTTGATTTTTTGTGTGAACGGTTGCTTATCGATTGGTTCTATAGATAATTATTTGAAAGATGATGATGAATATCCGGTCTCTATTTCTTCATGGCGTCAATTTTTAGCTTTGAAGACAGGATGTCGTTGTGTGATTTTTTTAAGAAATATGTGTTCTAAAAGTTAATAAAAGACAAAAAAATTAAAATGAATGCTTGATTGATTTCGGGAATCATTCTCATTGATTCCTGTGTGATTTTATCGTTTCTATTTTTACAAGTGGTGATCATTCGTGACCGTGCCAGCCAAAGATATTGATGCTATCTATGCGTCTTATAAAATGCCGCACCGTGATTATATTGAGATGACGGAAAATGAGACTTATGCCAATGCAAAGCGGAAATGGCTCATCTTTCGGGGAGACCCGACATTGTCAGCTCAGCCTCAGTCCTCGACTGAGCCGTCTGGTCGTGCGTTGCAAAATCGACACAGCCGTCAACAGAACCCAGTGAACATCAAATGAAACGCGTCGCGATTGTGAGTCTTCGGGGCGGTGCGGGTTCAAATACAGTCACAGCAAATCTGGCACAGTCTCTGGTGCATGTGCAGAAAGATGTGCTGGTGGTTGATGCTGATCCCGTCAATGTGCTCCGGTTGCATCTGGGTATGCCTTTCAGTGATACAGATGGCTGGGCCAGCCGTATCTGTGCGGCTGGAGATTGGCATGCGTCTGGCCTCGAAAGCCCGCATGGGGTGGCATTTCTGCCTTTTGGGCAACTCAATCAGCCTTTACTGAAACGTTTCATCGCGCAGCGAGAGGCGTCCCTCTCTGAACTGTTTTCATCACTGACCCGGGTGAAACGTGGCGAGGAGCGGGAGCATTGGCAGCTTTATCATTTAGTGCTCAGTGACCTTCAATGGCTGACCGAATTGAATCCATCTGATCAATTTGATTTGGTGCTCGTGGTTCTGATGCCCGATGCGATTTCTTATAGCCTGCTTCAACACCATATGGGCAGGTTTGAGGCATTCGCAGACACTGATCATCAGGCCCCCCTGAAGTTTGTGCTGAATCAGTTTCAGCCGGAAACAGAACTCAGCCGTGATTTCATGCTGGTGATGAAAAATGAGCTGGGTTCGCAGTTATCTCCGGTTGTTTTACACCGGGATATGGCATTGATGGACAGTGTCGCCAACCTGACGACAGTGCAGCACTATTCACCGGGCAGTCAGGCGGCCAGAGATTATCAGTCGCTGGCGCTCTGGTGTATTGCGCTGCTGTCGTCGAACTGATTCCTGATCCGAACATTGAGTTATGTTGAACGTCTTCAATCTCATTTTTAAAACTTGGGTGGCCGATCAGTTTCAGGTTCAGAAACAGGTTTTCGAACGTGAAGGTGGCAAACCGGCAACCATGCTGGGGCACCTTGTGCTCGGGTGCTGGCTGCTTGTTGCCTTTGTGCTGCTGAAGCCGGTCGTGGCTGGTGTGCCGGTATGGCGACTGCCACTTGTGTATTATCCGCAGATCAACTTTGCAGCGCCTACCTGGCTGGATCCGATCCGTTTTCTGATCCAGAGTCTGTGGCTGCTTTGTGTCAGGCAGCAGGCACCTCAGGATCTCAAAGATCGGTTGCTGACGTGGCTGGGGCGGGCTTATCACGGGCTGGGTCAATTGTTTTATCTGCCGTTGCAACGTTTCAGTCTGGTTGTCCAATGGCTGGAGCAGCAGGCGACAGAAGGCGATAGCAAAGCGTTCCGAGCGATTTTAAAAGAATCCGGCATGGGCAGCGTGGTGAATCTTCTGCTGTTGTGTGCTGTGGTGGTGCTGGCCCTGATTTGCTTTACCGTACCGTTCGGCCTGCAAGCACAAACGGTTTTTGTGCTGTTGCTCTGGGCGCTGGCGATGATGTTCCGGCGCATGCCCGGCCATTTTCCGACGCTGTTACTGATTATTCTGTCAGTGACGGCTTCCTGCCGTTACCTGTGGTGGCGGTATACGTCTACCCTGAACTGGGATGAGCCGCTGGCGCTGGGTTTGGGCAGCCTGCTGCTGCTCGCTGAAACATATGCCTGGCTGGTGCTGATGCTGGGCTATTTTCAGAACATCTGGCCGCTGAACCGCAAGCCGGTTGCCTTGCCGGCAGAGGTAAAATCCTGGCCGACGATTGATGTCATGATCCCGACCTACAATGAAGATCTGGATGTGGTGCGCGCTACGGTGTACGCCTCGCTGGGTGTCGACTGGCCGAAGGATAAGCTCAATATCTATATTCTGGATGACGGGAAACGGGACAGTTTTCGTGACTTTGCCGATGAAGTCGGGGTGCACTATATTCGCCGTCCGACCAATGAGCATGCCAAAGCGGGCAACATCAACTATGCGCTCAAACAATCGAGCGGTGAGTATGTTGCAATTTTTGACTGTGACCATATTCCGGCCCGTGCGTTTTTTCAGCTCACGATGGGACTGTTTCTTAAGGATCCAAAGCTGGCGCTGATTCAGACGCCGCATCACTTCTTTTCGCCAGACCCATTTGAGCGGAACCTGTCGAATTTTCGAAATATTCCGAATGAAGGCAATCTTTTTTATGGCCTGATTCAGGACGGCAATGATCTGTGGGATGCCACCTTCTTTTGCGGATCCTGTGCGGTACTTCGCCGTGCCCCGCTGGAAGAAGTCGGCGGAATTGCGGTGGAAACTGTGACTGAAGATGCGCATACCTCGTTGCGAATGCACCGTCTGGGGTATCACTCGGCGTACCTGAAACAGCCTATTTCAGCCGGTCTGGCGACAGAAACGCTGTCTGCTCATGTTGGCCAGCGGATTCGCTGGGCACGTGGGATGGCACAGATTTTCCGGGTCGATAATCCGCTGACCGGCAAAGGGCTGAAGCTGTCGCAGCGACTCTGTTATGCCAATGCCATGCTGCATTTTCTTTCGGGGATTCCGCGGCTGGTTTTCCTGACCGCACCGCTGGCGTTCCTGTTGCTGCATGAATACATCATTTATGCACCGGCGATGGCCATTGTGCTGTACGTGCTGCCACATATGATCCACGCCAGCATGACCAACTCGCGGATGCAGGGCGATTACCGTTACTCCTTCTGGGGGGAAGTGTATGAAACCGTGCTGGCCTGGTATATCGCCCGCCCGACCACAGTAGCGCTGTTTGCGCCGCATAAGGGCAAATTTAACGTCACCGCGAAAGGTGGGCTGGTCGAAGCATCCCATTATGACTGGGTGATTTCACGGCCCTATCTGGTGCTGGTGCTGCTGAATGTGCTGGGTCTTGGCGTGGGTGTCTACCGATTAGGCTGGGGGCCAGCAGATGAGTTCACCACAGTGCTGGTGAACCTCATCTGGACACTTTACAACCTGCTGATCCTTGGTGCTGCCGTGGCTGTTGCGGTTGAAGCCAAGCAAGTGCGCCGCGATCACCGGGTTGAGGTGTCGATGCCGGTAGCGATCCGACTGCATTCCGGCCATTTGCTTCAGGCTGTGTTGAAAGACTTCTCACTGGGCGGGATGCGGATTCAGCTGGCTGACGACGACAAGGGGCAGTTGGAAGCGCTGGCGGCACAGAAACTGGCGATTGTGCTGAGTCGCGGCAACCAGTCGTTTGTGTTCCCGGCTGTCATCGCCTTTGCCCGGGAGGGGATGCTCGGCCTGCAATTGGATCAACTGAGCACACAACAACGGATTGACTATGTGCAGTGCACTTTCGCGCGTGCCGATACCTGGTCGAAGTGGCAGCAGTCTTATGCATCGGATAAGCCGCTGTCGAGCATGCAGGCGGTGCTTCAGGTGGGACTCGACGGCTACCGGCGTCTGATCCGGCACGGCCCCAAAGTCCTTGCGACTGTTGTACAACTTGTCTTATCGGTCATTGATGTGATCGGGTCTCTCAGACCTCGTTTTGTCCCAAACAGGACTTAAAAGAATGAAACTGAATCAAACAATAAAAACACTGTCGGCTATTTTCATTGGCATAGGCGTGTCTGCGGTTGCAGGCGCACAGGAAACATTGGCGGGTACGATTGCTTCTGCGGCCCCGCAGACTTTATCTGCGGTCACCAAACGCGAGCTGCCATTTTCACAGCTGGGTTTTCACGGTTCCATCGGGATTCAGGGCAGCGAAGCGAATGCCTATATTGGTTTCGGCTCCCGATTGGATGAAGTGATTGCGCAGGGAAACCTGTATTTTGATGTGACGCCTTCTCCGGCGCTGCTGGCGCTGGTTTCTCACATCAAGGTGTATCTGAATGATGAACTGATGGGCGTGGTGCCGATTACGGATGGGCAGCAGGGCAAGAAGATGTCGATTGCAATGCCGCTGGATGCCCGTTATTTCAGTAACTATAACCAGATTCGGTTTGAACTGATCGGCAATACCCACAAAACCTGCTCCAATCCGAATGATGCCAGTATCTGGGCTGAAATCAGCCAGAGCAGTCATGTCGAGTTGATGGTTCAGAAAACCCGGGTTCAGAGTGATTTGAGTCTGTTGCCAGCGCCATTTTTTGACCCGCGTGATTTCACGCGACTGAATCTGCCCGTGGTGATGGGGGAGCACTTTGATCTGGCCCAAATCAAAGCAGCCGGGGTGCTGGCATCTCATTTTGGCGCGCTGTCTCAGTGGCGTGGCGCCCAGTTTCCATTGTCTTTTGACACCTTGCCCGGGCAGCATGCGGTTGTGTTCGTGACCAACGACAACAAGCCTGAGTTTCTGCGCGATTTTCCGGATACCGATGGCCCGCGACTGCAAATGATCACCCATCCCACCCATCCTTTTGCCAAGCTACTTTTGGTGATTGGCCGGGACAGTCAGGATCTGAATACAGCCGTACAGGGGCTGGCGCTGGGCACCCAATTGCTCACGGGCCCGATGGCGAAAATCAATGCAGTGAAGCAGGTCAGACCCAGAGTACCTTATGATGCGCCAAACTGGGTGGATACCTCGCGTCCGGTTGCGTTTTCTGAGCTGGTGGCACAGCGCAATCAGCTTCAGGTGGAAGGGCGTGCTCCGGCACCGATCAACCTGAATTTACAATTGGCCCCGGATCTGTTCACCTGGCAGAGTCGGGGGATCCCGATGGATCTCAGTTACCGCTATTCTCCGCCGATGACAGATAACTCAGGTTCCCGTTTAAGCCTGAAAATCAACGATGAATTTGTTGAGGCGTTTAATCTGACGACGGAAGGAAAAGGAGGCGAATCCAAACGCATCCGGGTACCTTTGCTGGACGATGGCATCCTGAGCGGTAGCGATCGGGTTCGGATCCCTGCGTTTAAGGTCGGCAGCAAAAATAAAATTGAGTTTGAATTCGGTTTCGCTTCTGTGACCGAAGGCAACTGTCAGGTCACTCAGCCCAGCAAACAATATGCGGTGATCGATGGCAGCTCGACCATTGATTTCAGTGGATTCCCGCATTACATCGAAATGCCGAACATGCGTGCCTTTGCCACATCTGGTTTCCCGTTTACCCGGATGGCCGATCTGGCGGATACGGCTGTGGTCTTATCGGCATCGCCTTCCCGTGAAGCATTGCAGACTTTCCTGAATGTGATGGGACGTTTGGGTGCCGATGCCGGATATCCCGGAATCAATGTGACACTGACCCAGCAGTGGGACAGTCAGCGACTGAAGGACAAAGATATTCTCAGTATCGGTGTTGTGCCTGAACTGAGCCGTGCTGCGCTGGACCGGGATCAGGTCAATCTGGTGGTGAAGGCCGGGGAACGTCAGATCCGTTTGCCGGGCAGAAATGAACAATCTCTGGGTATGAATTGGCTGGCTGCACCGACAGGCAATCAGGCTGCGGCGGAGTTGGTCTCTGTTGAGGCTGGCGGTGCGTTTGCTGCGATAACGGGGATGGCGTCACCGTTTACGAAAAAACGCAGTCTGGTGACTGTGATGGCCGTAAGTCCTCAGGCTTTGAAATTGGTCGATCAGGCATTGATTGATGCCGGAAAAGTTGAGTTCATGTCGGGTTCTGTGGTGATCCTGCGAAATCAGGAAGTCGCCAGCTACAATGTGGGTGAACGCTATTATGTCGGAAAGCTGCCGGTGTGGCAGTTGGTCTGGTATCACTTCTCAAACCATCCGGTGTGGGTGGCCAGTCTGGCGGCTTTGCTGGTGGTGATTGTGACCATCTTCCTGTGGCGGATATTGCGTAAAATTGCGGCCAGACGTTTGGCAAAAGGAGAAGGAAACGAATGAAAAAGCTGATGATTCTCCTGTGCCTGATGTTTCAGGGAACAAGCTGGGCAGCCACGTGCGACTGGCCGGCATGGCAAGAGTTCAAGTCAATTTACATTGTAAATGGCCGGGTGATTGACGGCAGCGATGCGCGTCAGATCACCACATCTGAAGGTCAGTCATACGGACTGTTTTTTGCGCTGGTCGCCAACGATCAGCGCACGTTCGCGACTTTACTGAACTGGACGCAGAACCAACTGGCGGAAGGGGATCTGACGGCCCGTTTACCGGCCTGGCTCTGGGGGCGTCAGCCCTCGGGACGTTTTGGTGTGCTGGACGCCAATCCGGCGTCGGACTCTGATCTCTGGATTGCCTACACGCTGGCTGAAGCCGGACGTCTGTGGGACAACCATTACTATCAGTCGCTGGCTTACCTGATGGCAATCCGGATCCTGCGGGAAGAAACCGTGGACATCGAAGGTATGGGCACGGTGCTGTTACCCGGTGTTGCCGGGTTTGAACTTGGTGATGACAGTTACAAAGTCAATCCGAGTTATGTCCCGCTTCAGTTGATCCAGCGCATGGGGGATCTCTATCCGCACCATGCTTGGTCGTCGATGTATCAAACCAGTCTGGCGATGATTCTGAAGACCATGCCCGTCGGTTTCAGCCCGGACTGGGCGACGCTGAGTCAGAGCCAGTTTTCAGTCGATCAACAGACCGGGACGACAGGCAGCTATAACGCGATCCGGACTTACCTGTGGGCGGGGATGCTGAATGACGACTCGAACGACAAAGCCAAATTAGTGAAAGCCATGCAGCCGATGGTTGCCGCGACCGCAAAGCTCTCGGCGCCACCCCGCGAAGTGAATGCGCAAAACGGACGTTATCAGAGTGCTGGCAGTGCGGGTTTCTCGGCAGCATTGCTGCCGTTGCTGGCCGTCTCAAATGAACCTGTGTTGCTGGCTGAGCAGGCCAAGCGCGCATCTGAACAGCGCGTCAGTAAAACCGATGATCACTATTACGATAATGTACTGGCGATGTTCGGGCTGGGCTGGCATCAGCAGCGTTACCGTTTTGGTTTGAACGGGGAACTGGAGCCGGCATGGACGAATCAATGTCAGTAAACCGATTTCCGGGTCAACACCGGCTGGTGACTCTGAGCATCGGGTCGCTGTTTGTCAGCCAGATGGCACTGGCGGGCATTGTACCGGACACGCCACTGACACCGGCGCAACTGAAGCAGGTTTATCAGCCGGTCACACCGGTTCGTCTTTCGACATCGCTGGTTGGCGTCGACTCGGTGGCGTTTCTGGTGGAACAGATTGCGCTGGCAACGGCGCTGAACCGGGACGACATTGTGGTCAGTGCCCTGGAGCGCCTGTTTGCCATCGACAGCCAGCAGCCGGAAGGTCTGTATTATCAGGCGCGGCTGTTTCTGAAGCAGCAACAGCCGGATCAGGCCCAGGCCATCGTGAATCAACTGAAAGTCGGTTCGTCGCAACGGGCGGCACTGAACGATCTGATCGCGATTCATGGCCCTCAAAAAGCCGCGTTACAGCAGGCGCGCCTGCTGGCTCATGCCGGACGCTATCCTGAAGCGCTGAAAGCATATCGTCAGCTTTTCCCCAACGGCATGCCTTCGGCGGAACTGCAGCTTGAATATCTTCAGGTGGAAGGCAATCTCAGGGAGCGCTGGAACGCAGTAAAGCAAGGGCTGGAGCAACTGAATGCAGCGTACCCGGGCGTGCCTGGCTTTCAATTGGCGCTGGCGAATCATATCCGGCGACGTGACCCGGCCGATCCCTGGATGCTGAATACCTACCGCCAGCTGGCGCTGCGGTCGGATATTGGTCCTGTCGCGGCTGAAGCCTGGTTGCGAGCGCTGAAGCAACTGCCGATTTCTCAGGCCGTGGCCGATCAGTATGCTATCGTCGCCAGTTATTATCCGTCGGATATGGCGATTCAGCGTGCCAGTCAGGACGCACAGGTACGCTGGAAAACGGAGCAGGAATTACGGAAAGATCCCACCTATCAGGCCAAACGACGGGGCCTGGCATTGCTGGAGAATGGTCAGGATCAACAGGCGAAGCGTCAGTTGACGTATGCGCTGACGACACGACCCAAGGATCCGGAAATTCTGGGCGGTCTGGGCATGGTGTATCTGCGTCAGGGCCAGCAGAAAAAAGCATTGCGCTTTTTTCAGCAGGCGCAAGCGCTGGATAATGATCCGGATCACGTCAGGAAATGGCAGTCGCTGATCGAAACGGCTTCTTACTGGGCTTATCTGGATGATGGCGATGCTCATCAAGACAACGGCCAGATGGCTCAGGCCGATCGGGCCTACAGGAAAGCCATCGCGGCAGATGACCGTGCGCCCTATGCCTATCACAAACTGGCCGCGCTGTTACTGGCGCAGCAAAAATTCGAAGCGGCCGATCAGGCCTATCAGCAGGCACTTCAGCGTGATGCCGGGAATGAAACCGCACTGCGAGGCCGGGTGAATGTGCGCGAGGCACAGGGTGGCCTGCGTGCGGCGATTGCCTTTGTTGAGGGGTTGTCTCCGCGCCAGCGCCATCTGCTGTCAGAGCGATTGTCAGAGATGAAAACTCAGCTTGCCGTACAGCAGCTCAATCAGGCGCTCGTCAGTCAGGATTTACCCGCTGCGGAACGTTATGCGAATGAATTGCTGACCCTGAATCCAACCTCGGCCTGGCAGCGCCGGGATATTGCTGATGCGCTGGTCGCGGTCGGGAAACGGGCGCAGGCAGATAGGCTGATGCGTCACTGGTCAGCCGCGACGACAGATCCGGAGATGCAGTTCGCTTATGCGCTGTATTTAGCGCAGGCGGACCAACTTTCGGAAGCGGTCACTGTGCTCTCTCGTGTCCCGATTTCTCAGCGAACAGACGCGATGCAACGAAATCTGACCCGGTTGCAACTGAACCAGTCGCTGTCTGATATCGCTGATCGCTATCAGACGCATCCGGAAGTGGTGCGCTCGCAGCTTAATGCGCTGAGTCAGCAATATGCAGATCAGCCCGAGGTACTGACCCGTCTGGCAGTGGTCTGGGCAGATTTGGGCGAGCGGCAGCGGGCTGAAACAATGTATCGTAGTATGACGCCGGACGCGCAGTGGTCTGAATCGGCCCAGCTCAGTTATGGCGGACTGATGATCACGCTGGCGAAATTCAGCGATTTTGATCCGTGGCTGGCAGAAAAAGGCCAGCAACGGCTGGCAGGTGAACTGGATGCGTCATGGCTCGCTGGGCTGGACGAACTGCATTCCCGTCGAGTGCTGGCGGAAGCCGACCTCAGGCTGGCTCAGGGACAACACGACACAGCACTGACCTTGTATCAGCAAATTCTGGGGAAACCAGAACCGTTTCAGACCGAAGCGGAGGCGGGTGTTTTACAGGCCGCAGCGCTTTCCGGTCATGGCGAGGCTTATCAGCGGGCCTCTCAACGTTTGTTTGTCAAACGAGCCACCTTGTCGGCCCGGCAGTTGATGGCCGTTGCCCCGGTGATGAATGCACAGGGAGAAACAGCCAGAGCAGATGCCCTGAATCTGGAACTGGATTTGCGCGCCGATGCCGATGCAATGGATTATCGCAATGCTATGGCAATCGCCATGGAGAACAAGCAGTGGGCGCTTGCAGAGCAGCGGGGCTATCAGGCGCTCAATGCTGACCGGATCGAAAAAAGTCCGGATGCGGCGGCAGGCAAGGCATCCCCCGAATTGCGCGACTTGTATCAGGATGCGGATGATAACTGGCTGACCCGGAATGTGAAGGCGGATATCGATCGTCTGCGTGATCGCAGCGATGGTCATGTGATCATCGGCTGGGATTACAGTGCCAGAGATGGTAAGAACACATCCAGTCAGATCCCGATAGAAGCGCGAATTCCGATGGAAGACTGGAACGGGCATTTATTGCTGCGGGCAGATTATGTCCATGTTGATTCCGACCATCTGGATTATTTTGAGAAGCAGACGGGCCGCTCGGTCGATTCCGATGCCTTTCGCAGCCAGGCATCCGGCATGGCTTTGGCCTTGGGCTGGCAGGCTGAAAACTGGACGGCGGATATCGGTACCACGCCGCTGGGTTTTGATCACAGCACCTGGGTTGGCGGGGTGACGGTTGACAACGAGCTGGGAGATTTTGGTGTTTCAGTCACGGCATCCCGGCGTCCTGAAACCAGCACTGTGTTGTCTTATGCCGGGATGCAGGTTCCGGATGGAGTCAGCGATCCGGCAGGGACGGCATGGGGGGGTGTGGTCCGTACCGGGATCAAACTCAGTTCAAGCTGGGATACCGGCGGGCCATATGGCTTCTGGAACAGCCTTCAGTATCATCAGATGACGGGTGAAAATGTCATGGATAATACCCGTCTGGCGGTGCTGGGAGGCGCATACTATAAGCTGATTGCCACAGATGATCAGCGCCTGAGTCTCGGCACCAACCTGCTGTATTTCCATTACGATAAAAATCTGGGGGAATATACGCTGGGCAGCGGCGGGTATTACAGTCCGCAGCGTTATGTCTCGTTGTCTCTGCCTGTGAATTATTACGGTCGCTACGGCAACAGCCTGTCTTATCGGGTCGGTGGTTCCCTCTCTCACTCCTGGTCAAAAGAAGATGCGCCGTATGCATCGGCCGGAGAAGCCAGTACCGGCGGTGGTTTTGGGTATTCACTGGAAGGTGCCATCGAGCAGCGGATCAGCGAACGCTGGTATCTGGGCGCATCTTTGGATCTGCAACGTTCAGATTTTTACGAACCGAATCATTTGATGCTTTACATGAAATACACCTTCAGCGATCGCTGGCAGCCGATTGAATACCCGCCGGCGGTGCCGCAGTTGTACAGTGACTTCGACTGAGAAGAAAAGAACCAAAAGAGCGCGAAAGCGCTCTTTTGGTCTGTGATTTATCACGGATGACCGCCTTGGAGATATTGCAAAGAAACTCTGAACTTTGATGAGCAATACCCGTTGCTGGAGATTCGTCTGTCATTGGGGCTGAATCAGACCGAGTAAAGATATAGCCCAACTTTCACGTCAATAAGACTGACGGACTGCATCAACGACAATCTGGAACTGCGGGAAAAAGAGCCATCGCTCATCTGGTTTTTGTATCACGACATGTGTCGTTGTCACGTGTTAATCGATTCTGCTATGCAAGGGATTTTTCTGAAGTTTTATCCTCACCTAATGTTGTGATTGATGGTAGGTTGTAAATACGTGCGCTGGGGCTAGCCTAAGCCAGCGCATGAATAGATGTAGGGCAATCGCCAAAAATGCAATCGATTGCATAATAAATAAGGTTTCAACAGCATAGTCCAAGACACATGTTAATAACCCACCGAGCCCTACGCCTATCACCGCAAAATAGCCCAAAGTAATGAGTGGCGGTATCGATAGGTCGTTGTAACCCCTTAAGACGCCATTTCCGATAATGGTTCTTAGCATATCGAAGAAAAGCTTAGAGCTGGTGATCAACATGACGTTCACCAAGAGTTGCATGAGATTCGGATCATGTTGAACTGACTTGTGAGCGAACAAATCAATGAAGACCTTAGGAACAAAGATATAGCTCAAACTCGCCAATACCGTGCTCCCTGCCACGACGGCAATCGCTACATTTGCAACATCTCTTGTGTATCTCGCGTGCTTATCGGGCTCTTCTCCGGCCTCGTCCTGAGATAGGAGCTTACGCAATAATACCGACAGTCCATTGGTAAATCCGACACAAAGTACGATAATCACCATACTGCTCTGTAAGGCGACTTGTTGTGCGATCATGGCGTAAGCGCCGTTTAGCCCTGCCAGTAGCGTGAGAGATAATTGAGAAATCCACTCAATGATGCCCGCTAAGGAGAGTTTGCTTCCGGTGAGTACATGGCTGAGCATGTTTTGGGTTGCTCTTTTCCGAGTGACGGTGAGCAGCTGAATATCTTGATAAAGGTGTCCGTGCGTTAAAATCAACCCGGTGATGAAAAAAACAATCACCGATGCACAGAGGTAGCTTAGTCCCATGCCTAACATCCCCCACTCAGGGAAGCCGAACAAACCCAGTGCTAGAACCGCTTGCAGGAAGATGCAGATTGCGTGGTAAACCACATTGACGATCATAACGCTATGCGTATCACGAAAGGCCAAAAACAATTGCAGGCCGATTAAGCTGAGATAGAAGAATGGGATACTGAAAGCGTAATAGAAGAGATAGTCGCGGAGCGAATGGGCGATCTCCACCTCAATTCCCATGAGCATGAACAGCGTGTCGCTTTGCAAGCAGACCACGCCACAAGCGAGGGACACAAACAAGGTGATAATTACTCCCTGAATTAGGGCCGTTGAAATTGTCTGGTTATCTTTTCGGCCAATCCCCTCCGCGATTTGTAGGCTGGTTCCGCTGAATGCTCCGTAACTAAGCGCGCGTAATAGGCGGGTTAAAGAGGTGGCTACTGCCATTGCAGCCACAGCATGGTTGCTAATCTGGGCGACGATGATTCCTTCGCAGATGATATGGAACATATCAAATAGACGCGCCGAGACGTAGTTACCAGTAAATGACAACTCTTTTAGGGCAGCGCGAACTCGGAACGTCGTCGATGGTCTCATTGGTACTCTCTGGTTAAGAACAGATTATGCGATGGACTGCACTATTTCGGGCAACGGTTCACCAAAACAAGTTTGATAATGCTCTTGCATAAGCGTGATAAATGAGTTGGGGTTTCCCCAAGGTTTGATGTTGTTTAAGTCAGCACCTTTATCCAAGCTTGAGGCAACGAAGCAAAATACATTCAGATTTGCGAGTAATGCATAGAAGTGAATTTGTTTCTCTTGTTCAGGTGTCCACGGTGGCTGTGCTGCCGCGAAGGCTTCAGCGAAAGGTGTCTTGTGCGTGTGCCCCATAAATTCCCCATAGGCTAACAACGGGTCACCGATAACGAATGATTCGAGATCAATGGCGTACAATTGCTCCCCTCGCACGAGGAAGTTTTTTAAGTTGAGATCGATGGGGACAAAACATCGCTTCACGCTAAGCCAGTGGTCTGAGTTTTCAGCAACCGCATGTGTCATTTGGGCATGTAGCGTTCTTAAATAAGGTGCGATTCTATCGCCATGTTTTGTAATGATTTCGCTAATTTTGGCACCCACACCTTCCAAGTTTTTGTTTAAGAAAGTTTGCCAATTGGCTAATGCGCCAACTCGTGCCTCCTGAGCAATAAAACCGTAACCCGACGGCAGCGTCAGTGTCGCGCAGTCTTCGATAAATGTGACAATTTTCTCAGACCAATTCGTCCAATGAGCGGCATGGTCATTTGGCTCTAGCGCATGGAGTAACTCTGTGGTATCTGGGATATATTCAGTGATGAAATAGTGCTGACCACTTGCCTCTCCCGCACATGTCATTGGGATGATATGGCGTACTTTGCCATCCAATAGCTCATGCATAAAGGGTTCGAACGAGGGAGTCGCTCGTTCAGTATCAGCGATTAACTTCATGAAAAATTGCTGTTCACTCGTCTTTGATTTGGCTAATACTCGATAGTTGTCATTCACTGACTCTATATCTAGTCTGATCATTTCTTTTATCTGCCAATCTGGCATGGCTTGTTTAAATATTGCTGAGGTTAGGAAGGTACATTTCATGATGATTTCTTTGCTCCAAAACGTTGAGTAAGATCTTCGACTTGTTTATCAGTGATTTTTTCAAACAACTTCAATGCTTTGTCGGTTTTAATTGAGGTGTCAACGGTCGCGAAGAGCGACTCATCCTGAATGGTTAGAGCATCAGGACGTTGGGTAAGCTGCAACACAGCAAAAAGTTTTTCACTTGTTGTAGGTATCACGGCAGCACTAGCAACCGCCATGATTCGAATGAGGATCAGACATGTGCTCAAGATGTCTGCTCCTGCCTTTTCATCATTTTTTAATATTTTCCAGGGTTCAGCCTTTGTAATATATTCATTGCCCAAGGCGTAGAGTTTTTTTAAGCAGTTGATGAGGTGTCGAAAGTTACATTGTTGATAATTGTCGTTGATGTCTTTCAGTAGTTCTTTAACTTGCACCTTCATCTCCACAGGGAATGTGTAAGCTGCGAGCTGCTCTTTTGGGATTTGACCGGAAAAATATTTCGAGACCAGCGCTGAAACCCGAGACACAAAGTTCCCTAAGTTGTCAGCGAGATCTTTATTGATGACTTTAGAAAAATGTTGAAAAGTGAAACTTGAATCGGAATTTTCAGGTGCGTTGCTCAAGAGGTAATAGCGCCAATAATCCGCCGGAAACAGCTCCAGAGCATCATCCATAAAGACACCAAGTTTTTGTGAAGTCGAAAATTTTCCACCCTCATACAATAGCCAATTAAAGGCTTTAATGTTATCGACGAGTTTATAGTTACTTTCTGCTCCCATGAGTACCGCTGGCCAAAAAATAGTGTGAAATGGAACGTTATCTTTCGCCATGAATTGGGTATAGTGCACATCGTCGGACTCGGTCCACCAATCTTTCCAGGCAGAGGAATCGGGAGCATGTTTTTCTGCCCACTCTTTGGTCATGCTGATATAGCCATTTGGCGCATCAAACCAGACATAAAACACTTTTTTTTCGTTGTTGTCTGTAGGTAAAGGGATGCCCCAATTTAAATCGCGTGAGATGCAGCGGTCTTGTAGCCCCTCTTGCAACCATTTCTTGGCGATACCTTGAGTCAGAGGCGACCAATGTTTGTGTCTGTCTACCCAAGCGCCGACATCTTGCTGTAATTTGGAAAGACAAAGGAAATAGTGATTACTTTGCTTGATGATGAGATCTTTGCTGCCCGTGATGGCCGAATGAGGGTCGATTAACTCATATGGTTCAAGCAGTTGACCACAGCCATCGCATTGATCGCCGCGCGCTTTTTCATCGCTGCAATGAGGGCATGTCCCTTCGACATAACGATCAGGTAAAAATCGTTTATCTTCAATTGAGTAGACTTGTTCTATTGCTTTTTGTTTGATGAAGCCGCGCTGCTCTAAATCCCGGTAGATGGATTGAGTAATCTCGTGATTTGCTTTGGACGATGTACGACCAAAGTAATCGAATGAAATATGAAAGCGTTGATAAATATCGCGTTGAAGGTCGTGCAATTTATTACAATAGTCTTCTGTCGACAAACCATGCTCTGTCGCTGCAAGCTCGGCAGGTGTGCCATGCTCATCGGTACCACAGATATACAAGACTTGCTGTTGTTGTTGTCTCAAGTAACGCGCGTAGACATCAGCAGGTAATAAGGAACCAACTAAGTTACCCAGATGTTTTATTCCATTGATATAGGGGAGTGCACTTGTTATGAGGAATCGTGGCATAGCGTTCTTTTCCTTTTCATGTGAGTATCCTCCGTCAGAGCTGGGGTATTACCTCAATTTCTGAGTTGGTTTACATTTCAATTGTTGGTCGTGATTCAATTCAATGACTGACTTGCCTTGGATGTACGAGGCGCATTAGGTGCGCCTCGCGACTTATTACTTTCCGCTCGATTTGCGTGCTGTCGGTTGCACAATCATCGTAGAAGTAAATAATTCTTTATCTATCTTTACTGGTTCTTTTCTCAGTAGGATCAGAGTAAAACCCATCATTGCCAGATTTTCTCTGAACAAGTGCATGTATTCAGAATATTTGTTAGTCAGCGCCTCTGAGGCTGGCATATCCAGTGCGGATAAATGCTCTCGTTGTGTTAGCTCATCAACATATTTGGTAACCTGAGATTCTTCAATGTTGTCGAACTGGTAATCTTCTAGCCAACAAATGTCTAGCGGCTCGACTTGATAGTAATCTAAACAATTTTGTCGATAGTTTGGTGTTAGGTTGACTCCGATGGCTTTCCCAACTCGATGAACAAACTCAGTGGTCGGAGTATCGATGTAATACATCGGGATAGCCGCAACGTAACCGTTTGGTTTTAATACTCGGCAATATTCACTGATGACTTTTTCTTTATTATCCATGTAAGAGGTGACGTTGCCACAGAAGACCATGTCGAAGCTTTCATGTTCGAACGCCATTGCTGTTGCATCTTGCTTACAGAATGTGACTTTATCTTCTACACCGTATTGTTTAGCACGTATACGAGCTTCTGCGAGGCTTTCTTCATTAATATCTATAGCATAAACATGGCA
The DNA here is from genome assembly GCF_000695255.1 of Photobacterium galatheae. Classification (GTDB taxonomy): domain Bacteria; phylum Pseudomonadota; class Gammaproteobacteria; order Enterobacterales; family Vibrionaceae; genus Photobacterium; species Photobacterium galatheae. The sequence goes on along the minus strand of NZ_JMIB01000038.1, from coordinate 10,021 downwards.
CCCTGAAATTCGTGCCAGTTCAATCGCGGTAAAACCGGTGCTGGTGCCTACCTCAAGGACTTTACTTTGTGGATTAAGCATTGCACTTTGAGCGATTCGCCTAATACTATGAGCACCACCTGGCGGGCGATTGGTCTCTCTTACAACGCCGATCAGATCGAAATAAGTCATCTCGTCGATTTCTGCTTTGGTATAAACTGGTTTGTTTGTTGTGATCATGCTGAACCTCATGTTTTATGTCATGACTTAAGAAATGAGTTGTTTGCCATAGATTTTGTAATAGTTATCTTTGGCTCGTTGACCTATACATTCCATCTTGAAGGAGTATCGTTCCACGCCCGGGATGAGCATCTTCACGACTGGCTGCGGAAAGCCTGCATGATTCAGGTCTGCTAATAGGATGTCCTGAAAACCAGCAAGTGATAACACATTCATTAAATGTGTCATATCTTCTAAGCAGTTTTTGTACTGTACGGAAGGTATGTCTTGGTAGTGAATTACTCGCGAATTTTTATCAAACCAATATGCGTATTTCTGTTTAAATTGTTGATATTGAAACTCGCGATTTTTTTCGAATTTTTCGAGGTCTTCTCGTGCGCCACTGATGGCTCCCAGACGAGAGGCAACGGCTTCATTGAGTGCGCTGAGCAAGGCAATATCTTTATTTAGATTTGATCCATATCCGCCGTTAATAAAGAGTGGGTCGAAGGCTTTTTTATCTTCACAGATGACAGCGAAGACAGGTACTTGTATATCTTCTTGTGTAATATAACGGATAATGACATCAACATCGTTTTCGGCGAGCTCAGAGATGATCCGCTGTGCGTCAGGATTCTCTATCGACTCGTTAGGCACCACAGGATATTGTCTAAGAATTTTATTTAGTGCTGCCGCATCACGCTCAATCACTTCATAAAGACCATGTATGATAGCCTCATGATAGTTATTTCCCGTTGCAAGCCCCGTCGTGAAATAGCGAAAGAGAGCCCGTCCTTGTTTAGGTTGGTACGGATAGAACACGACATTTGCTGTTACGTAAACTGATTCTCCGGTCATTAAGTTGGAAACCGACACCCACTCCAGTGTTTCATCGGGATCAAATTTTGCTGATTCCGGGCAATGAAATTGCGCAGGATGGATAACCTTAAACTTTTTTTTCAGCGTGTTATAACTGGAAAACTGGAACTTTGATTGAGGATAATTCTGGCTTTCCGCGCAATATCGTTCAATGCCCTCAGAGATGGCAGATACTTCACATTGTGCTTTGTCAATGCCTTTGCCCGAGAACACAGTAAAAGTGTCTTGATCTTCCATCGCTAACGGACGTACGCACTGAAAAACGGGTATGCCAGATTTATCCAGTTCAGTAATATCTGCAACGCGTGTGATGCCAGCCAAAGGCATAAATGGTCTTAGACGCGTGATGGTTTCATGAAATGGTACGGTACGATAATGTGCCGCAGGATTACACTTTTTCCCGTTCTCCTTTGCCAAGTGAGTAAAGTTGGCCAGGAGGTCTTGCGCTGTAATGCGCGTCTTCGTGGATATTACTTGCTTCGTCATAATGATTTAATCTATTAAGTAAATAGGTCTACGTAGCAACACTACTTCGTCTTCTACTAACACCAACACATTGAGCGTATGAAGGCCACATACGTAATGAGAGGGTAGGATAAGTTCAGGCAAGCTAATCTGGTAACTCAGGCGTTCTTCGTGCAGAGTCGTTTGCGCTTTGCTAACTGCAAGTTCACTTTGACCATTCTTGATGAAAGGTTCTATTACCGCGATACAGGTGAGTTGTTTTTTACCTGATTTTTTATTCCTCAGCTGCAGGGTTAATGCCATATCATATGGGCTTTTGACAGAGCAGTGGCTATGGCCTTGTATTTCAGCTGAAATACATTCCCCGACAGCATCCAACACCGTCGCACAATTTGGGCATTCGTGTAAGAGGCGCATCTGTTGTGGCTCATTTGCCAAATGCACTCGATTGACATTCAGGGTTCCCTTGCAGTAAGGACAAATACTTGTACCTTCACCACTGCCTGCATAAACATAGACCTTGTCGGTTTGAAGGCGTAGGTATCCACCGAGATGATGAATCATGGCAAGGTAAAGATCACACCATGCCGCATGAAAATTCAATAACGCTTCGCGTGCATAGTTTTCAACTGGTTTGATATCGCGAGGTTGACTCTGCTGGGTTGTGGCACGTGCGGCTAAGCACTTTGCTGCAGCCCAATAACTTTCGGTTGCCTGTTGTAAAGCAGTAGCTGAATAGGATACTGCTTTTATAGGAATGGCATGAGTCAACTGCCCGACAGCCCGGCTATAGTCGAGGTGCGTCGTTGAAAATAAATGAGGCATAAGAGGTGTGCTGGAGTGCTGGTCAAGCTGCAGAACGTTTTTGACAGCGGTAACCGCTTGCGCGAGATCTTCCTGGTTGACTGAGCCGGCTTGTGAGTATTCGGGATCTCCAAATATTATCAATGCGGACAAGACATCCCGATAAGACGCGTAATGACGCTGATTAAACCTTAAAACAGTGTCGCCAATTTTATTCCCCGATTCATAATCCTGTAAGAATTGAAGGGGGGCTTCTGAGTCTAGTTTGATTGTTGTGTAGGTAGTGATCAAGACCGACGTATACGGTGATAGGGCAAACTGAGCGGCTAACGTATAGTCTGTGTCATACGTTCCCCCTGCTAAAACTACTCCCCAGCAGGTGTAGCTCATCACGAGTGACGCCGGAATTTCAGTCGGCGACAAGTGTATGGCCCCTGGCTTGTCGCGATTACATAGTTCGCTCTTGAAACAAGGGTGTACCGCGATAGCTTTTTTATTCACTTCGCGTTTTTTTCTGGCGCATAATACGGCGTGGCCAAGAGACATATTCACGCCATTGGAGTGCGGCATGGTGATCAAGGCTCTCGTCGCTTGTTGTAGCCATTCAGTTTCTTTAGGCTCTCCATGCCCTGAAGAGATCCTGTACTTACCAATTTCGACAGACTGCCGTCGTGATGATAACGGCAACAGGGTATGAACGTATCTATTGGCCGGTAACTCACACGACATTGCGACAACCATCTTTAGTTGCATGGCGTCCTGTTGTAACCCTCCAAAGGGATAGGCAAAACTAATCGGACAGTTTGGCGCGCTCTGCTCTTTTGCAGCCATCAATTGATGCAGGTGCTTAATGGAAAACGTCTCTGTTGGAAAAATAAATAGACTTTGCGCAGAAGCGATACGAGCGAACCAGTCACTGGTCAGCGCGTTATAATCGGGTACGTGACATACGATACGCTCAGTCAATAAGGCATACTGTAGTGCAGAGCGCAGCCCGCTTTCACCAACACCGACACATACCGGTTGGTCTGTACCCACTGCATCAGTCGCCAACTTCCGGTTAAAGGCAATTTCATACGCCTGTCTTATTTGGTCGCCTTGATTTGCCGCATCCAAGTGCTCAGTACGTTCCTTCAAGTTCTTTGGAACCGTCTCTGACGCAAGAAATGATGCTAGTTTCATCTCGGTATATTCGAGTTTCATAAAATCCAAGTTGCGTTGTAGCAACTTGTTTGTCCTTTCATGCATCACTGGCAGAACCAACTTGCTTTTTTGGGTCTGGTGAGATAGTGCAGCGAGTAGGTAGGCTAAGCCTACCTCTGAAGGCTGCTCTACAATCAAGATGATTGCCGCTTGTCGTACCATGTTCGTGAACTCCTTCCGATTAGGGTAAAAAGTTCACTTGGTTGAACCGTGGAACCAGTTGGCAATCACGAATGTCATTATGATTCATCAACCATAGAATGAATCGCTCTATTCCCATACCAAACCCACTGGTTTGTAACGGTCTTACTTTGCGCATTTCCACATACCACTCATAATCCTCAGCCGCCACTTCACGGCGTGCCATGGCATTTAGGACATGCTCGGCAGAGTCATGGCGTTGGCCGCAGCCTACAGTCTCACCGATACCCATTAAGAGATCCGCAGACAGAGAATACTCATCATCAAGGTCATCAGCTTGATAGAATGGCACGGACAACGAGGGCATGTGCGTGACCCAGACAGGGCCTTTGAAGTCTGTAATCAGTTGCCGCTCACCCGCATTGGTGAGGATGTAGAAGCCTGCCTCATGCTTTTCAACAAACTCGGGGGCGTAGTTGAGTTGGCGTACGGCCTCTGAAAAACGTATGGAAGGAATATTTTTTGAGAGAGCAATGAAATGATCCAGATGACTAGTATCAAACCCATTTTCTTGGCCAAACTGCTTGATTAATGGGCTGATTCCTTCAACGAGGTAGTGTAAGTAAGAGTTTACGAGGCCCATGACATCGGAGAGCGAGCCACAAATTTCTGCCTCTGAATGATAAAACTGGCATAGGTGGCGCTGATCAGCATTTTCGCCTCTGAAGGAAGGCATCATATAGAAGACGCCATTTGGGCAGTAGCGTAAAGCATACTCCAACATGAACTGCATGGAATCGGCGAGGTATGTCGGCCTACCTGCAATTTCCACTTGAACGGGGAGTGAATCGCTTCCAAGCCCCATTGGGCTGGAGATAGAACCGGTCGTGATTGGTAACATCACACTGGTCATTTTCTGTTCGCGGTAAAAGGAGTGCGTTAGGAAGTTGATCTCAGACTGTATATGCAATAGTTGCGAATACCATCGTTTATCAAAGGCTGCAAGGTAATGAGTTTGAGGACATTTCCAAGTCTGTGGTGGTTGATGATTGCTGTCATGTAGATGATTACTTAATAACATATATTACCCTAACTATTTACTGAAAAGTTAATTTCACTATTAATAATCGCAATTAATTGCAAAGCATCTTTTCTTTTAAGATCTAGCGCTAACTGATTTTCCTGAATAAATTTTTTCAAATACTCTATGTTCTGCGCATCACAATAAAGAGAGGCTAATTCGAACACTCGCTCATAGGTTAATTCAGTAAAATGAATCCCCTTTGCCAATCGAATGAGTTGAACCAGTTGATTGGGATTAATCACGCCAGCTTGTTGTGCTTGTGTGAATCCATATCTTACGTTGACCAACGGATTAGTGATGTTCTCGTAACTGATTGGATCAAAAGTCAGCGCAACATCTGCATCAGATTGGCATTCTCCTGATTGGTATTGTTCGAAGATTTGGCCAACCCCTTTCATCCCAATTGGAGCACACTCTGCTGCTCGTAGTGCTCCCATACTGGACGAGCCGTAGATCTTGACTCCCTTCTGTAATGCTTTGGCTATCTCACGGGCGGTTATTGCTAACGAATTATGAAAAACGCCATCAATGATACAAACCGGACCATCTGAGACTTCTATTCCATCCAAATCTCCTCTTTGAATCGGTGGTCTAATGTCAACGTCTTCATTGACCAACTCCTTTATTTTATGGTTAGGTAAACTTGGGCCAATAAAAAAAATAGTCATTTTATTGCCAGAATAGTGCTGTCTCTGGCCCGCTTTCTAGCGGAGAGAAAGTATCATCTTGTTCTTCAGCCACCTGCGTGTTTTCATCAATATGTGACGCCTGATCTTCAGATTCTACGTGCTCTTGTTTCTTATTTTTCTCAATCATCGAAGTTCTCCTTAAATTATTATCCACCGACTACCGCAGGTAATAAAAGTAATTCTAAATCATCTGAAATTTTAGTTTTCAGATACTCTGCTTCTCGAATATTTTTTTCATTAATGAAAATGTTGAGATAGCCTTTTAGTTGGTTGTTATCTGAAAAAATTATTTGTTTAAGCTCAGGATGAATTGTAACAAGTTGCTCCAGAGCAGCCTGTACTGTTTCACCTTGAACTTCGACAGTAACTGCATGATGGGTATATTTTTGCATCGTTGTAGGTATACGGATTATTGCCATAATCTATTCCTCTTCTTTCGATTTTATTAACTGGTACTCAGGGCTGAGTCTACGTCTGATATCCATCTCAACAAGCCACCTTGCAATGAGTATAATTCTGAGAAGATATCTAGCTTTTGGAGCTGGATGATGGCTTTTTTACTCCTTGCACCAGCGGTGCAATAGACGATCAGCGGAGCTTGTTTATCAAAATATTTTAAATCTGCCGCTGTCATCATCTCGAGTTTATCGAGAGGGATATGTCGGCCGCCAATGTGCATCATCTTCCGTTCATCGTCGTTTCGAACATCTAACAACTGAACTGGCTGTCCTTTCTCTAACAGTTTTCGTAATGCTGAACCTGTAATCAAAGATACTGTTTCATCTTCAGTCTCAACCTGGCAACTCAGGTTAATAGGCTGTAGATCTGTAATCACTGGATGTTCACTGCAAATCGCACAGGACGCATCCTTCACCATATTGACCTTTTTGAAATCTAAGTCGAGGGCACTGTAGAGCATCAGCTGACGTGATAGAGGTTTACCAATGCTGCAAATTTGCTTGATAGTTTCAGTTGCCTGTAAACTGCCGATCATGGCCGGTAAGACACCGAGTACACCACCCTCTGAGCAGTTTGGTACTAAATCAGCAGGAGGTGGTTCGGGGAACAGACAGCGATAGCAGGGGCCTCGTCTGCCATCTTCCATGGGAGCATTTAATATGGCAGTTTGTCCTTCAAAGCGAAAGACAGAGCCATAGACATACGGCTTGCCTAAAAGTACGCATGCATCGTTGACCAAATATCGAGTCGTAAAGTTATCAGTGCCATCGACGACAATGTCGTAAGACTTGATTATCTCTAAGGCATTGTCTGAATTTATTGCAGTATTGTATTCATTGACTGTGATATAGGGATTGAGTGCAGCAAGTTTATTTTTAGCGACACTAGATTTGCTTTTTCCCACACTGTTCATATCAAAGAGAACTTGTCGCTGTAGGTTTGTTTCATCCACCGTATCAAAGTCAATGAGTCCGATAGTACCGACACCTGAAGCCGCTAAGTACAACAGTATAGGGCTTCCTAATCCACCGGTTCCAACGACTAAGACTTTCGCTTCTTTTAACGCTCTTTGTCCATCTAGACCTACCTCCGGTAAAGCTAGATGTCGGCTATATCTCAACAACTCTTTTTGGCTGAATGGCATAGAACTGACCTTATGTTCATGGTGAAATATATAATGAGCAGACTGATTTCTCATCCGAAATTAATACTTCTTTACCTATTGGTAAGGATAAAATCGGATCCACATGGGAGGCACTAATATTCATCCAAACCGGAACTTTACTATCGGGCATGACTCGCTCGAAAATTTCGGTCATGAGTTGAAGTGAAGTTAATGCGGAGTCTTTCTTGAATTGCCCAATCAGAATTCCATTGACGACAGAAAGCACACCCAGCTGTTGAAGCTGAGATAACTCGCGTTCGAATTTCCCTGGTTTTTCATCTGGATTGGACTCGATAAGCAAAAGCTTATCTTGCATGTCAGGAAAATAAACCGTTCCCGCTAAACTTAAGAGTGTCTCGAGATTCCCACCGAGCAAAATTCCTGTTGCGCTACCAGGTCTGACAGCTTGCCAGTTAGGGTGCTCATAAGTATCGCGGGGACCAAATTCGGGCTTGAGATACCACAAGTCATCCGCGGCAAATGTAGGCTGCTGTAGTTGTATCTGGTTATTTCCGAGTAGAAGCTGAGTAAAACTTATTAATGCTTCTGGAAAAATATTCGGGTCACAAAAGCTGGCAAATCCTGGACCATGAATGGAAGCGATTCCTGTTTGACTATAAATCCCCACCATCAAGGATGTGATGTCGCTGTAGCCAATGATAGGCTTATTTGCCGAACGTATTAGGTTATAATCTAGGTGAGGTAGCAATTGATTGGAATTATATCCGCCAAAAACAGCCATAAGCGCTATGACGTTTTCATCGCTTAGCCCTTCATGAATGTCTTCAACACGCTGCTCAATGGTGCCCGCGGTGTGGCCAGCATGGGCAAAAGCATTGGTGGCGTATTGTACATTAAAGCCAAGTGTATTAAGTTGCCGCTTACCGATCTCAAGCATTTCCCCAGACAGTTTGTGCATGGGGTTTGCAGGGGCAATGATGTGTATTGTTCTAGTCAATTTTTTCCCACCTTGCCATTGAGTTTCTAAGCGGCAGGCCGACGCAATCTTCGTGAGAGCGTAAGCGTGACAGATCGAGCCCGTTGATAATATTGAAATCCTGGACTCGGGTAGGACAAATTGGAGTCAATAAGAATAAAGCTTTAATGAAGAGATCGCTTAATAGCCCTAAGGATGCTTTGGTCGGGGTGCGGTAGATTGACATGTCTTCTATGACGGTTCCGCAGGCTTTGATATACGATTGTATATGTAATAATGCTGACCGCACCAGCATTTGAGATAACGCATTCTCAATCAGTGGCCAGTGCGTTTCCCAAGGTGTGTTTGTAAGTTCGGTCGGCAAAACTTGTTCCACCTGATTTTTTTTCAAGATGGAAATACAGCGTCGAAAGAAGGAACCAAATTGATTACAGAAGATTTGATTTATTGTGTTCGAAAAGTCTTCTTGATTAAAATAATAATCAGACAGCGAGTCCGGTGTGCGATATGCCAGATAAAATCGAATATAGTCTCTATCGTAATTTGACGTAATCGATTGGATATCAATTAATGTGCTATCAGTTTTCTCCATATCTAGAAACCCGCGAGCTGATATTTGAATTTCACTATCATTTCGTTCGGCACCGCAGTGTAATAGATAAGGCCATACTACACCATGATAGTAAATAATATTCTTTCCGATAAAGTGCTTGAATTCAAAATTACTGTATTTATTTTCACACTCAGCGAGATATAAATAACCTATTAGAGATTCATACCAGAGGTAAAGGCTTTGTTCATCAGAAAAGGGTAATTTTGTGCCCATGTAATTATCACGGCTGATATTCCAATCAGCTAACCCATCAGAGATAGCTGCTTTTAACTGTGTGCTGACTTGGTTATTTTTCTGTTTGTCAATATTTTCTTGAATTGCGGGTAATCCTTTCTGTAAATCGAGAAACCAATGCGGCTTACTACTTTTAGTTACGTTTCTACTGCCACAAAAACGGCATTGTAAGTTATCATTGTCCAAGTCGTCATATGCGATCTTTTCTTTGCCTGTTGCTGCCATCTCTTTCACAGCTAACCGATAGCGCCTAGGTAACATCTCACCACAATCGCTACACATGTAATCAAAGGCTTCACGTTGTGTTATTAGGCCTTTTTCTTTGAGTGTATGGAGCGACTGATAAACTAATTCTTTTAATGCCTTGGCGTCTGTTCGACCGTAATGTGAGAACTCAATGCCTAGCATGCTAAACTCGTTAATATAGCGACGATGCCAGCTTTGCATTAATTCCTGACTCGACATTTGAGCCTGAGACAATTCTTTTTTTGCCAAGAGGCCATGTACATCTGTGGCAGAAACGAGAATGCTGTTAACACCTCGAAGGCACTCGAAGCGATGGAAGATATCTGCGGGTAAATAAGTACTCGCTATATGGGCGATACAAAGCTCTGCAGGTATAAACGGAAATGCTGCGGTAACAACTGTCTGTTTATTCGTATTCATCTCAATAAATCACCCAGGAGAAAATATCTGTAATGCAAACTTCAAGTTCTCTTTCTATGAACTTTTTTAAGTTTTGTTTTGGTTTCATCAACTTTATTCTTTAATGGTGCCATCCACATTTTAGGCTTTAAAGTTACAGCGGGTCGCACAATTATGAATCATGTTTGTATAAAATTAAATGCATATGGAGGTTGAAACTTACCCTTCTCGTAGGATTCTGCATAGAATGAAACTCCCTATTTCAGAGGTTTGTCACAAAATTTTTTACTTTAAAAAGTTGGATTGGACATCGATGTGTTAAGGAAACCCTATAGCTCTGGCCGCATTGAGAAAACGAAACAGACAGATGACATTCAAACCAGGGCAAGATCATGAACATTTTTTGCTCAATGCTAGGTGAAAATTGACCAGACGAACCAATTGTGATCTTATGCTCCTCTTTTGAGGAGTGGCCATGAATATCGATACCATCAAAGAACATTTC
>NZ_JMIB01000037.1 GCF_000695255.1 Photobacterium galatheae | reverse complement strand
GACTGGGGCTTTTTTACATTACGGGGTTTGAAATCCGCCCTGCGACCGGACGAGTCCCGGTTGTGTGCGACTCTATCCGTCCACCATTTCTTCAAGAAACCGAGTCAGTCATGGCTGGATTTTGTGTTATCCGGGGGGATATCTGCTACGGATCGAAAGCTTGAGGTTTCTACCGTTCTAAAATTCAGAACCTGAACTTCAACCTGAAACGGTGTTTTCTTACCTGGTTACAATTTCGTGGTGTTTGACCTTGTCTTGTGTTCCGGGCTGTGAGAGGTTTAGCGTCACTTTTTCTGAAATGGTAAAAACAAAACACCATGAGTTTTTTCTACGAGCGGAAAGAAGCCGCAGATGCAGTGACCATTACACTGAAACCGCATTCTCTGTACCTGATGCTGGGGATGCTGGCTGTTTGGCTGGGGAATGATTTGATTTTAAAGTCAGCGCCAATGGCACAAATCGTCATGCCAATCTTTATTGTGTTTATGGTGATTCGATTTTTTGCTTTGGTGCGTATCCAGCGTGAAGTGCTGATAGCAATGAAGCAAGGGCGAGTGGAAACCCAGGGGAGCAAGTTTTCTTTTAAGAACCCCTTCTGTTACAGAATTAACAAAGCGCAGGACTCTGCTGCTTCCTAAGTTTCAATCGAGTAGCCGCGTGGATAAGCGGCTATTCTTTCCTACCAGGACAGAGCTTCTGTAGCCGATGGTGGCTTATTCCCTGCGTGATAACAGGCATAATGATTGTGTTGTTATCGACGATGAGAAACCTATGCCAGCGTTCAATTGGAAACCTCTGTTATTTGCCTGTTTGATTGTCAGTATTGGCCAGTTGGGTCTTGGCCTAGTGTTTCCTTTGCTTCCCTGGATTGGGAATGATCTGGCGTTGACTTCAGATCAGACACAATTGCTCATCGCTGTCTATTTGTTGGGTTTTGGGCCTTCGCAGCTGATTTATGGGCCATTATCGGATGTGCTTGGCCGCCGATTGGTCTTACTGGCTGGTGTATTACTCGCACTATTCGGTGTCGCCGTTGTAATTTTTTTGGCTGACTCGTTCAATGGACTGCTAGCTGGCCGCTTTATTCAAGGATGTGGGGCAGGCAGTGTCTCCGTGCTGGCCAGAGCGATGATCCGTGATAGTTACCAGAAACAGAATCTTGCGAAGGCACTGACTTGGCTGGCGATTGTAGCCGCTTTCACACCGATCATGGCACCTGTGATTGGCGGGATGGTCAATCATTACCTGGGCTGGTTGTCAGCATTCTTCCTGTTATTTGGTTATATCACACTGATCTGGATACTGCTCTTGGTCAGTTTCCGGGAAACATTAAATAGCGCAAGACAGCCACCGTCAGTGAAGCGGTTAGTTGTCAGTTACGTTTCTTTATTTCGTGAACGTCATTTCATCACCTTTGCCGGGATTGGCTGGATCAACTTTGCCGTGGTGATACTGGCAATCTCAATGATGCCTTATATCATGCAGGTTCAGATCGGCATGACTTCGGAACAATACGCCATCTGGGCGATGATTCCTGCTTGTGGTTTTCTTTGTGGCGGTTTGCTGTGTCAGCGTTTACGTCCTTATTTAGGCACGGCACGCATGTTACAGCTGGCACCATTGATGCAGATATTGTCAGCAGCAGTCTATATTTTTGCACCGTTGGATCCGCTCTGGATGTCACTGGCACATTTTCTGCTGGCAGTGACCAATGGTATCGCCTTTCCTTGTGCCCAGTCGATGTTATTGACTCCCTATAGTGACAAATCCGGCACTGTCTCTGCTTTATCGGGGGCTTGCCAAATGATGGTGGCTTCACTGGTCAGTCACGTCTTACTCCAACTGGGAATGAGTCAGTCCTGGTATCTTGGAACCGTGCTATTGGGGGCCTCTTTTTTGGGCATCGTGCTTGTGAATCTGGGCATTCGAAGTGAGTCCGGCCGGCAGGCTTCCGCTGAACTCAGCCAGCCCTAATGGTCATTCTTAATACATGGCCGCCAAATCACAGAGAATCTTCCATACTTAAGACACAGATTTGCAGTTGGCTGAGGAGGTTGTATGCGTCAGCTCATCTGTATGATGGCTGCTTTGATGATCGCCGCGTGTGTCAGTCAGTATGAATCAGAACTGTCCCAACACGGTGAATGGCAGGAACTGGGGGCGTATCATGGCGAATATGGCTATCAGGAATGGGATAAGAAGCGCCTGGATCGCTTAGGCGTGTTGTCAGAATCGGACTATGAAAAATATCGCGCCGGTTATCTGCAAGGCCGATATGAATATTGTACCGGTAAGAAAACAGTGACGACGGCGATCAATCCGGCGTATCCCGATGAGTGTAAGCAGGACGCCAGTCAGTTTGGTCTGGCGGAGCGCGGTTACTGACAGAACCGGAAAGCCGATAAAAAGAAAGGCTGCCATGAGCAGCCTTTTTGATGATTCCCGAAAAGACGCTTCAGCAATCAGTTATTGCTGTGTAGCTCGCTGTTCAGTTCAACCGCAGTCTTGTTGGTCAGACACTCAATGGTGCCCGTTACTGAGTTCCGGCGGAACAGCAGATCAGATTTTCCTGCCAGATCACGTGCTTTCACGGTTTCGACGACATTGCCGCTTGAATCCAGCATCGTGACTTTCGTGCCGGCGGTCACATACAGACCTGATTCGATTGTACAGCGGTCGCCCAGCGGGAAGCCCAGACCTGCGTTTGCACCCAGCAGGCTGTTTTCACCGATAGAAATGACCACTTTACCGCCGCCACTCAGGGTACCCATAATCGAAGCACCGCCACCGATATCTGAGCCGTTGCTAACCACAACACCGGCAGAAATACGGCCTTCGACCATGCTGACACCGGTTGTTCCGGCATTGAAGTTAATGAAACCTTCGTGCATGACCGTGGTGCCTTCACCCACGTGCGCGCCCAGGCGAACACGGGAAGTATCCGCAATACGAACACCGGCAGGCACGATGTAATCGACCATTTTCGGGAATTTGTCGATACAGTCGACACTCAGAACTTGGCCATTCAGACGGGCTTCCATCTGACGCTCTGCCAGCTCAGGCAGATCGATAGGTCCCTGATTGGTCCAGGCAATATTGTGCAGCAGACCAAAAATGCCATCCAGTACCAGACCGTGCGGTTGAACCAGACGGTGAGAAATCAGCTGGAGTTTCAGGAAGCCTTCGGCAACGGAAGTCGGTGCTTCGTCAGTTGCCAGAATCACCAGTACCAGCGGCTGGCTCGATTGCGCTGCTTTTTCAGCAAAACCGGCACTGGCTTGTTCACTGTGAGCTGCAAATGCACCTGCCAGTTCAGCCGCCTGCGCCGGTGTGACTTCAATGGCCTGATTCCCATTTTTGTAATCAGCGATTTGCGCGATGGTATCAACCAGAGCCTGAGCTGGGTTCAGCAGTGGTGTCGGGAAGAAGGCTTCAATGATTTTGCCGTCGCGGTTTTTGGTCGCGGTACCCAGGGCTAAAGAAAATGTGGCCATGGTGAAATGGTCTCCATATCAAAGGGGAAAAGACTGTCAACAGCAGGCAGTCTGTTTGATGATTAAAAATTTCAGATATCCCATCATAAAGAGACTGAACCGGATATTGAAGGGGAAATCTGTCATTCATAGAAAAATGACTGAGAAATGCTGAAAACCTAGGGTTATCCTCATAGAAAGTCAGTCTTTTTGCATAAAAATTTGGCACAAAAAAACCTCCTTCAGGAGGTTTTTCAACTGCGTTTCAGCAGGATGACGATCAGGCCGCTTCGCTTTCTGCGTCGTCTTCTACCGCTTCAGGCTTGGCAGGCTTTTTCTTCGCAGCAGGTTTGGCTTTTTTAGCTCCCAGTGCGACCAGAACTTTCTCGCGTTCCTGAGCCAGGAACAGCGCCAGTTCTTCCTGTTTGGCTTCGTCTTCAAGCAGTTTACTTTCACTCAGAACCGCAAACAGCTCGTCAGCCATATCCAACATTTTATCGTAGGCATCAGCTTCAGATTTAGAGGTAAAAGTCATCTTCTCTTCTCCGTTGCGCTCTACTACATATTTGACGATAACAGCCATGGTCACCCTCTCCCGATATTGATTAACTGGTTTTTTATACAGTAGGATAGAGCCAGAGTCCAGTTCTGATTCCGGAGAGAAGGAGTTCTTGTGAGCGTGAGAGAAAAATTTGATCAAATTTATGCCCGTGCCGTTGACCGTAAAGGGGGTGAGTCGGCATTGGAAAGTCTGCTGAGTCACCCGCTGACCCCGGCAGAACTCAAAGCGATTCCGGACGATCGCTGGCTGGCTGCGTTGACACAGAAAGTATTTCAGTCCGGCATGAGCTGGAAAGTCGTTCGTCAGAAATGGGACGGCTTCGAATCGGTATTCTTCGGGTTTGATATTGAGAAGCTGTTGCTGGTGCCGAATGAGATGTGGGAGCGTAAAGCAACGGATCCGGCCATTATTCGTCATCTCGGAAAAGTCATGACGATCCCTGAGAACACCTACATGATCCACCGGGCAGCCAAAGAACACGGTTCTTTTTCGGCCATGGTCGCGGACTGGCCGTCGGAGGATATCATTGGACTGTGGAAATATCTGAAAACCAAAGGTAAACGTCTTGGCGGGAATACCGGCCCTTATACATTGCGGGTGATGGGAAAAGATACTTTTATTCTCAGTCAGGATGTCGAAGCCTACCTGCGAAATACCGGGGTTATTGACGGTGGCCGGGACACCCAGCGCTCGTTGACTGCTGCACAGGCAGCATTTGATGCCTGGCAGCAGGAATCAGGACGGCCTTTATGTCAGATCAGTCAGATCATTGCTTTCAGTGGCGGGGATAACCGGGTCTGAGCCCGGTTGCCAGCGCTGACAGAAGTCTATAAATGCGGCGAGCAGCGGGCTGTTGTATTTGTCTTGGTGATACAGCAGCCAGTACTGCCGCTCTTTGGGCAGCCTGAAAGGTAGCTCGGCAACCCGATTTTCCTGAACTGCGTGGCAGACGGCGCGCCGGGAGAGGCAGGTGATGCCTAATCCTGCGGCAACGCTGTTGATGATGGACTCAGTGGTATTTAATTCGAACGCCAGTCGCCAGTCTGTGACTTCCGGTGCAATCTGGTTGAGGAAGTAATCGCGTGTCCCGGAACCGGATTCTCTCAACACCCACTCGGTCTGTGTCAGATCGGTAAAAGTCAGTGTCTTGTGTTGCCGCAGCGGATGGGCCGGATGGCAGATTATCACCATCTCATCTTTCAGCCAGGGCTGACTGATCAGTGCCGGTTGATTGACCTGACCTTCCACCAGCCCGATATCCAGTTCAAAGTCGCGTAGTTTCTGGCAGATGCTGGCGGTGTTGCCAATCAGCAGTGATTGATCCTGATGACCGGTCTGTGTTCGGAAATCCCGTAACAGGAATGGGGTTAGCTGGTTACCGACCGTATCACTGGAGCCGATCGCCAGATGTCCGGTCAGCGGACCGTCTTGTTCAAACAACTGCTCAATACTATGGGTGCGATGCAGTAATTCATCGGCAAGTGGCAACAGGCGCTTGCCGTGATAGTTCAACGTCAGCCGGTTGTGGTACCGGTCAAAGAGGGACTGACCCAGTTGTTTCTCCAGTTCCGCAAGCGCCATGCTGACGGCGGGTTTGGTCAGGTAAAGACGTTCAGCCGCAGCCGTGATAGTTTTCTCCTGCGCGACGGCAACAAAGACCCGGAGCTGCTTCAGGGCAATATTCATGGCGGACCATTTCTTGAAGTGACTTGAATAAGTTCAGTTAAATTTAACCTATCTTTCAATTTATTCAATTATTCTAAACCTATGCATCTCAGTACACTGTCTCTATCGATAAAAAGAAAAATAACTGAACAGAGAGAGTAAGCTGATGCGCCGACACTGGAAACACCGAATTGCAGCCATGCCGACCCCTATGGCTGGTCTGGCACTGGCGATTGCCAGCCTCGGCTGGTGCTGGGAGAATGCGCTGCCTTTTCATGGTCTGGCGCAACTGGGCAGTGCCGCGATCGCTGCCCTGATGCTGCTGGGACTGGCGGTTAAATTTGCACTGCATCCGCAATTGCTCTGGCAGGATCTGAAACACCCGGTGGTCGGGAGTGTCGTGCCAACATTTTCTATGGCGGTGATGGTTGTGTCTCATGCACTCGGCCCGTTTGCACCGTCGTTCGGACAGGGACTCTGGCTGGGGGCAGTGGTGATGCACCTGATCTTTCTGGCCTGTTTTGTGTATCACCGTTTTTCCGGTTTTTCGCTGCATCACATGGTGCCCAGCTGGTTTGTACCGCCGGTTGGCATCATTGTGGCCGATGTGACTTTCCCGGGCGGCATGATGGGGCCGCTTGCGCATGGTTTACTGGTCTTTGGTCTGAGTGCCTATGCCCTGATGTTGCCGGTGATGCTGTATCGGCTGATTTTGGGTCATGAAGTGCCGGATGCCGCCAAACCGACCATTGCGATTCTGGCGGCCCCAGCCAGTCTGTCTCTGGCCGGATATCTGACGATGGCGACTCAGCCTTCGGTGCTGATGGTCGCTTTGCTGGCGAGCATTGGTCTGCTGATGACGCTGGTGATTTACCTGGCTTTCTTTCGTTTGTTGCGTCTGCCGTTCAGCCCGGCGTATGCCGCCTTTACGTTCCCGATGGTGATTGGGGCTACAGCACTGTATAAAACTGCGCACTGGATGAGCACTCAGCCGCTGCTGTCAGCTTATACGGAGCAGGTACACATGCTGGCACTGGCTGAGCTTTTTATCGCCACTGTGGTGGTGGGGTATGTGATTGTGCGTTATCTGACGTTTTATTGTACCGCCCGCCGACCACTGAGCCGTCCGGCGATGTAACGGATGAAACCGAAAGGGCGGTGGCTGTCACAGCTGCCGCTGTTTACACCCTGCAAGCCTTGGTAGACAATCGTGATCATTCTTGTCTGATAGCGAGCCTGATGCGTGTTTACTGTCTACCATTCCAACCAACTGGACCTGCTGAAATCGCTGCTGGTTGAGCTGGTCCGCCGTGACCCGCTCTCTGATCCTTTTATTCCTGAGCAGATTCTGGTGCAAAGCCCGGGTATGTCGCAGTGGCTCAAACTGGAGCTGGCGCAGTCGTTGGGTGTCGCGGCGAACATTGCTTTTCCGCTGCCGGCGACCTTTATCTGGGATATGTTCACCAAAGTGCTGCCGGATGTGCCGGCGCGCAGCGCATTCAATAAAGAAGCCATGACCTGGTCGCTGATGAAGGTGCTGCCGGGATTGCTGGAACAACCGGAATTTTCGCCGCTGAAGCGTTATCTCGCCGACGATGACGATCAGCAGCGCCGCTATCAGCTATCGGCCAAAATTGCCGATATTTTTGACCAGTATCTGGTGTACCGCCCGGAATGGATTCAGGCTTGGGAATGCGGCGTGATCGATCCGGAACTCACTGCGGAACATCCCTGGCAGCCAATGCTCTGGCAGGCGCTGTACGCGCATATTTTGTCGCAGGGGCAGTCGAAGTATCACCGGGCTAATCTTTACGAAGATTTTATTGAATCCCTGAATCATGCGGCGCAGTCCGGGACCCCTTTGCCGGACACGCTGCCCAAGCGGTTGTTTGTGTTTGGTATTTCAGCTTTGCCACCGCGCTATATGGATGCTCTGGCCGCGCTGGGTCAGCACATTGATGTGCATCTGATGTTCACCAACCCATGTCGTCATTACTGGGGCGATGTCCGTGACCGCAAATATCTGGCACGCCTTGCAGCCAGGCAGCGCCAGCAGGTGATCTGGCGCGATGAACACAGTGAATCTGTGGGAGATGTGAGTGTGCTGAAAGGCTCGCTGGAACAGAATCTGGTGGACGAAACCCATCAGGAAGCCGCGGTCGGCAACACGCTGCTGGCCTCACTGGGGAAACTGGGGCGCGATAACCTGTACCTGATGTCTGAACTGGAAGCCTTTGAAGTCGATGCCTTTGTGGATATCCCGGCTGACAGCCTGCTGCATGCGATTCAGTCTGATATTCTGCTGCTCGAAGACCGGGTGAATGATCAACTACTGGCCGACAGTCAGCACAAGATGCCGATGAGTGCCGAGGATCGTTCACTGTCTGTTCATGTCTGCCACTCGCCGATGCGGGAGGTGGAAGTGCTGCACGACAATTTGCTGGCGATGCTGGATGCCAACCCTGAACTCTCACCGCGCGACATCGTGGTCATGGTCGCGGATATCAATGCTTACAGCCCTTACGTTCAGGCGGTTTTTGGCAATGCACCGGCAGAGCGATATCTGCCTTTTTCGATTTCAGACCGCAGCGCCGATCAGGAAAATCCGGTGTTGCTGGCGTTCCTGCGACTGCTGGATCTGCCAAACAGCCGCTGCCATGCCTCAGAACTGACGGAAATGCTGGAAGTGCCGGCGATCATGCGCCGATATGGCCTGGATGCGGAACGCTTTCTTCAGGTGAAAGGCTGGATTGAAGAAGCGGGCATTCGCTGGGGGCTGGATGGCGACACCGCTCGTGAGTTCGCACTCCCGGATCAGAAACAGAATACCTGGCTGTTTGGTTTGCAGCGCATGCTACTGGGTTATGCCATGCCACAGCAGGCCGGACTCTATCAGGGAATGCTGGCCTACGATGAAGTGCAGGGCATGGAGGCAGAACTGGCCGGACAGCTCAGTGTTTTTGTCGAGCAACTGATTCATTATCGGAAGGTGCTGAATCAGCCCCACTCAGCCAGCG
Organism: Photobacterium galatheae; assembly: GCF_000695255.1. Classification (GTDB taxonomy): domain Bacteria; phylum Pseudomonadota; class Gammaproteobacteria; order Enterobacterales; family Vibrionaceae; genus Photobacterium; species Photobacterium galatheae. Next base: position 75,356 of record NZ_JMIB01000037.1, on the reverse strand, counting down.
GCTGGTTTGCGGTACTGAACCAGTTACTGGACGATTTTTTTGTCGTGGATACGGAAGGGGAGCTGGTGCTTCGGCTGATCCGCGAGAAATTGCAACAACTGGAACAGCAGCTCAAAGATGCCGGTTACGGCGACAGCCTGAGTCCGGCCATCATGCGTGACTACCTCAATGACAAACTCAGTGGTGAACGGATCAGTCAGCGCTTTCTGGCCGGACAGATCAACTTTTGTACTCTGATGCCGATGCGTTCCATTCCGTTTCAGGTGGTCTGCCTGCTGGGGATGAACGATGGCGTTTATCCGCGCACGATTGCTCCGGAAGGCTTTGATCTCATGGTTGGCCGCCAGCGTGCGGGTGACCGGTCTCGCCGTGATGACGACAGATATCTGTTCCTCGAAGCCATGCTCTCGGCCCAGCAGCAGCTGTATATCAGTTACGTCGGTCGGTCGATTCAGGATAACAGTGAGCAAATGCCGTCGGTCCTGCTGAGTGAATTACTGGAATACTGCCAGCAGGGATTCTGTCTGGCCGGCGATGAAGCCCTGCCGCCGGACGATTCAGCGGCCCGGTTACTGCAGCAGCTTATCCGTCACCATCCGCTGACGCCTTTCAGCCCGCAGGCATTTTGGGGAACAACGCCAAGTTATGCGGCGGAGTGGCTTTCGGCTGCCCGTCGGGAATCGGTTGCTCAGGAGGATTTTCTGGATCAGCCACTGGCACCGGTTGCGCTGGAGGCGCTGGCGGAGTCATCCGGCACGTCTGCGGTGATGGAGCTGGCGGAACTACAGCGTTTCTGGCGTTTACCGGCTCAGTATTTTTTCAACCGTCGGCTGAAGGTGTACTTTCAGGCAGCCGAAGGTGCCATGGCGGATGATGAGCCCTTCGCGCTGGATGGTTTACAGAGTTACCGGCTGCGCGAAAACCTGCTGATGACACTGCTGGAAGCCAAAGAGCAATCGAAGGATTTGTCTGAGGCACTGGCACAGTTTCAGGCCCGGCAGCAGGCTGCGGGCAGTCTGCCGATAGCAGCCTTTGGTGAACTGACGCTGGCGCAGGAAAAGCAGCAGATTCTGCCCTTGGCTGAGCAGGTCTCAGCCCTGCTGGCCACCCGAATGGAAGACCCGGAAATTGACCTGTCGCTTGAATCATCAGCAGGGAATCTTCGCTTGCAGGGGTGGTTGCGGCACTGTACCGCAGAAGGGTTACTTCATTTCCGGCCGGGCAAAATCCGGGCTCAGGATATACTTCAGGCCTGGATGGAACATCTGGCACTGGCGGTTCAGGGAGCCCCGGTGGCCACTCATCTGCTCGGCATTGAGACTCATCTTCGGATCAAACCCGTTGATGCGGAATATGCCCGTAAGCAGCTGACGGTGTTGATCGACGGCTATCTGGCAGGCCAGTCAGCCCCGCTGCCTTACTTTCCGCGCACGGTGCTGTCAGGGCTGGAAGCGCTTCAGGATAAAAGCGGCAACTGGCTGACGGATGAGGACAGCCTGGCGAAAGCGCAGAAAAAAATGGCGGCCGCGTTCAGCGACAGTTATTTGTTCCGCGGTGAGGGCAGCAATGTTTATATTGCACGTGTCTGGCCGGAATGGCAGGACGATCTGGCGGCTGACGTGATGACATGGGGTGAGCAAGTGCTCAAACCTGTGTTATTGCATCTGGAAGCGGTTGATTAGGGAAGAAGAGCGAGGTGGCCGCCGGCAAAATCATTATGAGGTGTAGGGTGTTCACCGGTCGGCCACAAGGTCCAGAGGTAGACCAAATTTCGTGGCTGCGATACTACAGAAAGCCGGTGGGTGAAAATGTGAAACACTTCTCATAGTGATAGAAACATCAGAATGAAATACGGTAAAAAGTGCTGAACCCGTGAGTGATCACAAAAATATTTGTAAAAAAGAAAGTTTCCCATTTTTTATGCTGCCTGAGTCGAACAGAGTCAAACATGATGCGTCACGGAGATAAGGTGGTGCCACGGCATGCGGGCAGATAATGACAAACCAGGTTGATGAGATGACAGCGACCACAGCAACGGATAATTCAGCGATCAGGCCACAGCCGCTGGACGCAATGACGTTCCCCCTGCATGGAGCCCGGCTGATAGAAGCCTCAGCGGGCACGGGAAAAACCTTCACCATTGCCAGCCTGTATTTGCGTTTACTGTTAGGGCACGGCGAAGCAGGGGCGGCTTTTCCGCACCCGTTGACAGTGGATCAGATCCTGGTGGTGACATTCACGGAAGCGGCAACCGCAGAACTGAGGGATCGGATCCGTCGTCGGATTCATGATGCCCGGATCGCCTTCAGCCGTGGAAGCAGTGAAGATCCGATCCTGGCGAGTCTGCTGGCTGATCTGCCGGATCATGCCCGATCGGCAACCTTGTTGTTGCAGGCAGAACGACAAATAGACGAAGCTGCGATTTTTACCATTCACGGTTTTTGTCAGCGGATGCTGACTCAGAATGCATTTGAATCCGGCAGCTTGTTTACCAATGAATTCATCACGGAAGAAAGTCAGCTCAGGGCGCAGGTCGCCGCCGATTACTGGCGACGTTATTTCTATCCGTTGTCTCGTGAGCTGGCTGGTGAAATCCGTCGATGCTGGCCAGCGCCGGAGATGCTGCTGCAAGCGATTAATCCTTTCTTGTCGGGCGCACCGGTTACGTTGAAAGCGCCGCCGTTCACTGGTGATCTGGCCCAGTTGCACCAGCAGAACCTGCAACGGATAGAAGCGGTCAAGCAGGGCTGGCGTGAGCATGCGGCCGACTTTTTAACGCTGATCAGCGACTCTGGCGTCAATAAGCGCAGCTATACCAAAACCAGTTTGCCCAAAGCGCTGGATGAAGTCGGCCAATGGGCCACTCTGCCGACCACAGATTACAGTTTGCCGAATGCTCTGGAAAAGTTTGATCAGGCGGTGCTGGCAGAGAAAACGACCAAAGGTACGGTGCCGGAGCATCCGGTATTTGCCGCGATCCATGATTTGCTGGCGAACCCGCCCAGCGTGCGGGAGCCGATTCTGGCGCACGCGATCCGGGCTTGCCGGGAACTGCTGGCCGAGGCAAAGCAGCGGAAGGGCTGGTTTTCTTTTGATGATCTGTTAACGCAACTGGCGGCTGCTTTACAGATGGATCGTGACAGCGGAAATGGCGCACTCGCTGCCCGGATCCGTCATCTGTACCCAGTGGCGATGATTGATGAATTTCAGGATACGGATCCGCTCCAGTATCAGATCTTCAGTACGGTTTATCTGCCGGAAGAGTTTGCCGGGGGAGAGTCATCGGCTGACGTATCCGGCCTTTTGATGATCGGCGATCCCAAGCAGGCGATTTATGCTTTCCGGGGGGCGGATATTTTCACTTATATCCGCGCCCGCCGGCAGGTCAGCGCCCATTATACGCTGGGCACCAACTGGCGCTCGACGGCCAGTATGGTGGCAGCAGCCAACCGGGTCTTTGAACTGCCGGACAGCCCGTTTATCTACGATAGCGATATTCAATTTCTGCCCGTTCAGCCCAGCCCGAAAGCGGCCGGACGGCATTGGTTGCTGAACGGCGAACGTCAGCAGGCGCTGTGTTTCTGGCAGATGGACGCCGAGGCGCCGGTCACGAATGGTGATTATCAAACCGTGATGGCGGAAGCCACGGCTGCGCAGATCCAGACGATCCTGACACAGTCTGAACTGGGACAGGCGGCCTTGGTCAACGGTGACGAGCAACATCCGGTGGTGGCCGGTGATATCGCGGTGCTGGTTCGTACCGGCTCAGAGGCGGCTCTGGTCCGTCAGGCGCTGGCCGGGCAGGGGATTGCCAGTGTCTATCTGTCAAATCGTGACAGTGTGTTTGCCTGTCAGGAAGCGGCTGATCTGCTGCGTTTGCTGGTGGCTGTTCAGTATCCGGAACAGGAAACCACGCTGCGAGCAGCACTGGCGACCCCTTTGTTTGCACTCAGTGCCTTTCAGCTGGACCGGCTCAATAATGAGGAAGATGAGTGGGAGCGCTGGATCGCTGAGTTCCGCGATTATCGCAGTTTGTGGCAGCGCCGCGGTGTTCTGCCGATGATCCGTCAGGTCCTGACCCGGCGTCAGATCGCCGAGCGGTTACTGGGAGAAAACGGTGGAGAGCGTCGGCTGACGGATGTGCTCCATCTGGGCGAGTTGTTGCAGCAGGCAAGTCAGACGCTGGACAGCGATCAGGCACTGATTCGCTGGCTGGCGGAGCATATAGAATCGCCGAACGGTAACAGCGACGAGCAGCAATTACGTCTGGAATCTGATCGTAATCTGGTTCAAATCGTGACCATCCATAAATCGAAGGGACTGGAATACGATCTGGTCTTTTTGCCCTTTGTCTGTCGCTATCGCAGTACCGAAACCGCGCTTTATCATGACCAGGACTCCCAGCAGGCAGTCCTGGATGTCCGGGGTGAAGATGCCAGTCTGGCGCTGGCCGAGCAGGAGCGTCTGGCTGAAGATCTGCGTCTGATTTATGTGGCCCTGACCCGCGCCGTATATGGCTGTTATGTCGGTATGGCCCCATTACGTAACGGACGCAGTACCAAAGAGCCAACCGGTTTGCATCTGTCGGCGATTGGCTATCTGGTTCAGAACGGTCAGCCGGGCGGGCTGGCTGAATTGTCTGCGGCACTGGAGACGCTGGCAAAAAGTGAGGATATCTGTATCACGGCACCGCCATCTTTACCGGATCATCTCTGGCAGCCCGCGCCAGTGGAGCAACCTGTGCCGAAAGCGGCCAGCTTCAGCGGTGCTGTCGGCCATCCGTGGTGGATTACCAGTTATTCGTCACTGGTCAAACAGGGGCATGCCACACTGGATGCCACCAGTGAACTGCCCGGCTTTGATACGGATTCATCTCAGGACAGTCTGCTTGAAACCGCAGAAGCTGAGGTGGATATGGCAGCGCCGGAACGATCAATTTTTACGTTTCCGAAAGGTGCGCGTCCGGGCACCTTCCTCCACAGCCTGTTCGAGCAGATTGAGTTCACCGAGGCGCACGACAGCGAAGCGACCACGATCATCATTCGTGAGCTGTTGCGTCAGGAAAACTATGATTCTGACTGGCTGCCGGTGTTGCAACAACTGCTTGAACAGGTGCTTCACTGTACGCTGGATGGTGAGTCGCTGGTGCTCGGGCAATTGTCTCCGCAGCAGCGGTTGGTCGAAATGGAGTTTATGCTGCCGATCCATCTGCTGTCCTCTGCATTGCTGAATAAAGCACTGGCCCGTCATGATGCCTTGTCAGCAACCGCAGGTGAGCTGGGATTTGCCACCGTCAGCGGTATGCTGAAAGGGTTTATCGATCTGGTGTTTGAGCATCAGGGGAAATATTACGTGCTGGACTGGAAATCGAACTGGCTGGGAGACAGCCATGAAGCGTATCGCGGTGAAGCGCTGATCGCGGCGATGAAAGAGCACCGATATGACTTGCAGTATCAGCTGTATGCGCTGGCCCTGCATCGTTTTCTCAAGAGCCGCAAAGCGGATTATGACTATCATCAGCATTTCGGCGGTGTGTACTATCTATTTTTGCGTGGTGTCCGTCGTGAGGATAACAGCGGTATTTTCCATGCCCGGCCAAGCCTTGACTTACTGACTGAACTTGAACACCTGATCGATGGCCAGATGAACCCGGGAGACATCGCCTGATGACGACATCAACTCATACTATGCCAGTCGGGCAATCGGACATGATTGAACCGCTGGACGCGCTGGCGCGTCTGGGCATCCTTCGCTCTCTCGATACACAGTTTGCCAAATTTGTCTGCGATTCGGTCACCGGGCAGGATGATGCGCCGCGCCGGGATTTGCTGGCGCTGGCAGCCGTCTGGGTGAGCCAGGAGCTGGGTCGGGGCCACGTCTGTCTGCCGCTGTCATTTCAGCAGAGTCAGCCGCTGGGGCTACCGAAAGAGATTGCAGACTCTCTGATGGCCTTACTGCCGGATGCATGGCGGTTGCCTGCCGGCTGGCCTGCGATTCTGAGTGGCTCGGCGGCGGTCTCGGATGGCTCACGACCGACACCGCTGGTGCTTTGTGACGATCGCCTGTATCTGCATCGTTACTGGCAGGATGAACAGACGGTTGCCCGTCGCCTGCTGGCTGCGGCTCACCCTGCACAGTCGGAGCAGGCTGTGTTGCAGGCAGGGATGCTGGATACCCTGTTTGCCCGCAACTATCTCTATTTGTTTGATGCACTGTCGGCGCTGCGAAAAGCTGGCGGCGACAGTGCTGAACGTCGCCGTTCAGCGGTTTGCGATCTGCTGGATGTGGTGACGCCGGACGCACTGAACTGGCCGGAGATTGACGTTGTACTGGCACAGGCACAGCGCTTTTCCGACCTGACACCGCTGGACACTCTGATCCCGGTCTCGGCTTGTCTGAACTGGCAGAAGGTCGCGGCGGCGACCGCGCTGAGTCGGCCCTTTGCTGTGATTTCCGGTGGGCCCGGAACCGGGAAAACGACCACGGTGGCAAAACTGCTGGCGGCGCTCGTGATGCAAAACCAGCCTTTAGCGGCGTCTGTCGATGCAAGCAAGGTACCTCATATCGTACTGGTTGCCCCCACTGGCAAGGCTGCGGCCCGGCTGACTGAGTCGATTGGTCAAGCGGTCCAGTCGCTGCCGGTTTCTCCGGCACTCCAGGCTGCCATTCCAACGCAGGCCAGTACACTGCACCGGCTACTGGGGGCGATTCCGGGGCGGGCTGCTTTCCGTCATCATGCCGGAAACCCGTTGCACGCAGATGTCCTGGTGGTTGATGAAGCTTCTATGGTTGATTTGCCCATGATGGCGCGTCTGCTGGAAGCACTGCCGATACATACCAAACTGATTCTGCTGGGGGATAAAGACCAACTGGCTTCGGTAGAAGCCGGAGCGGTGCTGGGAGACATCTGTGCGTTCGCCCGTCAGGGCTACAGTGTGCCGCAGGCCAAACAGTTGAGTGAGATGACCGGCTTTGTGTTGCCCGCCGGACAATCAGCCTCACCCAGTCCGATTGCCGATTGCCTGTGTGTGCTGCAAAAGAGTTACCGTTTCCATGCGCTCTCGGGGATCGGTCAGCTTGCAAGTGCGATCAACAGTGGTCAGCCGGATCGGCTGGCTGCGGTTTGGCAGCAAGGGTACAGTGATATCCGGCAATACCCGCTTGAGGCTGAGTACTACCAGCAGCTGATTCAGGCAATGTCGAACTTTTACAGCCACTATCTGAAAGCCATTGCGGCGGGCAAATCGCCTGCTGAGGTACTGCGGTGTTTTGCCAGTGTCCGGCTGTTGTGTGCACTTCGGGAAGGCGATTTTGGCGTGAAGGGGCTCAATAGCCGGATTGAACGTCAGCTGGCGAAGGAGAAGCGGATCTCACCAGGGGATGAAACCTGGTATGTTGGCCGGCCGGTGATGATCACCCGCAATGATCATGGTCTCGGTTTGTACAACGGTGATATTGGCATTGCAATGCCGGATCCGGACGGGCGGACGGATAGCCGTGGGCGACCGGCGCTGCGGGTGTACTTTGACATGCCGGACGGCAGTATCCGCAGTTTTCTGCCCAGCCGCCTGCCGGAGCATGAGCTGGTATACGCCATGACCATTCATAAATCTCAGGGTTCGGAATTTGCCGATACCCTGATGATTCTGCCGCCGGAATTCAGTCTGATCCTGACCCGGGAACTGGTGTATACGGGCGTGACGCGGGCCAAGGAGCGACTGTATCTGTATGCCAGGCCTGAAGTGCTGCAACGCAGTATCCAGCGTTGTATTCAGCGGGCCAGTGGTCTGGAAGCCAACCTCAGCTGAGCAATTAGATTCTTTCAGTCAGCAGGCGGGCGGGATTTATAACGCCAGCGTCAGGATTTTTGAGCGGCGTTGCAGGTTATAAAGGGCCTGCTTTGCCATTGGCAGATCGGACACATCAATTTCCACGAAACCCTGCTCCCGGAACCAGTGCAGACTGCGGGTGGTCAGGACAAAGAGCTGCTTGAGCCCTTGCGTTCGAGCCTGATGGCGGATACGACTGAGCAGCAGGGCCCCCCGGTCACCATCCCGGTAATCCGGATGAACTGCCACACAGGCCATTTCGCCCATCTGTTCTTCCATGAAGGAATAAAGGGCGGCGCAGCCGATGATCAGACCGTCGCGTTCAATCACAGTGAATTGTTTGATTTCCTGCTCCAGCTGTTCACGGGAACGGCGAACCAGAATGCCTTCCTGCTCCAGCGGCCGGATCAGGGCCAGAATGCCGCCGATATCATCAATGTGGGCGCCGCGTACTTTTTCCGCACTGGCCATAACAATTTGCGTGCCGATCCCGTCGAAAGAGAAGAGTTCCTGAATCAGCGCGCCGTCATCTTTGTAGCTAATGAGGTGACTGCGGGGGACACCTGCCCGGCAGGCGGTCATCGCCCCGCGCAGGAAGCGGGCGGTTCCGGAATCGGATTCTTTCAGCTCGGTCAGTCGTTGCAGGGCTGCTTCTGCTTCTGCCGGCAGCATTTCTGAGACGATCTCGTCATGTTCATCTCTGACCCCCTGATGGGAACAGAAACCAATCAGTTTGTCGGCTTCCAGGCGAATGGCGACCTGTGTGGCGACTTCTTCTGACATCAGGTTGAAGCATTCTCCGGTCACGGAACTGGCAATCGGACCCAATAGCACAATACTGTTCTGATCCAGCTGGCGTTTAATCCCGTCGATATCAATGCGGCGGATCCGGCCACTGTGGCAGTAGTCAATGCCGTCATCAATCCCCAGCGGCTGCGCAATGACAAAGTTTCCACTGACCACGTTGATTTGTGAGCCGGCCATGGGGGTATTGTTCAGACCCATGGAAAAGCGAGCGGTAATATCCAGATGTAACTGTCCGGCCGCCTGTTTGGCAATTTCCAGGGCACGCTCGTCGGTAATCCGAACCCCTTTGTGATATGGGGTCTGATAGCCATGCAGCTTCAGTAAATGCGAAATTTGTGGGCGGGCACCGTAAATCAGGACAATCCGCAGGCCCAGGCAATTGAGCAGGGCGATGTCATTAACAATGTTGCGGAAGTTTTTATCAGCAATGGCCTCACCGCCGAGCATAATGACCAGAGTTTTACCTCGGTGCGCGTTGACATAAGGGGCTGACTGGCGGAAACCTTTGACCAGGGCGGTACTTCTCAATTTCACTGTGTATTCCGTTACAAAAGATGAATCAGGGTCGGCATGCCTGCATGTTGCCTGTTTATCTGCTGTACAGCAAGCAGGAAAAGCGCTCAAAAATTTGACTCAAGCTAGAGTTCAAACTCAAATTCTTGAGTCAAGATCTCGTTCTGACATTCTGCACTTATTCGGCTCATCAGACGGACGCCCGCTAAGCGTATAGTTGTATGACGTAGGGATGATTGGCGATGCTGCTCATGGCATTCAATAAGTACACCAAATGGCAAAGTGCGACCTTGCTGACCATATTGGCGATGGGTTTGGCACTCAGTGGTTTTATTGCGGTTGGAGCGGTCAAGGGAGACCTGTTCACCGTTGCGCCGGAACCCAGTATTTTTGGCATCTGGATTGAACAGGACGTTGCACCTTACGCGGCGGATCAATTTGAGTTGCGTCAGGATGGGGTGTATGTTGCGGGCCGTGTGGTCAGTACCCGTTATGACTGGGATGGTAGCCGGTTAAGCTATCGCATGGGGGGAGAAACTTACCGTTACACCTTCGAGGAAGGAAAGTTTGTTCGCCAGCAACCCGCCCACTATGTTTCTCGTTTTGCGCGTCAGGGAACCCTGAAAAATACCAATTCTTAATTGGTTTGCCTGAATGGCAATTCCTGAATCGCTTTCCTGAATTGTTTCTAAGAATCGTTTCCTTGCTTCGCTGTTTTGATTCGTTTCCCGGTTCAGGCCGGGAAGCGCACTATTCTTCTTCCCTGAGCCTGGCAAATAATTGGTGAACGGGAATTTTATTCAGTGCGACTTTTCGCATGGTATCTGCTGTCTGAGGGCTGCCGCCCAGGCAGCGCTGGATCACCGTATTGATTTGTTGCGTAGAGTTACCGTCACTGTCCAGATTGCGGATCCATTGATATTCTACAGCGTTCGGATCAAGTAAGGTTTCCTTACCGACTTTAAATTGTTTATTCATGCCCGTCCTTCCTGTGACATCAAGTTCCTGTGAGCCCAAAGGTGATCGCATTGCCTGCGGGAGATGAGAAAGTCAGTAAACAACAAGTATAGTCTCCCTGACAAAAAGATGTCGTTTATATGACGTTTTTATTAAAGCCTCTCTATGTGACACTTATATGACAGAGAGTGCTTATTATTCATCTTTCGTGACAATCAAAACAAGACTTTGACATTGGTTATGATAAAAAGTCTTAAGATAACCGTTTTATCAATGGCGCTGTGAATCGGCGTTGTTGTCAATTTTTTAACCTGTCAATTTCATGAAGGCAATGCTGTGTTTCAACAATTATCCCTGTTTCGAAAACTGACCCTTGTATCTTGTGTGCTGGGGCTGGCAGCCTGTGCCAGACCTGTTGACCGTGGCCAGCAGTATCTGGATGGTGAGTTCGAGCATGTCCTGAACCCGGTCGCTCAAGTTGCTTCAGATAAACCGAGGGATTACAGCCGCTTTGAAGCGCAGTCTGAGCAAGTGCTGACCCGGTCACCCTCGATGATGCTGCGTTATCAGAACCTTTACCAGCAGGTGAAAACCTGGGCGGAAGAAAGTGGCGATCCGGCGTTGCTGACCCAGTATGGTTTGACGACGGATCAAATGGGAGGCGGTGACGGCTACGGTAACGTGATGTTTACCGGCTATTTTTCCCCGGTGATTGAATTACGTCATGAAAAAGACGACACCTTTAAATATCCGGTGTATACGATGCCGGTTTGCGATGGGCAGTGTCCAACCCGGGCTGAAATCTATAATGGTGCGCTGGAAGGACAGGAGCTGGAGCTGGGTTATGCCGCTTCAAAGCTGGCTGTTTTCATGATGGAAGTGCAGGGAAGTGGCTTTGTCCACTTCGAGGACAATGACCAGTTGCAGTACTTTGCGTACGGCGGTAAGAACGGCCATCCTTATGTGAGTATTGGTAAAATCCTGATTGAACGCGGGGAAGTGCCGCGAGAGAAAATGTCGCTGAAAGCGATTGCCGAATGGGTAGACCAGCAGGATGATGCCACGGTTCGCGAACTGCTGGAACAAAATCCGTCTTATGTTTTCTTCCGTCCACGCGAAGATCTGGATGTGCTGGGAACCGCCGGGATCCCGTTGTTGCCGATGGCATCCGTGGCTGCCGACCGAGAGTTCCTGCCGATGGGCAGTGTACTGCTTGCAGAAGTGCCTCAACTGGATACGGAAGGGAACTGGAATGGTAAGCATGTACTGACACTCCTGATGGCGCTGGATACCGGGGGTGCGGTGAAGCGCAACCACCTCGATCTCTATCATGGAATGGGCGAGCAGGCCGGGATTGATGCCGGACATTACAAACATTTCGGTCGGGTCTGGAAACTGGGGCTGACGCCTGAGATCGACACAGCGCTGACAGAAGAGCGCGTCAGGGCGACTGAAAAGACGATTGCTCGCCCCGTGGATACCAATCTTACTTTTCTTGAGGAAAGTGTACAGGGTCAGCCGGCGGTCACAGGTTCGGGACTGGACAACTGACAGGAGAGCGCGTATAAAAACGCGCTCATTCTCAACACACTGACAGGCCGTTATGCGACATCTCGACACTCCAGCATCAGACAACTACAACCAGCGTTTTGGCGGCACTCGCCGTCTGTATGGTCATCAGGAAGTTGAGATCCTGAGAGCGGCCCATGTCTGTGTGATCGGTATTGGCGGGGTGGGTTCCTGGGCGGCTGAAGCACTGGCCCGTTCCGGTGTTGGCGAGCTGACGCTGATTGATATGGATGATGTCTGTGTCACCAATATCAATCGTCAGATCCATGCGATGTCCGGCACGGTCGGTCGCAGTAAGATTGAAGTGATGGCTGAACGAATCGCGCTGATCAATCCGGATTGCAAGGTGAATCTGATTGATGACTTTATTACGCCGGAAAATATTCCGGCGTATATTGGTGATCATTTTGATTACGTGCTGGATGCCATTGATAGCGTGAAACCGAAAGCGGCGCTGCTGGCGTACTGTAAGCGCAATAAAATCAAAGTGATTACGACCGGCGGAGCGGGTGGTCAGATGGACCCGACTCAGATTCAGATTGCTGATCTGGCGAAAACCATTCAGGATCCACTGGCGGCGAAAATCCGGAATATGCTGCGCCGTTTTTACAACTTCAGCAAAAACCCGGCACGCAAGTTTGGCATTGATTGTGTTTTCTCCACTGAGCAACTGAAATACCCTCAGGCGGATGGGAGCGTCTGTGAGTCGAAAGCGACGGCGGAAGGGCCAAAACGGATGGATTGCGCAACCGGATTTGGTGCCGCCACCATGGTGACGGCCACCTTTGGATTTGTGGCCGTGTCCCGCATTCTGCAAAAGCTGATTGAAAAACACAGCCAGTCCTGAGCGGACTGACCTCAGCGACTGACGAACGTTCGGATCTCTTCTACAATTGCCTTCAGCCCGTTACTGCGTGACGGGCTTAAATGGGCCAGCAGACCTAACTGCTCAAAATAAGCATCAATATCAAACTGCTGGATTTGTGCTGCGGTTTTCCCTTCATAGGCTGCCAAGACCAGACAGATCAGCCCCTTCACAATGCGTGCATCGGAATCGGCGGCAAAATGGTACTTGCCGTTTTCACAGCACTTCACCAGCCAGACCTGGCTTTCACAGCCACTGACTTTCACCGTGTCGGTTTTGAGCGCATCCGGCAATGTTGGGAGCTGTTTTCCGAACTGGATCACCTGGCGGTATCGGTCTTCCCAGCCATTTGCATTCGTCATGCTGGCCACAATGTCATCGGTTGTGATGGTGACACCAAAGGGATGGGAAGGAAAAGAAACTGTTGTCATGGTTACTCTCTTTACTTACAGCAGGTCACAGGCTTTGTGCAGCGCCGTTACAAAACGGGCAACATCGTCTTCCGTATTATAAAGCGCAAAGGAGACACGTAGTGTCCCTGTCAGTCCCAGAGCATTCAGCATTGGATGGGCGCAATGGTTCCCGGCACGCAGGGTAATATTTTGTTGATCCAGCAGGGTCGCAATGTCCTGATGATGAACGCCATCGACGACAAAAGAAAACAGGCTGGCGTCTGGTTGCAGTCCGATCACCCGTAGCCCTTCAATGTTCTTGATCCCGTCCAGTGCCTGTTGACGGAGGGCGTGAATGTGTTGTTCAGCACCTGCACGGTCAAGACTGTTCAGCCAGTGAATGCTCTCGGCCAGTGCAATCACCCCTGATATATTCGGGGTCCCGGCTTCAAATTTGCCCGGCAGCCCCGTAAACCGGGTGCCGTCGAACGAGACCTTTTCGACCATCTTACCGCCACCATGCCAGGGCGGCATGGCTTCCAGCAGTGCCTGCTTGCCATACAGAACACCAATCCCTGACGGGCCAAAAAGCTTATGGCCGGAAAAAACATAAAAGTCGGCATCCAGCGCCTGAACATCCACTGCTTCATGCACAATGCCCTGTGCACCATCGACCACGACAACAGCACCTTGTGCATGTGCGGCCGCGATCATGGTTTCGATCGGATTGCGGGTGCCGGTCACATTGGTGATATGGGCAACGGCGACAATACGGGTTTTGGCGGACAGCAGGGCATGAAAAGCATCCATATCCAGCGTGCAATCCGGTTTCATCGGAATTTTCACCACAGTGGCCCCGGTTTGTTCGGCGACGATCTGCCAGGGCACAATATTGGCGTGGTGTTCAAGTTCGCTGACCAGAATTTCATCGCCCGGCTGAAGTGTACTGCGCGCCCAGCTCTGGGCGATAAGATTCAGTGCCTCGGTTGCACCGCGTGTCCAGATGATTTCCTTGCGGTCGCCGGCATTCAGAAATGCCTGCACGGTGTCCCGGGCCTGCTCAAAACGTTGTGTCAGGCTGGCGGTCAGCTGGTGGCTGCCCCGATGAACGTTCGCGTTCTGATGACGATAGTAATCATCCAGTGTCTGGATCATCGCCAGGGGTTTCTGCGCGGTTGCGGCACTGTCCAGATAAACAATGGGATGGTCGGAATCTTGGTTCAGTGCCGGGAACTGCGCACGGATAGCCTGAATGTCGAATTGGGCGGTCATGGTGAAACTCGTTGAAAGCTTAGTGCAGGGATCATCCTCATTATTGACCACAGAGGCAAGGGGACGAGAAAAGATTGCATAAAAAAAGGCACCGCGTTGGGGCGCAGTGCCATCAAAAAGTTTTGACAGACAGGTCAAAAAAACAGGAAGTAAATCGGTAGCTCGAAGGCTACCCGCCCGACAGGAACCGGGCAATATGCAAACACAACATGCAATCTCCAGAAAACAGACACTGGGAAACAATTTCGACTCAATCCAAACTTTAGGCTGAATCTAAATTACAGCATTTACTCTTGAGATTGCGGCGCCAATCTTAGGGTTTCTGTGGTATGAGAACAATCGACAATTTATAATGGTCTGGATAAAAAAAACTAATGCAACCAGTATGGCAGGATATTATGTCGAGAAGACTTCCCCCTCTGAATTCGCTCAAGGTATTTGAGGCCGCCGCTCGTCACCTGAGCTTCACCCGCGCTGCGGAAGAATTGTTTGTGACTCAGGCTGCTGTCAGCCATCAAATTAAGGCGCTGGAGGAATTTCTGGGCCTCAAATTGTTTCGCCGCCGTAATCGCTCGTTATTGCTGACGGAGGAGGGGCAGGGGTATTTTCTCGATTTGAAAGATATCTTCAGTGCGATTTCTGATGCGACAGATAAAGTTTTGGAACGCGGTTCAAAAGGTGCGTTGACCATTAGTTTATCTCCCAGTTTTGCGATCCAGTGGCTGGTGCCTCGCTTAAGCGATTTTAACCAGCTGCACCCGGATGTTGATGTTCGAATTAAGGCTGTCGATCTGGACGAAGGTTCGCTGACCGATGATGTGGATGTGGCAATCTATTATGGCCGGGGCAACTGGCCGGGTCTGCGCTGTGACAAACTGTATCAGGAATTTTTGGTGCCAGTGTGCTCCCCTATGCTGCTCAGCGGGCCGAAGGCTCTGAATCGTCTGGCTGATTTACAGCTTCATACCCTGTTGCACGACAGTTCCCGGAAAGAGTGGAAAAACTATGTGCGGGAATTTGAGATTCCGGGCACTAATGTGAATCAGGGGCCGATTTTCAGTCACTCAACCATGGTGCTGCAGGCAGCTATTCACAGTCAGGGGATTGCGCTGGCAAACAATGTTCTGGCGCAGCCAGAGCTGGAAGCCGGACGTTTGGTTTGCCCGTTTGATGAAGCGCTGATGAGCAAGAATGCTTTCTATCTGGTCTGCCAGGAGAAGCAGGCGGAAACCGGACGGATCCAGATTTTCCGCGACTGGGTGCTGGAAAAAGCCCGCAAAGAGCAGGAAGAAGGGCCGTTGCCGCAGCCCGAGACCCACATTGAAGAAGTCATGGCCTGATTTGTCTTTCTACGCCTTAGGGTGCCTCGAGCCGCCAGCCGTTTTTCCCCTTGGCTGGCTGAATGAATTCGGTCAGAGCCTGTAAAGGCCGATTAAAGATTGAAATTCGTCACGGGTCAGTAATACTGACCCGGTCTGACAATCGAAGAAATGAAGGGGTAAATCAGTGTCCTACCTGATCAACACACCGCAAAACGGCTTGTATGAGGCCACCTTTCTGTTTGCCCATGGTGCGGGCGCTGGCATGGATCATGAGTTTATGACGGCGATTGCCGAAGGGCTGGCCGAAAAAGGCATTCGTGTGGTGCGTTTTGATTTTCCCTATATGGTGAAACGCCGTGAAGATGGCAAAAAGCGGCCACCTGACCGGCAGCCCAAGTTGCTGGCGGATTTTCAGCGCCATATTGAGCGCTTTGCTCAGGAAGGGCCGCTGGTAATTGGCGGAAAATCCATGGGGGGCCGGATGGCGAGTCTGATGGTGACCGAAGCCGCTGATGCCGCACCGGATGCGGCGAATTGCCGGGATAAGGTGCTGGGGGTGGCCTGTCTGGGCTTTCCGTTCCATCCGCCGGGCAAACCCGAGAACTTCCGGGGCGATCATCTCCAATCCATTGATGTGCCAACTCTGATCTTACAGGGAGAGCGGGATACTTTCGGGACGCGCAGTGAGGTGGAAAGCTGGACTTATGCTGAAACGGTCACTTTGTCATTCCTGCCAGATGGCGACCATAGCCTGAAGCCACGTAAAGTCTCTGGTTATACAGAAGCCGGGAACCGATTGCTGGCTGTTGAGACGCTGGCAGACTTTATTCGTCAGTGTGTGTCCCGTATTTAAAAACAAAAGGATAGATTGAATGCAAAGCCGCAGCATGATTTTGTTTGCCGCTGTCAGCGGTGCCATCGGCGTTGGACTGGGGGCTTTTGCCGCCCATGGGCTGAAAGGCCAACTGAGCCCGTATTTACTGGATGTTTTTAAAACCGGCGTGGATTATCAGCTCTGGCATAGCCTCGCGCTGTTCGGGTGCGGGATTTGGGCACGCAATTTTTCTGCAAAAGCGCTATCATACGCGGCCCTGTTGTTCGCGGTGGGGATTTGCCTGTTCAGCGGCAGTCTATATCTGCTGGTGCTGACTGGTGCGAAGTGGTTTGGTCCCGTAACACCACTGGGGGGACTGTGTTTTATTCTTGCCTGGCTGTCACTGGCGGTGGCGGCCTGGCGCTCTAAATGAGGACTCGTGGTGAATCAGGTTCTGTTGTACTGCCGTCAGGGCTTTGAAAATGAATGTGCCGGTGAAGTGCAGGATAAAGCCAATGCACTTGAGCTGTTTGGCTTTCCGCGCGCAAAGAAAAATACCGGTTATGTGCTGTTTGAGTTTTATCAGCCAGGGGATGCCGATAAGTTTGTGCAGCTACAGCCGTTTTCACAGCTGATCTTTGCCCGTCAAATGCTGGTCGTGACGGCCAGACTGGAAGATCTACCGGCCGATGATCGGATCAGCCCGATTCTGGCGGTGGCTGAAACCTTGCCACGTTGCGGCGATCTGCGGGTCGAAACACCGGACACCAACGAAGCCAAAGAACTGCTGAAATTCTGCCGTAAGTTCACGGTGCCGCTGCGTCAGGCGTTCCGCAAACAGGGCGCATTGTATGTGAAAGACAACCCGAGAAAACCAGTATTGCACCTGTGCTTTACGGAACCGGGCTGCTGTTTCCTGGGTTACTCGTACAGTAACAACAATTCCCCTTTCTTTATGGGGATCCCACGTCTGAAATTCCCGGCAGATGCCCCCAGCCGCTCAACACTGAAGCTGGAAGAAGCTTTTCATGTCTTTATTCCGCGTGAGGAATGGGATGAGCGTCTGGCTTCAGGCATGTGGGGGGTGGATTTAGGTGCCTGTCCGGGCGGCTGGACTTATCAGCTGGTCAAGCGTTCCATGTTTGTTCACGCGGTGGACAATGGACAGATGGCACAGAGCCTAATGGATACCGGTCAGGTGAAGCATCACATGGCTGATGGATTCAAGTTTGAGCCGCCCCGTAAGAATGTGACCTGGCTGGTATGCGATATGGTTGAGAAACCTGCCCGTGTGGCGCATCTGATGGGGCAGTGGCTGATCAAAGGTTGGGCCAAAGAAACTATTTTCAACCTGAAGTTGCCGATGAAGGGTCGTTATGATGAGGTGTTGCAGGATATTGAAAACCTGAAGGTCTTTCTGATTCAGAATGGTTTGAAATTCCGCCTGCAAGCGAAGCATCTGTATCACGACCGTGAAGAAATTACGGTCCATATTCAGGCGCTGGACAATCGCAGCCCGCACTAAAAGCTGCGTCATGGATGGCGGGCAATTAGCCCGCCGTCTGATAGCGAATATCCTGTAAATTAAAGCCCAGTTGCAAATCGGTTTTCAGCCTTGCCACGGCTTTGCTCGCTCTGGCGCTATCCTGACCGGGTTCAATTTTCTTGCGCCATTTCTCTGGCAGATCCTCGGCGGACAAAATACTTTCCAGATTCGGATACTGTTGTAACAGTTCGCAGGCAGCTTTCGGCCCGATGCCCGGAACGCCCGGGATCTTACTGGAGCTGATCCCAGCCAGTCCCCAATAATCCGGTAGTTGCTCCGGACGCACCCCAAACTCTTTTTCAATGAACGGGCTGTCAAGCCAGCGCTGCTGGAAGTAATCCCGGATCATCACGGTGGGACGCAAGAGCTGGCAGTAGCCTTTGTCGGTAGAGACGATGGTGACCTGACCGCCGTGATCGGCGACTTTCAGTGCCAGTGTTGCGATCAGATCGTCTGCTTCATCACCGTCGGACAGTAATGAGTCGACGCCAAGGGCCATAAAATCATCCTGAATCTGTTCCATGCCGTCCTGAAGTTCAGCCGGCATTGGTTTGCGGCCTTCTTTGTAGCCGGGCAGCAGTTCGGCCCGCCATCCCCGGTCGTCACCATGATGATCAAAGACTGCCACAATATGGGTCGGCTGACTGATCGTGATAATTTTACTGAGTGCCTGGCAGCAGACTTTGCTGGTGCTTGCGATGTCTGGCTCGCCGGGCTGGGCGGCGTGAACACGGCGGATCAGGTTGAGTGCATCAATGACGACAAGATGTATAGACATAATATTCAATTAAAAAACAGGGCCAGCAGGCCCTGTATTCTACGTTGCATGGCAAATTATTTCACCATGTCGGGATGGGTGAGGATACGGTAGCAGGGAACATACTCGCTGCCGGGCAGCTTCATGCGTTGCTGGCTCACGAAGTTTTTCAGCAGTTTGTCCATGCGTTTCATTAACGATGGGTCGCCGTTCATTAAAAACGGTCCTTTGCGCTCAATTTCCCGGATCCCTTCTTCTTTCACATTCCCCGCGACAATGCCGGAGAACGCACGGCGCAGGTTGGCAGCCAGCTGTTCCGGGGGTTGATTGAAGTGCAGATCCAAGCCTCCCATCGCATCATGGGTTGGTTCGAACGGCAGCTGAAATTCCGGCGGAATTTTCAAAGACCAGTTATAGCAGTATGCATCACCGGTTTCCTGCCGGTGTTCCTTGGTTTGTGGCATTGCCGCTTTCATGATGCGGGCCACCTTCGCCGGATCATCAATGATGATCTGGTAACGTTTGGTCGCGGCTTCACCCAGCGTATCTCGGATAAAACTGTCGAGCGTCCGGAAATAGGGTTCACTGCTTTTGGGGCCAGTTAGTACAACGGGCAGAGGTTGATCCTGATTGTCCGGATGCATCAGGATCCCGATGATATAAAGCAGCTCTTCCGCGGTGCCTGCACCACCGGGGAAGATGACGATCCCGTGACCAACCCGAACAAAGGCTTCCAGACGTTTTTCGATATCCGGCATGATCACCAGTTCATTCACAATCGGGTTCGGTGGTTCGGCTGCAATGATCGAAGGTTCCGTCAGGCCGATAAAGCGGCTTTTACCGTAGCGTTGCTGAGCATGGCCGATCGCGGCGCCTTTCATCGGGCCTTCCATCGCTCCGGGGCCACAGCCGGTGCAAATATTCAGCTCACGCAGCCCCAGCTGGTGACCGACATCCCGGGTGTACTGGTACTCTTCCGGATTAATGGAGTGGCCGCCCCAGCAGACGATAATGTTGGGATCTTCACGCGAGCGGACTGTCTGGGCGTTGCGAAGAATGCTGAAAATAAAATTTGTGATGTGAGGCGCACTGGTCAGATTCAGATCATTGCGTTGTTGAACGTGTACGTTGACGTAAATGATATCTCTCATGACGGCAAACAGGTGTTCCTGAATACCGCGAATGATTTTGCCATCGACGAAAGCATGCTCTGGCGGATCTTTCAGTTCGAGTTTGATGCCTCGCTCTCTTCGAAGGACGTTAATGTCGAAGGATTTGTGTCTTTCCAGCAGGGCACTGGAATCATCGCTGTGGCTCCCTGAGTTCAGGACAGCCAGCGAGCAGTTGCGGTACAGGCGATAGAGATCGCTGGCTGCGGTCGCTTTGAGCCTTTCGACTTCCAGTTGCGATAGCAGTGTCATTGCCCCAACCGGACTGATATGTGTAATCATGCTTGCCTCCCTGGAGATAAATACAGGTCAGCAGTTGGCCTGTATGTTATACCAATCAGCACAAACCTCTGGTAAAGGGTTTGCCACATTTGGTATCAGTCTTTCCGAGAGCGGGTGGATGTACATCCGCAGAAGGAAATACCGGACATTTTTCCCTGCCCGTATTATTGAACATACACAGGCATCCTGAGTTTGACTAGAGCAAGGGTGAAAAAAAAGCGTTTGTGTAGCAGTGAGTTAGACAAGAGGTGCTTTGTTATTGAGTGAGAAATCAGCTGTTAAGCAATCCAGAACAGCTGATTTCGGCCGGCATTTTTGGCATTGCTCAGCGCTTTCTGACTACGTTCGAGCACAGTGCCCGGCGTGTCGTTGTCGTCAAACAGAGTGGCACCCAGAGAAGCTGTGACAGAGACATTTTTTTCGCGGAAACGGAAGGGTAACTGGAAGATACTATTGCGAATGTTCGATAAGCGGCGATGTCTTTCTGTTTCCGTCATCTCAGGCAGGATCAGCATGAACTCGTCGTGACTGACCCGGGCGATGAAATCGGTGTCTCTTAACTGCTGGCGCAACGTCCGGGCAATAATTTTGAGGACTTTATCGCCAGCCTGGAAACCATAGTTGTCATTGAGGTCGCTGAAATAGTCAAGATTGACGACAGCCAGGCACAGTGGATGTTGGTAACGAATCCACCGGCGATATTCATGCTCCAAACGATCCTGAAAGGCGGCTCGATTGTAGACCCGGGTGAGCGGGTCCTGGAAGATCCGGCGTTGCAGATCTTCAATCTGGCGGTGCTGATCCTGCGTTTGCTGGTACAGCTGTTCGGCGCGGCTTTGATGATAATGCAGTTGTTCCAGTAATGCTTGCTCACGGCTTTCCAGCGCACGCTGGCGTTCAACCAGATGCCGGAAAGACTGATCTAAATCTTGCGCTGAACTACGCCAGTTTTCCAGATTGTTGTGTTGGGCCAGAGCATGATGGAAGCGATCAGACAGCTGCCCCAATTCCAAAGTCAGCTCGGAGCGATGGCTATACAGTGCCAGACCTTGTTCCACAGCCTGGCGGGTGGTTTGTTCCAGTGCCGCCAGATCGCCGCTGATTACATCCAGGAATTTCTGTGAATGACGTCTTTCACGGACACAACTGTCGAGTGCCAGGCGCAGCACTTCCAGGCAAAGCTCAACCAGAGTGAGCGTTGTCACGCCTTTGAGCAACTGGTGTCGAATGGTCAGTAACTGCTCTCCCGATTCACCTTCCGCATCCAGCTCAGTAATCACCTGTTGCAACTCATGGCAGAGCTTACGGTGTAAGTCACTGTCTTTTGAAATGGATTCTCGCTCAATACCTACCGGAACCGTCAGGAGTTTCAGGGCACGATCGTACAGGCCAAACAGTTGGGTAATTTGCTGGTGGCTGTGGTTCAGTGAAGCCGGTGACTGAGAGAGTAAATCATGAAGGTCGCGTTTGAGCTGAACCGGTAAGGCTGGAATACGTTTCAGGCTCTCGGAGCTTTGTTGTATCAGGCCCGCCAGCCGTTCCATGGTTGTGTGCGTTGGTGTTTGCCGTAGTAACAGCCGTTCAACCTGTGCCAGATGCGGCACAATGTTACTGATGTCTTTGTTCTGCTCCAGATCTCTGCGCAGGGTTTCCAGCCGTTTGTCCAGCTCGACATCCAGTCCGCGACAGGCAACGGCCATACGAGTAATCAGACGCTTTAAAATGACAATTTCACGACGTGACTTTAACGACGCATCGCGATATGACAATTGAGCCTGATCCAAGCGCAGCTTCAATTTACTCACTTCAGAAGCCGCGTCAACATTCGTTGCCACGTTGACCAATGATTACCTTATCTGAACTTCCTTCGCTTAGGGTCAATTGACCCCAGTACAATCCGCAAAGCGATACCGGATGTTAGCAAAAATTTCCTGCCGGGTTGAACATTATTAACGGCTTGTTTTCCCGGACACAAACGCTCGCGTGCTTTTTATACATTTTCGTGATCTTAGTAGACCTAAACCGCAGTAATACCGAATGTTTTTTCTTCAGAGATGCTTACTCCAGTCATATTCCTGATGGGAGGATGTCTGAACTTTGACCAGTCCTTTATCCATCCCCCGAATACAGGCATGACGAATATTGTCTCCGGCGAAGCTGGCGGCAGGTGCTGCATCAATGGCACTCAGGTGCACCCATTGGCTACCAGACTCGGCTTTACTGATTTGCCGGGCGGCCTGTGTGGCCATCAAGAGAATATCGATCAGTTCCTGATCATTGATGGCGGTATAGGCACGGGGCAGAAACGGGTATTCCGCCATCCCAATGCGTACCCGGCTGTCGAGTTGTTTTTCAGCCATGAATTGATCGACCAGCTGCTGAATTGAGTCGGCCAGTTGTTTGGGAGCACTTTCCAGACGCGAGTTGGGTTCGATGTATAAGAACATGGCATCTGAGAAGTGGTATAAGCGTGCAGGCTCACAAACCTGGGCATTCAGGTAGTCGCCAAACTCGCGCTCCAGTGCCAGCCCCTGCTGATAGCCATGCTGCAGGTAAACATGTTTGAGTAAGGGGACTTCAAACAGGGCAAATCGCAACCGGTCACTCAGGGGTTCATTGATGATTTCTCCCAGATGCCATTGCTCAAAATGCGCGCTGCTTTGCTGTAATGAATTCGACAGTCTTGCATTGAGCATGCGCAGATTTCGCAGACCACTGCGCGGGTGCGTATAGAATTCATCACGTAACAGTTTCAGGCGGTGTCGCCACTGGCGAGCAGAACGATTGCGATACCAGAGCAATAGCAGGGAAAGCAGTAAGCCAATCAGTAAGACGGTGGTGATGTTTTTCTGCTGATACAGCGCTTTTTCCTGCGTAAACTGTTGTCGCTCCAGTTCTTCGAGTTTCAGTGAACGTGCCATGATACGTTGCTGCTGGCGAAAAACTTCGACATTACTTTTGATCTGGTTTTCCTGCATTGAGGCATGCAATTGCTCATAGCGACGCTGACTGAGCAGGGCGTTGTAATAATCTTTCTGTTTTTCAAAGGCCGCAGACAGGCTGGCTTCTCCCATCATCTGCAGAGTGGGTTGAGGTTTCTGTAAACGACTGGCAGCAAGCAGAGCCGATTGAATGGTCGAAATTGCCTGCTCTGTTCGCTCTTCTGCCAGTTCAAGCTGGCCTTGTAACAACTGGGACTGAATCAGCGTGATTTCATCATCACTTTCCTGCGCCAGTTGACGTGCATGATGGAGGTATTGTTCGGTTTTCGGGTAGTTATATAGTTTCAGATACACCCGGGCGATACTCAGTCGCAGGCGTGCTGAACGGGGCTGAAGACGCAGCTGTTTCTCTTGATCTAATGCATTGAAATAGTGCACCAGTGCCAGATTATATCGGCCTTGCTGTTCATAGATACTGGCAATCAGCGTCAGGGTTCTGGCCAGTGGCATGGTGCGGTTGAAGTGTTCAAAAAATTCCCCGGCCTGGGTGGCATGTTCCAGCGCTTTGTCGAAGACTTTGCGCTCTTCATACAGGGTGCCCAGTTCCAGGTTGGCAATCGCCATTTTACCGTGGTCTTCCTGCTCCTGCGTCAGCCAGTAGCCACTGAGCAGACGATCCAAAGCCAGGTCATAGTGCTGATGTCTCAGATAATGGCGGCCGTGGCTCAGCAGGAAGTTGATTTCCTCTTTGGGCTCATTCAGCTCAGACAGATCACGTTTGGCCCGGGTGAACATTTTTTCAGCTTTGCGTTCATCACCCAGCGTGGATTCTATGTCTGCACGAAGCATCAACAAATGATACTGAAGCACTTTCACTTGCGCACTGCGCTGGAGCTTTTCATTATTGGCGATTGCCTGGTCTGTTTTGTTGAGCAGGTCGGTGGCTGAGGTCGCATCGCCAATCCCCTGCCAGAGAATCTCGGCGTGGATCAGCTGGGTTTCCAGCAAGGTGTAGCTGAATTCGTTGCTGATCGCCAGCGCTTCGGCTTCTCGGATGATCTGAATGCCTTCGGGGAGCCGGTTCAGCAGCGACAGTGCTCTGGCTTTAATCTGCAATGCATTAATGGTACTGAGCGGTGTGCGGATGGAATGATCGGTCTCTTCGTTCACATGCACGCGGGAACTGTCGACAGGGATGCTCATCTGGCGCTGGCTCAGGTAGCGGTTGGTGATTTCCAGCGCTTTTTCCGGGCTGGTTTCCAGCAGCAGATCAGCATCGGCCAGAATCGGCGTGGCATAGATTTTTGCCTGCACTGGCAGGGCTGTCAGAAAGCAGAGCAGAATGCTGAAGAGCCAGTGACGACAGTTCATAGAGCACTTATCCATCAGGAAACACGGCCCTCATATTACTGGCTCAGGTCGTCAAGTCCAGCAAACTAGAATGATTTGCCGGACTTGTAAGACAAGCTGAACGGAGAATTACTGGCGGGCCAGGCGATCATTGTCGCTCGGTGTTTTCCCCTGATTGGTACGGTAAGGGTTGATATCCAGGCCGCCACGACGGGTATAACGTGCGTAAACGGTGAGTAATTCAGGCTGGCAGAAGTGCAGAAGATCGGTGAAGATCCGCTCAACACATTGCTCATGAAACTCATTGTGATTCCGGAACGACACCAGATAGCGCAGCAGTTTCTCCCGGTTGATTTGTTTCCCTTTGTACGAAATTCGCACGCTGCCCCAGTCTGGCTGACT
Source organism: Photobacterium galatheae (assembly GCF_000695255.1). Lineage (GTDB taxonomy): Bacteria > Pseudomonadota > Gammaproteobacteria > Enterobacterales > Vibrionaceae > Photobacterium > Photobacterium galatheae. Next base: position 50,568 of record NZ_JMIB01000037.1, on the reverse strand, counting down.
GGTGATCAGACAGTTGGATTTCAGCAGATGGCTGTGCAGGACTTCTTCGATCACTTCACCTTCAGCAGCATTTTCCAGCAGGCTTGGGTCAAAGTCGAAACTATCAATTTCAATGTCCTGCTCATCAATGCAGGTGCCGCCGAAATCGACAATCGGCTGCGCGGTGAAATCACTCAGCGGCTGGATCGTCACATCAACGTCAGCACCGGCACAGGCAGACAAATCTTTTTGCAGTATATCGGCGACTTCCTGCCAGCTTTCGATACGCGTGTTATTCAGGCTATTGAGATACAGCTTGAAAGATTTAGATTCAATCAGGTTCGGACTGCTGGCCGGCAGACGAACTTCACCGATGGCCACCTGAGGCAGTCCTTTATTGTTCAGCCAGGACAGTTCATACAGGGTCCAGATGTCATACCCGGTAAAGGGCAGTTCATCACCAAGTGCCAGGTCATCGCGGTTCAGTTTGCGTGGCACAGCCTGCAGCAGGGAAGGATCATACTGATCTTTGTATTCACTTTTCTGGCCAAGAGTTAAACCGGCTAGTTCTTTCGCGTCTTTGTATTTGCTCATATTGTCCTGGACACACACACTTGGATTACAATAGGCAAAGTTTACTGAATCTTGCTTGAGGTTGCGAATGAATCATCCGGTTACGGCCGCATTGGCCGATTTTTCCACCCGTTTTATGAAAGTCTGGTCTGATGAGCAGGCTAGCCTGCCGTGCAGCAGCGATTTGGTTGGCCTGACATCCCCCTGTGTGGCGAGTGAAAACCGGGATACGGTCTTTTGGCAGCCGGTGGCACGGGAACCTGTGGGGGAGCTGACCGCAGTAGAGCAGGGCATTGAGCTTCGCCTGCATTCGGATATTCAGGCGTTTTACGGCAGCTTTTTCAGCGGCGACATGGCAGCCCGTTTCCAAACGCTTGAATTGGACTTGCTCCAGGCGTTCAGCGAATCTGATTTTCAGCGTTTGCAGGAAAATATTCTTGGTCATCTGGTGACTCAGCGTCGTTTGAAACTGAAACCGACCGTTTTTATCGGAGTCATGGCCGCTGAAAATCAGGTGATTGCCATCTGCAATCTGACTGGGAATGTGGTTCTGGAGACTTTAGGTCAACCAGAGCGTGAGCTTCTGGCCGAAGATGTGGCAAGTTTTCTTCGTCAGCTGGAACCTGTGGTCAGGGTTAGCTAAAACATGTATGTCATCGAATTGCAGTTTGAATGCTTTGATAATACGACGATTTCTGCCGTCGAACAGGCGATTAATGGGTTGATGGATGCGTTGCGATACAACGGGCAGGTGCTTGGTCGTGAGTTTCCTGTCGTGATGGATGACGCTGTCTTTAAAGTTCGGGCTGTTTGTCCGGAGAAACAGAGTCTGCACAGCCAGTTTCACAGCCCTCAGGTCAAAGCTGCCATGAACCGGCTGTCTCAGGCTGGTTTGCTGGTGCCAAAAATCAAAGTATTGGGGCGGGATATCAATTCTGAAGCGACCGCAGAAGAGACGCCGGGCTGGCAGGTGCTTTATACCACCTATGTGCACACCTGCTCACCTTTACGGAGTGGTGAGACGCTGATGCCGATTCCCTTATACCGGATTCCGGCAACCTTTAACGGCGATCACAAGGCGGTGGTGAAATGGCAGACGGAATGGCAGGCCTGCGATGAAATTCAGATGGCTGGTGGTTGTCAGGCCGAACATGCGGCATTGCATGAGATTCGTGATGCGGACAGTGATTTATTCCGGCGTGGCTGGGATTTACGTGGCCGGATTGAGTATCTGACCAAGGTGCCCACGTACTATTATCAGTACCGAGTTGGCGGGGGCAGTCTGGCAGAGGAAGCGAATCGGCCTTGTCCGAAGTGCGGACAGCCATGGCGACTTGAAGCGCCCATCCACGGTATTTTCCACTTCAAATGCGATCCTTGCCGTCTGGTTTCGAATCTTTCCTGGGATTACCAGTAAGTGTGTCAAACGCCCGTCTTCAGAACAAAGCGGGCGTTTTTCATTTTCACAGAAGAGATTATTTGGCCTGGATGACCTGCTCCAGTGCTGCGAGGCGTGTGGTCAGGGTGGCAACTTGCGCTTCAAGCTGAGCAATCCGTTCGCTGTCGCTGACGGGGGCTGCCTGTGTTTCCGTGATTTTCGGCACTTTGGCGTGCTGTTTCCAGCTCTTGATGGCCTGAATGATGACGGGCATCGGCAGAGGTTCGCGAAGGCGGGCTTTCACCAGCGCCACGGTTGGCTCTTTACCTTCGGTCATCAGGCTTTGAATGGCACGTTCTAATGCTTCGGTTATTGCAGAGGGCATCATTTCTTCCTGAAATTGAGGGATCGTTGCCTTATTTTCGTAGCAACGCATCTAATTGATCAATCACTTCGCACCAATCGGCATCTTCAGCGATCGATTCATTCAGAAACCGCCGCTGGGCGGGCTGCCAGAAATCGGCCTGGGAGATTTTTTCATTCTGCTGTAAATGATGCTCCCGAATAAAGCTTTCAATGGAGTCTTTGGATGAATTTAAGCCTAACTGATTGAACAGGCTTGGTAAATCGTGGCTGAAAGTTTCCATAGTGACATTCCCCTAGTCGTGTTTGCTTAAGTATAGTGGGGAATCATCGGCATTTCGTCTGAGACCTTTGTGAGAGATCGCTTACAAACATGTAGGAGAATTTGAGGTTCTTTTGTCGAGGATGACTCACTCTTGAATGTAAAGTCATTTTATTTCAGTGTCTTATGGTATTTTTTTGTTCTTGATATTTATATCACCTGAAATCATCTCGTCAGACAGGCGCTTGTTCTGAGCCGGATATCGCGTAATCTTAACCCTGTCGGAAGGAACTGACACGGAACAGGAACTGACGCCACGGATTCGGCGGTCTCAGGACGAGACAGGTTTTCAGGAAGAAAACTGACAGGGACGATTCGGAGATTGCAGGACGCGATCAGTGCAAACGGGATGTTTGCCGTCAGGATGACACAAGGATGATGCTTCAGGACTGAAGCGATGGACACCGCCAGGAAGGCTGTTGAGAGTTAACTCAGGATGGGTTAGCGGGTCAGGAGACCAAGGAACAACTTCAGGATGAAGTTCAATAAAGGATGCGCTGAAGGATTCAGCATACAAAGGAATGATGCAGGGAGCACCATCGTAGTAGGATGCTACAGGTAAGACCTAAGGGCGCAGCGTCAGTTGCGCCCATTCTTTTATTGGCGATCTGCCAGCTTCACTGAAACCTGCCATTTTATTTTCTGATTTATCTTTTCAATTGAATCGAATTGCACTGAGTTTCGCGGACGAGTGTCTGTCTGATGAGCAGTCTGTATGCTTGTTTCAGAATATAAACATTGGTGCATGAAAATGTTTCTGATTTTGCCCGCCTTCTTGTAAGAGATCGCTTACAAAATCGTGAGAAATCTGAGTTTGATTGTTTATCGATTTACGCACATTTCTCATGATTTATAAGCCTAAACAATGACTTGTATGGCATTCCTTTGGATGAAGCTGAGAGTGTTGTGTTTAAGCTGTTTCGCCATACTGTGTTCGGCTTCGTTTTGGCGTAGTCTTAGAAGTGTCGAAGGAGTCGACATTTTGGAACAGGATAACGGCCAGGGAGCAGGGTCGGTTAGGGATGATAGTGAGGGCGAGGACAGCTCTTGCGCTAAGGATAGTTCAGGACAAGGCAGGATGCCGGTTGCAGTCACCAGGATGGGGCTGCTCAGGATGAGACAGGACACTTTCAGCAAGAAAGCAGGGACACCGCCAGGAAGGTCGAAGAGAGTTATTTCAGGATGAAGTAACGGATCAGGAGATCAACGGACACGTTCAGGATGAACGCCAGATGGAATATCGCCGACGGATTCCGGCGCATCAACGGATTGAGGCAGGGAGCCACATCGTAGCGGGAATGCTGCAAGTAAGACCTAAGGGCGCAACGCAAGTTGCGCCCGTTTTATTTGGTCGACAGTCAAGAAATTGCACATCAACTCGGCATATGATGCGGCGGAACGTAAAACTGTACAGGTCTCATGCCCCGGAATGTTGCACAGCCCTGATAGGCATCGGCACCATCTGCGGAAAATTCGAACAGATACAACGTCTGCCAGGTCCAGTTGCCATCATCATCTTTCAGGCGATGCGCCCCCCGGGCAACACTCAGGAGCTGTAAGCCGAGCTGCTGGCAGCGCTGGTGAATAAACTGCTGCGCCAGCTCACTTTGCCGGCGTTGCTGCCAGAACAGGTAACCCGCGAAGGCCAGCGCCAGTATCATGAGTAAATTATCCATCCTTGGTTCTCATCCCTTATATTGAAAATGGCTGCTTACTGGCCACGTGCGGCTTGCTGTAAGCGGGTGATTGCTTCAGTCAGTTCCGGGTTTGCCTCTCGGTGCAGAACCTGAAGCATGATGCCCCGCAGGGCTGGTAGCATGACCAGATCGGCAAACAGCTGGTTAAACAGCGTTTGGTCCTGCGTTTGTGCCAGACGCAGCAGGTAAAGCCCGGCAGTCTCGGTATCGATCAATCCTTTCCAGCATCGGCCGGCAATAGCGACCATCATCTCCGGATGGCAAAGCGCAGGCTGGTTCAGCAGTTTTCGGAGCGTGTCATGCAGCACTTCGCTTTCGGCACCGGACAGCGCACGAACCAGCGCCGTCATCAGAAAGATATCGGCTTCATCAGACGTACTTTCCTGCGTCAGGCGTTCAACCAGTCGTTCAGCCAGCGCTGGCGGCAAATCACAGTGCTCCAGACAGCCCAGCAGAGCATACAGCGGTGTCATTGGCAGATGATTGACTGCTTTACGTAACCAGGTGGCATTGTTTTCCTGTTTCATTCGGGCGCAGACATCAGCCAACCCCTGCAAACCAACGCCCTGCCATTGGTTCCAGTCCAGTTTACCACTCAGATAAAGCTGTGCGTGCTCGTAGTATTGGCTGGCAGGCAGGGCCAGTTGCTGACGCAGATGCGCATGAAAGATAGCCAACTTGTCGTCATTGGGTTTAAAGGTGTAAGGATTTGCCGCCAGTTTTTCTAACTCTTCTTCTGTTGGCACAGCATTCAGGGTTGCGCCCATGGCTTCAATCACGTATTTGATGAAGTCCCCGACGGCGGCTTGTTTCAGCAAACCACGCTCATCCAGCGGCAGTTTCAGAAACCAGATCCACGGCGGGTTATCCTGTTGCCAGAAGGAAATCGACAGGTGGGCGTGCTGTTGCATCGGCCAAGGATAGGGCTGACGGTTATCCTCAACGGCTTTGAACGTCTCACGCTCGATCTCACAGACCCGGCGGCCAAGATCAAAAATTTTGTACTGGCAGCCAGCGTTATCCAGCAACTGGGTCAGGGTGTGAAATTTATCCATGGACATGCAACAGGGCTCCTCGTTTTGAACGCATATGGGAGCGCATTATAGGGAGTTGCAGCAGAAGATGGTATCCTTGCGCGCCAGTTGTCCGGCAGAGGTCAATCCCTGTGCCCATCTTGTTTCAGGAGTACTGTTTTGGATCCTTATGAGAATACCGCCCGTTTGCTGATGGCGCTGGAGCAGCAATTGCGTGCGCATGGCCTGTGGCAGGATGAATCCCCTGACGAAGATGCGCTGGCCAGCACGTTACCATTTGCCGTGGATACCCTGAGCTGTGCTGAATGGTTACAGTGGATTTTCCTGCCACGAATGCATCATCTGGTGGCAGAACGCCTGCCGTTGCCGACGCAGTTCAGTATTTATCCTTATGCAGAAGAAGCCGCGAAACTGACCCCGGCGCTGGTCGGTGTATTGCCGGTGATCAGTGACCTGGATCACTGGCTGGGAGGCGCGATTCAATGAGTGAAACCATGTCTGAAGCTCTCTCTGAAACGATGCCTGAATTGATGCCTGAAACAAGGACAGAGCCCCCATTGGAGCTGGAAATCCTGTATCAGGATGAATATCTGGTGGCTGTGAATAAGCCATCCGGCATGCTGGTACACCGCTCCTGGCTGGATCGCCATGAGACTCGCTTTGTGATGCAGACGCTGCGTGATCAGCTGGGCGGGCAGCATGTGTTCCCGTTACATCGCCTTGATCGGCCAACATCCGGCGTGCTGCTGTTTGCGCTGTCGAGTGAAATGGCAGCGCAGATGATGCCGAAATTTGCCGGTCGCGAGGTGAAGAAAACCTATCATGCGGTGGTGCGCGGCTGGGTGAAAGAAGCGGCGGTGCTGGATTACCCGCTCAAAGAGGAGCTGGACAAGCTTGACGATAAACGCGCCCGTCAGGATAAAGCACCACAGGAAGCGGTGACGGCTTATCGGCCGGTTGCGAAAGTGGAAATGCCCATTGCTGTCGGCCGTTATGCGACCAGCCGCTACACCCTGGTGGAAATGAAACCGGAGACTGGGCGTAAGCACCAGTTGCGCCGTCATATGCATCATCTCAGCCATCATATTATTGGAGATGTGAATCACGGTGACGGGCGGCATAACCGAATGTTCCGGGAGCAGTTTGATTGCCACCGCCTGATGTTGCATGCATCGGCGCTGGAATTAATTCACCCGGTGACCGGTCAGACTCTAAAGATTCGTGCGGCCGTTGATGAAACCTGGCAACGGGTGATGCAGGCGTTCGACTGGCCGATATCCAGCCTGGACGCTGATAGCATTTTTGACAACGGGATCGCGCAATTGCAATCGTGACTTGCATCTGGCCGTAACCCACGCCAGAGTAAGCGCAGGTCATTGATTTTAAAACAGGGAGTGAGGCGTGACTTTGATGGCGAATATTGGTGTGTTTGTGGGGTCGGTGTTTGGTGGGGCTGAAGAAGTTGCTGAGGAAGTCGTCAGTGAGCTGAAAGCCAATGGTCATCAGGCCGAAATGTTTGTTGAACCCAGTCTGGAAGATTTCCTCGCTTATCGCGATCAGGTGGCGCTGGTGATTACTTCGACCACAGGACAGGGCGAAATTCCGGAAAATCTGTTGCCGCTGTTTAGCGCGCTCAATGATCAGTTTCCGCTGATGCCGGCACTGAACTATGGTGTGATTGCCATGGGGGATTCCAGCTATGGTGAAGACAGATACTGTGGTGGTGGTCGTCGATTTGATGCGCTGCTACAGGAACTGCAGGCAAAATCTGTGACAGAGCGGCTGGATATTGATGCCTGCGTGCATTTTGACGCGGTCGAGGCGGCGCTTCCCTGGTTGAAAAATTTCATGAAGAAAGTGAAATAAACATGCGATGCCGCTGTTTCCCAGCGGCATCCGTTCTGTTGATGATTTCATTTCAGTTTTGCCAGATCGGCTTCGATCTCGGCAATCTTATGGGTGACAACTTGCTCCAGGTGGCGTAAATCGGTCAGAATTTTTTTCTTGATGTCGACATCGCTATGGCGCTTGTTGGTGATTCGGTCCAGTTCATCGGTGACAAACGTCAGATTACGGTTGATTTCCGAAAACTCTTTTGCTTCCCGGTTGCCACTGTTGACGACTACAGAGCGGGTTTGGCGTGGGAATTTGAACTTCATGCTCTTGGCAAAAAGCTCTCCTTTCTGTTTTGCAAAATAGATCTTCAGAATATCGTTTGCGGCTTCCTGACGCAGGCTATAGCTCTCAATGCGTTCAGGGTGTTCAATGCCCAGGCTGGTAAGGTTCGGATACATGGCGGCCTCTTATGATTCAGTCAAGCTTCGCATCCAATACAACAATATGCGGCAGGTGGCGTAATGAGCAGTATTGATTGATGCAGGATGGAATTACTCTAGCAATTAATTCGGGGCAAATCTTGAACCCAGCGCAGAATCTGTACGAGGAAAATCAAGAGCCCGCCCGCCTGTTCGCAAAACTGGGCGGACGGGCGGGCGAGATCAGGCAGCTTCGTCAATGCGTTCAATCAGTGCTGCTTTCAGCGTCTGTTCCTGTTCGGGCGACAGTTGCTGGCCGGCTTCATTCACCAGAATGAAAAAGTCTTCCGCCCGTTCACCAATGGTGGTGATTTTTGCAGCCTGCAGGCTGACGTTCTGATCAGCAAAGACCGAGCCAATCCGGGCCAGCAGGCCAGGCATGTCCAGCGCGACCAGTTCCATCATTGTTTTCTTGCCGGTTTTGGTCGGCAGAAAGTCAACCTGAGTTTTCACGTGAAAATGTCGCAGTTTACGGGATGGCCGTTTGTGGCGTCGTGTCGTACTCATGGTTTCCAGTGCGTGAATCAGGGCTTCCCGCACCATCGTATGGCGATTCTCTGTCAGCGGGTCACCATTCGGATCCAGCACCATAAAAGTATCCAGGGTATAGCCGTCTCTGCTGGTCATGATCTGGGCGTCATGCACGCTGAGATTCTTTTTATCCAGTTCAGCAACCACAATCGCAAAGAGTTTTGCTTTATCCGGGCTGTACACGAAGACTTCTGTGCCGCCACGGGTTGGTTTCTTACTGATCAGGATCAGCGGTGCATTCGGGTCATCGTGCTTCAGCAGGGCCTCGGCATGCCAGGCGATCTGCTGGTGGGTATGACGCAGGAAGTAGTCGGCCTTAAAGCGTTGCCAGAGTACATCGACTTCACGCTGTGCAAATCCCTGGCTGCGCAGTAAGGCTGAAGCCATCTGCTGATTATGACGAATTCGTTCCCGGACATCCGGCGGATTTTCCAGACCGCGGCGGAGTGCTTTCTGCGTGGAATAGTAAAGCTCTGCCAGCAGAGTCCGTTTCCAGCTGTTCCAAAGTTCCTGATTGGTGGCGCAGATGTCAGCCACAGTCAGACAGATCAGGTAATCCAGCCGTTCTTCATCACGGACGACTTTGGCGAATTCAGTAATGACATCCGGATCATAGATGTCGCGACGCTGGGCCGTGACGGACATCAGCAGATGGTTTTTGACCAGCCAGGTTACCAGATTGGCTTCAGGACGTGACAGGCCATGATTGATGCAGAAAGTATAGGCATCGTCGGCCCCAAGCTCGGAATGGTCGCCACCGCGTCCTTTGGCGATGTCGTGGAAAATCGCAGCCAGGATCAGCAGTTCTTTTTTGATGATCCGCGGATAAACTTCGCAGCAAATCGGGTGTAGTTCCCGGTTGGCAGGATCGCTGAATTTATTCATGTGCTTGAGCAGGCGCACGCTGTGCTCGTCCACGGTATACACGTGGAAGAGATCGAACTGCATCTGACCGACAATCTGGCTCCATTGTGGCAGGTAGGCGGCCAGTACCCCATGGCGGTGCATCAGCCGAAAAGCCTTGTTGAGCGCATTGGGCTGACGGACCAGTTCCATGAACTTCTCGCGCGCAGCCGGGATATCGACCAGAAAACGGTTGAGACGGCGGCGGGCGGTTCGTAGCTGGCGCAGGGTGGGGGCGGAAATACCGTCAATCTCTGAGTTGCGCGCCACATGCAGGAACATATCCAGAATTGTTTCCGGGCGTGCCTGAAATAGGGCGGGTTTGCGCGCTTCAATCAGCGGGCCGACCAGCCGGAAATCGTCATCCAGCTCGACGGTGTTTTGTGCGTTGCCGTTCTTCAGAATGGCCTGATCAAACAGTTGCAGCAGCATTTTGTTAAGTTCGGCGACCCGGCGCAGGGTGCGGTAGAATTCTTTCATCATCATTTCAACGGGTTTATTACCTTCGCCGGTGTAGCCCAGCTTTTGAGCGACTGATGCCTGATGCCCGAACGTGAGCCGGTTATCGTAACGCTTCAGTTCACTGTGCAGGGCAAAACGAATCCGCCACAAAGAAGCCTGACATTCATAGAGTTCGCGGTATTCTGCATCGGTCAGAAAGCCAAACCGGCTCATTTCCAGCAGGTTGGTGGCACCAAAGTGGCGGCGGGCAACCCAGCTCAGGGTATGAATGTCGCGCAGGCCACCGGGGCTGGATTTAATGTCTGGTTCCAGATTGTAAGTGGTGTCGTGGTAGCGGGCATGTCGTACCCGTTGTTCTTCCACTTTGGCACGGTAAAAGGCTTCGCTGGGCCAGAATTTACCTGAGTTGATCTGCTCCTGAAGTTGCTGAAAGCTGTCTTCACTGCCACATAACAGGCGGGCTTCCTGCAGGTTGGTGGCCACTGTCAGATCTTCCAGACCTATATTGATGCATTCTTCAATGGTACGGACGCTGTGGCCGACTTCCAGCTTGAGATCCCACAAGAGCGTCAGAAATTCACTGATTTGTTTCCCGGTATGGGTATCCAGTGGTGAGCTGCTCAGCAGGAGAATATCGACATCGGACAGTGGATGCAGTTCCCCCCGGCCATAGCCGCCCACCGCAACCAGAGACAGGTCATCCCGTTGATCCAGCCCGAAGATCGGCCAGAGATGACGGAGCAGACCGTCAATACATGCTGCACGGGCCTCGACCAGTTCGGTGACCGGCACGTGCTGGGCAAACAGTAATTGCTGTTGCGCGTTGAATTGTTCCAGTTCCTGCTTCAGCGCATCACGTAACGGATGAATGTTGTCCCCGTTGAGCGGGGTATCAGATTGAGTCTGTGTCATTGCGGTCCATGCCCAGTTGTACTTTCCTTTACTCTAGCCTGAAACGGGGGAACAAAAAAGCCAGCAGAATGCTGGCTTTGGTGTCTTTATATCAGTCGATGACGACTGGTTTTTGTCAGGCGTTTTTCATCACACGTGGCAGTGATTCTTCTTTCCGCAGGGTCAGAATTTCACAACCGGTCTCGGTGACCAGCAGGGTGTGCTCCCACTGCGCTGATTTCTTGCCGTCCACGGTGTAAACCGTCCAGCCATCGTCATCATCCAGGATACAACCGAACTTACCGGCGTTGATCATTGGCTCGATGGTGAAACACATGCCGGCTTTCAGGAGGGTGCGGTCGTTGTTCTTGTAATGAACCACTTGTGGTTCTTCGTGGAACTCATCACCAATGCCGTGACCACAGTAGTCGCGAACAATCGTGAAACGGCTGTTACCGTTCTTCACGAATTTCTGAATCGTTGTGCCAATTTCGCCCAGTTTTGTACCGGGCTTCACTTTTTTGATGGCCTGGTACAGGCTTTCCTGTGCAACACGGCACAGGCGCTTGTCTTCCAGTGAGACTTCACCCACTTCAAACATCTTCGAGGTATCGCCGTGGTAACCATCTTTGATCACCGTAATGTCGATGTTGATGATATCACCGTCTTTCAGTACATCCTGCTCACTTGGAATACCATGGCAGACCACGTGGTTGATGGAGGTGCAGATGGATTTCGGGAAACCGTGGTAGTTCAGCGGAGCCGGGACAGCATCCTGGGTTTCCGTGATGTATTGATGGCAAATCCGGTCCAGTTCTTCAGTGGATACGCCAGGTTTGACATACGGCTCAATCATTTCCAGCACGTCTGCAGCCAATTGGCCAGCGATGCGCATCTTTTCGATTTCTTCAGCCGTCTTGATCTTAATGCTCATACGAACTTCTCTACCCTATCAGTCTCTATACTTAATTATGGTATCAGCGCATGCACCAGATGGAAACTGGCTTTGCGGATGCGGGGGAGATTTGGACTGGATTTTCACGGCAAAAATATGGTATAAAGCGCGCCGTAATTTGCCAGATTGTGCGTTGATGAAAATTAACCCGGTAGGTCAGATTACAAAAACATTATTTTATTAATCACTCACACATATCGACACGTGCTCCGGGGTGCCCAAGGTTTATTGCTAAGCGATAAGTCGGCTGATAAGTCAGCCAAGGGTCGGTAGCATGGGATATGTGGACGCCTAACCCCAATTGAGGAATATTCAATGGCAACTGTATCAATGCGCGACATGCTGAAGGCTGGTGTTCACTTTGGTCACCAAACTCGTTACTGGAACCCTAAGATGAAGCCATTCATCTTCGGTGCTCGTAACCGTGTGCACATCATCAACCTTGAGAAAACTGTACCAATGTTCAACGACGCGCTGGCTGAGATCAACAAGATCGCTGCTCGCAAGGGTAAAATCCTGTTCGTTGGTACTAAGCGTGCAGCCAGCGAATCTATCAAAGAAGCTGCAATCAGCTGTGACCAGTACTATGTGAACAACCGTTGGTTGGGCGGTATGCTGACTAACTGGAAAACTGTTCGCCAGTCAATCAAGCGTCTGAAAGACCTGGAGACTCAGTCTACTGACGGTACTTTCGACAAGCTGACTAAGAAAGAAGCGCTGATGCGTACTCGTGAAATGGAAAAACTGGAGAAATCTCTGGGCGGTATCAAGAACATGGGCGGTCTGCCTGACGCAATGTTCGTTATCGATGCTGATCACGAGCACATCGCTATCAAAGAAGCGAACAACCTGGGTATCCCAGTATTCTCTATCGTAGATACGAACTCTAACCCAGACGGCGTAGATTACGTTATCCCAGGTAACGATGACGCAATCCGTGCTATCCAGCTGTACACAGGCGCTGTAGCGACAACCGTTACTGAAGCTCGTAACCAGGACATCGTTGCCCAGGCTGAGCAAGACGGTTTCGTAGAAGCTGAGTAATCAGTCGCTCCTTTGAGCATCTTAAGTTACCTTGTGTAAACTAAGTATGGTTAACAGGGGCCCCTCACAGGCCCCTGATTTTTACACCAAGATTTAAAAACTGAGGATATAACAATGGCAACAGTTACAGCTGCCCTGGTTAAAGAACTGCGTGAGCGTACTGGCGCAGGCATGATGGAATGTAAAAAAGCTCTGGTTGAAGCCAATGCAGACATCGAGCTGGCCATCGAGAACATGCGTAAGAGCGGTGCTGCTAAAGCGGCTAAGAAAGCAGGTAACATCGCTGCTGAAGGTTCTATCATCATCAAGACCGAAGGCGGTGTTGCTGCACTGGTAGAAGTAAACTGCCAGACTGACTTCGTTGCGAAAGACGGCAACTTCCTGGGCTTCGCAAACGAAGTTGCTGAAGCTGCACTGGCAAGCAAAGCTAACGTTGAAGCACTGCAAGCACAATTCGAAGAGAAGCGTGTTGCACTGGTTGCGAAAATCGGCGAGAACATCTCTATCCGCCGTGTTGCTTACATTGAAGGCGAGAAAGTTGCTTCTTACCGTCACGGCGACCGCATCGGTGTTGTTGTTGCAGGTAACGGCGAAGACGAAACGCTGAAGCACATTGCAATGCACGTTGCTGCTTCTCGTCCTGAGTACGTGAACCCAGAAGATGTACCAGCAGACGTTGTTGCAAAAGAGCGTGCAGTTCAGGTTGAAATCGCCATGAACGAAGGCAAGCCTCAAGAAATCGCTGAGAAGATGGTTGAAGGCCGCATGAAGAAGTTCACTGGCGAAGTGTCTCTGACTGGCCAGCCTTTCATCATGGAACCTAAGAAATCTGTTGGTGACGTTCTGAAAGAAAGCGGTGCTTCTGTTTCTAACTTCATCCGCCTGGAAGTTGGTGAAGGTATCGAGAAAGCCGAAGGCCTGAGCTTTGCAGAAGAAGTAGCTCTGGCGCAGAAAGGTTAATCCTTCGCGAATTGCTCATTCGAAGACCGTGGCCAAGGCTACGGTCTTTTTACAACTCCATATCTCTATAGTAAGCCTGGAAGGTACAATAAATGACCACAAATCCTAAACCGACTTATCAACGGATCCTGCTGAAACTGAGCGGTGAAGCGCTGCAGGGCGACGAAGGTTTTGGTATTGATGCACATGTTCTGGACCGTATGGCTCAGGAAATCAAAGAACTGGTAGAACTGGGCGTACAAGTGGGTCTGGTTATCGGTGGTGGTAACCTGTTCCGTGGTGCAGGTCTGGCTGCTGCGGGTATGAACCGAGTTGTGGGCGATCACATGGGTATGCTGGCAACCGTGATGAATGGCCTGGCCATGCGCGACGCACTGCACCGTGCCTATGTGAACGCGAAAGTAATGTCAGCCATTCCGCTGAATGGTGTGTGTGACAGCTATAATTGGGCGGAAGCAATCAGTCAGCTTCGCCAGGGCCGCGTCGTTATTTTCTCTGCCGGTACAGGGAACCCTTTCTTTACAACAGATTCCGCTGCGTGTCTGCGTGGTATTGAAATTGAAGCTGATGTTGTGCTCAAAGCCACAAAAGTCGATGGTGTTTACAGCGAAGATCCAGTTAAAAACCCAGAAGCAGTTCTATATGATAAGCTAGGTTATCAGGACGTTCTGGAAAAAGAACTGAAAGTCATGGATCTCGCAGCATTCACACTGGCACGTGATCACGGTATGCCAATTCGTGTATTTAACATGAATAAGCCGGGAGCGCTGCGCAAAGTGGTGATGGGTGAAGCTGAAGGTACCTTGATCGCCAATGGCGACTAAGGACGCAAGATATTGATAGGGTGAGGGACTGCCTCCCTCACTGAGACCGACTATTCAAGGGTACAAACGTGATTAACGAAATTAAAACTGATGCGCAAACGCGTATGGAAAAAAGTGTTGAAGCACTGAAAACTCAACTGGCAAAAGTGCGTACTGGTCGTGCACACCCAAGTTTGCTGGATGGCATCCAGGTTGAATACTACGGCTCTAATACGCCGTTGCGTCAAGTTGCAAACGTCATCGCTGAAGATGCGCGTACCCTGGCGATTACTGTTTTTGACAAAGAGCTGACGCCTAAAATTGAAAAAGCCATCATGATGTCTGATCTGGGTCTGAACCCGTCATCAGCTGGCACCGTGATTCGTGTACCGCTGCCACCACTGACGGAAGAGCGTCGTAAAGATCTGGTGAAGGTCGTTCGTGCAGAAGCAGAGCAAGGCCGTGTGGCTGTGCGCAATATCCGCCGTGATGCGAATGCAGATGTGAAAGCGCTGCTGAAAGATAAAGAAATCTCTGAAGACGACGATCGTCGTGCTCAGGATGATATCCAGAAGCTGACTGATGCTGCAGTGAAGAAAATCGATGCTATTTTAGAAGCGAAAGAAAAAGAGTTGATGGAAGTTTAAGGGCGACCTGACTTCGGTTCGACTTTAGCTTGATAAGCTCTGAAGCGCTGTGCGTGCAGCACGGCGCTTTTTTGTTGAGGAAAATGTATGGCAGAGCCTACAACCAACACTGAATGGTATGCTCAAAAGCTGCCGAAGCACGTTGCCATCATTATGGATGGGAACGGTCGCTGGGCAAAAGCGAAGGGCAAAGCGCGAGTGTTTGGCCATAAAGCCGGTGTGGAAGCCGTACGAAAAACTGTCTCTGTTGCGAGCCGCCTGGGAATTCAGGTTGTTACATTGTTTGCATTCAGTAGTGAAAACTGGCGTCGCCCGGAAGATGAAGTTTCTCTGCTCATGGAGCTGTTCCTGACCGTCTTAGGTCGTGAAGTGAAACGCCTGCACAAAAATAACATTCGCCTGAAAATTATTGGCGATACCAGCCGTTTCAGTCAGCGTCTGCAAGACAAAATTGCAGCGGCAGAAACACTGACGGCAAGCAATACCGGCATGGTTCTGAACGTGGCTGCGAATTATGGCGGACAATGGGATATCATTCAGGCAACCCAAGCGCTGGCGCGTGAGGTTGCTGAGCAAGGGTTAGCCCCAGAAGATATTACCGAAGCCATGCTGGCGGAGCGATTGACAACCCAGGGTCTCCCGGATGTTGATTTGCTGATCCGCACCAGTGGTGAATGCCGGATTAGCAACTTTATGCTCTGGCAGACAGCCTATGCTGAACTGTACTTCACCCCACAGTTCTGGCCAGATTTTGATGAAGATACTTTCTCCGATGCCATTGCCTGGTTTATGAACCGGGAACGTCGCTTTGGCTGTACGGGTGAACAAATAAAAATGCTACTAGCTACGAAATAACCAGTAGCAACGCCAGTGGCAGTGGAAACTGGAATCCCGCTGCCATTCTGGTAACAAGCACGTGGCTTGTTGCATTGCGACCGAGCAAGATATTGCTAAGAAGCGACAAAGATAAATTATAACGAGAGGAACAAGCTTGCTTAAGCAACGAATTTTGACTGCACTGGTTCTGGCACCTGTTGTGATTGCCGGAATCTTTCTGCTCCCTTTTTCGGGATTCATGTTTGCACTGGCTGGAATTACCCTGGCTGGTTTCTGGGAATGGACCCAGTTTGTAAATACCCGTTCTCGTCTGTTGGCGATGGTGCCGCCTGTGCTGGTACTGCTGTCATCTTTTCTGGTTCTCCCGACGGATGCAATCGCTTTGGGAGAATTGCACACCGCCCATCACACGATGCTGGCTTTGGGTGGCGCCTGGTGGCTGTTCGCCTGCCTGCTGGTGGTCACTTATCCGGATAAATCCGGCTTCTGGACCCGTTCAACTTTGCTGCGATACTGCTTTGGCCTGCTGACGCTCATTCCTTTCTTTTGGGGCGTGGTGATGCTTCGTGCGGTCAATTATGCAGAGTCTCCTTTCTACGGTGCCAAGTTGGTGATGCTGGTTTGTTTGCTGGTCTGGGCTGCTGATAGTGGCGCTTACTTTGCCGGTAAACGTTTTGGTCGTCATAAAATGGCACCGAAGGTCAGTCCTAATAAAACCTTGGAAGGTCTGGCGGGCGGTGTTGCCCTGGCTGTGGTTGTCGCCTGGGGTGCAGCAGCACTCTTTGGTATTCCGTTTAGCCACAGCGGCGCTCTGCTGGCGACTGTGGTGCTCACCGTGATTGCTTCGGTTTTTGGCGATCTGGTCGAAAGTATGCTCAAACGTGTGTCGGGAATTAAAGATAGCGGACAGATCTTACCAGGACATGGTGGTATCCTTGACCGAATAGATAGTCTGACAGCAGCACTGCCTGTGTTTGCATTGCTCTATCTCTGGCTGATTTAATGCCTGATTCGGGGGAAGCGGGTAACCACTTCCCCCGATTTGATTTTAGCGCCAGGAGAAGGGCGTGTGCGTGGGTCGGTGGCATATCGGCTATTGTCGTCTGTATTCATAAAGTAGTGAAGATATGCGTAAGTTAACCATTCTTGGAGCAACCGGTTCGATTGGTACGAGTACTCTGGGCGTCGCGGCTGTGAACCCAGACCTTTTTGACGTGGTTGCATTGGCTGCCGGAACAGACAGCCAAAAAATGTTTGAACTCTGTTGCCAGTGGCGACCGAAGTATGCAGCGATGGCTTGTGAGCAGGCTGCCCAAGACCTGGCCCGGCAACTGTCTGCGCAGGGGCTTCAAACTCAGGTGCTCTCCGGCGAGGCCGGCATGTGTGAAATCGCGGCCTTGGATGAGGTTGATACCGTGATGGCGGCGATTGTTGGTGCGGCTGGTTTGCTGCCAACCATGGCTGCGGTAAAAGCCGGGAAACGCATTCTGCTTGCAAACAAAGAAGCGCTCGTTATGTCCGGGCAGATGTTCATTGATGCGGTCACGAAATACGGCGCAGAATTATTACCCATTGATAGTGAACATAATGCTATTTTTCAGTGTCTACCAGTAGAAGTACAACGGAATCCGGGGCGATGTGATCTTGCTGAATCCGGGATTAGCAAAATTTTGCTGACCGGTTCTGGCGGCCCTTTCCGGTATACGGATGTGAGTGAGCTGGATGCTGTGACGCCAGAAATGGCGATTGCCCATCCGAACTGGTCGATGGGGCCGAAGATTTCTGTGGATTCGGCCACTATGATGAATAAAGGGCTGGAGTATATTGAAGCGCGCTGGTTGTTTAATGCATCAAGAGAACAACTGGAGGTTCTGATCCACCCACAGTCGGTGATCCACTCGATGGTGCAGTACAGAGACGGCTCGGTTCTGGCGCAATTGGGTTTGCCGGACATGCAGACGCCGATTGCATTTGCGATGGCTTATCCGGAAAGGGTTGAAGCTGGGGTGAAGCCTCTCGACTTTACGAAAATCGGCGAGTTTACGTTTATGGCACCAGATATGTCGCGTTACCCTTGTCTGCAACTGGCAATTGATGCGTGTTACAGTGGCCAGGCTGCGACAACCACACTGAACGCCGCCAATGAAGTCGCCGTGGCAGCTTTTCTTGCCGGCGAGATGCGCTTTACAGATATTGCGCGTGTCAATCAGCAAGTTCTGACGCTGGCCGATTTGTCTGAGCCGCGCAGTCTGGACTGTGTTTTAGCTCTGGATGCAACAGCTCGACGACTTGCACAGCAAGTGATTCAGAAGGTGACGAAATGATAGGTATTTTGTGGAACTTGGGCGCTTTCCTCGTTGCGTTAGGCATTCTGATTGCTGTACATGAGTACGGACATTTCTGGGTTGCACGTCGTTGCGGTGTGTACGTTGAACGTTTTTCGATTGGATTCGGTAAGGCGTTATGGCGACGTGTCGATAAGCAGGGCACAGAATTCACACTGGCGATGATTCCGCTTGGGGGCTACGTCAAAATGCTCGACGAGCGGGTTGAAGCTGTTCCTGAAGAGCGTCGTCACCAAGCTTTCAACAATAAAGCGCTCTGGCAGCGCAGTGCCATTGTGGCTGCCGGCCCGCTAGCAAATTTTGTGTTTGCCATTTTTGCTTACTGGGTGGTGTATCTGATCGGTGTGCCAGCCGTGAAGCCCGTGATTGGTGAGGTCGCCCCGCAGTCGATTGCTGCTCAAGCGGGGATCACCGGCGGAATGGAACTTAAGTCTGTTTCCGGTATCCAAACTTCGAACTGGGAATCGGTCAATATGGCAATGATTAGTCATATTGGTGACGATGAGATGACTCTGACTGTCGTCCCAGCAGATGAAAATTATGAAAAAACCCTTCGCTTGGATCTGAGAACCTGGTCTTTTGATCCGGAGAAGGAAATGATCCTGGCAACGCTGGGGATCACACCTTATTCACCACCGATTACACTGGAAATTGGTCAACTGGTTGAGCAAGGTGCGGCGCAGCAAGCTGGTTTTCAGGTTGGTGATGTGATTGTTGCGATCAATCAACAGCCAATAACGGACTGGAATCAAGTCGTTGATGCAATCCGTTCCAACCCGGAAGTGGTCCTGGATGTTCAGCTTCGGCGTGATGGTGCGCTCATTCATGCGCCACTGACGCCGCGGACGAAAGAGCTATCCAGCGGAGAGCTGGTTGGTTATGCCGGTTTTGCACCAGTCGTTGAGGCTTGGCCAGCGGAGCAACGTTTTCAGTTAAAGTATGGACCACTGGATGCGGTCGGTGCGGCAACGGAGAAAACCTGGCAGTTGGTGACGCTCACCTTTGATATGGTCGCGAAACTCGTGACGGGTGACGTTGCACTGAAAAATTTGAGTGGCCCAATTTCTATCGCCAAAGGCGCTGGAGCAACGGCCGACTATGGCATTGTGTACTTTTTAGGGTTTCTGGCCTTAATCAGTGTCAACCTGGGTATTGTGAATCTATTGCCTCTGCCGGTCCTGGATGGCGGTCATCTGCTCTTTTTTGCCATTGAAGCTGTGACGCGGCGCCCGGTTTCAGAGCGTATTCAGGAGATTGGATACCGGCTTGGCTCAGCGATTTTGGTCGTTTTGATGGCTGTGGCGCTCATCAATGACTTTACACGCCTTTAATAAGTGCGTTTTTAGCAAGGAATAATCAGAACAGTAATGGCGATGAAGAAACTGTTAGTCGCGTCCCTCTTGCTTGGAAGCAGTGTGGCACATGCGGAAGAATTTGTGGTGGGCGATATCCGCTTTGAGGGGTTACAGCGCGTGGCTCTGGGGGCTGCGTTGCTGAAGACGCCGGTCAGAGTCGGCGACACGGTAGACGAGCGTGATGTCGCGGATATGATTCAGGCACTTTTTGCCTCGGGTAACTTTGAGGATATCCAGGTCTACCGGGATAACAATGCCTTGGTCGTGAAAGTTGTCGAACGTCCGACCATTGCCAGTATTACATTCTCGGGCAATAAGGCGATCAAGGATGAACAGCTTCAGGAAAACCTGAATGCTTCGAAAATCCGGGTTGGTGAAGCGCTGGATCGGACAACCCTGAGCAAAATTGAAAAGGGGCTGGAAGATTTCTACTACAGCGTAGGGAAATATAATGCCAGCGTGAAAGCGGTCGTAACGCCGTTGCCACGGAACCGTGCCGATCTGAAATTTGTGTTTACTGAAGGTGTTTCTGCCAAAATTCAGCAAATTAACTTCATCGGAAACCGTGTTTTCTCGGACGAAGAACTGCGTGACAAATTTAACCTTCAGGCGGATGTTCCCTGGTGGAACTTTCTGGCGGATGAAAAGTATCAGAAGCAAGTTCTGGCCGGTGATCTGGAGACGCTGCGCTCACAGTACCTGAACAACGGTTATCTGAAATACAAGCTGCAATCGACCCATGTTTCTATTTCGCCGGATAAGAAGGGCGTCTATATCACACTGAATATTGATGAAGGTCAGCAATATAAAGTGAAGGGCGTGAAATTCCGCGGAAATCTGGTTGGCGAACCGGGCGAGTTGGCTGGCTTGGTGACTTTCAAAGACGGTGATATTTATAACGGTGCCAAAGTAACGGCACTGGAAGAATCGATTAAACGCCGTTTGGGTGAATTAGGCTATGCCTATCCACAGGTGAAGACGATTCCTGAATTTGACGATGAAAATCAGCAGGTATCGCTCTTAGTCAATGTTGAGCCTGGCAAACGAATCTATGTTCGCAACATCTCTTTCACCGGCAATACCTCAACCAAAGACGAAGTTCTGCGCCGTGAAATGCGTCAAATGGAAGGCAGTTGGCTGAACTCCAAGTCTGTTGAACGCGGAAAGGAGCGTTTGAGTCGGACGGGTTTCTTTGAAAACGTGGATGTTCAGACGGTGCGGGTTCCAGGCACGGACGATCAGGTTGATGTGAATTACAAAGTGAAAGAAGCCAATGCCGGTAACATCAACTTTGGTATTGGCTATGGTACGGAATCTGGTGTGTCTTTCCAGGCCGGGATCCAGCAGGATAACTTTCTGGGGACGGGAAATCGTTTCGGCATCAGTGCGATGATGAACGACTATCAGAAGAACGTCAGCATGGAGTATCGGGATCCATACTTCACGCTGGATGGGATCAGCCTGGGCGGTAAGATTTATTACAACGAGTTTGAAGCGTCTGATGCCAACATTTCGGACTATACCAACCAAAGTTATGGTGCCAGCCTGACCTGGGGTTTCCCGTATGATGAGCTGAACTTCTTTGAATTTGGCGTTGGCTACGACCATAACAAGATCTCTAATACTGAAGAGTATTATCAGATCGAAAAATTCAAGCGGATTCACGACTTCGATCAAGCCAATACCTCGATTGAGCTGGATGATTTTGACTGGTCTGTTTCCTGGACCCGGAACAACCTCAACCGTGGTTTCTTCCCAACGGCCGGTAACCATCAGCGTGCGACTTTCCGGATGACAGTCCCGGGCTCTGATGCTCAGTATTTCAAGGCGCAGTATGATGTTCGTCAATATTACCCGCTGACTGAGAAACAGGACTTTACCTTGTTGCTTCGCGGCCGCCTGGGCTATGGTAATGGTTACGGCACCACAGAAAATGGCAGCGATCAGTTGCTACCGTTTTATGAAAACTTCTACGCGGGTGGTTTCTCAACCCTGCGTGGTTTCCGCTCCAATACTGTCGGCCCGAAAGCGGTGTATGTAGGCGGTTGTGACACCGGCGGCAGTATCAGCGGAAACAACAACTGTGCGACGGGGTCGGATGATGCCGCAGGTGGTAATGCCGTGGCTCTGGCGAGTGTGGAGCTGATTGTTCCGACACCTTTTGCGTCAGATGAAGTCAGGAATCAGATCCGGACTAGTTTATTCGTGGATGCCGGTAACGTCTGGGACACCGAATATGACTTAACTGGTGAGGATGGAGCTTATCTGTATGACTATTCAGATCCATTCCTGATCCGTGCCTCATATGGCGCAGCACTGCAATGGATGTCGCCGATGGGACCTCTGGTCTTCTCCGTCGCGAGACCAATTAAGAAATACGATGGCGATGATGAGGAATTCTTCACCTTCACCATTGGACGCACATTCTAACCCTTTAAGGAGAGAGCCTTTGAAACAGTGGATTAAAGCAGCCGGACTCAGCCTGGCCGTCTTGTCATCTTCAATGTATGCCCAAGCTGCGGTTGCCGCAGAGAAGGTGGGTTATGTCGCCACGAATCAGGCTATGGCACAACTGGTCCAGCGTTACAACGTGAAAGATAAACTGCGTAACGAATTTCAGGGGCGGGTGACTGAACTGCGCACACTGGAAACCAACATCAAAACCAAGCTGGATAAACTGAAACGTGATGGTCAGTTGATGAGTGCTAATGACAAGTCTAAGCTGCAGACAGAACTGCAATCGCTGGACGGGCAGTTTAAGCAAAAAGCGCGGGCTCTGCAGGAAGATCAGGCGCGTCGTGGTGCTGAAGAACAACAGAAGCTGGCGATGAAGTTGCGTACAGCCATTCAGGAAGTGGCCAAACGTGAAGGATACGACATGGTTGTCGACGGTCAGGCTGTCCTGTTTGCAAACCCGAAAGATGATCTGTCTGCAAAAGTATTGTCGGCGGTGAAATAAGCGATCGTTTCTTCGGTAGTTGTGTATCGGTGCGCCAGCAGGCTCAGGGCTTGCTGGCGCGTTAGCTGGTAGGGTCTGCCGTAACGAAAAATGACAGTATTATGTGAACATTGTTCAAATTGTAGACGTTCCTGCGCTTATCCTTTGCATTGTATTGCCGACCACAGATAATAATGCGCAGTGCTATAAAAACGATGAATTATTAAGGTAACCAATGGCTGCATTGACGCTTGCTGCATTAGCAGAGAAATTAGGTGCGGAGCTGCGTGGTGACGCGGCTGCCGAAGTCACAGCAATCGCAGGACTGGGTCAGGCCGGTCCCGGCCAGATCACTTTCCTTTCCAGCAGTAAATATCGCCAGCATCTGAACGAATGTTCGGCAACTGCAGTTATTTTAAAAGACGTTGACGCTGAATTTTTCAACGGTAACGCCTTGATTGTCAAAGACCCTTATCTGGCGTATGCCAAAGTAGCGCAAATGCTGGACAGCACACCGGCCAGCGCGACTGACATTGCCCCTTCAGCCTATATCGCACCAGATGCCGTGCTGGGTGAAGGCGTTGCTGTCGGTCATAACGCTGTGATTGAATCCGGCGTGGTGCTGGGTGATCACGTTCAGATCGGCCCTGGCTGTTTTGTCGGCAAAAATGCCCGAATTGGTCAGGGGACAAAACTGTGGGCGAACGTCAGCATCTACCATAATGTAGTGATGGGTGACCATTGCCTGGTGCAGTCGGGTGCAGTGATTGGCTCGGATGGCTTTGGCTATGCGAATGATAAAGGCCGCTGGGAAAAAATTCCTCAGTTGGGTTCTGTGCGAATTGGCGACCGGGTTGAGATCGGTGCGTGTACCACGATTGATCGCGGTGCGCTGGAAGATACCCTCATTGCAGATGGTGTGATTATTGATAACCAGTGCCAGATTGCCCATAACGTTTCAATTGGTGAAAATACCGCTGTTGCTGGCGCAACGGTGATGGCAGGCAGCCTGAAAGTGGGTAAACACTGCTTTATTGGTGGTGCCAGCGTATTTAATGGCCACATGGAAATTACCGATGGTGTGACCGTCACAGGCATGGCCATGGTGATGCGACCTATTACTGAGCCAGGTGTTTATTCATCAGGGATTCCGCTTCAGACGAACCGGGAGTGGCGCAAAACTGCGGCACGGGTTCTGAAAATTGAAGAAATGAATAAGCGTCTGAAATCTTTAGAGAAAAAACTCGAAAAAGACGCTCAGTAATTTATTTTTATTTCTGCGCCGTGAGCCAGGCCTGCGTCATTGTGTTACGTAGGCCGTTTTATATTTTATCCGGCGCCTGATTCACTTTTTTAGACAGGAATGCAGTTTTGACTAGCGAGAACAAAACGCTGAATATCACCGAAATCCAAGCACTTCTTCCACACCGTTACCCATTCCTGATGGTTGACAAAGTGGTGAACTATGAAGAAGGCAAGACCCTGACGGCAATTAAAAATGTGTCTGTGAATGAGCCGCAATTTACCGGCCACTTTCCGAAAATGCCGGTATTTCCGGGCGTACTGATTCTGGAAGCGATGGCGCAGGCAACCGGTCTGCTGGCGTTTAAAACGTTCGGTGCACCTGCTGAAAACGAACTGTACTACTTTGCCAGTATCGACAATGCCAAATTCCGTAAACCGGTTGGCCCTGGCGATCAATTGGTCATTGAAGTCGAATTCCTGAAAGAACGCCGTGGCATCGCTATGTTTAATGGTGTGGCGAAAGTAGACGGCGATGTCGTTTGTTCTGCTGAGCTGAAATGCGCAAGACGAGAGTTTTCATGATTCACGAAACAGCACAGATCCATCCATCGGCGGTGATCGAAGATGGTGTGAAAATCGGTGCCAACGTCACCGTAGGCCCATTTACTTACATCGCGAAAGATGTAGAAATCGGCGACGGCAACGAAATTATGTCGCATGTTGTGATTAAAGGCCCGACGACCATCGGCAAGGATAACCGAATTTTTCCTTATGCCATCATTGGTGAAGAGTGTCAGGACAAGAAATACAACGGTGAGCCGACCCGTGTGGAAATCGGCGACCGCAACGTGATTCGCGAAAGTGTGCAAATCCATCGGGGGACGGTGCAGGACAAAGGTGTGACCATTGTCGGCAACGATAACCTGCTGTGTGTGAATGCACATGTTGCACACGACGTCGTGATCGGTGACCACACCCACATTGGCAACAACTCAATTTTGGGTGGTCACGTGACTGTCGGCGATCACGCGGGCGTGATGGCATTGTCGGCCATTCACCCATTCTGTACAGTGGGTGCTTACAGCTATGTCGGTGGCTGTTCTGCCGTGGTGCAGGATGTTCCACCTTACGTGCTGGCGCAGGGGAACCACGCCACGCCGTTTGGCCTGAATATTGTCGGCTTGCAGCGCAATGGTTTTGAAAAGCCGGAACTGCATGCGCTTCGTCGTGCTTATAAAGAGATTTACCGCTCGGGTAAAACTCAGGCTGAAGTGAAACCCGTACTGGAAGAAATGGCGAAAGACTGGCCATCGGTTGGCTTGTTCCTCGACATGCTGAATCACACCACACGCGGAATTATTCGCTGATATGACGAAACCACTTCGCATAGGAATAGTCGCCGGGGAGATCTCCGGCGATATTTTAGGGGCCGGCTTTATCGAGGCGGTCAGAGCGCGCTATCCGGATGCTGAATTTGTCGGTGTCGCGGGGCCGCGTATGCAGGCGTTAGGCTGTGAAGCATTGTTCGACATGGAAGAACTGGCCGTTATGGGGATCGTCGAAGTGATTGGTCGATTACCTCGCCTGTTTCATGTCAAAGCCGAGCTGGTGAAATACTTCACCGACAATCCGCCGGATGTTTTCGTGGGGATTGATGCGCCAGATTTTAACCTGCGTCTTGAAAAAGATCTCAAGCAGCAGGGTATCAAAACGGTCCATTACGTCAGTCCGTCTGTGTGGGCCTGGCGGCAAAAGCGTATTTTTAAGATTGAAGCGGCAACGCACCTGGTGCTGGCTTTTCTGCCGTTTGAAAAAGCGTTTTACGATCAATTTAACGTGCCTTGTGAGTTTATCGGCCATACGATGGCGGATGCGATCCCGCTGGAAACCGACAAAGTTGCTGCACAACAAAAGCTGGGGCTGGACCCTGAAAAACGCTGGTTGGCCGTGTTGCCTGGCAGCCGGGGCGGCGAGATGAGCTTATTGGCTGAGCCTTTTATTCAGACCTGCCAGATTTTAAAGGCGAAGTATCCAGAGCTGGGATTTGTCGTGGCACTGGTCAATCAGAAGCGTCGCGAACAGTTTGAGCAGGCCTGGAAAGCCACGGCACCTGAGCTGGATTTTGTGCTGGTGGATGATACCGCACGGGATGTGATGACCGCTTCGGATACGGTATTGCTGGCTTCGGGCACGGTTGCGCTCGAATGTATGCTGGTGAAGCGTCCAATGGTGGTTGGCTATAAAGTGAAGCCCCTGACGGCCTGGCTTGCTAAGCGGATGCTGAAAACCAAGTATGTTTCTTTACCGAATATTCTGGCGGATCGCGAACTGGTGCCTGAACTCCTGCAGGAAGACTGTGTTCCGGAAAAGCTGGCTGCTGCGGTTGAGCAAAGTCTGGCTTCTGAGAACACCGCGCTGATGGCTGAATTTACCCGTCTGCATCAGTTGATCCGTTGTGACGCCGATAAGCAGGCCGCCAATGCGGTGCTGACGCTAATCGGAAAATAAGTTAAATCACGGCCGGAGTTGTCTGTATTCCGGCCAGAGTGAACCAATCATGCAATACGAACCTTTTGTTTACCCGGATGCTCAATTGATTGCCGGGGTCGATGAAGTCGGCCGAGGCCCATTAGTGGGCGCGGTAGTCACCGCAGCAGTGATTCTGGATCCGGCCAATCCGATTGAAGGATTAACGGATTCTAAGAAGCTCAGCGAGAAAAAGCGCCTGGCTTTGTTTGATGAAATCAAAGAAAAAGCCTTGAGTTGGTCACTGGGCCGCTGCGAGCCGGCTGAAATTGATGAGCTGAATATTTTACAGGCGACTATGGTTGCCATGCAGCGTGCGGTTGCAGGACTCTCCGTTCAGCCCGATTTTGTGTTGATCGATGGCAATCGGGTGCCTCAGTTGCCGATGCCGGCTCAGGCGGTGGTGAAAGGCGATTTGCGAGTGGCCGAAATCAGCGCCGCGTCGATTTTGGCAAAAGTGACCCGAGATCAGGAAATGGTTGAGCTGGATGCCCGTTTTCCTGCTTATGGGTTTGCACAGCATAAAGGCTATCCGACCAAAGCGCATTTTGCAGCACTGGAAGAATTCGGTGCGATTGATGAGCACCGGAAAAGTTTTAAGCCAGTTCGAGAGCGAATTGCACAAAATTTGAAGTAACAGTTTCCCGGTACTTGCGTTGCCGGGAAATCATTTTAGACTCAACCTCTGTTTGTGTCTTAACGGCTGAATTGACGACATCATCATGGCAGAACCACGCTTTATACACCTGCGCATCCACAGTGACTTTTCAATGGTCGATGGCCTGAGTAAGGTCCCGCCACTGGTCAAAAAAGTCGCCGAGTTGGGGATGCCAGCAATGGCCCTGACAGATTTCACGAACCTTTGTGGTCTGGTGAAGTTCTACTTTGCGGCGCACGGTGCCGGAATCAAGCCGATCATCGGTGCTGATTTTAAAGTGCGTTGCGATGAAAATGGCGATGATCTGACGGATCTGACCATTCTTGCTGCTGATAATGATGGGTATAAAAACCTGACCCTGCTGATTTCGAAGGCTTATCAGCGTGGTCATGTTCAGCATATGCCGGTGATTGACCGTGACTGGCTGATTGAGCACAAGCAAGGACTGATCCTGTTGTCTGGTGGGAAGGGCGGTGATCTCGGTCAGGCGTTGCTCAAAGGCAATAAAGCTGCTGTTGAACGCTGTGTCACTTTCTACAAAACCCATTTTCCCGATTGTTATTATCTGGAGCTGGTGCGAACTGGCCGTCCGGATGAGGAAGCTTATCTGCATTTTGCAGTTGAGCTGGCCGCAGAGGCGGAGTTGCCTGTGGTGGCTACCAATGATGTGCGCTTTATCAGTCCGGAGCAGTTTGACGCCCATGAAATCCGGGTCTGTATCCATGACGGTTTTACGCTGGTCGATCCCCGCCGCCCGAAAAACTACAGTGCTCAGCAATATCTGCGCAGTGAAGAAGAGATGTGCGCGCTTTTTGCCGACATCCCGGAAGCACTCGAAAACTCCGTTGAGATTGCCAAGCGCTGTAATGTGACAGTACGTCTCGGTGAATACTTCCTGCCAAACTTCCCGACCGGAGATATGACGACGGAAGACTTCCTGGTTCTGAAATCCAAGGAAGGTTTGGAGCGACGTCTTGAATTTCTGTTCCCGGATGAAGAAGTCCGTCAGCAGCGCCGCCCTGAGTACGACGAGCGTCTGGACATTGAACTGGAAGTGATCAACCAGATGGGGTTCCCCGGTTACTTCCTGATCGTGATGGAATTTATCCAGTGGTCGAAAGAGAACGGCGTGCCGGTGGGGCCGGGACGGGGGTCGGGTGCTGGCTCACTGGTGGCCTATGCACTGGATATCACCGATCTGGACCCGCTGGCATTTGACCTGCTGTTCGAACGATTCCTGAACCCGGAACGGGTGTCCATGCCCGACTTCGATATCGATTTCTGTATGGACAAGCGGGATCAGGTGATTGATCACGTGGCCGAAATGTATGGCCGGGATGCGGTCTCTCAGATCATTACCTTCGGAACCATGGCTGCGAAAGCTGTGATTCGTGACGTGGGCCGGGTGCTGGGTCATCCGTATGGTTTTGTCGACCGGATTTCCAAACTGGTGCCGGCTGAACCGGGTATGACGCTGGCGAAGGCTTTTGATGCCGAACCACAGCTCGGAGAAGTCTATGAGTCGGACGAAGAAGTCAAAGAACTGATTGATATGTGCCGGGTGCTGGAAGGGGTAACCCGAAACGCCGGTAAGCACGCGGGTGGCGTGGTGATTTCACCGACCACGATTACCGACTTTGCACCACTGTATTGTGATTCGGAAGGTCACCATCCGGTGACTCAGTTTGATAAGAACGACGTGGAAACCGCAGGTCTGGTGAAGTTTGACTTCCTGGGGCTGCGGACACTGACCATCATTGACTGGGCGCTGGGGATGATCAACCCGCGTCTGGAAAAGCTGGGCAAACCGCCGGTGAATATCGCAGCGATCCCGATGGACGATGCGAAGTCTTTTGCCATGTTGCAGCGCTCGGAATCGACTGCAGTATTCCAGCTCGAATCCCGCGGGATGAAAGATCTGATCAAACGTCTGCAACCGGACTGTTTCGAGGACATGATTGCACTGGTGGCTCTGTTCCGTCCGGGACCGCTGCAATCGGGCATGGTAGATAACTTCATCGACCGGAAACACGGGCGTGAAGAAATCTCTTACCCGGATGCAACCTATCAGCATGAATCGCTGAAGGAGATTCTGGAACCGACCTACGGCATCATCCTGTATCAGGAACAGGTCATGCAGATTGCGCAGGTGCTGGCAGGTTACAGCCTGGGTGGTGCTGACCTGTTGCGACGGGCGATGGGTAAGAAAAAGCCTGAGGAGATGGCCAAACAGCGGGCCACGTTTGAAGAAGGCTCGGTGAACAACGGCGTCGACGGCGAACTGGCGATGAAGATCTTCGATCTGGTGGAAAAATTCGCCGGATATGGCTTCAATAAATCGCACTCAGCCGCCTATGCCTTGGTTTCGTACCAGACCCTGTGGCTGAAAGCGCACTTTCCGGCAGAGTTCATGGCGGCGGTGATGACCGCCGATATGGACAATACCGACAAAGTGGTTGGACTGGTTGAAGAATGCCAGCGTATGAACCTGAAGATGTTGCCTCCGGATGTGAATAAAGGGCTGTACCGATTCACAGTGGATGAAGAAGGAGCCATCGTTTATGGCATCGGTGCCATCAAGGGCGTAGGTGAAGGCCCGATTGAAAACATCATTGCAGCGCGTGAAAAAGACGGACATTTTAAAGATCTGTTTGATTTCTGTGCCCGAATCGACACCAAAAAGGTGAACAAACGGGTACTGGAGCGGTTGATCAAAGCCGGTGCGATGGATCGTTTGGGGCCGAACCGTGCGGCCATGATGGCCACGCTGGATGATGCCCTGAAAGCGGCAGGTCAGCACCATCAGGCGGAAGCTTTTGGTCAGGCCGACATGTTTGGCGTTCTGACGGCCGCACCGGAAGAAGTTGAAAAAGCCTATGCCAATATTCCTGAATGGCCAGAGAAAATCTGGCTGGAAGGAGAGCGGGATACGCTGGGACTGTATCTGACGGGGCACCCGATTAACAGCTATGTTCGTGAACTGAAGCATTATGTGACCTGGCGGCTGAAAGATGCCCATCCGACGGGGCGGGATAAAGTGGTGACAGTCGCCGGGCTGGTGATTGCGGCCCGGGTGATGACAACCAAACGTGGCACACGCATTGGCGTACTGACACTGGATGACCGATCGGGCCGGATGGAGGTCATGCTGTTCTCCGAGGCTTTGGATCGATATCTCGATTTGATTGAAAAAGACCGTATTCTGGTCGTTTCCGGACAGGTCAGCTTTGATGATTTTAATGGCGGCCTTAAAATGTCCGCACGTGAAGTCCTTGATATCTCAGAAGCTCGAGAAAAGCATCTGCGAGGTCTTGCCATCTCGCTGACAGAAAGGCAAATTGATCACACATTTTTTGAGCGTTTCAGCAAAGCGCTGGAACCACACCGGGCAGGTACTGTTCCGGTGAATATTTATTATCAGCGTTCGAATGCGCGCGCTAAACTTACCCTGGGCACGGAGTGGCGGATTACGCCGAATGATGAGCTCATCACTGATCTCAAAGTGCTATTGGGCGAGCAGCAAGTCGAATTTGAGTTTAATTAATGCGTCCGGCACCTGTGTTGGCAGGTCGCTTAACATGGACAAAGGATTACAAGTCGTATGAGCCTGAACTTCCTGGATTTTGAACAACCGATTGCCGAATTAGAAGCAAAAATTGAAGCATTGCGTGACGTGTCGCATCGCGACAAGTCAGCTTCGGTCGATCTGGACAAAGAAATTTCCCAGCTTGAACAAAAAAGCCTGGAACTGACCAAGAAAATTTTTGGTGATTTGGGTGCGTGGCAAGTTGCCCAATTGGCACGCCATCCACAGCGTCCGTACACGCTGGATTATGTCGAACATATTTTTACGGAGTTTGATCCGCTGGCGGGTGACCGTGCTTTTGCTGACGATAAAGCGCTGGTGGGTGGTATTGCCCGTCTGGATGGTCGCCCGGTGATGGTGATTGGCCATCAGAAAGGCCGCGAAACCCGTGAAAAAGTACTGCGTAACTTTGGGATGCCAAAACCGGAAGGTTACCGTAAAGCCCTGCGCCTGATGCGTATGGCTGAGCGTTTCCGTATGCCAATCATCACTTTCATTGATACTGCGGGTGCCTATCCGGGTGTTGGTGCGGAAGAACGTGGTCAGTCTGAAGCGATTGCGATGAACCTGAAAGTCATGGCGGGTCTGACCGTGCCAGTGATTTGTAATGTGGTCGGTGAAGGGGGTTCCGGCGGCGCGCTGGCTATTGGTGTGGGTGACTGTGTCAACATGCTGCAGTACTCGACCTATTCGGTTATTTCGCCAGAAGGCTGTGCATCAATTCTGTGGCGTGACTCAGATAAAGCCCCTCAGGCTGCGGAAGCGATGGGGATGACAGCAGACCGTCTGAAAGAACTGGGTCTGATTGATAACATTATTGGTGAACCTCTGGGTGGCGCACACCGTGATGTTACGACTATGGCTGCCAACATCAAACAGCAGTTGCTGAAAACGCTGGACGAGCTGGAAGCGATGGACGAAGAAAGTCTGCTGGAGCGTCGTTATCAGCGTCTGCTGAGCTACGGCTACTGCTGATTATTCATCGAACAGAATATCGGAAAAACGGGTCGCCTTGTGCGACCCGTTTTGTTTTCTGGCTTCACGGTCGATGACTCGGGTTAACATCTCGGGTTGCCCTGCGATAAGATAAGGGCGTTGACCCTCTCCAGTACAGTTTACGGAACCCCCATGCTGTTGAACCAATTTGCCGACACACTACGACGCTTATGCCCAGAGCCTGCACCGCTTGTGCTGGCGTTCAGCGGTGGTCTCGACTCCCGGGTGCTCCTGCATCTACTGAGCCGTTTTGTCCGTGACTATCCGGATTATCCGGTGACAGCGGTGCATGTTCATCATGGTCTCAGCCCAAATGCTGACCGTTGGATGATGCAATGTGAAGTTTGGGCAAAGCAGGATGCTGTTCCTTTTTTTGCTGAGAAAGTGACGGTGCGTACGGGCAGCCGGATCAGTCTTGAGCAGGCGGCCAGAGATGCCCGTTATCAGGCGCTGGCGAAATACGTGACGGATGGGGCGAATTTACTGACGGCTCAGCATGCAGACGATCAACTGGAAACCCTGTTGCTGGCGCTGAAGCGTGGCAGCGGACCTGCCGGACTCGCTGCGATGCCGGTGCGTAAAGTGTTTGCCGGAGGCGCTCATCTGCGGCCATTGCTGGAGTTCAGCCGGGCTGTGCTGGAGGAATATGCGCGGGCGCACAACTTGTGCTGGGTTGAGGATGAAAGTAATTCTGATACACGCTTTGATCGGAATTTCCTGCGACAGGATATTCTCCCTTTGCTGACTTCACGCTGGCCGGGGCTCCGTCATTCTGCGACGCGCAGTGCGGCGCTGTGCGGAGAGCAGCAGATGCTATTGGAAGGGCTGCTGGCGGATAAGCTCAGTCAGCACCGTTTGTCTGACGGCAGTCTGAATCTGGCCGGGCTTCAGGACGAAGTTCAGGGCCGGGCACTGATTCGTCTCTGGTTACAGCAACAAGGGCTGCCTCTGCCATCGAAAGCGCAACTGGAGCAGGTCTGGCATAGTGTCTGTCTGTCCCGTGAAGATGCAAATCCTTGTGTATCGCTGAACGGCTATGAGATTCGCCGATATCAGCAGCAGCTCTATGCGATTGAGCCGATGCCGGACATCAGCCAGTGGCGGGCAGAGATGTTGCTGAATCAGCCTTGTCAGTTACCGTCGGCATTGGGAAGCCTGACACTGTCAGAGTGTCCGACGTTCGGACAACCATGGGTGGAAGCCCTGCGAGCCCCCAAGCCGGATGAACCGATCTGGGTTGGCTTTGATCCCAGCGGTTTGAGCGCGCATCCCGTCGGCCGGGCCGGCAGCCGTAAATTGAAGAAACTGTTTCAGGAATATGGCGTGCCAAGCTGGCGACGCCGACAGACGCCATTGTTGTTCTACGGTGAGCAGCTGGCTGCTGTCGCGGGTTTGTTTGTGGTGAAAGGCTTTGAAGGCGATGCGTGTCGGTTGGTCTGGAAGTGTGATCCCCTACACTGACATCAGAGGCAGGAATGTAGATAGTCGTCAGTGTTTCAATGTCGATAAAACTAGAAAAATGAGGATCCTATGAAAAAAACACTGACGCTGACACTGATCGCGACGCTATTTTCCCTGCCAGCACTGGCAGCGGGTGATGCCCAGGCCGGAAAATCCAAAGCTGCAATTTGCGCGGCTTGTCATGGCGCGAATGGGATCGCGGTGATTCCCGGCTATCCGAACCTGAAAGGGCAGAATGCGCAGTATATTGTTAACGCTCTGAAATCGTATAAGAGCAAAGAACGTACTGGTGGGAATGCCTTAGTGATGCAGCCACAGGCCGCGATGCTGAGCGACACAGATATGGAGAATGTCGCAGCATATTTCTCCCAAATGAAATAAGTTGGATGGATATCCGCCTCAGGGCGGATATTTTTTTATCTGAGCGGATTTCGAATGAATATCTCTCTGGATGATTAATATTTGTCCAGTCGGTTAGACTGTCATTGATAATGACCTTAATTAAATATATTGTACTAGTCCACTGATACATTGAGGTTGTGAATCATGGCAGGAACACGAGAACATTTTGGCTCACGGATGGGCTTTATTCTGGCTGCGGCAGGGGCTGCGGTTGGATTAGGGAATATCTGGGGGTTCCCGACCCAGGCCGCCAGCAATGGTGGTGGTGCTTTCCTGCTGGTTTATTTGCTGATGATCCTGGTGGTCGCCTTCCCGATGCTGATCGTGGAAATGGCCATTGGTCGTCATGGACAGGCCAACCCGGTCGATAGTATGCGTCGCCTGAGTGACAATCCGGTCGCGAAACGCACCGGTGCCTTGGTGGGTTGGATTGGTTTGATGGTGCCTTGTCTGGTGCTGGCTTTTTACAGCATTGTGGCTGGCTGGTTAGTGACGTTCCTGATGGCAGCAGTCACAGACATTCTGGGCCTGACGGATCTGACGGCTTGGTTAAAAGGCTTTTCGGTTTCTCGTAACCTGTTCGGTGCGGCAATCTTTTATCTGCTGACCATTCTGATCGTACAGAGCGGGGTGAAAGAGGGGATCGAGAAGTGGTCGACCCGGCTGATGCCTGCGCTCTTTGTTCTTTTCTTGCTGTTGTTTGCCTATATCATGACGCAAGATGGCGCAATAGATGGTTTGAAGCATTATCTGATTCCGGATTTCAGTAAGGTACTGGAACCTAAGCTGTTGCTGGCTGCGATGGGACAGGGTTTCTTCTCTCTGACGATTGGTGGCTGTTCAATGCTGATATACGGCTCTTATCTGAGCAAGAAAGAGAACCTGCCTAAAATGGCGCTGAGTGTGACCCTGGTTGATACTGCGGTGGCCTTTATCGCCGGTCTGGTGGTTCTGCCTGCGATGTTTGTCGCGATGCAGAAAGGGGTTGCTATCTATGCGGATGACGGCTCACTACTCAGCTCAGATACCCTGGTCTTTACTGTACTGCCGATGCTGTTCGATAGTCTGGGCTTTGCCGGTCAGCTCATTGCATTGGTGTTTTTCGTGCTGATGACGATTGCGGCTCTGACTTCATCAATCTCTATGCTGGAATGTCCGGTTGCGCTGGTGAGTGAGCGCTTCGATACCAGTCGTAAATCGACCAGCTGGGTGTTGGGTGGGGTAATTGCTGTCTTCAGTGCCGTGATTATTTTTAACTTTGGTGCGCTGTTTGGACTGGTCGCGACCATTGCAACGCAGTATTTCCAGCCGGTTGCGGCACTGCTGTTCACCTTGTTTGGCGGTTGGGTATGGTCTCGGCACAGTAAACTGAAAGAGCTGAGTGAAGGAAACCCAGAGTTGGAGCAATCTCTGTTCTGGAAGGTTTGGCCGCTCTATGTGAAGTTTGTCTGTCCGGTGTTGGTTGCAACGGTGCTGGTTTCTTCCTTCAGCTAAGCGGGCATGAG
Source organism: Photobacterium galatheae (assembly GCF_000695255.1). Lineage (GTDB taxonomy): Bacteria > Pseudomonadota > Gammaproteobacteria > Enterobacterales > Vibrionaceae > Photobacterium > Photobacterium galatheae. The sequence continues at coordinate 15,857 of NZ_JMIB01000037.1, read as the reverse complement.
CGCAGCAGATGATTTTAAAAAACGGAAAGCCAGTGTGCTTTCCGTTTTTGGTTTGAACGATCAGGTTCAGCGGAATTGCTTGGCTTCCGGCAGATAATCGAAACCGGCCGCTGCCAGTTTGGCGATCAGTACAGCCTGGTCGATTTCGTAAAAGCGTACTAAAGCTTCTAAATCCCCGAATTCATCACGAATCTTCATATTCACGATGCTCATCAGCATCACGGGATCCATGGTTTCAAACTTTTTGAGATCCATCAGTTGTCCTCGTGATCACTGATCAGCAAGTTGGCCGCAGCAAAAGCTGCTTGCTCTCGTACTGTGGTTGGCAGTTCCGGGTTGGCGGCGATGTCATTTAAAGCACGCACTGCACAGGCAATCGCAGCGGGAATATAACCTTGATCTCCGCTACCGATTTGGCTGTAACTTTGACGGACAAGTTCGCAACAGTCGGCGACTTTCATGGGCTCTCCTGATAGACAACAAAAGAATAGGAGTTTTGAGCTTACCGTGAACGGTTTGGGAGGTCGAGAGGCTATTTGGAACGTTTGTGTTGATAAAGCTGTTTGTCTGCACGTTCCAGCAGGCTGATGGGAGAGTCACCACGGCGATATTGGCTTGTGCCGATGGAGGTGCCGATATCGAGACTGCGCAGTGTGTGGTCTCGTGTCATCCGGGTCATTACCCGCTGAATGACTTTCTGCGCCGACTGCTCCGAAGCGGGTTGCAGTAGCAGGACAAATTCATCCCCCCCCATCCGGTAACAGCGATCGGAGGTGCGGACGGATTGTTTCAAAATGGAAGCAAAACGTCGGATGACGTTATCACCATCTAAATGACCGTATTTATCGTTGACCTGCTTGAAATTGTCCAAATCAAACAGGAGCAAGACGAGGCCGACCTGACGGCGTTCACTCATGGCAATGGCGTGGAGGATATCCTGATCCAGACAACTGCGGTTTCGCAGGCCGGACAGGTGATCCCGCATCGCCATTTCTTTCACCCGACGATATTCCATCGCACTGAACAGCGGGCCAGCCAGCAGTCTGTGGTAGGTGTGGAGCAGATTGACTTCATCCTGATCCAACGCATAAGGGGTATCGTACTGGAGTTCGCCTAGCGGTTGATCTGCGTACCGAAGGACAAAGCACTGTCGGTTGTCGGTTGACGGGCCATGGCGAACGAGGGTGGTGGTGGCGTCCTGACGCCAAAGCATCCGATTGACGTCAATTTGCTTTTCCACCTCCATGGCAAAGACTTCCAGCAATAACGTCAATTCTGGTTTCCCCTGCAATTTTTGCAGGATCAGCAAGCGCTGATCAGCACCCAGCGGTTTTGCTCGGGTTGGTGAAGAATCAGCCAGCGATTTTTGCCAGAGAATCGGATCCATGATTAATGTTATTGAATAGTAAGGGTTTTAATATAGGAGATTTTGGAACCAGATCAATAGAAAATGGAACAAAATGAAAATCTCTCATTGTTTTTATTCTAAAAACGATCGTAGCTCACCTTCACGTTCTTGCGCATCAACATACCCTAAATGAATCAGAGCATGAATATAATTCGGCTCGAAAAGGATGTAACTGGTCAGCGCGGAATCATCTTTGGGACTAATCCCTAAGAGTCGCATCAGGCTCCGGGTGGCCAGTGGCATATGATGGTAGAACGCCTGAGCCAGCGGCTCAAAAGACTGGCTGGGAAACAAATGCAGGGTTTCGACTGCTTTGGTGGCCATCGTTTCACGTTCCGCTTCAGGCAGTTTGTGGAGCAGGTTATTGGTATATTCCAAATGCTCCAGCTCAGCAGCCATGGTGTCACTGAATATTGTGTCCATCAGGTGGCCGGTCAGCATCCCCAAACCGGGTGCCTGTGTCGGATCTCTGGGTTTGAGCCGCTGATTGATCAAATCAATGATCAGTATTTTGTCCGCGCCCATTTTCATGGACGGGCGCAGCGGTGTCAGTTGATGAATCGAACCATCCCCATAATACGCCTGACCAATCCGGCTGGCCGGAAATACAAAGGGGATCGCGGAAGAGGCCAGTAGGTGTTCTGTGTTGATCAGCGACCGGCGTCCTTTCGAGGTTGAATGCGTCCAGGGTTCAATACTTTGTTGACCCTGAAAAAAGCTAATCGTTTTCCCGCTTTTGTAACTTGATGTTGTGACGGATATTCCATGCAGATTTCCCGCCAGGATCTGATGCTCCAGGCGAGCATAATTGTTTGCCTGATTCAGCAGTTGTCGCAATGGTCGGTTATCCAGCAGGCCAAAGGGTGGTCTGGGATGATAAGGTGCCTGCAGTCGGGCAAGCAGCTGGTGTAATAAGTGCTGTGTGATTCCGAAAGTACTGGATCGGAATACGCGACGACTGTGGAGTCTTGCCCAAATCCATTCGAGTTTTTTCACTCCCAGGCGGAAACAGGAAGCATAGCAGGCAATGGCGGTTGCGTTGATCGCCCCTGCAGATGTACCGCAATAGATGTCAAACGGGCTGTGGTGGTTTCGTGGATACCACTCGGAAATCGCTTTCAGTACACCCACCTGATAGGCAGCTCGGGCACCGCCGCCAGAGAGCAGGAGACTGATTTTTGGCTTTTCCTTGCCCATACGGCACTTTCACTCCAATGGTAAAAACAAATATCGCAGACTTTGGGGGCGTCTAGTTCGATGATAAGACTCAGTTTATGCCTATCTTAGACTGAATTTCTGTGGCACAGATACGAAAAAGCCTCCCGAAGGAGGCTTTGGTCAATTGTTCTGGCTGTTATGCCAGCTTTTGCTTGATGAAATCAGCAATGCTGTCCGCGGCAACCGGCTCTTTGTTACCGGTACGGCGGTCTTTGTATTCCACTTCGCCATTTTTCAGGCTGCGGTCGCCAATCACCACAGTGTGTGGCACACCGATCAGCTCCATATCGGCGAACATGACACCCGGACGCTCTTTACGGTCATCAAACAGCACTTCGATGCCAGCAGCCGTCAGGTCTGCATACAGCTTTTCTGCAGCCTGCTGAACTTCTTCAGACTTGTGCATGTTCATCGGAACGATGGCAACCTGGAATGGTGCAATGGCGTCCGGCCAGATAATGCCGTTTTCATCGTTATTCTGCTCAATGGCAGCCGCGACGACACGGGTACAGCCGATGCCGTAACAACCCATTTCCATGACGGCTTGCTTGCCGTTGGCATCCAGAACGGTCGCGCCCATAGAAGCAGAGTAGTTGGTGCCGAGCTGGAAGATGTGGCCGACTTCGATACCACGTTTAAGCATGATGGTGCCTTTACCACATGGGCTTGGGTCGCCTTCATTAACGTTACGCAGATCTTCAACACGACCCAGCTCAACGTCACGGCCCCAGTTGATTCCAAAGTAGTGTTTGTCATCAACGTTCGCGCCGGCACCGAAGTCGCTCATGACGGCAACGCTGCGGTCAACGATGAACGGGATGCTCAGGCCGACAGGACCCAGAGAGCCAGGGCCAGCGTTTACAATCGCACGGATTTCTTCTTCGCTTGCGAATTCCAGCGGCTTGGCAACACAATCCAGATTCTCGGCTTTGACTTCGTTCAGTTCGTGGTCGCCACGGACGATCAGGGCGATCAGTTCAGCTTCAGATTCTTCAGAAGCTTTCACGAACAGAGTTTTTACGGTTTTCTCAATCGGCAGACCGAATTGCTCAACCAGCTCAGCGATGGTTTTTGCATTTGGCGTATCAACCAGCTTCATGTCTTCCGTTGGTGCGGCACGCTCGACGGCTGGTGCCAGCGCTTCGGCTTTTTCGATGTTGGCTGCGTATTCTGATTCGGTTGAGAAAGCAATCAGGTCTTCACCGCTTTCCGCCAGCACGTGGAATTCGTGTGAACCGCTTCCCCCGATGGAACCTGTGTCTGCCAGAACTGCGCGGAAGTCCAGGCCCATACGGCTGAAGACATTGCTGTATGCCTGGTACATGTCCTGGTAGGTTTCCTGCAGGCTTTCTTTGTCCAGGTGGAAAGAGTAAGCATCTTTCATGATGAATTCACGGGAACGCATCACACCAAAGCGTGGACGAACTTCATCACGGAATTTGGTCTGAATCTGATACAGGCTCAGCGGCAGCTGTTTGTAAGATTTGACCTCGTTGCGCACCATGTCGGTGATGACTTCTTCATGGGTCGGACCCAGTACAAACGGTCGGTCGTGACGGTCAGCGATGCGCAGCAGCTCAGGACCAAATTTGTCCCAACGGCCTGTTTCCTGCCACAGTTCAGACGGCTGAACCACAGGCATCAGCGTTTCGACTGAACCGGCTTTGTTCATTTCTTCACGAACAATAGTTTCGACCTTACGCAGGACGCGCAGACCAGTAGGCAGCCAGGTGTACAAACCTGAGGCCAGCTTACGGATCATACCTGCACGTAGCATCAGCTGGTGGCTGATCACTTCTGCGTCGTTTGGAGTCTCCTTCAAGGTAGAAAGAAGATATTTACTGGTACGCATTGATGGTATCCGTTGGTAATTATGAGGTTGATTTGGAAAGACGTATATTAGCAGCGTATCGGCCTTTCGCCAAAGGGAACCCGATGCTGATTGGTTTTCCGATGACGTGAATCATCGGAAAATAGGGTAAGTATGGTGTGATTATTCAGGTGATGCCAAATCTTCGACCCGGACTTTGTTGTCTCCATAGCGGAACTGGACGTTGTAGTCGAACAGCAGCACGCCATAAAGTTTGTCGTCGTTTTTGCCTTTTTTGTAGGCCGGGCGAGGGTCCTGGGCTAGCACTTCTTCAATCACAGCCCGATGATAGGTTGCATCTTTTCCGTTGAGTTTTGCCAGTGCCTGTGGGGTGAATTCCACCGGCAACAGGGCGGGCGTTTCTGCGGCAAAACCGCCGTGGGCTTCGGGCAGACTGTCTGAGTAGGGAATATAAGGTTTGATATCAATGACAGGCGTGCCATCGACCAGGTCAACACCGGCCAGATCCAGAAAGACCTGTCCATTGACCTGACGAACCTCCAAGAGCTGAATGGCGGACATCCCAATTCCATTCGGGCGGAAGGTCGCTCGGCTGGCAAATACCCCGATCCGCTCATTGCCGCCAAGACGTGGAGGTCTGACCGTCGGGCGCCATCCGGCAGAGAGATTCTGATCAAACAGAAACAATAACCACAGGTGACTGAACTGTTCTATGCCCCGGACAGATTCAGGGCTATTGGCATCACCGCAGAGGGCCAGTGTCGCCCTGGCACTGGGGACCAGACCGGGTTGACGCGGAACAGCGAATTTTTCTTTGTAGGGCGAATGAATGATGCCAACGGGCTTGAGCTGAAATGTCTCTGTCATGGTGTTTTTGGGTTGAGAAAAAGTTTTCGCAGACCATATCACAAGAGCCAGCGGCAAGGCCCGAAGAAAAATCACTTGTTGATAATGACCATCAAGTGTTATGTTATATTATAACAATTAATGATGGGGGCGTTATGAAGGCAGGCATTCATCCTGAATACCGAAAAGTGGTGTTTCACGACACCAGCGTGGACAAATATTTCGTTGTTGGCTCAACACTGAAAACAGACAAGACGATCATGTGGGAAGATGGAAAAGAATATCCGTATTTTTTACTGGATATCTCTTCTGAATCGCATCCGTTTTACACCGGGAAGCAGCGGATCATTCAATCCGAAGGTCGGATGGCAAACTTTAAGCGCCGTTTTGCGGCATTTAGCAAATAAGGAACTTTCATGCAGGTTTTAAGTTCATTGAAAAGTGCGAAGCAGCGTCATCGTGATTGTCAGGTGGTGAAGCGCCGTGGCCGGATCTATGTGATCTGTAAATCGAATCCGCGTCTGAAAGCGGTGCAGGGGAAAGTGAAAAAGAAAAAGTAAGCGACAAAAAGAAAGCCCCGTTAAGGGGCTTTCAGATGTTTGACGGGTGTACAGTGTCTGGCGGATTACCAGCCTTTCACCACGCCACCTTTAAAGATTGTCATCGCAGCATCGTTCACTGCATCAGACTGGTAAGCTTTCACGAACGTTTTCACGTTTTCAGCATTCACGTTGTCTTCACGCGCGACAATCAGGTTCACATAAGGTGATTCTTTATCTTCCACGAAGATGCCGTCATGTTCTGGCGTCAGATCAATGGTGCTGGCATAGGTGTTGTTGATAATGGCCAGTTTCACATCATCCAGTGAACGTGGCAGTTGAGGGGCTTCCAGCTCCACAATTTGCAGGTTCTTCGGATTTTCAACGATATCCAGCACGGTTGCTGTCAGACCCACACCTTCTTTTAGCTTGAGCAGACCTTGTTGTTGCAGCAGCAGCAGAGAGCGCCCCAGGTTGGTTGGATCGTTTGGCACTGCGATTTGGTCGCCGTCTTGCAGTTCATCAATGGAGGCGATTTTGCTTGAGTAAGCCGCGATTGGGTAAACAAAAGTGTTTCCGGCAATGGCGAACTTGTAGCCGCGGTCTTTGACTTGCTGATCCAGATAAGGCTTATGCTGGAATGCATTCACATCAATGGAACCTTCTTCCAGTGCTGCGTTTGGTGAAACATAGTCAGTGAAGGTGATCAGTTCAACATCCAGACCATACTTGTCTTTGGCTTCTTTCGCGGCGACTTCTGCAACCTGAGCTTCAGAACCTGCCATGACACCAACTTTGATTTTACTGTTGTCAACTGCGGCTTCTTTTTCACCACAACCGGTCAGAGCCAGCGCTGAAGCAAGTCCTGCCACTGCGAAGAAGTGTTTTATATTTAGTGCCATTGTACATCTCCTATGTTCAGGGTATCCCTGTACTTTGTTGTCGTTGTATTTCACTAACTTATCGGTATCGCCTGAATATGATGTCCGGCGAATGTGAGTTTTTTGTCTTGTTCCCGTTAACTTATCTGTGGTCGACATGGCGAACCAGGTGATCGCCGGCTGACTGAATCAGCTGAACCAGAATCACCAGCATGACCACGGTAATCATCATTACTGTGCCGTCAAAGCGCTGATAACCGTAACGGATACCGACATCGCCCAGACCGCCACCACCAACGGTTCCTGCCATCGCGGAATAACTGACCAGTGTGACCAGAGTAATGGTGGCCGCATTGATAATGCCTGGCAGTGCTTCCGGCAGCAGTACCTTACGGATGATCTGAGTTGGGGTTGCTCCCATGGCCTGTGCGGCTTCAACCAGACCGTTCGGAACTTCCAGCAACGCGCCTTCAACCAGACGGGCAATAAAAGGAATCGCGCCGACGGTCAGGGGGACGATTGCCGCAGCGGTACCGATTGAGCTGCCGACCACAAAGCGGGTAAATGGAATAATAGCAACCAGCAGAATAATAAACGGGATTGAGCGGCCAATATTGACGACAGTGCCCAAGGTTTTGTTCAGACCCGGATTGGCTATCAGGCCTTTGGGTTTGGTCAGATGAAGGGCAACGCCTAATGGAATACCAATGGCGAAGCCAATGACACCAGAAGCAAAGACCATCATCAGGGTTTCACCCAGTGCTTCTGTTAAAAGACCAATCAGACGTTCGTTGGTTTGCCACCAGGTGGCGATTGAATCAAGCAACATAACCCAGCACCTCTACATTAACTTTGTGTTCGCGAAGGAAAGCGATGGCTTGTTGGGTCGCTTCTTCTGTTCCGAAAAACTCTGCCAGCATCAGGCCAAATTTGACGCCGCCGGCGTAGTCCATATCAGCGCTCAGAATATTGGCATCAATGCCAAACTGACGTGAGACCTGGCTGAGCAGCGGGGCATCGACAGAGGCTCCGGTAAATTCAAGACGAATCAGCGGATAGTTGCTGTCTGTGCGGGTGGCTTCCAGCCGTGCCTGATAATCTTCCGGAATAGAAAGATCCAGGGTTGCGCGAATGAATTCACGTGCCAGTTCCGTTTTGGGGTGAGCGAAAATATCGCCGACCGGGCCTTTTTCGACCAGCTCGCCATGACCGATGATGGCGACTTCGGAGCAAATACTTTTCACCACATCCATTTCATGGGTGATCAGCAGAATTGTCAGGTTCAGCTTGCTGTTGATTTCTTTGAGTAACGCCAGAATTGACTGAGTAGTTGCCGGATCCAGGGCGCTGGTCGCTTCATCGCACAGCAGAACTTTTGGATCTGAAGCCAGCGCGCGAGCAATGGCGACACGTTGTTTCTGGCCGCCACTCAGGTTCGATGGGAAAGCAAGGTGCTTATCGGCCAGACCGACCAGTTGCAGCAGTTCGGTGACTTTTCGTTTGATCTCATTTTTTTCTGTGCCGGCCAGTTCGAGAGGCAGTGCCACGTTGTCAAATACAGTCCGGGAAGACAGCAAGTTGAAATGCTGGAAAATCATGCCGATTTTACGGCGGGCCAGGGTCAGCTCCTGACTGGATAGCTGTGTCAGATCGACGCCGTCAACAATCACATGTCCGGAAGTTGGTTTTTCCAGCAGATTGACGCATCGGATCAGGGTACTTTTACCAGCGCCGGACGCACCGATCACGCCAAAAATGCTGCCTTCCTCGATGCTGAGGTTGATATCGCGCAGGGCGTGGATGTCTTTATCCCCGACCTTGAAAACTTTATTGACCCTGTTGATTTCTATCATTCTGTGTCCTGCTACTACTTTGAACTTGCCGGAAAATGTGTATCCAGCATAGTGTCGCGGTCATTGTTTCGCCTGTTTTAATGATTTTGTATGCTGAGTGGGCGCATGACCTTGTTATTTGTTTGTGTTTGCGGAATTTTTCCGTGTCATCTGTTGCCTGATGCTAGGGTGTCTAGATGGCTAAGTCAATAGGTATTTTTACGTCTAGACGTCTAAATGGTGGTTTTCAGAGATTGTGCTGAAATCTGTTGTGAGCACGGCTTTGTGCCCTGAAGCGGATTAAAGAGGTGAATCCACCAGACAGCCATGCCATAATTTAGTCAATTTTGATTTCGAGATTTAGGTGATCGCTTGGCTAAGCCTGCTGTGTTTATCGACCGTGATGGCGTGATTAACGTTGATCATGGTTATGTCCATACCGTGGATGATTTTGAATATATTGAAGGTGTGTTTGACGCCTGTAAGCAGCTCAAGGAGATGGGATATCTTCTGGTACTGGTGACAAATCAGGCCGGTATTGCCAAAGGGATGTACACGGAAGATGAGTTCCTGAGCCTGACCGAGTGGATGGACTGGAATTTTGTCGATAATGGCGTGGAGTTTGATGGGATTTATTATTGCCCGCATCATCCGACTGAGGGGCAGGGTGAATATCTTCAGGACTGCAAATGCCGTAAACCTAAACCGGGTATGTTTATTTCTGCCCGCGATTTTCTGAAGATCGATATGGCGCGTTCAATCATGATTGGTGATAAAACCGATGATATGAAAGCGGCTGAGGCAGCAGAAGTCGGCACGAAGATTCTGGTTCGCACGGGTAAACCAGTGACAGAGGCCGGTGAAGCTTTGGCGACGGTGGTGCTGGATAGTGTTGCTGATGTGCCAAAATGGTTGGCCGCTGTAAAATAGGTTGGCCGCTTTCAATCATCAAATGCGTCATACTTTTTTTGCTTAAGCAGGCCAGTGGCCTGCTTTTTATAGGCTTCACCAGCAGGCAAGTTATAGGTTTCGCCAGCAGACCAGAGATATTCAACGCAAAGCGTTCTTTATTTTTTGGAATGAGCTTCATCTCTGGTCTGATATTGCATCCAGCCAGTCATACGCTTTATTTATCAATTTTTTTCATCTCGCAATTCACCTCGAAATATTGAATCTTATTTCAGGATGATGTTTGTTGTTCCGCATTTATTTCTCTTCTCTTTTTATTTTTGTTTTGTTTATGAAATAAGACGGTGAAGCATACTCAGCAACGAAAGAGTTGAGTTATTGAAAATAAGAATGTGATTCATACCCATTTGATCGCTTTGTTTCCGTGACGACAGGATGTCTTGGCTGACGGATGGCAAGTTTGGGCAAGTGCTATACTGCGATTGAAAGGAATTGTGTTCATGACAGGGAGTCTCGATCGCGGATGTTGTCGTATTTTTTGCGTCGATTGGTGTTAGTGGTCCCCACGTTTATTGGGATCACTGTGCTGATCTTTGTCCTGACCCGGTTTGTGCCGGGCGGGCCTGTTGAGCGGATGCTGGCAAATATTCAGGCGCAGCAGGGCATGTCTGCCTCGCCGTCCATGGCTGGGGAGAGTAACGCGCTTTCTGAAGAGCAACTGGCAGAACTGAATGCCTTTTATGGGTTGGATAAGCCCGTTTTTGAAGCTTACAGCGAGTGGTTGACGAAATTGGTGCAGCTGGATTTCGGTTTATCAACCCGTTACTACGAACCGGTGTGGGACATGATTATGGAGCGCCTGCCCGTTTCTTTGTTTTATGGTGGCGTCACTTTCTTTCTCAGTTATTTTATCTCAATTCCTTTGGGCTACTACAAAGCCTTGAAACACGGCAGTCATTTTGACTCGGCTTCTTCGATTCTGATTTTTGTTGGTTATGCGCTTCCGGGGTATGTGATTGGTGTCTTGCTGATCACATTTTTTAGTTATCAGCTGGAATGGTTCCCGATGGGGGGCTTTGTCAGTGATGATTTTGAAGACTATGAAAGTCTCTGGCGGCAAGTGAAAGATATTTTCTGGCATGCGTGTTTGCCATTAATTTGTTACCTGATTGGCGATTTTGCCACCCTCACGATGACCATGAAAAATAATATGATGGAAACGCTGTCGGCGGATTATATCCGGACCGCCATCGCAAAAGGGCTCCCTTTTTCTCAGGCGGTCCGCCGCCATGCCTTGAGAAATAGCCTGATCCCCATCGCGAGTCATTTTGGGAACTCCCTGCTGTTTTTTATGACGGGATCGTTTCTCATTGAGGTGATTTTTAATATCGATGGGGTTGGCTTATTAGGGTATGAATCGATTATGGAGCGGGATTATCCGGTTGTGATGGGGATTGTGGCGATCAATGCCGTTTTATTAATGCTGGGCAATATTATTTCCGATATTTGTGTTGCTCTGGTGGATCCTCGTGTGAGATTCGGAGCCTGAATATGCTGCAACTGAGTCCATTAACCCAGAAAAAAATCAAACGGTTTAAAGCAATCCGGCGTGGATACTGGTCTTTGGTGATTCTCATTACTTTACTGGTGTTGTCATTATTTGCTGAGTTTCTGATTAACAGTAAAGCCTTGGTTGTGAAATATCAGGGCGACTACTTTTTTCCTGTGTTGAGTGATGTGCTGCCTGGGACAGCCTTTGGCGAAGATTATCAGAGTGAAGCGAGGTATCGTGAACTAAAACAACGATTTACTGAGGCGGGGCAAGGCGACTACGTCATGATGCCACTGGTGCCCTGGAACCCGCTGGAACAGGATTTCAGTGGTGATTTCCCTCCGACAGCACCAGATGCTGAATCTCATCATTATTTAGGCACAGATATTATCGGGCGGGATATTCTGGCCCGGCTGGTATATGGCTTTCGCATTGCGATGGGATTTGCCTTGCTGACGATGGCGATTTCTTATGCCATCGGCACTATGGTTGGTTGTGCAATGGGATTTTGGGGTGGAAAGTTTGATTTGCTGGTGCAGCGGTTTATTGAAGTTTGGTCCATGGTGCCGTTTTTGTACGTCATTATGATTTTGGTCTCGATTACTCAGCCGTCTTTTACCTTATTTGTCGCCATCAATGTGCTGTTTAGCTGGATGGGAATGACCTGGTACATGCGCACCATGACTTACAAGGAAGTCGCCAGAGATTACGTGATGGCTGCCAGAGCGATAGGGGCATCAAACTGGCGTATCCTTTATGCACATATATTGCCGAATGTGATGGTGATGATTGTGACGCTGGCGCCTTTTACCATCGCGGCCAATATTACGGCGCTGACAGCACTGGACTATCTTGGTCTGGGACTGATGCCGCCAACCCCAAGCTGGGGAGATTTATTGCAACAGGGGAAATCGAATTTAGATGCGCCCTGGATCGTGACGACGGTTGTCACGGCCATTGTGGCCGTACTGGTGATGGTCACTTTCATTGGCGAAAGTGTCCGTGCTGCTTTCGACCCTAAGAAATTTACCCGTTATAGTTAACAGAGTAGCCATACAACAAGGACGTATGATGAAAAAGACGCTGAGCATACCTGTATTTCTGGTCATGGCCCTTGGCAGCCCACAACTGGCGGCTGCCGAGTTACCTGCGGGACTGAAATGGCAATCGAACCTGCATGAACCGCGTTTTGCTTCTCCGCAGGCCAAGTTTGGCGGTACGTTTCATACCTATATTGAAAGTTTTCCGCAAACTTTCCGAACTGTCGGTCCGGATTCTAACGGACGATTTCGGTCATGGCTGTTAGACAGTCGCCCGGCAGCGGTGTCTCGTCATCCAAACACCCAAGCCTGGATTCCGGATATTGCGTCTGAATGGGCTTACGGAAATGATGACAAGACTGTGTATTTTCGGATCAACCCTCGGGCGAAATGGTCTGACGGGAAACCGATTACTGCCGATGACTTTACCTTTGTCCTGACCTTTATGCGCTCTAAAGACATTGTTGCCCCTTGGTACAATACCTTTTACACCCAGCAGATTCAGGACGTGATTAAATATGATGATCTGACGTTTGCCGTGGTGTCTGCTGAGAAACGGAATGCTGAAGAACTGATGCTTTATGCCAACCTGAGGCCCATCCCAGCGCATTTTTATCGGCCTAAATCCGACAAAAATAACGACGGCATTCAGGACAATTTTGTTCGTTATTACAATTTCAAACCGGAGCCATCTGCCGGACCTTATTATGTTGATGAGGTAAAAAAAGGAAAATCCATCTCTTTTAAGCACGTTGGTCAGGACTGGTGGGGGTATAGCAACCCTTATTACCAGCATCGCTACAATGTGGCAAAAATCCGGATTAAAGTGATTCGCGACAAAGACATCGCTCGCCAACATTTCGAGAAAGGAAACCTGGACTCTTTCTGGCTGGATACGCCGGAACTCTGGCGAGAAAAAACCGAAACTCCGAATTATGAGTATGGTTATATTCACAAGTTCTGGGGATACAACCAGATCCCGATGGGCGCAGGGGGAATCTGGATCAATACAGCCAAACCACTCCTGGATAAACTCGATATTCGTCAAGGGATTGCGTTGGCGAGCGATTTTGATGGCCTGATAAATAAAGTGCTGCGGGGAGATGTGATTCGTAAGCCCAATCCGATGGGGGTTGGGCATGGTGATTACACCAATGCCGGCATTCAGGCCCCGCCGTTCAGTCCCGAGCGTGCAATTCAGCATTTTGAAAAAGCGGGATTTCGTCAGGTCGGCCCGGATGGGATTCGGGTGAATGAGAAGGGGCAACGGTTGTCTTTTGCTATCACCTATAGCTATGGCTATCTCACCCCTCAGATAGCTTACCTGAAAGAACAGGCAAAGTTGGCGGGTCTGGAGTTCACCCTGAATTTGATTGACGGTTCATCTGCTTTTAAATATATCCTGGAGAAGAAGCATGAATTGTCTTTCCATAGTATGAGTACCAGTGAAATCCCCCAGTATTGGGAATACTTCTATTCGGGCAATGCCAACAAACCGCAGAATAATAATTTCACAAACTACAGTACGCCAGAGCTTGATCGGCTGATCATGGCGTATCGCTCCGAGTTTGACCTGGCGAAGAAAAAAGCATACGCCAGGCAGATCCAGTCTTTGATTGCGGATGCCAGCGTGATTGTTCCAGGGTACATGCGTCCTTATGCCCGGGAGGCGTACTGGCGTTGGTTGCAGATTCCAAAACCAGCGATGACGAAATCGACAGAGTTTTTGTTTCCATCTGGTACATCCCGCGATTTTGGTACTTATTGGATTGATGAATCCTTGAAGAAAGAAACCAAAGCGGCCATGAAGTCGGGGCGGTATTTTGAGCCGGTGACCATTGTTGAAGAGGCATATAAGCTTTGAATTGAGCTGGAGTGTTGCATGGTGAATCAAGAGGTGATCCTGCGTGTTCAGGATCTGGAGACTGAGTTCAGTACCGATGATGGTATTGTGCAAGTGCTGCACGGTGTCTCGTTTGACGTGAAAAAGGGCCGCACTCTTGGTTTGGTGGGGGAGTCTGGTTCAGGCAAGAGTGTGACAGCGATGTCGATCATGGGGCTGCTTCCGCAGCCCTATGGGCGAGTGACTCGAGGGAAGGTACTTTACCGGGAGAAAGATTTACTCCAGCTTTCAGCCAAAGAAATGTATGCGATGCGGGGCGATCGCATCTCAATGATTTTTCAGGATCCGATGACCGCACTGAACCCGGTCTACACCATTGGCAAACAACTCAATGAAGTTCTGGAACTGCATCGCCCGGAACTCAACAAAAAGCAGCGAAGCCTTTACTCGTTGGAAATGTTGAAAAAGGTTCGCATCCCGATGGCAGAAAAGCGGCTTGATGAGTATCCGCATCATCTGTCCGGGGGGATGCGGCAACGCGTGATGATAGCAATGGCTTTGGCCTGTAAGCCGGATATTCTGATTTGTGATGAGCCAACCACGGCGCTGGATGTCACCATTCAGGCCGAAATTCTGAGGCTCATGAAAGCACTACAGGAAGAAACGGGGATGGCGATGATCTTCATTACCCATGACTTAGGTGTTGTGGCGGAGATTTGTGACGATGTCGCTGTGATGTATGGAGGCAAAGTGCTGGAAACCGCCGACGTTTTTGAGCTGTTTGATTATCCTCAGCACCCTTATACCAAACGGCTGCTGGGGCTCATGCCTGATTTAGACAGGCCCGGCAAGCAGATGATCCCGTTTGAGCCCATCGATCCGACCTTGTTTCCTGAGTTCAGGAAATAACGGTCGGTCGCAATCGTTGTCAACATCAGGTGTAGTTCAATGGATGAAATTCTACGAATCGACAATCTGAAACAACATTTTGTCTCAGGTAAGGGCATCTTCAAGAAAGGGTACTCAATAAAGGCCGTTGATGGTGTGTCTTTTTCATTAGTCAGAGGAGAAACGCTTGGGCTGGTGGGGGAGTCAGGCTGCGGCAAGAGTACGTTAGGTCGCAGTATTCTTAAGCTGTTTGAGCCTACAGACGGCAGCATCATTTTTGAAGGACAAGATATTACAGGCTTTTCCCCGCGCCAGATGCGGCCGCTCCGCAAAGATATGCAAATTGTGTTTCAGGATCCGCTCGAATCCCTGAATCAGCGACACACCGTTGGTATGATCCTTGAAGAGCCATTCATCATTCATAAGATTGGTCATGCGGCTGAGCGTAAAAAGTGGGTGCTGGAATTGCTGGAGAAAGTGGATCTGCCTGCTGCTGCCGTGAATCGGTATCCGCATGAGTTTTCTGGGGGGCAGCGGCAGCGAATTGGAATTGCTCGGGCCATCGCATTAAAACCCAAGCTGCTTATTTGTGATGAACCCGTTTCTGCTTTGGATGTTTCAGTTCAGGCACAAATCCTCAACCTGTTACTGTCCTTGCAACAGGAAATGGCGCTTTCCGTGATTTTTATCTCGCACGATTTATCTGTGGTGAAACACGTTTCCGATCGGGTCGCGGTAATGTATTACGGAAAGATTGTCGAAATTGGCACAGCAGAACAGATCTATTTATCGCCTCAAGCGCAATATACCCAAACATTATTATCCGCGATTCCGATTACGCATCCGAGACAACGATGTGAAATCATCTCGGCGGCCTCGAAAACACCTTCAAATTCGGTCTCAAAATAAGCGTTCTGGGAGAAGTTAGCTCGCCATGGCTAAAAAATGCGCTATCAAAATAAAAATCAAAAAAAACTATTGCGCTCTCAGGCAAGCTCTCTATAATGCGCCTCCGTTGTCACGATAAACCAAACGGTTCAGCGAGATAACAAGTTCTTTAACAATTTGAC
>NZ_JMIB01000036.1 GCF_000695255.1 Photobacterium galatheae | reverse complement strand
CGGCTGAAAACCTGGCGGGGTTAAGGCACATGGCACTGAACATGCTCAGAGCTGAGCTAACCAAGATTAGCGTGCCGATGAAACAGAAACGCTGCATGATGAAACCCGCCTTTTTGGAGCAAGTCCTTGTGGCTGGGTTTACGTCAATGGCTAAATCTTAACCATTCATGCGGACGCCCTGGGAAATAGGGTTACTTTCATCTTACAATCTGTGTTTCCTTTTGCAATTAATCTAATAAATTTTTCTTATATATCTTACAAGTAACTGAAGCTGATTTGGGGCAATTACGAGTTAGAGTTTAAGCAACCCCACAACCCAAGAAAAAACTCAGAACGAATTCCTAGACTATCAGCGCCGGGAGCACCTGCAACCACCCCGGACAACACCAGAGAACTCCAAGGCATTTCTGGGTACGCTTTGGACCCGCAAAGTCTAGCTGCCGCGCATGCACAAATGGTGGGATGAACCTCCGAATCAAAGCGCGACATACTCCCCCAGCAAACTTAATCCCCTCCAGACCTATTGATAAAAAACACTTTTCCAAAATCATTCATGACACAAATATGAACATTGATTTATATCCACTCAACTGGAATAATCTCTGCCCTCTTAAGCACAACAGAAAATGTCCCGAGAACGATCTCTCGGCCGTCAGTCCATTACCCGTAAAAGGAATTACCCGTGTCATCTGTTGCAAAGGAAGCAGAAATCAGCACATCGACAACCCTATTCAGTGGCCTCGGTTTTCATGCCCGCGTTGTCAGTCAGGTTGTGCAGCCGAAGTCGGCACAAGAATTACAGCAGTACATTGCGCAGGCTTATCAGAACAAACAACCGGTCTACCCCATCGGGAAAGGGAACAACTGGGGGTATGGCTGTAAAACCCCGCCCAGTGACGGTTGTACGCTGCTCGATCTGAGTGCAATGAATCAGATTCTGAGTTTTGACGAGACGCTGGGTGTCATCGAAATTGAACCGGGGGTGACGCAGGGTCAGGTTGCCCGCTATCTTGAAAACACACCGTGGATACTCGATTGCACCGGTGCCGGGCCGGATACCAGCATCATGGGGAATGTGCTTGAACGGGGATTCGGTCATGGCCCTGTCGGCAACCGCAGCCAGCACTTCACCATCAGCGAACTCATTCTGGCGGACGGTGAAGTGATCCGGCTGAACCAGAGTTCGCGTTACTGTGGGCGAGCGGGTCTTTCTGCCAACCTCCACGAGCTGTTTACACAAAATAATATCGCAGTCATCAGTAAGATGACCTTTGAGTTAATGCGTAAACCAGAATGCAGTTTACGGTGTCTGGTGCGCCTTAAATCGCCCGAACATCTGCCGGATTACATCGACATCATGCGTCGCCTGAAGTCTGAAGGTACCATTGACGGCCTTCCTCATCTGGGAAATACCTACCGGATGCTGACCATGATGGAACGCTTTAACTTTGAGCGTTGGGATCCTGCCAAAGGTGCAAATGAAGCGGACATTGCGCAGCTCTGTCAGCAATATCAACTGACGCCCTGGTCAGGTGCGTTTGTGATTACCGGCGCCACAAGTATTGCCAAAGCCAAAGCAGCGCAGGTGAAAAAACTGCTCACTCCGATTGCGCAGGTCAATATCGTCAGCCTGAAAACACTCAAGCAACTGAATCAGATTGCCCAAAAGTTCAGCCCGGTGTTTGGGCGCATCGCACTTTACCGTCGATTTCAAAACAGTCTCAACGATTTCACCGAAATGATGGATATGCTGGAAGGCAATCCTAAAGACATGGCGCTGAAAGGCTGTTACTGGCGTTACCGGAAAGACATTCCGGCCAAAATGAATCCGGTGGAAGACGGCTGCGGTTTTTTCTGGGTCGCACCGGCATTACCCCTGATCGGAGACGATGTTGAACAATGCATCCAGCTCTCTCAGAAAGCATTTGACGCAGCCGGCTTCGAGTTTGGGGTCACGCTCACGGCTGTCAACGCGCATCTGTGTCAGGCGATTATCAGTATTTACTATGACACCACCGATAAAAACGAAGTTGAACGGGCAACAAGACTCGCTCAAGAGCTACGCGCGCTATATCGCGAACAACGGTGGCCATGTTACCGCCGCTCAGTCGACGAGATGCCATTCGACAGCGAGCAGGAATTCGAACTGGATGCCCTGAAGCTCCGCCAGCGTATCAAAGCCGCGTTTGATCCGGAGGACATGGTCTCGCCCGGCCGTTATCAACCCAATCCGTCTTTAGACTTTTCTAAGGAGCATCAAGGATGATCCCACGTTGCAAACGTCTTTCCAGCCAGCAGGATTTGCTGGAGTTTGCCAATCGTTACCACGCCATTTCCGGCAACACGAATACGGTTGAACAGCTCAGGAATCGCTCCTGTGTGAAAGCATTTTACGATTCAGAAGGAAAGATGTGTGCCGGCTTCACTGTAAACAGCCGCACACCCCTGACCTACCTTTCAGATTTACCGTCCAATATGGGGGAACACCCGCTGCAACTTGCGACCGGTAATATCGTGGAGGGAGGCGGACTCTGGGTGATGCCGGATCTGAACGACTTCGAACGTGGCTATGTCTTCATCTATGCCTGCTGGGAAGCCTACCGGATGAAAAAACGCTATTTCATGAGTGGCGCACGCAACCCGAAAGTCGCGGCCCGCCAGAAATTCGTGTATCCGCATGTCTTATATGAGGGGCCAACCGAGAAATTCGATTACGCCTGTATCCTCTACTGCAAACGGCAGTACATCCTGATCCAGATTGGCCTGTTCATCACCCGTTACTGGATCACGCAACCATTGAAGAAATTATTTCGGGGATTGACGCAACTCAGAACCTAAAATCGATTTTCGTCGTCAAAACAAGATGATTTCATCAAAATATTCGAACGACATGAATATCCGGTTCCAGTAGCCGGATAGTTTCATCAAGCTTTGAGATTTTCGTTCAAAGATGCGAAACGCTCTCTTTATTCAACTCAAATCATTGTCAAACTATGCCATTGATAAATGAACACTCACGTTGAATAAACACCAATCAACACTTTTATTTCACGATTCATAAACCTGTCAGGATTTCACAATTGATAGAACAATTCACCAAGCTGCATCTCAGCGGTATCCAACTCAGGGAACTACTGCTGATTATCGGTATGATACTTCTGCTGTTCTCGCCGACTTTCATCGCCCTCAAGAAAAATCACCCGCATAAAAAAGCAATCATCATTGTCAACTTCATTGGATTTTTTGTCTCAAGCTTTATTTCTATTGGTGCATTCATCTGGTGTTTTATTCATCCATCGAAGAAAAAATCATCAGACCAACTTCAGTGAACATTCAAAACTAACACTTGATGATTTGTGTGTTATTTCACACCCGCGATAGATTCGCGTATCGTTTCTGTCCAAATTAGTGCGCTCAGACAGAAACGATAACTTCTCTGACCAGGCTCAGATCAAACTAACTCACTTTAAATTTACTGACTTTTAACGCCAGCTCTTCCTGCTTTGCCAGCAACGCATAGATCGTACTTTCACTTTGGTGAATGTTCTGATGTGTGCCATCGCACAATTCCTGAAGGTTCGAGACACTGGACACCACTTCATTCGCAACCCGCTCTTGTTCAGAAATTGCGGAAACCGTTTGCTGGTTCATCTCAGTAAGCCGGTTGATTTCCAGTGCAACACGATGGAGCGATTCTTCGGCCAGTTCTGCAATATGGGTTGTCTGGCTGCCTTTTGCCATGCCCTCGTTCATCACCCGAACCGATTCATCCGCACTCTGACGCAGTTTCAGCATACTTTCCTGAATCATGCTGGTGCTGTCTTGCGTGCGGATCGCCAATGAACGCACTTCGTCGGCAACGACGGCGAAACCACGGCCCTGATCGCCAGCTCTTGCCGCTTCAATGGCGGCGTTCAAAGCCAGCAAGTTTGTTTGTTCAGCGATACCGTTAATATCGACCAGAATTGGTTCGATATTAGTCACATGATTTTTGAGTGCATTGATGGTTTCCGTTCCCCGCGCGACTTCCGTGACCAGTTCACTGACTGCAAGTGACGCTTCACGAACGCTATTCAGGGTGTTTTGTGTATCGTTATCAATGGATGCAACGGACTGATCCACTTCTCTGGCACTACTCGCAACTTGGGTTGAGTTGTTTGCCATTTCTTCAGTCGCCGATGCAATCGCCTTCACTTCTATCGTCTGCGCCTTCACCGAACCCGTCGTCTGGTGGAATGTCTGGGAAAGATCGGCGGCGGCCCCACGTACTGTCGCAATCGATTGGTTGATTTCATCCACCAGCACCTGAACTTTGGCAATGAATTTATCCACGGAACTGCCAAGCTGACCAAACTCATCCTGCGAAGCAATGCCGACACGACGCGTCAAATCGCCATTCCCATCAGAGATATCGTTCATTCTTTCAATTAAACGTTCAACCGGAGACAGAATCTGTCTGCATAGAACCCAGCCCAGAATGACGACCATCCCCAAGGCACCGAGTATCACCGCTTTGAACACTGAAGCGGCGACGGCACTTTCTTTCAGTGTCTCAATGGCCTGCTGCTCCACCATGCTATCGGCATACGCCTCCATTTCTGCGATAAAATTCAGAAACGTTTGTGAGGTGGCGTTATACTGCGCAAATTGTGCTCTGTATTGCCGGTACGCTTCAATGACCGCTGCGGTCGCTTTTTCATGCTGTCGGTTTAACTGCTGAAAAACTTCGGTATAGGTTTGAGTCCCCCATTCGTCCCCCACAGGCACATCAAATAACCCTGTCGAGAACATGGCTTCGTTCGCTTCTTTCTGAAACCGGGCTGCTTGTTCTATCTTTGCCAGTTGTGTCTGATCATCCTCGCCATCAATCAGGCGCTGTATCTGATAGAGTTTCCAAAGCAACCCAATGTTCGATTCCATTCCACCATCTGCTGCCTGCCAACGCGTCTGAACATCCTCGCGCCAGGTCAGCAATCGGTCAGGCTCTTGCGCAAGGGCTTCAACCGCATGATCACCCAGCGCTTCATATTTCTCACCAAATTCAACCAACTGTGTGGTTGCCTGGTCATACTCCTTTTTCGCAGCATGAAATTGATGAAAAACATCAATCAGCGCATTGCGCTGCGTTTGGTACTGACGATTCAGTTGGGTAAATTGTTGCGCGCGTTGCTCTCCCAGTAACCCGGCTTCAATCATTCTGGAGGAAGCTTCATTGGCTCCTTCAATCGCATTATTCAAATCTTTTTCAACCGCAGCGAGGTCAGCACCAATAATCAGGTTTTTGACGGCTAGCATTTGCGCTTCAATTTCAATCGAGGTCTCCATTGCGCCGTCTGCGGTGTTCCATGCAGCACCAACAATGTAATTGAGCGATGACGAACTTGACGAGAGTGCTCTGACTGCAAATAAACTGACAGCGGCCACCACGAATCCGACAAATCCAAAAGTTACAAAAACTTTTGCTTTTACTCTCATAGGAACCAACTCCTTGTCCGAAAATGTTGGTTATCACCAAGAATGCAACACGGAAACAGCAACATACGCAACAGGGTGAGCATGATGACTTAGAGTCTAGCCCAAAAAAATCAGCACGCGTTTCTTTGTCTCAGATCGCGATTCATTTGCCGCAGTATGCGGGGGAATGACGGAGAGAGGGTTGAGATTATTTATCCACTGCTCTTACAATTTTTTTGTAAACGTATGGGAAAAAGTTGATTTCAGATACTCGTTCAGGGGAAATCAATCATCTCAGGCAAAAGCAGGGCACATTTCATCCTCCCTCTAAATCGAAGATGATCCGATGGCTCAATATGGCTTTTATCGACGAAAACAGAACTGTGAACATGCGATTCAATGGCGTACCGGAAAGTCGATGCCGACAGTGCCAGTCTAATTGACAACGGTCAGCATTCCATTGAATAACAAGAAAAGATGGTGCAGGTGAGATTACCTGACGAAGAGAAACAACTTTAATTTTGCCTTGATTGGGTTCAAGCGCTCACTCAATAAACACGGCCAGTTTACAAAAGTTTGTTCGCTGGCCGGCCAATACAACACAATGATTTGAGCTGCTCAATTGCGTGAAATTAAAAATCCATAGCGAACTACTGCGCCATTTCTTCTGAGTACTTCTCCACATGCAGGTTCAAAAAATGCATTCCAGCAGAACTGAGAACATAATGCTTATCACCGCAGGGATAGAGAAAATTACGGTCGGCAAGATAAGTAATGGCCTTATCCCAGGTTTCCATGCCAAGTGCCTGACGAATATCTTTGTAAATGGCTTGCTCTGCGATCTCGTCAAGAGCCGTTCGCCCTAAACCGATGACAGGGGTTGCCAGATCATCCAGATCAAAACCTTTGTCTACCCAGTAGCGTGCAATAATCAATAACATCGCCTGAATCTTAGTCGCGTTAGTATCAGCATCTTCTTCAGCTTCACTACGGCTAATATAGAAAAACTCGCCTTCTACGTTGAAGTTGAGGTTATAGCCAATATGCTGGTAGAGCAGAGTAAAATGCTCCAGATGACTGTACAACTCAGTATAAAGAGGACTGTCGATAAACGCATGTTGATAAATATCGTATATCTGCTTGGTGATCACCCTGCCGTTTACAAACGTCGTATAAATCTGTTGGCTTTTTGCCATATTGATTTGTGAAAAAGCCGTCGTCATTGCTTCACTCTCTCAGTTCTGATCTTTCGATATAAATAAACGGTCTCATCTTGTGCCAGACGATTGCGGTAGTTGGTCACCTTCACGTGATGCTCATCCAGAATCTCATCACCCCGAAGAACAAAATTGAGCCCTTCAAGCAAGTCTACGAAATGATATCCCGCAAGGTTTGTTTTTAACCTGCGATGCAATGCCAAAGTCAAATCATGATATTCGGCCATTTGCATCTGTTTGACCAGATGATAGATCTGTTCGGCACGTGCCAGCCTGCGTTCAGTCGAGTCATCTTTTGAACTGGTCAGCTCTACATATCGGTTTTGTATCAGCAGATTCTGGTCAGCCACCCTCGCCTCAATGTCACTCACCACATTATTGAGATAGGCTTCAGAACTGCTGATGCGCAGCACCTTGGGCCTCGCCTGCTGCATCAGGCCCATAAACGCGCCGTTTTTGCGAGCAAACTCTCCGTCAATCAGACTCCGTTTAAGGTTATGCCGAGTCGCATCTAACGCATCAGCCAATTCGCCGAAAGCAGCCTCAATGGCATTAAACTGCTTAAGACGCTTTTTGGAGCGAGCCAGAAACTGATCAACGGAATGAGAGACCTTACTAATTTGATTGTGAAAGCTATTAAAGCTAATTTCATATCTCAGCATTGCCGTTGCCCGCTGATAGTCCTGATGCAATTCAAATTGGCGACGCAACTTTTGCAGACACTCAAACAAATTAGGGCCATCTTTCAGGCGACTCTTTTCATCCAGAAACTGCCGGGTTGGTAAAATGTGGCGCGACAACAAATGAGAAATTTTGCCAATAGACTCCCGCTGCAACAAAGAGAATGCCTGAGGATTTTCCGCTTTGGCCGCTTGTTCACTCGCTTCACTCAGTTCCTGGTTAATCGTCTGCATTTTAACCAGATTCAGTCGGATACTATTCAGCAGCTCACTCAGGCGATGAAACAATTCATCCATCAGCTCTTTGTAGTCAAGATCGGCATCACTAAACAGGACCGAACCTGATTCGAGCTGATCAAGCAGCAAGCGGAGGCCACCCAGTTGCGTTTTCAGTGCCACATCGGTTAAGTCCTGGAACAGGCTGCGATCAAACAGCCGAAACACGCCGATGACTGAGCGGTCAAAAATAAGCCGGCTCTCTCCGCCAAATTCATCTTTATCCACCAGAATATGCGCCGCCAGCAAATTATCGGTTGAGAATGCCGTGCGCAGCTGTTTCCGTTTGTCCCGGTTCAAGCCCTGCATATAGCGGTGCAGCCGGGCAACAAATTTGGCTTCGTGTACATAGGGCTCCCCAGCTTCGTCCATCTCGCGGATCACGTCCCGCATAATCGTATGATGTTCAAGCATGATGCCAAAAGTCGGGATCGTCAGCAGTCGTTGATCACTCATCTGCCTCTCCAAACATAACCAACTGCTCTCTGTCCAGCACGCTGCCCTTCGTCACAAAGCTATCTGGCATTCCGGTAAAAGCAATGGTGCGGGCAGGATGATACGGCGTTGCAGTACGCATCGCATCCAAACGGAAATGCTGGCCAAATTTGAAAATGATTTCGCTTGATGCCGAGTTGGTTGATGCACTCAACACCCTGAACCCTGCCTGTTTTAAATTTGGCAGCAGCCAGTCAAACTGAGAGCTGTCTACAGAGGCACCCTCATCAATGATCAGTGGGAAATGCGTCGTGCAGGCTTTGTTTCTCAAACGACCAAGTAAAATCTCCACCAGCTTCAGGTTAATCAGCATAATGGTTGAGGTGGACTGGGACTTACTCTCCAAACCTGTCTGGCCCTGTTTTTTCACCCGGTAAGCAATACCGGCCACAATCTGTTCCATCGTCAGCAAAGCGGTTTTCCCATCCGGGAAGAATTTCTGACTGAAAGCTTTGAGACGTTCAATAAACTGCTCAGAAGCTTTTTGATCGGAATGGGTATCCAGATGCTCAATTTCTCCCACCAAATCGTTGAATCGAGCTTCTACTTTGATCTCCGCTTCAACCTGCACCAGATCGTTAATCCTCACATTGGCAAAAGCCCGGTTAATACTCTGCTCAAATTGACGCACAATCTCCCGGTTATTCTTCAGCTCATTGATGATGCTATGAATCGAGTGCTTATGTTCAACGAAGTTTTTGCGCAGAATATCAAACTCCTCTTCCAGCCCCTGATAACGTGACTGAAGTTGCTCGAACGCATGGGATAGCAATTCATCCTCAATAAACGGCCTCATTAGCTGATCGTCGTTCTCAAGAACCTGGTTGCGTACAAAGTCCCGGATTCTCTCTGCAATCTCGGCTCTTGCTTCCCGCTTACTTTGAAGATTGTCGATACAAGTCTGCAACTGATCCTCCGTCAGTGGCAATGACTGATCGGGCATCACAGAGAAATTAAGAGTCGGTAGGCCATGGGCTTCGAGTTGAACTTTGGCGGATTGCTGGTACTGCGTCAGCTTTTCAAGCTGAGATTTCATCTCTGTGACTTTTTCCTGCTGCACGCTGTACGCCTGCTGCTCTTGAAAGAACACCTCCTGCTGACTTTCAAACTGCCGCTTCAGCACCAGCTGCTTGTTTTCAACGACCTCTAACTCTTCATTCAGGTTGTGTAGTTGCTGCGTATTGCTTTTGCATGCCAACAGCAGATCGATTTCCGTCTCAGTACGGCTGATTTCAGTTTTCAGGGTCGTGATGGTTTTCACCTGTTCAAAACGGCTTTCTTTATCCATCGCGCTGATTTCAGACGCCCGCTTGCGCTTTCCTTCAAGAACCGCACGAACTTTATCCAATCGGCTTTGATCCGACTCACGCTTATCAAGAGATACCGCCTCAAGTTTTGCGCCAAGCAGTTCATAGCCAGATTCATCGGGTTGGATCAAATCAGCAAAGGCTTCGATCACCTGAGATTCCGAAGGTGACAGCACCCGACCCGGATTCGCCTCCGCCACGTCAGAATTCAATGCAGCCAGTTTCAGCCAGACCGACTCAGTCAACTGGTTAAACAGCTTAAATTCCTGACTCTCAACCGACGCCTGATAGCGCTGCTCCGAAGCCTCGAGTTTGCTGATCTCCTGAGTCAGCACCAGCAGTTCTTCCTGACGCTTTTCAGCGTCTAACTTGAGTGCCAACTCATGCTGCTTCTCAGCCAGATGTTCGCGGTGGCCTTCGATGATCATCTCAAGGGTGTCTGTTTCGTCATACTGGCTCACCAGCAACTGCGTTTTCTGTACCACTTCATCGAGCTTTGTCTGTTGACGACAAAGTGTTTTACGCTCACCTTCCAGGCTCTTTTGCGAACTTTCCGTTTCCCTCCATTCTTTACGTAAACCGCTGACACGATTTTCCATCAGCTTCAGTTGGCTCTCTTCCAGGCCAATGTCGGTGCATGCTTTCTCAATCCGGTTTTGCACCATCATGGCGTATTGCATCAACGCATCTTCAGCGTTTTTATTTCGCATCAACGCCTGATGACTGGCTGACAGCCTGTCAAATTCCGGGCGCAGGCTGTCAATATTTTTTAAAAGTCGCTCACGGCGAGCGAGTGCTTCGTTATGTTCAATGAAGGCATCAATATCGAAGTTAAGCTCATCTTTACGCTCTTTCTTCTGCGATTCGATAATATTCGCAACCGCCAGACGCACTGTATCCGAGCCCGTTTTCATATCAAACAACAGCCGTACCAAGGCCCGAAAGGCGTCCACATTTGCATCATCTGTCGTGCTGAGTGGAAACAGACAAAAGCGCATCGCATCAGTATCGAGCAGCTGATTCGCGTAGATGACCTCTTTAATCGCAGCAGAACGCATTAAAGGCTTAAAGTACTTATCTTCACGTTTAAGAAATGTCTGCACTTTAGTTGGGCTCAGCCCCTCAACACGACCTCCGATACCGTCATCCCCAGCACTGGCGTCCCAGAACAAATGGCGGATCTGCTCATAACGAAGCGAAGTGAACATCCGTCGGTAATCAAGCTTATCTGCACTGCCACGATAGAGAATCTGGCAATGGGGCAGTCGCCCGCCCAAGTAATTATCGCACTCAAGGATCAAAAAGCTGCTGGTGCTTGGGAAATAATGTTCGAAGCTCTCATCATCGGAGAAAAACTTTCCTTCTTTATCTGAAAATCCGAATTTCTTTGCTGAGCTTTTGAAATTCTCCTCCGGCAGCAAAAAAAGCCGAATCGCATTAAGAATAGAGGTTTTTCCTATATTACCTCCGCCAATCAGTATACCGCCTTCACGAAGGTCAATTTCGGCGATAGCCACACCTGCCGAGTCAACCGCAACCAGTCGTGAAATACTGATGAGCAGGTTGTCGATAGCGTCGTTTTGCATAGCTTAATCCTGTGGTAATGCAGGCAGCAAAGCTTCCTGCTCTAAAAAGGCGCGTGTTTGGTTCATCAAATCCGCTTCTTGTGTGAGTCCCAACTCACGGGCCAATTTTATGGCCTTAACGAGCTGATCAGCATTTTTGGGGGCGAGCCTGAATTTCTCCTTGTGGATTTCCCAATCAGGCGGTGCCAGCCAGCGGCACTGAGGCAGTGATTTTTTCAGGCTTTGATAGATAGACAAACCACCAGCATCCAGATCCTGAGCGCAATAAATAACCTCATACCTCGACAAAAAACGCTGGTTGAGCTGATGACAAATCTGATTCCCGGAACCAAGCAATATATCGCAGTTTTCCGCCAGACCTGACTGGTGAATCACATCCATAAAAGCCCGATAACGATAGAAGTTTTCTTGGTTTTCAATGATCACAGCTTGTTTGCCAACAAGCTTGCCGCAAACTTTAAATCCACTTGCATCCGAAAGCACCACAAAAGGGAGCTGAGATTCACAGCAGCGATTCAGAACCAGAATATGCGCGAAACTGCCGGGAAAGTCATGGGAGCGACCCGTTTTAGCCGCGCTTATCCTATCCTGTACCAGCGGCGTAAACAGTGCTTTATGTCTTTCCGGGTCAAGGATCGTGAGCTGATAACCACCACGCCTTCGGGTAGCCTGATAAATCTTGCGCCATTCCTGAGGGTCAGAATACGGCAGGCAGGCAATAAAACGATCAAGGTTTATCGCTTCTCCCTGTTCAATTTTACTCAGATATTGATTGAGCCTCATGGCAATAATTCCGTTATCTGTCTGATATGAAAGATATTACCAACTTCGATGCCATGAGGCGAGCGATGCTCTCCCCCGGAATTAGCTGCCAATTGTTCATTTATCTCCTTATTGCAGGAGGTGACAACAAAACAAAAAACCAACTCTCTTTCCACTTGGCGTCATAACGTTTCCATTTTTTGATCAACCCCACTCTTTCTGAAGTTTTAAACACATGAAATGTGTACATCACTGCATATCACTCTAAAATATCGCCACCGATTCACCGAAAGTGGAAACACTTTCCCAAACGTAAACAAAGGAGGATATTTATGTCACAGTGGTGTTCAATCAACCCACGCTTTTTTAGTATTGATGTCCGCTCAAGAGTTTTTGATATCGCGCTGCGATAATCTCGACTTGAGCGGAATATTCATCATCGACCGATAGCGTCAACCCGAGTCCTTTCCTCATGCTCGAAGAATTATTGTCAGCTTTGACAACGGCTTTTTACGCCCAAAATTCTTGAGAACATTATGAGTACTTTTTTAACTGCACAATCCCTAACCCTTGCATACACTTCAACGTCTCTTTTTAAAGACTTAAGCTTCACCATCAATCAAGGCGATAAAATCGGCTTGATCGGCCATAACGGCTGCGGGAAAAGCACCCTTTTAAAGCTGTTAGACGGGCAACTGGAAGCCAGTCATGGGCAAATTGCAACAGCCAAATCCTGTCTGGTGCGTTATGTCGAACAGCACATTCCGCAAACCTTACAGTCTGCAACAGTCCTCTCGGCACTGGCAGACACACTGGCTGAAGATGAATACTGGCGAGCAGAATTACTGCTGGATGAATTAGGCTTCAGCCCTTCAGAGTGGCAGATGCCCGTCGCCAATTGCAGTGGTGGCCAGCAGATGCGGCTGCTGTTGGCCCGCGCGATCATCCACCAGCCAGATTTGTTGCTGCTGGATGAGCCAAGTAACCACTTGGATTTACCTTCCCTGCTCTGGCTGGAGCAATTTTTATCCGCCTGGAAAGGCGCTTTCGTGCTGGTCTCTCACGATCAGACCTTGCTCGATGCCGTCACCAACACCACCTGGATCATGCGGGATCAGGCGCTGCACCATTTTGCGTTGCCTTGTTCACAGGCCCGAACAGCCCTCAAAGAGAAAGATGAAGCCGATAAGCTTCGTCATTTCAGCGAACAAAAAGAGATCGATCGGATTGCCAAGAGCGCAAAACGGCTCGCCACCTGGGGCAAAGTGTATGACAACGAAGATCTGGCCCGGAAAGCGAAAACCATGCTGGCCAGAAAAGAACGTTTAGAGGAGGAACAAACTGAACTGAGCGAAGGCACACCGTGGAGACTGCAACTTCAGGGCGAGGCATTGCCTGCCAACCGACTGGTTGAAGTCACGTCGTTCACAATTAAGCCACCGGAAAGCGATCACACCTTATTTGAAATGAGCGATATGCGTATCAAAAGTGGCGATCGGATTGCCGTGTTAGGCCATAACGGCTGTGGTAAATCGACGTTGCTGAACCTGATGCACAGTGCTTCTCAGGCAAAGACACAACCCGCCGTCACGTTTCACGAACGCTGCCGATTAGGCTATTACGATCAGTCGCTGCAACAGCTTCATGATCAGGACAGCATCAGTGATGCTTTGCTGTCATTTGCCTCACTCAGCAGTGAACAATGTAAGCGTGCTCTGATTCATGCAGGCTTTGAATATGCCAGACATACGCAGGCCGTCGCGTCTTTAAGTGGTGGTGAACGTGCACGATTGCTCTTTGTCGGACTCACGTTAGCCCGTTACCACCTGCTGTTTCTGGATGAGCCAACCAACCATCTTGATATGGAAGGCAAAGAAGAACTGATTGAGACACTGAATCAATTCGAAGGCGCAACATTACTGGTCAGCCATGATCGCAGTCTGATTGAGCAAAGCTGTAACCGCTTTTGGCTGATT
This sequence comes from Photobacterium galatheae, assembly GCF_000695255.1. Lineage (GTDB taxonomy): Bacteria > Pseudomonadota > Gammaproteobacteria > Enterobacterales > Vibrionaceae > Photobacterium > Photobacterium galatheae. Next base: position 58,047 of record NZ_JMIB01000036.1, on the reverse strand, counting down.
CAGGATGGCGTGTTAACTGAATTTCTGTCACCCGATGCGGTCTATCAGCAAATTTCAGTCAAAGCGACACAGTCTGCTTCTCAATCTCAACAGAGTGAGCCTGAGGTAAAGTCCGCTTTGGCTAGCACGACCTTGACCAACGAGGAACATCTGCTGAACCGCCTGATCGTGCTGGAAACTTTGCTGGAAGATGACCTGAACCGGCGACCGAAACATCAGAAGCCACAGCTGCAACAACAGTGGCGCGAGGAGATCGCCCAAATCAACGCGCAGCTATAATGCGTCGTTAGAAAAAACGTCGTTTGAAAAGACAACAGACCATCCCCGGGGTCACTGCAACGGCTCCGGAATGGTCTGTTACCCGGCAACACTTGCAAAAAACTACTTTCAAAAAACCACTTGCAAAAAATCACTTTCAAAAAACTACTTGCAAAAAACTGGCCTTATTCCGTTCCCATACTTTGCCTCAGCTCAATCATCGACTGCTGGCTGACCGTAATCAGCCCTTTCTGCGGCCGATTGAGATCCGCGACGAGTGTTACCAGCACCGCAAAAGCAAGAACAAGAGGAATCACGGCAATCAGCCTTCGGTTACCGGTATAACCAACCTGTGTCCCCAAAGCAATCATGGCAAGCGCGGTGATTGCAGCTAACGCAATCCAGATACTGGTCGGGATCCGGTTTCGCAACGCAGCCGTGACTCTTTTTTCATGCATATCAATGACATCATTCGTGGCCTGAACCATTAAAGAGGTCATCGGACTCGGTTGCGCAGTGGCTGCCGCAGAGACCTCTCTCCACAAAAGCCGATGGATCTCAGCTGATTTTTTTATCGCTTGATTGATATCACCGCCACTTGCAGCGTTCAGACGGATATCGACATAGTCTCTCAGGAGGTGTTTCACTTGTTCACCGGATTGCTCATCCAGCAAATCGGCCCGCAAATAGGCGGTTCCAATGACATTGGCTTCTTCCAGCACATTATTTCGTCTGAGTTCGTGCTGAGAAGAAGCCATCGAAAATGTAAAGGCGAGCACAAAAGCCAGCATCCCCAACAAGCCCCCCACCATAGAACCCAGGGTGCCTGGTGCTTCCTTATCCCTGCGCGTATGCGCATGGAAGCCAAACTGATACCCGATTTCACAGAAAACAAGCATGAACAACGCAATGCCAGCAAAAACGAGAGAGATCGGCAAGGATTCAAACAACCCGACATTCATAGACCACTCCTGTCACTTCAACCTGCAAAAGCTCCAGCAAAAACCCCGGACGCGCCCACAGGTAATTTTGTCAGCAACACTTTTATTAAGCATATGTCGCGAATGCGATAAGGAAAGCAAAGTGATGAGAACCCTCAAAAATGAGTATTCCTACACTGCTGATGCGGCAACTACAGAGAAACGTGGACGATGCTCATGAACAAGTCCGGATCATCAAACGGCCCCGGATACTCAGGGCCGTTTTTAACCGTTTTGCAGAAAACAGACAAGACGAAGGCGCAGAACCCTCAGCAACGTCTACTTCACTATTTCCTTCATAAACTCACCCAGTTCTGAGTGATGCATGATTTTCGAAACTGGCAGAATCTGCTTCGCTGGTCCCCAGGCAAAGACGTTCACCGGTGTATGTGTGTGTGTCCCTGTACCCCAGACGGTGTTTTGCGCGGTTGCCTGTTCACGAGCCAGTAAGTTGCCTCGGTCGTTGTATGGGAAGTAAGCGTCAAAGTCATTAACCGCAGGCACCTGCTCAGCAGACAGATAACTATGGTTGTCATAGTGGTACGGGTTTGGCTTGGTTTTCAGCACGTCAGCAGCCTGAGCAACCGTAATTGGGAACTCACTGTTCTCATTCACAATTTCAGCCAGTTTCTCTGGTGTTTGCTGGGTTTTATCCAAGCCGTCAAAGGCGCTGAACATCGTCGCGTAGCTCATCTTCTGGTTGTACAGGCCATCTAAAATTGTAAATTTACCAAAGTTGAAATTCGGCGCATAAGCTTGCTTCTGGAATGCCTTGCCCGGACGTTTTTCAGGTGCCGGCAAATCCTGGGAAGAATAACTGAAGCCAAATGAGCCCGTTTCGTGGTCTGCGGTGACAATAATTAAGGTATCGTCACGGCCTTTGGCCCACTGATAAACTGAATTCACCGCTTCATCAAATTTAATCATTTCATGCAGCATGGTTCCCGCATCATTACTATGACCGGCCCAGTCAATTTGACCGCCTTCAACCATCAGGAAAAAGCCGTCTTTATCTTTTGAGAGCACCTGAATTGCTTTTTCAGTCATTTCTTTCAGGGTTGGCTCCGTTCGTTTCGGGTCGTTTTTGGTCTGACTGTAAGCAATCCCGTCCTTCATCCCCGAATAAGCAAACAAGCCCAGCAGCTTATTTCCTTGCGCGTGTTCCAGCATATCTTTATTAAATGCCAGGCTGTAACCATCGCTTTTTGCTTCCGTCAGCAGATTCCGCTCATCTTTACGTTTGGATTTCAGTTTCACATCACCGTGCGTCAGTGTCTGAAGGGCTTTATACGTTGCACCTTTCTCATTCACCGATTGAGGGATCCAGTGACGTAAACCACCGGAAAGCATGACATCTGCCCCGGTTGCCAGCATGTCTGATGCAATGTCGTTTTCAAGAGAGCGGTGTGGTTGATGCGCCGCAAATGCTGCCGGAGTGGCATGGGTCAGACGGGTATCAGACACCAGACCGGTCGCTTTCCCGAGACGCTTCGCTTTTTCAAGTACGGTTTCAACCGGGTTCCCTTTGGCGTCAATCCCAATGACTTCAGAAGCCGTATCAACACCGGTCGCCAGCATGGTCGCTGAACAGGCCGAATCAACCACAATGGCTTCGCCCGGATGCGTCAGCGAGGAACCAATCACCCCTTCCTGGGCAAGCTTATATAAAGCGGTGGTTTCGCCTTGATAAATGGAATGCGGCGCATTCTTTGCGTAAGTTTCCAGTAACCCAACCTGCTGCGGGCCCATGCCATCACCAATCATTAAGATGACGTTTTTAATTTCTGCCGATAAAGCCGAAAAAGAAATTGTAGAAGTGGCTGCGGCTAAAATAAGAGGCTTGATTACGTGTTTCATCTTCGTTCCTAAAATATAAATGCGGCGCTAGTTAAACAATTTTTTTTGACGTTTTTATTGCAGCCACCAAAATAGATTGATGACGTAAATAGTTAAGAGCAACTTTTCAATAAATAACACCCCCTTTCCCACCCATCCCGGGAAAATAATCACCTTTACACCAATATAGCGATAAAAAATCAGTATAGAAAACCGACGAACTAACGCTGAATTCAGCTTCCCCTTCATTTCCCGCCCCACGATGCAGTATGATGACCATCACTTAGTTCTGCGGTAAGACGGATTCACAATGACCATCAGCAAACCTATTCCGACCAACATCATTACCGGCTTTCTGGGTGCCGGAAAAACCACCGCCATCCTGTCGCTGCTGGCACGCAAGCCAGCCGACGAAAAATGGGCCATTCTGATTAACGAATTCGGCAATGTCGGCGTTGACGGCGCGATGCTGGATCAACAAGGTGCGATCGTCAAAGAAGTGCCGGGCGGCTGTATGTGCTGTGTGGCCGGCTTACCGATGTCGGTTGGCATCAATGCACTGCTGGCACAAAAGCCGGATCGCCTGTTGCTGGAGCCGACCGGACTGGGCCATCCGAAAGAGATCATCAATAAGCTGACGTCTGACAGCTATGCAAAATATATCGACCTGAAGGCGACGATTACGCTGGTCGATCCACGTCAGTTTTCAGATAGCCTCTATACTGATAACCAGAATTTTCAGGATCAGATTGCGCTGGCCGATGTGCTGGTTGCCAACAAAATCGATGCCTGCTCAGATTACGATCTGCTGATGTTCGATCAATACGCCAGCGAATGCGATCCGGCCAAGCAATTGATTGCGCAGGTTGAGCAGGGGCAACTGGATCTGTCACTGCTGGAAATGCCACGCATTGCGCGTAAAGCTGCGCACAGCCATCACCATCATCACAGCGATGACGCAGCAGCGCCGCTACCGGGTCTGGAGCTGGCACCGGGGGAAACCTTTGTGCGCAGAGAAAACCACGGTCAGGGCTATCACAGCTGCGGTTGGTTTTTCGCTACCGATTTAGTGTTCGATTTCTCACAACTCTTTACCTTGTTTACCAACCTGAACGCACAGCGGGTCAAAGCCGTGGTCAATACCGAACGCGGATGTTTTGCATTTAACGTCGTGAATCGGGTAGTCTCGGTCAATGAACTCACCCTGGAAGGGTTTGAGTCCCGCATCGAAGTCATCGACAAAGACATCCTGCCCTGGAATGAGCTGGAAGAAATCTTATGCGCTTTGGCAAAAAAAGCCTGATTACTGCTATTGTTTATCAATGATTTGGGATCAACTTGCCACCTGAATTTTCGCAAGGAGCAATTATGCTAAACCCATCAACGGCGAAAGCCGTCATCGACCATGCGCTGTTTCTCGGCGCAGATTTCGCCGAACTGTTCGTCGAGCACCACCAGTCGGGCTCTGTCGAGTTCAATGCTGGCGATGTCGACAAAATTAACGGCGGTATCGACTTTGGAATCGGTATCCGTTTGTTCTTCGGCCATAAAGTACTGTACGGCTACACCAACAGCACCGAAGAAGAAGAACTGAAACGTGTCACCAGCCTGCTGGCGGCCAAAGACAGCCGCGACCAGATGATCCAGGCGGCCGCACTGAACTTCACCCGACTGACCGACCGCCATCCGGTACGCCAGCCCCTGTCTCAGGATGCCAATCTGGAAGCGAAAATTGCTTTCCTGCGCGCCACCGACAAAGCCGCCCGTGCGGAAAACGAAAAAATCGCTCAGTTCATTGGCCGGATTCTGCAACGCCAGCAACAAATTGAAATTTTCAACTCGAACGGTCTGCATATTGGCGATACCCGTCATTACACCCGCGTTGCGGCAACTGCGGTGGCACAAAACGGCAGTGAGCAATCGACCGGTTTCGAAGCACCGGGCGCGCTGACCGGCTGGGAATTCAACACCCGCATTGATCCGACGACACTGGGTCAGCAGGTTGCCAAACAGGCGATGATCAAACTGACGGCGGATAACTGTCCATCGGGCGAAATGCCCGTGATCATCGGCAACGGTTTCGGCGGCGTGATTTTCCATGAAGCCTGTGGCCACTTGCTGGAAACCACTGCTGTTGCCAAAAAAGCTTCCGTATTCCACGACCAGATGGGCGAAATGATCGCCAATCCTGTGGTCAGTGCAGTCGATGACGGCACCATGGAAAATGAATGGGGTTCCATCAATATTGACGATGAAGGCATGGCGACTCAGCGCACACAGTTAATCAAAGACGGAAAGCTCACCAGCTTCATGGTGGATCAGATGGGCGCAAAGAAAACCGGTTTTGCACCGACAGGTTCCGGCCGTCGTGAATCCTATAAATATGCGCCGACTTCCCGCATGCGCAATACCTTCATTGAACCGGGCGACAGCAGCCTGAATGAAATGATTGCCAGCGTCGAGAAAGGCATTTTTGCCAAGAAGATGGGCGGCGGCTCAGTCCAGCCCGGGACAGGTGAATTCAATTTTGCTGTTCAGGAAGCTTACCTGATCGAAAACGGTCAAATTACCCGTCCACTGAAATCAGCCACGCTGATCAGCACCGGGCCAAAAGTTCTGAAAGAAATCAGTATGGTCGGACAGGATTTCGAACTGGCCGCCGGGATGTGCGGCTCGGTCAGTGGTTCAGTACCGACAACCGTGGGTCAGCCCGCGCTGAAAGTAGACAATATTCTGGTGGGAGGTAACTGATGGCGGATCAACAAACCCTGCAGCATGCTATGGAACAAGTGCTGGCACTGGCAACTGCAGCCGGTGCAGAAGCCGATGTTCTGGCCAGCAGCAGCCATAACCTGTCGCTGAAAGCTAACAACGGCGAGCTGGACGAATACAAAGTCACCTCAGGTCAGGTCATTGGCGTGCGTGTGGCTAAAGACGACAAAGTCGCAACCAGTTATTCTGAATCGCTCCATCCGGACAGCCTGAAACTGATGGTGGAACAGGCGCTGCAAAGTGCCCGATACACCAAAGCGGACGCGCATCAGCGCATTCAGGCCGAAAACAGCCGTCTGACGACGGAGCATCCGGAAATTTATCAGCCGGATGACGCAACGATTGAACAGAAGATCGCCCTGTCGCTGTCTCTGGAAAAAGGCGTGATCGACAAAGGGGCGAAAAGTGCGCCCTACAATGGCTTTGGCGAGTCCGACAGCCTGAGTCTGCTGGCCAATACCCGTGGCAGCTATTGTCAGCACAGAGAGCGCTCTACGTACTGCTATGCCTATGCTCTGGTTGATCAGGACGGCAAACAGGCCATGCACGGTGGCATGTCATCCGGTCGCCGCTTTGCAGAGCTGGACCCACAATACTGCATCAGCCAGGGTGTCGAAACCGCTATGGCTTTGTTAGACGGCGGCCCGATTGCAACCGGCAAGTATGCGGTGATCTTCAACCTGAGTGAACTGAGCAGTTTATTCAGCGCGTTCGGCATGTGCCTGTCTGGCCAGTCGGCCATGAAAGGGATCAACCCCTGGCGCGAGTCGCTGCATCAGCAGGTGGCCAGTCCGCTGCTGACCGTCAGTGATATGGCTTACATCGAAGGCGGTTCGGCCATCAAAGCGTTCGACAGCGAAGGCTTCGCAACGCAGGACACCATACTGATTGGTGAGGGTCAGTTGCAAAGCCTGCTGCATAACAGCCATACGGCCAGTTATTTCGACATCGCCAATACGGCGAACGCCTCCCGTTCCGCGAAAGGCGGTCTGGGCGTGGCACCACGCCATCTGGTGATTGCTGAAGGCCAAAGCTCCGACGCGGAAGTCACCGCAGGTGAATATCTGGAACTGGTTGAGTTACAAGGCGTCCATTCCGGTGCTGATGCCATCAGCGGCGATTTCTCTTTCGGTGCCAGTGGCTTCCTGTGCCGCGACGGCAAGCGTATTCAGCCGGTTCGTGGCATTACCGTGGCCGGGAACTTCTACCAGATGATCAAGGCGATTGATGCCGTCGGGAATCAGTTGGAGAACGATTATGAGCGTGATTTCTTCGCGCCGAAAATTCGCTTCAACGGTCTGAGTATTGCCGGCAAATAAATTCAGCAGACTGAAACCCAAAGCGAGCTTCGGCTCGCTTTTTTGTTTCTGCAACTGATGATGGTCTCACCCGATAGCCGAATCCGGATCGAGCAGATAATACACATTGATGGACGCGGCACCGAACTCGGGATCAAGATATCCCTGCACGCTTTCGATGGAGTCGGCTTCCCAGACACACTGGCAACAACGGTTGTCTTTATCAAGCAACGCCGTCTGTAAATGCAGTGCTTCCGGCGGCTGCCCCAAAGCCGAACCCGCCTTTTTTGAAAACAGCTCGATGTCCTGAATATTGTGCTCCGTAACAATATACATGCAAGGCTCCTCAGTCAGCTCCTTCACTGAGTATAGGAGCTGAGCATGAGTCTTCCTGTTCGGTCTATCATATGGATGCGTTAGCAGGCTGTACTTTGCGGGCCTCAATGGCTTCGATGGTCTCGCGCAGCTTTGGAGAAATTTGAGCTTTGGTGTTGTTTTTAAAGTCAAACATCACCACAAGGGCAGTTCCGCGTGTGGTGACCGCACCCATTTTTTTACTGAAGATCTCATACGCCATGGTGAAGCGATCCTCTTCAATCCGGGTGACTTTCGAACCAACCAGCAGGGTATCCGGGTAAGTCACAGGCAGTCGATAGCGAGCGCTGGTTTCACCGAGCACCGGCCCGACACCTGTATCTTTGATATCGTCCATCAAAGACGCTTCTTTGAAATAATCCAGTCGTGCGGTTTCGAAATAACGGAAATAAACCACGTTGTTCACATGATTCAGGGCATCCATTTCACCCCAGGCGACAGGAATTTCAGTGATCACCGGGTACTGCTGAAGCATTGCGTCCATGTTGATTCCTCAAAGAAAAATTAGAGTTTTCAATCTAACCTTTCCGCAACATAACCACAACATCCGACCACAAAAATGAGAGCTCAGTGTGTGGCGACGCAACAGGACGCCGTTTCTGCAACTGGCGTTGCGTTTACAGAAAATCCATCCCGTAAAGGATTTCGCCACAATGGCGACATTTGAACTTGTAAACCGCCGGGTTCCCGCCCTTCTCGTACGTTCTCAGAATATCCTGCCAGATTTCTGCCTTCAGCAAATGACGGCTCAAAAATGCCTGCAGTGCCTGTCCGCTTAAAGCTTCCAGTTCCTCTCGCTCAGCAAAGCCATGAAACTCGCAGGCATCGCCGCAGTGATCCAGCCAGACTTCCTGCTGCCAGGATTGATAGCCCGGGGTGCGCTGGCAAACTTCAGCGATCACATCGCGATTCAATCCCGCGCCATCTAACGGAAAGTCATCTGAATAATAAGCTTTAAACGCTTTTGCAGCCGAGCCATCAGCAATACACCAAGGGCACAGCCACTCAATATCACGCTGTGCATAAATACTGCCGCTGTACAGGTATCCACGCGCTTCCCCGCAACAGTCGCAAACTTTCATGCTTTTCACGACGGCACCGGTTGCCAGTGGATCTGGATGATATGTGAATTTCGGAAGTGTCACTATTTGTATCCTTTGTCAGACTGATGGCTTTGCTGAGCCATTCTTATCGTTCACACCAAAGCAAACCGATACCTTGGCATCAATCCAATGCGGCGAGTATGCGACAGGATTTAGCAACACTTGACTGTTCTTTCATCCCGGATAAAAAAATCAGAACCGTGATCACTTTATCGACAATTGTGTCATGATCGCCAAGGCTTATCCGAAAGCCTGGTAGGAATATTACGCCCGAAGATGGGTAAGCTTTCACCAGTTATGACAAGCCTGTGCAAATTTCCGGCTCAAGACCTGATTTCCCGGTAATTTCATACGGTCTGAACGCTTTTTCCGGTATCCTTGCCCGCCAATCGATCACAACTGTGCCGGGCACACAGCCGGGCCAATGAAAAACGCACTTATGGTTTCAGACAACGCAATTCCCGGGAAAGGGGCGATACGCTTTCCGAAAGGCCGTTTTGCCATGTGGACGGTGTACAGCTTTACCGGAGCCTCCATTCTGGCATCCATCATTTTTTCACTCTTGCTGTTTTTATCTATCGACGAGAACCCGGTCATGCAGGTTCTGTTCGGTGGGCTGGCAGTCATTTTCGAACTGGGTAAATTCTTTGCCTGGTATGAATTTGGCGAGCGACGCGCCAGACGCAGCTATACCGGTGCCGCCTCAGCCTTTGCGTTCTATTCCGTACTGGCTGCGATTTCTATCGGTGGCTCAGTCGGCGGCATTCAGAGCGCCACCAATCAGGCACAAAGCCATGTCAGCGTGCAACAAAGCAAAATCAACGCCTACAACATGCAAATTGAAGCCATCGAAAAACAGATTGCCCTGAATAATGTGGCTGCGCAGAAATATATCCAGATGGCGCGCATCGCCACCGGGGTCACCCGGATTCAGCGTGAAAACAGTAAACTTCGAAAACAACAGCAAGCGCTGGCCATCGAAAGAGACAACCTGCCCGTTGTCAGTCAGGGATCAGTACTGGGTCTGATCGACGGTCTGGCCAAAACCCTCAAAGTCAGCACTGAAGCAGCACAGTTAGGACTGGTGATTTTCCTGTCTATTTTGCTGGATTTCTTTGCTGCTTTCTTTGTCGGACTGATTGGAGAAGAGCTGCGTTTCCGGCAAAACTTCAACCGAAAGCACGCAATTTATGTGTCGGATACGACAGTGCGACCATCTGACGCCGTGCTCAATCCAGCGCACAGTGCAGAAAACGCGACAAAAGAAGCGACAGTCAGAGAATCGACAACAAGGGAAAACGCAGCCAGTCCAACAGCCGGTCTGGCTACACTCGCCCTTGAAGCAGCACACGAGAAGCAGACAAATCAGGCCGAATCTGAAGACCAGCTTCCCCCCTATGATCGCGTAGTCGGCGCGCTGGCATCGAATGCCGTGAGTTGCTCGAAACGTGCCATCATCCGGGCGCTGAAACTGACCACAGATGAGGTCGATGCCGTGTTCCACCAAATGATGCAAGAAGGCTTAGTCAGCAAAAAGCCAAACCATCACTTCCAATGGCACGGTGTTCCGGCTACAGCAGAAGAATCAGCACCTATGGGCTAGCCCCAACTCAGAGAGAGCTATCATGGAAAAGCGGGAGAAAACCTCCCGCTTTTTTACATGCCAAAAACGGTCATCAAGGAATCAACAGCGTAGGTTTCGCCTCGAAAGACAGCGCAAAGTCTATCTCCCAGCTCATCCCGTCCATATTCAGTCGCCCGTCGGGTACCCCGTCCAGGCCCGGCCGCCCGGTGTCTTCCACTTCCCATTGCTGAATTCTTGGATCGGAAACATTGCTGAAGTTATCCCCCTGCGCACCATCATCCAGCGTCATGATGTAATGCTTGTTATTGATCAGCGCAGCACCATACACCCGAACACTATGGCCCCCTTTCCAGTCTCCGTTAATGTCATACCAACTGAAAAGAATGGTCACGGCACGGCCTTGCGACAGCTCGTTAAATATCCATTCCCATGTCGGGAAGTCACCTTCTCGCTGCGACGTCATGCCGCCCATGATCACCGTTCCGTTATCACAATCAGCATTATCACCCAGTACCATCGAGTTACTCCCCTGATGGCGGAAATGAACCCCATCAAGCGGGCCTGAAACAGGATCGGCCAGATACCCGAACAATCCACGGATCAACCCGCAGAAGGTTGTATAAGAGCCGGTGTCCAGATCATGAACGTTATCCCGACGACCATAACTGTCAATATTGGCGACCAGACTGTTTTCCGGAACCGGCGTCCAGATCAACACATCACCGGCTGTACCAATCTGACCAATACCGCGAATATGTAGCTGCGGGACTCGCCAGGCGAGCGGCAGATTGTCATACCGCTCTTCCAGATACTGCAACGCGTTGGCGCTGGCGATCGGCACACATTGGTTCCAGGCTGAGTCCAGATTTGGCTGATTCGCCTGAATCACCTGAATCGGAAAGCTGAGATCATCCGGAAGTGACGGTGCGGGCAAAATCGGCTGTGGTGGTCTGCCAAGCGACAGTGTATTGGGAATCGTCGAGGAAACCGGGCTGGTCCGGCCATCAACATGCCCCGCCCCTTCAGCTTTGACGAGGGTGGCACGAACCGGATACATCAGCGGTGAAAACTGTGCGGCAAACTGAACGATGTCCGTCACCGTCGGTAAGGGCTGCGGCGAGAAAAGAACCGTCGCTCTGACGTGCTGAACCACCCCTTCACCATCTGTTCCCGGACGTAAATCAAAATAAACCGCCGCATCGGCCCGCCGACCCACTGAAGCTGCTGAATGAGATCCGCGACGTTTGGGTTTTCTCCAGTCATCGCTTTCCCAGTCGCTATTTCCCCAGGCATTGTTTTCCCAGGCATCATCGCCAGCCCAGGCATGATAACCATTGCCTCCATGAACTTTCTTCTTGTGCTTGAGCGTTTTGCCCGTTTCGGCGGCGGAACCAGCCACATAAAGATTATCGACTGACCAGACGGGCGTTCCTGCGCTTGAACCGGAATCCGGATAAAAGAACACATTCACATACCCGGAACCCACCGGTTTTCCCCGACGATCGCGCAATCGATCCAGTTTCACTCTGAACTGCCCCCAGTCGCTTTGCGCGATGGTGCCAATTTCAAGATCAAAGGTCACTTGCTCAAATGCGACAGCTTTCCTGTCCAGAGGAAATATCGCTGATCGGGCTGCCGAATCAGATCTCTGAGCGCCCTGCCAATCCGAACCCGCACGGGCATCAGCCACAGATGAAAAGCCAATTGAAAATGTAAAAAATAGCGCTGAAAGATTTTTTATTATCATACGATTACCAATAGCAGATACCCGTTGAATCTGGTCCGGGTTCCGTTTAGAGCCGATACTTGTCAAAGCGTTGTACTTTTCTAAAGCACAATGCAATGCCCTGGCATAAACCAGAACAGGCAGCCACCTGACACCCTGTGAAAATAATGCAATGTCCTGAGTATAGAAATCCGGATACAGCTCATTTCCGGTAAATGAGACGCCCTTTATCCCTTCCCTTTGTAACCGTCTGAATGAAAAGCTTTAAGGTTTTTGAAAGAGCGTCTCAAACAAAAAAGGAGCATCGAAGTGGCGCTGGCCGATAAAAGCCGTCGCATGATGTCCGATCTGGCGTTGCGTCCCCGGGGATTGAATTCCAAACGGCCAGAGATAAAACCGTTCTGCACGAACACTTTCCACCAGCATACCCTGCTGATCAAACAGGCTCTGGTGATGATTTTCAGGGGTTGGCAGGCTTTGGAGTTGTTGATAAGCGAGGACAGTGAGCGAGCGGGCGGCTGGCTCATCAGATGACAGCCAATGCACGTCTTTGATCATATGCTCACCATGAGTCAGTGTGACTTCCAGATGTTCAGTCGCCTTTCCGGGATAAATTTTCTGGAGAATCGGCCATTCAACTGCGTTATCCAGTGAAGCAAACTCCAGTTTCGGAGATAAAGCAAACACCATGTGATAACACCCGCAATGGTGAATGCTGTCCAGAATCAAAGGCTGTCCGACCGGGTCTAGCGTAAGTCGGATCAGCACACCATCAAAAGGCCCTGCATAGGGATCAAACGACGAGCGTGCTGTGCGATTGGCAAACCAGAGGCTGTAATTCAATTGCATTAGGGTTTGACCATAAAAACGAGTGTAACTCACGTGGGTATAAACAGTCGGCTTGCGGGTAATCAGGGTCGGCTGGCTTGTCGTGACGAATTTCACCTGTCCGGGAAAATCATCCCGGGAACGTGTTTCAACCTGAAAAACGGGCGCATAATACTGGAGCAAGCGTTGTTGCTGTGCTTCAGTCAAGACCGGCCATGCAAGTGCCGATTGCCGCCCCGCCTGCTGAAACCATTGCCGAATTTGCGACTGGGTCAGCGATGGCTTGTCGTGCATCGCATACCGGATCGCGTATCCATCGACAGGCTGGATAAAATGGCTGATTAAACGCCGTTTCTCATTGTCGATAGACGGCCGAGCAACAAACTGACTGACCGGGTATACCCCCAGCACCCGTTGCCAGATGACGTAATCAGATGGAAATTCCGGCGGATTGCCCATCAGTTCAGACCAGAAAGCCGGATTACCCAGGCTTCGATGGACCAGTTGTGCCGCACACAACTCAAGCGCCTGTGCCTGATATCCGGCTTTTCGCGGCAGGTTCAGATATTCGGTCTGTCGTTGCGTCATGGCCTGATGCGCAACATAATTCAGCCATTGCTGTTGATCTGCGCGAGCGCTCAGCTCAGGTAACATAGCCAAACTAAAACGGTCAAAGGCCAGATGCGGAAACCTCGGGTCCCAGACCAGTTGCGCATCTTGTACGCCCTGCGCCTGCACCGTCCGCTTAAAATCAGTCAGCAGATCGAGACAGCGCACTTGTGAATGCGTGTAGAGCTGTTTCTGAACCGGAATAGAGGCAGGAATGGGTTCGGGCAGAGCAGTACACGCAGTGATGAACACCAGAAACCACAGAGCCAGAAAACGCATGATCATCCCTTTCCGTGAAGCTCTTTTGAGTATAACGAAGTCATCTGAGACTGCCCGGTTCAGCAAGTTTTGCATCCGGGAACATTCGAAGAAAAAGAACGCCAGACTAAACGCAGAAAAAACACAGAAAAAAGCCCGCATCTGGTGCTGCGGGCTTTGTCATTTGATGGCAAGTTGAATTAAGCGTTGTCTGGAACTTGAATCACACCGCGGCGGATTTGATCCAACTCAATCGATTCAAACAGCGCCTGGAAGTTCCCTTCACCGAAACCTTCATTCCCTTTACGCTGGATAATCTCGAAGAACACAGGGCCAATCACAGTGTCGGTAAAGATTTGCAGCAGAATACCGGTTTCGTCACCATCAATCAGGATCTTCAGATCTTTCAGCTTCGCCAGATCTTCCTGATGACCCGGAATACGCTTGTTGACGCCCTCATAGTAGGTGTCTGGCGTATCCATAAACTGCATACCGTGTTTCTTCAGCTGTGCAACTGTCTCCAGAATGTTGTCCGTGCTCAAGGCGATATGCTGGATACCTTCACCATTGTACTGATCCAGATACTCAGCAATCTGCGATTTATCATCGCTTGACTCATTGATCGGAATCCGAATCTTACCGCATGGTGCTGTCATCGCGCGGGACAACAGGCCAGTGACTTTCCCTTTAATGTCAAAGTGACGAATTTCACGGAAGTTCGCGATACGCTCATAGAAACCGGCCCATAGATCCATGTTGCCCTGCTTCACATTGTGCGTCAGGTGATCCAGCGTATGCAGGCCCGCATCCAGCGCTGCCAGACGCTCTTTGTAATCCGGATAGTAATCAAAATCGATCTCATAGATATCGTGGTCACCATAACGGTCAACCAGATAAATCAGTGACTCACCAATCCCATAAATGGCCGGAATGTTCAGCTCCATCGGGCCGGCCTGTGCAGGACAGGCTGTCGCGCCGTTTTCAACGGCATGAGCAAGCGCTTCGCTGGAATCTTTCACACGAAAAGCCATCGCATTCACACTGGCACCATGAACGCCGGCAAAGCCCGCAGCCTGCGAGTGCTGCTCACCGTTGACAATAAAGTTAATGTCACCCTGACGGTACAACCAGACTGATTTATGTTTGTGCTTGGCAATTTCTGCAAAACCCATCAGACGGAACAGGTTTTTGAGGTTGGCAATTCCCTCTGGCGTCGGCGCCGTATACTCAACAAACTCAAAGCCGTCCGTGCCCATAGGATTCTTCATCATTTCACTCATCCGTTTATCCTCACATGTTGATTGCTAGGGTCTGTTGACCTATTCAGCGATTCCTTACCTATAGAATTAGCATCACTGAGGCATCCATGAGAAGCCGAATGTAAAACTAAGGTTAATGCAATGTAAAAACCTTTTGTAAAGCTTGCTTGCCATCCTGAAGACGCGTGCTGTACTGTCTGGCAACGCAGGATCTGAAATCGCTGAAAAAACCTGAAACATCATGAATTCAAGCCATTTCATAAAATTGAAAAATAGTGTAGAAAGCTTTACATCGGCGTATGCGCTGGAAGACTGGCTTAACTATGGTTATGGAGGAGGTCGTCGCAATGAACATGAATAAACGGGACAAACTTCGCTTACCTGAACGAAAAAAAAGCCAGGTCAAACTCAAAAAAGACAGCGCCATCTATCTGCCAACCTATCATTTTTTAAAAGGCGAATTTCATCATGCCCGCCGCCATGAAGCCGGGCTGATCCGGGATGACGATACAGAATTTCTTCATCAGTATCGTGTGGCTTTGAGACGTTGCCGGGCCATCATTGGTCTGTTAAGCCCGCTGTTTGTGCCCGAACAAAAGCTCATGCTGCAAAATGACCTCAAAACATTGATGCAGAAAACCAATGCGTTACGTGATCTGGATGTTTATCTGGATAACATGGAACCCTTTTTCTACGCCTTGGAACACCAATACCATCAAGGGCTGACGCTCTTTTTCAATGATCTGCAGGACAGACGCACGCAACAATTTCATGAGGTGAAAGACTGGCTGAAATCTGACGAATACGCGCAGCAATGTGCGCAGATCTCCGGATTGATCAATGAGATGGAAAACGAACCGACGCCTGCCGGGGAAAAACTCTGCTTGCCGACAGCACAAAAAAGAATCTGGAAGCGATTCAGTCAAACCCTGTCGTTATGTCAGGCGGTCGGGTACAACCATCCTGACGAGCAATTGCATCAACTCAGAATCTCATGCAAAAAGCTTCGCTATCTGCTGGAATATTTCGCGCCGCTGTTTCCGGGAAAAGTCATCAAAGAGCAAATCAAACAGTTAAAAACCCTGCAGGATTCGCTGGGTGACTTCAATGACAGCTCGGTACAAATCACGTTTCTCAACCAGTATCTGGCGCAACAAAAGCCAGATTCGAAACGTTACCATGCCATCACTCATTTGCGGAAATACAGCGAAAAGCTGCACGCAGACCATAAAATCAGTGTGGTTGATCATGTCAGTCAGTACACTTTTGCTGCACACCAGAAAAGCTACGAAAAGCTGTATCAGCCTTAAAGATGCACTCCAAAATGTGTGGTCACACACATTTCATCACGCTATCTTCACGCCAAGCGAATAGGCTGAGAGCCAAATCACGCTTTATTTTCAGCACTTTGCTAAAGGTTAGATATGGCTTACATGGAAGGAAGTGTGTATGAAAAAAACAATCAAAACCATCCCACTGATTCTCTCAGCGCTGTCTGTACTGGCAGTAACGCCACACGCAATGGCCAATGATCCTCAAAAAGCATTTATGGATGACTGCCTCCAAACCTATCACAATGAATCACTCTGCCTGGGGTATGCGCTGGGGGTGTTCCACACCGTCGCTGCCATTCAGTGTCATCAGCAGGATCTGCAACCGCTCCATACGCTGACTCAGTCTGGCCAAAAAGTTCTCACCGAAGGTGCCAAGCGCGTCCGTCTTTCCATTGAGGCGATGCAACCTGCTCTGAATAAAGCCAGCGCATGCCAACAGATATCTCCGGCAAGCTCCAGTTGATCTCTGTTCAGTGAATCGTAACCCAGAGATTCTCACTCCGAGGTCTTCAACTCCGAGGTCCTCAATTCCGAGAGTCAATACAATGACCGGCCCCATGCTCATCGGCCGGTCACATATCCCGGGTATCGATTCTTTATTCCATCTCTGCACTATCTATTTTTTGCGCTATCTATTTTTTGCTTTATTTGTCCAGTGCAGCCTGAATATCGGCTTCCAGCGCCTCAGGTTTGGTGATCGGTGCATACCGCTTGATGGGCTTTCCGTCACGGCTAATCAGGAACTTGGTGAAATTCCATTTAATCTTTTTCCCGAATAAACCGGGCAGTGTCTCCGTCAGATAGGCGAACATCGGGTGGCGCTGCGGACCATTCACATCAATCTTTTCAAACATCGGGAATCCAACCCCATAATTGAGTTCGCAGAATTCACTGATTTCATCACCACTGCCCGGTTCCTGCTGGCCAAACTGATTACAGGGGAAACCCAGAATCACCAACCCCTGCGCGCTGTATTTCTCATGCAGGGCCTGCAATCCCTGATATTGCGGCGTAAAGCCACATTGGCTGGCCGTGTTCACCACCAGCACCACTTTTCCTTCAAAAGCATGCATCGGCTGTGTTTCACCCTTCAGCGTATTGGCTGAAAAATCGTAGAATGTGGTCATCTCCCCTCCTGATTGCAGATCCATGAACCTTAGTAAAATAATCATCAGTTTAGCAATCCCCGGTCATTCCAGTATACTGGCAGACACTATCCTGCATGCCGGAGTCCCTTTTGCCTTCCCTAAGCCACTACCTGACTGAGATGGGCATCCATACCCTGTCATTTGAGCCAACAGAAACCCACAGCCTGAAAGCACTTCTGGACCATCTTGATGCTGAATTTGCCCGTATTCAGGCAATGCGACCAGACAAAAACGACACCGATCTGCTGCTCGGACTCATGACAAAAACACATCTTGCTGCATTAGAACAACTTCAGCAAACCGCAGGCAAAAGTGAAGCCATGCAAACGCTTTTTGTTCAGACGCTTGGCACCAATCATGCCACTCGTTTTACCAATCAGCACCAAACCGACTGCATCCTGATTACCCGATTGTGGATGCTGGTGCTTGGCAATCAAAACATGGCGTTCAGTTATGTGGCTGAGCATGCAGCATCGACCGTGGCATTACTGTTTCCTGAAGAAAAGACTGGCCTGAGCCACAGTCGTGCCGAGCAAAAACGTCGCCAGTTCATGCAGGCTTATTATCACGGGAAGGACTTGGCACAGCGCCAATCAGCGCAAAACGATCGAACGAGAACAACGTCTGGCTTTCACAAAGCAATTTATTGCTGGCTTCGTCGAGTTTTTCCCGGAAAAAACAGATAAAGGAATGTTTTTTCCAACATGATTTGCTCATGCAGAAGCTAAAACATTGAACTGATGAAAAATAACTAATTTCAAATCATCATATTAGAAACGATCATTTCACTTTCAGTGATATTGATCGAAAATTTTTTCCTGGTTAAGCTTTTGATAAATTATTGGTTTAACAATTAGCCATACATATTTTACAAAATAGATCGTTGCACGTTTTTTAATCATCCCTATAATACCGCCTACGCTTTAACCAAGTATGTTGTTCCTTTATATACTCTCACCATTGGCGTCGCTGCGGACTGGCTTTCAGCCTTTAACCCCGCGCCTCAGGTCGCTCGAGTATATTTATTTCCCCCGCCTGTCATTGATTTGACAGGCGTTTTTTTTACCCGTTTTTTACCCGCTTGGCAGACCCGTTTTACAAAATCGGATGAAGCTGTACCTGCAGGTAATGATCCAGACGCTGTTGCAGTTTTGCTTTCTCTTCATCCGGCAGAAAGCTTGCCCGGATAGCATGAGCACTGAACGCCGCCATTTCCTCTTTCGTCACCGCAAAAGCATGGGCAACCGCCAGAAAGTTATCTGTCATATAGCCGCCAAAGTAAGCGGGATCGTCCGAGTTAATCGTGACGCACAGCCCATGCCGCAACAAATCCACAAGATTATGATCGGCCATGCGCTCAAACACCCTGAGTTTGATATTCGACAGCGGGCACACGGTCAACGGCATCTGAATGTCGGCCAACTCCTGTACCAACTCAGGGTCCTGGCTACATTGCACTCCGTGATCAATCCGGGAGACACGTAACATTGATATCGCATCACGGATGTTGCTGGCCGGCCCCTCCTCACCAGCATGGGCGACGGTCAGAAATCCAGCATGAAGCGCTTGCTCAAACACCCGGCGAAATTTCTCCGGCGGATGCCCTTTTTCAGACGAGTCTAACCCGACCCCGACAATATATTCCTGATAAGACATCGCTTGTGCCAGCGTTTCAAAAGCAGCTTCTTCGCTTAAATGGCGTAAAAAACACAGAATGAGCCGGCTGGAAATCTCTAATTTTTGCTCCCCATCAGCCAGCGCCCGGATGATCCCCGCCATCACCGTCTGAAAGGCGACCCCACGTTGTGTGTGTGTTTGCGGATCGAAAAAGATCTCAGTGTGCATGACATGATCCTGCTGACAACGCAGCAGATAAGCCCAGGTTAAATCATAAAAATCCTGTTCTGTCTGCAATACCTGTGCTCCAAGGTAGTACACATCCAGAAACGATTGCAGATCGGTAAACTGATAAGCCTTTCTTGCCGCTTCAACGCTGTCGTACGGCAACGCAATTTGATTTCTCTGGGCGAGCTGAAACATCAGTTCAGGCTCTAACGTTCCTTCAATATGGACGTGTAGTTCAACTTTCGGCAGGGTTCGGATGAAGCTTTCCATGCATTGACCTCTTCGCGCGACACATAGGTAATTGTTTAAAGTGTAGATTGCGAGAGGCTTGTGTTGGAGAGATTTTCCCCACTGTGGTGGAACGCCAGCAGGGAAATGAAATTTAGCGTTATTTCTGTTTCGGGCGGAAAACGTGAATGACAGACTCATTATTTTCCAGATACGGACCTTCCATCAGATCAATACAGTACGGAATCGCAGGGAAAACTGCATCCAGACATTCACGAATCGACTTCGGCTTACCCGGCAAATTCACAATCAGGGTATCGTCGCGCAGGCCAGCCGTCTGGCGGGAAAGAATCGCTGTCGGTACAAACTTCAGTGACTCGGCACGCATCAGTTCACCAAAACCCGGCATCATCCGATCACAAACGGCTTCCGTCGCTTCCGGTGTCACATCACGTTTGGCTGGACCTGTCCCACCCGTGGTCACAATGAGGCAGCATTCTTCTTCGTCGGCCATTCGGATCAGCGTCGCTTCAATAACATCACGTTCATCCGGGATCACTTCGTAAACCGGTTCCCAGGGTGACGTCAGATAGTCGTTCAGTGTCTCAATGATAGCCTGACCGGAAATATCTTCGTACACGCCAGCACTTGCACGATCACTGACGGTTACAATCCCTATTTTCGCTGTTGTCATTTGTTCTCCTCAGGTTCTCATCAAACCGGCCACATGATGTGGCCGGGCTGAGGTCAAGTGTAAGCAATCTTGACTGAGGGGAAAACCTCTAACAGACCTTTAGGGTAAATCAAACACCAATGCTGTGACCGGAACTTCACCAGAATTGGATACAGTCAGCTCGTGTAACTGTTCCACTTTCAGGCCATCGCCCGGCGCTAAACTTTCAGTGTCTACCGTCAAGGTGCCGTGAATCAGATGAATGTAGAATCGACGTCCAATCTGCTGCGATATCGTCAGAGATTCACCCACGGGCAGAATCAGCTGGCTGAGACGAGCATCCTGTTTCATCAACAGTGTGCCGTTTTCACCTGTTGGTGTGATCACAGGGGTTAAGCCATCCTGCTGACCAAAATCTTTCTGCTGATATCCTGGCTCACCACCGAACTGATTCGGTTGGATCCAGATTTGCAGAAATTTCAGGTCCGCTTCCTGAGACGCATTAAACTCGCTGTGATAGATCCCTTTCCCGGCTGACATCAGCTGAAATTCACCGGCAGGCAGGCGTTTGATATTACCTGCACTGTCTTTGTGGGCGATTTCGCCTTCCAGCACATAACTGATGATTTCCATGTCCTGATGACCATGCGTCTCAAACCCGGCTCCCGGACGCACGGTATCATCGTTAATGACCCGAAGTGCTGAGAACCCCATCTGTTTCGGATCGTAATAATGACCAAAAGAGAACGTATGACGACTGTTGAGCCAGCCGAACGATGCGCTTCCGCGGTCTGCAGCGCGTCTGATTTCCAGCATAATGTCACGCCTCATTCATCAAATCTGAATACAGGTTTTCTTTACAATGCGCGCTTACTGAAAGCGTTTTGCCAGCAGGCTGTCTGCAGACAATTTACCGGCACCAGAGACAGCCAGAGAGACCACAATCGCCAGCAGTGCCAGACCGAACTCATAACCGCCGTTCGACATAAACAGACCATTCGGTAAGTGAACACTGACAATCGCAACAACCATGGTGACAGCCAGAGCCGCTGCCGCAGGACGTGTCAGTAAACCCAGCAGGATACACAGACCGCCAAAAAACTCTGCGCTACCTGCCATGAATGCCATCAGCACGCCAGGTTCCAAACCGATGGATGCCATCCACTGTCCGGTTCCTTCCAGGCCATAGCCCCCAAACGCGCCGAAAAGTTTCTGAGCACCATGGGCCATAAAGATAATCCCGGCTGGCACACGCAGTGCCAGAGGTGCAAAACTGTCAACAGAAGTGAGTAAGCGTTTCATGAAAGACATCATCAATTTCCTCAAAAAGTTTCAATAAAAGTTAGGTTCAAGTTCAAAGATATCGAAAGCACCGAAAAGTTCAGTCGCTTTGCTGTTTCACTCGACTGAGAGCAAGTGTAGTGGCAGAAAAAGACAAACAACACAGCCCGGATTTGAGTAAGTAATTCGAATAAATCGAACAAGCGGAGAATATGCTTACTGATAAAAATAGTTGCAGACAATATCCTGTCTCTGTGACAGACTGCATATCCGGAAAGTTCAAAGGAAAATGAAAGACATGGAGTTGTCTCACTTACGTCGTTTCTCTGCTCCGATCTGGGCTGTATTGATCGGCACACTGCTGACCCGCGCTTCTTTTTTCATGGTCTGGCCCTATATGGCGGTCATGCTGCACCGCAATTTCGGACTTTCTGAAATTGAAATCGGCACCATTATGAGCCTGGCAGCCTTAGGTGGCGCGATTGTAGCTTTGTATGTGGGTTATCTTTCTGACAAACTGGGCAGGAAAAACCTGCTGATTATCAGCTGTCTGGCGCATGTCGCAACCTTTGTCATTCTGGCTGAAGCCGACCAAAGCTGGCTGTATGCTGCCGGCGCATTAATGGCCGGGATCAGCCGGGCCATGCTTGAGCCTCCGGCCCGAGCCATGATCTCGGATTTACTGCCAGACATCCCGGTACGGGAGATGGCCCATCAGGTTCGTTATTACTGTATCAACCTGGGCGCAGCATTTGGGCCTTTGCTCGGTTTACAGCTGGGTTTTACCGGCGTGCAGTCCTCCTTTTATCTGGTCGCACTGGGCTATCTGATTTACTGCGCCTGCTTTATCATCGCCTTCTGGCAAATCCGCAATACACCGCAACCGCCCAAAAACAGTCAGAACTTCGGTGAAACCCTGCAGGTTCTGGCAAAAGATAAGGCGTTTATGATCCTGATTCTGGCCAATACCCTGGTGATGTATGCCTACCTGCATCAGGAAACATCACTGGTTCAGTATCTGAACGCGCTGGGTGATCGAGTGGTTGACCTGTACACCCAGATGATCACGGTCAATGCCAGTGTCATTGTGCTTTTGCAATTTCCCTTGCTGAAACTCCTGAG
The DNA here is from genome assembly GCF_000695255.1 of Photobacterium galatheae. Lineage (GTDB taxonomy): Bacteria > Pseudomonadota > Gammaproteobacteria > Enterobacterales > Vibrionaceae > Photobacterium > Photobacterium galatheae. The sequence goes on along the minus strand of NZ_JMIB01000036.1, from coordinate 35,529 downwards.
TTCCTGGTCGTTATACCGACGGGTCTATTTAGGTGTCACATTGTTTGCCGTTGCTTTTATCATGTATGCCATGTTCCCGCTGGATTCACCCGACTGGTACTGGCTGGCCGCTACCTTTGTGCTAAGTATTGGGGAAGTGGTTCTGTTCCCGACCTTCAATCTGCTGATCGACCGCGCGGCGCCGGATCATCTGCGGGGTGCCTATTTTGGTGCCGGTAACCTGACATCCATTGGGGTCAGTCTTTCGCCGCTGGCTGGTGGAATCATTCTGTCCTGGTATGGTGGCCCGGCACTCTTCCTGTCGACTGCTTTTGTGCTGATGATTGCAGGTTACCTCTACAGTTGCTCATCACGCCAACAGCAACAGCAAATTCAGGAAGCAGAAGCGACTTAACCGTTTCTTCAATGCACTCGCACCACTGCATCAGCTGAACAGTCCGGCCATCACAACAACCTGACCCGTCTGGCATTCATTCCCCCCCGAATGCCAGACACATTGTCTTGCCGGCGACTTTGCTGAAAGCCATGGCGCAGACTTCCGAACCTAGCAAAAACAGGAAATATACAACGGGCTCTATTGAGCGAAAAAGCAGGATTCCCTACAATACAGCACGCTTTTTTAATTGAAGATTTCTTATGGACAACATGACCGACAAACCTGCATTGCCAGACAGACTTTCTATCGACCCTCGCAGCCCACATTACGCTGAAGAAGTGCTCAAACACCACATCGGCATTCGCTTTAATGGGAAAGAGCGTACCGATGTCGAAGAGTACTGCATCAGTGAAGGCTGGATCAAAACGGCTTCACCAAAAGCATTAGACCGCCGCGGCCAGCCGCTGTTGATCAAATCCAAAGGCACGGTTGAGGCATATTACTGCGAATAACGTTTTACGACGTATAAGCTTTTTATTGCAAATAACTTTGGGTGGGCTCATTGCCCCCCTTCACCTCACGCGCCATCCATTTGATCCAGTTTTATCCAGCACGAAGGGCACCTTGGCTTTCACCGCGGTTTTGCTGGCCTTTCGTGGGCTTGTGGGCAATCGCTTGGATGGGGTCCTGAGTACTTCCATGACAGACTTTTTTGATAAAAAACTGAAGCGAAAAGACCTGAAACTGCAAAATTTCGCCACTAAAAATCAGCTACTAAAGACCAAGCAGCTAAAACCAAGAAGCTAAAACTCAGCAGCAATAACTAAACAGTAAGATTTGGCGCTGGTTTCCAATTAGCTCATGACGACGAATTTCCCCAGCTCAGAAAAATACTGAACCTGAATCTGGTTCGTTTGACTGAAGTCCAGTAAGGTTGCGCGAGAATAAACCCGATGTGTTCTCTCATCAGTAAAGTAAGTACTCGCATTCAATGCCACAAAGTCACTTGTTTGCGAACAGAATGCAAGACATTCATCATAGGTCAGGGCCAATGCTGACATGAGATCCACTTCCAAATCCGGCAAGTAAAAAATCTCACCACTCACAAGATTTGATGCCAGTAAGATGTAAACATTTTCAGGCTCGGAAAAGAGCGTATTCAAATTTCTGGGGACTGTGACCGCATTGACTGGAGAGGTCAACGCGCTGTTCCCATCCACAGATACAGATTGAAATAACCCAAATGTTAATTGAGCCTGGCTATTACGATTCGAAACACCATACTCTGAACTGGAAATAGTCTCTGTCTGCGGTGAAAACCCGTTATATTCTGATGTATATTTCAGACCCGGTGAACAGGGTATTTTACTAAAAGCACTGATCACACAGCCATTATCATTCGGCACAGGAGAGACATATAACTCACAACAATCTTCCCATGTGAATACTTTATTTTCAGCGGGTAAAGTTACAGACCAAGCCACATAGGTATTGTTGCTATTCCCTTCAACAGAAATACTTTGGACAAGTACGATATTTAACTGCTGATGAAATAAATCAGAAAGGTTTTCCTGGGGGATATGAACAGTTAATTTTCTCTGAGTCATCAATATAAGGCAAGGTTATACAACCTTGCCTTCTCCGAATTAAGCAATCACAAATTTGCCTAATGTTGCATCATAACGAATCGTAATATTGCTGTTGTTCGTGAAATCCAGAGCTAACGCGCTGCTGGAAACCTGACTAATCACAACACCGTTATTAAAATTCGCCTGCAGATAAACTTCCAGTTTTTCGACCGGTGTAAAGATCGCATTTTGTTTCGACAACACAGGCACCGCATTCAATGGGCTCGCATCATAAACGTTGCCGTTCGCCGTGACAGACTGAGCGAGACCAAAAGTAAAGCCCTGTGAATACTGGTTTGAAATACCATATGAGTTGGTTTGACCGCCGCTTTGTGGGCTGCCAAAAGTACCATTTTCAAACGGATAAACCACTTCTGACGTTGCAGGGTTCACTGCTGATGTTTTATAAATCTCGGCACCATTCTGAACCTGAGTGCTGGACGCATAAACACCATATTGTTCAGTCCAAGAGACTTCGTTATGTTCAAAAGGAGAGAATGTTACCCAAGCAACTTTAGAACCTGATGAACCACCAACGGTTTTCACTAAAACAATTTTTTGCTGAGATTGATTGATAATTCTGACGTCATTGCTGTCGATATTAATATTCAAGTTATAACTAGACATTGAATTTTCCTTTTTAAACCTAACCAATTGATATTGTTTTAAAATTTATTAACAAACCCTGTTAATAAGATGATATTGAACCTATTCTCTTTAAGAACAGATTTTTATTTCCCATTAAACCTCAGGTTCACGTTAAAAATAGTCGAGAAAAACCACATGGGTAGTTTTTCTGATGGAAAATAGCACATCTGATAGCTGTCTCTCAAAGCGAGTGTAACCTGTTTCATTTTCTTTGAAACAGGTTACGATTCTTACAAATGTTTCAATTCGGATATTCCCTTCTCAAGCACTTCAGTCACCTGAAAAGAAACATCCTCCACCTGAAATCACTTCACCCAGACTTGTTTGGCATTCACAAATTCATGGATACCCTGCGGCCCCAATTCCCGGCCATAACCTGAACGTTTCACACCGCCACTGGGCAAACGGGGATCTGTTTTCACAATCCCATTCACAGCCACCTGACCTGCCTGCAGTTCACGAATGAACCGCTGTGCCTGGGCCGGATTCGTCGTCCACACGCTGGCGCCAAGCCCATACTTTGTGTCGTTGGCTAAAAGCAACGCGTGATCCGCATCGTTGGCTTTAATCAGCACCATTACAGGGCCAAAAGTCTCTTCACGAAAAGCTGTCATCTCAGGCGTGACATCAGCCAGTAAAGTCACGGGATAAAAATATCCCATGCCCGTATCAGGCTGTCCCCCCATCAGACAACGTGCACCGGCCGCAATCGTTTCTTCAACCTGCCGGTGCAGGTTCTGGCGCAGATCTTCCAGTGCAAGCGGGCCAACATCTGTCTCAGGCGACGCTGGATTTCCCACCTTGAGCAAGGTCAGTCTTCGCTCAACCAACTGCACAAAGATTTCATAGACTGGCGCTTCAACAATAATCCGTTTCGCGGCAATACAGGATTGACCCGCATTAATGATTCGAGAAAGAGTCGCGATATCCGCGGCAGTTTCCAAATCCGCATCAGCGAGCACAACACAAGGGTCTGAACCGCCCAGTTCCAGCACTGCTGGTTTGATCAGGCTTGCAGCCATTGCGGCGACTTTGGCTCCCGTCCGATCCGATCCCGTGAACGAAACGGCTGCGATCCCGGGATGCGCAATCGCCTGCTCAATCAGATCATTTTCAATCGGCAGGTTTATCATGATATTTTCCGGCGCGCCCGCCCGCGAAAACATCTCTGCAATGGCCCGGGCACAGCCCGGCACATGCGGATCATGCTTCATCACGCAGGTATTGCCTGCCATCAGCGCGGGTGCCAGAAACCGGAAAGCCAGCCACAAGGGGGCATTCCACGGCAAGATGCCCAACACGGTCCCTAAGGGCTGATAACAGACGTAACTGTGTGACGCTTCAGACTTGATCGGTTGATCGGCCAGATACGCTTGAGCATGTTCTGCATAATGCTCTGCACACCAGGCCGCCTTTTCCACTTCCGGCCCGGCTTCTTTCACGGGCTTCCCCATTTCCTGAGTCATGAGCTCGCTCAACCGGACTTGATGTTCACGTAACTGTTCTGCCACCCGGCGCAGGACGGCTGCCCGCTCCGCAAAAGATAAACGCCGCCAGTCTGCCTGAGCCGCCGTTGCTGCTGCGATGGATTTCGCCATCTCATCAGCTTTCAGCGTGGAATATTCCTCAATCAGTGTGCCATTGGCAGGATTGATTGCTTTTAGTGACATCGCACGCTCCTCCTTATCTGTTTGCCTGCTGAGACTTGCCTTTGCGGGCTTTTTCGATCGACGTTGTATTTTCGACCAAAGCGGCTTTTTCAGTCGAGTTCGCTTTCTGCACGGGCAAAGCTGCCGATGACTCATCCTGCCGGGCCGTTTTGTCCTGCTCCGGCATCACTGTGAAGTCTTTGGGCAAAGTGAAAAAGGACTCGCATCCATCCGCAGTGATATAAATGGTGTCGGATATACCGCAGGTTTTATCGCCATCTACCCCCCACATCCAGGGGATAATATGAAAAGTCATCCCTTCTTCCAGCACCGTGGATACCCCCTGTTTCAGGCTGACAATGTAGCCTTCATCCCAACTGGGCGGAAAGGCAATTCCAATGGAATAGCCGGACCGTGTAATCAACCGGGCACCCACGTCATTCTGGGAAATGATATTGCGAATCAGATTATCCGCATCCGAAACGGTCATGCCGGGCTGGATCTGATCATGCAATGCATGCAACGCCTGCTTCATCAGTTCCTGCGCCTTGAACATCGAGTCCGTCAGTTCCCCTAAAATCACCGTTCGCATCATGGCGGTGTGATATCGGCGATAACAACCGGCAATCTCAAGAAAAACATGATCTCCGGGATTGACGACCCGGCCTTCCCAGGTCGCATGCCCAATCATGGTCCGTGGACCGGAAGTCACATAAGGCATCACAGCCGGCGCTTCGCCGCCTGCTTTAAACATGGCTGCACTGATGGCTGCACCTATCTCATTTTCCGTGACGCCAGCCCGGCAAGCCTCAATCCCCGCTTTCATGCCAGCTTCCGTGGCAATCGCAGCTTTACGCATCAGCGCAATTTCTACCGGTGATTTGCAAATCCGCCCCTGCTCGACAATGCCGAAACAGTCCAGCAATTTGGCTTCGGTCAATGTGGTATGAATGGTGTCCTGCTGATAAGCCGGGAAAAAATAACTGTTCCGTTCATAGCCAATCCGTTTGCGGGACAACCCAAACTCACGCAATGCGTCCACCAGCATCTGAATCGCATCACCGGTATCCGGATAAGGCCGGGTACGCTCGATCCAGGTTCGGGCGAAGACATTCGACTCCTCCATTGCCCGGGTGATCATAAACGGCTCATCTTCTAACGGCACCACCAACGCCTGAAAAAACGAATAGCCGGTGGTCTGGTAATCCGTAAGATACATAATGTTTTCCGGATCAGTGATCACCACCGCATCCAAATGCCGCTGCGCAATCCGCAGACGAAGCTCACTCAGGCGGCGTTCGTATTCCTCAAAAGGGAACGTCATATCGTCGCGTTTTTTCATGCCACCTCCCCAAGGACGTCTTGAGTTACGGCGACCAGAATCGCAAGCCCGGCCTTGAGATCCGCTTCCGGTATCGTTAATGGCGGGATCAGCTTAATCACCCGGCCTCCGCTGCCACAGGCTGAAACCAGCAACCCAGCCTCAAAGCAGCGGCTGACAATCGTTTTCGCCCGCTCACCATCTCCGACGTCGACGCCGAACAGCATTCCTTTGCCGCGAATCTCAACAACGTCATGATCCGTCAAAATTGCCAGAGCAGACTGCATGAGGGCTCCTTTCTCTTTCACTTCCGCCATCAGGTGCCTGTCCTCGAAATATCTGTCCTCGAAATAGCTCAGCGCTTCACTGCCGGCTACGAAAGACAAGCATTGTCCGCGGAAAGTCCCGGTGTGCTCCCCCGGTGACCAATGCCGATCATACTCAGGCTTCACCAGATTCATCGCAATCGGTGTTCCCAGCCCGCCTAACCCTTTCGCCAGACAGATGATATCCGGGTCAATGCCGTAATCATCGAAGCTGAAGAATGAGCCGGTTCGACCCATCCCCGACTGAATATCATCCACAATCAAGAGTGCACCGACCGACTTCGCCAGTGATGCCAGTGCCTGCAGCCAGGTTCTGTCAGCAATATTCACCCCACCCTCGGCCTGCACCACTTCAACCAGAAACGCAGCCGGAGCAGTCACCCCGCTAGAACCATCGCTGTAGCTTTCTGCCAATAGTTTTAAAGCCTGCATCGCAGTTTCCGCTGAAGCGCCTTCAGCGCCAAACGCAGCATGAGAGACATGAGACAATGGCACCCCGGCTGCGCCCCTGAAATACTGATTCGCAGTGCATGCCAGTGAACCAAGTGTCATGCCGTGGAAGCCATGGTGGAAGGCAACGACCTCATGTCGCCCCGTGGCACGCCGGGCCAGTTTCAGGGCGGCTTCAACTGCGTTGGTGCCAGTTGGCCCCATAAACTGCATTTTGTGTGGCATGTTGCGCGGTTCAAGAATGATTCGGGAAAAACGCGCCATGAAATCGCGTTTGGCGCAGGTATGCATGTCCAGGCTGTGCGTCACGCCATTTCGCTGCAAATAATCAATGACGGCCTGTTTCATCCGTTCATTGTTATGGCCAAAGTTCAACACCCCCGCCCCAGCAAAAAAGTCGATATATTCTTTACCATTCTCATCTGTCTGCCTGGCATTCAAAGCCGTGTCAAACACGGTGGGGTAGACTCGGCAGTAAGCCCGGATTTCGGATTCGCGCTGTTCAAAAATGCTCATCGTACATCTCCTTGTGCGGTCAGATTGTCTGGAGTGAATTGTCTGGTGTGAACTTCTCGTATGAACTGTCTCGTATGAAGAGGCTATTGCGCTCTGCCCATTGCTCAACCAACAGTCAACAGCCCTTGAACTTTTTTTACCTGCTCTTACTGGGTGTAGTTCGGTAATGGCGCCCCCGCAAGCCGGGCGTACCATCGAACCACTTTTTCGAGTAACCGATCATTAAAATCGTAGTGCGGACTGTGGCAAGGGTACTGATGCGTCCGATCGCCGTCATCTGCGCCGATCAAAGCAAACGCACCCGGCCGCTGTTGCAGGTAATCACTGAAATCTTCCGAGGCCATGATCGGCAGAGATATCGCATGATCAAGCTGCTGTTCCTCATCTGCCAGCCAGGCCCGACGGGCTTTATCCGCCTGTTTCGCATGGTTGATAGTGGCGCTGTAGCGCGGTCGGATCACCACCTCACACGTCACGCCATAACTCAACGCCGTATGATGACAAATTTCTTCAATCCATTGATTGATCCGAGTTTTGGTATCGTCATCCGGCACGCGAATACTGCCACTCAGCACAGCCTGTTGTGGAATCACGGTCAGACCGCTGGCTGCCTCAATAGATGTCACACTCACCACCGCGGCATGCTGGGGCGGCAGACGACGACTGATAATCTGTTGCAGATTCAGTGTCATTGCCGAAGCCGCCAGCACTGGATCGGCACAGAGTTCCGGCTGGCTGGCATGTCCCCCCCGCCCTTTGACCGTCACGGAAAAGGTTCCGTTGCCACACATGACTAAATGATCCGGGCAAATCATTTTCCCGAAGGGAATGGCTGGCCAGTTATGCCAGCCATATATTTCGTCCACACCCGCCAGCGCGCCATCGGCGATCATTTCCCGCGCCCCGTGTCCGCCTTCCTCTGCAGGCTGAAATAATAAGGTCACCGGCCCTTTGAGTTGATCTTCATGGGCTTTCAGCCAAGCCGCGGTTGCCATCAGGGCTGCGGTATGACCATCATGACCGCAGGCATGCATACAGCCCGGATGTTGGGAAGACCAGCTGCGTCCGCTGTCTTCTGCAATCGGCAGCGCATCAATGTCGCCGCGCAGCGCAATATGGCAGCCATCCGGATGAAGCGATGGAATCTGGGCAAGCGTGCCGGTTTTCGCACACGGGCGCCAGTCGATCCCCAGCGCCGTGAGCCGATCCCGGATGGCAGCCGCCGTTTGATGTTCCTGCCACCCCAGTTCAGGGTGACGATGTAATTTCTGCCTGAAAAATTTCGCCGCAGACAGATTTTTTTGCCAAAAATCGGACATAACACTTCCTGATCATTGATATCACGAGCCAGAACACCCAAGACGTAACAGATACGCACGAACGTCCCATCACTTTTATTGAGAATTTTCGGACACTTAACTGCAAGCCTAGCCATGAAGGCACCAGTTCTCAACTTTCGTTTGATTCCCGAGGCATTGCAGCAGCGTTGGATTTCACGACCGGAGAAAAACCGCACACCATTCGAGACCAAATCGTGATACCGTCATGGCCAGAATTGGGTCATAACGGCAGGAGCAAAATCATGAGCCGGGAGTTATATATAGGCGTGATGTCCGGTACCAGTATGGATGGTGTAGATACAGCGTTGGTTGCAATCGATGGGCATCACCTTGAATTGTTGGCCCATGATGATTTTCCCATGCCTGCTGACTTGAAACAGCGCTTACTGGATGTGTGCCTCGGCCAGCAAACCAACCTGATTGAAGTGAGTGAACTGGATCATTTACTCGGGCACCTGTTTGCCGATGCAGTGAATACGCTGCTGGAAAAATCCGGCTATAACGCCGGACAAATCCGGGCCATTGGCAACCATGGTCAGACGGTATTCCACCAGCCATCCGGAGATGCGCCCTTCACCATGCAATTAGGCGATGCCAATATCATCGCAACCAAAACCGGGATCGATACCGTGGCCGACTTCCGCCGCAAGGACATGGCGCTCGGCGGTCAGGGCGCACCACTGGTGCCCGCGTTCCACAAAACCATTTTTCAGTCATCCGACTCCAGTGTCGTGATCCTGAATATCGGTGGTATCGCCAACATTTCCGTGATCCGCCCGGAGCAGCCAGTGATTGGCTTTGATACCGGCCCCGGCAACATGCTGATGGATGCCTGGTGTCAGCAGCATACCGGCCACAAGTTTGATCAGGACGGCGATTTCGCCAGACGGGGAAAAGTGTGCCAAACCTTACTGAGCACCTTGCTGCAAGATCCGTATTTTGCCCGTTCAGCCCCGAAGAGCACCGGCCGGGAGCTGTTTAACCTGCCCTGGATGACACAACACTTAGCTAACCAGACACTCAAACCTGAAGATGTGCAGCGCACCCTGTGCGAATTCACGGCGACAACCATTGCCCGGGATGTCCTGTCCTTTCAGTCCGGGCCACAACCGACCCTGCTGGTCTGTGGGGGTGGTGCCCGAAATCCGCTTCTGATGGAACGCCTGACCGCATTACTCAGCGACTGGCAGGTATCCACCACCAGTGACAAAGGCATCGACAGTGATTACATGGAAGCCATGGCGTTTGCCTGGCTGGCGCAGCGTCGTATACATAACCTGCCGAGCAACCTGCCCGAAGTAACTGGGGCAAGCCGGCTGGCATCACTGGGGGTGCTGTATTTCGCCTGAGCACGAAACAGCAGCCGAAAGGCTGCCGTTTCTCTCCTGACAAACATTTCTTTCAGCCAAACATGAGAAACAGCAAGTTCAGTACCGCCAGTGCGATAATTGGCCAGAGGGTCAGTTGCATGCCCAGCACCCGGCCTTTTAAGCTGTCTGCCAGAATTCCCCGGCCATGAATCACCCGTCCGGCGGTGAACACCAGCCCTGCGATAACAATCAGCCAATCTGCCCCGCCGCTTTCTTCCAGCAAGAAAAGTAAGATCAATGCAATTGGAATATAATTCACTGCATTTGACTGCGCTGAACAGGCCAGTTGCAGATCTTTGGCTTTCCCTTCCCCGTCTCCATAGCCAATCTGGTGACGCCGGCGCGCCTTGATCACCTGTATTGACAACCAGCACAGCCACAACGCTAGCACCGAAGCAAAAAAACTTGTCGCCATGAGCAGAACACTCCCTGTGATTTATGATGACTTTCATCAGCTTATACCAGAATTCCAATGAACGACGATTTCTAAACATGCCAATTCTCAGTTGCGTGACAATCATTTTCTCCGGCCTGAATGAAGGCCAAGCTGGGCAACACTAAGCTAACACTCAGAGCACGATAAAAAGCTGGGCTGTGTGATTCCAGCCCTGCAACTTCATTGACCGCGGTGTGTGGTCTTATCTGATTTTAGGGGCTGAACATGATGAACAAATCATGGGAGTGCGCTTGCGGGCTGATCGGGATCAGCCTGCTGGCCGGTTGTGGCGGAGACGCCAAAGCACCTGCCACGCCAGTAAAAACGATTTCTACCTATTCTATTACCGCGATTGACGGCTATCTCTCCAATGCCCGGGCCTGGGTGGATATTGGTGAGAACTTCCTCTTTGAAACCGGTGATCGCAAAGGGGTGACCAATGGGTCTGGCCTGGCTTCCATCTCCCTCAATGGACTGGAAAACCCGTCGCAGTATGCCGCATTTGTCCTCGCGATTCCGGGACAGACCGTCGATCAGGATCAGCCAGGCAGCCCGGTCAGCCAAGGTTTCCTGATGTCTGCCCCGGCAGGCCATACCACAGTGACCCCGCTGACCAGCCTTGTCCATCTCTATATGTTTGAAGGACTGGGAGAATCGACTGCGATCGCCGCTGTCGCACAGTCACTGGGCATTAACTCGAGTCAGGTCATGGGCGATTACATTGCCAACGGGCTGGCTGATGTTGCCGTAAAAGCCCGCGCCATTGTGATGTTGGGGATCCTGCCGGAACAGGAACTGACCAGCGGTTCCGATGTGACCGCGCCACTGGTTGAATTCCGGCGCTTACGCGATGCCCTGAAGCAGTTAGATACCCATCACCATCTGGTCAGAGATGCGCACGGTCGCATTGTGTTAGACAGCGATAGCCAGCCTGTGATCGTGGATGATAACGCACTGAGCACTGACACCGACGGAGATGGCGTGATTGATGCCGCTGACCCCTTCCCGAATGACGCCTCTGAAAATGCCGATTACGACTTTGACGGCATCGGCGATAATGCCGATCCCGACGATGACAATGATGGTCTGACCGATGCCGAAGAAGGCACCCTCAACACCGACCCGTTCAATGCGGACACCGATGGTGACGGTGTCAACGACAAAGACGACCAGTTCCCGAACGATAACAGTGAAACCGTCGATACCGACGGCGATGGTCAGGGCGATAATGCCGATCCGGACAATGATAACGATGGTGTCAGCGACAGCTACGACGAAGACCCGATGGACGCAGCAAAATCAAACTGCCAGTTTGATGCCATCACCTCAACCACATTTGAGATGGATGCCAGCTCTGTCCACAACGTCATCCTGCAATGCGGGGGCTATCTGCCACTCGGCATTGCAGACGTACAGGCACTGGCAACGCTGCGCCGCAGCCATGTGACCGGAACCGGCGGCAGTGAGGCCTTTGAATTTGCAACAAACGGGACAGGCGTTCGCTATCAGAACGGTCAGGTCGTGGGAAGCTTCAACTGGCAGATCACTACCAGCAACGACAGAAACGGCTTCGCCCCCGGCATGGTGAAGATTTTCCACAGCAATGACGACGCTGAAGTCTGGGCACTGCTCAATAAGAACAGCGAAACCAATGCCTTCGTTGTGTACTCAGAATTTTCCAGTCAGGGGAATGGCGTGGTCGATACGCAAGCGATCTCGCAGATGCGGAGTCTGGATTACCGGCAGTCCACCGATCCTGCACCAGCGGCCAGTGCAGTGCTGTCCCCCTGTACCACAGACGATTCTGCGTTCACAGGCGATGCCCCCACCACGGCGGCAACCCAAGCACAATTTGCCGCAGCCATTGAAACCTGCAAACAAAACACTTCAGGGGGCGACATCCCATTCACAGCCGATCTTGTGGCCAGTCGTTCTTTCCTGTGGGGTCAACCCGGCGGGGATCTGACCACGCGTTATACCTTCCTGACCACCGACGGTGAAAATCAGGGCTTTGGATACCGTTTCAGAAACGGCGGCTATCAAACCTATCAATGGGAAGTGGAAAATAACCAACTGGTGATTGTTGGTAGCGATACGCCAAATGCGAGCAGTTGGGTCCAGACCTTTGCCATCCTCGGTGAAGACGAAGCCAATCAGGAAACCAGCTGGAAAGTCTTTACTCAAAATACCCTCTGGGTGAAAAACGGCACTCCAAGTGGCATTACGGCTGAACAGGGCGCTATCAGTTCAGGTTCGCTGGTACAACATGCGTTACCCGGTGATTTGCTGTCTCAATGTGATGACTTCAATACCGGCTGGAATGACAGCACGCAAAGCCCGACCGACAATGGCGCGACTCCTGCGGAATACGAGCAAGCGCTGACGGATTGCGGCACACCGTGGACGACAACACCATTACGTTTCACCGCCGCGCTGCTGACCAATACAAAACTGCTGATGGATAATGGTCACAGCCTGGAGTTTTCAGGTGTACCCGCAACCAACGGCGATGGATTGCTCTCAGGCAATGGTGCTTATGTAACACCGGGAACGGACCAGCCGGTCACAGAAGCATTCAGTTGGGTGATTCAGGCCAACGGACATCTGGTGCTCAGCTTCACCGGCAGTGACAAAGCCATGACCTGGACCCTGCAGGATGCCGACGGCATTCGGTTTTCAGCATTGCGCTTCATGTCAGATCCAGACTGGCAACTGGCACCGGATCATGGTGTTATCCGCAATATCAGTTTCACCGTGAGTCCGTTGATGTAGTCAGGAAAGTTGATGTAGTCAGGAAAATAGACAACTTCTGCATCTTCGACATTGATAAAACAGGTGGCTAAATTCGCCACCTGTTCGTTTTTATGACGAAGGATGTCCTTTGAAAAGAACAAGCTGTTCGCGCTTCAATTCTCTTCAAAGGCACATCACATCTGGTCTTTCACGTTTTGATGAACGTTGGCACGTATATTGATTATTCCATCTCACTTAACTTCAAACGGATGTGACGCCTGATGAATCAGACAGCCAAAAAAGTAATCCTTCCCGCTTCCCTCACTGGTATTGTGCTTTTCTCCGGCATCATCGGTGGTATTCCCTTCAGCTTCGCAGATGAGCAAACCCGAACGCTGCCACTCAGCAATTTCGATACACTCACGGTCGAGAAAGGGATGGCAGTCAACGTACATTGCAGTGATCGAAACTATCTTGAGGCCACCGGTGACAGCAAGGTACTGGATCAAATGCAAGTCCGGGATCGACAGGGTGCAATCCAGATCAGCAATGAATCTGAAGGGGGCTGGGAAGAGATTGAGCCACTCACACTTCATATCTACACCGCGCAGCCGCTTCACAAACTGGAAGCCAGATTTGGCATTCAAGCCGATGTAGAGGGTTGCGCCCTTGCCAAAGACAGCTTCGCGGCCATCGGTCGCATGGGCAGTAAACTAACGCTCAGTGGCGAGACAGAGACCCTGAACCTCGACCTCGCGATGGGTGCGACACTTACCCAGGCATTGCAGCCTTTGCGTATCAACAATGCAAACGTCGCACTGGGGATGGGTGCAAGTGCTTCGTTATGCCATGCGAAATCAGTGACAGGTCAGCAGTCTGCCGGCACCCGGTTATCCGTATCACCAGACACCCAGATAAAAGTGAACGGCAGCTACGGCACAAGCATTGTATTTGATGCATGTTAACCGGATATCAGAAACATTCAGGGCAGATCCTGAAAGACCTGCCCTGATTCTATTGAAAAATAAACCGCGTTTCTCGTAGTCATTTTTAGCTTGCAAACACCTGGAGGAACATTCTGTAGGCCATATATAAAATGACTAACGCTGAACACCGACAGAACCAATGCAGTTTGGGGCGCAAAGCTTCTCTGAAAAACCGAAGACTCACCACCGAGCAGATAAAACCATACCAACCAGCACTGACCAGAAAAGTAACCATGGCCACCAGAAAATAAAAATGGGGTTCATGGTTTTTCTGCACAGCAAAAGAAACGGCACTGCTGATGAACAAAAATGCTTTCGGATTCGATAACTGAACCATACACCCGGACAGGAATCCACAGCGCTGATCTCCCTGTTCCGACACCGCGTGCGCCTGAACAGGCTGCGCCGTTGACAACTTAAATGCCAGGTACAACAGGTAACATCCGCCAAAAATGTGAATCACATTCATGAGCGAACTATTTTGTGACAATGCAGAAAACCCCAGTACGGAAAGCGATGCAAAAATAAGGTTGCCGGTTGCAATCCCTAAAACGCTCGCAAAGGCTTCTTTTCTTGAAAAAGTCAGCGCACTATGGGTGGTTACAAAGAACGCCGGACCCGGGCTCATCACACCAACCAACAGCAGCGTTGTAAAGGACACTAATAACGGTAACCACTCTGTCACACATCACTCCTTATATAACAGATATCCTGATGTTGCCGGGGAGTAAAACACACCCGCTCAAGTCGGTCTGTTTCGAACTTATTCCGATAACAAAAGGTTATTTTTTGTATGGACTGAGAAATATCAATAAAGCCACCAACGCCAAAGAATGTTTCTCCCAGTTTTGCGATATTGACTCGTCCGAATCGGTCAACTTCACCCAAACCAAGCACGGCGTGGTCAATTTCGCCATCCCAGATTTTCTGAAAGATCTCGTTTTGTGTGTATCTTTTTTTCCCACCACGGCTCATCCCAAATCCATCACCGTCGTAGAGCACCCCACCCGCAACACCTGATTCAATAAGTGCATCAAACTGACAGTCAGTATATTGATGAACCTGATTCACTGCCGGCACAGGTAATCCGATGCCAATAATGAGCCGTTCATGGGCCGTAATACGCTGCGCGAGCTGGCGACTGATTGAAGCTGAATCCAGACAGTGCCGATAAAGATTTTCATCATTCAGATGATATCTGCCCGGTAAATAACTCACTTTATGGAAAGCATCAGGGGCAATAAAGACTTCATCAAACAAATCTCTCGAACAAACTTTCTCCGGGTCATTGACAATCCGATCCGGCACTTGAATCGCTATCTTTGTCTGATTCGATAAGGCGCATCGTATCACAGATTCTAAATCTAAATCGATAGGCTGCGTTTCAAGAACAATATCTCCACTTTGAGTGAAGCCGGCACCCCGCATGATGACCAGATCGCTCTCAGGGAGTGTATACGTTAGAAAATTGCCTGTGTTGACCACAGGCATAAAGTTAAACGGTGCACCGGGACTAATACAGCTTCCTTTTACAGATGGATCAATAAACGTCCCCATCCCAATGTTCGTTGAATATTGCCGATTGGGTTCACTCATTAACTTGGCAAGCACCCCCTGAGGCAAGTTATGAACCTCGCCTCTTTCAAGCGCTAAACTACAGTTAATTTGGCGCGTTGCGCCAAAATACCCACCGATTACCCAGTCAACATTGTTTCCCTGAAGCAAAGTATTCAAACCACCCTGCCAGCCAGCCCCCGGCAATGATGCGCCAATAAAACCATATTTCTCGGCGTATCGGCCATTCCAGGCTGTGAAGTTGATCAGTTGAATCAAATATTCCGGAGAAATAACACTCCCGAACGATACGATATCAATTGTCTTCACACCCTTCAGAAGATTCCTGAATCTATTCACATCCTGTATAAACACGGTTTTTTCCTTTTTCCGAGCGATATATTTCCCTGACAACGAGTTCAGCATCTCTTACTGTGAGTGATGTCGCTTCCGTAAAAAACCGACATCCGTTCACCATTGGTCCTAAAATATAAATATTTCGCTCGTCTTTCACTCGACAATTGGCATCGACCTCAATTCCAGAAATAAAATGCTTTGGCAATTTGCTATTTGAGATGAACTCAGGGGATTCAAAAGCATTAAAGCCCATCAGTGCATATTTTCCTGCCGTCAAAATATCGAAAGGTTTCTTACACATCCGAAGTTGCCCCTGGTCTATCAGGTTCACTAACTTCGAGGCATTGACATGCGGAAACATCGCACGTGTATTGATAATATTCGCTCGATTTTCATGTAAACGCTTTTTACAGTCATTCGCAAGTTGTGCATACACATCAACATACTTAGACGTCGCATTATAAATCATCTCTTGCCAGAGTGGAGTGTGCTCAGAGACATATTGTAGTTCTTCAGACAATGTCACCTGATCATTCAAGACAATCTCTCTTTCCTGCGTATTTTTGAACGTTGATAAAAACCTGGAAAATATTTTATCAACGGTTAGATTCCCAATATCCACACCATCAAACAGAGAAGGGCCACCTGATGTAAAATCACTTCTGATTCTGGGGAAACGACCGGTTAGAGAAAAACAATCAATGGTTAAATCTGGCCGATACGCACTCACAAAGAGAATCATATCAATCGCACTCAACCCTGAACCGTATATTTCGATCTTTTCTCCTTTGGGTACAGCATTGATTTTATCAAACAACACATCATTCAAGAGATCACCGCCAAACCCAATGGACACGACCGTCGCAGAAACCTGATGCCTTATCCCCTGACAAACAATATCACCATACTCATTGACTGCACTGGCTTCAGGATAATATTCAAATGCAATCCCTCTTGATTCTAGTGTTGTGATCATTAAGTCTTTGACTTGCTTGAGGTAGCGACCATAAACCGCTCTGGGAATAAAGTCTTTCTTCGTATAGTCATAACCTGCATGAGATAACCACTCGTAGATATCGATCACATGATTAAACTGTTTCAGAGAGTCCAGCCGTGTATTTAAAATAAATTCTTCTGGAGACGCTTTGTAGGCATAACCGATCTGGTTGTGATCACCACTAAATACTTTCACTGTTGTGAAAATATCATGAGGTAATTCAAGTAAGTGCATCAGTACAGAGATACACCCAGCCCCACCGCCAATGATTCCTAAATTCATTTGCTTGACCTCAAATCCCGGTTGACAGATATCGCTCAGTTTGGCTCGCAGCAATGGTTAAGATCTTTTTCCCTGCATTCTCTTTTCTGGCAGCCAGCTCTAGAGCGCAATGGATGGACGCGCCTGATGAAATACCCAGTAATAGTCCTTCCTCACTTATCACTTTTCGAGTCATCGTTATCGCATCATCGCCCTCGATCACATAGACTTCATCAATGACTTCCCGATCGACCGTTTTCGCGATAATTCCCGGCCCGATCCCCAGAACACCATGATTCGAATTGACTTCTGAGAAAGATGTCTGGCCACTAAGTACGGCTGCACCTTTCGGTTCGATGGCAATCACTTTTGTCTGTTGATTATGCTGCTTGAGGGTATTTCCGATGCCATTACAATGTCCGCCAGTCCCCACTCCGGCAATAAATATGTCAGGCGTACCATCAAAGAAATCGATGATTTCTCTTGCCGTCTGAACATGTGCCAATGGGTTATTCTGATTATTTCCCTGATCAACCAGGAAATAATTTTCCTGGCTCGCGAGTTCAATGGCACGAGACACAGCGCCTTGATAGTTCAATTCAGCAGGTGTTAACTCAATTTGAGCACCCAGAAGCTCCAAAAGCTTTTTACGCTCTTCGGTAACATATTCTGGCATGACAATAATCAATGGCAGACCCATCGATGCACATATTCCGGCTAAAGAGATACCCGTATTCCCGGTCGTCGCTTCAACAATCGTCGTATTACGCTGAATTGAACCATCTGCAATCGCTGCATCAATCATCGATTTCGCCGCTCTATCTTTGATTGATCCCCAAGGATTCAGAAATTCTAATTTAACATAAACATCGGCATATAAATTTTTCGTTAAACTTTGAAGTTTAATGATAGGTGTATTACCAACTAGCTGAGAGATATTCATTTCATTTCCTTATTTAGACAAAGACACCCTAAATTTATTGATAGTCACGTCGAAATAATTACATGCAACATTTAGTTATAATAAAATCAATCAGATATAAAATGACCACTGTTGAAGCAAAGAGACATTTAACCCGACTGAAATAACACAAGACCTCAGTAGATGATCAATCTTGAAAATTGAAATAATAAAAAACAATAAGACAGAACAAAGCGTTTTATAGATTCATAATCATGAGAAGTCTTATCCATCAACCTTTGAAACAAAAAAGAAAAAATTCGTACTGATGATATAAAATCAGATTCTAATCGATGTTATTTTACACAGCAACAGTAAAAACAATATTTCTATTTATTATCAAAATAGTCAAATAAGATAAAAGATATGCCCTGCAAAAATAGACTTTCATAATATGACTTATTTCATATCCCTGAGATATCACTCATATAGTGACTGAACAATATGAAAAAAAATTGACAGCAGTCATAAAATAAAAAACTCAACAATAGTCATTGATAAACTTAATATCTCTATGCTAAGTCGTTAATCAAAAGGGGCGACCTAGTCTTCATCCAAATTTAGCCGCTCGTTTCATTGCCTATGAAACCGAA
This sequence comes from Photobacterium galatheae, assembly GCF_000695255.1. Lineage (GTDB taxonomy): Bacteria > Pseudomonadota > Gammaproteobacteria > Enterobacterales > Vibrionaceae > Photobacterium > Photobacterium galatheae. Next base: position 17,027 of record NZ_JMIB01000036.1, on the reverse strand, counting down.
AACGCCATCTTGCACCAGCAACCAAGCGCGACACAACTGCCCGACACAAAGATCTCTGGCTTCCGATCAAAGTCCTACCTGAAGCGCAGCAAAGTTCTGGACAGACAACAGATATATCCAGGGGCCTATGTGATCAAATTTCAGTACATCACTGCATCCAGGGAAGTGATTGTGCAGGTGCCCGTAACGTAATCAGTTAACGATCATGAAAACGAAGAAAGCCCATATCGGGCCTTCCGTATCCATTGCGTCAAACAAATTCACCCAATCTCAAAAGATGTCACGCCAAACAGACGATCCAACGGCAATTCAGGTGCTTTCTGGGTGTACATCCGAGCCGTGCCAAAGGACACGGTCATCCCATATTTTTCAGCCAGCGCAACAGCCGCTGTATTGACCTCAGGTACATCCAGAAAGACAGGTTGAGATGATGCTGCCCTGGATTTCAGTGCCAGAAACAAGCGTTCAGCCAGTTCGGTATTGTCGGCATACAACGGGCCAATTTTATAGCCGTTTTGGCACCGACGAATGACGCCGTAACCGGCTAGCTGATCATTTTTCATAATGCCCAGTGCGTGACTGTGCGGCTGATTGAGCCAGGCTTGCAAAAACAGAGGACGTTGCACAGGGAAGAAAGGTCGCTCATAGGCTTCAATGACTTCCGGTGATAAGTCAGACAAAGGAACAACCGCTGCATCCGCCTGAACATCACTACCGCCTACCCCTTCATACCGAAGGTTGCTGTACGCGAGCTGAAAACCGGATTTCTGATAATTTGCCTGTTGCTCAACCACGCCATCTAAACCGATATTACAGCCTTCCAGATACTTCAGTGCAGCATGCCAGATTTGAATGCCATACCCCTTTCCACGATATTCCGGCTTCACAATATAAAAGCCGATAAACCCAAACGTGTCGTCATACCGAATGGCAGAAATGGTCGCAATTGGCTCTTCACCAAGGAAGCCGATCAGAAAACCCGTAGGATCTGCCGTTGCGTAACAGGCTGCATCATTCACCCCCGGATTCCACCCTTCCTGAGCAGCCCATTCGACAGCAATATCGACTTCTTCCCGATGCATCGGTCTGATCATCAACGACTTGTTCTCCATCACGAATTCTCCTGACATTTTTAAGATTTCTCTCAGTTTATGCACAACCCTGTACGAGGAGCCAGCTAAGATTCTTGAATCATCGACCCGAACCGAGATCTTCCTGCCCAGAAAGATACTGACCAAATCGTCGTCGGTCAGCTCATGCGCTCAGTGACCCCCGAGCCTTTTCGGCTTGAGGTTAAATGTCTAAAGTAGCCTCAACAGTTTGATTGCATGAACACGCAGGTCGGCTTCGTCCCCCCAATACGAATCTGGTGCATCATTTTCCTGAGAACATCAATACGAAACGATCAATTGGGTCACAAAACAAACCGAATGCCAGTCGAAAAGATGATGGCTATTTTTCCGGAGGTTGAGACAGATCTCATTATTTATTGGGACAGCAACTATAGTAAACAAAGGTCATATGTCAATTTGGTGACAAGCTTGTGAGGTGTTTGTGATGTACATATGAGGAATGTATTTTGCTGACCACCACACAAAGTGACAACGTCACTCATGTTGCTGCAATGGCCGACTTTCTGAATCTATTTTTTGTATAAGTTGTCTTTGAAAAGGAGTGATTTATGGCAAAAAGAGTCTCGAATAAGCGCATCAAAGATATTCTGAAAGAAGTCACTGAAAAGAAAAAATAAATGCGTTTCAATCCAACTGCTTCAGAAAAGACAACCCCGCCAGCCGCGGGGTTGTTGCATGATCAGACGGACTAAAGGCTGAACCTTTATGGCACCCCGTGACCTTTGGAAGCCACCCAGACCCGGAACCACTGCTCGCGGCTCAGTTCAAACGCCAGCGATGCCACGGCATCTTTCACACGTTCAATCTTACCCGAACCAATAATCGGCAAAGGCTTAGACGGTAAACGACGCACCCAGGCATAAATCACCTGATCGATGGAAGTTGCACCAATTTCCTGACGGATTGCTTCCAGTTCGTTGCGAACACGCACTGACTGTTCAGACTGGCCATTGAAGATTTCCCCGCCCGCCATGCACGACCAGGCCATCGGTTTAGTGCGTTTCATTTGCAACTGGTCCAAAGTGCCGTCATGGCAAACTTCAAAGTTCAGCGGATTGATTTCAACCTGATTTGTCACCAGTGGTGCATCTAATCGCGATTGCAGCAAATCAAACTGAGCCGGTGAGAAATTCGACACCCCAAAGTGCACGACTTTCCCCTGCTGCTTCAGCGCTGCGAAAGCTTCAGCCACTTCATCGGCGTCCATCAGCACGTCTGGGCGGTGGATCAGCAAGACATCAAGTTGCTCAATCCCCAGGCGCTGCAATGAATTGTTCACCGACTCGGTGATGTGTGCTTTGCTGGTGTTGTAGTGGTTGATTTTCTGCTCAGGATACTGACTGCCGCAGAGTTTGATATCGCACTTTGAGACAATCTGAATTTGCTCACGTACGCTCGGATCCAATGCCAAGGCTTCACCAAACAGTTGCTCACAGCTGTAACCGCCATAAATGTCGGCATGATCAACTGTCGTGATCCCCAGCTCAATATGCTGTTTCAGAAACGTTAGCCGCTCCTGAGGGCTCATCCCCCAGTCTGCCAAACGCCAATAGCCTTGTACCAGTTCAGAAAACTGCGGCCCCTGAGGCGCCAGTTCGACATTTGCCACCATGGCAATACTCCTTTATTTATTGCCCGAAATAATTCCTCATCCTAGGCTGGTTTAAAGCAGCGAGCAATGATATAACCCGCAAGATTCGAACCAGAGTACGAGTATTTCATGTCATTTTCTGAACGATTAAGAAACTTGATGGGTAAGGAAAGCGTCAGCGGATTTGCCCGGCGAGTCGAGCTGAATGAAGCGCTGATCCGTAAGTATTTGAATGGCAGCGAGCCCAGCTTACAGAAGGCCAACCAAATCGCAATGAAAGCCAATTGCTCTTTAGAATGGTTAGCCACAGGCTGTGGTTATCTGTACCGGCAGGCAGAAGTCGTCGACAAAAACGCACTCGCCGTTGCCTGGGAACATGTCACCGGGAAGCCTTTCAGCGGCAGAAGCGCAGACGAACTCACTAAAGTAATCTCCGGCTATCAGTTCCTGCGCACCCATAAAAAAGCCGACGGTTATCTGGATACACAGGCCATGGCAAGCTTCCTGGCACTGGCACAACAGGAAGAGCCATCGTAACGATTGAAAAACGATTTTCCCTCTCCCCAAACAGGAAAGAGAGAGGAAGAGGGAAAGTCAAAGCACATCGGTACGCTACTTGCGCATCGCATTCAATTTGTTCTGTGCAATCGCCAAAACAGAGCCCGTTGGATAACCACCGTCTTGCCATTCACCCGTTTCCTGCCCGGTCAGCAAGCTGATCGCTTCACTGACATGATGAATCGCCCAAATATGGAAATCCCCTTTCTCGACAGCCGCTAAAATATCTTTACGTAACATCAGATTATGTGCATTCGACTGCGGAATAATCACGCCCTGTTTGGCATGGCGGCCCTTGATAGTACAGACATCGAAGAATCCTTCGATCTTCTCATTCACGCCACCAATGGGCTGTGCCTGGCCAAACTGGTTCATTGAACCGGTCATCGCGATCGACTGATCAATTGAACAACCGGAGAACGCCGAAATAATGGCACACAACTCTGCCATCGACGCACTGTCCCCGTCGACGCCACCATAAGACTGCTCAAATGTCAGATGGGTGGTCAGTGGAATTTTGGCACTTTTGCCAAACAGGGAAGACAGATAGGCCGTCAGGATCATCACTCCTTTCGAGTGAATCCGGCCACCCAGCTTCACGCTGCGTTCGATATCCATCACCTCGCCTTCCCCCCAAGACGTGGTCGCGGTAATCCGGTTCGGAATGCCAAAACGGTGATCCGAGGTCGAAATCACCGACAGACCGTTAATCTGTCCTGTCACTTCCCCCTGCGTATCAATCAGTGTGGTGCCGTTTCTGAACGTGTGCAGCATCTGATCCTGCAACCGGCTGACCCGTTTCTCCTGACGTTGCAACGCCTGCTCGACATGGGCGACACGAATCATGGTCGCATTGGCCGCTCGTGCGGTGTAATTCGTCTCCCGCAGCAGATTGGCAATATCCGCCGAATGCAGTGACAATTTATTCTGATCTTCCGCCTGACGGGAGCTGTATTCGATAATCCGGGCAATCGCCTTGCGATCGCAATGGAGCATATTGTTATCGTGCACAATACTGGAAATGAACCGAGCGTACTGAGCTTCTGATGCATCAGTTCGATCCATCTCATCTTCAAAATCAGCCGTCACCCGGAACAGTTCGCTGAAGTCCGGATCATAGTGCACCAAGAGCTGATAGGTTTGATAATCCCCGAACAAAATAATCTTCACATCCAGCGGGATCGGCTCCGGTTCCAGCGAGATCGTGCCGGATAGCGTCACTTCCCGTTCCAGCGAACTCAAATTGAGCTTGCGTGAGCGCAGTGCACGTTTCAAACCGTCCCACACGAATGGCCGTTCGAGCACTTTCACAGCATCCATCAGCAATACCCCGCCATTTGCACGGTGTAAACTGCCAGAGCGGATCAGTGAGAAATCGGTAAACACGGTGCCTTTGTAAGTCGCGTTTTCGATATAACCGAAAATCGTGTGATAGTTCGGGCTTTCTTCTACCACAATCGGAAAACGCTTGCTGTCCTGACTGACCAGCACATTCACCTGATAACGTCGTGGCATTTTCCGGTCCAACGCCGCATATGCCAGCGCCACCTGATCTTCACTTTCCTCCAGGAAGATATCGAGGTTTTCCAGAATATCTTTTTGCATTGCCGTCAGATAATCCTTGATCTCCCCGTGGCCTTTGTACTCTTTTTTCAACGGTTTGATGAAGTGCGACACAACCCCAAGCGCGACTTCTTCATTCAGCTTCTGGATTTTATCGGAAAATTCTTCTTCCCAGTCGGTCATCTCGCGGGCAATCCCGCGTAGTTTCACTTCCAACGCGCTGATGATTTCGTCAAACTTCTCCTGCTCAGCCTGAGGCAATGCTTCAAAACTTTCTTCGGAGTGTGGCTCTTCACCATGCATCGCCACCAGTTGATAGTCGCCCTGAGTGGTCAACGTCAGACTGACATTTTGAGCTTTGGCTTCCGTCGTCAAGTTGCCGAGTGCAGTTTGCTGTTTCTGCGCCAGCTGATTCTTCAACTGTTCAGAGCGGGAATAATACATTTCATTATCGAACGCCAGCGGCATCGCTTTCACCAGCCGCATCATCAACTTTTCGATATCTTTTTTGAATGGGGCCCCCATTCCCGGTTGCAGTTTCAGCACTTTGGGAGTGCGCGGTTCATCGAAATTTGCGACATAGCACCAGTCATACAGCGGCGTCGCATCACCGTTGGGATCATGGCGATTCAGATAGCGAAGCACCATGGTGCGCTTCCCCAGCCCATTTCGGCCAACAGCATAAATATTATATCCCTTCTCCTTGATCGACATCGCAAACTCAACCGCCTGCTGCGCGCGTTCCTGGCCGACGATTTCGTCGAGGGGTTCTAAATGTTTGGTCGATGAGCAGTCGGCATCCAGCCCATTCAGGGTGCAGGTGCGGTACAGGGTATCGGCTTTTAATGCTTGCATGGTCATACCCTTCCCCTTCTTTTCTTCACTGATAATGGTTTCAGTGTAGTCAGCAAATAGTTACTTTTTAGTGACTTAGCTTGCTTTTAGGGCGTAAAATGTTTGATCGATTGTTTTTTGTTCAATTTTAAACTCAATAGAAATAAAACTGGCTTCGATTCGGCTTATGCGCAGAAATGTCATTTCAATCGCTGGATCGGTTTCAACCGCCAGGAGCCAGATGATATCAGTGCCTTATTTCTCCAGAACGACCAAGTCATGGTTGTCCTGATTCAACCCAACGGAAGACATCGGAAAATACCGTTCACTCGACCATTTCAGCCTGCACATTGAAGTCAGCCATGAAGCCCCAAAGACGCCGCAATTGCATTGAGTCAACCTGATGGCGGTATCCCGCCATCAGGTTCTTACAACAATGTGATCGTTACGAACCAACCATTTATGGCTCAACCACCGGAAACTTTTTCAGAAAGTGGTTCGCTTCATCCACCCAGCATCGACCGGCTTCAATGGCACGTGTCGCATCATAGGTCGTATGGCCCGTTTCTTTGATGAGCGGCACTTGCGTTTCTATGTAGTCGCAATGCTCTTTGAGCCGATCACGCAAATAACCAATCAGACGAATGCCCTGCAACGGCGTGGTGTTTGCCAGCGAAAGCACACACCAGCCATCAGCCAGACCAAAGTGGTCGCCCTGCTGCACATGTGTAATTTCCGCGTTCATCTCCTGCCCGGTGTCATCACCGTTGTCGTCGACTTCCCGTAGAATCAGGCAGTCACCGGCCTGATAATCCCGATCGTTGAAACGTATTTCATGGGTTTTACGTCCGGCTAAAACTTCATTGAAATGAAGAGACTGCAGTTTTACTTGATGGAAAGCAATTTTGTTCACGCTTGCACCCTCGCTGTCAAATTCGCTTCAGCAATCAATTCAATCAACTTGTCTTCAATCACCAGTAAGTCTTGGATATCGCTATGCTCAAAATGAAATGAATCATCGAATAAACGAACTTCGTTTTGCCAATTTCCATAGGGTGTATTTTTCGGACACACGTGAACATACAGGCAGTCGGTATGCGGCGAATAATTCACGTGAACATGCAATAAATGTTTGCACTCCGCAGCCATTTGCAGGATGCCTAAAGCTACATCATGAGCACTGCGATTTCGGATCGCTTCGGCCACCATCTCAGTATTCATGACCCATGCTTCCACCGGCACTTCCTGCGAGCCAAGGGAAGTTGTCCCCGGTAGCAACGCGTGTCGCACAATAGTTTCACAGCGGTTCAACAGCATCAGGTTTTCTTTCGAGTGGCGGTTCACTTCTTTGAGTAATTCAACAGCTTCTTTTTTTGCCTGCTGGGCTTGTTCCAGTATGGCTTGTGCATGACTCATGCGCTTCTCCTAACCAAGGTGACAAGAAAGCCCGCACCGAACGAACAAATTGCAACACCAATTTCACAGGAAAACTTGAAGGGTTCATACAACAAACAAGACCAGTCAGGTTCTCAAAACGGATGACAACAATCGCAGCTGGCTGCCTTTTTCAGGCCTGTAGTGGCTTCAGGCCCGTCGCAATATCAGATCTGACGCAACTTCAGACGGTACAGTCACGATTTTTCAAGATTTTGGTCGTCACAACCGATGCTTCAGCCACACAAGACTGGCCGAGAAGGTACGGGCGTATTACAGGGCATGCCTCTTTTACTCTTTACAACGGCATACCTCTGTTTTTTAGAACGGGCTCATGGGAACCCCTTATGAAAGTCCGGGAATGAGGGCATCATTCGAAATTTTATGCTGAGTGATGCTTTGCGGCTCGTCACGAAATCATGGAAATTCGTCATCGTATAGATATACGACAAGCAGGGGTGTATTAAAGGAAAACATGGTGCTATGCTCCTGAGTTGGTTTGCTTTTTTATCGGGTTTCTTCAGCTTTGGTCGGCAAGATACCCAAGGACAGAATGATGATAGATCGCCAAAACGACAACCTCAACGAAAATTTGGCGATCGACATCAAAAATAACATCATTGGCGATATGACAAAGGGAAAAATTCTACCTTTTGACTACTTAAAAGGTCATGCGTTTACTGAAATGCTCAAGAAAGTGACCGGATGTAAAACATTCCAGGAATTGTCACAGATATTTGACGTTAAGAAACCGACATTCAGCACTTGGAATTTACATAACCGAACCTCTCATGAGCTGATGGTGCGTTTGCATCTTGCAAAAGGCATCCCCATGCACACACTGGCTTTAGGTGAAGGTCTGGAAAGTGAACAATTCATCAACAATAATTTCGTTGGTGAACAAATTCCGTCTTTTGACTATCTGGTTGGTCAGCCATTTACGGAACTGATCAGAAGTGCTGTGGGGTGCAGAACATTTCTTGAACTGGCTGATATTCTGGATGTGCCTAAATCAACCTTTAGTGCCTGGAACCAGCACAGCCGCAACTCACACGAGTTAATTGTCCGGCTGCATTTAGCCAAAGGCATTTCTGTTCGTTTGCTGGCATTAGGCGATATGAGTCATATCACAGAACCACCGTTCTATCCTTCCCTGCCTGCCCATGCGGAAAACCTGCAGGTACAGGAATCGGCATCAACGTTCGAAAAACATCCGCTCGCCACCGTTCTCCTCAAGAGCTACTGCCTGATCAACGGGCAGCTCATCGATGCCGGAGAAATCCCCTACCCGGTTCGCAGGATGAACAGTTTCAACCTGAAGACAGAGCACACCATTGAAGTGGAAACCAACGAAGCGATCTACCTGGTCGATCAGTCTTCGACCGATGCTGTTTCTGGGGTCTATCTGATTGATGTGGATGGGCTGCTGTCACTCAACCGCATTCAGCGTTTCCCGGGTAAAAAATTGGCGATCGCCTTCGGCGAAAGCACCATTGAAGCAAAAGCAGAAGATATCAAAGTGATTGGCAGGGTTGCGGTGACGTTGAAGAAAGGTTGATTTTAAGCTGGCGCTGCAAGGTGTTGGTCATGAAATCACCAACTATTGAAAGTAAGCAAAAATGGAAAAATACGATTCAGTATCTATCTTTGTTAATTGCTGTCTTACTTAATTATATGTTGGTGATGCCCAACATCATGGTAGCAGCTCCCCAATAATCTGAATCAACATCACACATCAAGAAAAACATGCATTTCGACAGGAAATTAAGTTTAAATGACAGTTTATCAATCATAATTATTACTCTAGCTTAGTGGTATTTGTATTCAAGCTAAATAACTGTTCCTAAATGTAGATCACTGGAAAGCAGAAAATGAAGGGAACTCGGTAGAGTTTGTGCGATCTGATCAGTCGCCAAACATACAAACCCACAAAACAATACCGAGACCTATGATTTTAACATTACCTGACCGGGCAGAGCGACGCCGGATTATCAAAAATATACACAAGACCAAAGACAAAGATCACTGCAGACGCTTAAACGCCATATTGTTACTCGCCGATGGGCTTACTGTTACAGCTGTCTCCAATATACTTGCCGCTGCTCGATCGTCCATCAATAGATGGGTTTGTCCACTTCATGAAAAATCCCACAAATTGCATAAGACCTTGATGGTAAAATCATTAGTGAAAACATGAAAAAAAGAATGACCCTTAGCATTTTAATCACCTACAGAAATAACAACCAAAATATAAAACCAATCTAGCACTTGACAAAAAAGCAATTTCATCCACGAGAAAACCCTTTAATTCAACATTTAATTTTGAAACTAAATTGAGGTGATTGAATCTATAAAAATATTTTATATCAGCGACATACGATTTTAATTTATTATCACTATAAATTATTAACAATCTCAAAAAACCTTAAATAAGATAAAATTACATATCCAAAAAAATAGTCCCAGAAATATTCTGAGGCTATTTAAGTTACTCCTGAATTACTTACTCAGGAATGAGTTTATCTCTCAGCGCTATTGAATCAAACGGATAGTAAAAATCATCCGATAAAGACAACCGATTGATTTCTTCTTCCGGCAGTGATTTCACAATGCTTTGTGCTTTGCCTTCAATTGGACTATTCAGCGAAATCCAATCTTTCAGGCTGTCCAGATCACCGGTTTCTCCGGCCTGCTTCACGAGAGCCCAAGAGTATTTTTCTCTCTTTTCTAATGTGCAACGGTCCATCGCCCTTTTTGACAGTTCAAAAATAACCGCTCGTTTCTGATCAGAACTGAGTAAATCAAACCAGATATCCTGAATCGCATCGACTGGCCGATTTTTCATTTTCAAGCAACGCGCTGTTTGCTGATTGACTTCCTGATAAGCTTCTTCAAGCGTAAAGCCTGCATTCGCAACAATAGGCAGCAGCAAAGAACTAGCGGCTAGCTTTTTCAACGCACGACCAAAATTGTCTTTCTTTTCCATTACTTTCAAACGTCCTGCTTTCAGCAATCATGTTAATACGGGTTCGGGTAATTGTTGGCACTGCAAGCAGTGATTTGGCAAACGTATCCCAATCATAATCATTAATAGTATCAATCCGCTTCTGAGGTTTCATTTTCTGGGAAAATATCTCTACAAATGGGAACACTACCACCATGGTGGTCAGTATATCGCCAAGCTCAAGCTTGTCATTTATGAGCGGGATGTCTCTGACGCTTTCAGCAGACAGCTCTAACCCATCAATCTTGCAGTATTTAGTAAATGACGACATAGAACCCTCTCAAGAAAAGAAAATAATATCAATCATTTATATTACTTAACAGATGTAGAATCAGCACTTTCCACTGTCATAATGTGTTATTTGACCGTCATTTAACTAAAAACTTACCAACCAAATTATCACCCACACAACTGTATAAACATGGCGCTGTTCTCATAAACTGTTGGTTAAAACGACAACGCCTCGTCTAACCATTTCTGCCTTTTCCCTGCTTTGTGCTGGGCGATAAAGCGCCACCACGCTAGGTAATTGCTTAGGTATGCCGTTCCTACGCCATGAAATCTTCGTATCCAGCCTTTTAACCGACTGACGTAATTATTCAAGATATCAGGACAGATAACAAGATATCAGGACAGACATTTAAAATAGATGGCACAGGTATAGCAGTTCATGATTTTTGGTCTGTTATTGTAAATATAAAAGAGTTAGAATTTAATGAGAATAAATTTAGAGTTTTGATTGTATATAAAATACAGGACCATTTTGTACTTGATATACCCGATGTTAATGGTGGGAAAAATTTTGAGTTATTATCTCTGTCCAGGTCTTGGTTCCTCTTGCAAAGATATGAGAAATACGCTTATAAGCCATTTATCACGGAAATGAATTTTGACTATATTATTGAAGGTGAATTTTAATGTATTTCTCAATCTTTTGGTATTTGTTTATATTTATAAATATAATTCTTGATTTATTTGGTATATCTTATTATAACCTCCCGATAATAATAGGATACTTTCTTGGTCTGACTGTACCGCTTACAATTATTTTCTATCTTGTTCAAACCATTTGGACTATGTACAATCGTGACTGGAAAAAATTTATGTTCCATCAAATATGTATGGGAGTAATTGCTACATTTTTCTATTTTCTGATGTATTGAATCGTACGCAACGTTGGCTTATTCCATCACAGACTAAAGATATCAGGACAGACATTTCAAATAGATGGCACAGGTATAGCAGTTCATGATGTTTGGTCTGTTATTGTAAATATAAAAGAGTTAGAATTTAATGAGAATCAATTTAGAGGTGTGATTGTATATAAAATACAGGACCATTTTGGACTTGATATACCTGATGTTAATGGTGGGGAAAATTTTGAGTTGTTATCTCTGTTCAGGTCTTGGTTCCTCTTGCAAAGATACGAGAAATACGCTTATAAGCCATTTATTACGAAAATGAATTTTGACTATATTATTGAAGGTGAATTTTAATGTATTCTTCTGTTTTTTTTTGTATTTTTTGTATTTTTTGTATTTCTTTTACTTAACTCTAAACCTTTTAAAGTCATATTATACAACCTTCCACAAATAATAGGTTTTTTATTGCATTGATGGTGCCTTTTACAATTTTTTCTATTTTTATCAAACCATTTTGACTACGATCGAACGTGACTGGAAAAATTTTTTACTCCACCAAGTATGTATGGGGATAATTGCCCCAACCTTCTATATGCTGATGTATTGAATAGTATTCAATGTTGAATTATTCCATCACATACAATGCCTCACATGAGGCATTTTTCTATTTGAAGTACATACCAGGACAGTCACCCTAAAGTAAAGTTGATTGCAGGATCTGACAGCTCCCGATGAAACGCCGTACAAATGCTGTTTAGAATACCAATTTACATATTTTGTTGACTGAAAAATCAAAGTTTATGTCTCTAACCTGAGTTTCAGGCGAGCGGGAACATCCCAATGACGCGTGATGTGATGCGGAATCTGCTCAATGTGAAAGGTTTACGGAATTTGTAAGCCTGTTCGCCGTTGTCGATTCAATTGTGGTAAAACGGATTCAATCGCAGTGACTGAGCCAATAAGTGTGCCTTTTTCTATCTGTGTACAGACTTTCAGCCATGTATGAGTATCTAAGCCGAGTCGTTCAAGGATTGGCAGTTGCGATGATTCAATATGACCGCATTGACCTGTTCTGATTTGCCGTCCAGTCCAGTCAACCAGCTCAAGATAATCCAGCAATCGAAACGGGAGCCCATCCGGCATGTCACTTCTCGGATTTCCAGCGAAGGGAAAAAGAGAGGGTGCTGATATTTCGTCTTTTTGAAGCGATTCAATGCGTGCTTTCACCGACGTAAAGTCGGATGTTTCTGGCGTTTCAGAAATGCCGGCTCGAACCGGGTTCAAATCTACGTATGCCATGGCGGCGGCCAATGCTGTTTCATCCAGCAACGCCTGACTTTTGAAGCGTCCTTCCCAAAAGTGGCCTGTGCAGTCGTCTTCGCGATTAGCTTCGTTGGCAATATATTGGTTGAAAAGGCGCATAAACCAACTGATGGAACAGAGTCTTTCCCGCCAGGTTTGGATGATTGTGAGGCATGCGTTTTTCTCGGCTTCAGTTGACGTTTCACCCTTTAAGAATCGCTGAATCAACACAGGTGCTCGGTGCAAAGTGATCCAACGTTGGATGATCTCGTGCTCTGAAAGGCGCTATCGTGACGATTGATGCGATGGCCTGCCAGACCAAGATTGCAGAAGCAATCACTAGCAAGGGCGGAGATTACTTATTGGCGGTTAAGGGCAACCAGGGCAAGTTAGCGGCAGCCGTACAGACCGCTTTCGCCCCACACCGCCGCGCCCCAATAGAGAAGACCACGTGTCAAATTGAGAAGCAAAAGGGGCGGGTTGAAGCGCGTACTCGCCATGTATTGAATGCCAGTGAGCTAGAGGGGGACTTCTCCACTTGGAGCGGGCTGACCAGCATCGTGATGGTCGAAAACTACCGTGCGGCAAAAGGCAAAGAGCCAGAGTTGGAGTATCGCTACTACATCAGTTCAGCCGAACTGACCCCAGAGCAGGCCGGGAATGCCATCCGCGCTCACTGGGGCATTGAGTCAATGCACTGGATATTAGATGTGAGTATGCGAGAAGATGCTTGTCAGATTTACCGAGAAAACACGGCTGAAAACCTGGCGGGGTTAAGGCACATGGCACTGAACATGCTCAGAGCTGAGCCAACCAAGATTAGCGTGCCGATGAAACAGAAACGCTGCATGATGAACCCCGCCTTTTTGGAGCAAGTCCTTGTGGCTGGATTTACGTCAATGGCTAAACCTTAACCATTCATGCTGATGCCCTGTAATTAACGATCTTTCTGCGAGCACTTCTTAATCAAAACATTACAAATGACGGGGATTAAGTTAAATAAAAATAATCATTCATAGAAAAATTATCAGTTATTAAAAATATAAGCACACACTATTAACCATCAGAACATTTAAACAAGTTTCAATTCAACTTTATAAATAGCATAGAATCTATTTAGTGGAATGTTCAATCCTTCGGTATTCAGCATTCACTCAAAATAAATAATTCACCAATGAGACTAGGATAATCTCATATAATTCATAAGCTTAACAACAATCAATGAATTTTAATCTCAACTTCAAAAAACTCTGACCCTGTTGCATTAAGTTTAAAAACAGATAAAATACGGGAAAATTACTTATCGTGGTACTTGTTTTGGAATTCAGAAAAGATATTGATGGCTTAAGAGGAATAGCAGTACTATCTGTTATATTGTTTCACTCAGGAATAGGGTTCGCCTCTGGTGGCTATATTGGAGTTGATGTTTTTTTTGTAATTAGTGGTTTTTTGATTACCAGCTCTATTTTATCGAGTATCAAAAATAGAAAATTCTCACTTTTACGTTTTTATGAAAGGAGAGTAACTAGAATTTTTCCAGCCACTATAACCGTTATTATAGTCACTGGGTTAATTGGGTTGAATACTTTATTTCCTGAAGAATTGAAAGAACTCATTGAAAGTATTTATTCCTTTTTAAAAATCCAAAGTAACTCATGGGCAGCTGGCTCTATAAGCTACTTCGGAATTAGTACTGAATTCAAGCCGCTCATACATTTATGGAGTTTATCAATTGAGCTTCAATTTTATATCATTTTACCGTTAATATTGGGCCCCCTTCTTATACAAGACAAGAAAAATACAGCTTTAATTGTTTGCGGTACATTGCTATTATCTTCATTTATTTATGCATCAATACAGGTAATTGAACATCCTGATCAAGCTTACTTTTCTAGTTTAATGAGAGCATGGCAATTCCTGATTGGTGTGCTATTAAGCTTAACTATTTGCCGTTTTGATGTTAGTAAAATTCCTTTGAATACTAAAAATATTCTTGTCGCTACAGGGATATCGATGATTTTCATATCAGTATTCATTTTTGACCAACGCTCAAACTTTCCTGGAATAAATGCATTGCTACCATGCATTGGAGCAGTTCTTATCTTAGCTTTTGGTGATGATAGATCTTTTTCTGGTAAATGTTTATCATTTATTCCCCTACGCTTTATAGGTATAATTTCTTTTAGCTTGTATTTGGTTCATCAGCCAATATTTGCTTTTTATCGGATACTTCAAGGTAGAGAATTAGAAAGTATAGAACCGGCTGCTCTTATACTTATATCATTTATTCTATCTGTAATTATATATTTCCTTATTGAACAACCTTTTCAGTCAAAAAACAAACTATTTAAATCATGGGCTCGTTCCTATGTGGTAATACTTTTCATTTTAGTGTTATTTTCTTCCTACCGAGGGTTAAATGAAGATCTTTCTAAATTCAATATCACAAACGAAGTTTATGAATTTCTAAAATTTAGATACGATAATAATCCAAGAGTAGAAGAATGTCGGATTAGTAACCGAGTCATTGTTCCAAGCCAAGCATGCCTGTACGGTGACGTAAAACTCCCTAAAGTAGCAGTCTGGGGAGATAGTCACGCAGACCAGCTGATTGAACCTCTTCAAAAAGAGTTCAGTAAATACGGATACTCTACCCTTGAATTTTCCGTTGCTGGTTGTCCGCCAATCATTAACTCAAAGTCCTCTAGCGGGCTTCGTTTATGTTCTGAAAACTCAAAATCCATACTTGAATATTTGATCAACAATCATGAAATTAAGCATGTATTTCTTCATGCCTATTGGATTGGCTATATAGATAATAACTTAATTCAACCGAATACCATAACTGATAGCAATGCAAATAATTCAGATATTCTTAGATTATCTTTCAATTTTGTTATTAACAAGTTAATTGAATCAGGTAAAAGAGTTCATCTTATATATCCTGTGCCCAAAATGAAGGTTAACCCGCCATTATATTTAGCTCGAGAGAAGTTGATCAATCCATCTTCCTCTCCATCAATAGTTGGACTAACACAAGAGGAATTTGAAAACCAATCAAAAAAATCATTCGATTTTTTGAATGGTTCAATAGAGGGTCTCAATGTAAATCAAATTTTCATAAGTGATTATTTATTTGACCAAAAATCACTTCAGTACATCGCTGTCGATGGAGATTCTGTATTATATAGAGATGACAATCACTTATCAGTGACTGGTGCAACTTCTGTCGCGAAAACTATTGCTTCGAAGGCATTTGGGTCATTATAAATAACAATGTCATTGTATCAATCGAGTAGGAGGAGGCCTCACGGCCTCCATCCTCTCACACCACCGTACAAGCGTGGGTCGCCTACGACGGTTCCGAATATATTTTCAGTGATTCATATCCGTCTCTCAACGAGTACAGCCCCAGCCCTTCGAACCATTTGATTGGCAAAGCCTAATTCAACTGGTGCGATAGAGCCAAGTACCACTACCTTTACATGGCATCGCTAGCTTCCATGCATTGTGATCTGTCATACGTTATCGGCGCAATCATATCGCTATCCTGTGTTTACGTGTTTCAGGCGGTAACATCGTAGCCGTTGCCTTATCCATGCATCCAGACACTCCATTGCACTTTTTAGCATAGTAAGCTTGAAGTAATGTTGCCACCCTCTCGAGTATTAAGTTATATCAGTGATGACATATAGATATATAAAGACAGACATTTCAAATAGAACAAAAATATAGAGATGCCGAAAAACACCAGGACAGTCACCTTAAAGAAACTTCAGCACCTGACAGGTCTCAATAAATCATTATCTGTAAAGTTTTTAGGATACCATTTCCATGATGTTTGACTGAAAAATCAGACTTTGCACCTCTAACCTGATTTTCAGACGAGCGGAAACATCGGAAGGAAGTATGAGTTGAGGATTCTACTCAATGTGAAAGGGCTACGGAATTTGTAAGCCGGTTCGCCGTTGTCGATTCAATTGCGGTAAAACGGATTGAATGGCAGAGGCTGAGCCAATGAGTGTGCCTTTTTCAATTTTTGTACAAATCCTCAGCCATGCATGAGTATCTAAACCGAGTCGTTCAAGAATTGGCGGTTGGGTTGATTCGATATGACCGCGTTTATCGGTTTTGATTTGTCGTCCGGTCCAGTCAACCAGCTCAAGATAATCCAGCAAGCGGAAAGGGAGTCCGTCTGGCATGTCCTTTCTCGGATTTCCAGCAAATGGATAAAGAGAGGGTGCTGATGCTTCATCTTGACGAAGTGATTCAATGCGTGCTTTCACCGATGTAAAGTCGGATGTTTCTGGTGTTTCAGAAATACCGGCTCGTACCGGGTTCAAGTCAACGTACGCCATGGCGGCGGCCAATGCTTTTTCATCCAGCAGCGCCTGACTTTTGAAACGTCCTTCCCAAAAGTGGCCTGTGCAGCCGTCTTCGCGATTGGCTTCGTTAGCGATGTATTG
>NZ_JMIB01000035.1 GCF_000695255.1 Photobacterium galatheae | reverse complement strand
GCAATATTTTGACATAAAAGACCCCCAATAATTGGTGTCCAACTATTGGGGGTCAGTTCAGTGGCAGGGGTGGAGAGATTCGAACTCCCAACACGCGGATTTGGAATCCGCTGCTCTGCCAATTGGAGCTACACCCCTAGAAAGAGTGGCGGAGCGGACGGGACTCGGGCGCTCCATTGCACTCTGATATGACACTTATATTGTTGGCAGATTCCAGCATGGAATCTCGCGACCGGAACCACCATTAGAATTACCCACACTAATCCCACTCAGACGGGGCGGATCCAACCACACAAGTCAAATTTCGAGGGTATTCACTATGGGAGTGTGTTGATAAACCCCGTAGGATTGCCCTCGTGAGACAAATTCGTTCAGGGCTAGCCATGTCACAGTATCATGTCGTCGCCGAACTAAGTATGCCAGTAATACACTTAATCAATTGAATATACTTGAAGAAGTTATATATAAGTCAACAAACAAATAACTTAACCGCACTTTTTTGAAAAGCTTAATATAAGAACCAAGATTCAAGAAAAAGACTTTATTTTATTAATTTCTTCTATCCCATATTTTTTAGCCAGCCTTTCTATAAACCTTGGCTCAATTGAATTAGAAAAAGACAAATATCCTTTAAGCTTCATAATTTCATCATAACTTAAATCATGTTCATCACTTACAAAATGATGAACCATAGAAGAGATCAGTCTTTTCTTTTTTCTTCCCAATGACAAAGATTCATCATTACTTATTGTTATACCTGTAACATGCCTATTAAACCTCTTCGAAGTGAATACTGTTTTTTTGTATTAACTCTTATCTTATGATTGCAGCATTCAGCCAAATAAGATCTAATGACCTTAGGCATAGTAAATAGTATATCTTTGTTTCTTGTAGAAAATGTCAAATCATCGGCATATCTTGTATATGTAATGCCCTTTTCCTTACAGTAAGCTAAAATATGCTCATCAAATGATGCCATTACAAAGTTAGATATTAGAGGAGAACTAGGAGCTCCAACACTCAATCTAAGCGGGCTATTCCTTCTCAACTTCCAAAATAAGATACCTTCAAGAAATTTAGCATCCTGTCTATCGATGTCAATGTTGTGTACTTCCAATGAATAAAAGAAAAGTTCAGGAGTAATACTCATGAAGAAGTTCTTAAAATCCATCTTCAACATATATCTATTTCGTTTATGAGCTTCCGCATTGTCCTTAATGCTTTTCCCTTTAACATAAGCCATCGCGCAATCATGAACGGGCAGTACCTCCTCCAACTTAGACACAATAAGCCTTTGAAAAAACTTAACTTCCTTCGATGGGTGAGCAATTAGACGTGTCTCACTACTATTACGTTTAGGTATTCGGTACTTTTTATACCGCCTAGGTGCAGTAGATGAAAAGCTAAGCAACTCTTCGTCTGTCATTAACACATCTTCAGATATTGCAGCTATTATACTCATAAAACCTCGCCCTTCTTCAATGACATGATTTGCTTCAATGCAAGCCTTCTCTTCTTGTCCGACTCATCAGAACTCAAAATATAAGACTGCCTCAACGCAATTTTCATAGCACTTTCTTCTTTATGTACACCGTCTTTACTTCGTCCAAACTTAATCCTTCTAGCTCCACCTTCAATATCATAATAATATTTAACATTACTGTACCTTGTATATTTAACTAGTCCAATCTTATCCAATAAGTAAAGGATTTTCTTTAACTCAGGCTCCTGAACATCAATCCCAAGTACAGTCAAACACCACTCAATCTCAAATAGCTTAATTGGATTAGCAATTAACACTATGTCGTGAACAAGGAAGGCCATATGAGCAATATTTTTGTCATTAAATTTTTCAGATTTCTTTAATCTATTAAATTTAGAGTTGATATCTTCCACTATTAACTCTAAATGATCATATTTCTTCTGGTTTTTATCAGGTCATGGGTATATAAGAACTGACTCAGAGTCCTTGTCCTGCAACTTTTTAAGAGGTCCTAAGTAAATAAATGAGTCTTGAGCTTCAACCTTATCCTGTGGAGCAATAACAATAAGTTTGTTATCCAAGTATTGATTATTAACAAAAAGCCCTAGCTCAACAAGTGAACCAGGACTTTCCAAGCATATAATAATTAGTGTCGATATTTTTGCAATGTCATCTTCAAACTCTAACAAGTCAGAGTACGTACTATTTTTTAAGTAATCCTTAAAGTCTTCCGCTTGAACACACGCTCCAATAGCCGAATCTTTATTTACTTCATAGTACTCAATTAACCTGTCTCGCAAACTTTGAGGTATCAGTTTTCCCGTCTTATACTCACCGCCACACAAAAACACTTTCGCTGGAGAGTATGATACATGGAAATTGGCGATATCCAATGAACCGAACTGATTCTCAATTACTTCAGTATATTCAATAGGTCCATCGTCATGCATCAAATGATATCCGTAGTTCGATACAAAAAAAGGCGGCTTCTACAAGCCGCATTTTAAGAAGAAAAACTCTTTACCTAGAGGATGCGCTGGAGACTTAAAGTAGGCTCGTGAGCGCGAGTGAGGAACGAGGGAGTGCGAAGGATCCTACTTTAAGTGCTTCAGCGCAACCCTAAATGTTCTCAATAAGTTAGTGTCTAGCGAAACGCCCGACAAAGATAAACAAATCTATTTGCCATCTCACGCGTAAAGAGTTCAAGTATTTTATTTATTCAGCGATTATAAATCAATCTCGATATGCAAGTTAGTGATCTAGCCATGATTAGCTTTTGATTTATCATCGGTTCATAAACATCAGCAATCGCTCCACTACATTGCCATTACCGGCGAATGAGTTAACTTACCAAACAATGTAAAATCAGCAAGTTAACTCATTCAGCACTAACTAAGCAGGTCTCAGCTTAGTCTGATACTCCACCAGCAGCTTCTCTGCCTCAGCCAGCTCCGTAGGGTGAAAGATAAGCGCCATATCAGCATCAGGATAGTTATCTTTCAGCCAGGCTAACAGTGGGACTATTTTCTTGGTGACGGACAATACCTGCTCATACACTTTGCGCGTTTTGGCTTTAGCGTTGGAACAGTCTTTCTTGGTGGTAGAAAAGCCAGCTTCAGTTAGCTGCTCTGCAAGCTTATCGTAATAGCCTTTAGGCACTCTGGCAGGTTGTTCAGGCAACCCCCATTTACCCTGTGTAATAGCTCTCAGCACCTGTAATCGGAACAGATCTAGGGAACCACCTTTGGTGTATTTCAGCCCGGTGCCTTTAGTGAACTTCTTCACCTTGTAGAAATCCATCCAGTTATCCCAGTCTTCCATAGTTTTCAGACAGTTGTTCTCCCGCCACTCATCAAAGTGAGTACGCGCAAACAGGCCATCTTCCACGGATGGCCAGGGAACGGTATCAAATGCCAGATGTTCTACCATTTCACCAGTTTCAGGATGACGCACTTCAACTATTCTCGGATTGACCGGACAACGTTTATAGTCAAACTCCAAGTTAAGACGTTTATTCATCGAGATCGACACAAGATCAATACGATCTCGCCACATATCACGAGGTGAAGCTAGGTGACTTTGCTCAATGCGCTGCCCCGGATATCGGTCCAGAAAGGCTTTCACCATCCAGCCATTTTCATCCACACCTTTAGGTGGCTTCACTCCTGCCTTTGCACAGACAGGTTTAGTGCTACCCAGCTCCGTTGTTAGCTGACCTCGGGTTTTCATCGCAATAAGCTGACGTACATGATGCTTTAGCTTGATCATCTCGCCATCCCCTACTTCACGACAGATTTCCAGGAATCGCTGACAGTTAGCACCACTTAGATCCAGTTCATGTTCAGGGCAATCAGTAAGGTAGCCATCGGTCGTGGCGCTAATAATGGAGTAGCCTTTCCGGGCGGTAGACATGATTAATTCGTATAAGCAGGCTCTGACATATCCGGTGACGTGTGCCGCGATTTGGGCGTTGGTTATCGGTGAGTAAGGTATTTTTTTGCTCAGTCCATTGTTAGAGTCGAAGACGTTGCGCTCAACCAGCCCCTGCGCCGTTTTGCCATAGACACTATTTCCAAGCGTTTTTATGAGCTGGCTGTACAGCTCATTGCCCTCTTTTTCATACTTAGCTCGCTGATCACGAATAATAGTAGTGAAGGTCTTAAAGATAGGCTTTGAACCTTTAACCCATGGAATCACACTACCGAACAGCATCTTAATGTCACAACCCATATTATGTGCAACGGCTATTTCAGGAGCAGTTAAGTAAGCCTCACCAGAGCGGGGATAGTAGATACCTCGCATATCAGTTTTGCAGGGGATGCAGGGATAAGGCTCATTCTCGTCAAAGCAGAAGCGGACATAAGCAAAACCCATCTTATGACCCAGATAATCTTGAACATCGGTAGAACTAAATGCATTACTGTAATCTGGCAATAATACGTCCACCAGCGCACTGGTATAAGCGCCACTTAAGTCATAATCATAGTAACCACTTACTTCTGTTGGGCCATAATGGCTGCCGAAGTTAGCGCCGCCCATAAAACTTAAAATTGCCAGCTGATTGGTAAACTCTCGTGCAGGAGTAAGGCATGTATCGGTACGGGTATTGATACTGCCAGTCTTTGTACTGTACCTTGCGCGTTTCCAGCCCTAGAAACTTGTTCATTTCTGCCGTACTGCCGCAAGTCGCCTTAAACAAAGACACAGCCATATTCCCCAGAGTTGCTGGCAATCTCTTAAGCCCAAGTTCTACACCATCAGGCAGATCCCGATTGATGCCTTTAAGCGCGAATGACTCAATAGCAAGGCCGTACGCCAATGCTATATCTGAGTCTCTTAATGCGTAGCGATTGAAGGTCGCAATATCATTGCAATAAAGCTCATCCATTCGCTCTATCATACCCGGTGGCAGAGTTTCCTTTTCGTAGCCAAGCATGGCCCCGAGATCGTCCAGACGGGCTTTGTTGGGCGATAGCAGGCAGGTATCCCGGAATATCAGTTTGGTTTCAAAGGCATTGTTCGACTTATCAAAAAAGCGGCTATTTTCCAGCTTGTATCGGCCTCGTCCAGTAGTATCAATCTTCAAACCATAGTCGGCACCTACCGAACAGACGGTATTCTGAACCACTTCCAGAGAGCTTTTATGATTCTTGTTACTTCTGCCAATGTTCCAGAACTCATTGAAAGACGCGATGTCGGCACGCATAAAATGGGCGAACACAGTGGTGTGTTCCGGCCAATTACTGAATAGACCACGGCTCTTAGCCTCGATCAAAATGTCACGGATAAACTCCTCGAAGGAAAGCTTGTAGCCCTTGCTAGCAAGTTGCTTTCTCAGCCGCATCTCCTCTTCTTTCGGCACACCACTGTCACGACAACGCTTGATCAGCTTCGCCATCTCGGTATGGATAATACCGTTAAAGCCTTTACCATCGACACCCACGCTGTAGGTATAGCAAAGGATGTCATTACAGTTCTCCTGCTTGTTGAAGACCCATTCAGAGTCCATTGCAATACTGCAGTTACTTCCCTTCCCTTTTCGGGCTAACCAGGGAGCCATGGTGCGAGTTTCGATAAACTCTGCTAGTTCACCTTCAACCGACTGATTACTTCTTTTCGGATCCCGCATCATTGCCTGAAACTCAGTGAGTTCAGAGTCGCGTTGTTTTGCGTATGCGGGGCAGTATGTCGCAATCAGTGTTTCGCGGATTTCGTTGTCGGTATATTTGTTTAACTGGAACTGGGTTGTGATTTCGGCGCGTTGCATAGTCTTCACCACTTAGTGAGTCGTTAGTTACGACAATGCACGCCAAGTACAGACGTGCATTATCCCGGAAGTACAGGCTACGAATGACGGCTAATAATGAAGGGCAATTTACGGGTAATGATAAGAGCTAAAAAAGACTGGCAAAAAATAGAGCGCACACAGGCAGAAGAGATTATTTCAGGGTAAATGTCACCTCCACACCATAAACTTTGCGGATAGCCAAAATCACCTTGCCGAAAGCTTCGGTCCAACCAAAGTTCGTCTTTTTGCTACCATCCGGCTTCTTGGCGCTACGCATGGCTTTAGCAAAGTAGTTTTTAAGGTAAGCCGCATTTTCCAGTGGACCAATCTCTTCATGGTATTTTTCAATATTCTGCTCCAGAGCCAGCATAAAGGCTCGGGCTCCCTTCGTTCTCAGCAGACTAAAGTCATATTCGATACCATCAGCCAGTAGTGCGATGTCGTTAGCATTGATTTGATTATTCATAGTGTTACGCCTCCAAAGCGTTGTTAGTGAGTAATGTATCCCAGTCAGGACGATGTCTTTTCGTCTTAGGTAACGGTTCCAGCGCAAGGGCCAGTTCGTCAGCAATGACCTGATGCTGTGAGACATCATCAATTTTCAGAAAGTCGATAATCTGATTGTCCAGTCCACGGATAATCAGGCCACGGAACTGCTCTCCGGTGTGCTGCTCGATCGCGACTACAGATTCGCGCCTTACATGGTTACCGTTCGGCAGCAGGATCATCGGATTCTTACCATTTTCAGCATGAGCAACTATCGAATCGATATACCCACGCGCCTGCTCCTCGGTGATCTCCTTCTTGCCACCCAAAGTGAAGTAGTCAATGACACGGTTATACGTATCTTTAAACACATACTTGCCTTCAGCGTGATGAATTGAAGATGTATTCTCCGGGTTTCGGTACTCCCCAGAGCACGATTTTAATAAGCCTTTTGTCGACATTTTCTCGCTCCTTTTCAGTGAATGTCTTTTTAGAACATATACCATTAACCTGAGCGTTGCTAGAGGAGCACCCGAATACAAAACCTTTAATTACAACACTTTAATATTGAGCCTGTTATCATTTGGTTTATTTCTTAATCATCCTGAGCCACAAATTAAAATGGCTTACTACCTTCCTCAAACCACAAAAACTTGGGCGACGTTATCCCCCCTTAAACAAGGCGCAAAATGTATGTCTAAATAACCATCAAATGATGAAATTCTAACCAGCCGAAAAAGTTGAAAATTTCTATAAAAAATTTTCCGCCCAGTAGTTATTCATCAGAAAAATGACTACAAATTAGCCTAAGGAGCATGATAAGTGGGTATCAGATTCGTACTGATATGAGGTGTTTTTGTGGAAGCTCCGACGCGAAGATATTTTTTATCTGCAACCAAAACGATCAGGTACCGGGACTTCGTAAACAATGCATGTGCGCATCTCTAGATCAACAGGCGATCAGGCAAAAACTCAGAGGCAGACTGTGGCAATGATAATTGCTGCTATGCGGTGTTTGATGGCGGAGGTGGTCACCCTTCTAACTATCGATACATCATTGAAGAGTGGTAATGGCAACACTTCTACATTGCCATTATCTGGATTTGAGGTTAAAAAAATTGTCATACATTTCATGTTATTAAGCCTATAAATAGCATATAGTATGCGCATTGATTACTATCACATGTTTTTGGGTATTGTTATGGCTTATATTGATAACGTCAAATTTGATAACCACCATATCTTTGGAACGTCTGAAATAAATTTATGTAGTATTACAGATGATGATAAAAATAATTACTATAGTGTAGTAATTGGGGAAAACGGCACTGGAAAAAGCGAGCTTTTAAAATCTCTTTCAGAACATATTAACTATAGAATAAGGGATAATATTTACAATTCCAAATCTAAGTATAACGATAACACTGATGTCAATTTTAAACTTAATAAAGTTCCTGAGTACTTAGTGGTTTCTGCATCGAACCTAAATGACAAATTTCCTAACATTAGTCAAAGAAACAAATCTTACCACCCTAACTACAGATATTTAGGAATAAGATCTACAACAAACAACGCATTTATAGGAAAATACAAACGTGAGTTCTTAGAACACTTTATTGACATTCTATCTAATGATAAAAAAATAGAAAGCCTAAGCAATGCACTCCTATCTATAGGACTTCCTAAAAGGTTCCGGTTCACTTTTAAAAAGGGAAGAGGAATGTCAAAAGTTTTTGAACTAATTGATAATTCAAGCAGTATAGATAAATTTAAAAATGAGTTTGAAAAACTATTAAACTTGAGCAAATCTTCTAATAAAGACTATAAACTTGATAAAGAAAGCTATTTTTATAAATTTAGCAAATCCACGCACATTCAAATTGAATCATACGAGTTCATAAAGAGTAGCAATCAGGATATAACAAGTATTGTTTATGAAATTGATTTAGATAAACCAGAAATAAATGAACGATTTTTAACAAATTTTAATGTTCTACAGCTAATGGTAGAAACAGGGCTAATATCTATAAAAGACTTCTATTTCGTCCATGAGGATGAGTATTCATTCGCATCTTCAAGTTCTGGTCAATTTAATATTATAACATCTTTCATTGGCATCATATCTAATATGAGTGATAACTCGATATTACTTATTGATGAACCTGAAGTCAGCCTTCACGCCAGTTGGCAAATAAAATACTTTGACATATTAAAACTTCTCTTAAAGCCATTCAATAATTGTCACACAATAATATGTACACACTCCCACTTCCTTGTATCATCAATGAAGAAAGAAGAATCAACCCTGATTCATATAAAAAAAGACAAAGAAGGTAAAATCAAGTTTGATAATATTAAATCTGATGTCTGGGGATGGTCTCCAGAAAATATACTATACAATGTCTTTGGTATTTCTTCGACTCGCAACGCTTACTTTGAACAAGACCTTAGAAAAATAATATCCGTAATCTCTCAAGAAAGTGGAAATCCCGATGAAATAATAGAGCCATTAGAAAGAATTAAGAGATTCAATATTACTGATGAGGATCCACTAAGTCTCGTTATTACTCGCGCAGAGAATTTTATCAAAGAGGTACTTTAATGTACTCTTATAAGAATATACCCTCTTGCGTAAAATACACTTTAGAAGAGTGGTATCTAGCGAAAGCTCTTAATCAAAAAAATTATGATACTTGGGATGATAAACTTCCAGGCATGCCTCGGGGGGCTAGAGCTGATAGAGACAGATTGAAAGATAAAATAAAAAAAGATCTGAAAAAAATACAGCGAGGCTACTGCGCTTACTGTGGGATTCTCTTTATGGTAAGAGGTGGAGAGTCTCATATTCAAAGAGAACATATACTGGCTAAAAACACTGATAGGTATAGAAAATTCACTTTTGAACCTCTAAACTTAGTTCTTGCATGCAGTAGATGCAATGGTTTTGATCTTAAAGGAAGCAAAGATTACGTCACATATTACAATGAAATATATTCATTAATTGAGACTTCAATTGTTCATCCCCACCTAGATAATATTGAAGATCATCTTACGGCTAACGATAGTGTATTAGTAGAGCCCGTAAATAGTTCCCCTAAGGGAATAAAAACAATATCAGAATTTAAACTTAACGAAGAAGCTATGCTTTATTTAAGAGGGACATATATAAAGGCTACTAAAAATCCAGTATCCGATGAAGATGAATCGCTGATAGATGAAATCATGAGTAAAAACTATGCATAACAGCCTATCAATTTAATCAGTATAGTTATAGTAAGCGGAAATCTTCCCGCTTATTTTCTATGTACTAACTTAAAATAGCTCCAGCAATTCCACCGACAACGCAACCTACAACAACTCCATTCGCTCCAAAGCGTTTTCCTACAGTCATTCCAATGGAAGCTCCTTGTAGTGCCCCCTTCTTGCTGAGTCGGACTTTGATCTTTGTTCCTGAATGATCACGAGTAGTCTCAACGGCTGAATCTGGTTTACTGGTTGCTATCATGCGCACCTCCTTTCCATTTAGCACCGGACTTTGCACAATTAGCCCGACCCGTTTCACTTCCGTTCAGTGTTCCGCATGCATCAGCTTTCCACTGCACGATAACGCCATAAGCTGATGTATTCTGAATTCCTGGCTCGCCATTCCAGCTAGCTTCCAATACCTCTTTTATCTTGCTGATATCGCCCGAATTACCGCCTAAAGTTCCTCCGGCCTGAGTTAGTGAGGTGGTAAACAAACTAGATAGTGCGATTAGTACTACAGACTTTTTCATAGATTTATCCTTGGTGAGTTTTGATTGAAATGAAAAAGGCCCATTGCTGGAGTAGCAAATGGGCCTTATGTGATGAAAATTTGCTTCACTGTAAACCAATCGAAATTGTCGATTTTTTAGCGAAAATACCACCAATATCGGTACACATTGGGGTTTATTTCTCGATTTTGGGGTGGGCAAGATAAATACAATGTCAGGAGGCGATCAGCTTTCTAAGCTTTAGGGTTGCTATGATCCAAAAGCTCGTTTTGCTGTACGCTATTGCTTAAGCCTTCAAGTAAGCATGCTCAAGTTTGACGCTAAAACAGGCTCTGAACATACGCGGTGTTCTCTGAAAACAATGCGCCGCTACATACTGTTACTGCTGTACACCTGCCAAGCTGATTCCCTGCTTAACGTTTCCATAATGAATTGATTCCAAGTTTTCCTATACTGTGTATCGACTTTGCCAAAGCGAGTGAACAGGCAAAGCGATACCAGATATCAGAAGATTAAAAATCGGGCTGTTTTTCACCCCGAGTTAATAAACTAATAAATAACTGCGCTGAGCAGGTCCGATTTAATAGGCTAACCTCATGAGTGAGTTGATTACGGTTCAGGAAACCAGTCCCTATCTCCGGCTAGCGGACATAAGAAATATCTCCGTACTGTTGGCACTAAATGTACTCCCATTGCTTTAGCGGCAATGGGAATTGTTATCTCAACATTTTTAATCCAGCGCGGTACCACGGATGTGTAATCCGTGAGTTTGTTGAATCCTAGCAAAGTCAGTTACCTTCTAGCCCTTGCTGTACCTGAAGTAATGGACATCACCCAAAACTAGAGCAGAATTCCCTTTTCTGCTCCGGTCCTCCTCCGGTCTTTTCAACACAAGCTTTACGCTATGCCTCCCTTAAGTAGTTTCATCAAGACAGCAGCACACCACCAACTGTTAGTTAGATAGCCAGTTGCATTATGTCGAAGGTACAGTTTAGAGAGTAATTCCGCCGACTTAGGAGGCGGTGTATGAAGGACATTATTTGGAGGGTTCAGAAGCTACGTCGGGTTTGTTGTCAGACTGAGTCTTTGTATTCCCTGATAACTTCCTCAGTTCTACTTTGACATTTTCGTACTTAGGCGTTAACTGATGGCTGAAAATACCTTTAGGACTTTGCTCAAGAAGTTTGATTTCACGGAGGATTCCGGACATAAAGCCACAGTTGTTTGCGCTTCCGGATCCCATCACTTCCTTAAGGATTGAGCTGGAGATAACTTTGTCTTTCTGTTTATCCAGCAGCGTGAATATATCTTCAAGCTTGAGCCAATTTCTTGAGAATAACCCCCCGCCAGAATTGCCAGAGATCCTTACATAGAGATCTTTATCTTCTGCATTCAGCGCTATCTGGTAAGAAAGCAGATCTTGCGATTTCGGGCTTAGCTTTGGACATTCCCCTGCCTTCACTACATTGCTGAATGGATCAGCCTGTTCTTTCTCCACTGTCGCATTTTTGTTTGCTTCGCCTTTGTCCACTTTCAATGTTGATCGTCTTCGGGTCATAGTTAATTCCTCATTTCTATCTAGCAATTTATTCGGCAAGTTCTTTTAGCACTCGAGCAGGATGAGTATCGCTACTCATCGGGGCCAGCAAGTATGCCCCGCTCCCAAGGTCTGTATGCACTGTTAACGCGAGTAAGAATGGGCTGATAGGGTCATTCAGTACCAAAACATATTCCGGGTTGTTAACCGCATAAGACAAAAGCAACTCCACTTCTCCACTCACATGAAGTAACTCTTGGTCAGTATCACTTGGCTCTATCAAAACCAGGCAGGTGGAAACTTCCTCCCAAAATTTCTCAGCCTGAGTAAGATCCCCAGACCACGGTTCAAGAATATGCCCTATCAGTTGATCCATTACCGATAAAGGCAGATCCAATTGCTTAACCTCACTAATGGTTTTAATCACTTTCACTAGTCTTCTCCTTTACAGAATTCAGATACAAAAATGCCCCTGATTAGCGGCGACTAATCAGGGGCTTACTTATTTAATATTATTTTGATCTGCCTTTATCTTCGGGAAGTGCCAGTTTTTCCGTTGCCTCTTCTACAAGGTTCGACAGCGCATTAGCACCTCGCTGCAGAGCTTCTGTAGAAAATTTTCTATAATGGAGCGTGCTGGCCATGTCACGGTGGTTCAATACACGTTGAACAGAAGCGATATCCATACCGGCCTCATTCAATAAATTTGACGCCACGGAATGCCTGGATGAGTGGAAAACCAGACCAGTGCTGTCGATACCTGCCTTATCCAGAATCAGCTTAAAGGCCTTTCTCGGAGGCGAGATATGGGTTCCTTGGCGACTTCCGGGAAACATATAAGGATTACCCGGCTGTTTCTCCCGCTTTAACTCCAAGATCAGGTCCAGCATAAGGTCAGAGAGAAATATCTGGTGCGGCTGGCCGTTTTTGGTTTTCCTTATAAACAGAGTCCGATTCTCGATATCTACGTCATCCCAGGTACGTTCCAATAATTCACTAATTCGGCATCCGGTAAGCCAAAGCAAAGCGATCAGGTTCCCTTTTACCTTGCAATAATAGGTACGGGCTGTTTTGATAAGTAGTGCCGTCTCTTCGATATTCAGGTAGCGCATCCTCGCGTTGTGCTCGGGGATCAAAGAGACCTTGGTAGCATGATTGATAGTGTCTAGCGTTTTCGCAGATAAGCTACATAGGCCCTTGATCAGCGCGATCACCCTGTTATTCGTGGCTACCGAATAAGGTTTACCCTTATAGGTTTCCGTTGCTAAATGGGATTGAAGCTTCATGATCGCTTTTGCCGAAAGCCGATCCATTGGGATCTTATAGATAGGCTTACAGCGCAAAAAGCGCGTTTCATCGTCCTTCCACGTTTTCTTCCGGGACTTGGCCCAAGGAAGATAGGTTTCGTGGAAAAAAGTGTATACATCAGGAATGACATGAGCAGCCTGAGAATCGCGCTCCAGCTTAGGATCTACGCCATCAGCAATCTGCACTTTTAACTTTCTAGCTTTCGCTCTGGCCTCATGTACAGATAAATCGCCACAACGCCCAAGGCCGACGCTTGCTTTACGTTTGGTTACAGGCGAAATATATCTCAACAAGTAGCGACGATTTCCCGTACGGCCCACTAACACACGAAGACCGATTACTTTCTGGTCACTCCATTCAATATCATTCGACCGGATATGCACCGGAAAACAGATTTGCAAAGCATAGAAAGATTGCTGGATAGAAAAACAGCGAAGCGCTATATAGGCAGAATGGCATTCATCAAGCGACAGATATGAAAAAGGCCTCAGTCTTTCGACTGAGGCCTTAAAAATGGCAGGGGTGGAGAGATTCGAACTCCCAACACGCGGATTTGGAATCCGCTGCTCTGCCAATTGGAGCTACACCCCTGTTGTTTCAGTTTTTAAGAGCTGAACCTCTGAAGAAGTGGCGGAGCGGACG
>NZ_JMIB01000034.1 GCF_000695255.1 Photobacterium galatheae | reverse complement strand
ATTGTTAAAGAACGTTGACTCAACGTTTATCTCGTCGGTCAGAGGCTGCGTATAATACCGAGCCAATTTTCTTAGTCAAGCACTATTTTGAAAATAATTTCCAAAACCCTTCCTAACCAAGCACTCACTTAAGAAAACATCAAGATTCATCACCTTGATTACATATTTCAGCAAGAGCGCGCATTTTACAAAGATAAAAAACACTGTCAACCAGATTTTATTACCTATTTTGCGCACCTTTCAGTTCACCACAAGTTATTCACAAGTTACGAAGAACTTATTCAAATGCTGTTGTGCCCTGTCAGTGAGGCGGCATTATAGGGAGTAATTCAGATGCAGCAAGTGTTTTTTTATCATTTTATCGCGAAAGGTGATCTTTTAACCTGAAACAGCTAAAAAACACAGAAAAGCAGCAATCATGGCACTCAGAGAGATGTCGATGCGAATAGCATTAACCCAAAGACAGGGATATTCCCGCTAAATCGATTAAAAAAAGACAGATTCAATAAAAAAGTCCGCCGTAATACTAGGCGGACTGAGTCGATTACTTGTAGGAAACAAGAAAGAATGGGTTCAACAGATCTTCACGGTGATATTGCAACGGCGATTCGTTCAATAAAGTGACCTTCGCACCAGCACTTTCTGCAATACACTGCCCGGCAGCAGTATCCCACATCATGGTTGGCCCCAACCGCGGATAGTATTGTGCGCGTCCTTCAGCAACCAAACAAAACTTCAGTGATGATCCGACTTCCGTCATTTTGTGTTGGCCCAATTTCTCTAAAAAGTCGGCCATATCCGGACTTGGATGCGAACGACTGCCAACGACAGTCGGAATAGTTGCTTCTCTGGTACGGATCTGATCACGCCCAGCTTTGGTTTGCAGCCAGGCTTTATGACTGTCACCCAACCATGTTTTATCCAGTGCCGGCGCATGTACAACGGCCAGCACGGACCTTCCCTGTTTGATCAATGCAATATTCACCGTGAACTCACCGTTTTTACGCAGGAACTCTTTTGTTCCATCCAGTGGATCCACCAGCCAAAAAGATTCCCAGTGTTGACGCTGCTGCCATTCCGTGTGGGCAGACTCTTCAGAAAGAATGGGAATCTCAGGTGTTAGCTCTGACAGGTGTCGGACAATCACTGCGTTCGCGGCCAGATCCGCTTCCGTCACAGGACTGCTATCGGCTTTTTCTTTAACCTGAACATTGCTGTGATAGTAATCCATAATGACTTGCCCGGCTTCCAGGGCAATCTGATAGATAGGCTCCAGTAGTACGCTCACGCTTGACTCCTTGTCTTATATAATATGACGCTGTTTTAACGCTTCCATACACAGAGTGACCAGCGTATCCACCGATGTCTCTCCCGCGTGAAGATGAATCTCTGGGGTTTCTGGTGGCTGATACTCAGAATCAATGCCAGTAAAATCTTTAATTTCACCAGCCCTGGCTTTTTTATACAGACCTTTCGGGTCACGTTTCTCGCATTCAGCCAGGGGTGTATCGACAAAAACTTCGATGAATTCACCTTCCGGCAGCAGATCTCTGACCAACTGACGTTCTGCGCGGTGAGGAGAGATAAATGCAGTCAATACAATCAGACCAGCATCCGCCATCAGTTTTGCCACTTCACCAATACGGCGGATGTTTTCTTTTCGATCCTCTGATGAGAAGCCGAGATCCTGACACAAGCCATGACGGACATTATCACCATCCAGCAAATAAGTATGAAATCCCTGCTCTGCCAGACGATTTTCCAATGCGCCTGCAACTGTCGATTTGCCTGCACCACTCAACCCGGTAAACCAGAGCACACAGGGTTTTTGATTTTTCAGCTGAGCACGCTGTGCTTTATCTGTCTGGTGATTGTGCCAGACCACATTTTCATTTTCATGGGGTTGAACGACAGCGGTCATTGTACACTCCGTTGCTAAAACACATTAAAAAGGAAAAAACTGCGGGATCAGGGCCAGTACGACCACTGAATACATGACAGAAAATGGCAACCCGATTCTCAGATAGTCACGCAGTTTATAATTCCCTACGGTGTAAACGAGCAGATTCGTCTGATAACCATAAGGAGAAATAAAGCTGGCACTGGCCCCGAACAGAACAGCCATGATAAATGGCATCGGATCGACGCCGTAACTCAGCGCCAGGCTGTAAGCCAAGGGGAATGATAATGCTGCGGCTGCATTGTTCGTTACCAGCTCTGTCATCAATAAGGTCAGCAGATATACGGCCACTAAGCCACCGTACACCCCCCAGCCATTAAAAGATGTCATCATCAGGTTACCCATCCGCTCCGAAAGGCCACTGGTCAGCATTAACTGAGCAAGTGATAACGCAGAGCCAACAATCACAACAATATCAATTGGGAAACGACGGCGGATTTCGGCAAAACTGATCATGCCAGTTGCAAGCAGCACCAGCAGATAGCCCGCCAGTCCTTTAATTAATGGCAGAATATCCAATAAAGCAGCGGCAATCACCGCAACAAACCCACCAAGAACCGCCATGCTTTTTGAACTATCCAGACGGGCGCTGGAGTCCAAACCATTGATCAGAACGAACTCACGGTTGAGCGTCTGTTTTTTCTCATGAAAGGTTTTACCGGGTACAATCACCAAGGTATCCCCCGGGTGCAGCTCAATATTACCTAACCCACCCGCCAATCGTTCATGTCCGCGGCGAATCGCAACAACAACCGCATCAAAGCGCTCACGAAAGCGGACATCTTTGAGCGATTTTCCCCGAATTCCCGCGGAGTGGCTGACAACCACCTCCATCATCGACTGACCATTCAGATGATGCTGGCCGAATAATTTCAACCCCTCGATTTCCTGCAGCGTCGTAACACTTTCGACGTCGCCGCAAAACAGCAGATTATCGCCGACATGCAGCACCGTCTCAGGACAGACCGGCGCAATAGTTTGACCATCACGAATAATTTCAGCCAAAAACAGACGACGCAGGGCACGCAAACCATTTTCTGCGACCGTTTTTCCAGCCAGTGGCGACCCCTCAGTGATCCTGGCTTCAAGAAAGTAAGGGAGTTCGTCCTGACTACTGTCATCATAGGTTGGCAACAGATGGCTCAAAGGGATCAAGATCACCAGCCCAGTCAGTAAAACCGCCAGTCCAATCATTGATGGGGCAAAAAATCCCAGACTGGGTAATCCCGCATCTTCAACAAAGCTGTTAACGATTAAGTTCGTTGAAGTGCCAATTAAAGTCAGTGTTCCACCCAAAATGGCAGTATAAGAAAGCGGAATCAACAAGCGGGACGGCGCATGGCGCTGATTACGTTTCACCGCTCCAATCAGAGACACCACCACAGCCGTGTTATTTGTAAAAGAGGACAAAAACGCCGTCGACAGGCCAAGTTTGGCAACAACTGACGTCTGTCCCCCTTGAGAGATCTGGCGCCCGACCCAACTGATCAGGCGCGTTTTTTCCAGTGCAATAGAAACAAGGATCAACAAAACCAGAGTCAGCAACGACGCATTGGTGAAGTTACCAGCCAAGGTCGACAGCTCGATCATCCCGGTTTGAAAACCGACAAAAGCCGCCCCTGCAAACAAGAACGCAGGTTTAATTCTGGTGGTGATCAGACAGGTGACGATCACCACCAGCATGGCCAGTACCAGGGCTTGTTCCCATGCCATAGGCAATTACCCCAGCAACTTACTGAGATCTTTGGCACCCCAGTGCGGGAAGTGCTTGCGGATCAGGGCATTCAGTTCGACTTCAAACGCACTGTAATCCTGCTGAGTCGGTGCAAATTCTGCCAGTGCTTCACGCACCATCCCCGCCCCCACAGTCACATTCGTCAGACGGTCGATGAGAATGAAACCACCGGTGTCAGCGCAGTCCTGATATGAATCAATCGTAATTGACTCATTCAACGAAACTTCACACAAGCCGATTCCGTTCAATGGCAATACATCTGTAGTAAAGGTCTCAAGGTTATTGATATCCACCTGATGACGAATTGCACTCACCGAACCCACGGTTTTCTTCCCTGCAACTTTGATATCGTAGTGACGGCCAGCTTCCAGAGGCGCTTCAGCCATCCAGACAATGTCAGCCAGAAGCTGGTTACTCAGCGGCACTTCATCTCCCGCGTGAACAATCGTATCGCCACGGCTGATATCAATTTCATCGTTCAGCGTCAGTGTGATGGCCTGACCTGAATGTGCTTCCGTCAGATCACCATCAAAAGTGACAATGCGGGCAACCGTTGATGTCTTCCCTGACGGCAACACTTTCACGGCATCCCCGACTTTCACAGTCCCTGATGCCAGCGTGCCGGCGAAGCCTCGGAAATCCAGATTCGGACGATTTACATATTGAACCGGGAAGCGCAGTTCGCCATCGTCTTTCTGATTGACTTCAACGTCTTCCAGTAATGACAGCAGCGACTCACCCTGATACCAAGGCGTATGTTCACTGAGCGTCACAACATTATCTCCGTCCAGCGCCGACAGTGGCACCAGCTGGATATTGATATCCGAATTTAGTTTTTCAGCAAACGTCAGATAATCATCACGGATCTGCTCAAAACGTGCTTGTTCAAAGCCCACCAGATCCATCTTATTCACAGCCACCACAAACTGGCGAATCCCCAGCAGGCTGGCAATGTAAGAATGACGGCGGGTCTGATCCAGCACACCTTTACGGGCATCAATCAGAATCACCGCGACATCACAGGTTGATGCACCGGTCGCCATGTTCCGAGTGTACTGCTCATGTCCCGGCGTGTCGGCAATAATAAATTTGCGTTTCTGGGTCGAGAAATAGCGGTAAGCCACATCAATGGTGATCCCTTGCTCACGCTCAGCCTGCAGACCATCCACCAGCAAAGCCAGATCCGGCTTGCTGCCTGTGGTACCGACTTTCTGGCTGTCCGCATGAATTGCGGCCAGCTGATCTTCATAAATTTGCTGAGAATCATGCAGCAAACGGCCAATCAGGGTACTTTTACCGTCATCCACTGAACCACAGGTCAGGAAACGAAGCAGAGACTTATTCTGGTGCTGATCCAAATAGGCTTCAATGCCCAGCTCAGCCACTTGTTGTTGAATTGCGCTGTTCATGTCCCGACTCC
This sequence comes from Photobacterium galatheae, assembly GCF_000695255.1. Taxonomy (GTDB): domain Bacteria; phylum Pseudomonadota; class Gammaproteobacteria; order Enterobacterales; family Vibrionaceae; genus Photobacterium; species Photobacterium galatheae. The sequence goes on along the minus strand of NZ_JMIB01000034.1, from coordinate 107,614 downwards.
TTAGAAATAACCCTGACGTTTCTTCAATTCCATGGAACCAGACTGATCGTGATCGATCGCCCGTCCCTGACGCTCACTGGAGGTCGCAACCAGCATTTCTTCAATGATTTCCGGCAAAGTGCTGGCCTCAGATTCAATCGCACCGGTCAGCGGGTAACAGCCCAGCGTCCGGAAACGCACGCTCTTCTGTTGAATCTCTTCACCCGGACGCAGTTTCATGCGGTCATCATCGACCATGATCAGCATGCCATCGCGTTCAACGACAGGACGTACCTGAGACAGATACAACGGGACAATCTCAATGCCTTCCAGATAGATGTATTGCCAAATATCCAGTTCGGTCCAGTTCGACAGCGGGAAAACACGAATACTTTCGCCTTTGTTGATCTGGCCGTTATAAGTCCGCCACAGTTCAGGACGCTGGTTCTTCGGATCCCAGGTGTGGTTTTTATCCCGGAAAGAATACACACGCTCTTTCGCACGGGATTTCTCTTCATCACGACGGGCACCGCCAAAGGCAGCATCAAAGCCATATTTGTTCAGTGCCTGCTTCAGACCCTGGGTTTTCATGATGTCCGTATGCTTGGAAGAGCCATGCTCAAATGGGCTGATCCCCATCGCCATCCCTTCCGGATTTTTGTGCACCAGCAAATCGAAACCGTATTTTTTTGCTGTGGCATCGCGAAAGGCGATCATCTCGCGGAATTTCCAGTCGGTATCCACGTGCAACAGTGGAAACGGGATTTTTCCCGGATAAAAAGCTTTACGGGCCAGGTGTAGCATCACCGATGAATCTTTACCGATGGAGTACATCATCACTGGGTTATCGAACTCAGCGGCGACTTCACGGATGATATGAATACTCTCCGCTTCGAGCTGCTTAAGGTGGGTAAGGCGTTTCGGATCCATCTTTCTCTCCATGTTAAGCCAGGCTCACGACAGCGGGGTGTGGTTGCCCTTGTTGTTCCTGCTTTCCGAACCAATGTAATTTCTGCGCGAGGTTCACCACTTCACCCACCACAATGAGTGATGGTGATTCCGCGTGCTCTGCCAGTTGAGCCAATTCACTCAACTGACCTTTGTAAATTTTTTGCGATGCCTGCGTGCCTCTCTCAATAATAGCAATCGGTGTTTCTGCGGCACGGCCATGTTCAATTAACTGTTGCTGGATGTGGCTCGACTTCATCAGGCCCATATAGATCACCAGCGTCTGCTTGCCACGCGCCAGTGTGGACCAGTCGAGCGTATCGCTGTCCGGCTTGGTATGACCGGTGATAAACATGGCACTCTGAGCGTAATCACGGTGTGTCAGCGGAATCCCGGCATAGGCAGTCGCGCCTGCAGCCGCCGTAATTCCCGGAACGACCTGAAACGGAATCCCGGCATCAAAGAGTACTTCCAGTTCTTCACCACCCCGGCCAAACATGAAAGGATCTCCCCCTTTCAGTCGTACCACGCGTTTACCCTGGCTGGCATATTCCACCAGCAGGCGGTTGGTTTCTTCCTGAGGCACACTGTGGAAACCGGCACGTTTGCCGACGCAGACCAGCTCGGCATCCCGGCGGACCAGATCCATGATTTCATCGGAGACTAAGTAGTCGTACAGCACCACATCTGCCTGTTGCATCAGTTGCAGGGCGCGGAGCGTCAGTAAACCGGCATCGCCAGGACCCGCACCAATCAAGGCAACCTGTCCCTGTATGGCAACTTGTTGGGACTGACGGATCAGCTCCTGTTCGGCTTCCTGCTCTCGACCCGCCGCAACCAGCTCTGCAAAACGGCCATCAAAGGCCTGCTCCCAGAACAGACGGCGTGCCGTCAGACTTTTCACGGTATTTTTCAGACGATCCCGGAAATTTCCCGCCAGTGTGGCCATTTTTCCGAGATGCTGGGGTAACAGAGCTTCCAGCTTCTCGCGAACCAGACGAGCCAGCACCGGCGCTTTGCCAGAAGAAGAAATCGCGACAATAATCGGGGAGCGATCGACAATCGAAGGCACAATAAAGCTGCAGCGTTGGGTATCATCCACCACATTGACCAGTACCTGGCGTTGATTGGCAGACTGGTACACCAGTGCATTGATGGCTTTGCGATCCGTGGCAGCAATCGCCAGGAAGATGCCATCGAGATGCTCAGGCGTAAATTGATCAGCCAGAAGCGTCACCTGACCGTTTTTGATCGCCTGTTGAAAATCAGCATTCAGCTCAGGAGCAATCACACGGACGTCGGCACCGGCTTTCAGCAGCATTCGGGTTTTACGCCAGGCTACTTCTCCACCGCCTACTACCAGGCATGGACGACGCTTTAAATCGGCAAAAATTGGTAAATAGTCCATAGTCGCTGCTCATACTCGCTGTAATTAACAGCACTATAGACGGGGCAGGATATTACCTGAAATTCTAAAATTTCATTTTTTATTCCCAAAAGTTTAGCCTGAACGACTTTCGCGCCTTTCAGGATGCATCTGTCTGACTCAGGCCGGATATCCGGGCTAACACCTTATAAAACAACTCATTTTTCAGCTCGACACACTCCGCAATTGCTTATCTTATGCCATTCTGTTCTAACGCAAGGACGCAGAAACACCTCGCCTGACTTCCCATCGCCCCAACCGCTTACATACGCATCAAACGAAACTCGTGTCACATAACTGACAAGCACTTGCAATTCAGAAACCGTATTTTTGCTACCTTTAGCGCGTTCCTATTGTTCATAATCACGGTGAAAATCATGTCTTTAAGCGTCAAACCACTTTCCATCGCCGTACTGGGTGCACTGCTGGCCACGGCTGGTCCTGCACTGGCAGACACCATTCAGCTGCGTATTCTCGAAACGACTGACATTCACGCCAATGTCATGGACTACGACTACTACAAAGACAAAGCCACAGAAAAAACAGGTCTGGTCCGCACCGCTACGCTGGTCGAACAAGCCAGAAAAGAAGTGACCAACAGTGTCCTGGTTGATAACGGTGACCTGATCCAAGGCAGTCCAATGGGCGACTACATGGCCGACAAAGGACTGAAAGCCGGCGATGTTCACCCGGTTTATAAAGCGATGAACCAACTGGATTACGAAGTCGGGAACATCGGAAACCACGAGTTCAATTACGGCTTAGATTTCCTGAAAACAGCCCTGCAAGGGGCGAACTTCCCTTATATCAATGCCAATGTGTATGACCTTAAAACGGGCAAGAACCTTTTTCAGCCATACCTGATCAAATCCTACCGCCTGAAAGATACAAACGGGGATGTGCATGACATCAAGATTGGCTACATCGGCTTTGTTCCACCTCAGATCCTGATCTGGGATAAAAAGAATCTGGAAGGCAAAGTCGAAGCAAAAGATATCAAACAAACCGCGGAATACTTTGTCCCGAAAATGAAAGCTGAAGGCGCAGATGTGATCGTGGCAATTCCCCACTCAGGTGTCTCCGCCGATCCATACCATGCGATGGCAGAAAACTCAGTGTACTACCTCACCGAGGTGGCTGGCATTGATGCCATTGCCTTTGGTCACTCCCATGCTGTATTCCCGAGCAATACTTTCGCCAGCCTGCCGAAGACCGATCTCGCGACCGGAACCATCAACGGCGTACCGTCTGTGATGCCGGGACGTTGGGGCGATCATCTGGGTGTGATTGATCTGGTGCTGATGCAACAAAACGGGAAATGGACGGTGACACAAGGTCAGACCGAAGCTCGCCCAATCTTCGAAAATGGTAAAGCACTGGTGACAGCCGACAGCAAGTTGCTGGCTGCCGTGGCCAATGACCACAAAGGGACACGTCAATTCGTGAATCAGCCCATCGGCAAAGCCAGTGATGTGATGTACAGCTATCTGGCACTGGTTCAGGACGACCCAACAGTGCAGATCGTCAACATGGCTCAGAAAGATTATGTGGAACGCTTCATTCAGGGCGACCCGAATCTGGACGGGATTCCGGTGCTGTCGGCAGCCGCGCCGTTCAAAGCCGGAGGCCGGGCAAATGATCCGGGCAACTACACCGAAGTCGAAGCCGGCCAGCTGACTTTCCGCAACGCAGCCGACCTCTACCTCTACCCGAATACCCTGGTCGCACTGAAAGTGACCGGAAAAGAAGTGAAAGAATGGCTGGAGTGTGCTGCCGGTCAGTTCAATCAGATTGACCTGACATCCAGTGCCCCACAATCTTTGATCAACTGGGAAGACTTTCGCACCTATAACTTTGATGTGATTGACGGCGTGCAGTATCAGATTGATGTGTCACAACCCGCCCGTTATGACGGTGATTGCAAACTGGTAAATCCGAAAGCGGAACGCATCAAGCAACTGACCTATCAGGGCAAAGCGCTCGATCCGGCCCAGCCATTCATGATTGCCACCAACAATTACCGGGCCTACAGCGCTAAATTTGCCGGAACCGGTGAGCAGTATGTCGCCTTCTCTGCCCCGGATGAAAACCGCACCGTGCTGGCCAATTACATCAGCCGGGTCAGTAAAGACAAAGGACAAGTTGTGCCAAGTGCCGACAATAACTGGCGTTTTACACCACTGAAAAGTGCAACATCGCTGGATATTCGCTTTGAAACTTCGCCAAGCACCAAGGCAACTGACTTTATCAAAGTCAAAGGCCAGTATCCGATGAAGCAGGTTTCAACCAACGCCGAAGGCTTTGCGGTGTACCGAATTAATCTGCAAGGCTGAGCCTGACCACCTCCTTTCATTGATACCGCGACACCTGTCGCGGTATTTTTTGATAAGCTTTCATGAAACAATCACCAACGACACACCACTATGACCTCTCCACTCGCGCAATTTCTTGAACTGCACGGTGCCGATCCGGCCACCATTGAACAGGCTTTAAACCTGGCGGAACCGCTGGAGTTACCGACCCGGCATATTCTGATCAATCAGGGAGAACCGGCAACGCAGGCTTATTTCCTGCTCGACGGCTTATGCCATGCCTGTTACCTCACGGCGGATGGAGAAGCAATCACCCGGGATTTCTACTGGGAACAGGAGCTACTCATCGGCTTTGAAAGCCTGCTGACAGAAGAAGGCTCTCCTTATCTGCTGGAAACCCTGTCAGCCTGCCAGATCCTGACACTGCCGATCGATTTGATCCTCCGCTGGCGTGAACACAGCCCTGAACTCTATATGGCGCTCACAGAAAGACAACTGCTGTTCCGGGAACAAAAAGAACAATTTATGCGACTGTACAGCCCGGCTCGGCGCTATGCGTTGTTCACCGACAGTCTGGGAGAATTGGCTGGCGCAATTTCCGAACCGCAACTGGCTTCCTTTCTGGGTCTCACTCTGAGCCAGCTCAACAGTCTGAAGCGCCATCTGAGCAAAACGTCATCGTAATCATCCGGGGATTGCATCGTTTGCCGTCACCTCATATGCTGCCTGTTAACAAAGATATTGATGAGGAGAACGCACGATGCAATGGCAATGTCTGGGGTTTGACCAACTGACGACCGATCAACTTTATGACATCCTGAAACTCCGGGTCGATGTTTTCGTGGTTGAGCAGAACTGCCCTTACCCGGAAATCGATGGCCACGACAAAGTACCGGGCGTCTACCATGTGGTGGCTTATGAGAACGACACCCTGATGGCCTACCTGAGGCTGTTACCGGCCGGGCTCACGTATGACGGTGTCAGCATCGGCCGGGTGATCACTTCAGAAGCGGCACGAGGCCGGGGGCTGGGCAGCGAACTGCTCCGTCAGGGACTGGCATACGCGGAGCAGCTATGGCCGGGAGAGACGATTGAAATTGGTGCCCAATCGCACCTGCAAAACTATTATGGCCGATTCGGTTTTACCGCGTTTTCTGAAGAATACCTGGAAGATGGCATTCCTCACATTGATATGCGGCTGACCAAAAACCAGCCCGCCGCCTGAGCGTTGTTGACCCAAGTATCGTCCGGATACTTGGGTGCAGATTATTTGCCGCGGGCAAAGCTCCCATCGGAGCGACGGAAGAACATCACCGGATCGCCACTGCGGCTTTCGATCTGCAACACATCCAGGTCGCCATTGTCCCGCTGCTTGTAACGCATCAACTGACCCGATTTGATTTGGCTCAGCGGCTTATCTTTTCCTTCGATTGCCGCAATCGCGTACAGATCCGTTAACGGCAGGGATTGGGCTCGGAAAATCGTCGCCAGAGTCTCACCCTGCTTCACTTCATAACTCTGCCACGCTGTTGATGATGACGAAGTTTCCGGAGTCTGAGGCTGGGCAACAGATGACTGACGCTGCGCCGAACGAGCCGGTGATGGCGGTTCCGGGCGCTGTCCGACCGGTAAACGGGGGGCTTCCCCCAAATTCAAATCCAATTCCTGGCGGACCGGCTGACTGCCGGGAATATTCAGTTCAGGTTCTGAGTCAGGCAGCAGGAACAGGATAAAAACAACCGGGACCAGCACCATCAGCGCTTTACGGTGAAACCCGGGCAACTGCTGCCAGTAGGGTACGACATGCTGTCTGACTGTCTGCCACTTCGCCAGACATGCCGCACGCCAGTTCAGATCGCCGAGTCGTTTTTTCCATTCTGCCCACGGCACCTTTGGCAGTGCCAGTGCTGTTTTATTCCGGTTACGGCGTTTCGCTTGTCCCATAACAACTACTCTCCATCACTCTGCGCCAAAACTACGGGATCACGCTTTGTTGCGACCCCTGTTCACAAAAGTTTACCCCTGAGGGCTGAAACTGTTATCCTGCCCGCTTAATTCACTCGACATAAAAGAGACGACACTATGTCTGACGTTAAACTAGATACAGTTGAAACTAAAGCGAGCTACGGTATTGGTCTGCAAATGGGCCAGCAACTGGCTCAAAGCGGCCTGGAAGGCCTGAACGTTGCTGCTATCGCCAAAGGCATCGCAACCTCGCTGACTGGTGACATGCCAGAAATTCCTGTCGACGACATCAACAACGCACTGCGTGATCTGCACACTCGTGCGGAAGAAGCTCGTCAGGAGCAAGCAAAAGCCGCCGCTGCTGAAGGCGAAGCCTTCCTCAAAGATAACGCACTGCGCCCTGAAGTAACAGTTACTGAATCTGGTCTTCAGTACGAAGTTCTGGTTGAAGGCAACGGCGAAATCCCAACGTCTGACAAACAAGTTCGTGTTCACTACCACGGTCAGCTGACTGACGGCACTGTATTCGACAGCTCTGTCACTCGCGGTCAGCCAGCAGAATTCCCGGTTACCGGCGTAATCGCAGGTTGGGTGGAAGCCCTGCAAATGATGCCTGTCGGCTCGAAGTGGAAACTGTACATCCCACAAAACCTGGCCTACGGCGAGCGTGGTGCAGGTGCAGCGATTCCTCCTTTCGCAGCACTGGTCTTCGAAGTTGAGCTGCTGGACATCCTGTAAGTCCTGTCGCCTTCTCTGAAAAAACGGTGCTTCGGCGCCGTTTTTTTGTCTCATATCAACCACATGCCCTGACAATAAACTGACAAAGTGCCCTCTTTTTTCTTTTCCCGACTACGCTTAGAGTAGCTGTGGCTCCCCCGCGGAAACCTAATCACGATCCTCATTCTAAGGAGAACACTATGATCCGAGCTTTTGTCCAACGCATGGGACTGGTTGCATTGCCCGTCATCGCCTGTCTGGCGCTCATGCCTGCTGCCCACGCCTTTAGTCTTTCTGACCTGTTCGGCGGTGGCGACGACAAAATGGAAGCACTGGCCGACAATCCACTCGCCAGCATGCTCACAGACCAACTGGGCGTCAGCACTGAACAGGCAGCGGGTGGTGCCGGTGCACTGCTGTCCATGGCAGCCAGTCAGTTAAGCGGTGATCAGGCCTCTGAACTGACCAAACTGATCCCGGGCTCCGAAAACCTGATCGATGCAATTCCAGCCGGTCTGGGTGGCATGCTGAACAACATGGATGCACTTGGCCCTGTCTTTACCGCACTGGGCTTAGACGCTGGCATGATCAGTCAGTTCGTGCCGATCATCACTCAATTTCTAGGCACCCAGGGTGCCAGTGCCGGTCTGATCGATACCCTGACCAAAATCTGGACCCCAGCCAGCTAGCCAACTCGCGAACGGCGGCCCTGGCAGACCACGGGCGAGCGTACCGAGTTCGCTCATTTCTGCTGTCAGCCACAGGTCAATTTTCTGATTCTCAAACAAAAAAACCTGACCAGTTTCCCAGTCAGGTTTTTTCATATCCACAATGTAAAGCATGACGCTTTGAACCCTGGCTTAAATGCCGGAGCCATCGCTCTCCACGTCACTTTCGTGCAAACCACACTCCCGCTTCAGTCCGAAGAAGCGTGTATCTTCTTCCTTCATCCCCGGTTCCCATTTTACCGTGGTATGTACATCCCCCATTGAGCGATATCCCTGCGCTCGCAGTGGGTGATAAGGCAAATCGTGCTTCAGCAGATAAGCATCAATGTCCTGCTCGGTCCAGTCGATCAGTGGCAAGAACTTGAACTTGCCATTCTGAATCGCCAGTACCGGCAATGTTGCCCGGGTGGAAGACTGCTCACGACGCAAGCCAGAGAACCAGGTCTTGACCTGCTGCTCTTCCAGCGCACGGCGCATCGGTTCCACCTTGTTGATCTTATTGTATTGCTTGATACCTTCCACGCCCTGCGTCCATAGCTGACCATACCGGGCTTCCTGCCAGGCCGGATTCAGTTCAGCACGATAGACTTTCAGGTTCAGCGACAGGCGCTCCGTCAGAAAATCGATGAACTGATAGGTTTCCGGGAACAGATAGCCGGTATCGGTCAGGATCACCGGGATATTTGGCGATTCCTGCGTCACCAGATGCAGCATCACTGCTGACTGAATGCCGAAACTGGACGCCAGCGCAAAATTGCCGTCGAGAAATTCCAGCGCCCAGCGAACCCGCTCCTGGGCAGTCATCTGCTCCAGCTCGGCGTTGATTTCCACCAGCCGAAGGATCTGCTCAACTTTCGTCGCATTCAGCAGATCCGCCAACGCATATTTAGGCATAAAAATCCCTCACAGAGACCTCAACCGGGGCAATGATGCCAGCACGAATGGTGAAATCACCAAACCCTTCACCGGCTTCCCGCTCAGTCGCCCAGCGACCAACCAGTTGGTCTAACTCAGTCATGATTTCATCAACGGTGATGTTTTCACGGTACATCTTCGGAATCCGTGTCCCGTTTACATTGCCGCCCAGATGCAGGTTATAACGACCCGGCGCTTTACCCACCAGACCGATTTCCGCCAGCATCGCGCGGCCACAGCCGTTCGGACAACCGGTGACCCGCAGAATGATGTGCTCATCTTTGCTCAGGCCATGTTTTGCCAGCAGACCTTCAAAGTCACTCACGAATTCAGGCAGGAAGCGTTCCGCTTCAGCCATCGCCAGCGGACAGGTCGGCAGCGACACACAGGCCATTGAATTCTGACGCTGAACACTGACACCATCGTCGATCAGGCCGTGTTCACGGGCGATCTGTTCGATCGTTGCTTTATCTTCTGGTGCGACGCCGGCAATAATCAGGTTCTGGTTAGACGTCATGCGGAAATCGCCTTTATGGATTTTCGCAATCTCTGCCACACCGGTTTTCAGCGGTTTGTCCGGATAGTCCAGCAGACGGCCGTTTTCAATAAACAGCGTCAGGTGGTACTTCCCGTCGATACCGTTGACCCAGCCAAAACGATCGCCTCGACCGGTAAATTCATACGGACGGCTTTCTTCGAATGTCACACCGGCACGTTTTTCGACTTCAGCCTTGAAGACATCAACACCCACACGATCCAGCGTGTACTTGGTTTTCGCGTTCTTCCGGTTTGAACGGTTCCCCCAGTCACGCTGTGTGGTCACAACGGCTGCGGCAACATCCAGAGTTTTCTCCAGCGGCACGAATCCAAAGTCGTCAGCGCGGCGCGGGTAAGTCGCGGTATCACCGTGGGTCATCGCCAGACCGCCGCCAACCAGCACGTTAAAGCCGACCAGCTGACCGTCTTCCGCAATCGCGACGAAGTTCAGGTCGTTCGCGTGAACATCCACATCATTCTGCGGCGGGATCACAACCGTGGTCTTGAACTTACGTGGCAGATAGTTCGAGCCCAGAATTGGCTCTTCATCTTTCTGGCCTTCCAGCTTCTCACCATTCAGCCAGATTTCCGCATAAGCGCGGGTTTTCGGCAGCAGATGCTCACTGATTTTCTTGGCCCACTCGTACGCTTGCTGGTGCAGCTCAGACTCAACCGGGTTCGAGGTACACAGTACGTTTCGGTTCACGTCACCAGCGGTCGCAATCGAGTCAATGCCGTAATCGTTCAGCGTCTGGTGCATCAGCTTGATGTTCGGTTTCAGTACGCCATGGAACTGGAACGTCTGGCGGGTCGTCAGACGAATACTGCCGTACATGGTTTTGTCCTTCGAGAACTGATCAATCGCCAGCCATTGCTTTGGCGTAATGATCCCGCCCGGCATCCGGGCACGCAGCATCACGTTATGCAGCGGTTCCAGTTTCTGCTTCTGACGCTCAGGACGAATATCGCGGTCGTCCTGTTGATACATCCCGTGGAAACGGATCAGCTGGAAGTTATCTGCGGTAAAGCCACCGGTAATGCGGTCCTGAAGATCCTCTTTAATAGTCCCGCGCAGGAAGTCACTTTCGCGTTTCAGACGTTCGTTATCGGACAGTTTATCAGTCATTAGTACACATCCTTCTGGTAGCGTTTGGCTTTACGCAAATCATTCAAATATTGCTCTGCATCTTCACGGCTCTTGCCGCCCTGCTGCTCGGCCACAGTGATGAGTGCTTCATGCACATCTTTGGCCATCCGGTTCGCGTCACCACAAACATAGAGATGGGCGCCTTCCTGCAGCCATTGCCATACTTCCGCCGCGTTCTCCAGAATGCGGTGCTGGACATAAACTTTTTCTTGCTGGTCACGGCTGAAAGCCACGTCCAGTCGGGTGAGAACCCCATCTTTCAGGTATTTCTGCCACTCCACCTGATACAGGAAATCATCCGTAAAGGTGCGGTCGCCAAAGAACAGCCAGTTTTTCCCGTCTGCATCACGGTTATCGCGTTCCTGAATAAATGCACGGAAAGGTGCGATGCCTGTTCCCGGACCAATCATGATCACTGGTGTCTGATCATCGGCCGGCAATTTAAAGTTGTTATTGCCTTCCACGAAGACCCGGACATTCGCACCTTCTTCCAGACGGTGTGCCAGATAACCGGACGCTCCGCCAAAGCGGCTTTCTTCGCCCTGCTGGTATTCCACCAGGCCGACCGTCAGGTGTACTTCTTCTCCCACTTCTTCCTGACTGGAAGCAATGGAGTACAGACGCGGCGTCAGGCGGCGCAGCAAGCCTTGCAGCTGCTCGGTGGTGAGCTGGGTTTTCTTCTCGGCAAAGACATCAATCACCTGAGTATTGGCCGCGTATTCACGCAACTTATCTTTGTCTTCCACCAGCTTTTGCAGCTTCTTGCTGCCAGACAGCTCAGCAAATTTAGTCACCAGTTGCGGATTGGCAGCCGTGATCTCATATTTGCTGACCAGCGCGTCTTTCAGGCTCAGGGTGGCACCCTCTACCTCAACGCTTTCTTCTCCGGTCAGACCAACTTTCGCGGCCAGCGCTTCCGCCAGTGCCGGGTCATTGTCATACCAGACACCCAATGCATCACCCGGCTGGTAAGTCAGGCCAGACTCACCCAGATCGATTTCGACGTGGCGGACATCTTTACCTGAATCGCGGCCCGTGATCTTCTGGCTGAGCAATAACTCAGCAGAATACGGATTCTGTTTGTTGAACTGAGAAACGGCCGCTGGCGCACTCTGCCCGACCGGCAATTGCACCACTTCCGCATCACCGCCGCCCTGAAGTTCATCTTTGATGGTTTCCAGTGCTTTCGCTCGCCATTCCGCTGCCGGCGCATCGTAATCCACATCGCAGTCGATCCGATCCACAAATGGTTTGGCACCCAGCTTGCTCAGATAGCTGTCGAAATCTTTTGCCGTCTGACAGAAGAATTCATAACTGGAGTCGCCCAGTCCCAGCACGGCATAGTTCAGGTTTGGCAGCTTCGGTGCACGCTTGGACTGCAGGAATTCATGCAGTTCTATGGCGTCATCCGGCGCTTCCCCTTCACCGTGCGTGGAAGCAACAATCACCACATGGGTTTCTTTGGTGAGGTTTTTACCTTTGTAGTCTCCTGCGGCAAATACATCCGCCTGAATACCGGCAGCAACCGCTTCATCCTTCAGCGCCTGAGCCACGCCTTTGGCGTTCCCGGTCTGAGAGGCGTAAATAATAGTCAGTTTGCCAGCCGGTTTCGCCGCAACTGCGGCCACAGGCTGACCGGCAGGCTGCTGGCCGACCGATTGGGTTTGACTGAGTCCCCAGAAATAACCACTGATCCAGGCCAGCTGCTGAGGTGACAGTTCTGCGACTGCCTGTTGCAACTGACCGATCTGCTGATCATTGAGAGGGCTGGCTAAAGCCGAGAGTTCCTTAAGTAACATGACACGACGATCCCTTTACATTGCGTAATGGGTAGATTAGCTATTCGACGAAATAACAAGAAAGAATAGATAAGAATGTTTTATAACTTTTTGGAAGAGAGAAAAGACCGGAAAGGAGAAAACGTGCCCAATCTGGCGATTGGGCAACACAGAGATCAGAAATGATCCGCGATACGAACCTGGTGAAAACCGACTTCGAATGCCCGCTCAGTGGCGGTATCGATGTCCCGGTAGCACTTTTCACTGCCAGCACCGTCGGTCAGGGTGACAAAGCCACCTCGGCGATGACGAAATTCCACCACCCAACCATTTGCCTGGAGTGATGGCTCAATAACCGCTTCTACAATTTCACTGTTGGCGTACAAACGCTGTAACTCGGTAATTGTCATCGGCCTGATTCCTGCGTGATTGCCCTTTTTAAACATGGCTCATAACTGGAAAAACAGGCAACAAAAAAAGCCATGCTTCAAGCATGGCTTTTTTCGGCATTGATCTGTCCCGTCGATCAGAAATCGACTTCGACACCGGCAAAGAAACCGTCCAGTTTCACTTTGCCACCCAGCGGGTTGTTGATCGCGTCAAAATCGTAGTCCATCACACGGTAACCACCGCGCAGGTTCAGATCGGCCGCAACCAGTGGAATGGTGAACTTCAGGCCAGCTTTCGCATCCAGCGTGCTGGTGCCGTCAAATTCGCCCATGTTCCCTTCTGCAAAGGCAGTCAGCGGGGTCATCGGGAAACCAATCTCAACGTTACCGTAAATGGCAGGCTGCCACTCATCGTTGAAGGTCTGAACGTGGCCCTGTGCATTATATTCACCATCAGCGAATTTAATCAGAGACACACCCACATCAACAGAAACCAGATCGTTATCCAGAATCTCGTAATAAGCCGTCAGGTCTGTTTGTTTAAATGCCACAGCGTCTGCTTCGATATTGGCATAAGCAATGCGCGCATTTGGAATCAGTGGAACAAAATGTTCAAACGAGGCGTAGAACGAAGGAACTGTGTTATCGCCACCGTCTACAGCGTCGTTAATTTCAGCACTGCTAAACCACGCATCCGCGCCCACAGTACCGCCTAACAGCATATCAGCCTGGGCTGGTACAGCTGTCGCCAGCGCCACTGCTACGGCCGCTGCTGAAAGCATCGTTTTTTTCATTTTTGAGTCTCCGCTCGTTATCTTTTGCTTTGCTTTTGCTGCGCCAGACTATACCAGATGCTGTTTAAGAAAACCGCATTTCGTCAATGAGAATCAGGGATTTGGGTCAAGCTCACTTTTTGAACACGCTGTTATTTGCGTCTATGCATATCCCACACATCTCAGCGACGGTAGGGGTTACCGTGACGTGATTTACGGTACAACCAAACCCCGATGGCAATCAAAATAATCCAGGGCAACAGCTTGATGACCACGCCCAGCAATCCCGCCAGCGCCATCACTACAAACCCAGCCGCAATGGCAACCATCACGCCCAGCAGACTGACTCCCGTCATCACCAACACACCGGCAAATACCAGTAAAAATAAAAATTCAACCATTCTCATCTCTCCATTTTCATCAGAAATTTTCAGTCAGAACACAGTTCATCCTGTGTCTGCGAATCATAATACAGATCACTTAGCAGGTTTCGGGCCAACCTCCCGAAACGAACCAAACCCTTATCTATCAACCAGATACAAAAACGCCGCAACTCAAGGCAGCGGCGTCTTCAGCATGGATGAGCGAATTTCACCAATCGCTTCGGTCAAATTCACCATCCTGTATGCTTGCGGATCACACATCCAGATGCGCAGGAATTTTGTCCAGTGCCTGCTGCACCACTTCAATGCCGGCACCCGGTTTGTGGGCATTTTCACTGATATGACGACGCCACTGACGTGCGCCCGGCATATTCTGGAACAGACCCAGCATGTGGCGGGTGATATGTCCCAGATAAGAGCCGTTCGCCAACTGACGTTCAATGTACGGATACATGGCCTCAACCACGTCACGGCGCTTCCTGATTGGGCGCTCGCAGCCGAATAATGCCTGATCCAGCTCAGCCAGCATATACGGATTCTGATACGCCTCACGTCCGACCATCACCCCATCCAGATGTGCCAGATGACTTTCAATCTCGGCCAGCGTCTTCACGCCGCCATTAATCGCCATGGTCAGGTGTGGAAAGTCCTGCTTGAGCTGATAAACACGCGGATAATCCAGCGGCGGGATCTCCCGGTTTTCTTTCGGGCTCAAACCACTCAGCCAGGCTTTACGGGCGTGAATGGTGAAATTGTCACAACCGCCTTTTTCCGACACCGTACCGACAAAATCAACCAGGAACTGATACGAATCCTGCTCATCAATCCCGATCCGGGTTTTCACCGTCACCGGAATATCAACCACGTCACGCATCGCCGACACACACTGTGCCACCAGATCCGCCTCGCCCATCAGGCAAGCACCAAAGCGGCCGTTCTGCACACGATCCGACGGGCAACCCACATTCAGGTTCACCTCATCATAGCCGCGCTCCTGCGCCAGCTTGGCACAATGCGCCAGATCCGCCGGATTGGAGCCACC
Source organism: Photobacterium galatheae (assembly GCF_000695255.1). GTDB lineage: Bacteria > Pseudomonadota > Gammaproteobacteria > Enterobacterales > Vibrionaceae > Photobacterium > Photobacterium galatheae. The sequence goes on along the minus strand of NZ_JMIB01000034.1, from coordinate 92,575 downwards.
GAGCTGCAATGCCAGCGGGTGCTCTTCCTCGTTATACGCCAGAAAGTCACCCTTACCGTGAATAATCGCCCCGGTCGTCACCATCTCGGTATACAGCAGCGCATGCTCCGACAACAGACGATGGAAGTAACGGCAATGGCGGTCAGTCCAGTCCAACATGGGTGCCACGGAAAAACGGCAGGAAGGGTAATCACCAGCAGTGCCGTGATTTTGCTGTGTTTTTTCAGTTTCTTGCGTCATTCTGAATTTCCTGTAACTTCATTGAAATTGCCCGAATTCCGTTCACAGTACCCCTCACAGGCCCCTTTCAGCATAGGACAGCGACACCCTGATTTAAATCAAGGCAGACCATCCCGCCCCCGGCAGGCTGCGGTACAAAGCAACTCTCTTCGTTCAAAGCAGGGGCGCATTATACATACAGACAAGGAAAGTTTCAGGAAAAAGGAGAAGGGCGGCAGCGCTACAACTGTGGTTGGATATACCCTGCGCTTAAGAATGGTTTTCAGTGATGACGAGACACCTGCATTTTTCAAATGCATGGGCTGTCTGTCACCAGTGACAAGGACAGCTAACAGCCTTGGGAGCTGAGCAAAGAAAAAGTTATGAGTTGTGATTTTGAAGTGGTTGGTGAGCAGGGCAACCGCATGAGTTGATTTTTGTTTCAATAATGACTGTTAAATGTTGCGTCTATATTGATAACGGTCTGTTTTAATCAATCATTGTTGGTAGGCTTTATTCAATAATTAAACGATCAATTGGTTTATGACAAACACAACAAGTTATCACTATGTTGCGATTAACAATATGATAACTCATGCGGTCGCCCTGACTGGTGAATACTTACCGAAAAGGAGCCAGTCGACTATTTGAGACATGGCTACTCAATTGAAAAAAGTAGCCTAGGTCACATATCACAGGAATCTGAATACACTTTGACAGATTTATACCGAGCTATTTCCTAATCAGGTTCATGAAAAGTTAAAATTTCTTCAGAGAAACCGGGGATAGACATTGGGAAATAGTCGGTATTGTTTAGAGTGAAAAAATTAACATATCAAACTCTGCGCTGAGTAATTTCATCTGTAGTCAACTCGACGGATTATTTTTATTTGATGAAATTGGTGATGAGATATTAAGCATCGAATTGGATGGTTCATGCCACAGTAAGTTCATCGGTGTTTGAGGCCAGCCTTAAAATGATACTGGCCATTGTTATTGGAAGTTTGAGTAGTCCACAATAAGCTACTACATCTAAAAGACGCGCTTACACTGCTTAGAATATATCGTTTTGTTCCCTTTGGTCACAAACAACACATATCCCTTATGTTGTGAGTCTATCCGATACTTGTATTGCCCTCGTTCAAAGGAAACGATTGTAGATTCAAATGGTTGCCACTTGATAGGCGCTTCATACTGATTAGGATATACCAGTTCAACCTTACCAGAAGTACCATATTTATATTGCAGCATTTTTATCTCAGGCGATTCGCATAAAGAGACATATTTTTTATTTGTAAGCTGGCATGAGAATTCAGCCATTTCTGTATCGTCACAGAGTGATGTATTATCTTGGCGGGTTTTTAGTTTGTATAGCCATCCATTTGGTAGCCACCATAGCTCTTTTCCAACAATGTCAAACTGAGTACTTGGGGTCTCTCTTTTCAATTTAGGGTCATAAACATATAAAATATCAATCCTTTTTCTCTCTATCCCAACGCCGTAGAAATTGCTCAATCTTTGACTAGGAAGTGGCACTTCACCTTCAATAAATGGTTTGTAACACTTAATTTCATAGTGTGGATTCGAAATTTTTATATTTCTGATTTGGAACATATCTTGTTTAACTATTGCACCCTTACCAGCCCAATCTCTCGCTTCCTCTTCAGTTTGCAAGCTACCTCTATACATATTCAAATCATACACTTGGTAATTTGAAAAGTATTCATTGACTGAGATATTCCCACAATCGGTCTCGAATGGATTATATTCAGTGGCAAATGTAGGGTATGAAACCGAAAAAATTATTATCCCAACTAATTTCTTTACTATGCACATAAGATTATCACCATCGTTCATATATACCTTGACTGTATATATTCCATTCTGAATTACGTCTATTAACTAAACCTTGATTTATGACACCTTGTGATTTATTCCATGCTTTCCACGCATTTTCTAGGCTGGAATAACTAGTCACAGCATTGGGATTGTTTATCAGTTTGACTACGGAAGATGATCTAAATGCTCCTCGGCCAATATTGTAGCATAATATCACTGCTGCATCTAATTGATACTGATTCATACTAGCCGTAATAGCACTATTTACCGTTTCTATGTATGGCGCGATATCAAGTTCAAATAAACGATCAGCTTGTAGGCTATTAATACCATCTTTAAAATTGTCCCACTGATTATTTAAAATCAAGTGCCCATACCCAATTGTTGCACCAACAACCCACGATGTAATTGCATTCCCTGTTTGATCATCATAAGGTTCAAGTCTCAACTCTTCTACAGCCTTCAAGTAATTTTTACCTTGTTCCTGAATTCAGATAATAAATGCAACACTCATGGTTGAGATGGTGAGAGAAAGTCAGCTGCTGATAGTGGTATGCTTCTCATCGCCAAAATCAAAGCAGTATTACCATGAGCTACCAACAACTGACCGAAGGTCAAAGATACTAGATTTCAGCGCTGCTTGCAGAAGGTTATTCGCAATCAGCGATAGCTGAGCGAGTGAATGTTCACCGTTCAACCATCTGCCGAGAGCTGAAGAGAAACGCGAACGGGAGCAGCTACAAGCCTGATGTTGCACACAGGTAAAGTGACCAACGACGGAGCCGTGCTTCCAAGTATCGTGTCTCAAAGAATACCGTTTGGTTTGTCGAAATGGGACTGGGTTGGGACTGGAGTCCTGAACAAATCAGTGCCATTGCTAAACGAATCCATTTACCTGTCAGTCCGAGTGGATTTATCAGCATATCGCTAAAAATAAGGCACAAGGCGGTCTGTTATATAAACACTTGCGACAGGGACACAAACGTTATCGCCGAGGTAGAAATTCGGTTACGAAACAGATAGTTAATCTTATTTCCATTGATGAGCGTCCTGCCGTCGTTGACACGCGTGAGCGTCTGGGTGACTGGGAGGCCGACACGGTTCTGGGCAAACAAGGTACAGGTGTTTTAGTGACCCTCTCAGAGCGAAAAAATAAGCTCTATTTAGTGAAACGAGTCCTCAGCAAAAAAGCAGATGTGGTTAAAGACGCCATCATTGAGATGCTCACGCCTTATAAGGAGCATGTTCATACGATTACTTTCGACAATGGTGGTGAATTTGCAGGTCATGAGGCAATCGCAAAAGCGCTGGATACAAAGACTTACTTTGCTCACCCTTACTCATCTTGGGAGCGAGGACTGAATGAAAATTTCAATGGGTTGCTCAGGCAATATATCCCGAAAGGCACCGATTTACGCTCCGTGAGCAATGAGCATATAGAACAAGCCCAAACACGAATAAATCTCAGGCCAAGGAAATGTCTTGGGTTCAGGCAGCCTAGAGTCGTTTTTGAAGAATTACGCCAGGCTGCATAAGAGAGTGTTGCACTTGAGAGTTGAATTCTCGGTACATCCACTGACTGGGTAAGATCAATCAATTGTTCTGTAATGATCGCCGGAATAAAGCGATAGACACCCTTGATAAACGCTCAAACTTATTGATAAATGTGCTTTCACCAAAATCAATTCGTATCGCCCCGTGAAAGGCGTATCACTGCATAGAATGATGAGTGTCCCAGGTGACATACATATCAATGTAAGTCACCTCATATTCAGGCTATCAAATTTTAATGTATGTGATGCTCACGACACCTTGATCGAGAATTAGAGTTTTTTCATTCACGATCGTCATAAAATCTTCCGAATCTTCAGTTTCAAGCACTAATTTATTATCTCTGACACTGATGCTATCAAAATCAATCCTTTCCCCATCAACTTTGATAAAGTCCTTACCGATGATCAAATTACTCTCACTTGATGATTCATCATTAAAAAAAGAATCAAACCCGCTACCAAATACGGATTCTACTTTGGCTTTATATTCACCTTCAAACCCATGACCACCACACCCAGACAAGATGACAACCACAAAAAAGACGATCGTCTTCTTTAATTGACTTAACAAATTCATCTCAACACCAAAAAAATACGTTTAACACCAAAATAAAGATGCCCGAAAGAGCACCTTCTCGAAAACAAATCTAAACACCGAATCAATTAATTCGACGCTTCTGCTGCACTCAATAGATTATCGTTAAATTTCTTGGTGCCTTTGTAACCCATAAACATTGATACGAGCCAAAGTACAAACGATACTGGAGAAGCAATCACTGTAATTGCACAAACCACAATGATAACTAGGTTAATCACACCCCACAGGACACTTCCCGCATACATTTGTGCTGCACCTGGAATAAAAAAGCCAAGCGCCAAAGCGACAACTGGATTTTTCATTTGATTATTTAACTTAGCCATCTTAATTGAGTCGTTCATTATTTAACCTCTTTGTCAACAGTGTGTTTTATCAGTTTTCGCATGAGTATTTTTTCAATCTCACCCAACGTTGACCGTTGTGAAATCGATGATTCATTTGTTCGGGAAGCTTAGAGACTTTTCGTCAATTGTCTCCAGACTCAACGTTCGCTGCCCCTGTTCACTTTGGCCCACGACTCTGTTCATAACCCACAGTAGGGCTACAAAGTTTTTGCCATCCTTGTATTGCTCGTTCACCAAGCAGTCGCATTCGTGGGAATTTCCCAGAGTCAGTTCACCATCATTGATATCTTCAGACACACGAGCTGACCTTATTTCTTCATCTAACATTTGATGAAACACTTTAAATACATCATCTCTGTTAAATTCAGATTTATCAGAAGAATGCAACCGTCAACCACGACGCCACCCTAAACCTGACTAATCCGCTCACCGTTTTGAGACTTCCGTTCAAAAAAACGCACTATATCAACACATTGGCTGTAAATTTTCTGTCAAAATCATGAAATGCGAGTCATATCTCAAAAATATTTAGCATTCCCTTATATAAGAAAATTCAAATATATAAACGGATTTAAAAAAGCAGAAGAACATCCCATTAAGGAATTTAATGGCCGCATAAAATTCCCTGAGGACGCCAAGCAACAGCAGCTTCATTACGCTTGGCGACCAATAGAGATTAAATCGCATAATTGATAGTCTTGAGAATTTCAACCCAAGCAAAATCTTGAGCGTAGAAATAATAGCCGACAACGATCAAGCCAAGCGATACGCCTTCAAGTTCTGTTGAACATTACCTAACCGAGACGACCAATACGTGACCGACTAACAAAGAGGGCGTTGAGATACCTCGTCAGAAAATTTCGGGGCGTATTGACTAAAATAAACACACCGAACAAAGCCAAACCTTTCCCAGCAACAAAAGCTGACATTGTTCTCATGACATGCGCTTTTATCTGGCAACACCTCGTATTTGACCACGAGTGCGATAAAACCGCAGCGTTAGAAATAAGGCGTGGACTGAGGCCATATCAATTCCAATATATGAAGGGGCAGATCTCGATTCAGTAGAAAATCTGAACAGGCAGATGCAATATCAAACCGTTCCGTCACCACTGACAAACGATAAAAATAGACTTCAGTAACGTAGATCAGAAAACGTCTTCATCAAAGAAAGGCTTTTTTACAAAACGATTGATTGAAAACACACAAGTTTCTCAATTTGTTGCTCACAACTTTCTTGACAGGATCATCAGTAACTTAGACGATAGCTAACCGGAAAGGCACAGGCGATGCTTCAATATGCACGCATGCTTTTACTGTTCTGACAATCAGATTTGGCCGTTATGTTGAAGCTGTGGGGGAATTTGATAAAAAACGGGAGAATTCAGGTTCAACTTTCAGATTTTCGTGTAGAACAATTCATTGTTGTTATGAGTCACCTTCCAAACATATCTATGCAAAATATGATACAAACGATAACGAGGTGACGTGAACATTGTGTGTTGTCATCCCCTGCCACTCACCATTGACTTCAACAATGATGGGAAGACATACACGCTGACGAGCTTTTTCCGTGCTGTACCGCCGGGATTTACCGAAGACAACGGCGGGAGGGCATGGGTGTTTCTCTCATTTGACAAGGTATCCTGTGGAAAGAAAAACAATCACACTCACCGCCCTGGCATTCGCGGATGCCCCCACAACATCAGTTTCCGGGCCCATTGAAGTTTTGACTGTTGCTGCGCAGCTTGCCGGCGCACCCGAACCCGTCATTCACATTGTCACTCAGGACAACCAACCTATCCGGGGACTGGGCGGCGTCATCATCTCTCCCACGATCGACATCGAAAAAGTCAGACAAACCGATATCCTGCTGGTCGGCTCCCTCGGCTTTCCGGACACCAACTTAGAAACGCTGGAAGATGCCACGCTGGACTGGCTGAAACAATTTGAGTCACACGACATTCCGATCGTGTCGATCTGTTCCGGGGCATTTGTGCTGGCCAAAGCAAAGATGCTGGAAAACCGGACCGCCACCACGCACTGGCACTTTGCCAATCTGTTTCGCGACATGTTTCCGAACACCCGTCTGCAAGTGGATCGGCGCGTCACCTGTGACCAGAAGCGCTACTGTACCTCGGGGATCAGTGGCTATAGTGATGTGATGATGCTGATCGTCGAGCAGGTTTTCGGCCTGACGATCCGCGAAAGCTGCCATCAGTTTGTTTTTGGCGACACCGATCAGGTTCAGCAGAAAGCGCTGGCGAACTTTATTCCTTACCGTCAGCACAACGATACGCTGATTCATCAATTGCAAGACTGGATGCACAGCAGCCCGACACTTGAATTTTCAGTCAACGTGCTGAGTCAGCGGGTTCACCTGAGTGAACGGCAGATGAAGCGTCGCTTTAAACTGGCCACGGGGCAGACACCGATTCAGTACATTCAGCAGATCCGTTTATCCATCGCAAAAGACAAGCTGGAAAAAACCAAGCAAACCATTGAAGACATCAGCCGTGAAGTTGGTTATGAAGACGTCCGCTATTTCAGGGAACTGTTTAAAAAGTCCAACGACATGACACCGCTGGAGTACCGGAAGCGTTATCAGCGCTAGGGCGACCAACAAACAATCACCACCGCCATCGGTGGTGGTTTAGAGGTGACAACAAAAGCCGTGATTCCTCACGGCCTTTGTTCTTTTCATCAGAAGGTGTTCAGGATGTCTTTTTCAGACTGATCCGTGATCTGATCCAGACCTTCCATATAAGCATTAATCGTGAATGCGGTTGCCTCCATGGCTTTACACATCCCTGAGATTTTCTCAACGTAGTGTTTCACCTCATACAGGCTCATCGCCGCATCTTCCCGACATTTCACTAGCGCACCCTTGGCAGCCGCATTGGTCGGATCCTGCAGATACTTCTGGCTGCACAGGTTCATCTGTTCTTTCCGTGCGTTCAGAATCTCCACCGACTGTTTCAGCTTATACAGGTTGCGCTGAATTTGCGGCCCCAGATCGGCAATGTCTTTTGCCTGCCATTTGGCCTTTTTGCGGTTGTACTCCTGCCGACCCAGTTTGGCTTCCAGCACCTGACTGTTGCCTGAGGAGGTATACTCTCCTTTTTTCCGCGCACGGCGTTTCGCGGTGAATTTACCGACCGCATACTCCCCGGCTTTGATGCCCAGTTTGGCGATCTCTCCGAGTGGCACCACGCTCAGCGGCACTTTCGCCAGCTTCATTGGATTTTTCTTCAGCGAGCGAGCCATATCCTGAGCTTTACGCTGCATTTTATAGAGGCGCTCCCCCTGATGCTTGGCATAGATTTGCTGTGCACCGGTCAGCCAGTCCTGACCTGTCTTGCCCTGCAACTGAGAACGCCGGTCTGCAGCCAGTACGCTCGGCGTCGTAAATGCAGAAACGCTGTTGGCTGTTTTCTGACTGATGTAGATGTGAAACTTCTGTTTCACCTCTTCCACCGCTCGTGTTTTTTCAAGCTTGCTGAATCCCAGCTCAATTTTTTCTACCGGGATATCAATAGCCTGACCGAGCGGCGAGTTGTCGAACACCCCAGTCGTGAAATCAAACGCGCTGTCTCCGATGGCGACGCCGTTAAACTCACCGGTCGTTGCCTGGTCGTAGATGGTTTTGCCTAAAGATGTCGCATTTTGTAAATCATCTATCATCTTATTGTTCTCTCAGAATATTGAAAATCGGCTACAACACCGGCCCGGACGCCCCGAATCGTCCGGCGTAAAAGGCGGTCATGCACCAAAGGCATGACCTGATCGATGATTTTCATCAGCGCGTACCAGTCATCTCCCGTGTGCACCAGCCCTTCCCCACTCATCTGCTGCGGCGAAGCGAACATGGGTGTTGCCTGCCACTCAGAGAGCGCTTCCCGGGAAGTGCCGATGCGATGACTCGCACCGAAATCGATCAATCGAATCGTTTGTGTTGCGGGAACATAAAGCATGTTCGAGGGCTTAATGTCCCCGTGTACCCAACCCCGATCGTGACAGTGCTGAATCACGGACACGATCGCAGGCAAAACTGCAATCAACAGCCTCAGATCTGCTTTGCCGAATGAACTCAGCGGCACAGCAGCGGGCTCAAAGGCCAGCGTTAAACTTTGTGCCTCCGGATCAATTGAAATTGCACGCTGAATACCGGGGCCGCGACATTCATTCAGCGCCTGCCATTCCTGCCACATAGCTGCCGATGACGTATAGCGCTTCACGTAAGTCACTGTTTCACCGAAAGACCCGGTGTGTCTCACCGGGTTTTCCTCTGCATTCATCACAACTGCTTCGGCAGGTTAAAGTGTGTGAACAGTGATTTATCCAGCGTCTGCCCGGAATCACGCAGGGTGTAATCCAGCACGATATTGTTCTCACTGATCTTATAATTCAGCTTGCGCACCAGACGGCTTGCCGTGGCGCTGCTGTCTCCGTCAAACAGTGCCCGGAACAGCGCCCACTGACCGGTGTACGACTGTGTCGCCACCCGGTTGTCGCCCTTATAAAAGTTCGCGCTCAGATACCCGTCGACCCCAGTGGTCGGCCAGTCCACTTCACGCCAGACCCGTGGGCCGTGTTTGTAAGCGAACACGCTTTCCGCTTCACGCAACTGAAACTCGGTGACATCCGTGCTCATCGAACTGGCTTTCAGACTCAGTTTCAGCGCCAGTTCCTGACCGGTCGGGCCAAAGAAGGTTTTGCTCAGTTTCTGTGCCCGTTGTAGCTGCTGGCGGCTGTTCGAGCTGATCGGCAGGGTTTCGCCATCGACTTCGTGCAACTTCAGCACACCGTTATCCCAATACACAAACGGCTTGAGGAACTGATCCACGAACTGTTCAACCCGTCCCTGCGGTTTGAAGAACAGCGCAAAATCATTCAGATTCACTTCACCACGCCCCTGAAGTGCGAACGGGAAACGGCCTTCAATGGCAGCCACGTAGAACTGATACACCTGTTCGTCCCACTGTTTATTCAGGTAACCCGCACTGCCAGCCACCACCTGATGCCACGCCTGAGCACTGATGTTTTTGGTCCACTCCGCCACCGGTCCCGGTGCTTTCGCGCCAAGACGCTGGAACGCCACAATCGCATCCTGACTGCCTTCCGCATGCGCCAGCGCATAACCGTGGAATGCCTTGCCCGGATTGGCACTGGACAGCGCCGAGTCGTAGTAAGTGTTAAGGGCATCAAACTGTTCGATTAAACCATCGAGCGGCACGGCATCACCGGCTTTACCGCTGCCGTTGACATAATTGGCAAACGACAGAAATGCCTCATTGACCACGAACGAAGGCTGTAAACGCAGCAGCTTGTCGCCAACGGCACGGTTCAGTTTGTCGGCCTTACGCAGACCTTTGGCCGCCTTTTTCAGCCCCAGTTGACTGGCGACACGCGCATTGCTTTTGGTATCGGGCTGTTCTTCGACGGCCAGCGTGGTATTCACCACCACGGCATCCAGCACATCCAGAACCGGACTGGTCGCCGGTTCACGCGCACTACGCAGCGCGTAAGCGAATTCCACCGGGCTATTAAACTGGCGGATATGGATGTTGTTGATCAGATCTTTCCAGTAGTAGATGTAATCTGCGAAATAGAGTCGCTGAATCTGTTTGCTCAGATCGGTCAGCTCCGTGATTGACGCACCGGACATATCCCCCTGAATCGCTTTGAATTCGCTCAGTTGACGTCGCAGCAAGTCAGACTTGGCACTCAGATCGATCTGGCTGTATCCCTGTTTGGTAAAGATTTCCGGGATCAGATAGCCGTGAAAGCCGTCAGAGAAAGCGAACATGCTGTCGAATTTTTCCCCGAGCTGACGGCGGATATCGACCTGTGCGCGGTACTCCGGCAGGCTTTTTATCCGGGCATAGATCAGGCGCTCAGGCGACAGCCCTTCCAGATTGTTGGTCGCAACTGCAATCAGTTCATCGTTCGGCGACAGGCGCTGGTCATAATCACTGTTGAACAGATCTTCAATCAGCAGAGACAGCGTATTGATATCGTCTGAAGACACATTGCCCTGATCTTTCAGGTTATCCAGCAGGTAGGTCTGCATGCCTTCAATATCGAGCTGCTGGCGGTCAAACAACATCTGGTAGTAACGCAGAATCTCAAAAATTTTGCTCGGGTTGCCAAGGTTCACGTAAACATAGAGTTCGCTGCTGATCAGCTCTTCCAGTTTCGGCAGCAGGATCAGGTTCAACTGCTCCTGATAAGTCCGGTAAATACGGGCTGCGGTATCCCCCTGTTTGATACTGACCTGCTGATACCAGGCTTTCGGCTGAATCCCTTCCACAGCCACGGTCCGCAGTTCATTCAGCACGGCGATCATATCCGCCATAGCGAAATTCTGTTCCAGACGCAGGAGATCACTGCCGTATAAGCGTAATTGGGTCATCGCATCGGCGCGCCACCGTTCATCCTGGTTCCAGTTGTCTTTCAACATCAGACCGGCCGCAGACAACACCCCGACGACAGCGACGACGGCCAGAGAACGCACCGCCAGATAACCGGCATGACGCCACTCGTTGACCCCGGTGATGGTTCTTTCCGGCAGAATGACATGGCTGAACAGACGCGAGGTAAAGTAACTGCGACGGCCCGGCAATTGCTCTCGCGTACTCTGCGAATTGAACTCGGCACGTTCGGCCACCACCTGCGTCAGCAGATCGTGTTCCGCCCCTTTTTGTCCGGATGAGAGCAGGTAAGCACCACGAATCCAGACCGCTTCACGAACCCGGTTCTCACGGCCGATGTCGGTCAGCAGTTCATTGACCCGCTCAAAGAAAATCCGCAACTGGTAAGGCAGGGCGATCACAGAGCCGGACTTCTCACTGCTGATATTGCGCAGCAGTTCGAACTGCTGTTCCGCGAGGGTTTTCAGCAGTGCTTTACTTTGCAGTTCAAAGTCATGCTTGTTGTAACGACGGTCAGTGTCGCAGGCAAATGTCACCCCAAACGGGTTCTCGACATCACAACCGGAAAATCCTTCAAAGAATTCGATAAAGTCGGCAATGGCATCCGCTTTGGAAAAGACACTGTAGACCGGCAAATGAACGTTCAGCGCGCCGCCCATCGACAGTGCCGCTTCCTGATAAATACCAGCCAGCTTCTGACGCGCTTTGCGATCCCCCTGAAGCAGACGGTCGCAGCCAATGACATTGACGATCCCGTTCAGCCCCTGACGAGGCCGATACTTCAGCAATTGCTGGGCCAGCACCTGCCACAAGGCTTCATCGACCCCTTCGCTGTCGAAAATGCGGTGACCGGCTTCAATCACAACCGCGTGGTCATTGCTCCAGAATCGCAGATACTGCTCGGTGTCGCTCTCTTCCAGATGACGCTCCGTCACCGGCTCAAAACCGTTTTGCAGCAGCAGGGCGCTTTTGGCGTCTTTCTCACCGCCCAGCAGCAGATACCAAGGCAGGCTGTAGACACTCTCCAGCTTATTGCGGCCATGACCGCGAATTTTCCTGGTCGCCAGACGGAAAAGTTGCCGGATCACACTGGTGTCCTGCTTCAGCAACACCTGCTGGTCGTGCAGTGCCTGATCCTGCGAGACATTGCGGGCCTGTTTCCACCACCAGAAAATCACCAGACCGACCACGAGAAAGGTCACGGTCAAGGCGACCCATTTCAGCCACTGCGGGGCCGTCTCCGGCAGCCACAGCCAGAGGGCGGTGCACGCGCCAACCATCCCGACAGCCAGTATCCATGCGAGTATTTTCTTGATCATCTTATTTCTGCGCTCTTCTTATCGTCGCGTTGAGATCCAGGCGTACATTGAGCTCATTCTTCAGCTTGCGGATCGCCGCCAGGTTGTCGCCGGCGCGAATAAACAGCTCGATGCCGTGCGATGTTTCGCGGGTGAACGAATCGTATCCGCCCTGTTTCAGCTCCGAGGCAAGACGCGCCGCATCATCCGCACGGGAAAACACGGCCAGCACAATTTCCCATTGCTGGGCCGTTGCTTTGTCCGGTTTGGCGGCACTGGCCGTCAGGTCAGGCGGGGCACGACCAATGTCTTCATCGGTACTGAGGTAAACCAGCGCCTGTTCCGACCGCTTGAGATTCACACCGGACATATCAATGGTGCTGAACTGCTCCAGAATCGGCTGACTGCGGTTGGCGTACCAGTATTCGGATGCACCATAGCCGGCCGCAGCAATCAGGGTCGCCAGTCCCAGTGTTTTCCCCATGCTCAGCATGCGCCAGGGCTGTCTGTCTTCAATCAGTTCCGGCGTTCGGGGCACCGGCAACGCACTGTCACTGCGGTAATGGCGAATCAGGGCATACACGTCAGATTTGATTTCGTGCAGCGGACTTTCGTCATCATGACGGTAACGGCCTTTGAAACCGAGCATCAGCAACACGTACTGCAACTCGATAAAATCGACCAGTTTGCCCGGTTGCTGACTGGCTTTTTCCAGCAGCGCGAAAAAGGCTTCCCCGCCATTACGCTGGGAAAACACTTTGCTGAGCAGCGAATGATTCTCCCAGCGCGCCCGCTCTCCCCACGCGGTGTAGAGAATGGCCTCATCAAACGCAGCGCACAGTACAAAACAGCTTTTATCAATGATGCTCGGATGATATTCCAGATACAGCCCGCGCTGCCGAAACAGCGCAATGGCATCCAGCAGCTTCTGACGGAAACGGTCAATATCACGCGGCGACCCCTGACGCGGTACCGTCACCAGAATTCCCAGCAGTTCCGTCGCAGCATTGAGCAACGGGCTGCCGTACACCGCAAAGCTTTCAATCAGACGTTCCGTGCCGGAAATGTCTGCCTGACTGGTTTTGGCCACGCGCTGCGTTCGTGCCGGATTGTCCGCGACGCGGCGGATCTGAACCGTCGGTTCTTCGTTAAAAAGTCCTGCCACTACGACCTACCTGATCACATGAAATTCAACGTGGATGTCTTCAATGCGCTCGTCGATATGGAGCGCAATCGCTTCGTCTTTTTTGACCAGCGACTGCCACAGTTCCGACTTGGTATCGACTTCAAAATAGGCCGCATCATGACGGGACTTCAGCTCAGACGGTGCGTACGGCAAATGACGCAGTGCCACCCCGGATAAGGCGTTGCGCACCAGACCGGCAATGTCACTGTTTCCGGCCAGTTTGGTGGCACGGGGAAACTCCTCGCCCAACCGCGCGGCACCGATCGACGAGGTCGCGACCAGAATAAAGCGTCCCTGATGGTACAGACTGCGGTCCTGAACCAGCGTTCGCAGCAGGCGGCGGGTCACGAACAACTGACGATCCCACTTCAGCGTGGTCACGTTATCGATCTGTACTTCGCGCAGCAGCACCAGTAACTCTGAAAAAACCGCAGAGAAAATCCCATAGAGATCATGCTGATTCCAGAGCGGAAACGACTTCGGCATTTTGCCTTCCAGTCCCTGCATCTGCCCGGCCATCGACGCGCATTCCAGATACAGATGACGGGTCAGCAGCGTGCCATCACTGTTCCACTGTTCCAGCTTCGGCATCCAGGTGCCCAGCACTTGCAGCCACAGATAATCGCGCATCAGCGCCTGATAACTCTTACTGCTGGTTTCTGCCTGTAAACGGGCCGAGATGGCGCGCGCACGATACTGCACCTGTGCAAACACGTCGGCGACGCTGTCTTTCAGATAGCTGGACACCCCGAAGTGCAGACTCTGCGGAATAAAAGCCTGATTCAGCACCACCGCCCCTTCCGATTTATGCTCACTGATTTCCGCGACCGCAATCAGGGTGTAGTCCTGCAGCTCATCGCCTTCCAGCTTGAGTTCGATATTCAGGGTTGCCAGCTCAAGCGGCACCGGATCACTGTGCTCACGGCTGGTATCAAAGACCGGATGCTCAGTAGCACTGTGGCGCAGGCGTCGGTCTTCACCGACATCGACCGCACCGGGACGCGTCACCGGCAGGGCCAGATAAACTTTTTTGTGACTGGTATTTTTCGCGACATCAAGAACCAGCGATTGCTGAATCTCAAACGGGGTCCCGTCCGGGAAAATGCCGCGTGCACGACGCACCGAGACCTTCCCGATGTTCAGCAACGAGCGGTCCAGTTCCAGTTGGGTCAGACCAAAAGACTGCGGGCTGATCTGCCCGGCAAATTCACGGGCAAAATGTTCGATGTAGCGCTCTTGCTGCTGAAAATGTTGCGGTGAGAGAAACATTCCCTCACTCCAGACGACTTTATTGTTATCCATTAGTCTTCCTCTTCACCCGATACAGACAGGTTGATGCCGTCAATGTTGATGTTGATGGCCGCCGAGCTGACCACCAGCGGTTTATAAATCACCTTGTTTTTGGCTTCACGGTAGTCCGCAAAGCCCGCAATCACACCGATATACTTGGTTTCTGCGGCCAGCGGCAGCACTTCCTGACGCGATTCACCCTGTAACACGCTGGACAGTTGGCGGGTCAGCAGCAGTTCCGCTTTCAGCACACCCTGTTCATCGTTGTAAATCTGAAGGAAATCCGCCTGATTGAAGGCCTGACTGTCGGTCAGCTGATACAGACGCAACTCGACCGGAGACGGTTTGCCTTCAACATTCGGATTAATGTTCGACGCCGCCCGGATATTCACCACCAGTTGCGGTGCCGTCAGGTCCTCGCTCCAGAGGCTGCATCCTGACAACATCAGGGGCAGCAACACCAGAGTCAGCAACCGCAGACTGAGCTGACGCATCATGATTTCTCTCCTTCCAGGTTGCGTTGCAGACGCAGGGCGTCCTGAAAATAGGCGTGGAATTTCACCTGCCAGTCCCGGTTCTCGACCTGACGCGAAAAATAACGCTTATACATCTCCCAGTACTTCGGTTTGCGCGGCCACAGGCCGGAACCGGAGAGATCGTCAAACATCGACTCCATCGCCTGCGGCGAGATATCTGCCAGCAGACGGGTCAGCGCCATTTCCAGCGCCTTGTCGGTCTGTTGCTGTAGACGTTGCTCATGCCGACGAAACTCCGTCAGCGCAGCCTGAACCGGCTGCGAAGCAAACGGAGATGTCTGCGAATTCTGCGCCGGCAACGAGATCTGAGGCATTGCCGTCTGGGGCAATGCCGTCTGATAAATATCCTCCGCCAGCGGGTCGTCTTCTTCCGTCTGGAAATCCAGATCGAGCCTGAGGCGCTGACGTTCCCGGGAGACATCCTCGCTCAGAAACGGATCGTCATCGACCACGTCAACATCCGAACGATTCCAATCCGGTTCTTCCGGCGCATCCACCTGAACCGGCGCGGTGGCAACCGGCTCCGTCCGGAACGGATCATCACCAAAGGGAGACAGAGCCGCAGCATCTGGCGACGGCTGTGCTTTGGCTTTTTCCGGAATAAAACACGACACCAGCAAGCGATAGCGGCCGATGTCCAGCACATCACCGTCGCTGAGCGTGGACTGATTGCCTTTCCCCAACGGCTCGTCTGAACCGTTGATAAACACCCCGTTTGTGCTGTTGTCGGCAATCTGATAACCACGCGAGGTCTTTCGGATAATTGCGTGCGTCCCCGACACTTCCCGCGTGGCATCGCTGAGCTGCATCGTCGCGCCGAAGGAACGGCCGATATCGCCCCCTTCTTCAGGAAAAGCCTGATTCCACTGCGCAATACTTTCGCCGTCCGGAGAACTGATAATTCTGATTGATAGCGGCATATGATTTACCTTTGCTTAAATTCCGCGACGCCGCTTAACGACACTGTCTGGCAGCGAGGTTAAACTCCGTCAGAAAACGGGGATACTGTTGAACAAATGTTTTCGAGAAGTAGACGCCCAGCGGCTGAGACTTCACCCGGGTCCGGGTAATCGCCCGGTAACTGATGCCCATTTTCTGAATGGTCTGTTCAATCACGGCATCGTTGCCGAGGATGGCCCCAACGTCACCGTTGAGCATCAGCGACAGCAACGCTTCCGGTGTGCGCGGCTTCTTGGTGACCTGATAGCCATTCTTCTGCAGCCAGTACCATTTGTTAGAGCCGAACAACGCCGCCACTTCTACCTGCGACTGAAACATGGCGCTGTTGAAATCAGCGGCATCTGACAGAGAAAACCAGCTCCACTTCTGCTCCGCCAGCGGCTCAGAGGACACCGCATACTCATCCCGCTTGCTGTTATGAGAGGCCAGGAAAAATCCATGCTGAGAACCCACTTCGGTTTGCAGCTGTGCCCGATCCCATTTCGTCATTGTCAGTTGATAGGGCTGCGCCATCACACGCAGTACACACTTCACTTTGTCGATTCCCGGCCCTTTCATCACGCCGTTTTCCTGATACTGGTACGGGAACCATGCCTGCGTCGCCAGCAACAGCCGCTCCGGGCGGTTGTATGCCATCGCGCCGGGACTGAATACACACAGGCTGAGTACACATAAACTGATCACACACAGGTTGATCACACACATCCCCATCAGGGTGGTCCAAAATCGGTCATTCATGGCTGCGAATTCTCCATACTCATGCCTGCTGCCCGGACTCTGCTGCCGTCACGGGCATAGAGTTCACTCGCCATTTCAATCAGGACAAAGGGCACCGGCGTCTGCACCCGTTCAGCCTGCTGGAAGTTGATCGAAATGTCCGGCGGCGACAGAACCCCCACCGGCAACGCAGCAGGCAACGTGTGATCACGCAAAATACGGATCCCGTACAGCGCGGCCTGATGCGCATTGTTTTCAAAACCGACGCCCACAGACATCAGGGCACTCTGCGCTGAACCATTCACCGCATCCGGCACCGCCGTCAGCAGAGGTAAGCCCCCGGACTGAGCGTTGATCTCACCAATGCGCTCCAGCAGACTCGAACTGCCGGTCAGCCACAACAGCGATTGCGCCAGGTGTTCGTCCTGTGTTCTCATCGCAGCCATTTGTTTTTTCAAAACCTTTTCCAGCCCCTGATCTGGGTGACTTTCATCCACCTCGATCGGAAAAACACGGACACCCCGGCGTTCGGCTTCCGTTTTCAGCGGCAGATACTGCGTCAGATAGGCACTGGTGTTCGCGCTGGCGTACAGCACGCCAATCTGAGTCAGTTGCGGGCGAAAACGGCGCAAAAAGCTGAACGTGATGTCCGCGGGCAAATTCAGCGACGTAAACGCAAAGTTGTTCCCGCTGCTGGCATACCCGTCGGACAGGCCGAGCAACACCGGGTCTTTTGCGTTCACCGAAACCACCGGCAGTTTGCCCCCGGCATAGACACGGTACAGTGACACTGTGGCCTGGGAGCCAACACTGTAAATCAGGCTGGCTTCCCGCTCTGCACGTTTGGTCCAGCGCACCAGTTCTGACGGTTCCTGCGGTAGTACAAACACCCGGAACGAGGCACTGGGCAGGTCACGGCGAAATGTCGTCAGTAAAGAAGACAGTGCGGTGTCGTAAGCGCTGGCCTTGCGCGACATCAGCACCCACACCTGCGGATGCGCCCCGCGCGGTGTGAAGGTGACCGAGTCAGCTCCGGCTTCAATCTCCCAGCGGGGCTGATGTTGCTCACTGAGCTGTTCACCCAGCCACTGCGGCCACTGCGCCCAAACCAGCGCGGAAAACAACATCCCGGCGATTAAAATCAGTGGTCTAATCATGCGGTCGCCTCCTGCGTCGGTGTGCGATCAGCGCACCACATCAGTAACCCGGCCAGCGCAAAGAAGGCCGCCAGACTCCAGAATGCCGACAACTGGCCAAATTGTGCCAGCAACGCACCGACAACAATGGCCCCCGCCACATGCCCGATCCGCTCGAGAAAGCGGTAGGTCGATGCCACAGCGTTGGCATGACTTTCGCTGGCCACTGACACCACATGCGTGACCACAGGTGCGTTGATCAGGCCATGCGAGACGCCCATGATCAGCATCGCAGCCGTGGCGGTTGCCACCAGCACAGTGGTATTTTCAAGCGAGAAAGCCGACGCCAGCACCACCAGAGACACGGCAGCAACGCCATTGCCTAAGCACAAGGCCCATTTCGCCGACCCCATCCGGTCAATCAGCGGGGAAACTTTCCCGCTGACAAACAACACGGCAAAGGCGTAAGCCATCAGCACCTGGCCGATACTCTCTTTCGCTACGCCCTGTTTCGAGAGCAGAATCGGCACCGCAAACGACACCACACCAGTCAGCATCATCTTGGTCGGAATCCCGACCAGCAGCATGGCCCGGACAAAAGACGGCACGCGGATCAGCGCCAACGAGTCCTGCACCATGACCCGCAGGTTCTCTGCCAGTGAACCGTGAGACGGTGTGGCGCTGTTCGCTGAAGACTGAAGCCCTGAATGCTGGTGCCCTGATTCCAGGTTCCCGGCCTTCTGAGACCCTGTCTTCATAGAAATAGCCGGCAGACTCAATGCAAACAGGAACATCAGCCCCCCGACCGACGCCGACAGCAAAAAGATCCCCTGGACACCCAGCGATTCCGCCAGCAAGGCCCCGATCGCCGCACCGGCAATCAGGCCCGCGTTAAAACTAAAAACGATGATGCCGGCGGCCTGCGTTTTGTTCGATTGATCGCTGAACCGCAGCAAGTACCCCTGCGCAGCAATAAAAATCATTGCCTGACCGATACCGGATATCAGCCGGGCAACAAGTACAGACCAGAGCTGTGCGTCAAAGGCCAGCATCAGACAACCGATCGCAGAACAGGCAATCCCTGCGTTCAGCACGCGACGGATATCAAACACCTCTACCATGCGTGCCGCAGGCAATAACATGGCTGCAAATCCGACAAAATACAGCGTGAAGAAATACGACGACCCATGTGCTGTGCCACCGTTCTGCACCGCAACCTCAGACAGGTACTGCGGTAATACCGGTGCCATCAGCGCTTCCATCAGTACCGTCACCAGCAGCAAGGGTTTGACCTTTGCCAGCACCTGCTCGCCGTGTGACTGCGTCCCGGCGTGACTGAGCAGCCGGACAAATGCAACACAAATCAGGGCGCAACCGGCGAACAAAATGGCAAAATTTTTCAGGATGTGCGCCAACTGAGCCAGCACCGCCTTCGGCTCAAATGCGATTGTCACCAGATTACCCCGGTGATCCGCCACCGAAAACTGAGCCATCTCCTCCGCCGACAGCATGTCTGACGGGCTCTGGCTGCGGGCGATGATCGCTTCGTTATGCGTCACGGTGATGCGGGAAACTTCCGGGTTGGACTGGCGAAAGCTGTCCAGCATGGTATCCATTCCGCTGACCTGATGCGGGCTGATCCCCAGCCGGAGGACAGGTGCCAGACGCTGCGTCACAATGCTGGCCATCGAGTCTGCTTTATGCTGCAACCCCGACTGATACAACACGCCCACCATGAGAATCACACTGAGCGACATCACCGCAAACACCAGACCAAACGCCGTCAGATAACGGTTCGGACGGGCACTGCGCAGCACCAGCCAGACAAACAGCCCGGCCAGCAACACCACCAGCAGCAACATGGGCTGAAAGTGTGCCTCAATGACTTTTTCGGTCTCATCACTGCTGAGCAGAATTTCCAGCACGCCCGCCTGCGTAAATTTGTTGTTGAGCGGCAGCGTCACCAGACTGCCTTCCATCGGCTCAGTGGTGTAGCGATACAGCGCCTGCTGACCCGAGATGACCCGTAAATCCACGACCGATGCATCTGACTGTGCAATCGGCGTCAGCATTTTTTCCAGCCCGGCAATCTCATGCAGCGGCACGCCCGAGCTGAGGATCTGCTCAATATTGATTTTTGCCGCTTCTGTCTGGGCCAGAACCGCATCGCGGCTTTGCTGCTGATAACTTTTCAACGCCTGCGCGTAGCCGACCACCCAAATCAGTGACAGAGACAAAACGACCAGCAGGGCACCGAGCAGCAATCGGCTGTATGGCTTCATCGCGTTCAATCATCACCCCTGAACATCTGCCAGCGCATCGAACTGCGCCGTCAGACAGTGGGCCAGCGCCAGCGGACGTCTGGCTTTCAGGAAGGACAGGCGGTTGAACACCAGCGACTGAACCAGATCTGTATAGCTCATCCCCTCACGTGCCAGATCATGGCAAACCAGACTGACCTGGTTCCCTTCCGGCCGCTTCAGATCGGGTTTGGGATTGGTTTCCAGCACATACAGATTGCCCTGTTTGTCCATGCGCAAATCCACCCGAACCAGCGTCTGCAAGCCAAGCTGGCGATAAATCTTCTGACCAATTGCCGCCAGCTGACCGCGCAGCGGTTCTTCGTTGACCGACACCAGACGGTCCTGAGTGATCGGTTTGACATCCATCGAGGTGAAAATCGGTTCGTCCGCGTCAAGCAAACGCTCGGTGATCGAAAACGCCAGCGGCGTCGTCGACTGCGTCAGCCTGCCGTCTTTAAAGACATACTCTCCGGCAACCGCAACCACAAATTCGCGCCCGCTGAGAAACGGTTCAATCATCACCGTGTTGTTGGTTGCCAAACGGACTTTTTCCACCACCGCTGCCAGCTCACCGCGGTCAAACACCGGGTAAACATGCACCGAGGCGCGCCCAGAGACCGGCTTGACGATAAACCCCTCGTGAAAGCACGCCGCAATGTCATCAATGGCAGACTGCTTGCCCGGATCCTCGAAGGTTTCATCAATACCCACAGTCACAAACGGCGCTGTCGGTAATCCGGCCGCTTTGATCTCATGCTTGAACAGGTGTTTGTTATCGAGAATCCCAGCGGTCATCGGCGAATGCCCGACGTACGGCACGCCCAGCATCTCCAGCATGGAGGGCAAATGGCACATCGAGTCAAACCCTTGCAGACCGCCACTGTTGGTGATCACCAGATCAATGCCTTTTTCACGCAATTGCTGAGCCAGATGAATGTCTTCCGCAAGCACTTCAACCTGACAAAAACCGGATTCCGCGAGCGCCCGAGCAATATCATGGGCGACCGGTGCGTAGGTTTTGGTTGAACGCGGGCTGAGATTTTCAAAAATAAAACTGCCGGTTTGCGTTTTGTCGCCCCCATGAATCACGGCCACTTTCAGATGCCGGCGTATCCACGCCAGTTGTGTCTGCGAAAAAACTGAATGTGTCATGTCATTTACCCGTCGTATGCGTTGCTCAATAAGTCAGACGTCTGGCATCTGCTGCGGCAACAATTGGTGTTCTGATTGTTGTTGTATTGATTGTTGTATTTGTTGTGTTTACCGGTGCGGATGACCCATGCCATCCGCACCTGTCAGTCGATGTGAATCTGAAACCGACCGTCTTCGACGTCGACCCGCACCGCTTTGACCGGCTTGCTTTCACTCAGACGCACGATGCACTGATTCGCCAGTTCTGGCATCAGTTGCCGGTTAATCAACTGCTCAACCGCGCGGGCACCGGTTTCCGGAGACTGATTCAGTGCGACCAGCAGCTGCACCACATCCGGATGGTATTCAAAGCTGGCACCGTAATGTGCCGCAATGCGTTTGCGGATGCGGTTCAGAGACAAGGTCGCGATCTGCGCCATTTCCTCATCATTGAGCGGGAAGTAAGGCACGATGGTCGCGCGGCCCAGAAACGCCGGTTTGAAGAATTTTTGCAGCTCCGGGAAAATCGTCTGCGTCAGTTCAGGCACTGAAGGACGGCCATTCTGGCACGCATGGACGACTGCGCTATCGGCGGCATTCGACGTCATGATGATGATGGTGTTGCGAAAATCAATTTCGCGGCCTTCACTGTCAGAGATCGTCCCTTTATCAAAGATCTGATAGAAGATGTCGTGCACACCCGGGTGTGCTTTTTCCATCTCATCCAGCAGCAGCACAGAATACGGATTCTTGCGCACCGCTTCTGTCAGCACACCGCCTTTGCCGTATCCGACATAGCCGGCTGGTGAGCCCAGCAGCATCGAGACTTTATGTTCTTCTTTAAACTCAGTCATATTGATGGTGGTGATGTTGCGCTCACCGCCATATAACAGATCCGTCAGCGCCAGCGCGGTCTCGGTTTTGCCGACCCCGCTCGGGCCGCACATCAGAAAGACACCCACAGGTTTACGCGGATCAGTCAGCCCGGCCCGGGCCATACGAATCGCCTGAGCAATTTCCGCAATCGGCGTCACCTGACCAATCACCCGCTGACCAATCTGAGATTCCAGATGCATCAGGCGCTCCACTTCCGCGCTCAGCATGTTGCCGACCGGAATCCCCGTCCACAGTGCCACCACTTCCGCGATGGTCTGCTGCGTGACCTGCGGCAGCACCAGTGGCTGCTCGCCCTGAATGGCATGCAGCTGCGCCATTTTTTCGGCCAGATGCACCCGTTCACTGCCGGCTTCCAGGTCTTCGCCAGCCAGGAACTGCGCGTCCAGTGCTGACTGAAGCGCGAGAATTTCTTCCACCAGCTGAGACTCCTGCGCCCAGCGGCGGGCAATCTCATCGTGCTGCTCAGCCAGCGTTTCACGGCGCAGCTTCGCTTCATTCAGACGCGAGTCCTCCAGTGACCACAACGCCGCTTCGTGCGTCAGGGTTTCAATTTCGTTGTCCGCATAGCGAATCTGCTCAGCAATGGATTCCATCTGACGCGGCGTCGCACTCTGGCTCAGGCCGATCCGCGAACACGCGGTATCAAGCAGGCTGATGGCTTTATCGGGCAATTTACGCTCTGGCAGGTAACGCACCGACAGCGACACCGCCGCATCGATCGCTTCCTGCATCACTTTGACGTTATGGTGCTGCTCAAGGCTCTTTTTCACCCCGCGCAGCATGTGCACCGCATCGGCTTCACTGGGTTCGCCGACCGCCACCACCTGAAAACGACGGGTCAGTGCCGCATCCGATTCAAAATACTGTTTATACTCGGCCCAGGTGGTCGCCGCGAGCGAACGGAACTCTCCCCGCGCCAGCGCAGGTTTCAGAATATTGGCCGCGTCGTTCTGGCCGGCGGTCCCGCCAGCACCAATCAGGGTGTGCGCTTCATCAATGAACATGATGATCGGAGTACTGGATTGTTTGATCTCATTGATGACATCTTTCAGGCGGTTTTCGAACTCGCCTTTGATACTGGCACCGGCCTGCAACAGCGACAGATCCAGACTGCGCAGTTCCACATTCGCCAGCGCCGGTGGCACATTGCCATCAACAATTTGCTGCGCCAGACCTTCGACGATTGCCGTTTTACCCACGCCCGGATCGCCGACCAGAATCGGACTGTTCTGACGACGGCGGCACAAAATATCGATCGCTTTGCGAATCTCATCGCCCCGGCCTGAGATCGGATCCAGACGGCCACTTCGCGCCGCTTCGGTCAGGTTTTGCGAGTATTTGTCCAGCGCCGGTGTCGCGGACTCTCCAGCCGCAGCAGCGGCATGGGAAACCGCACCGGTGTTCATCTCACTGGGCGCACTCACCGCCAGCGACTGGCTGCGCAGCCATTCCGAGGACAGCACGGTGACCCACTGACTGAGCAGGCCGTTGTAAGCACCTTGCTCACGGCGCTGCTTCAGCACCATCAGCAAGTGAAATTCATTGACACTCAATTGCTTCTGATTGAGTGAGGCAATCATCCAGGCATCTTTCAGCAGCTCCACCAGCTCAGGCGACAGCGACGGTGACGCATCATTGCCCCGCGACAGACCAGACAGATAGGTGTTCAGCCCTTCCAGCAAGGCTTCCTTGGCCACCGACGCCTGATTCAGTGCGGTTTCCCAGCCTTTGGACTGTTGCAGCAGGTGCAGAAACCAGTGTTGCGGTTCAATAGAAAAGTGACCGCGACTGACGCACTCGCCTGCGGCCGCTTCAAGCGCGTTTTTCAGTAACGGGGTCAGTCGTTGAACCAGACTCTGTAATTCGATATTGATCATGCGTTTTCCTCACTGAACGTCAGTGGCATCTCGACATACTGTCGGCGATCCGTTTGATGATTCATCCAGGCCGACTGGCCGATGCGTAATGCGCTGTCACTGCGCCCGGACAATTTCACGCGCGGCAGATACTCGCTGTTCACTTTCATATACAGGGCGTATTTGGTATTCACCCCCATGTAGCTGCGCACCAGATGGTCCAGCGCGCGGATCATGGCGTTGTCATGGCGTATCGCCAGATAGTGTTCGTAATCTCTCGGGCAGATTTTGATCTTCAGTTTCTGTCCGGCCATCGGCGTGGTTTTCCCGACCAGCGCGCCCATGCCCAGTTGCCGGTTCTGTCCGGTTTTCCCAATCTGTGTCAGGGAACAGGGCGTCAACGGCAGGTATTCCAGCGCGCTGCGCTCAATCGCAAACTCTGCCGAAAAGTAATCTTCCAGCATGGCTTTCAGTGCCAGCGGACACGTCAGCTTCATCCCCAGCAGCCCGGTATACTGAATCAGATGGCTGTCCGGGATCGGATTTTCATGACCGCTTTGCCCGGCCAGATTCGCCAGCATTCCGGTGACCGACAGCCGATGACGGTTCCAGCCAAACGACGCTTCTTCAATCTGGGCCGTCAGGTCATGCTTGTGCTGGACCTGGCAATAAAGACGGAAATAGCGGTTGTTGAAGGTGTCAAAAAAGTCGATCGGTGCCTGTTCCCCCAGATCAAAATGCGCACTGAGGGCTTCTTGAAACATGGCGCGGGGCATGATGCCCTGACTGCCGGACAAGGCCGACAGGGACGTCTTCAGGGTGTAATTCGAGACGGCATTTACTTCAACCCCAGTCACTTCACTGGGATAGTAAGCCGGCAACAGTTCAGCACTGAAGCGGATCGCCGGACGACGGTCGGACAGCGCCGCCTGATGCTTGAACACCTGCCAGGCTTTCTCCAGCGCAACGCTGAACTGACCGCTCAGCAGACGGTTTACAGCAGACTCTTGCATCCGGTTCTCCTCGGAAATGCCATAAACACCCCGTCCTGGCCTTCCAGACAGATATCAACCTGAGTGAAGCTGTTGAACCCGGCAAAGTATGCAAAAAAGTGGTCCAGCAGACGGCTGAACAAGGCGAGCCCGCCGTTCACATTGGCCGGTGCCAGGGTCACGGTAATCTTGGTGCCGTACGCAAAACAGGTTTTTCCGGAAACCCGAATCGGCGCGACCACTTGTTCCTGCGCGATTTTCTGCACGGACTCGATGTACAGATAGTTTTGTGCACTCTGATTGTGGTTATAGAGGTCGAACACATTTTTCAGCGTCGCCGCCGGATTCTCTGTCCCCAGAATGGCGTGGTAATTGAAATGCAGATGACACAGCAAGGCCCACACATTCTGATTCGCATCCCGGCTTCTAACCGGCAGTGACGGACGACGCAACAACTGCATCCGCGCCGGAATCGTCAGCGACTCACGGCAGGTCACGCGGCTGTTGACCGGCAGCGAACCGGCCCGGACACCGTCGGTTGCCGTCGCACTGACCTGCCACACGCGCGGTGAACCGGTCGCATGATGATGCTCCGGGTCTGCCACTTTCAGGCTGCTATCGAGCACACCCCGTTCATGAAAGTTCTGCACCAGTTGCCAGCGCAGCCCCGTTTCTGCACGGTCAAATTTTTCGCTGTAAATCTGCGGCACGCGCACCGGGTCACCCGCGGTGACATCGAGCACTTCGTCCACGGAAAACACTTCCAGCACTTTGCCCTGACTGGCATCCAGATGGACCGGGTACTGTTTGTGGAAAAAGTCGATCTGCAAAGGTTCCGATGCTTGCTGGTGCAGGTTGACCAGTGGCGTCGAGAACAGAGAAAAATGCTGGGCATTCAAGGTACGGGCCAGTTCAACACTCAGCTCTTCGACAAAAATCTGCACCCGGAACGCACTGCCCGTCACCTGCTGTAATGCGTCCCGCACATCAAGACTGAATCCGTGAAAGCGTTCGGGGAACATAAAAAATTCGGTCAGGAGCTTAAAGCCACCAAAACTGGCGGCCTGATACGGCAGGACAGTATCTTCGACATCAAAACCCACCGGGCGCAATGCTGCCGGCCCCAGATCAAAACGCGAATCTGAACGGTTACCCGAACGGTTAACCGCACTGCAAATCCGCACTTGTGACGTGCCCTGAGACAGCAGGTCGTACAGACGCAGGGTGAAATGACTGTCACCTTTCAGGTGCAGTCTCAGATCACGAATATCCAGCGCAGACAGGTCACATCCCTCATCCGTGGCAGCAATCGTCAGCTCAATCATCGCTTTGGCATGCTCTGCCCCTGCCGGTTTGGCCATATCAAATGGCGCAAAGGTTACCTCCGCACTGCGGATGGTGAGAGGCAGCAGCGTGACGGTTTGAGTCGAGCGAAAAATGGCACTTTCCCCCTGCTCATCCGCCAGCTCAAATTCGGTGCCCGCTGGAATCTGGTGCACGGCATTCGCGTCTGGTGAGATCTCAAAATCAAGCAGGGTGTAAGACGGCACCGGGCGCAGATAATGGGGAAACAGCAACCGAACCAGACTTTCCGTCAGCTCCGGAAATGAGTCATCCAGACGCTGCTGAAGACGACCGTTGAGCAGGGCGACGCTTTCCACCAGACGGGCAATTTGCGGATCATCGATGCTGTCTTTGCGAATGCCGAGCGCACGCGCCGCGCCCGGATGACGCGCCGAAAACTCAGTGGCTTCATCGCGGATGAAACGCAGTTCCTGTTCAAAATATGAGAGCAAAGAATCAGACAAGATTCGACTTCCTTACATCGAGTTTGTTGCTGCCAAGATCCAGAAAGGAGTCCAGCACAATCGCTTCTTCACCCAGCTCAGAATGCATCACTGCCGAAAGACGAAAACACAGCTGATTCTGGGCCGATTGATGCGCCTGAACCTCGATCTCAACCTGACTCAGGCGTGGTTCATACAGGCGGATCAAACTGGCAATTTCTGTCACGATCACATCACTGTTCGACTTACTCTGTGAGCGGGCCAGATTCCGCATCCCCAGATTGGTGATGGTCCCTTCGCCACTGTTGTCCGTGGCCGGCCAGATCGGTGCACGGCTGGAGATCAGCGTACAGACGTTGTCGACAATGGCGTCACGCACACTGTCGATGTCGTCGTTCCAGTGCTGCGTCAGCTTGGCCATGAGGCTCATGGGCGTGCTCCGATATCCTGACCGGATACAGAGGTCGTCAGCACCACCTGAGCATCCATCATTTCGTACTGATACTGCGGCTGAAGCATGATTTCACACAGGTAGCGGGTCCGGTCATGAGGCGATTCCTCGATCCGGACCTGACAGGACTTCAGCGGATAGCGCGCCATGATTGAGTCTTCGCCGTAATCCACTTCACTGATGTAGTTCTGTAGCCAGCGCTCCAGACTGCGCTTACAATCTTCCGCGCTGTCATAACGGCCAATCTGATCCCGAATCTGTGCTTTGATGTAATGACCAAACCGGCACGCCATCAGGTTCGTCTGCAGCATGCCAAGCTGGCGGGTCGCTTCATTCGGCGCACGCCAGACCGACTGATTACTGAAAAAGCCTTTGTGTCCGCTCAGATATAAACTGGTCAGCGGAACAAACCCCTGCTGCGCCCAGAAGCCGTCATCTTCGCTATACAGGTCGACTTTGGCCTGGACCGACGCCGACGACGCCACAATCGCGCCGAACGCAGCAAACTCATCGTAAGAACGCAGGAAACCAAACCAGCTGATCCGGTCAAATTCGCGGATGACATTGCTGGTCAGCAGGTAAGCGCTGTTGCCCCACAATGCCTGCTCACGGCCCTGCGTTTCACTGAAGAGGAAACCTGCGGGGTACTGTTGATAAGGCGGGCGCTGTAAATATTCCGGCAACACCAGATGCAGAAAACGTGCAGAAGGTTTATCACGCAGCAGTTGCCAGGAAGCAAAATCACGGCTGTTGACGATCCGCTCCGCTCTCGCGCTGTCATGCAGCTGACGGCTCTGATCGTCACCAAAGAAGTGCTCATCCACGCCCATCACGACCGGACACAAGGCCAGTTCGCCCAGTTCAGAGAGCAACTGCAGGGTATACAGGTCATCGTAGCCCAGCTCATCCCCGTAATCAGAGGTCACTTTGTGATCGACCATCACCATGCCAAATGGCGTGCCGCCTGCGGTATCAAACTCTCTGGCATAGAGTTTTTTGTACAGCGCACTCTGTTTGAGATCGAACGAGTAATTGAGGTCACTTGAGACCATGTGCCAGCTCAGATCGAGCAGTTTGATTTTGACCCGGCGCTGAGAGACCGGCAGTGCAGTCAGCGAAGCGAGTCCAAGCCAGGACGCTTCTAACTGCTTAAAGTGTTCATGCTGAATCACGGCCGATAACTGCTCACTCACGGCCTTGTCCAGCTCGGCAATCAGACGAGTCAGTTGGGCTTTGAATTGAGCCGTCGACTGGTTCCTGGCGCACGCCAACAGCGCCTGCCAGGGCAGGTTCGCAAGCATTGGGGGCATCGCTGTGTGCTGAGGGTGTGTTGTCATCGACTGCTCAATTCAAAACATTCGGAGGCTGTCCGCCTCCGAATCGGATTAACCCGGAATATTGGCGACCATACGAAGCGAGGTCGTCAATTCTTCCATCTGTAACCAAGGGCGAAGATAGGCAACCGCAGAATACGCGCCCGGACGACCGGCCTGCTCTTCAACGGTCACTTTCGCTTCCACCAGCGGGTGACGCGCTTTGGCTTCGTTGCCGATGGCGTTCGGGTTCACGTACTGGTGAATCCAGGTGTTGAGATCTTTCTCAACATCGTTCGGATCCAGGTTCGAACCAATCCGGTCACGCCCCATCACCTTCAGGTACTGGGCGATTCGGCTGCTGGCCATGGTGTACGGCAGACGTGCTGAAATCGCGGCGTTGGCCGTCGCATCCGCGTCGGTATAGGTTTTCGGCTTATGCGTCGTCTGTGCACCCATGAACACCGCGTAGTTGGTGTTTTTATAGTGAACCAGCGGCAGGAAGCCCAGATCGCTGAGCTCTTTTTCGCGCTCATCAGTCAGGTTCACCTGCGTCGGACACTGCTGGAGCAGATCACCGGCATCCGAGTGGTAGGTGAAGTTCGGCAGGTTTTCGACTTTACCGCCGTTTTCCGTGCCGCGAATGGCCGTACACCAACCGTACTGGGTGTATGCCTGCGTCAGCAGCAGACCAAATTCGTATGCCGCGTTACTCCAGACGAAATCTTTGTCTGAAGAAACGATTTGCTGGCCGTTGTCACGGGTCTTCAGCTCTTCAAAATCGAATGATTTCACCGGAATGGTCGCGGAACCGTACGGCAGGCGCGCCATGGTTTTCGGCAGCGTCAGCGCGACATAGCGTGAATCATCGCTGGCGCGGAATGCGTTCCAGCTCGCGTAAGCCGGGGAGTCAAACCCTGCTGCGACTGGTTTCCCGTCTGCAAAGGTGGCAAACGAGTTGAAATCAAACATGCTGGCATTGGCGGCAGCGATGAAGGGTGCATGAGATGCTGAAGCCACTTCGCCCATATAACGCAGCAATGCGACGTCTTCGTCGCCGTAACCGAATTCGTAATCTCCCAGCAGAACACCGTAAGGCTGGCCGCCTGCTGTGCCGAACTCTTCCTGATAGACCATGGTGAAAAAGCGGCTGCGATCGATCGCCGGCGCGTCTTCAAACTGCTCAAGCAGCTCATCTTTGGTGTAGTCGGCCAGTTTGATCTTCAGATCCGGACCGAGTTCGCTGTTTTTGACCAGCTTCTGCAAGCCCAGCCAGGTGCCTTCCAGTTTCTGGAAGTCATTGTTCTTCATGACCGAAGACAACTGTTCTGAAATTTTTTCATCCAGTGCGCTGATGGCTTTCTCAATCGTCAGCGTCAGGTTTTTGTCCCAGGTCACCGTGCCTTCCAGTGCCTGCGACGTCAGAATGCTCAGCAATTCTTTGGTGGTATCCACCGGTGTTTGTGCGGTTGCGGTGATGGCACGATCAAGAAAACTCAGCGACGCTTCAGCTTCAGCAGCGCCCTGCGTGGCGGTTTGTTGTTCGACAGACATTATTCCGCTCCCTCTTTATCCAGACCCAGTTCCTGCGCAAGCCCTTGAATGGCATCCGCACTTTGCAGCACTTCCTTCAGCAAACGCTCCAGATCGCGTGAACGATCCGCTTTGCTCAGCAGTACTTTCAGTTGATTCCGGGTTTCAACCAGTTGTTTCAGCGGATCAATCTGTTCAACCAGATTCTCCGGGTGGAAATCTTTCATCGAGCGGAAGCTCAAATTCACTTCGAACTGGCTGTCATCGTTGGCCAGTTTATTGTCGACTTTGTACGAAAGACGCGGATGGATGGTGCCCATCACCGTATCGAAGTTGTCTTTATCGATACCGGTAAACTCACGCTCTTCAAGATCCACTTTTTCAGACTCTGGTTTGTGGCCGGAGAAGTCACCGATCACGCCGACCACGAACGGTAGCTCTTTGGTCTCGACTGAGCCATTCGTTTCAACATCGTAGGTAATGCTGACGCGGTTTTTGCTGACGCGTTTATGTTGTGAATTCAATGCCATAACGGTGTCCCTAGTTCAGAATTTGCATCGAGAGAAGAAGCTCCATCTCAGATGGAGCTTCCGGCAAAGGTTATTTAGAGCCTGACAGCAACTTGCCCTGTGGCAGGTTGTAAGTCACGATGCCGCCATCTTTGACTTCACCGCCTTCCAGCTCGTAGTTGTGCTTCTGAGAAATCTCAACGTAAGACAGAGAAATGCTCTCGTATGGCTGAGTGCCATCGCTGCCGCTCACGTTGTAAGACACCAGACGTGCATTCGACAGTTTCACCTGGAAGTACAGTTTTGCACCGGAGCCGTCTGACTCAGGCTTGGTGAATGCGATCTCAACGGTTTTCCCTTCTTTACCCGGGTTAAACAGGAAAGACAGCAGGTCTTCTGAAGCGCCATCAACCTGTTTTGACAGGTTCACTTCGCTCATGGCCACCATGCCGGAGTCCGCGTTGTTACCATTACCGATGTCCATCGCGACGTTACGAACACCGCCCCAGGAATAGGAAGAGATAGCAAACCAGCCGTTACCTTCCAGACCTTCAACCGTGGCACCGCCTTTCACATCGACGCCATCAATACGCATGTAGATACTTGCCATATTCGTTCTTCCTTATCTATAAGATGTTCACTTACCAACGCAGGGCTGTTGAGCCCGGTTGCTCGTGACTTTCACTTTTTTGTTGGAGTTGGGTATCAGCAGTGGAAGTCTGTGATACATGCTTTTCAATACGCGTCGACTCAGTTACGGGAGGAGTCTTTTCGTGTACCGAAGTGTTTTCAACGCCGGCCGTTGGAAGCGCCACGTCAGGCAGCTGTACCTGATCAAGATGATTCAGGCCGGCGGCATTAAAAATTTTGCTTAAGGTATCTTCGCCTTGCTCAGCCATCATTTCCTGCAGCAGCTCCGGCAGCGGCAGATAGCCCCAGCGGATGGCTTTTTCCAGCAGAAATGACACCGGGCTGTGCGGCTCGCTCTGGCGAAAATAGTCTGAAATTTCACGCAGCAGGTGGAAGGCCAGATCGCGGTTCATATTGTTCGCCAGTGCGACCTGAGGAAGATTACCGGCACTCAGACTCAAAGGCGCACCGGACAGGGTATAAGCCGGCGCGGCCTGAGACGGTGCAAAATCGTTCACTTCCTGAATTTCCGCCGTACTTTCCGGTTGTCCTGCCGTTGTCACAACGGGAGCAGTGCCGGCTTTCTGAGACGGTTTCATACCGGATAGCTGATGCAGCGCCTGCTCTAACCGGGTAAACAAGGCTTTGACGAAACCAAAGTTGACCGCGGTGGCACCTGCACTTTGCGTCTGCTGTTGTACCGCCGCACTTAAGCGCTCAACTTGCTCAACACAGCGAACCGTGTTGTCCAGGCGTTGCTGAATCTCCGTCCGTTGCTGTGCCACCAGGGCGGCAACCTGCCCTTTAAGCTGGCTCAGCTCTCCTCGCCGTTCCGCACTGAGGTAGTCGTAAAACGACATGTTTCCAACCAGCGTCTGTTGGAGCAGTGGCGCATAAAGAATTGAGCTTTCTTCACTGTCGCCAATCAACTGGAAAAAGGCTTTCACCTTGGCTTCAGCCTGCTCACGCGCCTGTTGGTCCGGTGCTTGTGACTTGAGATTTTCCTGAGGCAACACCGGGTTCAGTTGATCCCAGTGCTGTTCAGTCAGACCGGCCAGCCATTCCAGCGCGTTTGCCGCACTGTCCAGCGATGCATCCAGCAAAACCTGAGCGGTAATAAACCAGGCGATCAGCTCAATATCCCGGGTGGTGGTCTGAAATTGATTCAACAAAGTCGCAGAAAGGGTCTCCCAACTGGCCAGACAGGCTTTTTGCAGCGCTTCTATCTCATCTTCATCTGGGTTCTGGCTCAGCTTGCGCAGTGCGGTCTGCGCGACATTGAATTCGTTTCTCAGCGGGCGAAAAGCACTTTTATCCAGTTTGAGATAACGTCCACAAACGGCGTCTGATGCGATGGGTGCTGAGAGCTGTTCAATCTGTAATTTCGAAAACGGCATGCTTTACCTGCGTATGCTTGTTGTCAATTTGCGTTGTGCACTTGCGCTGTGAATTTGCAAGACCGTTCCCAGTCAGGGTTTGAGCAAAAGAATTCCTCACCCGCTGTAATGACTGAAATCACAGCATGTCGATTAATATACGTCACATTTTTTATCTATCGCCGAAACGAGCAGATAAACATGATGAAAAACCGATGAACCCAGAGACCAGAAAAAAACTAATATGCGTAAATTCTAATTTAGCGAAATATTAAAACATCACATTCTGATGAGTCTTAAAATAAAATTGAGAACATACTTTTCGGTTAAAACAAATCAGACCAGATAGCTAATATCTTTATTTTGACCATCAAACTCACCTTTAATTTCATTCGTTTTTATTTTTTAATTCAGGCGATTTTCGGATTCAAAATTGAGTCAATTATATCCAGACATTCCATATTAAAAAGGCACATTCACGCCACATTTAGGTGGCATTTAGGTCATCAGAAATGATACAAACCGTTGAAAAACAGAAGCTAACTCAAATAAAAACAGCAACTTAAATGCAAATCACCCCTCTATCACTGATGTCCATTTCACACATCCTTACCGCAGCATACGTAAAAGAAAAAACAGAATGGATAATGTTTCATATAAACATTGTTCAATCGAAAATCCGAAAATGGATAATATTGTGAATAAAGTTAATTTAGTATTTTTACTCTACCTGAAAATAATCGATTACATTTGAACCGCACCCCATAAAAAAACATCAGGCAAGACATAAATGACGTTTGATGGCTTGAATTCCAAACACACAAACCATAAATTAACGAATGATTGCGCTTTACTCTTTGACCTTCACTCTCTTCCAATACTGATTCACCGAAGTGTTTATCAAGCGTTCACTTTGATGTTGATGTGATTTTTATTGAAGCAAAAAACCACTTTTCGCTTACAGGAAATGAAGAAATATGACCAGCAGTGAATTGCTTTCAAAAAGTCGTCCGCTGACCGTGACACTCTCGGACAATAAACAATATGTTGTCACCCATTTCACGGGTGAAGAAGCAATTTCTGAAGGTTGCCGCTTTTCCCTGTCTGTCGCTTCAAGCGCGGAGATCAAAGAGAGCCACCTCGGCAAAAACGTCTCTATCTCATTTGAGCAATCTCAGGAAACCCGTTGCTTCTCAGGACTGTGTACGTCGATCGAATTCACCGGGTTCAGTCAGGAAAAGCAGCTTTATTTCTATCAGATCGAAGTTGCCGACCCGTTGTCACTGCTGGCTTACCGCCGTCAGCGTCAGATATTTCAGAATATGACCACCAAACAAATTCTGGAAACCTTGCTCGGCGACTCTGATTTTAAAAACTATTTCACTTTTGCGCTCTCAGGCAGCGGCAAACAGCATGAATACTGTGTTCAGCTAGACGAAACCGATCAGCAATTCATCCGCCGTCTGCTCGCCAGCGAAGGGTGGCACTTTCATATCCGTCATGCGTCTGGAAAACCTGCCGTCGTGATTGCCGACGCCAACCAGCGTTTTGAATCCATGCCTGAACCCACGCTTTACTATCAGGATGGCAGTCAGGCGTCGCACCGCGCACTCAGCCACTGGAGTCATGCCACACGTCTCGGCAGCGCCAAAGTCTCTTTAGCAGATCACACCCAGGCACTGGCAGAAGTCTTCGACAGTGGTGAGCGCAAGAGCGCATTGAACACCGCGCCGGCTGGTCTTGAACAAGCCTGGTTCGGTTTAGGTCTGGACAATAAAAACGAAGCCCGCGATGCCGCCAAACGGCAGATGGAAGCGCTGGATGCCGAAAAATCTGTCTCCAAAGCCAGCTCCAGTATCGCGGCCGTGGCCTGTGGGTATAAGTTCCGCCTGAATCAACACCCGCTCAGTGCGATGAATCAGGAATACATCGTCACGCGTCTCACCCACCATATTTCGACCGATGAAGGGAGCTTAACACCGGTATACCGCAACCAGTTCAGCTGCATTCCGACATCCTCAGTGTTTCGTCCGCGGGTTCAGGAAAAACCGAAAGTCCACAGCATCCACACGGCGTCGGTCACCGGGCCCAGTGGCGAAGAAATTTATCGCGATAAAGCCGGACGCATCAAAGTCCAGCTCCACTGGGACAGACAGGGTAAAAATGATGAAAACAGCTCGTGCTGGCTGCCGGTGTCACAGGGGCTGGCCAGCAAAGGGTTTGGCGCTCAGTTTACGCCTCGCGTCGGCGATGAAGTGCTGGTGCAGTACATTGACGGCGATCCGGATCGCCCGGTCGTCACCGGCTCTCTCTACAACACGAAAAATGCCGCGCCTTACAGCACGGCATCACAAAGTGGCCTGAAAACCCGCTCAACCCCCAAAGGGAACAGCACACAAGGCAATGAACTGCGCTTTGAGGATCAGAAAGACAAAGAGCATATTTTCCTGCATGCAGAAAAAGATCTGCTGGTGGAGGCCAACAACGATCATCTGACGACCATCAAAGGTACGAAAAACACACAGGTCGAAAAGACGGTGACTCTGAGTGCTAAAGACGCCATCCAGGTTGAAAGTGACAAAACCATCACCACCAAAAGCAAAGAAGACTGGACCGGCGACAGCGGGAAAGATCTCAACCTGAAGGCAAGCGCCAATATGGGGCTGTCCGCTAAGTCCTCAGTCACCATCGATGGCAGCACCATTTCGCTGAGCGGAAAAAGCAAGATTGAGCTGAAAGTCGGCACCAGCAAAATTGAAATCAGCGCCAGCGGCATTAAGATTAATGCCCCGCAAGTGGCGATAACCGGACAAGCAAAAGCTGAAATGAAAGCAGCCATGGTCACTGTCGAAGGGCAAGGCAAAGCCGATGTCAAAGCCGCAATTGTGACGGTGGAAGGCAGCGCTATGACTCAGGTCAAAGCCGGCGCTATGGTGCAGATTCAAGGGGCGATAGCCAAGGTAAACTAATGACTTTACGCAAAATTCCATATCAAAGTGCCAAAGACATTGTTGCGTTCTACTCACCAACGCCTCCGTTCAGTCAACTGGCGGCAGAAAACACCTCCCCCAGAGAATTGATTGGTATGGCGATGGCGCAGGAAATGTTTGCTGATGCCGTCACCTTTCTCGCCCATGCCCTGCCGGTCCGCGAATCGGTCTGGTGGGCCGCTTGCTGCGCCGCGACTCGTACAGACTGGAATGAAGACGAAGCCAATGCGGTTCGCGCCGCAAAAGCCTGGGTCCATACCCCGGATGAAACCAGCCGTCGTCATGCGGAACAGATGGCCGAACTGGCCGGACTCGAATCCGGGGCTGGCTGGGCCGCACAATCTGCTTTCTGGAGTGGTGGCAGTATGACCAAACCCAACGATCCGGTGATGCCGCCGCCTCCGTATCTGTACGCGCAGGCCGTGGCCGGCTGTATCAACCTGAGCGCAGTACTTCCAGACGGCGAAGCCGCCAAACAACGTTACCGAGATTTTATCGATATGGGTCTGAATATCGCCGCTGGCGGTAATGGCGAGCATGAGGTGTCCTGATGTTACCCGCAGCCCGCGCGACCGACATGCATATGTGTCCCATGCAAACCCCGGCACCGGTGCCGATTCCACATGTGGGCGGCCCGTTGCTGCCGTTACCGACAACCGTCCTGATTGGCAACCTGCCCGCCGCAACACTGGGGCAAATGTGCGTGTGTGTCGGCCCGCCAGACAGTGTGGTCAAAGGCAGTGCCACCGTGCTGATCAACAATAAACCGGCCGCCCGGATGGGCGATCAGACCGCCCACGGCGGGACAATTGTGATGGGCATGCCAACCGTGCTGATTGGCGGCTGACTCAATCAAGGCGGCTGACTCAATCAAGGCGGTTGATTGAATCAAGGTGGCTCATTGAATCAAGGCAGATCGTTGCATCAAGGCACATGATTTCACCTCTGATTTTCAGAGTCGCTGAACAATCGTCTGCGCCAGAAAGGCACATCACCCGTGCCAGTTTTATCCTGACACACCTTCAGCAATAAAAAATCATGCACTTTGCACCCCCGTGTTCTTCGTGTTTTCAATCCATGCTTTTGAGTAATATGCTTTCCTCAGATTTTACTGACGTGTAGAAACCTAAAATAACATGCAACATTTACTGATTTTGGTCCTGTTTCTGGGACTGTCGGGTTGTTCAACCCTTGGAAAGCCGACATTCAACGTGGTCATTGATTCCTTAACCTCCGATACCGCACCACACGCAAAAACCTATGTGGTGCTGCCCGGCCAAGAGGGCGTTTCGGTGAATGACCTTCAGTTCAAAGAATATTCGGCTTCTCTGGTGCGGGTGCTGCAAGCCAAAGGTTACGTCGCCGCAACCACGCCTGAGGCGGCGGAACAGGTGATCTTTTTGTCTTACGGCATTGGTGAACCCCAAACCCAGCACTATTCGTATCAACTCCCGACATGGGGACAAACCGGCGTCGCCTTTGCGAACAGCTATAAGACCACCAGTACATTCGGCAGTATGACGTCGCAGACCGGGACGACCATGAACACCCCGTCTTACGGGATCACGGGATATCAGACTTACACAGCATCTGAAACCACTTACCTGAAGTATGTCCAGATCGAAGGGGTAACTTTCGACAAGCAGTCTCATTCAGAAGCACCGGTGCCTTTATGGAAAACCACAGTTTTCAGCTCAGATACACAGAATGATCTGCGGCGGGTATTCCCGGTTTTGGTGGCTGCATCAGTCCCTTATCTGGCCACCAATACCGGGCAGAAAATCCATGTTGCCCTGACTGAGTCAGATGCGGCCGTTCAAGCGGTGAAAGGGCTGCCGCTGAAGTGAGAGCTGATTTGCCTGTCTTGCTGACAGGCTTTGTTTCCCTGCGCAGCCTTTACCCCCCCTCATCCGCCTCAACAAAAGCATGAATTTTTGTCAAAAATTGTGTCTTTTTCAATTCCCCACCTATTGTTGTTGATGCATATCAAGTGCACAAACAACAACATCAAGGAGAACAGATATGGCTGGTGAAATTACTTTTTGGGAAGGAAATGGCGGTACTCAGGATCAGGTTGGCAACACACTCAGCGGCGGTAAAAACTATAATATCGACTGCCAAGATGGTGATTATGGCTTCTCAAACGACGAAGCGCGTTCTCTGAAGCTTCAGAATATTCCAAGTGGCATTACCATCATCAAAGTCTACGATAGCCCTTCCGCTTCTGAGAGTGACGATTGGGCTCGCATTACCATCATGGGCCCGGTGTCTGCGGCCACAGTGGGAACCTTCAACTCCGGCGGTGAATACGCTGACGGAAAAGTGAAGTGCGAAAGTTATTACAACAATGGGCTGGACGGAAAAATTTCGAAAATCTTTATTGATTACATCCCAATGTAATTGTGCTTCTAAGCCCCATCTCCTGGGGCTTTTCGTTTGATCACAGCTGCGTGTTATGCGGCTGGAGTCACCCGACCAGCCGGTAAGTGATCACGTACAACTGATCATCATCCGGATAAATTTCCCGGATCACGGTTTTCAGCTCGGCCAGCGTCATATTTTCCTGCCGGGCATGAAAATCAGATAAATCCTGAAACAGAATTGGTTCGACAGCAAGAATTTCAAGCCGACAAAAGTCCCGGTCTTCTTCCAGCGTGGAAACCTGCACAACACTGCCCGGCACATAATGGCTTTCTGAAACATCCCGGATGGTGATGGTTTTACGGCCCGACAGAATATCGGCTTCAAAACGGGCAAAAAACGTCATGGTGGTGGGTGCATTCATCAGGTATCTCCCGAATTAGGATGGCTCGGTGTGCTTCAGCGGCGTCAGGAACAGGGCAATCCCGGCGGCATAAATCAGGGGCAGCACGGATAGCGCCACCCCCACCAGAATTGCCGACGCATCGATCATCGTGCCTGTCACAATATCATAGGACGTGAAAGTACGGACCAGCCCGATCAGGGCAGCATCGTCGCATCATGATTGATATTCCCCTGCCAGTAACTGCGCTGGAGACAATGGTTCCCCCTGCCAGATATACCGATACCGGCTTTTGATCAGGCCAGAGAGTTCCAGCAGCACCCGCTCTTCCACAAGAGATAAGCCCTCTTCACACAAATACCGCTGATGTATCACAATGATAGGTTCCAGCAAGGAAAAAGATCGCGGGTACAGCTGAAGGTAAGCACGCTTGAGCGTATCCGCCGCCCGGTAAAAGTGGCCGACAGCCAAACGCCGGCTGGAAAAAGGCATCTCTGAATTTTCCGTGACACTTTTTCCGGTTCTGGCATCCGTGACCGTTACCTGATCCTGAGCGACCTGAATGTAAATCACCCGCCGATACTGACGAAGCCTGTTCATACTTTGATCCCCTGACCACCCAATTGATCACCTTGGATCAAGCCTGATCTTTCTTGTCTTCCAGCAAGAATTTTCCGGTCTGTACCAGGGTCTTACCAACGCTGACCCAGATTTTCAGAATATAAAAACTGAAGAACAGAGCGATGACATTCATGAAAGATTGCGAAACTCTGATGTCATTGTTGCCAAAGGCCAGAAAGAACCCCTGTTCCTGCGAATCAATCAGGTACTGATGCACCGGGCTACCCGGAAAGTCCTGAATATAGTCATTCAGGTTCAGCGCCAGCAACATCAGGACATAAGCGCCCAGCACCATCAGCCCACCGCCAATGATTAGCTGAAACAGCCGGGACAAACTGACCTTGCCGCCATGCGACTGTATGCCTTGCGCATGCGCACCTTGTGACTTTTCGCGTTGAAAGCCCTGTGCCTGTGCTCGTTGTGGACTCGATTCAATGTGATGTAAACCCGCCTGACGCATCTGCAGCCATCCTCTGAGATCCCGAAACCCTACAGAACCGGTACAGAATCGGAATAAATGAAAACAGTGACTTGCGGCCAAAAATTATCAAAAAATAAATAAAGACAATTAGTTAGCTGACTTTTTGCGATCTTTATTCAAAAATAAGCACATCATCACAGCGCCATGCACAAAGTTTTATACATTCTGACGTTTTACTAATACAGAAGACGATAAATAGCTGCGACGACGCAGCAGAATCCACCGATTTGCCTGAAAAATCCGGCAAATGAAGCATGCTAAGGGACAAACAATGAATATCAGTCAGGTGATTGACGCACTGCGGGAGAGCGGCTACTACCAGCGCTTAGTCCCCGAACAAAGTGTGATCAACATTCGCAACTTTGTTTACGGCGACATGGACTACGCCGATTTTCCGCCGAATCCGACCATGCCCGGATTTTTCATGTCCCAATTCTTCAGGGAGTCTCTGGAAGAGCTGGAAGATACCCCTGAACATATCGCCCGGTATTTGCACGCACTGGCCCTCTCGGTGGAAAACAAATCATGGGTGACCGACGTTAATATCGGGCAACTGAAGCAATGGATGCCCACCTTCCACGACTACATCATGTCTCCGTCTCAGCTGATGAAACGCCTTTACGATGATGAATATGATGCCGAAGATGGGATCGAACGGCTCAGAGAGAACTTCTCAAAAGCGGAGATCCGCGCATTTCTGGAAAATGACAGCCTCAAAACAAACGGGCATTACAACGATAAACACCACCTGTACTGCCGCTATGTCTGGTTTCCTGAACTCGAAGAGGCGGTGGCAGACAAAGATCCAGCCCGTTTCGAGACGCTGCTGATCACTTACCTGCAAGCACTGGCGCACGACTATGCCAATGCCACCTACATTCCCAGTTTACGCAGAAGAGAACGCGACGGTGACAACAAGCAATACCGCACTTCACTGCCGCCCGAAGCGATTCAG
Organism: Photobacterium galatheae; assembly: GCF_000695255.1. Lineage (GTDB taxonomy): Bacteria > Pseudomonadota > Gammaproteobacteria > Enterobacterales > Vibrionaceae > Photobacterium > Photobacterium galatheae. The sequence goes on along the minus strand of NZ_JMIB01000034.1, from coordinate 51,876 downwards.
GCACTGACCGCCCTCTTACAGGGACAGGGAAACTGGGATCAGGATCCGGAACTGATCCGCAGCCACCTGAATCACGAACCTATCTATAAAAATGACCGGACCGCCTATACCCTGCTGGAAGCCGATGAGGATTTTTCCGCCCTGTTCAGTTGGCTGTGTGACAGTGAAGACGAGATTGTCGTGCACTCCACGGCCGCCACCAATCTGAAGCAGCTGGTCTTTTTACTGGATCCGAACGTGTGGGTTGAGCAGCATTTCATGCACGAGTGTTACCACTATTGCAGCTGGTCTGATGAAGATGAGGTGATGGAAGAACTGACCGCCGCGATTGAAGCGGCCCCGGACAAAAAAGATCAGCTCATTGCCTTTACCCTGCGCTATACCTTTGAACATTATGACTGCGCGTACGGACGCACACCAGCAGGCACACCGGAAAACAACCCGCACAATCAGCTGATTCGCGCCTTGTTCGCGCAGTATGGTACCCGGTACATCTGGGAAATGTACGCCCCCAGAAGCATCATTGAGCAGCGGCTGGGGTATTACACGCTTGCCTCCCTGGCAGAAGATGGCAGCCTGTCTGAACTGAAAGATGACTACGATCGCCAGTGGCTGACGGGACTCAGTGCCCGATTCACCAAAAACGACAAAGATGCACAGTTGCTGTTTAACTATCTCATCACCGGAGAGAATGAAAGCCAGATCAGCAAATTAGCAATCAATCCTGAATGTCGTTTCGGAACGGTCTGTTATCTGGAAGATTCGCGGCTGCAACGACTCACCCGTGTGATGCTGAACGGCAAAAACACCAAGCTCTTCCCGCGCTATCTCATCGGTGCTCTCCGGCTGTTCTCTTCAGTGCCGTTACGGTTGATTTCAGATGTGGTGCTTGAAAAACCGGCCTATCACGATATTGCTTTCAAAGCCTATGCCGAATTCGCCGAAGCCTTTGCAGAACGAAATGAAATCGGTGATGACGGATATCGCTGGCAGGGGATCGAGTTTACTCATCACATTGCCGCAGAGGAACTGGATTATCTGATGCAGCATGGCATGGCCTGTGTGTCCCAGCTCTCCAAACAGTCTACCAAGTATAAAGTCATTCTGCTGCCCATGCTGAAAGGGCGGATCACCGTTACAGATGAGGCACTGTTACTGGTTGATTTATTGAAAGAAAAACAGAAAGGGGTGATTGCCGCCACCAAGGCATGCCTGAACGCCCTGCCGGAGACATTACGCCAGACTGTACGAGAGAAAATCCTGGCGGAACTTGCGTCCTTCAATGCGCAGCAGGAAGTCAATGCAATTGAAGTGCTGTGTGAACCGGATATCGATTCAGACATGGCCCGAGCACTGTTGGAACGGGTTCAGTCAACGGCATCCCGAACGTTACTGGTTGAAAAAGGGAATCTCGATTTCACGCAATTATATGTTCGCGCGGATGGTCAGTTTGATCTGGATGCCTATCTGGCAGAAAGCTACACTGCGCCGAAAAAAGCACCGCTCGATCTCAGCCTCCTGCCGCTGCCGGAACGTATCGACGGTCAACCGGCAAACGACGCCGTGATGCAGCTGTGCCTGATTTATCAGAATCACGAAGGTTATCGCAACAGTCAGGAAGCCCATGCCATTGCAGGCGCCTTCACACCGGCATCACTGTCGCAGTTCGCACACAGCCTGCTGAGTGGCTATGGCCCGAAAGTCACGGCCAAGAATAAATGGATCATGACGATTCCTGCAATTCATGGCGATGCCAGCGTGATGAAAGCCCTCGCAACCCTGACGGAAAAATTCGCCAACGGTTCAAAACATCAGCTGGCTGGCCACCTGATGAAACTGATGGGACTCAGCGGCCAAACGCAGGCGTACATGGAAATCGACCGGATCTGCCGCAATACCAAAAAGCAAAGTGTCAAAGACGCCGCCAACGAAGCCTTTGTCATCGGCGCGAAGCAAGCCGGGATCACCAAAGACGAACTCGGCGATCAGCTGGTGGACGATCTGGGCTTTGTCGGTGACCAGATTCCGCTCGAATACTGTGGTCAGACGCTGGCACTGATCCTCAATGAAGAACTGAAATTTGTCATCCGCAAACCAGACGGCAAACTCACCAAAACGCTGCCAAAACCCAAGCAAGATGATGATGCCGAACAGGCGGAGCAAGCCAAGCAGCATTTCAACGCACTGAAAAAGCTGCTGAAAGACATGGTTGGTCTGCAAGTCAAACGCATGGAAGATGCTTTTGTGGCCTGGCGGATGTGGTCCTTTGAGCGCTGGCGTGAACTGTTTCTGGTCAATCCGGTGATGAACAAAATCGCCAGCCAGCTGGTCTGGGGGGTGTATGAGAACAACCAGCTCGTCAGTACCTTCCTGCCAAACCCGGAACCGGTCGACATGGAAGATGAACCGTTCGCGTTCCCGGCCAACGGCCACATCGGGCTGGTCCATCCGACCGAACTGTCTTCCGAACAACTGGCAGCCTGGCAGGGCTACTTTGACGACTGGAATCTGGAACCGCTGTTTGGCCAGCTGTCGCGGGATGTCGTCGAACTGCAACCGGCCAAGGGCAATCAGTACCATGTGCCGTGTTTCAGCCGCAAGTCACCATCCACCGTCGTCAACCGACTGCGTAAAAACGGCTGGGCAGTCGGTTCGGTGCGCGATGCCGGCTCTTTTGACGAAATGTACAAAGAGCTGGACGGACTCGACGTCGGGATTGAAATCACCTTCGATGAAAGTATCTGGCATGGCGGATACGGCTACGAAAGTCATGAATTAACAGTCACCGCGAAAACCGTCGAGTTCTACCGTCCCGGCCGTCTGCACCGGGGCAGCTATGTCTACGATGACCTGCAGGAAGAAGAATACGCACATCTTCGCCTGACAGCCGACGACCTGCCGGAGCGGGTTGCCCGCGAGCTGTTGCTGGAAGCCAAAAAAGCCTTCCTGTAACACGGTGTCTCATCCAGCCAGCCCTCACCTGACGGGCTGGCTTGTTTCTCTGCTTTACTCACGCTCAGGACAAAAGAATGAATATCAGCACGGTACTCGACCAGCTCCAGGACAATCCGCTGTGCGATTGCCCGGACGACGTCGAAGCCATCCGAAAAATCCGCGACTTTGTTTACAGCAATGCCGGGTTGAATCAATTTCAGACAACCCCCAGCTTACCTCCTTTTTATTTAGAAACCTTTCTCAATCAAATGCTGGCAACGCTGAACGATTCACCGGACCACATTGCCCGTTTCCTACATGCATTCGTCCTGTCGACCGAAAATCAGCAATGGCTCAAAAGTGTCAGAATTAATAAACTCCGCGCCGTCATGCCGACATTTCAGAACTGCATCAAAGCCGACTTTTCGCTCATGACGGAAATATTCACCGACTACTTCGGCACGGATGCCGGGATCAACCAGCTTCGATCCATCTTCAGAGAGGACGACCTGCGCACGTTTTTCGCTGATGAGCGCCATAAAACCAACGGACACTATCACTGGCCTCACCACCTCTACTGCCGGGGAATTTTATTTCCTGAAATGAAACAGGCGTTGGTGCGACGTGACGCCGCGCATTTTGAGGAAGCGCTGATCACTTACCTGCAGGATTTAACCAGTGATTATGCGAATTGTGACTCGTTCCCCGATGCCGATGAGCTGGACAAGAACAATATCAGCCAGTACCGGGCTGCACTGCCGGTCGAAGCAATCACAGCGCTCACCGAACTGCTGCGTGGACAGGGCGACTGGGAGCAGACCCCAGCGCTGATCCGGGCGCATCTGCACCGGAAGCCCCTTTTCCATCATCAGCAGGCCGCTTTTACCCTGCTGGAAGCCGACGAAGATTTCACCGATTTATTCCACTTTCTCAGTGACAGCAAAGACCCCATCGTCCAACAATCTGTTGCGGCCAACCATCTGAAGCAACTCGTCTTCCGGCTGGAACCTTCGATTGGGTTTAAAAAACAGCTCAGGTTAAGCGGCTTCCCCGATTGCCGGTGGTCGAGCAAACGTGAGGTTCTTGAAGCACTCAATCAGGCCGTGGCCGAAAATCCGGACATTCAGGTACCACTCGTTGCGTTCATTGCGCGTTACAGCATCGAACACTATGCCTGTTCTTTCTATCGCATCCCGGCCGATGCCCGAAAACCCAACCCGCATGATCAGATTCTGCTGGCACTGATTGAAACCTATGGTGCCCAAACTATCTGGGATGGTTTCGAACCCCGCAATACCATTGCAGAACTGCGGGGTTACTACACCCTGAACCGGCTTGCCGCAGACGATCAGCTGGCCGCTCAGAAAGCCGAACGCGATCGACAGTGGATCCTGTCATTCAGCCCAATACTGACAGCCAATACACAGGATGCCGAGCAGTTCGCTGAATACCTTCTGACCGGGGAACATGAAGCAGCAATCGGCACGCTTGCACTTCGACTTGCGGAAGACAGCGAGTTCCCGCAAGTCTGCTATCTGGAAGATCTGCAATTACAACGCCTCACCCGGGTGATGCTGAACGGAAAAAACAACGCCCTTTTTGCCGACTTCTTTCACGCGGCGGAGCGGAAATTTACAGCGACCCCACATCGCCTGATCTCAGCGATTGTGCTTGAGCGGCCTGAATACCAGGCCATTGCTTTCCCGGTTTACGCCGACTTTGCCGAATCATTTGCCCAAATCAACGATCGCCGTTCAGATGAGTATGAATGGCACAACGTCAAATTCCGCCGTCATATTGCTGCCAATGAACTGCAATATCTGCATCAGCATGGCGTGGCTGTCATGCATCTGCTGACGAAACTGTCCGCGCGGTTGAAAACCATTGTGCTGCCGTTTTTCAAAGGCCAGATCACAGATATGGAAGAAGCGCAGTTGCTGGTTGCCCTGCTCAAAGACAAACACAAAGGCGCCATTGCCGCGGTGAAAGACTGCATTGGGTCGTTACCGCATCCGATTCGGGCTGCGGTCATCCATCAGATGATTGAAGACCTGACGACCTTCAGCCCCCAGCAGGAGGTGCATGCCATCGAACTCATCTGTACGGCTGGCGTCAATACGCAAACCGCCCGTCAGTTGTTCGACAAAGTCGGTGCAGCCGCTTCCCGCGCCCTGCTGATCGAACACGGTCCAATTGATTTCAGTACTGTTTACACCAATGCGGCCGGGCAGTTTGACCTCGATGCCTATCTGGCCAGCAACTATCACCCGCCGAAAAAATCACCGGTGGATTTCGAGCCGCTGCACCTGCCGGTCCGGACTGATGGCAAAGCTGCACATGATGCCGTCATGCAGCTTTGTCTGATTTATCAACACCACGAAGGTTATCGTCTCCCTCAGGAAGCCCGTGCCATTGCCAGCACTTTCACACCCGATTCGCTGGCGCAATTCGCGCACAGTCTCCTCAGCGCTTACGGCGGAAAAATCACAACCAAAAACAAATGGTTGCTGGCAATTCCGGCCATTCATGGCGATACCCGTGTGATGGAAGCCCTGGCAACGCTGCTTGAAAAATATGCCGGTGGCTCGAAGCACCAGCTGGCGGGTCACACGATGAAACTCATGGGGCTGAGTGATCAGATGGTTGCCTTCATGGCCATTGATCGCATCAGCCGCAACAGTAAAAAACAAAGCGTGAAAGATGCCGCCCGGGAAGCCTTTGCCATCGGTGCCAGACAAGCAGGGATCACGCCAGAGGAACTCGGTGATCAACTGGTGGACGATCTGGGTTTCAAGGGCGACCACATTCCGTTCGACTACTGCGGCCAGACCCTGTCACTGCTCCTCAATGACGAACTCAAATTCGTGATCCGCAAGCCGGACGGCAAACTCAGCAAAACCCTGCCGAAGCCGAAACAGGGCGATGACGCCGAGCAGGCAAAACAGGCGAAACAACACTTCAACACCTTGAAAAAGCTGCTGAAAGCCATGGTCGAACTGCAGGTGAAACGCATGGAAGATGCGTTCGTTGCCTGGCGAACCTGGTCTTTCGAGCGCTGGCAGGCACTGCTTCTGGGCAACCCAGTGATGCACAAAATTGCCGGACAGCTGGTCTGGGGCGTTTATGAAGATGATCAGCTCATCTGCACTTTCCTGCCCAATCCGGCCCCCGTGGATACCGCAGATGAACCGGTAGCGATCCGGCCGGACGCCAGAGTCGGCCTGGTGCATCCGACGGAGCTGTCTTCGGAACAACTGGCCGCCTGGCAAAGCTATGTGGATGACTGGAATCTGACGCCCCTGTTTAGCCAGCTGACACGAGAGGCGGTTCAGCTCAAGCCAGCCAACAGCACTCAGTACACAGTGTCGGATTTCGGCCGAAAATCGCCTGCGACCGTGATCAACCGGCTGCGTAAAAACGGCTGGTCGGTTGGTTCCGTCAGAGATGGCGGTTCTTTTGACGAAATCTACAAAGAACTGGATGGCCTCAGTGTGGGGATTGAAATCACCTTCGACGAATACATCTGGCACAGCAGTGACGGTTACGAAAGCGATGAACCCAGTGTCACCGCCAAAACCATTGAATTTTACCGCACGGGTCAGCTACCGCGAGGCAGTTACGTTTACGACGACTTACAGGACAAGGCATACGCCAGCCTGCGTCTGGCGGTCGACGATCTCCCGACACGGGTTGCCCGCGAGTTACTGCTGGAAGCCAGAAGCGCCTTCCGGTAATCACCGCAGGAAAGCCAGCCGCTGTGCATCAGGGCTGGCTGGATACATCGTTTTATTTGATTCGGAACACAAGACATGAACATCAGTGACGTGATTGACCAGCTAGAACAGGGAAAGGGTTACCGCGACGACGTCTCCAAACTGACGGCCGCCAAAATCCGCAAATTTGTCTACAGTGATACCCCTTATGCGGACTGCCCGGCCAACTCAAGTATTCCAACGCACTACATCTTCGACTTTTTTGATGAGTATCTGGATGAGCTGGACGATACCCCTGAGCATATTGCCCGCTACCTGCATGCGCTGATCACCTCAGTGAATGAGATGAACTGGCTGCACCGGGTGGATCTGGCATTACTGCGCCAGTTGATGCCGACCTTTCAGGGCCTGCTCAAATTCGATTTCCGACGCATGAACCGGATGCTGAACGACTGGGGAATGACGCAGCTTCTCGACACTTTCACCCATGAAGACCTGAAAATCTTCCTGAGCGATGAGCGGCTGAAAAGTGAGGGGCATTATAACCATTCGTCCCATCTGTATTGCCGCCACATCCTGTTTCCGGAGCTGAAACAGGCCGTCAGCGACAAGGATGCCGTCCGCTTTGAGTCGCTGCTGCTCACCTATCTTGAAGCGCTGGCCCGTGATCATGTCCGTGACGCAAATATTCCGGATTATCACGGAACCATCAGACAGTTCGGCCTGAAGTACCGGACAGCGCTGCCATCCGATGCCATTCAGTCGCTGATCGCCCTCCTGAAAGGTCAGGGCGACCGGGACAGAGACGTGGCAATCCTCCGGGCCGCACTCCCCCATCAACCGATCCTGGCCCATGGCCGTACCGCAAATGTCCTGCTGGAAGCTGATCCCGACTTCAGCGATCTCTTTGACTATCTGTGTCACAGCAACGATGACCTGATTCAGCAATCCACTGCGGCCAACGCGCTGAAATCGCTGATTTTCCAGCTCGACCCGTATCTCTGGATCCAGCGGCATTTTCTGACGGATTGCTATCACCGGGACGGCTGGCTGTATCCGGATTCTGTCATCGAGGGCCTTCGCGCTGGTATCGCTCAGGCTCCTGAGCTTCAGGAACCGCTGATTGCTTACGTGCTGCGGTATAACTTCGAGCACTATCCCGAAACCTTTGCGCACAAACCCGCCGACCTCTGGCGGGAAAACCCGCACGTCCGGATGATTCAGGCGCTAATCCGGGAGTTTGGCGCCCCCTGTCTCTGGACATGCTTCGAGCCCCGCAGCGCCTTTGATGCTGAACTGGGCTATGCCGTGATCGCGTCGCTGACTGAGGACGGCAGTCTGGACGAACAGAAAACCGAGCGGGATCGACAGCTGCTGCGCGATGCCTGCAACGATGGGCTGACGAAAAATGACAACGATAGCGAATCGCTGATTGCCTATGTCCTCACGGGAGAAAACGAGGCGAACATCAGCCGCCTGTCTCTTCAGAAAAACGCGGAATTTCCCAGACTCAGCACGCTGTCCGACCCGCATTTGCAGCGCTTCACCCGCCTGATGCTGAACGGAAAAAACAATGCCTTGTTCTCTCCTTATCTTCGCGCGGCGCAGCGCCTGTACACCGGCACGCCGTTGCGTCTGATCTCAGATGTCGTACTCGAACAACCCGCATATTCTGCCATTGCCATCAAAGGTTATGCGGAATACACCGAAGCTTTCATTGCGGCCAATGAAGATCGGCGGTACGGCTATTACGACTGGGAGGAGGTGAAGTATTTGCGTCACCATGCGCAGATCGAATTGTGTTATCTGCAACAACACGGCATGCCCGTCATCCAGCACATGGCGCGCCTGCCCGCGAAATACAAAGCCATATTACTGCCCTTCTTCAGGCACCGGATCCAGTCAGACGCAGAGGCCGTGCGTCTGTTAGGGCTGCTCAACGAAAAACACAAAGGGGCCATTGCGGCGACGAAAGCCTGTATTCTGAGCTTATCGGAAGAGTACCGGCAGGTCGTGAAAGACACCGTCATCAGCGACATCGCCACCTACAGTGCCCAGCAGGAAATCAATGCCATTGACGTCCTGTGCGAACTCGGGATTGATTCAGAGACCGCGAGCCAGTGTCTGATGCTTGCCAAAGTGCCTTCTTCCCGAACCCTCCTTATCACCCAAGGGCAGCTTGATATCAGAACGCTGTACACCACGGCTGACGGCACATTCGATCTGGATGCCTATCTGGCCGACAGCTATCACAGACCGAAAAAATCACCGGTGGACTTCAGCCAGCTGATGCTGCCGGCGCGGCTGGATGGCAGACCATCAGACGATGCCGCCATGCAGCTGTGCCTGATCTATCAGGGCCTCGACGGGTATCAGAACAGTCAGGAAGCAGCGGCCATCACCTCGGTGTTGTCGCCGGAATCCCTGTCGCAGTTCGCACACAGTATCCTGAGCAGATTCGGGTCGGACATCCCCCCCCAAAACAAATGGCTGCTGTCCATTCCGGCAATTCACGGCGACACCAGTGTGATGAAAGCGCTGGCAACGCTCATTGAAAAAATCGCAGGCAGCGCGAAGCACCAATTGGCCGGGCACCTGATTAAAATGATGGGCCTCAGCGGCCAGACACAGGCATACATAGAAATTGACCGCATCTGCCGCAATGCGAAAAAGCAGAGTATCAAAGATGCCGGTCAGGAAGCCTTTGCCATCGGTGCTCAGCAGGCGGGGATCACCAAAGAGGAACTCGGCGATCAACTGGTGGACGATCTGGGCTTTGACGGCGACCACATTCCGCTCGATTACTGCGGCCAGACCCTGTCGCTGATCCTCAATGGCGATCTGAAATTCGTCATCCGCAAGCCGGACGGCAAACTCAGCAAAACCCTGCCGAAGCCGAAACCGAACGATGACGCCGAGCAGGCAGAACAAACCAAACAGCACTTCAATGCACTGAAAAAGCTGCTAAAAGAGATGATCAGCCTGCAAACCAAACGCATGGAAGATGCCTTTGTTGCCTGGCGGATGTGGTCTTTCGAGCGCTGGCAGGTTCTGTTTCTGGGTAATCCGGTGATGCACAAAATTGCCAGTCAGCTGATCTGGGGCGTCTATGAAAATGGTCAGCTCATCCGCACTTTCCTGCCCAATCCGACCCCGGTTGATATGGCAGATGAGCCGGTTGCGATCTCCGCCGAGGCCCATGTCGGGCTGGTTCATCCCATCGAGCTGACCGCAGAACAACTGGCTGACTGGCAAAACTATGTTGACGACTGGAATCTGGAGCCTCTGTTTGGTCAGCTGTCGCGAGACGTCGTCCAGCTCAAACCAGCCACCAGCAATCAGTACAGCGCACCATGTTTCAGCCGAAAAACACCGGCCACGGTGATCAACCGCCTGCGTAAATGCGGCTGGTCGGTCGGTTCCGTACGGGATGGCGGCTCATTCGATGAAATCTATAAGGAACTGGACGGGCTCAATGTCGGGATTGAAATCACCTTCGATGGAGACATCTGGCACAGCGGTTATGGCTATGAAAGCGATGAAGACACCGTTACCGCCCAAACGGTTGAGTTTTACCGGACCGGTCATCTGAACCGGGGCAGCTATGTCTACGATGACTTACAGGATCATAAATATGCTGATATCCGGCTGACGGTCGACGATATACCGGAGCGGGTTGTCCGCGAGTTACTGCTGGAAGCCAAGAAAGCTTTTCTGTAACCCGAACCGGGCTGCCAGCCACGCCACAGGACTGGCAGTTCTTTATTTTGACAAATAGCAATTTTGACAAATCACGGCTGTGATAAAGCACGCATTCACCACAGCCTTTTCCGACGAGAGAAACCGATGCAAAACGTACAACGACTCCCCGCAGAAACCCTCCATGCCACAGAGCTGGCTGCGCTGCGCAAAGCCGATCAGGGCCAGAAGCCGACAGGCTGGCAACTCAGCCCGCGCATGGTCCGTACCTTCATTCTCGGCAGCAACAATGAGCCGGTTCAGGGCACCACCATCAGCCGAAAAATTTACGGCAACGACGCCGTCGTCGAGCGTGCCATTGTGACCCTGATGAGCCAGCAGGGGCTGATGCTGGTCGGCGAGCCGGGCACCGCGAAGTCCTTGCTGTCAGAATTGCTTGCTGCCGCAATTTCCGGCCAGAGTACCCTGACCGTCCAGGGCAGTGCCGGACTGTTTGAAGAGAATATCCGCTACAGCTGGAACTACGCCGCACTGCTGAAAGATGGCCCGAGTCTGGATGCCATGGTGCCCGGCCCGCTTTTTCACGCGATGCAACAGGGCCGATTGATGCGGTTTGAGGAAATTACCCGCTGCCCGACCGAGGTTCAGGACAACCTGATCCCGGTGATGTCTGACCGCATCCTGCAAATCCCGGAACTCAAAGACAGCGATGAAGCCTACATGCTGTCCCAGCCCGGCTTTAACATCATCGCCACCGCCAATCTCCATGATCGGGGTGTAAACCAGATGTCTTCGGCACTGAAACGCCGCTTCAACTTTGAAACGCTGCAACCTATCAGTACCAAAAAACAAAAGACGGAACTGGTGATGACGCAGGTGAACCGCCGTCTTCAGCAAGATGCGCTGGACATTCAGATTGATCAGGACACTACAGAACTGCTGATCACCGTCTTTGACGAGCTGCGCAGTGGCAAAGTCTCCGGACTGGCGGTGACGTCACCAACGACCCTGCTGTCACTGGCCGAAGCGATCAACGTCGCCTACAACGCGGCCATCAGCAGTCACTATTTCGGGGATCAACAGGTCTCCGCAGCCCATCTGCCCGCCTTTATGCTCGGGACCATCATCAAAGACAATGAGAAAGACCGTGAATGTTTTGACGACTACATTCGGGTGATCAAACGGAAACGGGCAGACGAACCTCAGTGGCAGGCGTTTCTGGACGGGTGTCAGAACCATGGCTGAATCGTCCGGATTACAGACGTGTCTGACAGCGCTCCGGGCTGACCCGCAGCTGATCTGGGCGCCGGTGCGCCACCACAGCCCGATGTGCAGCTGGCAGCTTGGTCGTCTGTTCAGACAGCACCAACCCGACGTGGTGCTGATTGAAGGGCCGCACGATGCCAGTTTTCTGATCCCGTTTCTGCAAGATGATCAGACGCAACTGCCGCTGGCGATTTACAGTTATCTCCGGGAGAGCACATCGCCAGAGACCACGCCGCCAAAGACCGCGTCTGAGCGAGTCGCTTCGGCTGAGCCCGCCCCTGATGCTGACGAACCCGCTGCGACACGTCAGTTGAAGGCGAGCCGGGTCTTTATTCCGTTCGCAGAGATGTCGCCGGAATGGCAGGCTATCCAACTGGCCAAACAGGCGCAGGTGCCCTGTCAGTTTATAGATTTACCCTATGCCGCCCGGATGCCCGGCGCAGCAGCAGACACTGAACGGGATCAGTTACTGTACGACAACAGAAAATTAGAAGAAGGCGAATATCTCTCGGCCCTGCTGGCTGAAAGCGATTGTGACGACTTCGATCAGTGGTGGGATCGCCATTTCGAATCTGCGGGTGAGGCTTCCCCGAATGAATTCTTCTCGCAGATGCATCACTTTTGCCTGCTGATGCGAAACCTTTCTGTCGACAGCGACCCGGAAACTTTGCAGCGTGAACAGTTCATGGCGCAGCAGATCCGGCCTTATCTGACTGAAGGCAAGCGGGTGCTGGTGGTCTGTGGCGGCTATCACTGCCTGGGAATTGCGCACTTTCTGGCGTCCGACGATTTGTCACCGAAACCGATACCGGAACCGATATCGGTGCCAGCCCCCCAGCCATTGCCCGAACACTGGGAATCCGGCTCCCACCTGATCCCTTATGCATTGAGCCGATTCAGTAAAAAACACGGCTATCCGGCAGGGCTGACAGACTGCGGCTATTATCAACAGCTCTGGCAGCGCCTGTCCCGGCAACCGGGGCCACTGCCTGAAGATTTCACACGCCGCTACCACACGGATCTGACGACCGGGTTCATGACCTTCCTGCAGCAGAAAAACTATCCCGTCGCTCTGCCGCAACTGACCGACGCACTGGTGATGAGCCAGCAACTGGCAAACTTACGCGGCATTCCGGCCGGGCGCTCCGAACTCAGAGAATCGTTGACCGCAACTTTGCTGAAGTCCCACCAGCCTTCAGACACCTTTTTCCGCCAGTGGCTGGATGATTACTTTGATGTGACAGCTATTGGCCACGTGCCTCCCGGACTGCCGGTCGCGCCGTTGATCCAGGATTTCCGCCTGCTCACAACCCAGCTCGGTCTGCCAACCAATTTTCAGGCTGGCGCGGTGAAAAAAGATCTGTCGATTTACCGCAAACCCAAACATCGGGCAGTGTCTCAGTTTCTGCATCGGCTGCGTTTTCTCACTATCCCGTATGCCCGTCTGATGGCTGGTCCGGATGTCAGCGATCCGGCATCACTCCATCTGGTCCGGGAGCGATGGCAGTGCCAGTGGCAGACCGAAACGGACGCTGCGCTGATCGAATCCAGCCATCTGGGGGCCAGTATTGTGGATGCAGCCCGCAACAAGCTGCAAGTCGCATTTGAGCAAGATGACCCAGGCTCCATTGACATGGTATCCCTGCTGCTTCAGGCCATGCAGATGGGTATCCAGCAATGGCTGCGCCCGATATTTCACCGGGTTCAGCAACTGCTGGAACAGGAAACCAACCTCTCAGCCCTGCATCAGTCTCTGCAGATCTTACTGACCTGCTGCCACGGCGGCGGGATTTTCAGCACTGTTTCCACCGACGATCTGGCGGGATTAATCCGGCACACCTTTATTCGGCTCTGCGCCCGGCTGCCACGTATCGACAACAGCTACGCAACAGAAGCCAGCGCCGGCTGGATTGCCGATCTGTCTTTCATGACGCGCCAGTATCCGACGCTCTGTCCGGCAACCTACTTCATGGATGCGATCGAAGCCTGCTATCGTCTGTCCGATTCAGCAGGGCTGATCGGTGCCTGTGCCGGGGTTTTGATTCGCCACGACCAGTTAACCGATTCACTGGAAGATTGTCTGGCACAAGCGTTTTCCCGGCAGCACAGCGAACCCGAAGCCGTCGGCGATTTCCTCTCCGGCCTGCTGACGACCAACAAAAGTCAGCTCCTGCAGCCTGATCCGATGCTGTCGGCACTGAATCATCAGCTGTCGCAACTTGATGAAACCAGCTTTCTCACCTGTCTTCCGGCCCTGCGGCGGGCATTTACCCAGCTAACCCCCCGGGAAGTCGCTGAATTCAGCCAGATTTGCATCTGGGAAACCCACCTCAATTTGCCTGCGCAAATCCCGGCCGTTTCGCAAGACACACTGCTGGCTGCACAACAGCTACGGGAGCAATGGCGCACCAGCCAGATCCATTGGGGGATGAACAAATGAATACACACGATGAACTGTCCCGACGCTGGCGGCTAATCCTGGGCAGTGCCCATCCGCACGCGCTATCCGGCGAAGATACAGCGCGGGATGAATGCCTCGACACCCTGTACGCCCATGAGTATCAGGGCCGGGGTGGCGGCCAGCAAGGAAACGGCCTGCAGGGAGGCACCGTTTCCGGGATGCCAAGACCCGTGACCTGGCTCAATCAGGTCCGGAAAGCTTTCCCGGTTCCGGCTGCCGAAATCCTGCAAAAAGAAGGGATTGAACGGTACGGCCTTCAGGAGTTATTGCTGGATAAAGAGATTCTGGCTGCCATGAAACCGAATATCGGACTATTGCAGACAATTCTGGCGTTTCGTGCACAAATCCCAGCCTCTCTGGAAAAAGAAATCGAAGCCATTGTGGCTCAGGTTTGTGCTGAACTGGAAGAAGTTCTGGCGCAGCCGGTACAGTCGCCCTTTGCCCGCCAGCGCACACCTTTTCGAAGCAGCCGGAAAATGCCGGTCGCCCTGACGGACTGGCGCAGCAGCCTGATGCGAAACCTCAAGCACTATCAGCCAGACGAACAAGCTCTCCTGCCGGAACGCATGTTTTTCTACCAAAGCCAGGTCAGCCAGGTGTGCTGGGACATTCACCTTGTGGTGGATCAGAGCGGTTCCATGCTCAACAATCTGATCCACGCCACTGTGGTCGCCGCTATTTTCTGCCGATTATCGGTTCTGAAAGTCCGGCTGGTGCTGTTCGATACCCGGGTGGTCGACATGTCGGAATTTATTGATGATCCGGTCCGAAATCTGCTGTCTGTTCAACTGGGCGGCGGCACCGATATTGGCAAAGCGATGCAATATACCCGGGAACAGATCACCCAGCCGCACCGTTCCATTGTCGTGCTGATCAGCGATTTCTATGAAGGGGGCTCCCCAACCAATCTGTATCATCAGGTCGCGAAAATGCAGGAGGCCGGTGTGACCTTGCTTGGCCTCACCGCCATGGATTCAAACGGGGCGGCCAGTTACGACCACCACATCATTGATCGCTTGCTGAAAATGGACATGCCAATCGCATCTATGACGCCGGAAAACCTGAGTCAATGGGTCGCCGATGTCATTCGATAGCCTGAAGCACAACTGAGATAAGAGAAAGACACCATGAGCTTATCTGACTGGACACGCCAGTTAACCGACGAATACCTGATCAACTGGACCAGCAAAGGGCTGTTCCGACGAGCCGGGAAAATCGCGGACAAACATCCGGGCATTTCACCGGCTGATCCGTCACTGCCGCTGACCCTCAGCATCGACAACTTTGACGTGACTTTAGCAGACACCGATCTGGCACAGTTCAGTTGCCAGTGCGGCACCCTGGGCAGTTGTGTCCACCAGCTTGCCTTTCTGCTGAAGCTGCGTGAACTGAACGAAAACGAAACAGCGCCGCCCGCAGAGCCATTTCAGCCCGAACGCTGGTGTATTACATCACGAGAAGCGCTCGATCAGACTTATGGCCGCGGCAATGCCACGCAGGCGATCAAGCTTTACCAGAAAGGCGCGCTGGTCACTTTTGAGCCGCAGACCGACCATTGCGTCGTGAATGTGACCCTGCAAAGTCAGAAATCCTATCTGCTGCATCTGCCCGCCACCGGCGAATGGTCTGCTGTACTCTGCAGCTGTAAAGAGACCGCCTGTGTGCACCGCGCGCTGGCAATCCTGATGCTTTCCATAACACACAACACTTTTTCGGCAGAATCAGAAGCTGCATTCGATACCCTGAACCCAGAACAAGCCGAACTTGTCAGCAGCGTCCTCAACTGGCTCCAGACCCTGACACAGACCGGCACCGCCGAACTGCTGCAAACACAGGTCGATCAGGGGGCCGGGTATTGCACTGAACTCAATCAGGCCGATCTGCCCAGACCCGCGGCCCTGCTCAGCGGTGTCATTGAAAGTTTGCGTCAGATTCTGAAAAAATATCATCAGGCTTCCCACACCCGCTTGCTTGATCAAGTCGCAGAAACCCTGCTGCATCTGCATGCACTCAGTCAGCCTGTGCTGCCGCAGCCGCTGAGTGTGCTGGCCGGCCAGCATCGCCGGTTATATCGTCCACAACCGAAGATGACACTCATCGGTCTGCATGTGGTGTTCTGGGATGACCAACAAGGCGGACGGGGGTTCCGGTACTATTGCTATGACCCGCAGTTAGCAGATTTTTATACCGTTTCTTCAAGTCGCAGGCACGGCATCGATCCCTCATGGTCACCGCATCAGGGGTTTCACGACAGCCCGCTGGGGACGTATCCGCTCAGTGCCGTCACTTTCCGGACATTTGAATTTGCCGGTGCAACCAGCGAGGACGGCAGTATCAATGCCTCCCAAACCCGCAGCCTCAAACTGGGACAACCCGTTTCAATTCAGATGCTGAGCGAACTCCCTGCGATATCAATCCAGGCGCAGTGGCAAAGGCTGGCCGCACGGCTTGCAGCCCCTACAGCTCCGGCACACCGGGATTATCTGGGTTGGGTCGTCTCCGAATGCCGACAACCCTTTGTATTTTACCCGTCCATAGACCGATGGCGAGGCGAATGCCAGAGCCCGTGCGGGTCTAGAATCACTGTCGAGATACCAGCCCCTGAATGGACGCCTGACATCCAGAAACGCTGGGATTCAGCGGACGAGATGGTCCTGTTCGGGCGATGGCAAATCGGGTCGGACGCCCCCCGGCTCCAGCTCATCTCTCTCCTCAATGACACCTTGATTCAGGAAACCCGGAAGGAGTATCTACATGACTGAACTGACACTCACTTCTTTTCTTCAGGACTGGCAAACCTGGGCTGAGCGATATCTGGCCCAAGGGTTGAGTACCCCAGCCAGACACAGCCTTCAGTTCGTCCGGCATTGGCAGACGCAGGCGGAACTGCTCGGTTTTTCCGACCTTGCCTCACTGGCGGCCCAGCTGACCGATCACACGATCAGTTCAAAGCAACAGGCGCAGGTTTTCCAGCAACTGATCATGAAGATGCATCTGCTGAAACGACAGGCCGCAGGGCTACAACTGGCATCGATGGTAAAAGATATGTCGACTGAGCCATGACGCCTCCGGCATAAAAAACGCCCCGGCAAGACAGCCCGGGGCGAGACAGTGGTATAGAACACAAGACGATTCGCTTCAGATGCAGGACGCCTTAGAAACTGGCCTGCAACGTCAGTCCGCTGTATGCGTTATAGCCATGCAGCATCACGTGATAGCGGCCGGATTTTGACGGGGTGATGGTACAGGTTTCACCGTTACCCGAACGGTACGGACGACAGTCCCAGCTGCTTTTCGACGCTTTCTGACCGAATCGCACATACAGATCGGCATCGCCGGAGCCACCTGAAGTTCTGACGGTCAGCGTACGGCCAGCCGTTACATCAATGTAGAAGTGCTTCTCACTGCCGTACTGCCCGCTCAGTCCAGTGACCGCTTTGCCATTTTCCAGCTTACCGTCAGTCGGCGTACCCGGATCACCGCCATCGCTGTCGGTGCCGCTGTAAGCCAGCTTGTTCACCGTATTGCGGGTATCGCTCACTTTGCCGCTCGTGCCGCGCTGAACCAGCAACTGGCTGAGCTGAGATGGGCTCAGACCCGGATTTTCATCCAGATACAGGGCGCCGATCCCGGCAACATGTGGTGTTGCCATGGAAGTCCCACTGATGGTTTTATAGCTGCCGTCATACCAGGCGGAGGTAATGGATGAACCCGGTGCAAAGAGATCAACACAGCTACCCCAGTTCGAGAAGCTGGAACGCTGATCCGAGCTGGTGGTGGAGCCGACAGTGACACCGGCAGCAACACGGGCCGGAGACACATTACAGGCATCCTGATTCTCATTACCCGCAGCCAGCATAAAGCTGACGCCAGAGCTGATCGCACTGTTGATGGCGCTGTCCAGTGCCGTCGAAATCCCGCCGCCCAGACTCATGTTTGCCACAGACGGGCCGTTCGCATTCTGTTTCACCCAGTCGACCCCGGCAATCACGCCAGAGGTGGTGCCTGAACCACTACAGCTCAGCACCCGGACGCCCACAATGCTGACATTCTTGGCGACACCATAGGTGGTTCCCCCGATTGTTCCGGCAACATGTGTACCATGACCGTTACAGTCGGTGGCATTGGAGTCATTGTCCACAAAGTCGTAACCCGAACGGGCACGGCCGCCAAACTCGCTGTGGGTGGTGGTCACCCCGGTATCGATCACATAAGCGGTGACGCCGGTACCGTTGTACTGGGCCACATAGCTGCCATTGAGCGGCAGGTTGCGCTGATCCACCCGGTCTAATCCCCAGGTCGCATTACTCTGCTGCGCATCAATCGCCTCCGGATAAACCGGGTCCAGCGAGATCACCTGATCCTGCTCAATATAATCAACCTGGCCGTCCTGACGCAGAGCCGCCACCTGAGCCGGTGTCAGCTCTGCGACAAACCCGCTCAGGGCCGCATCGAATACCCGCGCCGCTTTCACCGCATGCATCGCAGCCATGCTTTCCACCGTACGCGTGACGAAATCAGCTCGGGCAGCCTGATCATTGCCGATAAAAGCAGGCTCTTTCAGCACAACAATATACTGATTCGCAACCGCTTTTTCTGGTGCCGCCTGAATCAGCGCAGCCTGATAGTCTCCACTGACAACCGCCTGAGCGTCTTCTGCCCAGACCGAGACACTGGCAAGCGCCAGTGCAGACGTGATACAGCAACCTAGCATTGTCTTATACATTGTGATTCCTTTTCTCTGTTATCCGTTTTGAGGAAATGCCTTACCACTGCAGGCACACATAAAAAGCTATACGCAACAACTGACTCATGCATAAGTATGAAATACTGAATTTTTCGACTGAAACAGAGAGAAGAGTTATTACATTCAAGTTGCGAGACACCACAAAGATAACCTAACGTCTTGTTTTATCTGGCCACGAATGTAAATAGGCCGAGTGAATTTCACTTCGATTCATATGTAAAAAAATAGTGACAGAGAAAAAAACCAACAGATTTATTTTGAATATCAATACACTACGATGAGTTTTGAACATTTTTTTAACAAAATGCAGTCTTTAAAGATTTACAACAGAAAAAAATCAATTCAGACCCAGGTTTGTAAAGCACAATCTTTCATCTAAAGACAAAACACGTTGTCCTGATAGAAGAAGTTATTGGGTGTCTCAGTGTGTAACAGGCAAAATTCCATGCTGTCGTTCAGACTGAGAGAATCCCCGTCATCATTTTGAGGAGCGCGCCATGCGTTGGCGTAAGACCCGGCAAAGCAGCAATATTGATGACCGGCGAGGCCAGGGGCCAGCACAGTCCGGCCTGCCTGTCGCAGCTTTACTGCGATTTCTGCCGTTTCTGCTGAAAACCAAAGTGGGCAAGCTGATCCTGGTGGTTGGCGGCATCTATCTTGCCTATCAATATTTTACCGGCGGTGCCGGCATGATGGGGATTCAGCAGGGAACAGAACCGCTTCAGCAGCAGGACGCCCAAAACAGCGGCCTGCCTGCCAAGGATGAAGATGCCCAGTTCGTTGCTGCCATTCTGGGCACCACAGAGACCGTGTGGAAGCAATTGCTCGATGGGCAGTACCCGGAACCTCAGCTGGTCTTGTACAACAACATCACCCAGACGGGCTGTGGTATGGGACAGGCCCAGTCCGGCCCCTTTTACTGCCCGGCTGATCGCAAGATCTACCTGGATCTCAGCTTCATGGATGAATTGAAAAAACTCGGAGCACCCGGCGACTTTGCCTTCGCCTATGTGATCGCCCATGAAGTCGGACACCACGTCCAGAATGTTCTGGGTACCAACAAACAAGTCGCACAACAACAGCAAGAGGCCAGCGAGACCGAAGCCAACCGCCTCAGCGTGATGCTCGAACTTCAGGCCGACTGCTATGCCGGCGTCTGGGGCTATTATGTCCACCACGACATGCAGTTGCTGGAGCCGGGCGATATTGAAGAAGGGCTACAAGCCGCCAGTTCTGTCGGGGATGATAGATTGCTGGAAATGGCCGGACGCGCTGTCCAGCCGGACGCTTTTACCCACGGTACGTCGGCACAACGAGTCAGTTGGTTCAAGAAAGGCTTCGCGTCTGGCAACCCCAAGGACTGCCAGACTTTCCAGAGTATGCAGTAACGGTTCTGTTCAGGGCCGGCATCTCTCCCCGGTCTTGAACGCGCAGACATCGCAGTCTTCCTGAGCCGCTTCCCCGCCCTGAACACCGCTTAAGAACTACCGCCATGATGGATGAGAAGCATTTCTCTCCACCACCAGGCAACATGTCTGCAAATCGCAGCAGCAGAGGGCAAAAAACCGACCCCATGAAGGTCAGCCACACGCCACAAACGGCTCAGAAACTGATGCGAATGTGATCAGTTACACGAAAATTTTGTCCATATAAGACCGTTTGGGCCTCTCCGAGATAGGTTTTCAAAATGCTATGATAGACTATGACGCTAGTCGCTTTTTTGAGGAAGTATGGCAAATCATATGCAACTGCTGAATCAGGCTCAACAACTCTGTGAACAACGGGGAGTCCGGTTGACGCCACAACGTCATAAAGTACTGGCGCTGATTCTGTCTCATCGCAGTTCGATCAGTGCTTACGAGCTGCTGGATTTGCTGCGGGAGTCCGAACCTCAGGCGAAGCCGCCGACAGTTTATCGTGCGCTCGACTTCCTGCTCGCTCAGGGATTTGTTCATAAAGTCGAGTCCACAAACAGCTATATTGCCTGTCATCTGCCGGATCATACCGACCATTGTTCCCAACTGCTCATTTGTGATGAATGTAGCCATGTGGAGGAATGTCACGATGATGAACTGGCAAAAATGCTAAAACTAAAAGCGCAGCAGCAAGGCTTTCAGATTTCTCATCATGTCGTAGAAAGCCATGGCGTGTGTCAAGCATGCCAACAGAAGAAGTAGTCCGTTTCCGTACAACAACAAGGCAATCCAGATCCTATGCGAGCAGAATTTGTAAACCCATTTCTGGCCTCTCTGCTGAATGTGCTCAAGACCATGGCGTCAATGGAGCTGGCCCCGCAAAAACCTCTGCTGAAAAAAGATGAAATCGCCCGGGGTGATGTCTCTGGCCTGATTGGCATGGTGGGACCGCAAACCCGGGGCTCCATGTCCATCACTTTTGATGAAGGCCTGGCACTTGAGATTATGCAGCGTATGCTGGGCGAGCGTCCGAATGGTATTAACGATGAAGTGACTGACATGGTCGGTGAAATCACCAACATGGTCACCGGTGGTGCCAAGCGTATTCTGTCAGAAAAAGGCTATGATTTTGAAATGGCCACACCCGCCGTCGTCTCCGGTCGAGGTCACACGATCACGCACAAAAGTGAAGGGGCGATCATTATCATGCCGTTTGAGTCTGAATACGGCAAAGCCTTCATTGAGATCAGCTTCGACCGCTAATTTCCATCCGATTACATCTTTTCTCGGGCCAGTTCAAACTGGCCTGACCTCATGTTGCGAGCTGCACTGTTTTCTCTCACCTTTTTGCATATTTGGCGCAGAAAAGATTGCCCCCCGATCCGGTTACGATCTAGACTGGAAATACTGTTGAGGTATCAATGCACATAAAAAGATACCAATCAATAGTGTTCGTGTTGCCTGCCTTCGGGTAACGCAAGGAAATGAGATTACAAAGGAAAGATCTTCAAATGAGTAAACTGACAGGAACCGTAAAATGGTTCAACGATGAAAAGGGTTTTGGCTTTATCTCTGGTGCCGACGGCAAGGACGTTTTCGTTCACTTCAGCGCTATTCAGGCTCAGGGGCGTCGTACCCTGAAAGAGGGCCAAAACGTTGAGTTTATCGTTACTGACGGCCAAAAAGGCCCGCAAGCCAGCGAAGTGGTCGCCCTGTCTTAACCGAAAGGCATGCGCAACTCATAAAAAACGCCGCTATCATGCGGCGTTTTTTGCTTTTCAGTCAGAATAATCCTTACTGACGCCATTGCTTGAAGGCGTTAATCAGACCATTGGTTGAACTGTCATGGCTGCTCACCGGGGTTTGATCGGCCAGTTCAGGCAGGATCTGGTTTGCCAGCTGTTTGCCCAGCTCCACACCCCACTGATCAAAGCTGTAGATATTCCAGATCACACCCTGAGTGAAGATCTTGTGCTCGTACATGGCAATCAGTGCGCCCAGTGTCTGTGGCGTGATTTGCTTCACCAGAATTGAGTTGGTCGGGCGGTTACCTTCAAATACTTTAAACGGTACCAGCTCTGCAACATCCGCCAGAGACTTCCCGGCTGCGGTAAATTCAGCTTCCACCTGGGCACGGGTTTTACCAAATGCCAGTGCTTCCGTCTGCGCAAAGAAGTTCGCCATCAGTTTCGGATGGTGATCGCTCAACGGGTTATGGCTGACCGCCGGTGCAATAAAGTCACATGGGATCAGCTTGGTGCCCTGATGAATCAGCTGATAGAACGCATGCTGACCATTGGTACCCGGCTCACCCCAAATGATTGGGCCCGTCTGGTAATCTACTGGCTTACCGCCACGGTCGACAGACTTACCATTCGACTCCATGTTGCCCTGCTGGAAGTACGCAGCAAAACGGTGCATGTACTGGTCGTAAGGCAGAATGGCTTCCGACTCTGCACCGAAGAAGTTGTTGTACCACAGGCCAACCAGCGCCAGAATTACCGGCAGATTTTCAGTCAGCGGCGCTTCAGCAAAGTGCTTGTCCATCGCATGGGCACCCGCCAGCAACGCTTCGAAATTGTCGTAACCAACCGACAGGCAAATCGACAGGCCAATCGCAGACCACAGTGAGTAACGGCCACCCACCCAGTCCCAGAACTCGAACATGTTGGCCGTATCAATCCCGAATGCAGACACTGCTTCAGCATTGGTCGACAGTGCCGCAAAGTGCTTCGCGACATGAGATGCATCCTGAGCTTCAGCCAGGAACCAGTCACGTGCAGAGTGCGCGTTGGTCATGGTTTCCTGGGTAGTGAAAGTCTTGGATGCAATCAGGAACAAAGTCGTTTCCGGGTTCAGCCCCTTCAGCGTTTCCGCGATATGTGTGCCGTCAACATTCGACACAAAATGCAGATTCAGGCGGGTTTTGTAAGGAGCCAGCGCTTCAGACACCATGTATGGGCCCAAATCAGAACCGCCGATACCGATGTTCACAACATCGGTGATTTCCTTGCCGGTATACCCTTTCCACGCACCGCTGATAATGCGATCCGAGAACTGCTTCATTTTCGCCAGCACCGCATTGACGTTAGGCATTACGTCTTCGCCGTCGACCAGCACGGGCGTGTTGCTGCGGTTACGCAGCGCCACGTGCAGTACAGCACGGTCTTCGGTGCGGTTGATTTTCTCACCGCTGAACATGGCGCCAATTGCAGTTTTCAGTTCTGTCTGTTCAGCCAGATCAAACAGCTTCGCCAGCGTTTCTTCAGTGATAAGGTTCTTTGAATAATCCAGCAGGATATCGTTGCCGAACGCAGCGGAAAACTTTTCAAACCGTGACGGATCCTGCGCAAACAGCTCGCTGAGCTGCAGATCCTGCGCCTGTTCAAAATGAGCAGTCAGTGCCTGCCAGGCTGGAGTTTGCGTGGGGTTAATGTTTTTCAACATAATGACGTTCCTGATGTGTTATTTTTTCACGACAGCGCGACCAATGCCGCTCCCATGATTTCCCAATTCAACGGTGTAAGCACAGCCGTAAGCATGGCGATATTTTGGTAAATTTACAACTTAATGTTAATTATGCCGCCAGCGACATCCCCCCTGCTTTGCTCCAGGTCACGCTTTCGGCGCATCCATCATCACGGGAACATTGCCGGTGCAGATGAACAGAAACCAGAAAAACATTCGGCATTGAGTGCATATCCCACTAAAAACAAGAGCATACATTGAAAAATGAAACATTTTCTGCGAAACCATCAGTGTGACAGTAATGATCACGCTGATGAAATTGAACAACACCTGATCCAATCTGGGTTGGACGTAGCGGTCGAGCAGTTCCCACTTCAATCATGTGTGCAAAAATCATGAGAATCAGTCCCCGATCAGCGCTAATTTTGGGTATCCTGTCTGCAATCATCTGGCCATATTGGAGGCATCTTCGCCACCAGCCAATCACTTTTAACAGCGAGTCGCGACACTATGTGGTTCCAAAAATCAATCCAATTGAAACCCCGTTCACGCGGTTTTCACCTCATCACCGATGAAATTGAACGGCAACTGCCAGAACTCAACGGCATTCAGATCGGGCTGGCCCACCTGTTTATCCAGCACACCTCTGCCAGCCTGACGGTCAACGAAAACGCCGATCCGACGGTACGCAGCGATATGGAAGCCCACTTTAACCAGTCGGTGCCGGAACGCGCACCTTATTATCGTCACACTGATGAAGGTGACGATGACATGCCGGCGCACATCAAGGCATCAACTTTAGGGTGTAGTTTGACCCTGCCGATCCGCAACGGCCGGCTGGCGCTGGGCACCTGGCAGGGCATTTATCTGGGGGAGCATCGCGACCACGGCGGCAGCCGCCATGTCATCATCACGCTGCAGGGCGAGTCGTAACCGGCTGCGTCGGGTGAATCACCACACAGGCGGTATGCTTCTGGCGGCCAAAACCGAGGATCTGGCTCAAACCGGCTTTGTTCAGCGGAATATGAGCCCGATGACCAATGTCTGTCTTGTCTTCTGCGTAGGGGTCATGAAAGAAAAAGAACTGCTCACTGACCCCGCTCAGCACAATCCAGTGTGGTTCTTTGCTGCCGTTAAAGCGATAAGTGCTAATCAGCATCAGCAGACAGCACCCCTGCTTGAGCCAGCCCTCAATTTGCTCAACCGATGGCATGGCATCAACCACAGGGACGCCGGCTTCATCCAGTTGCTGGCAAAAATCCTGATGCACCAGCTCGATAATCTCTTTCTTCTTCGGATCCCGCACACTGTCGATAAAAGGCGTCGATAAAGATTGCGTCCACAGTTCAACCTGACAGCCACGACGGTTTGCCGCCAGTGCCAGACCATGTCCGCTGCACCCGCCGTGGCCCGATGCCATAAAGATGGTGGTCGCCTCTCGCCACAGCTGCATTTCGGTTTGCCGGCTGGGCTGAAAGTCTGGATCGAGATAAGACAGGCTCATCATCAGACAGGATGGCCCACAGGTGAATGGCGTTGTTTGCACATACAAAGGTAGCGGCAGCAGGTGCTTCGCCTCAACCGGACTCAGACGCTTTTGCATCCGGACGCCGTCCGCCAGATCATCGTAATAATGGATTAAAACTTTTAATGGTTGATATCCACATTTTTCATAGAGATTTCGCGCAGCGACATTGTCATTCCGCACTTCCAGTCTTAATGTATTGAAACCGTTTTCCAGTGCCGCCGCTTCGCACGCAGACAGCAACTGCTGAGCAATGTGCCTGCCTCGATAAACGGGATCGACGGCAAGGGAATACAATCGTGCCAGCTGGGTCCCCCGGTGAAACAACACCAGCCCGTAGCCGGCAATTTGGCCTTCATCTTCCGCGACGAACAGCACACTCTGAGGCGATTGAATAAACCGCCGCATCTGACGGGGAGAAATTCGATCTCCGTCGAAAAGCTGAGCCTCGAGTGTATTTAAACTCACTAGATCATAAAGCTGTGCAATACGGACTATCATGGACTGATTCACGCTTGAGTGGACTAGTTCGATTTAATCCCAAAATTAGCCGCAAGGCTATAGGTGAATGAAAAGATGACTAAAGTCCTCATTATTACCGACAACGACAGTGACTGGCGGCAGTATTTTCCCTCCGACAGGGTTGTCACTGTTGATACCTATTTACAGCAGGGCGCTTTTTGTGAAAACAAGGCGACGCAGGTGATTAACCTGTGCCGCGACTACGGCTATATGAGCAGCGGCTACTATTGCTCACTCATGGCAGAGGCCAGAGGACACAGGGTGATCCCAAGGGTCATGACCATCAATGACCTGTCTCAGCCCTTCCTGCTATCCGTCCCGTCTGACCAACTGGAAAAGGCATTTGCCCACCAGTTGCTGGCACCGGGAGAACAACGGGAAGAAAAAATTTATTTCGGCCAGTCCAAGGTGCCGGGCTTTGAAAAAATTGCCCGCCGCCTGTTCGAGCATTTTATGGTGCCCGTGATTCAAGTCACCATTCGCCGCTCGGACGCGCACTGGCAGGTCGATCAGATTACACCTTATCCCTTCCAGGATCTGACCGATCCGGAGCAGGATTTATTTGCCGAGGCACTGGAGCGATTTTCAAACAAGGTGTGGCGCTCACCGAAACCGAACAAGAACGCCCGCTATGATTTGGCGCTGCTGATTGATCCGAGCGAGAAAATGCCACCATCGGACAGCACAGCACTCAGCAATTTCAAAAAAGCGGCCAAACGACTGGGAATGCGCCTGCAAACGATCACGCCAGATGATTTATCCCGCTTGGGTGAGTTTGACGGTCTTTTTATCCGCGCCACCACCAACATCGGTAATTTCACCTACCGGTTCGCGAAAACAGCCGAGAAGCTGGGACTGGTGGTGATGGATGATCCGGAATCCATCATGAAATGCACCAACAAGGTCTTCCTGACTGAGCTGCTGCGTTTACACAAGGTACCGACACCCAAAAGTGCGGTGCTGAAAAGTTTCGACCCCGGCTGGCTGGATCAGGCAGAGAACGAAATCGGCTATCCGATGGTGCTGAAAGTGCCGGATGGTGCTTTCTCGGTAGGTGTGGTCAAGGTGAAAAACCGCGACGAACTGCTCACGCAGATGGACACTCTGTTTGCCCGCAGTACGCTGATTCTGGCGCAGGAGTTTCTGCCAACAGACTTCGACTGGCGGATCGGGATTCTGAACCGTCAGCCGTTATTCGCCTGTAAGTATTATATGAGCCGTGGACACTGGCAGATTTACCAGCACCACAACAGCGGCCGGGTCAGCTCCGGCGGCTTTGAAACGCTGGATCTGAAACAAGTGCCGAAGAACGTGATTGATGTGGCGCTCAAAGCCGCCAACCAGATTGGTACCGGCCTGTACGGCGTCGATCTCAAAGAAGTGAACGGTCAGGTGGTGGTGATTGAAGTGAACGATAACCCGAGTATTGACCATAAAGTCGAAGATGCATTTCTCGGTGATTTGCTCTACGACCGGGTGATGACTGAGTTTCTGCGCCGGATCCAGCTGCGCGGCTTCTGAGACGCAAATTTCACCCAACCCCTCCCGCACAAAACAGACAAGCCGTGGCAATCACCACGGCTTGGCAAAAAAGATAAGCACGCTGCTGATGACACAGCTTCCGTGCTGAAACGTCTCTTAACGATAGGCCATCGCAACACGGGAAGTCAGCTTGGTGACCAGCTCATAGGCAATCGTCCCCACATGTTCCGCCACCACTTCGGCGGGCAGCCCCAGCCCCCATAAAACCGCTTCATCGCCGACTTTGTCCGTCGCATCCGGCCCCAGATCAACCGTCAGCATATCCATCGATACCCGTCCGGCAATCGGCACCAGACGACCATTGATCAACACCGGCGTGCCATTGGGCGCGGTACGCGGATAGCCATCCCCGTAGCCAATCGCAACCACACCAATTTTCGTATCCCGTTCACTGATCCAGGTGCCCCCATACCCGACGGCTTCACCCTTTTTCACCGTCCGCACAGCAATCACGCTGGAGGTCAGTGTCATCACAGGCTGCATGCCAAAAGCTTCCGCAGAATGGCTCTTGTCGGCAAAAGGAGAAATACCGTACATGATGATCCCCGGACGAATCCAGTTCAGGTGGCTCTCAGGCCAGGCCAGAATTCCGGCAGAGTTTGCCAGCGAGCGTTCTCCGCGACAGCCTTGCGTCAGCGACATAAAGGTTTGAATCTGTGCTTTCGTCTCCGGACTGTCCAGCTCATCTGCACAGGCGAAATGACTCATATAGCGCAGTGGCTGCGCCACGTTCGGGCTGGCGTGCAAGCGATCGACAAAGGCCTCAAACTCTTCCGGGCGAACACCCAGCCGGTGCATCCCGCTGTCAATTTTCAGCCAGACTTTCACCGGAGTATCCAGAGTTGCCTGCTCTAAGGCTTCCAGTTGTTCCAGCGTATGAACCACCGTCTGAATATTGTTGGTCACCAGCACCGGTAAATCGGTTGGCGAGTAGAATCCTTCCATCAACAGAATCGGCTTGACCACACCACAGGCACGCAGCGACAGCGCTTCTTCGATCCGAGCCACCCCGAAGCCATCCGCATCCGGCAGTCCGGTCGCCACCTGTTCCAATCCGTGCCCATATCCGTTGGCCTTCACCATCGCAAGCAATTTACAACCCGGAGTCTGTTGTCTGAGCAGACTAACGTTCTGGCGCAGGGCCTGAAGATCAATATAGGCGGTCGCGGCTTTCATTCATTTTCCTACTACTGGGGATTTCAATTACTCATCATCAAAAGCCGGGCCGGCATAGTTATCGAAACGGGAGAACTGGCCCTGGAAGGTGAGACGTACGGAACCAATCGGGCCGTTACGTTGTTTACCGATGATGATTTCTGCAATGCCTTTGAGTGCACTGTCTTCGTGATATACCTCATCACGGTAGATAAACATGATCAAGTCCGCATCCTGCTCGATGGCACCGGATTCACGCAAGTCCGAGTTCACCGGCCGCTTGTCGGCACGTTGCTCCAGCGATCGGTTCAGCTGCG
Organism: Photobacterium galatheae; assembly: GCF_000695255.1. GTDB lineage: Bacteria > Pseudomonadota > Gammaproteobacteria > Enterobacterales > Vibrionaceae > Photobacterium > Photobacterium galatheae. Next base: position 23,112 of record NZ_JMIB01000034.1, on the reverse strand, counting down.
ACAGCGCCACCACCGGCACATTCAGCTCTTTCGCCAGTGCTTTCAGGGAGCGGGAGATCTCGGCAATCTCCAACGTCCGGTTATCCTGCAGACCCGGTACACGCATCAGCTGAAGGTAGTCGACCATGATCATGCTCAGACCACCGTGTTCACGGGCGATCCGGCGGGCACGGGATCGAACATCCGTCGGTGTCAGGCCCGAGCTGTCATCAATGTACATGTTTTTCTTTTCCATCAGGATGCCCATGGTCGACGAAATTCGCGCCCAATCTTCGTCGTCAAGCTGACCGGTCCTGATCTTGGTCTGATCGACCCGCGACAGCGAGGCCAGCATACGCATCATGATTTGTTCTGAGGGCATCTCCAGCGAGAAGATCAGCACCGGTTTTTCCTGCTCCATCGCCGCATTTTCACACAGGTTCATCGCAAAGGTGGTTTTACCCATCGACGGACGGGCTGCGACGATAATCAGATCCGACCCCTGCAAACCCGCAGTTTTCTTATTCAGATCGGTAAAGCCGGTCGAGACCCCGGTCACCCCATCCTGTGGCGACTGGTACAGCAACTCAATCCGTTCCAGCGTTTTTTCCAGGATGGTATCGACGTTCTGCGGGCCTTCGTTTTCATTGGTGCGCTGCTCGGCAATGGCGAAAACCTTACTCTCAGCCATATCCAGCAAGTCTTCACTGGTTCGGCCCTGCGGATCATAACCGGCATCGGCAATTTCATTCGCGACCCCAATCATGTCACGGATCAACGCCCGCTCACGAACAATATCGGTATAGGCAGCAATATTCGCCGCCGAGGGCGTGTTTTTGGCCAGTTCCGCCAGATAAGCAAATCCACCCACATCATCGAGCTGGTCTAACTGCTCCAGCCGTTCTGATAGGGTAATCAAATCGAGTGGCTGGCCCGATTCCAATAGACCGGCAGCAGCATCAAAAATCATCCGGTGCGGACGACTGTAGAAGTCGCGTGAGACCACCTTCTCTGCAACGCTGTCCCAGCGCTCATTATCCAGCAACAGGCCGCCCAATACCGACTGCTCTGCCTCCAGAGAATGAGGCGGCATCTTGATGGCGTCCATCTGACTGTCTTTCACTCGATTGGATTTACTGTTTTCTGCCATAACCACTTGCACGTTTAACCTGAATCCGGCCCGTTAGTATACCTGAACATCCCCGTCCGCAAGCAGACATTGCGACAAAAACGCCCGTAAAGAATCACCCTGCCCAATCTTACGGCACTTCTACAAAATATATGCCGAATTGGCTGACATTCTGACGATAAGCTGACATTTTTCGGCTACACTGCGCCGCTCATACGTAAGTCCTCCCAGAAAAACTTGCGTCTGTGTTCGCCTGCACTTTTTTGTGCCCTTATGTCATTTCTTGTGTCGGTCGTTGGAGGGCACTTGGCAATTCCATGCAAACTGCTTTGTGTACTGACAGCAGGACTGATTCTTGCCACGCCTGCCCGTGCTGAAGATGTCCCCGAACTTCCGCCGCTCACCTCGCCCTGGAACAGTGAAGTGGAACTGGGGTATCAGTCGCTCTCCGGCAACTCGAATACGAAATCCCTGAATTCCCGTCTGGGTCTGACGTACGTGAAAGATCAGTTCCGGCAACAGGCCGAAGCCAAATACTTGCTGGCCGAAGAGGATAACAAGGAAAAGAAGCGAAAAGGCCAAGTGGAGCTGCAGAGCGACTTTATCATCAATGAACGGGCCTACGTATTGGGCAATACCAGCTACATTGATGATAAGTATGGCCCTTACTTCAAAGATTTCACCCTGGCAACCGGTCTGGGTTACCGGGTGATCCGGCTGGAAAATCTGATGATGGAAGCCGAAGCCGGACCAGGTTACCGCCATCAGGAACCCAATATTGATGAGATCGACGATGATGACATTGTTGTGCCGGAAACCGTCGACGAACTGATCCTGCGGGGCAGTACCCGCATCATCTGGAAACCGTCCAAAGACGTCGAGCTGAGCCTCAAACTGACCGGCATTGCCGGAAACAGCAACAGCACGCTGGAAACACAGGTTTCAATGACCAGTGCGGTCTCCGAGCACATTGCCATCAAACTCAGTAATACCCAGAAGTTCAACAGCTGGGTGCCGGAAGGTCTGCAAAAACGCGACGGAACGATGACGATAAATCTGCTGTTCCAGTACTAAATTGCTTTCTGCGTTATTTTTTCTGGCAGATTTCAGAGACAAAAAAACCAGCCCGAAGGCTGGTTTTTTTCGCAGACGCGTGGCAACTGATTACTCAGCAGCAACAACGTTCACGTTTACTGTTGCGAATACGTCAGAGTGCAGCTGCAGGCTGATCTCGAATTCGCCAGTTGTGCGCAGTGCACCTTCTGGCAGACGTACTTCGCTCTTCGCTACTTCAACGCCAGCAGCAGTCACTGCATCAGCGATGTCACGAGTACCGATAGAACCGAACAGTTTACCTTCGTCACCCGCTTTAGAAGCAATCACAACGGCTTCCAGAGCGTTAACTTTCTCAGCGCGCGCTTGAGCAGCAGTCAGTTGCTCAGCAACTTTCGCTTCCAGCTCAGCACGACGTGCTTCGAACATTTCAACGTTCGCTTTAGTCGCCATAACTGCTTTACCCTGAGGGATCAGGAAGTTACGAGCATAACCAGCTTTAACGCTTACCTGATCACCAAGGCTGCCCAGGTTACCGATTTTATCAAGTAGAATAACTTGCATTATCTTGTCCTCTTAAACTTAATGAAACCGGCCAATTACTGATGTTTGTCAGTGTATGGCAGCAGAGCCAGGTAACGTGAACGCTTGATAGCGCGTGCCAGCTGACGCTGATACTTCGCACGAGTACCAGTGATACGGCTTGGTACGATTTTACCAGCTTCAGTGATGTAGTTTTTCAGAGTTGCTACGTCTTTGTAGTCAATCTCTTGTACGCCTTCTGCAGTAAAACGGCAGAATTTACGACGACGGAAGAAACGTGCCATGGGCTTATCTCCTGAACTAAATTTTTTCAATGTGATCGGCGTGCAACACTAATTTACCAATGCCATTCCGGCCGGTTTGCCACGAGATAAATCCCCCGGCTTTAATGTTGCTTCCGACAGCTAAATCTTGAGTGAGTATTTGCTGACCTTTACCGCTGACTACCACGTTGATGTAGCAATACACCTGACGGGGTAAGCCCGCTTCCGCCTGACTGGAACGATGCTCAAGCACAAAGTGACAATGAGGTACGCCGGCCGGGGACTGACTTCGTTTGGGATGTTTGGCGATTGTGCCAGACAACTCCAGACGATTGGTCATTCAATGATTACTCAGCTGCAGCTTCGTCTTCAGATTGTGCTTCTGCACGCTCTTCACGACGTGGGGCACGCTCTTCTTTAGCCTTCATCATTGGAGATGGCTCAGTGATAGCGCCTTTAGTGCGCATGATCATGTTACGGATCACAGCGTCGTTGAAGCGGAAGTTAGACTCCAGCTCGTCGATAACAGACTGCTCTGCTTCAACGTTCATCAGAACGTAGTGAGCTTTGTGCAGTTTGTTGATTGGGTAAGCCAGTTGACGACGGCCCCAATCTTCCAGACGGTGGATCTGACCGCCAGAATCTTTGATAGCACCAGTGTAACGCTCGATCATGCCAGCAACTTGCTCGCTTTGATCTGGGTGCACCATAAATACGATTTCGTAATGACGCATTTGTTGCTCCTTACGGATTATTCAGCTTCCCTGTTCGGCTCGGTCATCCTGGGGAAGCAAGGAACTAAGGGTATAAAACCGAGAATTTAGGCGCGAGATAGTACAGAATTACACCGACAAGCGCAACTAAAACTGTGACGACAAACCGCCGATCAGCAATATTTTTCCATTCCATGAAAAACGCCACCCAATGGGTGGCGTTTCAGTCAATGCCTGGGTATTCGCTGTGGGTTTATTATCCCTGACGCTGACGCACCGCCTCAAACAGGCAGATGCCGGTCGCAACCGAAACATTCAGACTGGAAACAGAGCCAGCCATCGGAATCTTAATCAGATCGTCACAAGTCTCACGGGTCAGACGACGCATGCCTTCCCCTTCTGCACCCATCACAATGGCCAGTGGCCCGGTCAGTTTGCTTTGATACAGGTCATGTGTGGCTTCACCGGCAGTCCCGACAACCCACACACCTTTTTCCTGTAGTGCACGCAGGGTACGGGCTAAATTTGTCACCCGGATCAGTGGCACGACTTCTGCAGCGCCGCAGGCAACTTTAGAAGCAGTGGCATTAAGCTGTGCTGCCCGATCCTTCGGCACAATCACGGCGGCAACGCCGGCCGCATCTGCATTACGCAGGCAGGCGCCGAGATTATGCGGATCGGTCACGCCGTCCAGCACCAGCAGTAATGGGTTCTCACTCTGAGAGACAATGTCATCCAGATCGTTTTCATTGTACTGTTTACCCGGTTTGACCCGCGCCACAATCCCCTGATGACTGCCACCATCGGCTTTATCATCCAGCGCCTTTCGACCTGACTGCTGAATAGTCACACCCAGACGTTGCAGCTCATTGAGCAGCGGCAGCAAACGCTCGTCCTGACGCCCTTTCAGCACAAAGACTTCAATGAAACGTGCCGGGTCGGAACCCAGCACTGCGCTCACGGCATGAATGCCGAAAATCATATCATTACGCATTATTTTTTCTTCTTCGCCGCTCGTTCTTTCTTACCGGCCCGCTGTTTACGCGCTTTGACCGATTTCTTCTTTGCCTTATCTTTTTTCTTGGCTTTCTTGTCTTGCTTGCCTTCGTCACCGTCCGGCCGCGGCACCTTACCCGATTTCAGTTGCTGACGCACGGAAGAACGTTCTTTTTTCGATTCTGCTTTGTGCTCTTGCTGGGCTTCACCATTTTCCACCCGGAACACTTTCAGACTCTGGCGTTGCAGACCTTCCGCTTTGCGCATTCGCTGCTGCTTTTCACGGGTCTGAGCCGTCTTCCCTTTCCGGCGCACCTGACGACCACCACCGACTAACTCAAAGTCAATCTGACGGTCATTGAGGTTGATCGCTGCCACTTTCACCTTCACGGCATCACCAAGGCGATAAATCTTGCCGGAAGCATCCCCAATCAGCCGCTGCCCGATCGGATCATACTGGTAGTAGTCGTTGTCCAGATTTGAGATATGTACCAGACCGTCAATATTCAACTCGTTGAGGCGGACAAAGAAACCAAAGCCAGTGACATTGGCAATCACGCCATCAAACTCATCACCGACATGATCCTGCATGTATTCACACTTGAGCCAGTCTGCCACATCACGGGTCGCATCATCGGCACGGCGCTCGGTCATCGAACACTGTTCGCCCAACACATCCATATCATCGAAGGAATAGTGGTAGCCACCTGTAGGAGTCCAGCGATCGGTATTCGTACCGTTCTCTTTCGCAATCAAATACTTGAGAGCACGGTGCAGTGCCAGATCCGGATAACGTCGAATCGGTGAGGTAAAGTGCGCATAGGAATTCAGCGCCAAACCAAAGTGACCAATGTTATCTGCCTGATAAACAGCCTGCTTCATGGAACGCAGCAGCATGGTCTGAATAAGTTCTTTATCGGGACGATTCTGAATCGCCGCAGCCAGATGCGCATAATCACTCGGCGCAGGCTCCAGCCCACCGGTCAGGTTCAGACCCAGTTCACCCAGGAAATCCCGGAAGCCAGTCAGACGTTCTTCCCCGGGGGTATCATGCACCCGGTACAAAGCAGGTTCTTTGGCTTTTTCCACCAGCTTGGCCGAAGCAACATTTGCCATGATCATACATTCTTCGATGATCTTATGAGCATCGTTCCGCTCCGCCGGCACAATGCGATCGATCTTCCGATCAGCATTGAAGATGAACTGGGTTTCCACGGTCTCAAACTCAATGGCACCCCGCTCTTCCCGAGCCTGTTTCAGTACTTTGTACATTTTGTACAGCTCTTCCAGATGCGGGACCAGTGGCGCATAGCGCTCACGCAGAGGTTCATCCCCGTCCAGCATCTTGCTGACTTTGGTGTACGTCAGACGGGCATGAGAGTTCATGACCGCTTCATAGTGTTTGTAACCCGACAGCTTACCCGCGGCTGAGATGGTCATTTCGCAGACCATACACAGACGATCAACCTGTGGGTTCAATGAGCACAGACCATTCGACAGTACTTCAGGCAGCATCGGAATGACCTGAGACGGGAAGTAAACCGAGTTCCCGCGTTGAATCGCTTCTTTGTCTAATGCAGAATCCGGACGCACATAATAGCTGACATCCGCAATCGCAACCCACAGACGCCAGCCACCAGATTTCTTCTTCTCACAGTAAACCGCATCATCAAAGTCACGGGCGTCTTCGCCGTCAATCGTGACCAGCGGCAAGTCACGCAGGTCAACCCGACCTTTTTTGGCTTCTTCCGGCACTTCTTCGCTCAGTGACGAAGTCTGCTTCTCGACCTCTTCCGGCCAGACATGCGGAATATCATAGGTGCGCAGTGCAATTTCAATTTCCATGCCCGGCGCCATGTTCTCGCCCAGCACTTCAACAATCTTACCCACCGCATTGTACTGACGTGTGGCCCGCTGGGTGATTTCCACCACCACCACATTGCCCATCCGGGCACCCAAACGGGCATCCTGCGGGATCACGATATCCTGCGCAATGCGCGAGTCATCCGGCACCACAAAACCCATGCCGTCTTCAATAAAATAGCGACCAACGATCTGGCCACTGTATTCCTGCAGCACGCGGACAATCCGCCCTTCACGGCGGCCGCGCTTATCCACACCTGCGACCTGAACCAGCACATAGTCACCGTGGATCACACCACGCATCTGATGCGGTGGCAGCAGCAAGTCATCCTGGCGAGCCATGCCGCTACCCTCTGGGCGCAGGAATCCGAAGCCATCTTTATGACCAATCACATGGCCTTTGATCAGATCCAGCCGTTCCGGCAAGGCATAGCACTGACGGCGGGTATACACCAGCTGGCCGTCACGTTCCATGGCCCGCAGGCGGCGACGCAACCCTTCGTACTGGTCTTCACCGGCCAGTTTCAGAGCTGTAAACAGCTGATCACGATTCACAGGGGTGCTGAAGCCACGGATGACTTCTAAAATCAATTCACGGCTGGGGATGGGATTTTCGTAATTCTGAGCTTCCCGCTCGCGGAAAGGATCGACAGGTAAATCAGTTGTACCTTTGGACATAAAATAATCCGTATTGGCAGCTAATGAACCTAAGTATATAACTGCCATCAAAAATTAGTGGGGAGCAGGTCAAGTTCCGCTCCAATCAATGAAAACTTTCAGTGCGTGTAAATCAGTCGCTTGCACGCATTATCTGTGCAGTTGCCTGACATTTGGCAACCTTGGCTACGCGACAAAACAGAGGCCGCTCAGAACACATTCTAAGCGCTCACTGACTGAAAAGATACCGCGGCCCCAAAATCGCCGCGATCAGAAGGATTACCAGAAACTCTCGCGGCGTTTGGCGCGGGCAACCACATTGGATGGCATACGCTGTTCTAAATCGTAGCGTAACTTGGTGATCTTACGGTGAGTTTGACGATCAGCCGTTGCAGACTGATAGAGCCAGCGGTAGGCATCTTCATAATCCAGCGGACTGCCGTAATTCTGGATCAGTAACTCTGCCAACTCAATACGGGCGGCCAGATGACCCATCGCTGCGGCTTCACGCAGATAAGGAATGGCACGTTCTCTGTCCTGTTGCACCAATGTGCCTTTGGCATAATAACGGCCAAGTTGTTCCAGTGCCGACGGTAGCCCTTGCCGCGCAGCCGATTCCATATAATACAGCCCCTGCTCCACGTCGCGTTTCACACAGACGCCCCAGGCCAGCATATCACCATAGAGAAACTGATAGGCGGGCGACTCCACCCGCTCAGCACGGGCTTCAATATCCTGCACCAGCTGGCAGTCATCCGCTTTCACGCGCTGCAACTGCTGATTGTCGTCAAACAGATGGATCAGTTCCGCCTCTGAATACAGAGGGACAGCTTCACCAACATCTGTTATGGCGCTTACTGGCAAGGACACCAATAAAGCTGAAAATACGGTTGCACGCAGAACCATTCCGCTCTCTCTTTTGATCGACACTTCATACAACAAAGCCAGTTTCTCCTGAATCAACCTCAGGTGGAAACGCAGCGTATGAAATCTATCGGCAGTGATAACTCAGACTTTAGCCAAAATTTGCGAAAGCGAAAAACAAAAAGCCAACCTTACGGCTGGCTTTTGAGCATCAGTTCAATTCACCGGGGCATTAGCCTGCGTACGGGTGAACCTTGATGATGGTTTCGTTACGGTCTGGGCCAGTTGAAATCAGGTCAATTGGCACACCAGTCAGCGCTTCCAGACGCGCAATGTAGTTCAGCGCGGCCTGAGGCAGCTCTTCCAGAGATTTCACACCAAAGGTGTTCTCTGTCCAGCCTGGCATCGTTTCGTAGATTGGCTCGACACTTTCAAACGCATCTGCAGCCATTGGTGAAACAGTCAGGATCTTGCCGTCTGGCATTTTGTAGCCAGTACAGATCTTGATTTCTTCCAGACCGTCCAGCACATCCAGCTTGGTCAGACAGAAGCCAGACACAGAGTTGATTTGTACTGCACGACGCATTGCAACGGCATCGAACCAGCCACAACGACGTTTACGACCAGTGGTTGCACCAAACTCGTTGCCTTTCACGCCCAGGTGCTCACCGATAGCATCATCCAGTTCCGTTGGGAAAGGACCCGCACCGACACGAGTACAGTACGCTTTCGCGATACCCAGGATGTAACCCAGGTGACGAGGACCGAAACCAGAACCAGCCGCAACACCGCCAGCAGTCGTGTTTGAAGAGGTGACATACGGGTATGTACCGTGGTCGATGTCCAGCAGCGTGCCTTGTGCACCTTCGAACATGATTTTGTCGCCACGCTGACGAGCGTCATCCAGTTCCTGAGTCACATCAATGACCATCGCAGTCAGGATATCCGCCTGAGCCATTACACTTTCCAGCACTTCTTCGTAGCTGACAGGTTCAGCGTTGTAGTAATGCTCCAGCTGGAAGTTATGGTAAGCCATGACTTCTTTCAGTTTCTCAGCAAACGTCGCCTTATCGAACAGGTCACCCACGCGCAGACCGCGACGAGCAACTTTATCTTCATAAGCAGGACCGATACCACGACCCGTCGTACCAATGGCTTTTTTGCCACGAGCCAGTTCACGCGCCTGATCCAGAGCAATATGATATGGAAGAATAAGTGGACAAGCTTCTGACAGGAATAAACGCTCACGAACTGGAATACCACGGGCTTCCAGCGGTTCCATTTCTTTCAGCAGCGCATCAGGAGAAAGGACAACACCGTTACCGATAATGCATTTCACGTTTTCACGCAGAATGCCTGAAGGGATTAAGTGCAGGACAGTTTTCTCACCGTCAATGACAAGGGTATGACCCGCGTTGTGGCCACCCTGGTAGCGAACCACATACTGTGCATCTTCAGTTAGCAGATCAACGATCTTGCCCTTACCTTCGTCACCCCACTGGGTGCCGAGAACGACTACATTGTTTGCCATCTTTCTTCATCTATCAGTTGTTAAAAATGGATTCTAGCACCTTACAAATTTGCTTGCAGTCATTTTTTGACCATGAGCCAGAAATTCCTAAGGCAAGCTTCACGATTACCTCAGGTTGAGATTTACAGCCGATTGAACATGATATAGGCAATAACACCACCGGCGACGACTAAACAGCCACCAATCCGACGTAAAGTTTGATCATTCTGACGGCTCAACTGACTCACCATCTCCCGCCAGCCCCTGGGGGCCAGCATCGGTCCCAGTCCTTCCAGAATCAGAACCAACCCGACTGCCAACCAGAATACTTTCATGCTTTTTCTCCTGAGCGGAATTTCTCTCAATTTCAGACAAAAAAAAAGACAAGGCAATTGCCTTGTCTTTTTGTCAGCATCGAACCGTCTTAGTTCACGCTGTTGGATTCCTTCATGTACTTGAAGAATTCACTGTTCGGATCCACGACCAGAATGTCCTGCTTCGAGCTAAAGCTATTTTCATAGGCTTTCAGAGAACGCAGGAAGTTATAGAACTCTGGATCTTTGTTGAACGCCGTCGCGTAAATATCTGCTGCTTTCGCATCAGCATCACCACGTTGAATACGGGCAACCCGTTCAGCATCCGAGATGATCTTGGCCACTTCCAGCTCAGACTGCGCACGAATCACTTCCGCTTTCTCACGGCCCTGAGAACGGTGCTTACGGGCAACCGACTCACGCTCAGCACGCATCCGGCGATAAATTGACTCGCTGATCTCATCTGGCAGGTTGATCTTCTTCATCCGGAAGTCGACAACTTCGATCCCTAAGTCACGGGCACTGATCTGAGTTTCCGCCAGAACATCAGCCATGATTTTGTCACGCTGGCCTTCCAGCTCTTTCTTCGGTGCGACTTCTTCGACGATTTCAGAAGCAATCGCGACACTTTTATCTTCTTCAGGCACAGCGCCTTCATCGACGTTATTGCCGCGATCCGGGCCAGACACAATTTGCTTGATCTCTTTCGAACCAATCTGTGCACGCAGGCTATCCACCACTTTACGCTTCAGCAGACCTTCAGCCGTCGAGGTATTGCCACCGCCGGTTGCCAGGTAGTACTGACCAAAGTCCTGAATACGCCACTTCACGTAAGTGTCGATAATCACGTCTTTTTTCTCAGACGTCACAAAACGGTCCGCCTGGTCATCCATGGTCTGGATACGGGCATCCAGCGTACGCACACGGTCAAACACCGGGACTTTAAAGTGCAAGCCAGGTTCATAAACCTGCGCCATATTGGTTGTGTCATCTTTAATGATTCGACCAAAACGAACCACAATGCCACGCTCGCCCTCTTTCACCACGAAGATAGACATCAACACCACAGCGATGAGAATCACCACGAGCGGGATCATTAACTTACGCATCATTAATATCTCCCCTGACGACCCGTATCAGCACGTGGTGCCGGAGAAGATGAAGAAGTATCTTCAGACTTCTCTAGCTCAATGCCATAGGTACTGGATGGACTGGCCTGCTTCTTGGTTTGCTCTGTCTGATTCATCAGCTTATCCAGAGGCAGGTACAGCAGATTGCTGCCTGACTTTGAATCCACCATCACTTTACTGGTATTACCGTAAACACGTTCCATGGTTTCCAGATACAGACGGTTTCGGGTGACTTCTTTCGCCGCATGGTATTCAGGCAGCAGTTTCTCAAACTGAGCCACCTCACCCAATGCACCGTTCACGACACGCTCCGTGTAACCTTCTGCTTCTTTCTTCAGACGCTCAGCACGACCTGTCGCTTTCGGCAGAATGTCGTTGCTGTAAGCTTCCGCTTCACGAACAAAACGTTCTTCATCCTCACGCGCCGCAATTGCATCATCGAACGCATCCTTCACCGCTTCCGGCGGACGTGCAGACTGGAAGTTCACATCCACAACCAGAATACCCATGTCGTACGTTTCGATAATCTTATCGATATCTGTTTGAGTATTGGCACGAATCGTCTGACGACCACGCGTCAGCGCTTCATCCATCGTGGAGTCACCAATAACCGCACGCAGAGCTGAATCCGTGGCCTGACGCAGACTGTCGTCCGCATTGGTCACGCTGAACAGATATTTCTGCGCATCAGACACCTTGTACTGAACTTCCATTTCAACTTTCAGGACGTTTTCATCTTTCGTCAGCATGAGTCCGGAACTGCGCAGAGAACGAATCGCCTGCACATTCACCAGCTCAACATCATCAATGAAAGTCGGTTTCCAGTTCAGACCCGGATCAACCATTTCATAGAATTTACCAAACCGCAGTACTACACCACGCTCAGCTTCGCCGACGGTATAAAAACCAGAAAATCCCCAAATCGCAGCAGCGATAGCGGCAATCACCCCAAGACCGACGGCACTACCGCCACCTGAAGGTCCTCGCTTGTTCCCAAAAATACCACCAAACTTACGACTCAGTTTTGCAAACACTTCATCGAGATCAGGCGGCCCTTGATCCCGGCCACCACGATTCTTGTTCCCCCAAGGGTCCTGATCGCGGCCACCGTTGTTTCCAGGCTCATTCCACGCCATTATAGAACTCCATCAATATGATATGACGACAGTTTTTTATTACTCTAGCAGTCCATCAGGCAAGGATAAAGTCATCCAGCCCCTGCTCTTCTCTTTTTTGCAACCTTGCCCAGTCCGTCATGGGCAGACGGACATCCAGTAGCAGGCTGCCATCTTGCTCATACTCTTCCCGAACAATCGCTCCCAGCTGATAGAACTTGCTGCGGATACGCCCGCTGACTGCCGGCGGCAAACGTAGTGTGTGCATCACCATCGTTCCAGCCAAGCGTTCTGTTAGTGCCGTGAAGAGAAGATCAATCCCCAGTCTTTCCCGGGCAGACACCCAGACTCGACGTGGAATCCCATCTTCATCGCGTTCAATCCGCGGTTCAGCGTCTTCCAGGTTATCGATCTTATTCATGACAACCAGAACAGGAACGTCACTGGCCTCAATCTCTTCCAGCACAGCATTGACCGCATCAATATTTTCACGGTAACGCTCATCACTGGCATCCACCACATGCAACAACAAGGTCGCTTCCTGCGTTTCTTTGAGTGTGGCTTTAAATGCAGCCACCAAGTCATGCGGCAAATGGCGGATAAAACCCACCGTATCTGCCAGAATGCTTGTGCCGACATCTTCCACTTCAATTTTTCGCAGGGTCGGATCCAATGTCGCAAACAGTTGATCCGCAGCGTACACCTCAGCATTCGTCACCTGATTAAACAGCGTCGATTTACCGGCGTTGGTATAGCCCACCAGCGAAATCGTCGGAATATCCGCCCGGCTTCTGGCTCGTCGCCCCTGATCACGCTGCTTGGAAACTTTATCCAGACGACGTAGGATCGCTTTGATCCGTTCCCGCAACAAACGACGGTCCGTTTCAAGCTGAGTTTCCCCCGGACCGCGCAGACCAATCCCCCCTTTTTGTCGTTCAAGGTGAGTCCAGCCTCGGATCAAGCGGGTAGAAATATGACGTAGCTGCGCCAGCTCGACTTGCAGCTTCCCTTCATGGGTTCGCGCACGCTGAGCAAAGATGTCCAGGATCAATCCGGTTCTGTCCAGAACCCGGCATTTGCACAACCGTTCCAGGTTTCGCTCCTGGGCAGGTGAGAGTGAATGGTTAAAAATGACGATCTCGGCCCCTTCGGCTCTGACCGCATCGGCAATTTCCTGTGCTTTACCTTCTCCCACGTAATACTTAGGGTGGGGAGCCTGTCGGCTGCCTGTAATCACACGCAGCGTGTTGACTCCCGCCGAGGAGACCAGCATTTCGAACTCGCTGAGATCTTCCCACTCCCCTTCTTGCGTGAAGTTGATATGAACAAGAATTGCCTGTTCACCGGCTTCATAACGGTCAAACAAGCAATCAACTCCTTATCGAAGAATCTTATTCTTCTGTTTTTTCCTGGCCACGTTCGGACGCCTGACGCTCACCAGAATGGTGATGATTCACCGGACGTGCCGGTACGACAGTAGAAATGGCGTGCTTATAAACCATTTGGTTGACTGTGTTTTTCAGCAGGATCACGAACTGGTCAAATGACTCAATCTGGCCCTGAAGCTTAATACCATTGACCAAGTAAATCGAAACCGGGATTCTTTCACGACGCAGCGCATTCAAAAACGGGTCTTGTAGAGATTGCCCCTTAGCCATTCTTTCTTTTCCTTATTTGATTGTAGTTGTATGTTTCAATGAACAAAATTAACAATACGCAAAGCAGGGATGAGTATACACGTTAATCAAACCTCACGGCTAACGGAGTTTGTGACTGTTTGTAACGCATTCTCTACATCACTGCTATCCAACCAAGTCAAATCTTTCCAGCTGCGAAGCCAGGTGATTTGCCGCTTGGCTAACTGACGGGTTGCACAGATACCACGATAAATCGCTTCATCCAGCGTGCAATTGCCATCAAAATAATCCCACATCTGACGGTAACCTACACAGCGAACAGAAGGAAGATCCGGGTGCAGATCCCCTCGCTCATACAGCGCTCGAACTTCCTGTTCAAAGCCTGCTTTGATCATTTTGTCAAAACGCTGCTCGATCCTCTGATGCAGAATAGCCCTATCCTTGGGTGTTATCGCAAATTGGTGAACCTGATAAGGTAATGTTTCCCCCTGCGTTTGGGTCAACTCAGTTAAAGTTTTACCTGAAATTCGGAAAACTTCCAATGCCCGCGACAAGCGTTGGGGATCATTTGGATGGATCCGTGTCGCAGAGACAGGATCAATCCGTTGCAATTCCTCATGCAGAGACAGCCATCCCCGTTCTCTGGCCTGTTGCTCAATTTCAGCACGAATGGCCGGGTCTGCCGCTGGTAGCGGCGAAAGCCCCTCCAACAGTGCCTTGTAATAGAGCATCGTGCCGCCCACCAATAATGGTATGCGACCAGCATTGACAATATCTGCCATTTCTTTGAGGGCATCTTCACGAAAATCCGCCGCAGAATAACTTTGAGACGGATCACGGATATCAAGCAAACGATGTGGGGCCTGTGCCAGCTCATCCGCATCCGGCTTAGCGGTTCCGATATCCATACCCCGGTAAATCAGGGCTGAATCCACACTGATCAGCTCGACGGGTAGCTGCTGACGCAGACGAATGGCCAGATCTGTTTTGCCTGAAGCTGTCGGCCCCATCAGAAAAATGGCCTGAGGAAGAGTTTTAGTCATGTTGAAATGCTTCTAAAGCCGGCTGCAGGTCTACCGGACGCAGCAACCGGGAATCATAAGTTTCCAGGGCATCGCCCCAAAGCTGTTCGAGTTCACCCAGTAAGGTGATGGCCTGAGACAAGCTGAATTTGTCACTGCCAGCCGCCAGTTTAACCGATAACCACGCCAACAGGGCTTCCCAGTATTCACTTTCACTTCGCTGGTCACCCGCTTCAGACAAAACATTCAGTTGTTCCAGCAAGGCTGGGATCACCGCTTGCAGATTCTGTTGACGCAGCGGCTGGCTCACAGCCAGAATCACCAGCTTGTCCTGTCCTTTGCCTCTCAGTTGAATCCCCAGCTGATTCAGAACAGCACGATGCTGCTCCGCACTTCGGAACAACGCAGGGGTTGCCGGAATCGCCAGCGGGATCAGCAATGGCTGTGGTTTGAGGCCGTCTTTGCAGGCAAAGCGCAACTGGCCTTGAACTCTCAACCGTTCCGCTTCTTCCAGCGACAGCAATGCGACACCGTCTCCATGAGTGACCAGCAGATAGCGCCCGGCAATCACAGACAATGCCTTGCCTAATCCCTGTTCCGGCTGGGAGTTCAGTACCGGACCACGTTGCACCGGGCCACGCTGGACTGGCGCCGGTGCCTCCCGCCAGGCATTCCCACTCGTAACTGACGGTGCAGGCTCAGAGACTGGCTTTGGCTGATCCGATGATGAGGGAACCTGTGCCGGCGTCTGCATCAGTGCCTGATAAGCCGCAACTTCTGCTTTCGACGGTGATTCGTTGCCAAACTGACGCGGGGACGTGCTGCGGCTGCTGGCCGGACGTGGAGCCGAAGCAGCCATATCACGCGATGTACGGTGTTCCCGACTGGCTGCGTCACGACCCGTTTTCTCTTGTTCGGCTGGCTGACTTGCTGCCGCGGTCTGCTCGAACCACGTTTCGGCTGGTGCCTGACGCGGGTAAGCCGGCGTGTTGGCAATTGCATCCAGTGCATCAGACGCGGGGGGCTGCAAGTCGGTATTCTGAGACGGAGCATTGACCGCAGGTACAGGCTCTTCGACCTGATAAGACCGGGCAGACGCCCGTTCCGGTGCGGTGTAAATATCACTTTCCACAACCGTCTGTTGCAAGGCACTTTGTACGCCCTGATAAATAAAATCATGGACCAGCCGGGCATGATGAAAGCGCACCTCATGCTTGGCTGGGTGGACGTTGACATCAACCTGATGGGGATCGACCTCAATGAAAAGCACATAGGCTGCATACTGCTCCGGAGCTAATGCACCTTCAAAAGCCTGACGAATCGCATGATTGATCAGCTTATCTTTCATCATCCGGCCATTCACATAGCAGTACTGCAAGTCGTTCTGAGCCCTCGCCCCCTGCGGGGTACAGATCCAGCCAGACAATCGTAAATCCCCATGCCCCAGCTCCAGCGAGACAGCATGCTGCAGAAAACCCTGACCACAGACGGCCGCCAGACGGCGCTCTTTCTGCGCCTGAGTCTCCGACGCACGGTACTGTCGGATCAGTTTTCCGTTATGGCGCAGCAGAATACTGACATCAAACCGACTGAGTGCAATGCGCTTGAGTAATTCATCAATATGGGCAAATTCGGTTTTCTCGGTCCGCAGGAACTTCCGGCGGGCCGGGGTGTTGAAAAACAGATCCAGCACCTCCAGCGTCGTTCCCACCGGGTGAGCGGCTGGCTTGAGCTGCACCTGCATGTCCCGGCCTTCCGCATACGCAGACCAGGCTTCCGGCTGTGATTCAGTCCGTGATGTTAAGGTCAATCGCGACACCGAGCTAATACTGGCCAGCGCCTCGCCCCGAAAACCAAGGCTTGCAATGGCTTCCAGATCATCCAGCGTCGAAATTTTAGACGTCGCATGGCGACTCAGCGCCAGTTCCAATTCATCTTTTGGGATCCCCTGACCGTTATCACGGATCCGAATCGTCCGGCTGCCACCTTTGTCGATATCGATTTCAATTTTGGTCGCACCGGCATCCAGACTATTTTCCACCAGCTCTTTCACAACTGACGCGGGTCGTTCAACCACTTCACCGGCGGCGATCTGGTTCGCCAGTCTGGCGGGTAATATCTGAATCGGCATAATCAGACCTGCAATTAACTGCTTGGAATCTTGAGTTTCTGGCCCACAGCCAATGTATCTGAACGGAGCTGGTTCACTTCGCGGATACGATTGATGCTGACCCCATAGTGAGCAGCAATCTTGCCCAGGAACTCGCCCCGGCGCACTGTGTGCTCCACCACCTGACGCTGTACCGGAATCACGAGTTTCTGGCCTATCGCCAGCTCATCTGAGCGTAGCTTGTTGGCCTGACGGATGCTGTCTACCGGCACATTGTACTGGCCGGCAATCTTACCCAAAAATTCGCCCCGCCGCACGGTATGCATCACATTGCTTTTAACAAGAGAGACAGCCCCTGAGGCCGGATGCCCAGCGGCAGTTTTTACCGCCGGGATCCGCAAGATCTGGCCCACTTTGACCACGCTGGATGACAACTGGTTCATCTGACGTATCGCTTCAACTGACGTCCCGTATCGACTCGCGATCACACTCAGTGATTCCCCATTGGCGACCTTATGCTTAATCCCATGCTTCCGGGCAGCAAACAAAGTCCCTTCGGGGGGCTTGTCATCGAAATAGGCCAACACACCTTTATAGACGGCTTCAGAGATCTTGTTCTGATGACTGCGGCTGTTCAGCAACCGCTCTTCCTTCGGATTGGTGATAAAGCCGGTTTCCACCAGCAGTGAAGGAATGTCCGGTGATTTCAGCACCGCCAGACTGGCATGCTCAGGTTTTGACTTATGTAACTGAGTCACCTTCGCCAGTTCCCGCAGCACCCGGCTGGCAACATCGTAGCCCTCTTTCTGGGAATGACTGAACTGCAAGTCCAGCACAGCCATGCTCAAATACTGATCATCCTGTCCGCCCGACAGCACATCCCCGCCACCCAGGAGTTCCGACTGCTTCTCATGTTGTTCCAGCCAGCGGCCGATTTCTGTATTCGCACGACGGGTATTCAGAACCCAAACCGATGCACCACGAGGCTGCGGTTGATGGAAACCATCGGCATGAATCGAAACCAGCAGGTGTGCTTTATTCTTCCGGGCAATTTCCGAGCGCTTATTCAGATTGACAAAGTAGTCACCGCGTCGAGTGAGTACGGCCTTCATGCCGGGGGTCGCATTAATGCGATCAGCGACTTTCCTGGCAATATTCAGGGTGACATTTTTTTCATACTTGCGGCTCGGACCAATCGAGCCCGGGTCTTCCCCCCCATGCCCGGCATCGATCGCCACGATGATATCGTCCGAGCCATAGGGCAAATGGATACTCTTGATGACCTGAGACGTGGATTTGTTCTGTGTCGGTTTGACCTTGTCCGGCTGAGCAGCGTGCGGCAAATCCAACACCAGACGGTGGCTATAGTGACCATCTGGCGTGGGTGCCAGTTTAAAAATCTTTGGGGAGGTGGTCGTCCGGGTTTCAAAAACCAGCCGGTAGGTACCTTTCTCCGGCGGGCTGCTGCTTCGGATTTTTTTCAGCACGTCACTGTCTTTCACCAGGACAGGTAAAGCGGTTTTCAGTGAAGTCGCTTTCAAATCTACAACCAGGCGATCCGGCTTGGTCAGTGTGAAATAGGTGAAAGTCGGCTCTTCCTCCATGTCCAACACCACCCGGGTTTCATCCGGGGCTGGCCATACACGAATCCCTTCAATTTCATTCGCCAGCACAGCGGTGCTGCAAAGCCCAGCGAACAGAACCAACAAAGAAAAACTTCTGCGCCAACCCATGAACTCAACTCTGCTCCAGTTTCTGAATTAACGCCATGCCATACCCGTTATTGGCCGTGACTTCGACCTGACGATGCTGATCGACATAACGCAGCTCAACATCCAGATCAGGCGGAGGAAGTAAACCAGTGCCTTTCTCCGGCCATTCCACAAGACAAATGGCATCTGTGGTGAAATAGTCACGGATGCCCATAAACTCCAGTTCTTCCGGATCAGCCAAACGGTAAAGATCGAAATGATAGACCTGCCAGGGGGGCAGCTCGTAAGGTTCAACCAGGGTGTACGTCGGACTTTTCACATTCCCCTGATGACCCAAGGCACGAATGAAACCACGACAAAATGTGGTCTTTCCGGCTCCCAAATCGCCATGGAGGTAAATCGTGGTTTGTCGTTCACAGGCCTGCGCCAGCTGTTGACCAAAAGAAACGGTTGCCGCTTCGTCGGCCAACATTAATTTCAAAGTCTGCATTGTTGTCGTTGTCTTTATCTTAGATTTATCAATTGTCGAATATACGCAAAGAGATCACCGGCCAGCAAGCCCCGTTCTCCTACTTCTGCAGCCAGATCCGCCGCACGACTGTGGACCCACACGCCCACCCGGGCCGCCTGTGACAATGTCAGCCCCTGTGCCAGTAAGCCTCCAATCAACCCGACAAGCACATCGCCCATTCCGCCTGTGGCCATGCCCGGGTTCCCGGCTAGGCAAACCATATGCCGATGACCATCAAATACCACAGTGCCGGCACCTTTCAAAACGACCACACCACCATAACGATGTTGCAGTAACTCAGCGGCAGCAAAACGATCGGCTTCCACCTCAGCCACGGATACATTTAATAATCGGGCTGCCTCCCCTGGATGAGGCGTCAAAATTCGGTTCTTTTTATAGTCTGGCGAACGGGCCAATAAGTTCAATCCATCGGCATCAAGCACCAGCGCCTGTTCATCACTCAGTGTATTCAGCTGACAATACAGTGCCTGCCCCCAGGCATTCTGCCCCAGCCCCGGCCCCATCACAATCACATTGGCCCAGCGCATCCGTTCAGACAGTATCCGGCCAGACTCGTCTGAATCCTGCTGCCAGCTCTGAGCCATTATCTCAGGCCGGGCGGTCAGAATTGCCAGCACATTGTCAGCATGTGTGGTGGCAGCGGTCAGACCGGCACCACTGCGGGCGCTGGCTTCCGAGGCCAGGCGAATCGCACCGCCCATCCCCTGATTCCCTCCCACACACAGAACCCGGCCATTGCTGCCCTTGTGAGCCGTTCGAGCTCTGGGCGGTAACAGGTCTTGAATCTCAGACGACTGAATAATGCTGACTTCAGATTGCACGGCCTGTTTCAGAGCTGTCTCGGCGCCCAGACCGGCAAAAATCAGCTCTCCCCGGTACTGTGCAGCCTGTCCGGTCAGCAATCCCCGTTTCACACCAATCAAAGTCACCGTCTGATGTGCCTGAACCGTTTCGCCCAGACAGCGACCGGTATCGGCACAGAGACCCGAGGGAATATCCACAGCCACCACCGGCTTTCCGGTCACATTAATGGTGCCGATCAATGCCGCTGCATCAGGCCGGACTGCACCACTCAGGCCAGTTCCGAGCAACGCATCCACAATCACCTCGGTTTCGGCCGGTATCATCGTCTGAGGAGATTGAATGATCCCGCCACAAGCCAACCATGCATCCCTTGCCGTAGCCGCATCCCCCTGCAAGCGGGCTGCATCACCGAGCTGCCAAAGCGTCACTCGCAAGCCATGCAACCTTGCCAGACGTGCCACAATATAACCATCGCCACCATTGTTCCCTCCGCCACAGCACACCAGCAGATGACGCACTGTCGGATAAGTACTGCGGAGATGCTCATACACCGCCGTCCCGGCACTTTCCATCAGCTGATACATGGGCCACCCCAATTGTCGTGCAGCCGCCTGTTCTCCCTGACGGACCTGCGCGGCACGAAAAGCGATCTGCGGTAAGCGCTGATGTGTCATCTCAATGGTTTCCCGGTGATTATCTGTTGAAAGGGACACGCCATCTCAGACGTATACTCTAAAATAGTGCCGAAAAGCGCAAAAAGGCACAACGACCGGTGCGTTATTTTTCACCACTCCGAATTATTTTTCCCGGTCCGAACTGTGCTACACTCCGGCCCCCGATTTATCCATCAGACGGCATCACCATGACCCTCGACTTCCAGCAACTGGCCAGCGATATCAAACAATGGGGCAAAGCGCTCGGTTTTCAGCATGTTGGGATCTGCGATGTAGACCTGTCGAAGCATGAAGCACAGCTCCAACGCTGGCTGGATGCCGGATACCATGGTGAGATGGACTGGATGGCCCGTCATGGCATGATGCGCGCCCGCCCTGCCGAACTACTGCCGGGGACCGTCCGGGTGATCAGTGTGCGAATGAATTATCTGCCACCGGAAGCCGGATTTGCCCAAACCCTGAAACAACCTCATCAAGCCTACATCAGCCGGTATGCGCTGGGCCGTGACTATCACAAACTGGTCCGCAACCGCCTCAAACAGCTTGGGCAGAAAATTGAACAGGCCGTAGGAAGCTTTGGTTACCGGCCTTTCGTTGATTCCGCCCCGATCCTGGAACGACCATTAGCGGAAAAAGCAGGATTAGGCTGGACTGGCAAACATTCATTAATTCTCAGTGAAGATGCTGGTTCCTGGTTTTTTCTTGGCGAACTGCTGATTGATCTACCATTGCCAGTCGATGGCCCCGTTGAGAATCAATGCGGGAAATGTGTCGCCTGTATGACCAGTTGCCCAACTCAGGCCATTGTGGCCGAAGGGGTGATTGATGCGCGTCGTTGTATCTCTTACCTGACCATTGAGCTGGATGGCGTCATCCCTGAAGAATTTCGTGAGGCTATGGGCAACCGGATTTACGGTTGTGATGACTGCCAGTTAGTCTGCCCCTATAACCGGGCAGCAGATGTCACAAGCGAGCAGGACTACCATTGCCGGCCACAACTTTATCAGCAAGACTTGCTTACCCTGTTCCAATGGGATGAGGCGACATTTCAGAAACAGACTGAAGGCTCAGCCATCCGGCGTATCGGCCATATCAAGTGGCTCCGAAACCTCAGCGTCGCAATTGGCAATGCACCTTACGACCCGTCGCTACTTGACGCACTCATTGAACGCAAAGGATTGGACAGCATGCTGGATGAACATCTTGACTGGGCCATTACTCGCCAGCAGGAGAAACGTGCGGCCGCCAGCGTCGATATTCTGCCGAACAAAACCAAACGCCTGATCCGCATTGTAGAGAAAGGCCTCCCTCGCGACGCCTAATCTTCAACGAACTCCGCACTTGCCTCAGGGAGAGTCACGGGCTACAAAACGCGATCCTGATCAGCCTTTCTTGTATGTGGAAAACAATTTCATTTGCACCATTTTGGTTCTGAACACTGGTTATTAAGCACAACCCACCAGCAATCCCTAAAATAATGTTATTCACTATGATCATTATATGATCAGGCTGTTTACAACCTAGGAATGAGACAATAAAAACCCAATAAAAACAACATATTGCCATGTTGATGGATTTCTACATCTCTTGGGATAATGGGGATATCTTTAGAAGTACACAGAGTTATACACAAGAAGACAGCACATGTAATCAACCAACTTACCCACAGGCTAAAAGATGTGGATAAGTCTGTGCATCATACTATGCAACGAAACGATCGGGATGTGTTTGCAGCAATCCTCTAAGCAAAAATACTGCTCAGATTCAGTGCACTGGATTTTGAGTCGTGATCAAAGCAGCTGGATAGCCCAGGCATTCTCTTGCTTTGATTTTCATCATTGATGGTCGCCAATACTTCTCAGTATGGGAGTACAGAGCATCTTCTTCTCAGACAAAAAAAACAACCTTACGGCTGCTTTCACTGATTTCGGATGATGTTGATTAATGCTCATAAATACTGTCATGAGCTGAGGTGGCCTGGACATTGTCCTGTTGAACCTCACGAGGCAAAGTTCAACTGGCCTCAAAGACTATTACTTCACAGTAATGGTTTTGATTCTACAGATTTGAATTACTCAAACTGAGAGTATCCTATCACCTAGGAAATTTGGAGCGACACACGAGGTTCCTGATCTTCAAGGAGCTAGCGTGACCTCAATCTTGACAAGCTGCGCTTATCCAACTGAGTGAGTGTCGCATCTCTTTTCATCGTCAGGCACGATGACAGCCTTTTAATTTGGAGCGACACACGAGGTTCGAACTCGTGACCTCAACCTTGGCAAGGTTGCGCTCTACCAACTGAGCTAGTGTCGCATCTCTTTTCATCGTCAGGCACGATGACAGCTTTTCAATTTGGAGCGACACACGAGGTTCCTGATCTTCAAGGAGCTAGCGTGACCTCAATCTTGGCAAGCTGCGCTTATCCAACTGAGCTAGTGTCGCATCTCTTTTCATCGTCAGGCACGATGACAACCTTTTAATTTGGAGCGACA
>NZ_JMIB01000033.1 GCF_000695255.1 Photobacterium galatheae | reverse complement strand
TTCGAACAGTGCGATCAGTTGTTCCCACATTGTTTGTCGTTCCTCAGAGAATTTATTCGCCAGTGACTCGGAAAGGTAGGTTGGGCAATCGTGCAGGCTGGCTTCGCTCAGCTCGATTTTGTCGAGGTTTTTGATGCATGGCCGTGTGACCAGCCCGGCGCCCAGCAGCGTTGGGCCAAATTCCTGATACTGGCCGTTCTGCCCCTGCTCGTTACTGACGTAATTGGGATGAATTTCGGCGCTCAGGTATTTAAAGCCTTCTTTGGTAACTTTGCTTATGCCGAGTTCGTACCACTCCACCTCTGCACGTAATCGACCGCGGTCGGTAAACAGGCGACGCACCACCGCCCCGGCACCATTTTCAGGCTGGTGCGCAATGTCGATGTTGATTTCCTGGCCATAGACGTTCTCGTTGAAGTTTTTGACCAGGTCATCGAACATTTGCTGGGTCAGTTCGAATTCGCCATAACGCGGATCGTTAAATTTGCCGGTTCGGGTAATGGTGACAACACTGCGTTTACTGCTGCTGTGGGTATCCACCTTCACAGCATCCGACAGGAGATGAATGGCCCCGCTGGCCGGTGCTGCACTGAGTGCCAGCACAACACTGGCGGATAGAAAGGATTGTTTGCTCATGTCTCTGCCCTAAAACGGAAAAGCCCCTGAGG
>NZ_JMIB01000032.1 GCF_000695255.1 Photobacterium galatheae | reverse complement strand
TTGGTTGCGGGGGCCGGATTTGAACCGACGACCTTCGGGTTATGAGCCCGACGAGCTACCAAGCTGCTCCACCCCGCGTCCGTAATTCTGAGAGCGATTATATCTCTCAGTTGTTACTCTTTCAAGTAACTGAAATAATGGTGCCGAGAAGGGGACTTGAACCCCTACACCTTGCGGCACTAGCACCTCATGCTAGCGTGTCTACCAATTTCACCATCTCGGCAAATCTATTGATTACTGAGGAATGTCGCTATTTACAGGCGCTTGCTCAGTTTTTTCAACAGGTTGTTCTTGCTGTGCTGGAGCACTTAAGTCTTCCCAGCCACTGGTTGTATCCGCTTGTTTTGAACTCATGTTGCCCAGAATCAAGCTGATCACAAAAAATACGGTTGCAAAAATTGCAGTCATTCGGGTCAGAAAATTTCCAGAGCCGCTGGCACCAAATAATGTTCCTGATGCACCAGCCCCAAATGAGGCTCCCATATCTGCGCCTTTACCTTGTTGAACCAGAACCAGGCCAATTACACCAAGCGCAGCCAACAGATAAATCACAAGTAGAATTTCGTAC
This sequence comes from Photobacterium galatheae, assembly GCF_000695255.1. Classification (GTDB taxonomy): domain Bacteria; phylum Pseudomonadota; class Gammaproteobacteria; order Enterobacterales; family Vibrionaceae; genus Photobacterium; species Photobacterium galatheae. Next base: position 164,731 of record NZ_JMIB01000032.1, on the reverse strand, counting down.
ATGGGTTCCACCTATGTTCCATATTGTTGTGCCGGCTTTGCGAGAGCAGTGCCAGCGCACCCCTTCGTCAGGAGCGAGGGAATACTAGCGAATGCCGACATGTGTGACAAGTGATTTTTCCAAGAATGTCGCAATTGGCGAATCGCTTGGGCAATAAATAATCAGTTTTACCATTCAAGACTCCGGCTCAGCTGCTGCTGGCCGGAATCCCTTTCAGAGCAGCGCTTTAGCAGTTGTCTTTCACGGCTTGTGCAATCGCCAGCGCGGATTCCCGAACCAGCGTATCGTCTTCGCCTTCAACCATCACACGGATCAATGGCTCAGTCCCAGACTTACGCAGTAGGACTCGGCCACGTTCACCCAACTTGGCTTCTGCGGCTCTTTGTGCGTCCAGCACCACTTCAGATTCCAGCGGGTTGCTCTCTCCTGAGAACCGGACATTTTCCAGCACCTGCGGGAACATGGTCAGGCCTTCGCACAATTGCTTCAGTGACTGTTGGCTGCTGACCATCGCTTCCATGACCTGCAATCCGGCCACAATACCGTCGCCAGTGGTCACTTTGTCCAAAATAATCACATGGCCAGAATTCTCTGCACCAATGCTCCAATCATGCTTGATCAGCTCTTCCATCACATAACGATCGCCGACTTTCGCACGCACAAATGGAATATCCAACGCTTTTAACGCCAGTTCCATGCCCAGGTTGGTCATCAGAGTACCAACCACGCCGCCTTTCAATTCACCACGCCGCTGTGCGTGACGGGCAATAATGTAGGCAATCTGATCACCGTCAATTTTATTGCCTTCGTTATCAACCATGATGACACGATCACCGTCACCATCCAGGGCAATACCGAAATGAGCATTTTCCTCGACCACTTTGGCCTGTAACGCGCGAACATCGGTCGCACCGACTTCGGCGTTAATATTGATCCCGTCTGGCGCACAGCCAATGGTCAAAACTTCTGCGCCCAATTCACGGAACACGTTCGGCGCAATGTGATAAGTGGCACCATGGGCACAGTCAACAATAATCTTGTAACCTGCAAGGCTCAGATGCGACGGGAAAGTACCTTTACAGAATTCAATATAACGACCCGCTGCATCGTTGATGCGCGTTGCTTTCCCCAAACTGGCTGACTCAACGCAGACAAGTTCTTTATCCAGTTCCGCTTCAATCAACGCTTCTACTTCATCTGGCAGCTTTGTCCCCTCAGAAGAGAAAAACTTGATGCCGTTATCGTAATACGGATTATGTGAAGCAGAAATCACGATACCGGCTTCTGCGCGAAAAGTACGCGTCAGATAAGCGACCGCTGGGGTTGGCATCGGGCCAGTAAACGCAGCCTGTAACCCTGCAGCCGCCAGTCCTGCTTCCAGCGCTGATTCCAGCATATATCCCGAAATACGGGTATCTTTTCCAATAATCACTTTTTTGGTGCCCTGCTGAGACAGCACCCGGCCAGCAGCCCAACCCAGTTTCAAAACAAACTCTGGGGTGATTGGTGACTGACCAACACGGCCACGGACACCATCAGTACCAAAATATTTACGTTCAGCCATGAAAAATAGCTCCTAGCTCTTTATTTTGCCTGCGCCAACGTCATCCGGCAGACAGCCAGTACATCTTGCGTTTCTCGCGTGTCATGGACCCGGATAATCTGGGCGCCCTTCATCGCCGCAATGGAAGCACATGCAAGGCTTCCGGCCAACGCTTCCACAGGTGTTTTATCTAATAATTTACAAACCATTGATTTTCTGGACATTCCCACTAGCATCGGTAAACCAAACTGGTGAAATTTATCCAAATGCGCCAGCAACTGATAGTTGTGTTCCAGGGTTTTTCCGAAACCGAATCCCGGGTCCAAAATCAGTTGATCACGTTGAATTCCAGCCTGTTCACAGGCCTGAACCCGCTCTGCAAGGAAATTTTCCACATCCGTCAACAGATCATCATAATGTGGCTGCTGCTGCATTGTACGCGGTTGGCCCTGCATATGCATTAAGCAAATCGGCACGCCTGCACTCGCTGCGGCTGCCATGGCACCAGGCTCACGCAATGCACGGATATCATTGATCAGATCAGCCCCCGCCTTAACAGACTCCGTCATCACGTCAGCTTTACTGGTATCGACAGAAATCCAGCAGTCAAAACGCTGGCGAATCGCTTCAACAACAGGCACCACCCGTTCAAGTTCTTCCTGTACGGAAACTTCTGCGGCTCCCGGACGTGTCGATTCACCACCAATATCAATGAAACTGGTGCCGACAGCCAACATCTCTTCCACATGACGCAACGCACTATCTAATTGATTGAATTGCCCCCCATCAGAAAAGGAATCCGGCGTAAAATTCAAAATGCCCATGGTATGCGGGTAAGAAAGATCCAGTGTTTTCTCTTTGCTTTTCAATAACAAGGCCCATTACTCCTACCAAAGAAGCCCTGTGATAGCAACACAGGGCTCATTTGTTTCCATATAAAATTCAGGCGCAGAAACAAAAAACCCCGAGTTACCCCGGGGTTTTGAACTGACCGTCAGACATTATGCCTGCGGCTTATCATTTTCTTCACTATGATGCGGCTGTACCTGTTCAGGCTTTTCAGCCGGCTTGCCCGCATCTTTCGCATCAACACTGGCTTGACTGTCGCTTTCCGTCGTATCCGACTTCAGTGTATCGTCTTTATCGCCCCAGCCTTTGGGTGCACGGATCTCAGATTTCCGTCCCATCAGGTCATCCAACTGACCTGCATCAATGGTTTCATACTTCATCAATGCATCTTTCATTGAATGAAGAATGTCCATGTTGCTGACCAGGATCTCTCTGGCTCGCTCGTAATTGCGATCGATAATGGCACGCACTTCTTCATCAATAGCTCGTGCAGTATCTTCAGACATGTGCTTCGTCTTCGTCACCGAACGACCCAGGAAGACTTCACCTTCATCTTCTGCATACAGCAGCGGACCCAGTTTGTCTGAGAAGCCCCACTGTGTCACCATCTTACGGGCAATGTCTGTTGCTCGTTCGATATCGTTCGAAGCACCCGTCGAAACTTTTTCCACCCCGTAGATCAACTCTTCAGCAAGACGACCGCCGTACAGGCTGGAAATCATAGATTCCAGATACTCTTTGGAGTGACTGACACGATCTTGCTCAGGCAGGTACATGGTGACACCCAGCGCACGGCCACGTGGAATGATCGACACTTTGTACACTGGGTCATGATCCGGAACCAATCGACCAATAATGGCGTGGCCCGCTTCGTGATAGGCCGTCGATTCTTTCTGCTCTTCAGACATCACCATCGATTTACGCTCTGCGCCCATCATGATTTTGTCTTTCGCCAGTTCGAATTCCACCATAGAAACAGTGCGTTTGTTCCCGCGTGCCGCGAACAATGCTGCTTCGTTTACCAGGTTTGCCAGATCAGCACCCGAGAAGCCTGGGGTACCACGCGCAATCAGAGACGGCTCTACATCGTTATCCAGCGGCACTTTACGCATGTGCACTTTCAGGATTTGTTCACGACCACGCACATCCGGCAGACCAACAACAACTTGACGGTCAAAACGTCCAGGACGCAACAGCGCAGGGTCCAGCACATCAGGGCGGTTGGTCGCCGCGATCACAATGATCCCTTCATGACCTTCGAAACCATCCATTTCGACCAGCATCTGGTTCAGTGTTTGTTCACGTTCATCGTGACCACCACCAACACCGGCACCACGCTGACGACCGACAGCATCAATCTCATCGATGAAGATAATACAAGGTGCTGCTTTCTTCGCCTGATCAAACATGTCACGGACACGAGATGCACCCACACCCACGAACATTTCAACAAAGTCAGAACCAGAAATGGTAAAGAAAGGTACTTTCGCTTCACCTGCGATGGCTTTCGCAAGCAGGGTTTTACCCGTACCTGGAGGACCAACCATCAGAACACCTGTCGGGATTTTACCGCCCAGTTTCTGGAATCGGCTTGGATCGCGCAGGTAATCCACCAGCTCTTTCACATCTTCTTTGGCTTCATCACAGCCAGCAACATCGTTGAAGGTCGTTTTAATTTGATCTTCACTCATCATGCGCGCTTTCGATTTGCCGAACGACATGGCGCCTTTGCCACCGCCGCCCTGCATCTGGCGCATAAAGAATATCCATACCCCAATCAGCAATAGCATTGGGAACCAGGAGATAAAGATAGAAGCCAGAAGACTTGGTTCTTCCGGTGGTGTCCCAACCACTTTTACGTTTGCATTAATCAGGTCGTCCAGCAATTTCTGGTCATTCAGGACAGGCAGATAAGTCACATAACGGGTGTTATCACGCTTGAACACCGTGATCTCACGATCATTGAATCGTACTTCCCTAATCTGATCCTGACCGATTTCCCGGACAAAAGTCGTATAGTCGACTTGACGGCCAGCACTATCTCCCGGACCGAAGCTCTGAAAAACAGACATCAGCACCACGGCGATGACTAACCACAAAATCAAGTTTTTTGCCATGTCACTCAAGGTGTTAACCTCGCGATAACTTTAAAGATGAATGTAGGGTACTACAGTTTATAACCTGTAGCCACAATATAGACTTCCCGGGAGCGATCCCTGGATGAGTCTGGTTTACGGATTTTGACCACCTTGAACATACTGCGCACTTCGGCCAGATACTGATCAAAGCCTTCACCCTGGAAGACTTTGACTGCAAAGCATCCATTCGGTGCAAGAACTTGCCTGCACATATCTAATGCTAGTTCAACAAGATACATTGCTCTAGGTTGATCCGAGGCCAGATTTCCGCTCATGTTAGGCGCCATATCAGACAGCACAACATCAACCATATCCGGTTGAATCCGCTCAAGCAACGCATCCAGCACCGCTTCTTCACGAAAGTCACCCTGCAGAAAACTCACCCCGGGTAAGGAATCCATCGGCAGGATATCACAAGCAATCACTTGCCCTGTATCTCCGACAATGTCAGCCGCATACTGTGACCAACCACCCGGTGCAGCACCCAAGTCAACAACGGTCATTCCTGGTTTTAATAACTTATCTTTGTTCTGGATTTCCTCCAGTTTAAAAATAGCTCGGGAACGATAGCCCTTCTTTTGGGCCTCCAGGACATACTTATCATCAAAATGCTCTTTCAGCCAGCGTCCAGAGCTGGCTGAATGTTTCTTTTTACTCATGCATTACCCAATGCGATTACACTCAGCGACCGATAGTTCCCGTTCTGGTTCAGCTGTACTACTTTTACTGTGGCCCAGAGTTGGCAGGAACACCAGCGTAACGAAACAACGTTAGTCATATTGACTAGATGGCGTTAGAATACCCTGTTTTCAACCCTTGTTATAGATATTGAGTCACCATGAACCTAAGCACCAAACAGAAGCAATACCTCAAAGGCCTTGCTCACAGCCTGAAGCCTGTTGTCCTGATGGGGGCAAACGGCCTGACTGAAGCCGTGCTGTCAGAAATCGAACTGGCCCTGTCTCACCACGAGCTGATCAAAGTCAAAGTTGCTGCGGAAGAGCGTGAAACCAAGCAACTGATCGTCGAAGCCATTGTGCGTGAAACTCAGGCAGAAAAAGTACAGGTCATCGGGAATATTCTGGTGCTGTACCGTCAGTCTGAAGATCGAAAAATCGAACTTCCACGTAAATAAAAAAGGCCGCCAATGCGGCCTTTTTTATCGTTCAAGGCCCGGCAACTGTTACATTTTTTAACAATAAACCTGCCGGCCCTGCCGCTTAAATGTACTCGACCTTCTCGATCTCGAACTCTTTGTTGCCGCCAGGCGTCACAATACTGACTTCATCGCCTTCCTGTTTGCCAATCAGCCCCCGGGCAATCGGTGAATTCACAGAAATCAGACCACGTTTAATGTCGGCTTCGTCATCACCCACAATACAATAAGTGACTTCCTCATCTGTATTGACGTCAAACAAGGTCACAGTCGCACCAAAAATGACTTTACCGTGATTGGTCATTTTGGTGACATCAATCACCTGCGCAACAGAGAGTTTATATTCAATATCACGAATCTGGGCTTCGCAGATCCCCTGCTCCTCTCGAGCAGCATGGTATTCAGCATTTTCTTTCAGATCGCCCAGCTCTCGAGCTTCAGCGATGGCCTCAGAAATCAGTGGACGACGTTTCATCAAGGCGTCCAGCTCTTGACGCAGCTGCTGTTCGCCGCGGACTGTCATTGGGATCTTTTCCATAAAATTATCTACCTCGAAACGCCAAAAAAGCGGGATTGCTTTTCGGACAAAAAAAAGCCAGCCCAGCACAAGTCTGGGCTAACACATAAATAGAAGAAACTGCTTTTCTGCCCCACAAGATACCTAATACTCTGCCCCGGATGCAACCTCTGTAACTCGGTTCTGACGAAGACTCCGAAAAAGTCACTTTTTCTTCGCGATCCTGACGTGATTCTGGGCGACGTAAGGGGAAGTCTGGAAGCTTCCTGCGGTTGCTTTCTCGTCGAATCGTCAGATCTTGCAAGATATTAACGAACTTTTATTGCCGCCCGGCCCTCTTACTTCCTATGATTCCCAGTTCAATTTCTCAGTAGCTCAACCAAGATGAAAAAAATAACAGGCTTTTTATTAGCTTCACTCACATTCAGTCATCCGGTCTGGGCCGATTTTTCTCCCGGCCCCGCGATTGAAGCGTTACCTCAGGGTCACGACCTGGCTTTAATCATCACGGACCCGTCGAGCGGGACAACCGTCTTTAGCCAGCGTGCCGAACAGCTGCAGGCACCAGCCAGTACCCAAAAGTTACTGACAGCACTGGCCGCCAAGTTATACCTGGGCAATGATTTCCGGTTTACCACTCAAATAGAACAGCAAGATCAGGACTTCATCTTCAGATTCAGCGGTGATCCAACCCTGTCTCGCAGCGACCTGACTGCGATGCTCCAGCAGCTCAAGTCAAAAGGAGTTCGCCGTATCACCGGTAATATCTACCTCAACGGCAGTCAGTTTACCGGCTATGAACAAGCCCCGGGATGGCCCTGGGACAGCCTGGGAGTCTGCTACAGCGCCCCTTCTAGCAGCATCACACTGGAGCACAACTGCGTTCAGGCGGCACTGTACAGTGATCAATCCTTGGGGCAGTTCACCCGACTGCATGTACCGTCCCACCAGCCAATTACTGCAACCAGCCGGGCGAAAGTCGTCAGCAAGGCCCAGCAAAAGACTGAATTTTGTGCTCTGGAACTCCAGACTCAGCCCGGAAACCACTACCAGCTCAGTGGTTGCCTCCCCCAACGGGATAAACCATTACCACTGAATTTCGCAGTCGTCGACACGGAAGCTTATGTTCGCAACGTCCTCCAACAGGAACTGAAACGAGCCGGGATCCGTTTCAAAGGCGACATCATGCGCAACGACACAGCAAAAGGCGTCCCCCTGATCAGCCACCACTCAGAGACACTGCCTGCCCTGCTCAAGGTCATGCTGGAAGATTCCGATAACCTGATCGCTGACAATCTGGCCAAAACACTGGGACAACGCTACTACGAACAACCCGGCAGCTTTCGGAATGGCACCAAAGCCATCAAAACCATCATCAAAGCACATACCGGGATTGATTTGGAATTCGCGGTTCTGGCTGATGGTTCAGGCTTATCTCGAGACAACCGAATCATGGCCAGCGATATGATGAAAGTGATCACTTACATTTATCAGCATGATGACAGCCTCGGACTGATGAAGGATCTGCCGGTTGCCGGGTTAACCGGCACACTGCGCTACCGCCAGAGTGTGCGTCAGGCGCCGATTAAACAGCACCTTGCCGCAAAATCAGGTTCGTTGTATGGCACCTTTAACCTTGCTGGCGTCATGACAGCCAAATCGGGCAAACCCTTGCTGGTAGTCCAGTTTGTCACCAACTATCTGCCTCCGGAAAAATCGGAAGATGCTCCGGCCATTGATCCGGAAATTACCCAGTTCGAACGCACACTCTACACCGAACTGTACAACGCGTTTTAGAGGGGAAAAAACCTGAAAGTCAGCAGCCGCTCAGGAATATCTGAGCGGCTGCTGAGCGTGCTGAAAAAACCTACCTGTTCATCGCTCTGATAAATCCATTGCCATCAAAAAGGCGGTTCCCCCGCTTCCGGGAGCGGCACATCAAATGAAAACACAACCGAAGACACCATGCGGTACATCCCACAGGAAATCACTAAATCCAGCAAACCTTTCACACCGATCTCTTCAATCAAAGCCTGCTGCGTTTTCTCAGCAATGCTTCGCTGATACACCACATCCTGAGCGACCTGCCAGGTATAAAGATAAAGAGGCTTCATCTCTGCTGTAGCCAAATCGCCTTCCAGCACCTGATGAATCACATGACCGGGCAATCCTGCACGTTCCGCGGGGGCAATATGCTTTTCCCACACAAAAGGCGCCCCAAGACAGCGTGCCGTCGCAAGAATGCCCAACTCCCGAAGGTCACCGGCTAACTCACTTTCATACCGTACATAAGTGCCGAGCTGGCCCAAATGTTGCGCCAGAACCGGATGATTCATCAAGGTGCGGTACATGCCCGACAGCCCATCCCGAGGGCCAATCAGGGTATCGTAGATGGCCTTTCCCTGTGCATCCAGATCGGCTCTTTCTTTCAGAGGTAATGTCGCCATTGTATTCTCCGTTTCCTGTCACTGTTTCCTGCGAATGTCTCCAAACGAATCGTGAGCCGCGATCAGGTTTCAGCCCAATCCGGATGATCCAGTTCCTGACGCCACGGATTCACCGGCGTCAGAATGTTCGGATCACACCGCGCATCAATCACAAATGGCCCTTTGGCAGCCAAGGCCAATTCAAAAGCATTCGCCAGTGCATCCGGATGTTCGACAATGATGCCATCACCGCCTAATGACCGTGAAAAAGCCGCCCAGTCATGGGTACTCAGAGAGGTCAGTTCCTTTGCATTCGCCGTTTCAGCCCGCAGAAAAACGTTCCCCAGAGCGCTGTTGTTGATCACCAGAACAATCAGGGGCAACTGATGACGGGCTGCCGTCTGAATTTCAATTCCGTTCATCAACATGCAGCCATCACCAGTAATCACCACGCAAGGATGGTCCGGCCTGGCCACCTTGGCACCCACACCTGCCGGAATCGCCCAGCCCATTGGGGCAAGCGCCGTCGCTGTCAGATACTGCCTTGGACCATGAGATTGCCAGTAATGCCCGGCAAATGCCCGATGCGCACCGGAGTCACCAATGATCACTGTATCTTGCGGCGCTATCTTCTGAAGCTCGGCGATCACCCGGGCCGGGTTCATCGGGCTCGCATCACTCACCAGATATTCCGGCTCATAAAAGCGAGGCTGAGAGATAATGGATGCCAGCCACTGCTGGCGTTGATGATTCATTTCCCGAAGTGGCAGCAACCGCGCTTCCTGCTCTTTTTCCAGTAACCAGCTTAATACCGCGGTCACGTCTCCCTGAACCGGTACATCAACCGGAAAATTCTTGCCGAACATGCTGATATCCAGATCGACCTGATAGATTCCGGCCTCTGGCTGCAACCCCTGGTCCCAGCGCATGGTGTCTCGCTGATTCATGCTCGAACCCAGCACAAGTAGTAATTGATTCCCCTCCGTCTCCGACTGAGACGCACCCGATGCACGCTGATGCAACAAGGCTAATGTTGAGTGCCGAGTCCCCGAATAGCCAAACACTCCCAGGGATAAGGGATGATTTTCAGGAAACACACCTTTCGCTTTCAACGTCGTTGCAACCGGGATCTGATACCTTTCCGCAAACTGAATCAGTGCCTGAGTCGCTTCTGAACGCACGGCACCACTCCCCACTAAAATCGTGACATTGGCTTGACCGGCCTGACTGGCTTCAATCAATCCCTCGCAGAGCTGTTCTGCCCCGGACAAATCAAATGCCCGAGGTGTTCGCGAGACATCATGCAAGGCTTTGATGGGATGGGACTGTATATCGATGTCCTGAGTCTGAATTTGTTTCGGAAAACTCAGACTGACGGGCTTAAGCTCCTGGCCCAGCATGGTTCTGAGCGCCCGGTCCAGCAGATGGGGCACCATCTGTGCTTCCGGAACTTTCAGCGCCATTTCCGTGACCGAACTCAGCATCCGGACATCATTCAACCCAGCTTCGCTGGCATCCTGGAAACCGCCCCGACCACTCCATTCAGTCGGCACCTCTCCGGCCAGCACTAACACAGGCGACTCATCGGTGCAGGCCGCCGCCAAAGGACCAACCATGTTGGCCGTTCCCGGGCCACCAATCCCCATACACACGCCAAACTGACCGCTTGCTCTGGCGTATCCGTCCGCCATATAAGCCGCGCCCGCCTCACTGGCTGCCACTATGGCTTTGACGTCATTTTCTCCCGTCCCAAACTGATTCAGAAATGGGTCAATCACTCCGCCGGGCACCATAAACACATGATCAACACCATTGGCCCGGATGGTCTCAAGGACATATTTGGCGACGGATGTTTTTTCTTTGGCAGATGTTTTTTGCTGTTCGTATTGCATCTGACCTCCCCTCACACAGGCAAATTTTTCAGGAAGTGAAGACTGGGCATAAAGAAGTATTCGCCGCCCTTCATCCGGACAACACCGGAGAAGCTAAACGAAACTTGTTCTGCTGTCGGGCTTCCCCAACCTTTCGACCAGGATTGCGGTTTCGGCACCTCAGTTGCTTTCAACTGCCCGACCAAAGGATCTAACCCGACATCTTCATGCAGAAACTTTTCGCTGTTACACCAGGTGTGCTGCATGAAAATAAACTGATCAACAATACTGGCCTGAAAGCTCAGAAACAGCAGCCCGGCTTCGGTCCACTCCTGTGCCGGATGACGCTCCGTCTCACCAAAGCTGATCCCTCTGCGCACAATGCGGCGGCTCCGCTCAATGGTTGGCGGCGAATTAAACTGGCGCACCGTGTCGCCTCTGGGGTTTGTTTTTCTGACATGCGCATGCAGTGGGCACTTCAAGCCCTCAGCATCGTCGTCAAAATTGAAGTTGTTGAACAGGTTGGTCCAGCCATCCCCCGACTGCTCACTGATGGGTGTCCCGTCCTGAAAGCGACCGACACACAGTGCCCCTGCATATTCCGCCGAAATTTTCCGGTCGGCATTTTCTGACAGGGTATTAGCCAGCATATCCGCCCGTTGCCAGAATCCTTTGATATTCTGCTGAAGCTTACGATAGACCACATAAGTACCAAAACTGGCATGATCCCCGCCCGGATCCGGCACCATCACCAAGTTCAGCGGTGCACTGGGATCATTGTTACTGTACCCGCCATTGCGGTATTCTTCCGTGAGTTCGGAAAAGAGAAACTTCGGATTGCTGACACCATCCACAAAGCCAAAATGTTCAATCACCTGCTGCTTGTCATTGCGCATCACATGGCCATGCTGAACCACCGCAATATGCCCGATGCCATCAAGCGACTGCGCCACTTCTGCCACTAAATCGGTCAGCGCCTTTTCAGCCTCAGCCAGCGGACCACTAAGTGCCAGAATCAGCATCCCATCCAAATCCTGAGAAAAATCTGACTCCCACTGAGACAGATCATCATTGAGCGGATTCGCCGTTGGCTTATGATCACCGCGCGGCGATGTGTCATACCGCTGGTCTAAATCTTTCATCCCCGCGAGAAACGCCGGGTCATCCGGCCATTGCTCCCGGAGAATGCCGAGCTTGCGATACCCAGACGCACTCAGCATCAGGTTCACGAACAAGTGGTCATGTTTCCCCTGAAGTTTAAACGCCTGATGCTGCTGACCCTGCTCAAGCATAGAGGTAACCTTTTCCGACATCTGCCATATCCACTGCCGGTTCGCGACTTCATCCGAGCCCAAGCAGAAAAAGACATGCCGCGCATAATCCCGGCCATGGCCCTTCAGAATATTTCCCTGCAAATTGGCAAAGACAGACCGAAAATTCGGATCATCCAAGTCAATATTGGTTTGATTTAAATTCACAGACATTGCTTCTCTCCCTATGCATCTGATCCCAACAGTCTTTCGCCAAATCAGTGATAGATAAAAATTTGCCGGTGCTACAGACACCGGCTAGTGATTGAGACTCAATTGACGTTGAGGCTGGACGCATCCGGTTCAGGTAAAGTCGGGTTGCCCGGTGCTGCCTGAATGTTTCCGGCGTTCAGCAGGCTGGCAACCATCGCGTAGTAACCGGCGGTTAATGTAATTTCAGTGAGTTCCTGAACATTAAATCTTGTCTTAAGCGCTTCAAACAACACGTCACTGACTCGCTTGCACACCAACAGCTGACGAACATAAGCCACCAGATCCCGTTCCATTGGGCTGATTTCAGGTTCCTTGTCTGGTAAGCGCCGGTTGCGAATCACCTCTATAGCCTGCGGTGATATCCCTGCCTGCTGCGCAAATTTTTCATGAAATCCCCACTCAAACTGGCAGGCGTTTTCACTCAGCGCTGTCAGAATCACCAACTCTTTCACCGCAGGTTTCAGACAGGAATCGAAGCGTAAAAATCCCCCCAGATCAGCCACCAGCTCTGCCGCTTTCGGGGAATTTAAAAGCAACGCAAAAACGCCGGACACGTGGCCTCTGCTGGCTGCAATATGCTCATAAGCTGCCAGCGTTTCGTCAGATAATTCTGCCGAATCATCGAGATAAGGAAGTCGCGCCATACAACCTCCTTAGTCACGCTTCAGCGTCGGCAGCTCATTTTCATTGACCAGCAATGCTGCATTGACAGCCGACTCAATCGCACCTTCAATCCAGGCATGCTTCAGAGATGCATGCTCTCCGGCAAAGTGAAGTCGCGCTTTTCCGGTTTCCGTGCTCGGCCACTCAGACTGGATAATGGCTTTATGGAGTAAATCCAGCTGCCCCGGGTAGAAAATCGCAGCTTCACCAAAGGCATAAGGATCATTCATCCAACTCACGGTTGCAGCACCGACAATGTTGTCTTGGTTATCTCTGTATTTCTTCGGATCAAACACACAGAGGTCCCGGATTTTCTGTTGAGCTGCTTCCCTGATGGCATAATCAGCGCCCGGCTCATGATCCGCATGCACAATGGCGACATTATTCAGGGCGTAACAGTAGCGCTCGTAATCAGACATGGAGTCCCACTTCCGCGCATCATCTGCCCAGGAATAACTCGCCAGCATCACACCGCCTTTGCTGGAGCCCATCCGCTCACTTGGGTAGTACATGAAACGGTTCGGCAGATCGGTCACGGAGCCACCCCCATAAATGTCATTTCTGGTTTCCCAAAAACGCTCCCTGAACTCAAGCAGCACTTTCGTAGCAGCATCGTAATGCAGTTCACGCACGGCTTTACGCTTCTCCTGGCTGATTTCAGGCCAGACCTGAACCATGCGGAAACTGGAAAACGGAATGGTCACAATCGCTTCATCCCAACTGCGATCCGATAAAAGTTGGGCGACGGCAGTGTCCTGCTCAAGCCGGGATTCAATATCGTGCGACACCTCGGTTTTAATTCTGACTTTTCCGGTTGTCTCACACAGATAAAGTTCATTCACGGTCTGATTCAGATAAGTGACATCATCCAGATTTTCTTTCTCATAAAATGCCTGAGTAAACTTGTCAGTGCCGCCTTTGACCAGCCAAAAGGCGGTGTCGGGACGAATAATTGCCAGTTCAATAAAGCTTTGAATAAAGGAATAGGACATCCGGGATTCAAGATTCTCGATGACGCCAATCATCTCCAGCGCATTTTCCGACAAATGTTCATCGCCACTGAGCTCGACGACCGCTTCCTTCAGGAACCGTCGCATGGAGTACTCGCCATATTGCGCAATGATTTTTGGCCACGCCGTTTTCGGATCAGCCTGAACCTGATTCACCAAATCACCAATGGCTTTCTCCAGTAATTCCGAAGCCGTTGCGTATTTCTCCCGTTCATCCAGACCGTAATTCAGCAATTCATTAATATCTGAGCCTTCCAGCTCATAGTTTTTGCGTAAAATATGACGACGGTTGACATGAATCAGGTTATTCCCGGTCGCTACAAGATCAGACAGGTCAACATTGCCCTGCGCATCCCGGTCCGGAGTCTGAATTTTTTCTGACAGCGCATCTTTTCTCGAAATACTTTTATTCAGAAAGAGTTGTTTCTCGACGCCGGTGTAATCAATCAGGTACTGCACCAGCTTATGCATATCCGGGATACGCATTGCCCCGGCTTCAGCCGACAGCCGATCATCTTCGAAGTAACGTTTCTGCGGCGTATTCCGAAAAGTTCGGATCCGGCCGCCAACCCGGGTATTGGCTTCAACAATCGTGACTTTGTGGCCAGCTTTTCGTAATAAAGCCGCTGAAACCATCCCTGCGATACCACATCCGATAATCAGGATATTTTTCGACTCGGCCTGACTATCCGGTAAACCCTTCGCCAGACAGTTCATATATGACTGAGCAATCTCATCCTGCTCGTAAGGTAATAAACCGTGAAATGCATCTTCTAAATAACTGACCTCAGACATAACCTTTCCTTTTTTTGTATTTATCAATCTCGTGCTGCCTCCCTCGACGATATAACCGGGCAGCACCGTGTATGATTCAATGATTTCGGGTCCGCGAATCAAAGAAATTCGCTTACTGTTTTCAAAACTAGGTCAGATTGATTGAGATACAAAAAAAGGCGGGATGGAGCAAAAAAAGTATAATCTTCCTCTCATTTGCAGTGTGGAATGATGTAAACATCAGGTTATGAGTATTAATACGATCAAGCCAGATTTTCTCTGTTCAGTGCCTGACAATGAGGTGAGCGGGGAATCCGGGGCAAAAAAAGCCCCGGTATATACCGGGGCCAATCTCAGTCATCCAATGCAATGCTGCATCTTCTGATTATGCTTTTTTCAAACGCGCATGCAGTTCCTGAACAGAAGTCACTGTGTGGCGGTCATCCGCAGTCAGCGCCATACAGGTTGCAAAAGCAGCATTCAGCGTGGTGGTGTAGTTTACCTTCTCAGCCAGAGCACCGCGGCGCAGGACTTTAGAGTCCTCAATCGCCTGACGGCCTTCAGCGGTGTTGATGATGTAGCTGTACTCATTGTTCTTGATTCGGTCAAGAATGTGAGGACGGCCTTCATGCACCTTATTCACCAGACGTGGGTTAATGCCCGCTTCACCCAGAATCACTGCTGTACCATGCGTAGCATCCAGCTCGTAACCCAGTTTCACCAGTTTGGCAGCCAGGTCAACCACACGACGCTTGTCGTTGTTCCGTACAGACAGCAGCGCCCGACCCGCATTTTCACGGCTATGTTCTTTACCACAGCCCAATTCAGCTTTCGCAAAGGCTTCAGCAAAGGTATCACCCACACCCATCACCTCACCGGTCGAGCGCATTTCAGGACCAAGCAGCGGGTCAACACCCGGGAACTTATTAAACGGCAGTACCACTTCCTTCACAGAGTAGTAAGGCGGAATGATTTCCTGGGTAAAGCCCTGCTGTTCCAGTGACTGTCCGGCCATGACACGGGCCGCAATTTTCGCCAGCGGTGCACCGGTCGCTTTCGAGACGAAAGGCACGGTACGCGCAGCCCGCGGGTTCACCTCAATCAGGTAAACTTCGTTGTCTTTCACGGCAAACTGCGTATTCATCAGACCACGAACACCCAGTTCAAATGCCAGCTTCTCAACCTGACGACGCATTTCGTCCTGAATTTCCTGACTCAGGGTATATGCAGGCAATGAACAGGCGGAGTCACCCGAGTGAACACCGGCTTGTTCGATGTGCTCCATGATCCCGCCAATCACAACGCGCTCACCGTCGCAAATCGCATCGACATCAACTTCGGTTGCGTCATCCAGGAAACGATCCAGCAGCACCGGTGATTCGTTCGAGACACTCACAGCTTCGTTAAAGTAGCGACGCAGATCGGCTTCATCGTAAACGATTTCCATCGCACGACCACCCAGAACATACGAAGGACGCACCACCAGCGGGAAACCAATTTCTTTTGATTTCTCAACTGCTTGCTCCATGGTTGTCACGGTCGCATTCTCTGGCTGTTTCAGGCCAAGACGTTCAACAGCCGCCTGGAAACGCTCACGGTCTTCTGCACGGTCAATTGCATCCGGGCTGGTGCCGATAATCGGCACACCGGCCGCTTCCAGTGCACGAGCCAGTTTCAGCGGCGTCTGACCGCCGTACTGAACAATCACACCTTTTGGCTTCTCGACACGCACAATCGACAGCACATCTTCCAGCGTCACCGGCTCGAAGTACAGACGGTCTGAGGTGTCATAGTCGGTCGAAACAGTCTCTGGGTTACAGTTCACCATAATGGTTTCGTAACCGTCTTCACGCAGTGCCAGAGAAGCGTGTACACAGCAGTAATCGAATTCAATCCCCTGACCGATACGGTTCGGGCCACCGCCCAGAACCATGATTTTGTCACGGTCAGTCGGGTTTGCTTCACACTCTTCATCGTAAGACGAGTACATGTAAGCGGTATCGGAAGAGAACTCAGCCGCACAGGTATCCACACGCTTATAAACCGGGTGGATGTTATGACGGTCACGCTCTTTGCGAATTTCCAGTTCCGCCACACCCAGCAGTTTTGCCAGACGGGCATCGGAGAAACCTTTCCGCTTCAGCTGACGCAGGAAGTCACCGGTCAGACCGGCAAAACCACCTTCTTTGACTTTGACTTCCAACTTCACCAGCTCTTCAATCTGAACCAGGAACCAGCGGTCGATGTTGGTCAGGTTGAAGACACCATCCACAGACAGGCCCGCACGGAAAGCATCCGCGATATACCAGATACGCTCAGCACCCGCTTCTTTCAGCTCGTGGCGGATCTTAGTCAGCGCTTCCGGATCGTCCAGATCCACCATCTCGTCAAAACCATTGGCACCGACTTCCAGGCCACGCAATGCTTTTTGCAGTGATTCCTGCTGGTTACGGCCGATGGCCATCACTTCACCCACAGATTTCATCTGCGTGGTCAAACGATCGTTGGCACCGGCAAATTTTTCAAAGTTAAAGCGTGGAATCTTCGTGACAACATAGTCGATGGTCGGCTCAAACGAAGCTGGCGTCGCGCCACCTGTGATGTCGTTCATCAGCTCATCCAGGGTGAAGCCGATGGCCAGTTTGGCCGCAACTTTCGCAATCGGGAAGCCGGTTGCTTTCGATGCCAGCGCTGAAGAGCGGGAAACACGCGGGTTCATCTCGATGATGACCATCCGGCCATCTTTCGGGTTAATCCCGAACTGAACGTTGGAACCACCGGTTTCTACACCAATTTCGCGCAGAACAGCCAGAGACGCATTACGCATCAGCTGGTATTCTTTGTCCGTCAGGGTCTGCGCCGGTGCAACGGTAATGGAGTCACCGGTGTGAATGCCCATTGGATCAAAGTTTTCGATAGCACACACGATGATGCAGTTGTCGTTCTTATCACGAACCACTTCCATCTCGTATTCTTTCCAGCCAATCAGCGACTCATCAATCAACAGCTCATTGGTTGGTGACAGATCCAGACCACGGCGGCAGATCTCTTCAAATTCTTCTTTGTTATAAGCGATACCACCGCCGGTACCCCCCATGGTGAATGACGGGCGGATGATACATGGGAAACCCACCATCTCCAGAACGCCATAGGCTTCTTCCATGGTTTTTGCGGTATCAGCACGCGGACATTCCAGGCCAATGGACTTCATCGCCGCATCGAAACGGGAACGGTCTTCCGCTTTATCAATCGCATCCGCCGTAGCACCAATCATTTCAACGCCGAATTCTGCCAGCACACCATGGCGCTCCAGATCCAGTGCACAGTTCAGTGCGGTCTGACCGCCCATGGTTGGCAGGATCGCGTCAGGACGTTCTTTTTCGATGATTTTACGAACAACTTCCCAGTGGATCGGCTCGATATAAGTTGCATCCGCCATTTCCGGATCGGTCATGATGGTGGCCGGGTTCGAGTTCACCAGGATGACGCGGTAGCCTTCTTCACGCAGCGCTTTACAGGCCTGAGCACCTGAGTAGTCAAACTCACAGGCCTGACCAATCACAATTGGACCGGCACCCAGAATCAGAACACTTTGTATGTCAGTACGTTTTGGCATCGTTTTACTACTCCGGCTTAGGCGCTGTGCTGTTTAATCAGTTCGATAAAGTGGTCAAAAAGTGGTGCCGCATCATGCGGACCCGGGCTGGCTTCAGGGTGTCCCTGGAAGCTGAAAGCCGGTTTGTCAGTCCGGTGAATCCCCTGCAGGGAACCATCGAACAGCGATTTGTGTGTGGCACGCAGATTGTCAGGCAGGGTCTCTTCATCTGCCGCAAAACCGTGGTTCTGACTGGTGATCATCACCACATCACGCTCGAGATCTTTGACCGGGTGGTTGGCACCATGGTGACCGAATTTCATTTTCACGGTCTTCGCACCGCTGGCCAGTGCCAGAATCTGGTGACCCAGACAGATACCGAAAATTGGCAGACCTTTGTCCAGGAAGGTTTGGGTCGCTTCAATGGCGTAAGTACATGGCTCAGGGTCACCCGGGCCGTTCGACAGAAAGACGCCATCCGGATTCATCGCCAGGACTTCTTCGGCTGAAGTTTCAGCCGGTACCACCGTCAGGCGGCAGCCACGGTCGACCAGCATGCGCAGGATATTTCGCTTAGCACCAAAATCGTATGCCACCACGTGGTATGGCAGTTCGCTCGCATCTTTCGCTTCCGGCAGACCATTTTCCAGCGTCCATGAACCTTGCGTCCAGCTGTAGCTTTCTTGGGTCGTCACCACTTTCGCCAGATCCATACCTTTCAGACCCGGGAACGCTTTTGCTTTTTCCAGCGCCAGTGCCGGGTCCAGATTATCGCCAGCCATAATGCAGCCGTTCTGTGCACCTTTCTCGCGCAGCAGTCGGGTCAGTTTACGGGTATCAATATCAGCAATGCCGACAATGTTCTGGGATTTCAGATAATCAGACAGGGTCTGTTGGGAGCGGAAATTTGAAGCAATCAGAGGGAGGTCGCGAATCACCAGGCCTTGCGCGTGGATTGAAGTCGATTCTTCGTCTTCGGAGTTGGTTCCGGTGTTGCCAATGTGGGGATAGGTAAGTGTAACGATCTGTTGCGAATAAGAGGGGTCAGTGAGAATTTCCTGGTACCCCGTCATCGAGGTATTGAAAACAACTTCACCAACGGCCGAACCATCTGCACCGATGGATACGCCGTGGAATACAGTCCCATCTTCAAGGACTAACAGCGCCGATTTGCTCAAGACAACCTCCAATCTTCATAAAAACGCAAATAAAACAGATAAAATTGCATTTACCTATTCCATAGAAAGTCATAAACCGAGTCAAGCCGATTTTTGACAAATTGCGCGCATTCTAGAGATCCACGTCCAAGCTGTCAACAAACAGTTAAAATTAAATTTAAAATATCGACCAAACAGACCGCTTATCCAGCCAACCCGGCGAAAGCACACCTTTTCTCACCGAATTTCAGCGTAAAGTTGAGATGCATGTTCAGGCAACCGTTTGCAACAAACCCAGCAAACAGAAGAACAAAAAAGTCATGTGAAAATGCAGAAAATATCGGAAATAACTTAACCTTTTGATGACCACAATTAAGAACAAGAAGAAACACACCAAAATAAAGACAAAACAACACCAGGTTCAGAGAATGTCCGCGCAAGAATTCATGCCCACTCAAATTGAAATTTTATGCAAAACAGAGCAAGCCATCGCATACCTGTTCCTGACTACAGACGAAAAAAAAGCGGCCATCCTTGTGGCCGCTTTCGCATTACAGGTCATGCAACCCGAGCACATCCTGCATGGTATAAAACCCTGCCGATTGGCTGTCCAGCCAGGCAGCAGCCCGGACAGCACCGTTGGCAAACGTCATCCGGTCGGTCGCCTTGTGCGTGATCTCAACCCGCTCGCCGATATCAGCAAACATCGCCGTGTGTTCACCCACAATGTCACCAGCACGAATGGTCGCGAAACCAATCTCATCGCGGCTGCGTTCCCCCGTGATCCCCTCACGGGCATATACTGCAACATCACTCAGTTTATTCCCCATGGCGCCGGCAATGGCTTCGCCCATTCCCAGGGCTGTGCCGGAAGGTGCGTCTACTTTGTGTCTGTGGTGCGCTTCAATAATTTCAATATCACAGTAGTCGCCCATGATCTTGGCAGCTTTTTCCAGTAATTTGAACGTCAGGTTGACCCCCACACTGTAGTTGGGCGCCATGACCACAGGAATCTGGCTGGCGGCTGCATCAATCAGCGCCTTTTCAGCGTCATTGAACCCCGTGGTTCCAATGACAATTTTTTTATTGTGGCGCTGACACAGTGCCAGATTCGCCAGTGTTGCGACCGGGGCAGTAAAATCAATCAGCACGTCAAAGTCGTTGATTGCTTTTTCCAGATCATCAACAACAGCCACATCCAGCTTACCAATGCCCGCCAATTCTCCGGCGTCCACACCGATCAGGCTGCTTTGCGGACGTTCCGTCGCTGCGCCCACCCGGGCTTGCTCAGACTGAGCCGTTGCCTTCAGTAACTGGCGTCCCATTCGCCCTGCTGCACCGGCAACTGCGATTCTGACCATAGCTGTTTCTCCTTAATAATTTCAGCGCGTGAGACCTGTTTGTTTTTCAGCACACGGCAATTCTAAAGCCATAGATGTCCTGAAAAATAAACAACTCACGAAATACTTATCTAACTTTCGCTGCGCGTGACTCTTCGCCTCTGTCAGAAGAATGGCATCAAACAATCTGTTCAATGATGAAGAAATACAACTGATTCTGCGGCACTGAGTATAGAAAGGCGAAAGATTGCTTATGCGCAGCTCACTAATCTAGCCTGTCTACCGGCGAAAAAAAACCCCGGCATGGCCGAGGTTCCATAAATAATGATTCTGTACAGCTGGCTTAGCCGACGTTCTTCACCTGAAGCTCGCGAGGCACTTCAAAGAACATATTCTCTTCACGGCCGCTCAGTTCTTCCACCTCACCACCAGCGAGCGCCTGAATACGTGCGATAATCTGATTCACCAGTGCCTCCGGTGCAGAAGCACCCGCAGTCACACCCACACTTTGGGTGCCCGTGAACCAGTTTGCATCAACATCTTCTGCACAATCGGTCAGAAAACTTGGTGTCCCCAGCTTTTCAGCCAGCTCACGGAGACGGTTAGAATTGGAGGAATTTTTCGATCCCACCACAATCATCACATCCACGCTGGCTGCCATTTCACGCACCGCATCCTGACGGTTCTGGGTGGCGTAGCAAATATCATCTTTGCGTGGCCCCTGAATGTCAGGAAAAACTTCCCGCAAGCGGTCGATAACATCTGCTGTTTCATCCACAGACAAAGTCGTCTGGCTGACGTAGTGCAAATTGCCCGGATCTTTCACGACCGTCGTCAGTTTGTCGACATCAGCCGGTGTCTCAACCAGATACATCCCGCCAGTTTCACTGGCGTACTGACCCATGGTGCCTTCCACTTCCGGATGGCCGGCATGGCCGATGAGCACCACTTCCATATTCCGGCGGCTGGCACGTGCAACTTCCATATGCACTTTGGTCACCAGTGGGCAAGTAGCATCAAATACAGTCAGTTTACGTGCTTTCGCTTCATTGCGAACTGCCTGAGACACACCATGCGCCGAGAAAATCACAATGTTGTCATCCGGCACTTCGGTCAGTTCTTCCACGAAGATCGCACCGCGCTGTTTCAGTCCTTCCACGACAAATCGGTTATGAACCACCTCGTGCCGAACATAGATGGGCGGCTGATACAATTCCAGCGCTCGTTCAACAATACTGATAGCGCGGTCAACACCAGCACAAAAGCCACGAGGGTTAGCAAGTAAGATTTTCATATCTGGGACTCTTTTTCTGCAATCCGTCCACCCCAGTTCAGACCGGGATGGTCATGGTTTAACCTTCGATGCCGACAACTTCAACATCAAAGGTGACCCGCTGACCTGCCAGCGGGTGATTGAAATCAACGGTTACGGAATCACCCACAACGGCCGTGATCACACCGGGAATATCCTGCCCGTCCGGGCCGCTAAAGGCAATAATGGTTCCGACTTCAGCCGGCGCATCCGCACCAAATCGCGCCAAATCAATATGATGGATGTTATCCGGATTCGGCATACCGAATGCGTCTTCCGGCTCAAGGACAAACTGGCTTTTCTCACCTTCCGTAAGACCCAGCAGGCAACGCTCAAAATTGTCGGTCAGACTGCCATCGCCCATGCGAAATTTGGCGGGTTTTCCCATCGCCTGTGTCGATTCAGCAACCGAACCGTCTTCCAGCTTGATGGAAAAGTGCATTAAAACTTCACTGTTTTCTGTAATTACCGACATGAATACATCCTGATTTCGTGTTGCAACGGGTGCAGAAAGACTAATCTGCACTTCTTTCTTGATGACGCTTTTTACAATAAAGCGCCGCCCGTCGCAACGGGCAGCGCCTGCTTCGTGAGCTCGCACCGAAATTACTGGCTGCTTTCTTTGGTCTTACTTTTCCCGGTCAGAAAACCTTCCAGGATGATCAAAGCAGCACCAATGCAGATTGCTGAGTCGGCGATGTTAAACGCAGGCCAGTGCTTCTGTCCGATATAGAAATCCAGAAAGTCCACCACAAAACCGTGGTATAGGCGATCGAACAGATTTCCTAATGCCCCCCCAATGATCAGGGCATAAGCACTATTTGCCAACCCATGGCTGGCCGGTGTACGACGCATCCAGACCAGCAGTAATCCGGTCACGCCCAGCGCAATGGCCGTAAACAGCCAGCGCTGCCAACCACTGGCATCACTCAGAAAACTGAAGGCTGCCCCATAGTTGTGAACATACAACAGATTAAAGAATGGCAACACCTCAATGCGATTTGGCCAACCATAACCCATGGTGTCCATCACAAGAAATTTACTGCCAATATCGATCGCAAAGACCAGAACCGCCAGCCACAGCCAGCGGATTCCGGATTGCTTCAGAGTCGGTAAACTACTCATCAGGCAAACTTACGCTCTTCGCCCTGACCATCAATGTTGGTCACACAGCGGCCACAGATTTTCTCGTGTCCGGCGATGGTGCCCACATCGGCCACATGGTGCCAACAGCGATCACATTTCTCTGCTTCAGTTGGGGTGACCAGAACAGACAGACCCGCAACATCCGTTGCTTTGGCATCGGCAGGCTGACTGTCAGCCAGTGCCACTTTCGCTTTCGATGTCAGCAACACGAAGCGCAGCTCATCTTCCAGACGGTTCAGCTTCTCCGCTAATTCAGGTGCCGCATACAGCGTCACTTCAGCCTGCAGAGCGCCACCAATGCGTTTTTCATTCCGTGCTTCTTCCAGCAATTTGTTCACTGCACCACGCACGGCCTGTACTTCAGTCCAGAATTCGTTGCTGAAGCCTTCATTGTCAGCCAGACCGAACAGACCTTCAAACCACTCACCGGTGAAGACAAAGGTATCACGCTCACCTGGCATTTCACTCCAGATTTCATCTGCGGTGAACGACATGATCGGTGCCATCCAGCGAACCAGTGCTTCCACGATGTAGTACAGGGCCGTCTGACAGCTACGCTGCGCATGACCACCACGTTTTGCGGTGTACTGACGGTCTTTGATCACATCCAGATAGAATGAACCCATCTCGATTGAACAGAAGTGCATCAGGCGTTGTGTGACCGCATGCAGGTTGTACTCATCATAAGCTGCGATGATTTCTTCCTGCGCAGCTTTCGCCTGAGCAACAGCCCAGCGATCCAGGGCGACCATTTCTTCAGCCGGAACGCAATCTGTCGCTGGGTTGAAACCACTCAGGTTCGCCAGCAGGAAACGCGCGGTGTTTCGGATACGACGGTAAGCATCTGCACTACGCTTCAGGATCTCGTCTGAAACCGCAACTTCGCCGGTGTAATCGGTCGATGCCACCCACAGACGCAGGATGTCAGCACCCAGCTTGTTAGTCACATCTTTTGGTGCAACCACGTTGCCGATCGACTTCGACATCTTCCGGCCCTGACCATCGACCACGAAACCATGCGTCAGTACCTGGCGGTACGGTGCTTTGTCTTTCATGGCAACCGATGAGATCAGCGAAGACTGGAACCAGCCACGGTGCTGATCTGAACCTTCCAGATACAGGTCGGCAGAATTCCCGTGGAACTCTTCACGGTTATCGACGACAGCATAATGGGTCGCACCGGAGTCGAACCAAACGTCCAGGGTATCCAGCACTTTTTCGTACTGTTCCGCGTCGGCTTCACCCATGATGTCAGCAGGATTCAGATCCCACCAAGCCTGAATACCTTTTTCTTCCACGAGCTGAGCGACTTTTTCGATCAGCGCAGCTGTGTTCGGATGCAGTTCCTGTGTCTCTTTATGAACGAAGAGTGCAATCGGAACACCCCAGGTCCGCTGGCGGGAGATACACCATTCCGGGCGACCTTCAACCATGCTTTCAATTCGGCTTTGGCCCCACTCCGGCATCCACTGAACGCCTTTGATTTCTTCCAGCGCTTTCGCACGCAGACCATTCTGATCCATCGAGACGAACCACTGCGGGGTTGCACGGAAGATAATCGGGGTTTTATGACGCCAGCAATGTGGGTAGCTGTGCTCATAAGCGTGATGATGCAGCAGCGCACCATGTTCTTTCAGCGTTTCAACAACAGCATCATTCGCTTTAAAAACGTGCTGGCCGGCAAACAGTTCTGTGTCCGGCAGGTAAACACCGTTGCTGCCAACCGGGTTGGCTACTTCCAGACCATATTTCTGACCGACCGCGAAGTCTTCCTGACCGTGGCCAGGTGCGGTGTGAACACAGCCTGTACCCGATTCAGTGGTCACGTGATCACCCAGAATCACCGGCACATCAAAGCTGTAGAACGGATGGTTGAAGCGCAGCAGATCCAACTCAGCACCTTTGGCAAACCCAAGGTTGTGGTAGTGCTCAATGCCAGCACGATCCATCACATCTTTGGCCAGCTCTGCAGCCATGATCAGGCGCTCAGGCTGCTCACCTTCCACTTGGATCAGAACATATTCCAGATCGTCACGGACAGCCACGGCACGGTTGGCCGGCAGTGTCCAAGGCGTCGTCGTCCAGATCACGATCGATACATCGCCCCGACCCTGATGTTCTTCCGTCAGATGGAACTTACTCAGCACTTCAGCTTCATCAACGGCTTTGAATTTCACGTCGATTGAAGGCGAAACTTTATCTTTATATTCAACTTCAGCTTCAGCCAGTGCGGAACCACAATCGGTACACCAGTGAACTGGCTTGAAGCCTTTCAGCAGGTGGCCGTTGTCAGCAATTTTGCCCAGCGCACGGATAATGTTGGCTTCAGTGCCGAAATCCATCGTGCGGTATGGCTTGTCCCACTCACCCAGAACACCCAGGCGAATAAAGCTTTCTTTCTGACCTTCAACCTGACCGGCTGCATAAGTGCGGCACTTTTCACGAAACTCGGCTGCGGTCACTTTTTGTCCCGGCTTACCGACTTTCTTCTCAACCATCAGTTCAATCGGCAGACCATGACAGTCCCAGCCCGGTACATACGGCGCATCAAAACCCGACAGGGTTTTCGACTTAATAATAATGTCTTTGAGAATCTTATTCAGTGCGTGACCAATATGAATATCACCATTGGCATAAGGAGGGCCGTCATGCAGCACGAAAGACTTTTTACCTTTCTTGGCTTTACGGATTTCACCGTAAAGATCCTCATCATACCAACGCTTCAGCATGGCAGGCTCGCGCTGGGCCAGGTTGCCTCGCATCGGAAACCCTGTTTCAGGCAGGTTCAGGGTATCTTTATAGTCGCTCATTGATTCTCAATTCCGTTACTTGGGCGAAGTTGGACATGTTGACGATGCTCAGACAGCCACACCCGCGCTGTCTGGGCATCACGCTCGATTTGCGCTTTCAGCGCATCAAAGGAGGCGAATTTAATTTCATCTCTTAATTTGTGGTGTAGCACCACTTCAATCTGACAACCATAGATATCAGATTGATAATCAAATACATGGACTTCCAGTTGCTGGCGTTCACCATTGACTGTCGGGCGTCTGCCGACATTGGCCACCCCGGGCAGTGGCTGTTCTGCCACGCCCAGCACCTCGACCGCATACACACCAGAAACCGGTGACACGCGGCGCTTCAGCGGCACATTCGCCGTTGGGAAGCCAATTGTACGGCCCAGTTTCCGGCCATGGGAAACACGGCCACTGATACTGTACGGCCGCCCCAGCATAATTTCAGCTGCGGCCAAATCGTCCTGGGCCAGTGCTTCTCGGATCGCCGTGCTACTGACCCGCTGAGTTTCAACACAAAAACTCTGCGTGCTGACAACTTCAAAGCCGAATTCACGTCCGGCAGCTTCCAGCATGGCAAAATCGCCGCTTCGGCCTTTCCCGAAGCAGAAATCATCGCCAACCACCAGAAACTTAACACCCAATTGTTCCACCAACAAGCGGCGAACGAAATCATGCGGCGACATGTTGGCAAAGCGGGCATTAAAATTGACGCACAACAGGCGATCGATGCCCGCTTTTCTCAATTGCTGATACTTATCGCGAAAGCGGGTTAACCGTGCCGGGGCTTTTGCTTTGGCAAACAGCTCCATGGGCTGAGGCTCAAATGTCATGACTGTCGCAGGAACCCCTAACCGCCGGGCCTGCTCACGCACCTGAGACAATACCGCCAGATGGCCCAGATGGACCCCATCAAAATTACCTATCGTCAGAACACAG
This sequence comes from Photobacterium galatheae, assembly GCF_000695255.1. Taxonomy (GTDB): domain Bacteria; phylum Pseudomonadota; class Gammaproteobacteria; order Enterobacterales; family Vibrionaceae; genus Photobacterium; species Photobacterium galatheae. The sequence goes on along the minus strand of NZ_JMIB01000032.1, from coordinate 137,977 downwards.
CCATGATGGCCGGGCCGGATATTGTGGATTCCTCGGATCAATTCCATCTGCAGCTTATCATTACCAAAGTCAAAAACTGACGGATTATATACCAGAGCGCAATGGTGTTAAAACCATCCGCCCCAGAAGATACATTTTTTTGCCCTGCGACAGACAAGTTTCGCCCATTCGGTCCATTACCCTTCAGTGCGAAGATGATGCAAGCGCACTCCGCTGACACCCAGCGTCAACAAGTAGCTGACAGCGCCAACACCAATCAGACCGGTCAGCCAGTAAACTCGCTGCAGGAAACTCATCGCCAGCCATTCCGCCATGTCTGGCAACAGCCACAGTAAAGCTGCAACCATGGCTCCGCCAGCAATCACTAAGCGAATCACAAAGCCGATTGTGGTTCGTGACACCTGATAAACCCCAGCGCGGTGCAACCCACGGTACAAAAGTGCCGCGTTCACCAGAGCCGACAAGGCTGTTGCCAATGCCAGGCCAACATACCCGAATAAATAGGCAAAAATCGCATTGAACACCATGTTACTGACCATCGCGACAATGCCATAACGTACCGGTGTTTTGGTATCCTGCCGGGCATAGTAACCGGGAGCCAAGACTTTAATCAGCATGAAATTCAGCAATCCCGATGCATAAGCCAGCAATGAAAGCCCGGCCTGCTCTACATCGTTCGGGGTGAATTCTCCCCGCATGAAGAGCACCATTAACATCGGTTTTGCCAGCACCATCAAGCCCAGCATAGCAGGCAAACCCAGCAGGAGTACCATACGCACCCCCCAATCCATGGTCTGTGCAAAGTGCGCCCGGTTCTGATCAACGTGTTTTCTCGACAGCGCCGGCAGAATCACAGTGGCGATCGCGATACCGAACAGCCCGAGCGGAAATTCCAGCAGCCGGTCTGAGTAATACAGCCAACTGATCGACCCCGTCATCAGGAAACTGGCAATAAAGGTATCAAACAGCAGGTTTATCTGACTCACCGAGACACCAAACAAGGCTGGGATCATCAGTGTCCGGATTTTTACCACCCCGGGATCCCGCCATCCCCAGCGAGGCCGTACCAGAACACCAGCCCGATACAAAAACGGCAACTGAAACAGAAACTGAACCAGCCCCCCGAGAAACACACCAAGTGCCAGACCGATTTCTGGCTGAGTCAGATTCGGAGACACCCACCATGCACACAGAATAATCGAAATATTGAGGAACACCGGCGTAAACGAAGACACGGCGAATTTCCCCAGGGTATTGAGGATCGCCCCCGACAACGCCACAAAGGTAATGAACCATAAATAAGGAAAGGTGATTTTAAGTAACAGGCTTGCCAGTTCAAATTTAGGGGCTGCCGGGCCGTCATTCAGCCAGTCCACAAACCAGCCGGCCCCGAACAGGGCGGTGATCACCCCCGAGCCGAGCACCCCGAGCAAAGTCACCAGCGTCACGATGCCCCCCAGCGTACCAGCCGCTCTGGCAATCAGCTCACGGGTTTTGTCTATGTCTCCCCCCGCATGGCTTTCTGTCAGCACCGGCACAAAGGCCTGAGAGAATGCCCCCTCAGCAAAAAGCCGGCGTAGAAAATTCGGAATCTTGTTGGCAAAGAAAAAAACATCGGCAGCCGCACCGGCCCCCATCAGGTTCGCGACCACCACATCACGGACTAAGCCCATGACGCGGGAAACGAAAGTCATACTGCTGACAATCAGCCCTGAGCGCAAAAGACGCTTACTCACAAAAAAACCTCACAAAAGATGGCCCAGAAAGGTGACTTGCAGGACCAAAAGCTGATAGAATCTGCCGCCATATTAACCGTGTTAATGCACAAGTGCCAAATTGAATGGCACGGCTGTTATTTGCACAAATCATTTGACAATCTTTGGTTTTAGAGGCATATTCCTCGGCCTTAAATTGTCACCGAACCAAGAATTTGGGAGTTACACCCTTGGCAAATATCAAATCTGCTAAGAAACGTGCAATCACTTCTGAAAAACGTCGTCAGCACAACGCTAGCCGTCGTTCTATGATGCGCACTTTCTTCAAAAAAGTTGTTTCTGCTGTTGAAGCAGGCGACAAAGAAGCTGCAGTTAAAGCTTTCGCTGACATGCAACCTGTGATGGACCGTATGGCTACTAAAGGCCTGATCCACAAAAACAAGGCTGCTCGTCATAAAGCGCGTCTGGCTGCAAAAATCAAAGCTCTGTAATTCAGTGCATTGATTGAACAGCAATAAAAAAACCGGCTCAGGCCGGTTTTTTTATTGCTGCGATTCGGACAATGCCGTGATTTCAGTGCAACGAGCACGGTTTACGGACAGTACATCTCTTGCAACAACTCGATCATCGATTTTACTTCCTGGCTTTTCAGACGATAGTAAACCGTCTGTGATTCTTTTCGTGTAGCCACCAGGCCATCACGTCTGAGCCAGGCTAAATGCTGCGATAAGGCCGACTGACTTAAGTCCAAACGGTCACTCATCGTTCCAACCGACAATTCTCCCTCTAGCAAATAGCATAAAATCAATAACCTCCGCTCATTGGCCATGGCCTTAAGCAAAGACACAGCCTGAGGAGCACTGTGATGTAACGTTATGGCTTCCATCTTTCCACCGACTTCAGTGATTTATTCTATAACCTCTATCACTGAAAAAGGCGGTCATTTGAACAGTTTTCTGAAATCAGCCTCGCAAATTTTCTTGACTGCCGGGTGCATGATCATGCGTTCAGCAAAAATCACATAATACTCTTCCCGGATGGCCCGCACCCTTTTTACCTCTCGAACCGCATGTAACTGTTCAATTTCAGACGCATAAATAGAAGGCGCAACGAACATAGATTTTCGATATGCACCAAACGCTTTCATCAATGCAGCATCATCAAACTCCCCCAGAATATTCGGCGTGATACCCTGTTGATCGAACCAGTGGTGCAGTTTGCGGCCCATCGCGGTACGACGCCCCGGCACCAGTAACTTATACTCTTCCAGACAGGCAGGGAAACTCAGAGGCTTATCAGGATTCGAGCAGAAAAAACTCATCCCGGATTCCCCCAGCTTTTTACTGAACAATCCCGGGCTTTGCGTCGAGTCAACCGGACAATCTGACAGGATCATATCCAGCTTATGCTGTGATAATTGTTCAAGCAGCATTTCGTGTGTCGATTCATAACATCGCAGGTGGATCCGCTCATCTTCAGGAATCCCGGCCATCAGGATTTTACTGACCAGGCGTTTTGACAGCGCATCGGCCACCCCGACTTCCAGCAGTTGATTCTCACGCTGCGTATAATTGATGATATCCAGCATTTCGTAGCTGAGATCAAACATCTTGTCAGCATATTTGAAGACCAGTTGCCCCAGCTCTGTCGGCTCGATATGCCGGCCAACCCGTTTAGTCAGCTTGCCATTCAGCCGCTCCTCCAGCGCACGGATCTGCCCCGTCACTGTTTGCGGTGCCAAAAACAAAGCGTCGGCCGCTTTCGTAACCGACCCTTGTTTGCAGACCATCCAAAAGTAATACAAGTGGTTGTAATTTAAGTGCGACACTGCTGCTCGCCTCAACGCTCTACGAATAAAAAACCCCAGGCTTTTCGCCTGGGGTTTATCCTAAGTGTTTTTGTTTCCAAACACACGAATATCCTGGGTTTGGAACGGGAAGTGCTTATTCAGTCTTCGCATCCGGCTCTTTTTCAGATGTTAGCGGATGACGGTAACGTTCGCCGGCACGTTGTTCCAGTGCACGGGCAACAAAGTTACCGGACACCTCTTCTTGCTGCGTCCGAGCGCTTGCCAGCCCTTGCTGGAATCCTGCCAGATAAGCCTTACAGAGCGCATTGTCACTTTGCTGCTGACAATGGCTATAGTCTTCCACTGCCAGTGCAGTGTTCGCCATCAGGCCAAATGCCAGTCCGATCAATGGTCTCATACACACCTCCCTGTCCCATTTAAGATGATGTTTGGCTGTCCTCGACCGCTTTCGCTGCAGGTAACGAGCGAGAAAGCAACACGTAACCCACAACCGCCGCAGACGTTGAACCAATCAGGATGCCCAGTTTCGAGTAAGTGATCATCTCTGCATCAAGGCCAGCGAAGGCGAGCATTGAGATGAAAATCGACATGGTAAAGCCGATACCACACAACACAGAGACCGCAAATATCTGACCAAATCCTGTGCCTTCCGGCAAACGGGCGATCCCGGTTTTTACTGCCAGCCAGCTCGCGATAAAAATGCCCAGCGGTTTACCAACAAACAAACCCAGCGCAATTCCAAGCGGCAACATCGCCGTCAGACCTTCAGCCGAAACGCCAGCCAGCGATATGCCTGCGTTGGCGAAAGCGAAAATCGGCAAAATCAGATACGCCACGTAAGGATGCAATGCATGCTCCATCGTCTTCAGTGGTGAAATATCCTGTCCCTGTTTATTTTGCCCCTGAAGCGGGATTGCGAAGCCCAGCACAACGCCAGCCAATGTGGCATGAACACCTGACTTCAACACACTCACCCAAAGCACAGCGCCAACAAGAACGTACCAGAACAAGTTCGTCACATTACGGGCGTGCATGATAAAGAGAACGGCTGTTGCAGCAAAAGCAATGCCCAGCGCCACGGCTGACAAATCACTACTATAGAAGAGGGCAATAATCACAATGACCCCCAGGTCATCGATAATCGCCAGGGCAAGTAAGAAAACTTTCAGACTGACCGGAACACGGTTGCCCAGCAAGGCCATAATACCCAATGCAAACGCTATATCCGTCGCAGCAGGGATCGCCCAGCCACCAATCGCAACAGGGTCGGCAAAATTGAACAACACATAGATCAAGGCCGGGGCTACCATGCCGCCCAGGGCTGCAACGGCCGGAAAAATCGCCTTCTCTTTTGTATTCAGTGCACCTTCGATCAGCTCACGCTTGACCTCAAGACCAATCACCAGAAAGAAAATAGCCATCAGACCATCATTAATCCAGTGCTCAACCGATAGACCGGCAATATAAGTATGAAGCGCCCCTTCATAAACAGACTGTAACGGCGAGTTTGCAATGGTCATCGCCAGAGCAGCAGCAATAATCAGCAAAATGCCGCCGGCAGACTCTAATTTAAAGAATTTCAGAATTACATCGGTCATTGACCGCAGCTCCTTACGACTCACTGTAAAATCACACTTTATATGTCAATGCGTGGTAAAAACAGTGTAGACGTCGACTAACACCTCTGTGAAATCGTTTGTTTAGAGCGAATAGCTCGATAAAACCGAAGTATTAAAGACTAAACACCGTAATACCCGCAGTATCCACTTACCTGTCGCCGCTTATCAGCCAACTGTTTCACGACAGACGCAGCTCCAAAGAGACGATTGTCGCATCTGCTCACAATTTTTCTCACTGATGTTGAAATAAAAAACGTGCCTGATGCCGACCCATCATCGCCATATTTATCAAAACGTTACCGAGCTTTCTCAAGAATATGATCCTCCTCCCAGCTTGCCTGCCATCACACATCGGGCAGATAAAAATATGAATGACTTTTTTGTGTCATATTTCTGAAATATTCGTTCTCTACCATCGCGGCAACTTTCAAGAAACTGAAACCAAAATGACATCCCAATGTCACGGAGAACAGAATATGACTACCCAAGCCACCACAGCTGAGCCAATGCAAAGCTCCATGCGATGGGTTCGCTGGGCCAACCTGGTGTTCATGCTGTACCTGCTACTCGTCGCCGTTTCTATGGTCAGTAGCGGCTTCAAATGGTCTGTCGGTGAACAAGCCAAAACCCTGTTTGAGTTTGCCTCACATCCCATTGCAGGCCTGATGATCGGTCTGGTAGCCACCTCTTTAATTCAGTCTTCCAGCACAGTCACCTCTATCATTGTGGGTCTGGTTGCCGGTGGTTTACCGGTAGAAACCGCAATTCCGATGATCATGGGGGCAAACATCGGCACCACCATGACCAACACCCTGGTCAGCCTGGGGCATGCCCGGTGCAAAGAAGAGTTTCAGCGTGCTTTTTCTGCCGCAACAGTCCACGATTTCTTTAACCTGCTTGCAGTCTTGATCTTCCTGCCTTTAGAAATGATGTTTGGCCTGCTGGCAAAAATTTCAGCCTGGCTGGTATCACCGCTGATGTCGACAGGCGATATGAGCATGAAGGGCCTGAATTTCATCAAGCCACTGACTAAACCTGTCGTCAATGCAGTGCAAACACCGCTGGAATCACTCGGCAGTATGGGTGGCATCGTTCTGATCGCGCTGGGGATTACCCTGATCTTTCTGGCGATCACCGTCATGGGTAAATTGATGCGCAGCCTGATGGTTGGCCGCGCCCGTGAAATTCTGAAAAGTGCCATCGGTCGCGGGCCAGTCCACGGGATTATGTCGGGCACAGTCGTCACCGTGCTGGTGCAGTCTTCTTCAACGACCACCAGCCTGATGGTTCCGCTGGTCGGTACAGGCGTTCTGAAAGTCCGTGATGTGTATCCATTCACGCTGGGCGCGAATATCGGCACCTGTATCACAGCATTGCTGGCTGCCACCGCGATTTCCGGTGACCATGCTGTATTTGCCCTGCAAATCGCGCTGGTGCACCTGAGCTTCAATGTGATGGCAACCCTGCTGATTTTCGGCCTGCCGTTCTTACGGGAACTACCGTTGAAAGGTGCTTTCTACCTTGGTGAACTGGCCGTGAAGAGCAAGACAGCGGTTGCGGCTTATCTGGGTCTGGTTTTCGTCCTGATTCCTGGCGGTATTCTGGCTTTCACCGCCTGATCCCTGGCGTCACTTCCTTTGCAATACAAAACCATCGCTACAAAAAAAGCCCCGTCTCATTAGAGCGGGGCTTTTTTAATCCTTGAAGTTTCAGTCACACCGAGAACGGATACTGAATCGGATCGTGGTGCTGATAGCCTTCCACTTGAAAATCGTCCATCGTCACCCAGGTTTCCAGATCGTCCAGCGTCTTAATCTCGGGGTTGATGATCAGACGTGGAGACGGAAATGGCTCACGCTTCAGCTGCACATCTCGCATCAGTGGCAACTGATCTTCATAAATATGAGCGTTCACAATTTTGTGATATGCCTTGCCAGCCTTATGACCGGTAATCTGCGCCATGAGTGCTAACAGTGTAAAGACCTGAATCTGATTGAAATTCAGCCCTAATGGCACGTCACAGGAGCGCTGATAGCTGGTCAGATAAAGGGTGTCGCCCAACAACGAAAATGTGTGTGTATGCATACATGGGCGCAGACATCCCATCTCAAATTCGCCCGGATTGTAAAAGGTCAGGATTTCACCCCGATCATCGAGTCCCCGACTCAGATTGTCAGCAATCTTTCGCAACTGATCCAGGGTACTGCCGTCAGGTTTTCGCCAGCTGCGCCCCTGTACACCGTAGACACGTCCCATATCATCCGTGCCTTTCCGGTGCGGATTGTTCAGCCAAGCCTGATTCTCGTTCGAATTAGCATCCCAGGTTTTCGTGCCCAGGGCACGAAAGTCTGCCGCATTGTCATAGCCGCGAATGTAACCCAGCAATTCAGCAATCGCCGCTTTCCAGAAGCTTTTTCGGGTCGTGATCAAGGGAAACTGATTGTTGGCAACATCATAAGTCAGATCGGCATTGATCAGTGTCAGACAACGCTTACCGGTCCGTTCATTTTCAACCCACTCGCCCTCATCAATAATCCGCTGGCATAAATCTAAATACTGTTTCATCGACTCTCTTGACCTGAATTGGCAGGAAATACTCTGGCTGCAAGCATAACACAAAACAGGCAGCCTTTTGGCTGCCTGTTTACTTCGCAAAAGCTGTTAGGCCGTCCGGTGGTGGCCGGCTCTTTTATAGGCCCATACCATCAACAGCAGGCCACCGAAGACCATCGGCAGAGACAGGATTTGTCCCATGCTGATCCAGCCCCCAAACAGACCCAGTTGTGCATCCGGCTCGCGGCAGTACTCGACCAGGAAACGGAACGTTCCGTATCCCAGCAAAAAGAGCCCTGACACCGCTCCGGCCGGGCGCGGTTTACGGATAAAGAAGTTGAGAATAATCAGCAACACAACCCCTTCCAGGAAAAACTCATACAACTGCGACGGATGACGCGGCAGCGGCCCACCACTTGGAAACACCATGGCCCATGGCACGTCCGTGACCCGGCCCCAGAGTTCTCCGTTAATAAAATTCCCCAGACGCCCAGCCCCCAGACCAAACGGTACCAGTGGTGCCACAAAGTCAGCTACATCAAAGAAACGACGGCCATTTCTGTGGGCATACCAGAGCATGGCAGTCATGACACCCAGCAAGCCGCCGTGGAAGGACATCCCGCCGGTCCATACCTTAAACAGATAAAGGGGATCAGCCAGGAACATCTCGAAGTTATAGAACAACACGTAGCCAACCCGGCCACCAATCACCACGCCTAAGAAGCCGAAAAACAGCAGATCACTCACCTGATCACGCGTCCAGCCGCTACCAGCTTTATCCGCCCGGCGATTGGCCAGCCAGAGTGCAAATACGAAACCCAGCAGGTACATCAAACCGTACCAGCGAATCGCCAGAGGGCCGATTTCAATCAGGATCGGGTCAAAATTCGGAAACGTCAGATAGCCTTGACTCATTCAAAACATACTCTTGGTTAATCAATGAAAGCAGCACTCGCGGCAGTGATTTACAGGGCTCGCGGGTACTCTCACGCCAATCCACAGACAGGCTTACACTAAAACAACATCTTGCCGCCAACAAATAACAGAAAGATGGCAAATATTTTCTTCAAGGTCGGGGTCGGTAAGCGGCTGACCAAGCGAGCGCCGAACCGGGTTGTCAGTACTGAAGTACACACCACCCCCAGTAGCGCAGGCAGATACACATACCCCACACTATAAGCCGGTAATGCTTCATCTCCGCTACCGGCGACGATAAACCCCGTCATGCCGGCGACCGCAATTATTGAGCCACAAAACGAAGCGGTTCCGATGGCACGCCGCATTTCAACCCCATACCAACTCAGATAGGGGACGGTCAGCGAACCACCGCCAATCCCCGCCAGACTGGCAACCAAACCAATCACACTGCCACTGCCGACAATTTTCGCTCCGCCTGGCAAGGGATGAGGATGACGTCCTGTCACTTTCAGCGATAACAGCATTTGCAACGCCAATAGCAGCACAATACCAGCAAATATCTTTGGCAGCCAAGCTGAAGGTACCCATTCCGCGACCGCGCTGCCAGCCAACCCACCCAAAACCATCCCGGGTGCCAGTAATTTGACCAGTGAAACATCCACATTCCCCAACCGAAGATGGCTTCGGGCTGACGAGCCGGAGGTCAGGACAATACAGGCCAGCGAGGTCGCCAGTGCAATATGCATGACCAAGGCCGTATCAATCCCGACATGAGGCAGCAACCAAACCAATGCCGGGACAATCAGCAGACCGCCGCCAATACCGAGCAAACCAGCCAGCAGACCAACCACAGCCCCCAAGGCTAAACACATCAGGAGCAACCACAACATCTCTGGCATTACTTATTTCCCTGCACGGATAAAACCACCCATACCACGTTGTTCAACAAACGCTGTCGCCATCTGGCGAACATCCTGACCAAAAGTCGCTTTCAGGGCTTGGGCTGCGAGTACTTCCATATCACTGAGCGCCGTATGACGAAGAACATATTTAATCTTGGCGACGTTCCGGGTATTCATACTGAGAGAGCGATACCCCATCCCGACCAGCAACAGCGCACCAAGCGGATCACCCGCCAGCTCACCACAGACACTGACAGGCATCGCAAGAGACGCACTGACGGTTTGAATATGTTTGAGTGCCTGCATGACAGCCGGATGGAATGCATCATAGACATTCGCAACCCGTGAATTGTTCCGGTCGACGGCTAATAAATACTGGGTTAAGTCATTACTGCCCACCGAAATAAAATCCACCCGCCCCTTTAAGGCCGGCAGTTGATAGAGAATCGAAGGGACTTCAATCATAATCCCCAGTTTTGGCCTGCGTAACCGCTGTCCCTGACTTTCAGCGAACGCAGACACCTCTTCAAATGCCCGCTCAATCAAGGCTTTAGATTCATCCAGTTCCGGGATCCCGGAAATCATCGGCAGCAGAATATCCATGTTATCAAGGCCGATGCTGGCCTTCAGCATTGCCCGAACCTGCATCAGGAAGATTTCCGGATGATCCAGCGTAAAACGGATCCCACGCCAGCCCAGAAAAGGATTGTCTTCTTCGATAGTGAGATAAGGAAGCGGCTTGTCTCCGCCGATATCCAGTGTCCGCATCACCACGGATTTATCCGGATAAGATGTCAGAATGGCACGATACTGAGCCGCCTGTTCCTCCTCGGAAGGGAAACTGCGCTGGAGCAGAAACGGCACTTCAGTCCGGTACAGACCGACACCGTCGACACCTTTGTTCACTGCAATATTCGTATCCGCACTCAATCCGGCGTTGAGATACAGAAAAATTCTTTCCTGATCGGCCGTCACCGCAGCTTTATCCAGATCCTGCTCGACCAACGCTGTCAGCTCATTTTCTTCTTTCAGCAGTCGTTTGTACTCAGCCAGAACCTGCCGGTTCGGTTCAATCAGCAGATCGCCCCGGTAACCATCCACAACCACCAGCGTGTCATGTACTTTTTCCGGGATAAAATCGACCCCCATGATCGCGGGGATCCCTAAAGCCCGGGATAAAATAGCGGCATGGGAGTTTGCAGCACCTTCCTGCGCCACCACGGCGGCCAGCTTATCTCTGGGAATGCTGGCCAGCATGGCGGCTGTCAGCTCACGGGTGAGTAGCACAATCGGTGCATCCCACTGATGCTCAATCCCTTCTTCATTATGCAGAAAGAACAGCAAGCGCTGCCCCAACTCCCGGATATCATGCGCCCGTTCCCGCAGATAAGCATCTTTCATATTGGCAAACCGGGCAGAGTAAGTTTCTACGGTCTGCCGGACAGCCCATTCGGCTTGATCCCCCCCAGCAACTTTCGAGAAGAGATCTTTGCGTAGCATCGGATCGTTCAACAGATGGCTGAACAGATCAAAAATGGCCAGGGTTTCCTTGTGAAGTTCACTATCGAAGCGTTTACGCAAACGGCGAAATTCGTTGCTGGCCATTTCAATGGCAATACTCAGTCGCTCCTGCTCGGCCTCCCGATCCAGGCAGGATGCCGGACTGACCACCTCTAGCCTCGGCTGGTTGTCGTCCCACCAAGCTCTGGCAACCGCAACCCCTGTCGATGCAGCGGAACCAGTCAGATGCAGGCCATCCCGCTGATCCGGCCACATCCCCTGCGCTTTTGCATGGGCCAGAATCACAGCCAGCTGTGCCGCCAGCGTTACCATGAACGACTCTTCACTTTCTGTAAATTCACGCTTTTCGCGCTGCTGAATCACCAGAACGCCAAGCACCTTGCGCTGATGAATAATCGGAGTACCGAAAAAAGAACGGAAGGATTCTTCGTTCGTACCGGGGATATGCTTAAAATTTGGGTGGCTGCTGGCATCTGCCACGTTGACAGGTTCAGCCTGGCGGCCAACCAACCCCACCAGACCTTCACTAAAACTGAGTCCAACCTGATAAGACGGTTTGGTGAGCCCTTGCGTCGCCATCAACATATATTGCTGACGATGTTCATCCACAATGTAGACAGAGCAGCACTCCGTCTTCATCGCATCACAAATACTGACCACCAGCACATCCAACGCTTCGAGCAGGGTCGGTGCGCTGGCTACTTTCTCCACGATTTCTCTGAGCTGGGTCAGCATAAGCATTATGATCCCTTGGGTTAACCTCGCCTGTTTTTACGTTTCGACTTCCGTTCTTTTCGTTCCTTAAACGGCATTGCCATCGCCGCAAATTCTTTCAGCGCCCGCCGATATACATCCCGTTTAAAGGACACAACCTGACGAACCGGGTACCAGTAGCTGACCCAACGCCAGCCATCAAATTCCGGGGTGGTGCCACGCTGCATGTTCACCTTAGACTCATCGCACTCCAGACTCAGCAAAAACCACTTTTGCTTTTGCCCGATACAAACCGGTTTGGAGTCCCACCGAACCAGACGCTTCGGTAATTTGTATCTCAGCCAATGGCGGCTGGATGCCAAAATCCTGACGTCCTTTTTGGTCAGACCCACTTCCTCATACAGTTCACGGTACATGGCCTGTTCAGGAGTTTCCCCCTCATCGATACCGCCTTGCGGAAACTGCCAAGAGTGTTGTCCATATCGTCGAGCCCAAAATACCTGGCCATGGCTGTTACAGATAACTATCCCCACATTAGGGCGGTATCCATCGCCATCAATCACTGGACGACCTCAAGTAAAAATATCAATTAACAGTGATTTTTTCACAGAAATAGCCTCAGGGTAAACATTCATTGTCATCAATCACTGTTTTTTCCTACCTGGCACTCACTTTATGGATAACTTCGTATTGATTCGTTGGTTATAAACAGAGAAATGAGACCTCTCCCACATTTATTCACGCTTTCTGTGGATAGTTTTGTGTAGAAGCTCTGTTATTGCTGATTTAATCAACAAAACCAAAACAAACCCGATCCTTGCGACGATAATAAATTCAAAAAATAACCACTAATAATCAGTTAGTTAAATCAAAAAACCCAGCATTCCCTATGGCATTCACTCAATCTCATTCAGCGGATCTTCAGAGGTGGTCAAAGATCCACCAAATTTACATTTATCCACAATAGAAGTCAGAAGATGACGAAATAAACGCCAGCGCCCTGTTCAAATTCCACACAAACCCCTGTGAATCCGTCCAGATTACAGAATATGCACTTTGTTCAAAAATCTACCTGTGGATATCTTTGGAGGAGGATCCGCGCTCTTGTACAGACCTTCATCGCAACCGCTCCCGGATCCTGATGATTGTGTTACCATACACAGCTCTCTGTCTGACCCGTAATCCATGCCGCTCATGACCATGCTGAAAAATCCGCCACCATCCTCTGAATCTGAACTGCTCGAACGGGCACAGGGACTCGCAGGCTATACACTGGGTGAGCTGGCCAAACAGGCAGGACAAACGCCCCCACCGGATCTGCGCCGTGATAAAGGCTGGGTCGGCCAGTTGCTGGAATGGCATTTGGGCGCCACTGCCGGCAGTCAACCTGTCCCCGATTTCGCCGAGTTGGGCATCGAGCTGAAAACCATCCCGATCAGCCATCAGGGGAAACCGCTGGAAACCACCTTCGTCTGCGTGGCACCGCTGACCGGCTTGCATGGCGTCCGTTGGGAAAACAGCCATATCCGATACAAACTGGCTCGGGTGCTCTGGATTCCGGTCGAAGGAGAGCGTGAAATTCCACTGGCAGAGCGACATGTCGGCTCGCCTTTGCTCTGGAGCCCCTCAGCAGATGAAGAAGCCCGTTTACGACGCGACTGGGAAGAACTGATGGATCTGATCGTGCTTGGCAAAGTGGAACAAATCACGGCCCGACACGGTGAAGTTCTGCAGCTCAGACCGAAAGCGGCAAACAGCAAAGTTCTGACGGAAGCCTATGGTGCCGACGGCCAGCCCATCAAAACCCTGCCCCGCGGCTTTTATCTCAAAACACAATTTACCGCAGAACTGCTTGCCCGCCATTTCATGCTCTGACGGCCAGTCACAAAGGAATTGTCATCTCATCCTGACAGGATTGTGGCTTGCCATCCGGGGAGAACTCGTCATGAGGATCAATCATTCTTAACGTGATGGATTTCACACCCAGTGGCCGTAAAAAATCCCGTACCTGCTCCATATTCTGAAAGTGCAACATGTTATCGTTGTCATCTTTCAGCGGCTCCAATTGATGCCTGTATTCAACTTCCATCAGATAATCGGCTTGGCCGGCATAGCTGGTCAGCACACATTTCGGTACATCTTCACCGGGCGACTTCACCCAGTGCTTGAATTGGGACAATTTCATAGCCACACCTCACTCAGGGAACTGATTTAACTATGTGCGAACATTGTCTGTTCAGCAAGGTAGCGACGATGCTTCTGGATGATGCAACACCCCGCGAGTGATCTGCCGACCCACGCCGTGTCCTTCGCAGCACTACCACCAACGCAATCCATGCTAAACCTCTCTTTTCCTGCTGCTTTTCAGTCTGTAGATCCTGGGTTATAGTCAAAGTGAATTTGCGGTCCAAGGAGGGCAAATGAAATACCATAAGATCCCCCATTCATCTCTCGAAGTCAGTCAGATTGGTCTGGGCACCATGACATTTGGTGAACAAAATACTGAAGCCGAGGCCCACAGCCAGCTCGACTTCGCCCTGGAGCGTGGTATCAACCTGATTGATACTGCTGAAATGTATCCGGTGCCGCCCAAGGCGGAGACACAGGGACTGACAGAATCCTATATTGGCAGCTGGCTGAAAAAATCCGGTAAACGTGACCAGGTGATTCTGGCAACCAAAGTGGCCGGGCCGAGAAATGTGCCCCATATCCGCCATCAAATGGCACTGGACTGGCGAAATATTCATGAAGCCGTAGAAAACAGCCTGGAACGACTGCAAACCGACTATATTGATCTCTACCAGATTCACTGGCCGCAACGTGAAACCAACTGTTTTGGCAAGCTGAATTATCCTTACCCGGATGAAAACACTGGCGTCACTTTAACAGATTCACTTGAAGCACTGGCCGAACTGGTGCGCGCTGGTAAAATCCGTTATATCGGGCTGTCAAATGAAACCCCCTGGGGCGTCATGTCCTTTTTACGTCTTGCAGAAAAGCATGATTTGCCGCGTGTGGTCACCATTCAAAACCCATATAACCTGCTCAATCGCAGCTTCGAGGTCGGCCTTTCTGAAATCAGCCATTATGAAGGTGTAAAATTACTGGCTTATTCTCCGATGGCCTTCGGTATCCTCAGTGGGAAGTACCTCAACGGCCAAAAACCTGCAGGTGCCCGCTGTACGCTGTTTGATCGCTTCGTGCGCTACTTTACCCCGCAAGGCGTTGCTGCAACGGAAGCCTATGTCAATGTTGCGAAAAAGCATGGTCTGGATCCGGCGCAAATGGCACTGGCTTTTGTCAATCAACAGCCTTTCAATGCTTCAACCTTGATCGGTGCAACAAATCTTGCGCAGCTGGAAGCAAACATCAACAGCTTGTCGGTGACACTGAATGAAGAAATTCTGGCAGATCTTGAACAGGTTGGAATCACTTACTCGAACCCTTGCCCATAATTTCCGGGGAATCAAAAAGAACCCCCGATAGTCGGGGGTTGTGGGTTTCTTTCTGGCCTTACTCCGCAGAGTAAGGCCAACCGTTACGTCAGACTTCGCGATCGAAACGCTCGCCTGAGATGACGGCTCTTACGCATGGCTCGTTGACCGACCAGTGCAGAGTCGACACGCATATCTTTGTCAATGCCCATATCTTTCAGGATATGAGAAGACAATTGTGGCAGATGAACCTGCATTCGTCGGTATTCGCGACGCCATGCTTCTTCTTCACGATGTAGATCCAAACGAATCAATAAAACAGCAAAACGTAAATAGACTGATTGGCGCATAAGAGTGCTCTCCGTTATTTCAAACATGGAGGGACGCAAATACGACCGTTTTCAGGCTGACAACTGACTAGCCGCGACAGACGTATCCGCGGCCCATTTACACAGTGTATTACTGTAGAAAGTAGTTAAGATCAACGACCTGAGGTCGGTTGAACTTTAATGCTGATGGGAAATTCGATCCTTATCACCAGCAGGACGCAGACATTTAGTGTTGAATGTGCTCATTGTATGTTCCTCCTGGTTATAAGGTAGACTGATGTGATATGAAGCATATTCTTGCCCGATAAAGCATCAAAAACAAGAAGTTATTTTGTCATTTCTGATAAAAAGCAAAATAATCGGATATTTATGCAATCTCTCGCCGGGATTCAGAGGGAATCAACAGCATTGTACGAATCAACAGGGTTTTCCTCTTGCGGTCGACATGATGATTTTCAGAACCTATCCGGAAAGTACCATCGTTTTCAGCATCGTACACAACAACGTCCCAGCCGGACCAAGCGCATGCCGGCTACTCCAGGCGAGATCCACAGGCTGCTTCCAGGCCTGTGCTTCAAAAGCCGGCATCAGCCGGACCAACTGGCCAGACCGTACTTTATCTTTCACCGTTTCAGCAGGCAGCACCGTCCAGCCAATCCCACGCTGGATCAGTTCAATTGCAGACAGAATATGCTCAGTGCGCCAAATCGAATCTGAAACCCGCCATCCTTCACTGTCCTGCCCATAGCGGCCCGTCAGCAACACCTGCCGGTGCTGGCGGAGGTCGGCCCACTCGACAGTCTTCAATGCAGCAAGAGGATGATCACTGGCTGCCACGCACCAGACCTCCACCTGTCCGAGTCCATGTACCGTGATCTCCGGATGTAAAAATGCCAGCTGAACCATCAGTGCCAGCTGCACTCTGCCTTCATGCAGTAATTTCATCACATCGCCGGTCCCGACCGTCAGGATTTCCACTTCCACCAACGGATAGCGGGCTTCAAACTGTTTCAGTACATCCGCCAATGCTGGCAGCAATGCCATCGATTCCACACCCAGCGTAAGTTTCGGTTCGATCCCCTGCTGGAAGCTATCGGCAGCCACTTGCAGCTCGCCACACTGAGCCAGTACCCGGCGTGCTTTGATCAACAACGCCTGCCCTTCCGGGGTCAGAACCGGCTTTTTACCGCCCCGATCAAACAGTGCCAGATGAAAATCTGTCTCCAGGTTTGAAATAGCCGTACTGATGACCGACTGAGCCTTTCCCATCTGACGCGCTGCCGCCGAAAAAGAGCCGGTTTCTGCGGCGGCGACAAACGCTCTGAGTTGTTCGAGTGAAAAATGCATCTCTGCCCTATCTATCTATAAAAGCGATAACAACTAACTTCCATCTATCAACTGAATGCTTAGTATACGCCTCAGAATGGTGATTTAAGAAGAGGTAACACAGATGCGCACCCACTGGGACAGAGTCCGCCACGCGATTGGATTTGAAGGGATCGCCCTGGTACTCATCACCTTGGTACTGAGCTATGGATTCGGATTTGAGATGGCCCACATCGGAATACTTGGGGTTGTATTTTCGATCATTGCGACCTTATGGAACTATGCCTATAACCTGCTGTTTGATCACGCCATGCTCAAATACAGCGGCCAGTTGCAGAAACAAACGAAGCACCGCGTCGCACATGCGCTGGGATTTGAACTCAGCCTGCTCTGGATCACCCTGCCCATCATGGCCTGGTGGCTGGATATCAGCCTCTGGACAGCCCTGATCATGGACTTAGGTTTAGTGGTGTTCTATCTGGTGTATGCTTACCTCTACAATCTGGCGTATGATCACGTCTTTCCGCTGCCGGAAACTGCCCGTACTTCACCTTAGTCAGGAATTCTGGCCCAGATCCCGCGGCGGCGGGATCAGGTCATGCTTATTCAGCAGCCGATACATCGTTGCCCGGGAGACACCCAGCTCGCGGGCAGCCGCCGTGATCTGACCCCGGTTATTTTCCAGGACACTCAGCAAAGCACTGCGCTCCGATTCTTCACGAATTTTCTTCAGGCTTTGCTTGTCGTCTGACTGACGGGGCAGTTCAAGATGATCCGCTTCAATATTCTTTTGCTCGGTCAGCAATACCGCCCGTTTAATCCGACCAATCAGTTCCTGAACATTTCCCGGCCAGTTATAAGTCATGATCGCCTGCCGGGCATCATCAGAAAAGGCTTTTACCCCACAGTTATATTGCCGGGCATATTTCAGCAACAACGCATTGGCCAGGCTCAGTAAGTCATCCCCACGTTCCCGCAGTGGCGGGACAGCCAGACTCAGTACATTTAACCGATAAAACAGCTCCTTATTGAGCTGCCCTTCACTGACCAGGGTATCCAGCGGATAATGCGTCGCGACAATGAGCCTAGGCTCTGCGGACACCATATCGCCGTTTTCTTTGGTAAAACGCCCTTCCTGCAGCCATTGCAATAATTCCTGCTGACGGGCTGGCGCCAGTGAGGTCACCTCATTTAAAAACAGAACACCATCTTGCGCGGCATCGAAACAACATTCCGCAGGCAACCCATTGAGTGTCCAGTGAGCATTCACGCCAGAGCAATTCACCGTTACAAACCGACCTTTGGCTCGGGTAGAAGCCTGAAAAATTGCTTCAGCAACCATTTCCTTCCCTGTGCCGATTTCGCCCTGAATCAGCACGGGCATATCGGCAGCGGCCAGCCGTTTGACATGCTGCAACAGCTTTTTCATCACGGGTGTGTCGCCCTGCACCCCTTGCTGGCTGAACTGGCCGAGTTTGGGCCAGACTTTTCGTTCAAGGGTTAACATGCCACGCTGATGACCGAGAGTTTTCAAAAGCTGCGCTTCTGGAATGGGGGAAGTGAAATAATCAAGGCAGAAACTGACAATAAACTGGCAGACCGATTCGATATGCAGCTGTTCATCACGTACCAGTGCCAGCCAACGCACCTGTTTATGACGGTTCACCAGACCGGCAATGGCATTCAGGCTGAAGTCGTCATGGCTGAGATCCACAACGCCAAGACACGGGCCAGTTTCGAGCAAGAGCGCTTCGGCTGCCCTTAAATCATGGCAATGGTGGCAAATCCACCCGACCTGCTCCAAAGCATGCAACCAGGGAATTGTCTGCCCACCAAGCAGGACTAACTCCCCATGCCAGATTTCTTTGCTTGCATCCTGTCCCATTCGATCACCTATTCTGCCGAACACCGTACGAACACTGCGATGCTTTTCTTATCAAAAATGCAATTCGGTATTCCATAAGTATATGTGACAAAAACCTCACATCACAAAAATATCACCTTACGACTGAACATCAGGTGATATTTTTTGGCTTTTCTTCAATCAAGTATGGACTGGTGCAGGAAATCAGGACTTATTTGCGGCACAGGTTTCACGGGTCACAGGCTCGCTGACAAAGCCACCGGCCCCTGTATACCAGAAGCGTACCCCAAGCCCCTGCGCAATCGCCTCGCCAAAGTTCTCACACGCCACATCCACCAGTGCCGGTTTGACTTTAGACTGATCCATTTGCCAGTTCCAGCGCGTGCTGCGTAGCTGACGAATAATGGTTAACAGGGAGCGTTCGCGGTCAAAATGGAACGTACGGACTTCACCACGCCCCCCTTCTGGCGGCAGTTCATTCAGCGCGGCAAATTCCTCTTTCAGCGCTTCAGGCAAATCGCCTGAAAAATCTGTTGGCGGTGGCGTTAGTTCCAACGCAGCACAGCCACTGAGCATCAATCCAGCCAACACAGAACATGCTATTTTTTTCATTGTTTATCCTAAGCATTGTTACATCACCACAAAGGCAGAATTATGACATTTATCCCATAATCACGGCTACGGCTGCTGAAAGAAAATGTTACTTAAAACAGAAATATACCGCCGCCTTTTGGCAATCACCTGCCAGCACACGCATAAAAAAACCACTTCCGAAGAAGTGGCTTTTCTCAGATTCAGACCCGCGTCTGTCAGTTATTTTGCTGAGGACGCATCGCCGGGAACAAAATCACATCACGAATGGTGTGGCTGTTGGTAAACAGCATGACCAGACGGTCAATCCCGATCCCCTGACCCGCCGTCGGTGGCAGACCGTGCTCCAGCGCCGTAATGTAGTCGGCGTCATAGAACATCGCTTCATCGTCACCCGCATCTTTCGCATCCACCTGCGCCTTGAAGCGCTGGTCCTGATCTTCCGCATCATTCAGCTCCGAGAAGCCATTTGCAACTTCACGGCCACCGATAAAGAACTCAAAGCGATCAGTGATGAACGGGTTTTCATCGTTACGACGTGCCAGTGGCGAAATATCCGCAGGATATTCAGTGATGAACGTTGGCTGCAGCAGTTTCGGCTCAGCCGTTTCACCAAAGATTTCTTCCAGCAGCTGACCACAAGTCCAGAACGATTCCACTTCAATGTGCAGCGATTTCGCGATGCTCACCATCAGGTCACGATCCTGAACCTGCTCGTAGGTCAGCCCCTGAATCGTTTCGTTGTTCGGGTTGTAGTGCTTAATCGCATCCAGCATGCTCATGCGAGGATACGGACCTTTGAACTCAATGGTCTCATCACCGTATGGCAGGCCAGTCGTCCCGCACAAATCCATCGCAATTGAGCTCAGCATCTCTTCGGTCAGATCCATCAGATCGCGATAGTCTGCATATGCCATATAGAATTCCATCATGGTGAATTCCGGGTTATGGCGTGGTGACAGACCTTCGTTACGGAAGTTACGGTTGATTTCGAACACACGCTCGAAGCCACCCACAACCAGACGCTTGAGATACAGCTCAGGCGCAACACGCAGGTACATATCGATGTCCAGCGCATTGTGATGCGTGATGAAAGGACGTGCAGTCGCACCGCCCGGGATCACGTGCATCATCGGGGTTTCGACTTCCATAAAGCCTTTGGTGGTCATGAACTGACGAATCGCGTTCACCACTTTCGAGCGCATCAGCATGGTGTTGCGGGATTCTTCATTCACAATCAGATCCACATAACGCTGACGGTAACGCATTTCCTGATCCGTCAGACCGTGGAATTTCTCTGGCAGAGGACGCAGTGCCTTGGTCAGCAACTGATACGCGTCCATATTCACGTACAGATCGCCTTTACCAGACTTGTGCAGCACACCTTTCACACCAATGATGTCGCCGATGTCCAGACCTGAATATTTGTCTTTCAGCTCTTTTTGTACGTCTTTCGAAGCATAAGCCTGAATACGGCCGGACACATCCTGAATCGCCAGGAATGGCCCGCGTTTGGCCATGATACGGCCAGCAATGGCAACCACGTGACCCGCTTCTTCCAGCTCTTCCTTGGTCTTTTCACCAAAAGCAGACTGCAGATCCGCAGCCAGGCTATCGCGGCGAAAATCGTTCGGGTGGCCGTTTGCTCTGCAATCCTGACGAATCTGTTCCAGTTTCGCACGGCGCTCAGCAATCAGTTTGTTCTCGTCTTGTACTTGTTCAGTCATGATTAACCTTAACAACAGTTCAGGGCCGGTATTACAGACCGGATTTCAGGCTTGCTTCAATGAAGCGGTCCAGATCGCCATCCAACACCGCCTGGGTGTTGCGGTTTTCGACACCGGTACGCAGATCTTTGATTCGGGAATCATCCAGCACGTAAGAGCGGATCTGGCTTCCCCAACCGATATCAGACTTCGCATCTTCATTCGCCTGTTTTTCGGCGTTCTGCTTCTGCATTTCCAGTTCAAACAGCTTCGCTTTCAGCTGTTTCATCGCCTGATCTTTGTTCTTATGCTGGGAACGGTCGTTCTGGCACTGAACCACAGTATTGGTTGGAACGTGCGTAATCCGTACCGCTGATTCTGTGGTGTTAACGTGCTGACCACCCGCACCGGACGCACGGTAAACGTCGATACGCAGATCGGATGGATTAATATCGATATCAATATTGTCATCCACTTCCGGATACACGAAAGCAGACGCAAAAGAGGTATGACGACGGCCGCCTGAGTCAAACGGTGACTTACGAACCAGACGGTGGACACCGGTTTCGGTACGCAGCCAGCCGTAAGCATATTCACCGCTGATTTTCACAGTTGCCGATTTCAGACCCGCAACATCACCTTCAGAAACTTCAATCACTTCTGTCTTGAAGCCCTTCGCTTCTGCCCAGCGCAGATACATGCGCAGCATCATTGACGTCCAGTCCTGCGCTTCTGTACCGCCAGAACCGGCCTGCAGGTCAACGTAGCAGTCCGACGAATCGTGATCGCCAGCGAACATCCGGCGGAATTCAAGCTGTTCCAGTTTATTGACCAGCTCATCCAGCTCAGGACCAATTTCGTCAAAGGTTTCCTGATCGTTCTCTTCAACCGCCAGCTCCAGCAGACCTTCGACGTCTTCCACGCCCTGATCCAGCTGATCGATGGTTTCAACCACCGCTTCCAGCGCTGCACGCTCTTTCCCTAATGCCTGAGCACGCTCTGGCTCATTCCATACATCAGGTTGTTCTAATTCTGCATTGACTTCTTCAAGACGCTCTTTCTTCGCATCGTAGTCAAAGATACCCCCTAAGGATGTCTGTTCGTGCAGACACATCCTCAAGACGGTTTTTAATTGGATTAACTTCGAACATTGCCACTCTTCTTAGCCTTTTCGCCGAAACGGACTCAACCGGGGATTTTAGCGAATTGCGGCAAGAATAAACAGGGGATCACAAAACTTATCCATCATTTCCCCTTCAGGATTGACAGGCGAAAATTCAGGACAGCACAAATGAAAACGGAGCCAGGGGCTCCGCTTGAAAAAATTTATACGGCTTCCAGGTGCTCAACCATCAGCTGAACACTGCGATTACCCCGAAATTCATTCACATCCAGACGATAGACCAGATCCACCTGCTGTACCGATGCATCCGGCCAACGCCGAACATCAATGTTAAAGGCAATCGCATCAATCATGCTGCCGCCACCTACTGGTTCCAGAATCATTTTCAGATGTTTACTGCCGACCAGACGCTGCTGCAATAAACGGAAACGACCATCAAAGCTGGGCTCCGGAAATTGCTGACCCCAGGGGCCAGCACCACGCAGCAGTTCCGCGGTCTCTAAGTTCATCTCCCGTGCTGCCAGTTCGCCATCGGTCAGCAAAACCCCGCGCAGGGCAGATTCATCCAGTTCCTCACGAACGGCCTGATCAAAAGCAGCGTTGAAGGCCTCAAACTGCGCTGTTTTCAGCGTCAGTCCCGCGGCCATCGCATGGCCACCAAATTTCAGGATCATCCCCGGATGGCGCGTGTCGATCCGATCCAGCACATCCCGCATGTGTAAGCCGGGAATGGAACGACAAGACCCCTTCATTTCCCCTTCCCCCGCCGACGCAAACGCAATCACCGGGCGGTGATACAATTCTTTGATCCGCGAAGCCAGAATGCCAATGACGCCCTGATGCCAGTCCGCCTGATACAGCGCCAAACCATAAGGCATGTCTTTCTGATTGAATTGAAGCCGTTCACAAATCGCCAGCGCTTCTTCTTTCATGCCCTGTTCAATTTCTTTCCGGGTCTGGTTCAAGCCATCCAGCTCAACCGCCATCTGTCGCGCCGCTTGCATATCTTCACAAAGCAAGAGTTCGACCCCGAATGACATATCATCCAAACGGCCTGCAGCATTTATTCGTGGGCCAAGTGCAAACCCCAGATCGCTCGCAACCAAACGGGAAGCATCGCGGTTCGCCACTTCAATCAGGGCTCGAATGCCCGGACGACACTGACCCGCGCGGATCCGCTGCAACCCCTGATGCACCAGAATCCGGTTGTTACCGTCCAATGCCACCACATCGGCTACCGTTCCCAGTGCAACCAGATCTAATAACCCGGCCAGATTGGGTTCCGGAATCCCCTGCTCAGTAAACCAGTTCAGTCGGCGCAGTTCTGCACGCAGCGCCAGCATCAGATAAAATGCCACACCAACACCACACAACGCCTTAGATGGAAAATCACACTGATGCAGGTTCGGATTCACAATCGCATCCGCAGCCGGCAACACCTCACCCGGCAAATGGTGATCGGTCACCAGCACCTGAATGCCCTTCTCTTTCGCAGCCGCAACACCTGCCACGGAAGACACGCCATTATCGACCGTCATAATCATTTCGGCGCCGCGGGCCTCGGCCTGCGCCACAACTTCCGGACTCAGGCCATAACCGTCATCAAAGCGATTCGGCACCAGATAATCGACATTGCGGCATCCCAACTGACGCAGGGCCAGCACCGACAAAGCCGAACTGGTTGCCCCATCGGCATCGAAGTCTCCTACAATGATAATCCGCTGATGTTCCCGCAATGCCTGAACAAGCAATCGGACTGCAGCGTCGATCCCATTGAGTTGATCATAACTGTGCAGCCCTCGGGCACCGCGTTCTAAATCCGTGTCTGTCCGCAGGCCACGGCTGGCATAAATACGCTTTAACAGCGGATGAACCGCAGATGAAAAGCCTGAGGTGTCTGCTTCGGGGCGACGCTTGATTTCGATTTTCATGCAAATTCTTGTTGGTGTGTTGCAGGCTGAAATGATGGAGAGCTGTTATATCAAAAAACGGCCATGGCGTGTACCCGGGTATGAACCGTCGGGTCGCTGATTCACAGTTTTATATCCTTTGGTAAGGCGAAATAAACAACAGCCCGCATCAATCTGCGGGCTGTGAATTTCTGACTTCAGGGCATTAACTGCGGCTGTTGAGGAACTGCAATAGTCGGCTGGCTGGCTGATAACCCGGCAGCATGGTGCCGTCTTCCAGCACCAGAGCAGGTGTGCCTGACACACCCATCGCCACACCCAACTGGTAATGCTTCATCACCAGCGCATCATTGTGCGGGCTTTGTTCGATATCCAGTTTTCCTTTTTTGGCTTCATCCATCGCTTTCACACGATCTTTGGCTGCCCAGATAGCGCTCATCTCGTCAAAGTTCTGCGAACGCTCACCGCCGCGCGGGAACGCCAGATAACGGATGGTAATTCCGGCATCATTGTAGGCCTGCATCTCACTGTGCAGTTTGCGACAATAACCACAACTGGTATCGGTAAACACGGTGACGACATATTTTTCGTCTTTGGCCGGATAGACAATCATCTCGCCTGTCATGTTTTTGAGCTTGTCTTTATTGATGGACGCCAGTTTCTGTTCAGTCAGATTCACAGGCTCACCATTCACCGACTGATACAAATGACCCGCCAGAAAGTACTGACCATCGTCAGACATATAGATAATACCGCGCTCGGTCACCACTTCACTCATCCCCTGGATCGGTGATGGCTTCACGGATGCAGCAGTAAGACCCAGCGGGGACAGCGTGGCCTCAATAGCACGAGCATTCGGCTCTGCACTGGCAGAAAAAGCCGTGAACGCAGCCAGCGCAACAAGCAGGGGACGGCAGGAAAATGGCATGAAAACATCCTTAACAAAACGTGGGTGATAAAGGTACGGACCTTTAGAGTCCGCCCATCTTTCAAAGTTCAGCGCCAAAAGGCAAGTCATTTCATATTCAGCTGACTTTCACTGAACATGATTGGGATCTCAGCCCCAGTTCACAGTATGGTCTATTTATCTGGAACAACCTGCATCAATTTTCAGGTCACTGGCGTGCAAACACGCCAAATCGGCTGAGTCTCATGCCCGGGGATGATGCTCCTGATGCAGCTGTTTCAGGCGTTCTGTGGCAACGTGAGTATAGATCTGAGTGGTCGATAAATCACTGTGTCCCAGCAGCATCTGGACAACACGCAAGTCGGCACCATAATTGAGCAGATGGGTTGCAAAAGCGTGTCGCATCACGTGTGGCGACAAGCTATCCGCATCAATCCCGGCGATGACCGCATAACGTTTGATTCGGTGCCAGAACGTCTGACGGGTCATCTGCCGCGCGCGTTTACTGGGAAACAACACATCGGAACTCACCTCGCCCAGCAGTTGCGGACGCCCATGACTCAGGAAGGTTTCAATCCATTCCAGCGCCTCTTCTCCCATCGGTACCAGCCGCTCTTTGTCCCCCTTACCAGTTACCCTGACAACGCCCTGACGCAGGCTGACATTATCCATTCTCAGGCTGACCAGTTCGGTGACACGCAGGCCCGTCGCATACAACAATTCCAGCATGGCTTTATCGCGCAGCTCCAGCGGATCGTTGACATCCGGCGCATTCAGCAGGTCACTGACCTGTGCTTCCGTGATATCTTTCGGCAGACGCTGCGGAAGACGCGGACTATGCAGCAGCGCACTCGGATCATCATCGCGTAGCTTCTCCCGGTTCAGATACTGGAACAGTCTGCGTAGCGCTGAGGTCATCCTGGCCCGTGAGCTTTGTTTGAAGTCTTCATCAAACAACCATTGCTGGTAGTTCTGCAAGTCGCTCGATTGCAACGTCAGCAAGCCCTGGCTGCGTTCAGCCAGCCAATGCTGTAGTTTCATCAAATCGTTCCGGTAGGAAGACAAGGTGTTTTCCGACAGCCCCCGCTCCATCCACATCGCATCTAAAAAGCGTTCGATCAGGGTGATGTCATTGTTATTGTCCACGTCACACCGCTCCTAAAACATCTGGATATAAATACAGTACTTTGAAGCATAGTACTGAATTTCGCCGGCAATGTAACTAGCCGGGTCGTCAGGAAGGGTGCACCGAAGCGTCTGAGAGGGTAAAATCAGCGAAAATTTGTTGCCACCCCAGGAATTATCAGTATGAAAATCGGCCTGTTTTACGGCTCGACCACCTGCTATACCGAAATGACCGCAGAAAAAATCCGCGATTGCATCGGCGAAGATCTGGTGGATCTGCACAATATTAAAGACACCAATCTCAGCGACATGAATCAATATGATTTGCTGATCCTGGGGATCTCAACCTGGGATTTCGGCGAACTACAGGAAGACTGGGAAGCCGTTTGGGAACAGCTTGACGGCCTGACGCTGACCGGAAAAACCATTGCCCTGTTCGGGCTGGGCGATCAGGAAGGCTACACAGAATGGTATCTGGATGCCATGGGCATGCTACACGACAAACTGCTGCCTACCGGCGCTCAGTTTGTTGGCTACTGGCCAAATCAAGGGTACAACTTTGAAGCCTCTAAAGCGCTGACCGAAGACAAGTCTCTGTTTGTCGGTCTGGCGCTGGATGAAGACAGTCAGTATGACTTCAGTGATGAGCGCATACAGCAATGGTGCGAGCAGGTGCTGACAGAATACGGTGATTCCCTTTAAGGCATCATCCAATAAGGCATCACCAACAAAAACGCCCCGCACAAAAATGCGGGGCGTTTTTTCAGGGAACAGCATTTAAGCCTGTTGTGCTTCCGGCTCGCAGATATCTGCACGGATAAAACGCGTCACCACCAGCGCCAGCAACGTTGGCATTGTCCACGCCATACCGTACTCAAACAATGGCAGGAAATTCAGGAAAGATACATCCAGTTCCATAACTTTTGCCGCATCAATCATGCTGAATACCAGAGAGACCAGCAGCACCACACGGTACGCCAGACGCGGATTCGGCAGAAAACGGCGCACAAAAGTCAGCATCACCAAAGCAACGGCCACAGGATACAGTGCAAACAGAACTGGGACTGACAGGCTAATCAGCTGATTCAGACCCACATTCGCAACCACACCACAGATCACAGCAAGAATGACGGCCCATACCTCATAAGACAGACGGGTCAGCGAGCTGAAGTAGTCGGCACAAGCACTGATCAGGCCAATTGCCGTGGTCAGACACGCCAGCATCACAATGGCAGACAGAATGTACTGACCCACAGGACCGAACAGTGCCAGCACATAACCGGCCAGAATCGCACCGCCATTGGCTGCACCTTCAGCGACAGCAGCACTGGTCGCGCCCAGATAGAACAGAGAAATATAAACGAATGCCAAACCAGCAGCGGCAATCACACCAGCCATCATCAGGTATTTGCAGGTCGCTTTCTCATCCTTGATGCCTTTCTTGCGGATCACATCCACAATCAGCATCCCGAACATCAGCGCAGCAAAGGTATCCATGGTGTTATAGCCTTCCAAGAAGCCTTTGGTGAACGCCATGTTTGCGTAATCACCCTGCGCTGTCAGGATCTCACTTTGCGGATTCAAAAAGACCGCCACCGCCAGAATGGCCAGTACAGCAAACAGTGCTGGAGTCAGCAGTTTACCAATCGAATCAATCAGCTTGCCACGAGACCAGGCAAAGAACAGGGCCAGCGCAAAAAAGACAACAGAAAAAATGGTCAGGCTGGTTTGTCCGGCATCTTCGATAAAAGGTTTCACTGCCATTTCGTACGCGACCAGACCGGTACGCGGCGCAGCAAATGCAGGGCCAATAATGATGAAAATCAGGACGGCCATCAGGGTCGCGATAAATGGCGGCAAATCGCGGGTCAGACCTTTCCAGCCCCCACCGGCAACAGCGACAGCAACAATCCCGATCAGCGGCAGCCCCACAGCGGTCGACAGGAAGCCGAGCATCGCTGGCAACAGGTTCTCACCTGCACTCAGACCGGCTTGTGGTGGGAAAATGATATTCCCAGCCCCCAGGAAAAACGCGAAGGTCATAAAACCAATCGCCAAGATATCTGAAACTTTGAGTGTGTCTTTCAAACTGCACCTTCCACTCGTCTGTTGTTTAGTTGTGTTTGCATATAAAAGTTATAGCGCTGGCATATCTCACTACGCACAGCTAAAGAGGCAGCATAATGAAGCAAAAGAACGCCAGTGGCAACCTCACAGCCAAAAACACCACTTTCTTTGGCTTATCGAGGAAATTAACGGAATATTACACCAAATAATGGTTATTATTCAGAAATCATGACCATACAGAACCATGGTCACAAAACATCCAAAACAGAGTAATTAACCAGTAAGAGTCCAGAGTTTACAGTGTCAGCATGGATTTACCGGGCCTTCAGGTATAATAGCGCTCCATATTTCTTAATCGATGCCCGCGAATCATTCGATGAAAAAAGGTTTTACGTTTAAACAATTCCATGTGGATGACCACGGTTGTGGAATGCCAGTCAGTACCGATGGTGTGTTGCTGGGTGCCTGGGCGTCGCTCCCACACCCCGAAGCGACGCCCGGCACCAATGCCTTACTGGATATCGGTTGTGGCAGCGGATTGCTCGCCTTAATGGCTGCACAACGAATCGCCGCACAATATAGTCAGGGCAGTTCACCACAGATCCTCGCCGTCGATATTGATCCGACAGCGGTGACTGCAGCCCGCCAGAATTTTATACTTTCCCCCTGGCATGACCGCCTTCAGGCCGAACAACAGGATATCCGGTCGTGGGCAACCACCCAGCCCGCAGGTGCCTTTCACACCATTTTGTGTAATCCGCCCTATTTCAACAGTGGTGAACAGGCCAATTGTCAGCGCCGTGCGACCGCGCGCCACACTAATACCTTATCTCATCAGGTACTGCTGAGCGGCCTCACACACCTGCTGGCTGCGGATGGATGCGCAAGTCTGATCCTGCCACTGACAGAAGGGGAAGCCTTACTGGCCATGCTGACAGACCACCAACTTTACTGTCGTCGCCTGTGTCAGGTTCGGAGCACGGCCACCAAACCTGTTTCCCGGCTCTTAATTGAGCTGATGCACCAACCCGGGCACTGCGAGCAGACAACACTGACCATCCATCAGGACGGTCAGTACTCGCCAGAATTCATTACCCTGACCCGAGCGTTCTACCTGAAACTCTGAGGCGAAGCGGTGTCCGGCACCAACGGGCTAAGTTTTTGTGCTTTAATCGGTGATACTTGCACCAATTCACACTATAATGCCGCCCCTTAACTGAATCACAGCAGTGCTCTGCCTGCCCCCAACGCAGAAACACGGGCAGCAAGCGACCGAGGAGTAAGACAGGTGAGAGATTTTTCCGAACTAGAGTTAGATGGCGAACTGCTACAGGCGATTGAAGACATGGGCTTTTCCCGTCCGACCGTTGTACAGGCAGAAGCTATCCCTCATGCCCTGGATGGCCGTGACGTTCTGGCTTCCGCCCCGACGGGTACCGGAAAAACTGCAGCCTTTGTGCTGCCCATGATTCAGCACCTGCTGGACTTCCCACGACGTAAACCGGGACCAGCCCGGGTTCTGATCCTGACACCAACCCGTGAACTGGCCATTCAGGTCGCCGATCAGGCCAAAGCACTGGCTGCGCACACTGATTTGAAGATCTTCACCATTACCGGCGGGATCTCTTACGACGATCACGCAGAGTATCTGGGTAAAACCCAGGACATCGTGGTCGCCACACCGGGTCGGCTGATGGAATACATCGAAGGCGAGAAATTCGATTGCCGCGCCATTGAATGTCTCATCCTGGATGAAGCCGACCGCATGCTGGACATGGGTTTCGGCGCGGTCGTGAAACGTGTCCATGAAGAATGCCGCTGGCGCCGCCAGAGCCTGTTGTTCTCGGCAACCCTGGAAGGCAAAGGCGTTCGTGAATTTTCCCGTACCATTCTCAATGAGCCGGTTGAAGTCAACGCCGAGCCGCCTCGCCGTGAGCGCAAGAAGATCCACCAAGTCTACCATCGCTGTGACGACATGACGCACAAGCTGGCACTGCTGGAAAATATCCTGAAAGAACAGGCTGAGCGCAGTATCATTTTTGTCAAAACCCGTGAACGTCTGGCGGAGCTGCGCGATAAGCTGGCAGCCATGCAAGTGCCTTGCTGCTGGATTCAAGGCGAAATGGCACAAGCCAGCCGCAACAACACCATCCGTCGTTTCAGTGAAGGGGAAGTCAACATCCTGATCGCCACCGATGTCGCGGCCCGCGGCATCGACCTGCCGGATGTCAGCCACGTGATTAACTTCGACATGCCACGCACTGCCGATGTGTACCTGCACCGTATCGGCCGAACGGCCCGCGCTGGGAAGAAAGGCACTGCCATCTCCCTGGTTGAGGCGCATGATCAGGCGATGATCGAGCGAGTCAGCCGTTACATGAAAGAAGAAGTGCCGGAGCGGTTCATTGAGGGCATGCGTCCGAAAAACAAAAAGCCGTCCACGGTGAAGAAAAAGAAAAAAACCAAAGACAGCAAAAAAGCAGGCGCCAAAAAGAAAACGGCGAAAAATAAATCTGCGAAGTAAGCTATCCTGACGACAAAATCAACAAAAAGGGCCGGATGAATCATCCGGCCCTTTTTATCATCTTCTTGTCTTGGCGATAACTTATTGTTCTTCGCGCTTGAAGACCAGTTCTTTATCCGTCGACTCTTCTGGCGAGAAATAATAGCCGGCGACGTCAAATTTTTTCAGCTGTTCCACCGATGTCAGACGATGATCAATCATGTAACGCGCCATCATGCCGCGTGCCTTTTTGGCAAAGAAACTGATGACCTTGTACTGTCCGTTCTTACAGTCCTTAAAGACCGGGGTGACCACCTTGCCTTTGAGTGATTTCGGCTTCACCGCTTTGAAGTATTCATTCGATGCCAGATTGATCAGAATGTCATCCCCCTGCTCAGCCAATGCTGTATTCAGTTTCTCGGTGATGATGTTATCCCAGAACTGGTACAGGTTCGTACCGCGGCCATTGGCCAGCTTCGTCCCCATTTCCAGCCGGTATGGCTGCATCAGATCCAGCGGGCGCAACAGACCATACAGGCCAGACAGCATCCGCAAATGTTGCTGTGCAAAAGCAAAGTCCGCGGCGTCCATGCTTTCAGCTTCCAACCCGGTGTAGACATCCCCTTTAAATGCCAGAATCGCCTGTCGGGAATTGGCCGGGGTAAAATCTGGCTGCCATTCGGCAAAGCGGGCTGCATTCAGGCCAGCGATCTTGTCACTCACCTTCATCAGACTGGCAATGTCCATCGGGGTCAGCGTCCTGCAAACCTCGATCAACTCCGCTGAGTGATCCAAGAGTTCAGGCTGAGTATAAGTTTCTGTCGCCAAAGGCGATTCATAATCCAGCGTTTTCGCAGGCGAGACCACAATCAGCATTTTTTCGATTTCCTATGCGTTAAACTGCCTCAAAGAGTATCATTTCGACATGAAAAAACCACGTAGAACCCACGTGGTTTTTACTTTCTCAGTCATCGGCCAGACCTATCGTTCCGGTGAACGCGTCCAGATTTCTTCATCTAACTGGGCATGTAACTCGGGATACTGACGGCTATCGAAGGTCGGCAGCTTACCCAGTGAAAGCTGAGTGTTATAGTCTCTGGCTAGCTTCACCACAGTGCCCGACATCAGCACAATCGCAATCAGGTTAATAATGGCCATCATCCCCATCGAGATATCGGCCATCGTCCACACCGTCGGCAGTTCAGCCAGCGCCCCGAACATCACCATCCCCAGCACCACCAGACGGAAAATGGCCAGACCAGCCTTATGATTGTGCTCCAGAAAGATCAGATTGGTTTCCGCATACGAGTAATTGGCCACCAGCGAAGTGAAAGCAAATAAAAAGATGGCGATAGCGATGAAGACTTCCCCCCAGTCACCCACCTGAGAAGACAGCGCCCGCTGTGTCAGTTCGATGCCGGTGACTTCACTGTGGGGAACATATTCACCCGACATGAGGATAATCGCGACCGTCGCACTACAAATCACAATGGTATCGGTAAAGACCCCCAGCATCTGAACATACCCCTGAGATGCCGGATGAGGCGGATAAGGCGTGGCCGATGCTGCCGCATTCGGCGCTGAACCCATTCCGGCTTCATTCGAAAACAGACCGCGTTTGAGACCGTTGATCATCCCCTGCGCAATGGTATAACCCAAAGCCCCTGAAGCGGCTTCTTCCAGACCGAATGCGCTGCGGAAGATCAGTGCCAGCACCGACGGCACCTGTTCAATATTCATCGCCACCACGACCAGTGCCAGCGTCAGATAACAAATCGCCATCGCCGGCACCAGAATTTCAGCCGTCCTGGCGATGGTACGCATCCCGCCAAAAATGATAAATCCGGTCAGCGCGACCAGCACCATCCCGACCACGAGTGGCTGCCAGCCAAAAGCCACGTTCATTGCTTTGGCAATCGAGTTCGCCTGCACGGCATTAAAAACCAGTCCAAAGGCAATGATCAGGAAGATCGAGAAGACCACGCCCATCCAGCGCATGCCAAGCCCTTTCTCCATATAGTAGGCCGGGCCACCGCGATAGTTACCTTCGTCGTCACGGGTTTTATACAGCTGAGCCAAGGCGCTTTCCGCAAAGGCCGTTGCCATGCCCAGCATCGCAATCAACCACATCCAGAAAATAGCCCCGGGTCCACCGAGCGTCAGTGCAACCGCCACACCAGCCATATTCCCGGTCCCAACCCGGGCTGCCAGGCTGGTACACAGCGCCTGAAATGAAGAAATCCCTGCCGCATCTGACTTACGGCTGTTTTTCATCACTTGAAACATGTGCCGAAAATGACGGAACTGGATAAATCCCAGCCGATAGGTAAAAAAGAGCCCGACCCCGATCAGCAGATAAATCAGGACAGATCCCCACAGCAGATCATTCAGGAAATTTAGCTGACTTGTCACTTCAACCCCTTAGCGTATTCATCGCCCGGCTTCACACACCACCCGGCATTTCGAGTCGGTCTGTATTCATTCAACGTCATCACTTTCTACATCACTTTGACAGTATAGGCTGTTCTCAAACCAGAAAACCTTTGCTGGCCCCCTGAAAACAGTTCAATCCGGACATTCCGGCCAGTCCAGCTCCGCACTGATGAAAACCTGAGCGATAATGATGAGTTAGTTCTCAAAAATCAATGGTGTCCATGAAAAAGTGAGGGTTTGATGGCGCTGGCCGCCACTGGACAAACCATTGCCCAATTGATGACGTGTGAAGGAGTTTCACAAATAAGTAACAAATGCGAAATGGTTCAATTTTATTCTATGCCTGATTGTGATATTTAACTGATGACCAAGGGGCAAAATGCTCCCTATATCTGAGCAATACTCAGGATTGAGCGAGGTGCACTATGGATAGCTTCGGATTTGACCAAATACTTGAAAGCGATTTACCCCGTCGTAACTCACGCAGTAAGCCAGTCAAACGAAAATGGCGGGAAATTGAAGCACTGAAAGATAAACAGCGCCTGAAAAAGGAACTTCAGGAAATCGATATCTTACATGAATTCACCGACGAGGTGGACATCTGAACCAAGCTGAGTCATACGCCAGATAACAATCAGCACCGGCACCCAGCCGGTGCTTTTTCAGGAAATCATGAAAAGAATGAATTGACGCGTCCGGCTACTCTTCCGGCTCCAAACGGCGAGCCAGTTCCCGATATTGAGCCGACACTTCTTGCCCAAACAGCGGGTCATTCAGGCAATCCCGGTACGCATGTTCCACAGCGGCCCAGTCGGCAGGTGTGAAGCGCTTACGAATCGCCGGAAACACCTGTTTCTCTTCCATCTCCAAATGCTGTTTCTGCCGGTCAACAAACACATTCAGCTTTTCGGCAAACACATCCAGCGGAATCACGGCATCCATCAGAATCATATCGACGGTTTCCGCAAACTCTGCGGTCAGCTCGGCCAGTTCCTGATGTTCCGCCTCCAGATCTAAAATGCGCTGTTCGTTCCCGTAGTGTTTGATGTAGTAATGATAAATCACATCCTCTTTCGGATGATGGTAGTGCTCAGCCTGATTCTGCAGATAAGTCACAATGTCGCGAATCAGTTGATAATTCACTTCATGACCTTCCCTGATTGCAGTCAGTTTAGTGCGTAACAACCTGAGCAGACGGTTAATATAACCATGTTCGGTGTGAATACTGTCCAATAGCATTTCGACCTCCCGGGCACTAACTTTCCAGCTTTAAGTGTAAACCGGGCTGCCGAAATGGGTTTGATCCAGATTAGGTTGGCTCAGATTTGTGCAGGTATTTGCCAGTCAATCTCACTTTTATGCATTTTTCTCAACCATTGATTCGCCTGAGAAAAGTGGCGGCAACCAAAAAAGCCCCGATAAGCAGACAAAGGTGACGGATGTGCCGCTTCAAGCACGCAATGCTTGTCCCGGTCGATATGCTTCCCTTTTTTCTGCGCATGCGCGCCCCAGAGCAGGAACACCAGTCCCTCACGATGCTGGTTCAGGCTGGCAATCACCTGATCGGTAAAGGTTTCCCAGCCAAATTTACTGTGAGAATGAGCCTTTCCCTGCTCAACGGTCAGCACCGTATTCAGCAACAGAACCCCCTGCTCAGCCCAGTGTTGCAAATAACCATGTTCCGGAATGACAAAACCTTCGATGTCTGTCGCCAGTTCTTTATACATATTGGCCAGCGAAGGGGGCACCTTCACGCCGGGCTGCACAGAAAAACTCAGGCCGTGTGCCTGACCGGGGCCGTGATACGGATCCTGTCCCAGAATCACCACCTTCACCTGCTCAAAAGGAGTGACATCAAAAGCACTGAACACAGACACTTCCGGTGGATAAATTGCTTTTCCTGCTGCCCTTTCTTCGGCAACCCGGCTCTCTGCCTGTTGAAGATAGGCTTGCTGACGTTCCTGTTGTAAGAGTTGCGCCCAGTCGAATGGGGCTGAAATGGATGTTTCCGGGGCAGACATGTCGGCTCCTGCAGCTTGTCTCAGTCAATGAGCCGACATTCTACCTGAATCTTGCGATGTGGCTATTCAGGAAATCAAGATGCCGTTTTCGGACGACTGATCGGCCCGACCGGTGTTCGCCAGTGACCTCTGCCCTGAATCGGACGGTTCGCCTGGGGTAAACGGGCGCAATAATGCACACGGGTTGCAGTCGCAGGGATCGTGGTCGCTCTCATATGGGTTTCCTCACAATTCAGGTCTGAACTAGACAATGAAAGAACAATGCCAACTTTTCTCGCCTGACAAACGACCTGTCTCAAACAACGATTTCGCGGCATTTCACTGTTTATTAAGCGACCACTCAGTTGTGTGATTTATATGCACCGCCCCATGATCGAGCAATTTTGTACATCTTTCGTGCAAGTCAGACCACTCAGGGACGAAAGCCCATTGATGCAGATCAATTGCCCGGTGTCACAACGCGGTAGGATGCCATAGAGGGCAGACCGCAGTGTCTGGCCTGACATCCATTCATTGTTGATCGAACACACTCAAGGAGCTGCCATGATCAAAGGCATTCAAATCACCCAATCGGCCAACCCACACTTGCTGAATTCGATCTGGCTGCTGGATACAGACAACGGCACAGCCCGTTGCCTGTGTGCTGCAGAAGGCTTCAGCGCCGAACAGGAGGTTCCTGCGGCTGAACTGGGCGAGTTTGAATACCGTGAGCTGCCGGTTGAACAGGCGCCACGGATTGAAGGGGGTCAGCACCTGAACGTCAATGTGCTCAAGCGTGAAACGCTGGAAGATGCCGTCGCACATCCGGAGAAGTACCCGCAACTGACCATTCGCGTGTCTGGCTATGCGGTACGTTTCAACTCGCTGACGCCAGAGCAGCAGCGTGATGTGATTGCCCGTACTTTTACAGACACACTGTAAGGTTCAGGCAAATAAAAAGCGCAACAAAAACGCCGCAGGGTTCATCGCTGCGGCGTTTTATTTTTATGTGAAAGTCAGCCCGAATCAGGCTTTTTTCACAAACTCAGATTTCAGCATCATGGCACCGATACCATCGATTTTACAATCGATGTTGTGGTCACCGTCTACCAGACGGTTAATCTTCACTTTAGTGCCGACTTTCGCAACCGAAGAAGAACCTTTCACTTTCAGGTCTTTAATCAGGGTCACAAAATCACCTTCCTGCAGGACATTGCCGTTCGAATCTTTCACGACCAGCGCATCCGGATCTTCTGCGACTTCACCCTGAATCCACTCATGGCCACATTCAGGACAGATCAGCATCGACTGATCTTCATAGACATAAGACGAATTGCACTCTGGGCAAGGAGGTAAGGTATCACTCATGCTCAACGGTCTCTCTTTTATAAAAGTATCAACTTAAGGATATTCGCCCAGCGCGGTCTTGCCAATGCTGGATGATATTGCCACCACATTATAATGTAATTATCATTTAATTATCACTCCATTTACGCTTCGGGTCGGACATGATTGCGGTAAAAGAGGCTTATCAGGCGGGTTTGTTCCAGCGCCAACACTGGGTCAGAAACATCATTTCAGGCGTCATCGTCGGGATTGTAGCCCTGCCGCTGGCCATGGCATTTGCCATTGCATCAGGTGCCAAACCTGAGCAGGGACTATACACGGCGATCGTTGCCGGATTTTTCGTCTCCGCACTCGGGGGCAGCCGAGTGCAGATTGCCGGACCAACCGGTGCATTCATCGTCGTGCTGTCTGGGATCACCGCCCAGTACGGTATCTCGGGATTGCAGGTCGCAACACTGATGGCAGGCGTGATGCTGCTTTTTCTCGGCCTGACAAAGCTGGGCACGATCATCCGGTTTATTCCGGCTCCAGTCATCACAGGTTTCACCGCCGGGATTGGTGTCGTGATCTGGGTTGGCCAGTGGCAATATTTCTTCGGGCTGCCCGATATCAGTGGGCAGCATTTCCACAACAAGTTGTATCAGTTACTGCAGATTTTGCCTGATTTTCATGGGATGACGACCCTGCTTGCTGTGACCGCACTTTTACTCACGCTGTTTTCTCCAAAGTTACCGGGCATGAGGCGGATACCAGGGCCACTGGTTGCCCTGCTAATCGTCACGCTGTTACAGTCGATCTTCCAGTTCAGCGGTGTTGCCACCATTGGCAGTCAGTTCGGCGGAATCCCACAAGGATTGCCTGAATTCGCCCTGCCATCGACCCGCCTGGAACAGGTGATTGAACTGATCGGCCCGGCATTTACGATTGCGATGCTGGGTGCCATTGAATCTTTGCTTTCCGCAGTCGTCGCCGACGGAATGACCAATACACGCCATGACGCCAATCAGGAACTGGTCGGCCAGGGTATTGCCAATATTGCAGCGCCTTTATTCGGTGGGTTTGCCGCAACCGGGGCAATTGCCCGAACCGCCACCAATATCCGAAATGGCGGCACCAGCCCACTGGCAGGCATAGTGCATTCACTAACGCTGGTGCTGATCCTGCTGGCGCTGGCAC
Organism: Photobacterium galatheae; assembly: GCF_000695255.1. GTDB lineage: Bacteria > Pseudomonadota > Gammaproteobacteria > Enterobacterales > Vibrionaceae > Photobacterium > Photobacterium galatheae. The sequence continues at coordinate 100,384 of NZ_JMIB01000032.1, read as the reverse complement.
CGCTGGCCAGTTACATCCCCCTGGCTGCGCTGGCGGCCATCCTCTTCGTCGTCGCGTGGAACATGAGCGAAGCCCATCATTTTGTTCAGATGATTCGCCGGGCGCCGACAGCCGATGTCGTCATTTTGCTGATCACTTTCCTGCTCACCGTCTTTGCCGATCTGGTCGTCGCCGTCAACATAGGGGTCTTACTGGCAACCTTCCATTTCCTGCGGCGCATGGCCAGCAGCGTTGAAGTCAAAGAAGCGACTCATCAGGAATTGCATCATGAAATCACCCAGCAAGGGATGATGGAACTCCCCCCAGGAGTGCTGGTATTTACCGTCGACGGGCCATTTTTCTTCGGCGCAGTCGATCAGTTCGAACGGATTCTGGCAAACACACATACCGATCCAGACACAGTCATTATTCGTCTGAAATGGGTGCCTTTTATCGATATGACCGGCTTAAAGACATTGGCGTCTGTGATCGGTAACCTGCAAAAACGCGGAATAACTGTCTTGATCTCCAACGCAAATGCGCGGGTCTCGGCCAAACTGCGTAAGGCAGGTGTAATTGAACTGATTGGTGAGCAATGCTACTGCGCCACACTCCAGGATGCCTTGAGTGCAGCCATCTCTCATGACAGCAGCACTCAACCAAATTTACCTGCGCAACAGATGGCAACAAAACACCGTCGGGAAGACAAAGCAACAGATGCTTGAATCAGAGTCAGTTCAGCAAGGAATTACTTCACCTGAGGGTTCTTGGGGGTATCGTCAGTCAGATAAGTGACATCATGTTTTTCCAGATACTCACGGATCAGCTGGCGGACCACCTGAGAAGGGGTGAGATCCTGAGAAGCGCATAATTTCTCAAATGCCTGCTTTTTTCTAGGGTCCATTAATACCGTAAAACGGGCCGTTTTGCTTTCCACAGTCGGTTACTCTTCGTCAGGTGATGATAATCAAATTATAATCAAATCTCCTGACCGAAGAAACGCTGAAGGGCCAACGTGTCCGTCTTTCTGCTGCGTTTTCTGCCCTGCCTTAAGACAAACTTCTCATTTTTTCAAACTCAGCGCAGATAAACAAAGCGCATATTTCCAACACCTATTTTTATAAGTAACCGTCAGATTTGCTGACGGCAGGGAAGATCGACCTCAGGGAGGTGAGAATCCATAAAAACAACGACAGTTGGAGTCAACCATGAATCAACAGCGTCCCTTTGTCTTAATGGCTGCATTATGCACGCTGGCTGTCCCACTGACAGCTCATGCTGCCGAACAAGCCTGTGTTTCCTTGCTCGTCGGTGCTGGCTATGCGGCAAAAATGAGAATTGTCTCGGGCAGCTTCAGTACTGACTGGACTTCCTCTTACCCCATTGGCAAAACCAAGTGTCAGAGCCTCAGTGAAGTCCCCATCGGAAACACCTATACCGTTCAGGTGAAAGCCATTCTGGGGAAAACCAAAGACTGCACCCCCAGCATTAAACACAGTGCCGGTCAGGGCTCAATCACCTTCCAGGCCTGGGGCACTACGCTCAATGTACACTGTGAAATGCCAACCAGTGATGCCGCCTATCAGGCAGAGCTGGGCTTTGAACCCAATGCTGAGGGCATCAAAGCCAAGGAAAATTTAGATCAGGAAGTCATGAACTGATGCTGCAGGAAAAATATGGCATCTAAACCAACGCCGCAGTTTTCATCACTGCGGCGCTGATTGACACGTTTAGCTTTGCTTGCCGATCCACATCTCATGATGACATCAGCAACATTTCGGGTGGTGTTGATTAAGGATAATCATCCAGTTCATGAAAAGGGAGATCGCATGGGTAAAACAGGTTAAACACCGGTTGCTCAATTTTCTCAGCAAATCCCAGCAAAATCGGCCCATATTTTTCCAGCCCGGACGTGCCGGCCTCAATTTGCTCATATTCTTCCAGGGTCATCAATGCCTGTTCGTCCCTGTCCTTCATGTATTGATTCACACCCTCAATCACATCTTGTTTACTGGTTTCATTCTTTTCCCGATATGCACGAATCAGTGAACCGGCCTGACCCTCTCGCTTATCTAGATATCTTCCGGTCTCAGTCACCAGCTTGGCCGATGGTGTTTCCAGTTGAATAGCGATATGAGCCAGTACACCTCCCCAACGCTCCGCAGGGCTGTTTCCGGCCTCAATCTCTTGATAGACACTCTCAGGCAAGCCTAAGTGCTGACTCATCTCTGCGAGAGATACCCCTTTCCTCTCCCGCTCTTTCTTTAAGACTTCACCTTGTTTCATTCCGTTTCCTCAATCAGCCAACTTATAAAACGAGCCAGATTCTGTGCTCTGGTTGAACTCGCCCATAAAACTTAGCTCACACATAGAAGGCAGACAAAAAACAAGACACAGCAATATGAATAATCAGACAAAACAGGACGTATGGATGATCAGCGCTGCGTTTGAAAAAGAAAATTGTGCGACACAGATACAAAAAAGCCCCAACACGGGGCTTTCATCATAACCTGTCAACACAACAACGAGTTTATGCGGACTGCACTGCGCGCAGCACCACTTTCAGTTGCTCAAAATCGTTATCCCGCTCTTCAGACAGCAGTTCCATCGCGCCATGCTTGGCCAGCGGTGCCGGCAGATCGATTTCTTTCTCAAGAATCTCTTCCACCACTTCCTTAAACTTGGCCGGATGCGCAGTACACAGGAACAGACCCGTTTCACCGGCTTGTAACTGCTCATTCAGCACACGGTAAGCAATCGCACCATGCGGCTCGCACAGGTAGCCTTCAGCATCCATCTGACGCAGGGTTTCTGCACTCTGCTCATCAGTCACTGCGCCGTAGCCCAGTTCACTCAGGCCCCAGCCCAGCTTCTGACACAGTTCTTCGATGCGTGGCCAGTTGTTTGGCTGACTGACATCCATGGCGTTCGAAATGGTTGGAATGGTCGCTTTCGGCTCCCACTGGCCGCTTTGCAGATAACGGGGCACAGTATCATTCACATTGGTTGCCGCAATGAAACGTTTCACTGGCAGACCCAGCGCTTTCGCCAGCAGACCCGCCGTCAGGTTGCCGAAGTTACCGCTTGGCACCGAAACCACCAGATTGCCACGGGCTTCTTTCGGCAGCTGTGCCACCGCTTCAAAGTAATAACAAATCTGTGCCATCAGGCGGCTGATATTGATCGAATTCGCAGAGTTCAGGCCGACGTCCTGACGCAACTCAGCATCATCAAACGCCTGCTTCACCAGCGACTGGCAGTCATCAAAGGTGCCGTTCACTGCCACGGTATGAATATTGCCGCCCAGAGTACAGAACAGTTTTTCCTGTAGCGGACTGATCTTGCCTTTCGGATACAGGATCACCACCTTGATGTTATCCATGCCATAGAAAGCATGCGCGACAGCTGCACCGGTATCTCCTGAAGTTGCCGTCAGAATGGTGATCTTGCCGTTGGCCTCAGACACCGCAGCCAGCGACTGAGCCATAAAGCGGCCGCCGAAATCTTTAAAGGCCAGCGTCGGGCCGTGGAAAAGTTCCAGCGCATAAACGCCATCCTTTACCTGAGCCACAGGAGCCGGGAACTGAAAGGCATGACTCACCATCTGCTGTACGGTGTCTGCCGACAGTTCTTCACCGATGAATGCGGACAAAATCCGGCTGCTGCGGGTCACAAAATCCTGAGCCAGCAAGGCGTCAATGTCGCCTAAATCCGGCAGTTCCGCAGGAAAAAACAGCCCTTGATTTCGGCCCAGCCCCTGACGTACCGCCTGAGCAAAAGATACTTCTTCCTGATGATCTTTTAAGTTATACAGCTTCATGGTTAATACTCACTTCCTATTTCTGTTGAACCCTGGCTGTCGAGACGACAGACATGGACGAATCCTTCATCATTCTGGACATAATGCTGCTGTAACCAGCGAGCGATCCGCTCCGCGACAGCCAGATCATCACAGAGACTGAACATGGTCGGGCCAGACCCTGAAATCCCGCTCGCCAGCGCGCCGGCTTCCAACGCATACTGACGGGCTTCTTTAAAGCCGGGTAGCAGGCTTTCACGGTAAGGTTCAGCCACAACATCTTTAATCATTTTCGCGGCCAGAGCCGGCTGCTGACTGTGGCAGGCATGCACGAACCCACCCAGATAACGACCGTGGGCAATCACATCCTGACGACGATACTGTGCTGGCAAAATCGCACGCGCTTCTGCAGTAGACACTTTGATGCCCGGATAAGCCATCACCCAATACCAGTTTTCAAAGCATGGAACGGACTGGCTGATGATACCCAGTTCCTCGACCATGAATTGCAGCCCGCCCAGATAGCAAGGCGCGACATTGTCATAGTGCACCCCACCGGAAATGTGCCCTTCCATCTCGCCCATCAGTGCCAGCAGCTCAGTCTCATTCAGGGGATTCTCATGAAAACGGTTCAGCGCATCCAGCGCGGCGACGATTGAGCAGGCGCTGGAACCCAGCCCGGAACCAATCGGCATATTTTTCTCCAGGGTCATCGACACCGGTTTCAGAGCAATGCCTTTTTTATCCAGCTCACGGGCAAACACCTGCCAGCAGTGATAAACAATATTCTGCTCAGGCTCGGCCGGCAGTTTCGCAACAAAGTCTCCCTCGCAGCGCAGCGCAAACGGCTCACTGCCAGACGACACGGTGACTTTGTCTCCCAGTAGGGTGCCATCGATGGGCGACACTGCCGCCCCTAATACATCAAAACCCACACTGACATTGCCAATTGATGCCGGTGCATAAACAGTCACATTCATCCTTACACTCCCAGTTTCCAGCCGACGGTACGCATCAAATCAGCGAATATACCGGCAGCTGTGACTTCAGTACCGGCACCATATCCGCGCAGTACCAGAGGAATGGGTTGATAGTAACGGCTATAGAAAGCCAATGCATTCTCGCCGTCCTTAATTTTGAACATCGGGTTGTCCTGATCGACAGCAGCCACTTTCACCGTGCACTTTCCGTTGTCGATTTCACCGATGTAACGCAGGACTTTGCCTTCATCGGCCGCCTTCGTGACCAAATCACTGAAATAAGCATCCGCTTCCGGCAGACGTTGCATAAAGGTTTCGACATCCCCACTCTGGTCAAAGCCGGGTGGTAATGCAGGCTCAACCACGACATCATCCAGTTCAAGGACATAACCGGCTTCACGGGCAAGGATCAATAACTTACGGGCAACATCCATCCCGGACAGATCATCCCGGGGATCAGGCTCCGTAAAGCCATTATTGCGGGCAACGGTCGTGGCTTCACTCAGGCTCATGCCTTCGTCCAGTTTCCCAAAAATGAAAGACAGCGAGCCAGACAGAATACCGGCAAAACGCTCCAGCTCATCCCCCGCAGCCATCAGATTCTGCAAGTTCTCAATCACAGGCAGACCGGCACCCACGGTCGTGTCATACATAAACTTACGGCGGGTCACCCGTGCGGCCTGACGCAGCTGATGGTAATACGCCATACTGGCAGTATTCGCTTTCTTGTTTGGCGTGATCACATGGAACCCGGCAGCCAGGAAGTCCACATACTGCTCTGCAATGGCTTGCGCCGAGGTACAGTCAATGATCACAGGGTTGATGATGTGATGACGCTGCACCAGTTGGATCAGACTGGCCAGGTTAAAGGGTTCTGTTGCCTGTCCCATCGCATCACGCCAGTTCTCCAGCGGCAGGCCGTTATTATCCAGCAACATGCCATGACTGTTTGCCAGACCGCAGACCCGAATCACGATGCCATTTTCCGCCAGTTTTTCCTGCTGACGCTGAATCTGATCAACCAATTCACCGCCCACACCGCCGACACCCACCACAAACACATCCAGAAAGTGTTTACTGTTGAACAGGTTCTCGTGACAGGCTTTCACCGCTTCAGAGATTTTATTGGCCGGGATCACGGCTGAAATCGCACGCTCAGAAGACCCCTGAGCAATGGCGACAATATTCACGTTCACTTCCGCCAGCGAGGTAAAGAAGCAGGATGCGACGCCACGGGAGGTACGCATGCCGTCACCCACCAGCGTGACAATCGCTGAGTCATCCACAAACTCTACCGGTTCCAGCAGACCTTCTTTCAGCTCCAGTTCGAAATTGTTACGCAGTGCTTGCTCAGCAACGTGCCTGTCCTCGCTCTCAATACAGAAACTGATGCTGTATTCAGAAGAAGACTGTGTGATCAACACAATGGAGACACCAGCCGCAGACATCGCACCGAAAACCCGGGCTGCCATACCGACCATGCCTTTCATACCCGGACCAGATACGTTAACCATGGTCAGGTTTTTCAGGGTCGTGATCCCTTTGATCGCCAGATTATCTTCACCGGTATCCTGACCAATCAAGGTGCCGGCACCTTGCGGATTAAAACTGTTTTTTATCAGGCAGGGAATGTGGAACTGCGCGATCGGAGCAATTGTTTTCGGGTGGAGTACGGAAGCACCAAAGTAAGAGAGTTCCATCGCTTCCTGATAACTCAGAGATTTCAGCAGACGGGCATCCGGCACCAGTCTTGGATCGCAGTTATAAACCCCGTCTACATCAGTCCAGATTTCACAGCATTCGGCACGCAAACAGGCTGCCAGAACCGCCGCAGAGTAATCCGAACCATTTCGGCCCAGAATCACCAATTCTCCCTTCGCATTTCCTGCGGTAAAACCCGGCATGATATGCACCACACCCTCAGCCAGCGGCTGGCGGCGGAAATTCTCGGTGGATGCCTCAATGTCCACATGGCCTTCAAGATAATCGCCATGTGCCAGCAGTGAAGCCACAGGGTCTATCAGGTCAGCCGCATAACCTTTCGCTTCCAGTACGGACTTCATTGCCACGATCGACAGCCGTTCACCTTTACTGATGACACGGGCATAGACATTGTCCGGACACTGGCCCAATAACTTCATCCCATGAACCAGTTGTTTCAGCTGTCCCAGCGTACTGGCCAGCTTGGCATCCACAGCGGTTCGGTCAAAAGCTGGCAACTGTTCCTGAATACTGTCAAACAAACCGGTAAATGTTTGCTCGAAATCACTGAGCTGTAATTCAGCATCACCAGTCATCACCGTCGTTTCAATCACAGAAACCAGTTTATTGGTAATTTTTCCCGGCGCTGACAGAACGACAGCCACCTCGCCCTGATGGGTATTACTGGCGATGATATCCGCCGCTCTGAGAAACCGGTCGGCGTCCGCTAACGATGAGCCGCCAAATTTAAGCACTCGCATTCCCTACTCCACTTCCGTTAATTTGAACTGTCTGGCAAGTTTATCCGGTCTTGTTATTTTTTACTGGAAAAACATACCGTTAAATTCATGGTAAAAAAAAGCCCGCACTCTGAAGTGCGGGCTTTTTTTTGAAAATCTTACGCGTATCAGCCCGCCCCAACACTGGTTGTGCCGGTAATCGTAATAATGGTGGTGCCGATAAGATTCATTGCCATGATTTTTAGTTGAACTGCTAATGTTGTGTGCGTGTTATTTACGTTTACCCGATCCATTGCATCGAGTCAACACTCAACAGTGATTTATTTTTTCATTCATTGAAATATAGCTTTTCCGTCTGAAAAACGATGCGCTTCAACAGAAGTCCATGCTGTTATGAACAAACAAGGAACGATGCAGTATCCATTTTCCTTCCTGAAACAACTGTCAGTACCCAGGGTTAAAAACAGTCATCAGATGTCAGACAGGTATGATTGATATAAAAATTTTCCTAAATCGCATATCTGCAATTGCAGTTCACCCGCGGCCATAGCATAGTTAACCTGAAGTGCTGGTTTATTTTGCCTGTCTCTCAGGCAATCAAACGGCCATTCAAGCCCAATCAAGTTCTGGCCTACTGTGGTGAGACTTATTCAGCCTGAGCCAGAGAACCCCCGGGACAAGCAGGATCCGTCCCCGGGAAATGACAATCATAACAAACACTATTTCGGAGGGATCCGGCATGACAGCAGCAATGGAACAGCTGGTTGCGCATACCATACTCCAGGGTTTTGATGCGATGTACGGTCGTTTTCTGGATGTAACGGCCGGTGCTCAGGAAAGATTTGAAGATCAGGCCTGGATGTCGGTCCATCAGGCCCTGAAGCAACGGATCAATTTCTATGATCACCATGTCGAGCTGGTCAGCCGTCAAATCCAGATCATGCTCGGCAAACAATACGCCAATCGTGAGTTTTTAACTGCCGTCAAATCTTCCTATGAAGATTTACTATTGGACTATCCCCGGTATGACATTGCAGAAAGCTTTTTCAATTCAGTGTATTGCCGCATTTTCGAACACCGGGATATCAATCGTGACAAGCTCTTTGTCCACAGCTCACAGACGGGTCGTATTCCCCCTTATCCAACCACTCTGACCCGAATCTATCAGTCGCCAAATGGCGCACATTCCCTGTTTGAGCGAATGATGGATGAAACCCCGTTCACGCTGACATGGGAAGACAAAGCCCGTGACATCGAGCTGATAGTCCAGCGACTGGAACACGAATTTAGCCCGCAGACCATACAACAGGCCCGGCTGGAGCTGATCAGAGAGCCTTTCTACCGGAACAAAGCCGCCTATCTGATTGGCCGTTTGCTGCTGGCCGATGAAACGCAGATCCCACTGGTGTTTCCCGTACTGACAACCACGCAGCGCCAGATCTATATTGATGCCTGCCTGTGCCATGTCGACGATGTCAGCATTGTGTTCGGCTTCGCCCGTTCCTACTTCATGGTCTATGCCCCGGCACCGGCAGCGCTGGTCCGTTTTCTCAGTGAACTGCTGCCGAAGAAAACCCATGCTGAACTGTACACAGCCATCGGATGCCAGAAACACGGTAAAACAGAGCTGTACCGGGAATTTCTGCACCACCTGGAACACTCCGACGACAAGTTTGTGCTGGCACCCGGCATTAAAGGCATGGTGATGAGTGTTTTCACCCTCCCTTCTTACGGATTTGTGTTCAAAGTCATCAAAGACAAGTTCGCCCCGCAGAAAGAGATGAGCCGCGACACGGTGAAAGAAAAATACAAACTGGTGAAAGAGCACGACCGGGTTGGCCGGATGGCAGACACACAGGAATATCGCAATTTCAGCTTTGATCGTCACCGATTCAGCGACGAACTGCTGGAAGAACTGCAACATGTCGCGCCTTCAAGTCTCATCGTGACAGAGACCGAAGTGATGATTAAGCATCTCTATATTGAACGGCGGATGATTCCCTTTAACCTGTACATCGAGCAAGCCAACGATGACGATCTTCGTCATGCGGTTGACGAGTATGGCAAAGCCATCAAACAGCTGGCCGCCGCGAATATCTTTCCGGGTGATATGCTGTTCAAAAACTTCGGCGTCACCCGTCATAAGCGCGTGGTGTTCTACGACTACGATGAAATCAGTTACATGACCGAAGTGAACTTCCGTCGTATCCCGCCCCCTCGCTTTCCTGAAGATGAGCTGTCGGCGGAACCCTGGTACAGTGTCGGCATCAACGATGTATTCCCGGAAGAGTTTCGTACTTTCTTGCTGATTAATCCAAAGGTACGCGCCCTGTTCGATGAGCTGCACAGCGATCTCTTTGATCCCGCATACTGGCAGCGGCTTCAGCAGAACATTACACAGGGTCAGTTCGAGGATGTCTTCCCGTATCAGGAGCAACACAGACTGGTCAGAATTTGATCTTTCCCGCAATCTTTGCTGTAACTCGGAAAGCTTCGTCCGATCGCATGAATCCTTTCATCCTTCTGGCCTAGTATTAAAAGATTAAAAGGGGCTGACTACGGCCCCGAAGCGAGATGAATTTACAGGGATGATGGCGTATGAAACACGGGAGTATCATCTGTCTGCTCTTTCTGCTGGCCCAGCCAGCATTGGCTGCGGAGGCAGAACAAATCGACAAGCCAGCACCACTGTCGGGCTGGTTTCTTGATTCACAGTCCCGCAGCGCCGAACAGTTTGATCTCTGGCAGATCGACAGTGGCTACAGTTATGCCCTTTCCCCGTCCACCCAACTGTACATCAGTACACGGCTCAAAAGCGGAAATCAGAACCAGTCTGCTTCCCGCGGCCTGCTATCCGGTGTGCGATACAATTTCAGTCCGAAAATCAGCCTGCGCAGTGCCTTCACTTCAGAAAGAATCGAAGAAAATACCCGACTGGGTGTCGAACTCAGCAGTCAGTACGAGCTCAACAACAGGCTCAACCTGCACGCCACCATGGACTACGAATCCCTCGAACAGGTCTATCAGCTGGGGATCGGTTTCAGATTCTGAAAGTGAAGTTAAATCACCGACAGATCCAGCATCGCTTTACTCAGCAATATCCCATTCGGATCGGCATACAGAATATCACCGGGATAAACCAGTGTATGTGCCACAGTTAACGTGACATTTCTGTCACCCGTCTGGCGCTTTTCAGTCTTAAACGGACAAGTTGCAATGGCTTTCACACCAATGGCCATCTCTCCCAGTGCGACCACATCTCGCACGGCACCGTTGACGACAATACCTTCCCAGTTGTTTTTCACCGCCAGTGCTGCCAACTGATCCCCCAGTAATGCCCGGGTCAGAGAACCATGGCCATCAATCACCAGCACTTTGCCTGTCCCATCTTCATTGAGGATCTCCCTGACCAGACTGTTATCCTCAAAGCACCGAAGTGTCACCACTTCCCCATAAAACACTGGCTTGCCGCCAAAATCACGATGCTGCAGCGGTAACCAGCGTACGTCCGTCTCATAGTGGTCACACAAATCCGGCAATAGATCTTTCATCTTGCAACTCCTTTATGCTGATCCTTCAATGTGAAGATAAGTTTGCCATGCCCCCAGCACTGTCGGGGTCAATCCCTGCTTCTCAAGCAACACAGGAACCAGAGTCAACTGCTGCTGAGTCACCCAGTACAGGGCATTTTGATGCCAGCGGGCAGCAATCTTGCGTGCTGATACCATGTCAATGGCAACGGCCAGACTCGGTTCATGCCAGCTTCCGTCCGGCGCACTGCAATCCAGCGGCTGAAATGAATACCCCAACTTGAATAACGCCGCTTCAAGGCTGGCCTGCCGCTGATGATTTTCCTTACAACTGAGCACAATACTTTCAGGATTAAATGCTGTTAAAATAGCAAAGGTTGTGAATGGGAGAGCCTGATCCGCACGGAAAATTATCTGCTGATAGTTTTGCCATAACCGGTACAGAGCCTGCGAGTCTGACTCCCCAGATGACATTGCATGACTGACCGTTTGTCTGCTGCTTTCCGCCATGAGTCCGAATCCTGTTCTGTTGAAGAAACTTTTAACAGCCGCATTTCATTGCTGAAACAACAAATTGTTTGAGCTATAACAATAAGATAGTGGTTCTGACAGGCTAGTATGCCATGACAAATTCGAAAAAACCGGGCACATTACAATAAAATCATATTGTTAGTGCGCTGTTAAATGCATACAATCGTCAGCATCCAAGGGAAATTGTAGCCAGTTCCGTAAAAGTCGGGTTTTTCAGTGGTGATATTTGAGCGTCTGCTGAAAAATGAGGATGGCGTACCAGCAGGTAGTTGAAAAGACGAGTGCAAACTGCAACAGTTCTGTTACTTTGCCTGTGATCGAATTATTTTTATAGAATTAACATATTCTGTGTTAGACCAGATTCCGTTTTGAGTAATTAGGTACTGCCAATGCAAACCCCTCACATTCTAATTGTAGAAGACGAGCAAGTAACACGTAACACCCTGAAAAGCATCTTCGAAGCCGAAGGGTATACAGTATTTGAAGCCAGCGACGGTGCAGAAATGCACAAGATGCTGTCGGAGCATCCTGTGCACCTGGTCATCATGGACATTAACCTGCCAGGTAAGAATGGCCTGCTGCTTGCTCGTGAGCTGCGTGAGCAAGGCGATATGGCACTGATGTTCCTGACAGGCCGCGACAACGAAGTCGATAAAATCCTGGGTCTGGAAATCGGTGCGGATGACTACATCACCAAGCCTTTCAACCCAAGAGAACTGACCATTCGTGCACGCAACCTGCTCACCCGTGCGATGAGCCAGGGTCTGGCAGCCGAAGATCGCCGTCTGGTTGAGCGTTATGAATTCAACGGCTGGTCACTGGAACTGAACAGCCGCTCACTGGTCAGCCCAAGCGGTGAACAATTTAAACTGCCGCGTTCTGAATTCCGTGCCCTGCTGCACTTCTGCGAAAATCCGGGCAAAATCCAAACCCGTGCCGAGCTGCTGAAGAAAATGACCGGCCGCGATCTGAAGCCACACGATCGTACTGTGGATGTAACCATCCGCCGGATTCGTAAACACTTCGAATCTGTCGCAGATACCCCGGAAATTATTGCCACCATTCATGGTGAAGGTTACCGCTTCTGCGGTGATATCGAAGAAGGCTGAGAAGCGTTCTGATTCAACTTCTCGAAAGATGAAGTAAAAAGCGTCGCAATGCGACGCTTTTTTTATGGATAACGAGTATGGATACCGAGTTGATACGTGCCGAAGAGCCGCTTATTTTTCCTGGCTCTCCAACCAGCCTTTCAACAGCGTCAAATCGTTCTGGTAGCTGTTTTTAATTTCATCCACCCAGTCTTCGATATTCTCCCACCAGGCCGGAAGCTCAGGGGACTGCGCCTTCTGCGCCACCTGCTGGATGCGCTTGAGTCCGATCGAACCCGCCGCCCCTTTAATCTTATGGGCTTCAAACTTGATGCCATCCTGATCTTTAGCCGTCATGTTCGAGTCCAGGATCGCCAGATATTCCGGCATCATGGTCTCGAACATTTCAATTGAGTCGAGTACTGGCTTGGTGCCGACAATATCGACGTAAGAACTGAGCATTTCAAAATCAAGCAGCTTGTTCAGCGTCTCTTCACTCATCGCCGTTTCCTGTGGATCCACAGAGGCAACCTCGTCCGCCGGCGCATGTTCCGATTCTATCAAGTGTTCAATGACAGTATTAATGGCTTTGACACTGAGCGGTTTACTGATGGCATCATCCATCCCCTGCTCCAGATATTCACCTTTATCTTTAATCACATTGGCCGTCAGCGCGACCAGTGGTGGCAATTGACGATAGCGGGCACGCAGCACCTGGGCAATCTCAAACCCTGTCATATCCGGTAGCTGAATATCCAGGAGCACCAGATCGTACTGCTCAGGTTCAAACGCTGCCAGCGCTTCATCGCCACGCATTGCAACCGTGACCTGATGACCCAGCCCCTCCAGAAGCGCCCTGGCGACTGTGATATTCAGTTCGATATCTTCCACCATAAAAATGCGCAGCGAGCGCTGGGCCAGCACCGGAATTTCCTCATCTTCCGTGATCTGTTCAAGCAGTGGCACACAGATAGTCACCGTAAAGGTACTCCCTTCGCCCACTTCAGAGCTGATCTGAATGTCTCCCCCCATCATATTCACCAGTTGTCGCGACACAGCCAGGCCGATACCAGTGCCAACCGCATGCAGATTGTCCTGACCCTGTTTGACCTGATAATACATCGCAAACACTTTATCCAGCTCGGACTCAGGAATACCGATACCACTGTCTTCAATTTCGAAGGTAATTTCAGCCTGCTGTTCATCCAGCAACTCACTGCTGATCGACAGAATCACGCCCCCCTCTTTGGTGAATTTAGTGGCATTGCTGATCAGGTTCCACAGCACCTGACGCAGCCGGGTGCCATCCACCTGGACATAAGACGGCAGCTCGCTGAGTTGCTCCAGATCGAAGCGCAACCCTTTCTGCTCGGCCATCAGACCGGAAATATTCCCCATCTCTTCAATAAAGGCATGAAAATCCAACGGGGCTGGTAACAGCTCAAGCCGACGGCGATCCGACTTATCCATATCAATGATGTCATTGAAAATATTGCCGAGCGTGATGGCACTGACATAAATCGTCCGCATGTAACCCCGCTGCGGATCACTCAGCGGCCCCTCCAGCAACATTCGGCTCAGACCAACGATCCCGTTCAGCGGGGTGCGCAATTCATGACTGATCGTTGAGATAAAGGCTGTTTTCTCACGGCTGGCTTTTTCCTGTGCTTCCTGATATTGCTTGCGCTCCGTAATGTCGCGACCAAAGCCCATCAGACCCAAACGCCGGCCATCACGACTGTAAAAAGGTACTTTCCGCAGCTCAAAAATCGCTTTGCGGCCATCCGGATATTCCAGCCACTGCTCATACGTCAGAGAGACATTCTGGGTGAACACTTGCTGATCCGTTTCGACAATCTTACTGGCCACTTCTTCGCTGTAGACATCCCAAGGCGTCAGACCAACCAGCTCCTGCTCGGTTTTCCCGGTCAGTTCGGCCATGGCCCGGTTACAACCCGAAAACTCATTTCTTTCGTTCCGGTAGTAGATCAGATCCGGTGACGCATCCAGGAAAGATTTCAGTAAGGCACTCTGCTCTGCCAGTTCTAACTGGGCACTTTCACGCTGGGCAACTTCGCTTTCCAGATCTTCCATCGCAATCTGGCGCTCATCCTCTGCTTTGATCCGGACTTCAATTTCCTGATTCAGCTGCGTGATATTGTCTTTCAGCTGCTTATTCAGCGTCAGATCCCGCGAGCGCATTTCTTCCAGTTTGCTCACCAGCTTTGACAGTCGCTGACGGGAATCCTCAAGCTGATCCACCACAACCGACAGGAAATACACCGCCCAGGGGGTGATCAGCAAACCGAAAAACACAGAGCGGACGATATCAATGTTCAGCACCTCGCCTTGCAAGGCCAGCGTCACGCCGACTTGCACCACCACCGCCAGCGCCACCAGTGCCAATGCCAGCAGCAGGCTGAATCGTACAATGCCCAGTTTCACCAGCAGATCGACATAGAACTGCGCCAACATCTTGATTTGTTTCATGGATTATCCTGTCACAATAAAATGCTGCCCGCAGGCAGCATCAGAATTCATCGAGTTCTGCCATCAGGCGGGTGGTGTTCCGCCCATCAGCTTTTGCTTTATATAGCGCTTTGTCAGCCATCGCAATCAATTCACCGTAATCCTGATTCGGCATTGGCGTCATGGTCGCAACTCCCAAACTGACCGTCAGAATGTCGCTGATATCGGAAAACCCATGGAGAATGGCTTTCTCCGCCACTTTCTCGTGAATTTTTTCCGCAACCACCTCACCGCCACACAGCGGTGTATTCGGCAGCAGGAAAGCAAACTCTTCGCCGCCATAACGAGCCACTTCATCGGTCTCACGCCGAATCACACTGTCAAAGACCTGCGCGACTTCCAGCAGTGCCCAATCCCCCTGCTGATGGCCATAGTTGTCGTTATAAGCTTTGAAGCTGTCAATATCACACAGGATCAAGGTGAGCGGCTGTTGTTCTCGCATATGGCTGTGCCAGAGTTTACGTAACTGCTCGTCAAAGCTACGGCGGTTCGCCACTTTGGTCAGACTGTCGACAAAACTCAGCTCCTGCAGTTCCATAATGGCATCAGCAAGCTGCTGCTCCGCTTGCTTGCGTTCGGTCACGTCCCGAGCAATCAGCAGAATCCCCGCGGAACCATCCGTCGGATCGCGGTAAGGTGATTTCACAATCTCATACCAGACTGGCTCCCCCGTCTCCAGAATCACATAGGCGTCGGTCTTGACCGTGACCCCCTCTTTCAACACCTTGATGTCAGTCTGGTAAAACTCCTGCAGCATTTCAGGATCAATGACATTGCGGGCCGTTTTGCCAATGAGTTCCCGGGCGCTGAAGCCCAGTACTCTGGCAAAAGGTTCATTACAGCCCACATAAACGCCGTGCTCATTGTACAAGCCAATGGGATCCTGACTGGCATTAAGAATCGAATTGAGCAACGTATTTCGCTGGGCAAGGATTTGCTCCGTCACTTCACGTTTCTCAATTTCCTGCTTGAGGCTTTCCTGCATTTCATGCCAGTCCGTCACATCATGGCTGATTGTGAGCATACCGATAACCTGGCCTTCTTCATCCGTCATGGTTGTCTTGTTGGTTTCCAGCAAACGACTGGAGCCATCTGGTGCCGTGGTCCAGGTATGAATCACAGGCACATCCCCAATGCCGCTCGGATCGCCCTGAATCAGTCCCTCTTCGCGACGCCCCCGCCAGAACCGGTCAAAGGCGGTATTGGTACCAAGGATATTGCCGGCTTTATCCTGAAAATAAACCAGTTCAGACAGAGAATTCAGCACGCGCTGGAACACGCGCTGCTCAAGCTGAATATAAGGATTGCTCTGCTTGGCAGGTGCCACAAAAAACAGTAGCCAGGCGGTCTGCCAGCGATAACTCATCAGCTGACCAGAGATCAGCACCCGGATCGTTTGATTCCCCCCCAGCCGGAGTGTTTCCTCCACATTATCAAACCCGGTTCCCGACTGCACCGGGCGCAGGACATCAGCCATCATTTGTGGACCAATCCCTTCCGGATAGTAATAGCGCCGTCCAACTTTACTCACCCCCAGCATGTCCTGGCAGGCTGCGTTCGCATAAAACAGTTCACCGTCTTTGCTGCGGACAATCGCAGCCGCAATGGGCAGACGGGAAATCGTCGCATGAAGTCGGCGGAAAGCCAGGCGCCCTAAATGGTGAATCAGCCAGGCACCCAGTGAGGTCAGAATCGCCATCATCAAAAATGCCATGCCAATGACCGACAAACTCAAACTCTCTTCGGAAGCGCCCCATGCCGGAACCGCGGTACAGGCAGCACCTGCAAGCGTGATACCGTGTCTCTTCTGCATGTCTGTTCCTCTCTGCAGCCTTTCCAGACCAGTCCCGCTGGCATCTCACTGCACCTCTGAATACATGCCGACAATTTAACACAGTTGCAAGAAGCTGCTGTATATGGCGTTTTTTTAATATGCCAAATAGTGATGTTTGGCACTCCTCTGCGTCAAGGTTCTGTCACTGTTTACATTCACGCAGCCAGAGTAATCTGCTGGTGATGTCCAAAAACCACGACTCAAGATGCCAAAAAATCAACCTGAAATAAAATAACGAAAAATACAAACCTAATTCTGTCTTCATTCATGTCTTTCACAAAACATAAACACAATAACAATTCACACAAACAACATTTTAACGAATTTTTAATCAAAAATATGACTGAGAAGCTAGCTTTCTCCGCAATAGCGACACCTGAAATCAGATTTAGTGATAGTAATTCACCAGACAGTTCTGTAATATATTTTCATTGTGTGTATTAATTAACCAGATCGCCATCCGTGAGGATGGCTTTCATGTCTTGGCTCTGCGGCAATGTGCTGACGTATCCGAGACCTCCTGTCATCGCAAGCCAGCCAGCGCAAGATGCACGGCTGGCCCAGCGACGCAGGCATAACAATAAAGGAATCGCAGACGGAGGAACCGTCTGCTCTACACTGGAAGGATGTAGTTATGACAGATCATGCGTTGAATGGTCAGGGGCTGTATGTCCCTGAAATGGAGCACGATGCCTGTGGTATCGGCTTTGTCGCCCATCTCAAGAACCGCAAATCCCACCAGGTGATCACCCAGGCTCTGGATATGCTGGCACGGATGGAACACCGTGGCGGTCAGGGCTGTGACCCGTGCAGTGGTGACGGCGCCGGTATTCTGCTGCAAAAGCCTCATGAATTCCTGCTTCAGGAATGCCAGAAAATTGGCCTCACGCTGCCTGCATTTGAAGAGTATGGTGTGGGCGTCATCCTGTTCCCCAAAGACGAAGACAAACGGGAACAATGCCGCGAAATTCTGGCCCGCAATGCCCAGCGTCTGGGCCTGACGGTTCTGGGTTACCGGGTGCTGCCCACCGACAACAGCATGATTGGTGCCGATCCACTCAGTACTGAGCCTCAGTTCGAGCATGCATTCGTGACGGGTGGCAGTGACATGCCTCAGGCAGAACTTGAGCGGAAACTGTACGTACTGCGTAACTACACCATCCGTGTCTGTCTGGAAAGCGTCGCAAACATCGGCGACGACTTCTACATCAACGCATTCTCCAGTAAGACCCTGATCTACAAAGGACAGCTCACCACCGAGCAGGTCCCGCAATATTTCCTGGATTTACAAAATCCAGCCATGGTCAGTGCCCTGGCGCTGGTTCACTCGCGTTTTTCCACCAACACTTTCCCGAGATGGCGTCTGGCTCAGCCTTTCCGTTATATTGCCCACAACGGTGAAATCAACACCGTGCGCGGGAACCTGAACTGGATGAAAGCGCGGGAAGCCCTGTTGCAATCAGAGCTGTTCAGCGAAGAAGAGCTGAAAATGCTACTACCGATTTGTCAGGAAGGCGCATCCGACTCGGCAAACTTCGACATGGCGCTGGAACTGCTGGTGCTGTCCGGCCGCAGCCTGCCGCACGCCCTGATGATGCTGATCCCGGAAGCCTGGCAGGAAAACCCGGCAATGGATCCGAAACGCCGTGCTTTCTACCAGTACCACGCCAACCTGATGGAACCCTGGGATGGGCCGGCTTCCGTTTGCTTCACCGATGGTGTCACCGTGGGAGCAACACTGGACCGGAACGGCCTGCGTCCGTCACGTTATACCGTGACCAAAGATGATTTTCTGGTGATGGCGTCTGAATCAGGCGTTGTGAACATCGCCCCGGAGAACATCCACTTCCGCGGCCGCCTGCAACCGGGCCGAATTTTCGTGGCCGATCTGGAACAGGGCCGTATCGTCTCCGACGATGAAGTCAAAGACAGCATCGCCGCTGCCCAGCCGTATGAAGACTGGGTCAAAGACAACCTGCTGCATCTCAAGGATCTGCCGGCATCCGCTTACAGTCACACCCAGCCCGAGGCTGAAAAACTGTTACATCAGCAGCAGGCGTTTGGCATCAGCAATGAAGAAGTCAACGACATCATTCTGCCGATGGCAAACGACGGCAAAGAACCGCTGGGTTCCATGGGTGCCGACTGGCCGCTGGCGATCCTGTCGCATCAGTCACAGCATCTGTCGCATTACTTCAAGCAACTGTTTGCTCAGGTGACCAACCCGCCGATCGACCCGATCCGTGAACGCATGGTGATGTCACTCAAAACCTATCTGGGTGAAGATCAGAACCTGCTGAGCGAAGGCCCGTCTCACTGCCAGAAGTTGGAACTGGACTCACCGGTCCTGAGCGATGCCGAACTGGAAAAACTGCGCGCCATCGACAAGCCACATCTGCAAGCCAAAACACTGGACATCGTCTTCCCGGCCAGTGATGAGGCCGGTAAGCTGGAACAGGCGCTGAATCATCTGTGTCAGCACGCTGAAGATGCCGTCAACGATGGCTACTCGATCCTGATCCTGAGCGACCGTCCCGTCAACTCGCAGCATGCCCATATTCCAGCCATGCTGGCCGTCGGGGCCGTTCACCACCACCTGATCCGCAAGGGCCTGCGCGCGAAATGCGATCTGGTTGTTGAAACCGGGGATGCCCGAGAAACGCACCACTTTGCGACCCTGATTGGCTATGGTGCCAATGCGATCAACCCGTACATCGTGACCGAAACGATTGTGTCACTGCAACAGCGCAACAAACTGGATCAAGCTACGCAAGTTGAGACCTATTTCAATCACTTCCGCAATGCCGTCAACGGCGGTCTGCTGAAGATTTTCTCGAAAATGGGGATCTCAACCCTGCAGTCTTACCATGGTGCCCAGATTTTTGAAGCGCTGGGGATCAGCAAAGCCGTGGTGGACAAATACTTCACTGGCACAGTGTCGCGGATTCAGGGTCTGACCCTGGATGACATCGCCAGAGAAGTACTGATCCGTCACCGCATCGGTTATCCGCTGCGGGATATTCCGCTGCAAATGCTGGATGTCGGTGGCGTCTATCAGTGGAAACAACGCGGCGAAAAGCACCTGTTCAACCCAACCACGATTTCGCTGTTGCAGCAGTCCACTCGCGGTAAAGATTACAGCCAGTTCAAAGAGTACTGCCACGCAGTCGACAGTCAGGGCGACCATGCCGCCACCCTGCGCAGCCAGTTACAATTTAACACTGACCCAAGCCGCAGCATCCCGCTGAGTGACGTCGAACCGATTGAACAGATCCTCAAACGTTTCGCCACCGGTGCGATGAGCTTTGGTTCAATTTCCTACGAAGCGCACTCGACCCTGGCCGTGGCCATGAACCGGATTGGCGCGAAGTCGAACTCCGGTGAAGGCGGTGAAGATCCGGCACGTTTTGAGAAGAAAGAAAATGGCGACTGGGAACGCTCTGCCATCAAGCAGGTTGCCTCTGGCCGTTTCGGCGTCACCTCTTATTACCTGACCAATGCTGACGAACTGCAAATCAAGATGGCTCAGGGGGCCAAGCCGGGTGAAGGGGGTCAGCTACCGGGGGATAAGGTCGATGACTGGATCGGCGCAACCCGTCACTCCACACCGGGTGTCGGCCTGATTTCACCACCACCGCACCACGATATTTACTCGATCGAAGATCTGGCGCAGCTAATCTACGACCTGAAAAATGCCAACCGCAAGAGTCGGGTCAACGTCAAACTGGTTTCTGAAGCTGGCGTCGGCACCATTGCATCCGGTGTTGCCAAAGCCAAAGCAGACGTGGTTCTGATTGCCGGTTTCGACGGCGGTACCGGTGCTTCACCGATTTCATCCATCCGTCACACCGGTCTGCCGTGGGAACTGGGTCTGGCGGAAACGCACCAGACACTGTTGAAAAACGGCCTGCGCAACCGCATTGTGGTCCAGAGTGACGGCCAGATGAAAACCCCGCGTGACCTCGCCGTCGCAACCCTGCTCGGTGCCGAGGAATGGGGTGTCGCCACCGCTGCGCTGGTCGTGGAAGGCTGTATCATGATGCGCAAGTGTCATAAGAACACCTGCCCGGTCGGAATTGCGACCCAGAACAAGACGCTGCGTGAACGCTTCGACGGCCGTGTGGAAGATGTCGTCACCTTCTTCCAATACATGGCCGAAGGTCTGCGTGAAATCATGGCTGAATTGGGTTTCCGCACCATTGATGAGATGGTCGGTCAGTCGCAGCATCTGAAAATCCGCGACAACATCGGTCACTGGAAATACAAAAATCTGGATCTGAGCCCGGTTCTGCATCTTGAGCCGGCCCGAGCAGAGGATGGTATCTACAACCAATGCAGCCAGAACCACAATCTGGAAACAGTGCTGGATCGCCAGTTGATTGATGCGGCACAGCCAGCACTGACGCGCGGCGAAGCGGTGAATGCAGAATTCGCGATCACCAATATCGATCGCAGCGTTGGGACTATGCTGTCGAACGAAATCTCCAAAGTTTACAAAGACACTGGTCTGCCGCAGCCCATGCACGTGAAGTTCAAAGGCTCCGCAGGTCAGAGTCTGGGCGCTTTCCTGGCGAAAGGCGTCACCTTTGAAGTCGAAGGCGATGCCAACGACTACTGGGGCAAAGGCTTGTCCGGCGGTCAGCTGGTACTCTACCCCGATGCGCAATCCGACCTGATTGCGGAAGACAATATCATTGTTGGTAACGTCTGCTTCTACGGCGCAACCTCAGGTGAATCGTTCATCCGCGGAAAAGCCGGTGAGCGCTTCTGTGTCCGTAATTCCGGTGCCCGTGTGGTGGTCGAAGGTGTGGGTGACCACGGTTGTGAATACATGACCGGTGGCGTGGCCATCATTCTGGGCCAGACCGGCCGTAACTTTGCTGCGGGCATGAGCGGCGGTGTCGCGTACGTTTGGGATCAATTCAACGACTTTGAAAGCAAGCTCAACCCTGAACTGGTGGATCTGGATCCGCTGGACAGCGAAGACATCGCACTGCTGAAAGACATGCTGACCCGACATCAGCAACTGACGGGCAGTACGGTCGCGGAAACTTTCCTTGGCAACTTCGAGGACAACCTCAGACATCTCGTCAAAGTCATGCCACGCGACTACAAAGCCGTACTGCAAAAACGCAAAGCAGCCACGGAAGCACAGGACAAGGAAGCACTGGAGGTGAGCCATGGGTAAGGCAACCGGATTTCTCGAACACGGCCGTGAACTGCCGTCGAAAATCGCCCCTGAAGTCCGTATTCAGGACAACAATGAATTCGTTCTGAACGACGAATTCGGCAGTAAAATCAATACACAGGCATCACGCTGCATGGATTGCGGTGTGCCTTTCTGTCACAACGGCTGCCCGATCGGCAATATCATTCCTGAGTTCAACGATGCGGTCTACCGGGACAGCTGGGAAGAAGCCTGGCACATCCTGAGTTCGACCAACAACTTCCCGGAATTTACCGGACGCGTGTGTCCGGCACCTTGTGAAAGTGCCTGTGTCCTGGGGATCAATCAGGATCCCATTACCATCTGTAATATCGAGAAGACCATCGTTGAAACTGCGTACCGTGAAGGCTACGCAAAGCCAAAAAAACCGCGCAACCGGACCGGCAAAAGCGTGGCAATTATCGGCTCCGGCCCGTCCGGGCTGGCAGCGGCTGAACAACTCAACAGCGCCGGCCACACGGTTACCGTCTACGAGCGGGACGAAAAAATTGGCGGCCTGCTGCGCTTTGGCATCCCGGATTTCAAGCTCAGCATGGGCGTGATTGATCGGAAGCTGGATATGATGGAACAGGCGGGTATTCAGTTTGTTGTAAATGCGCACATTGGTGTGGATATTGACGCCCGTGAGCTGCGCAAACAACATGATGTAGTCCTGCTGACCGGCGGCTCCACCGTGCCTCGCAATCTGCCGATCCCGGGCCGTGAGCTGAAAGGCGTTCACTTCGCGATGGAATTTCTGGGCCAGAATAACCGCCGAGCCAACAACATGGATCTGAAAACAGCAGAGATTCATGCTGCCGGTAAACATGTGGTAGTCATCGGTGGCGGTGATACAGGGTCAGACTGTGTGGGCACCTCAAACCGTCACGGCGCTGCCAGCATTACGCAGGTCGAAATCATGCCAATGCCACCGGAAAAACGCCCGGTGAATCAGCCCTGGCCGGCCTATCCGATGATTCTGCGCACGTCGACTTCCCATGAAGAAGGCTGTGACCGCTATTGGAACATCCTGACCAAAGAATTCATCGGCAATGAAGAAGGTCAGGTGACTGCACTGCGGATCGCAGATATCACCTGGAACGAAGCGAAACCGGGTGAGCGCCCGGGTTTTACAGAAGTTGCCGGTTCAGAGCGCATCATTCCTTGCGATCTGGCGTTTCTGGCGATGGGTTTCCTGCATCCTGAACCTCAGGGTGTCCTGGCTCAGCTCAATATCGCACTGGATGAACGTGGCAATGTCGCCACCCAGGATTTTGCGACCAACCAGCCTGGCATATTTGCTGCTGGAGATATGCGAACCGGGCAGTCATTAGTTGTGCGTTGTATCAATGAAGGCCGGGAATGTGCCCGTGAAATTGATGCCTACCTGATGGGTGATTCTAAGCTGGAAGCGAAAGACCATTCACTTATGCTATCTGAATCCTGATTCCTCTGGATTTTATCCTAAATTTCAAAGCCAGCTTCAATGAGCTGGCTTTTTTATTCACGTTTAATCAGAGCTTTATTCTTTTTAACATTATTTTTACCTCAGAACAAAATCCTCTTAGTTTTGACGCAAAAAAGTCATCGAAACCGCCCCGACAAATGTAAACAAAATATTTCAAAAAAATATTAATCACCGTTAAATCATACAGATAAGATCATGACTTTGAATAATTTAGAATTTATGACCAGAATTAAAGAAAATTTGACCTTTTTGTAAATTGCCGTTAGTTTGAAAGTCCGCTGGAAGCAAGCGTGACAATCAGGGAGATTGTCATAATTATGCAGTAACCCTGCTCAATGGAGCAGGCGCAAGGGAGAGTTGCAATGACACTGTATGACCCAAAGCTGGAAAAAGATAATTGTGGCTTCGGCCTGATCGCCCATACAGAAGGCGAAGCCAGCCACAAGTTGGTCCGTACCGCAATATCGGCCTTGGATCGTATGACACACCGGGGCGGCATCGCTGCGGATGGCAAGACCGGTGATGGCTGCGGCCTGCTAATGAAAAAACCGGACGGCTATTATCAGCTGGTTGCCAAAGAACAAGGCTGGCCACTGGCCCGCGAATATGCCGTCGGCATGCTGTTCCTCAGCCAGGATCCGGTGCTGGCCGAGCAAGCCCGCACGATTATTCAGGAAGAACTCAGTCAAGAAACCCTGTCCATTGCTGGCTGGCGTGATGTACCAGTCAACCCGCAGGTTCTGGGCCCAATCGCTAAAGATTCCCTACCGGCGATTGCTCAGGTCTTTATCAACGCACCGGCAGGCTGGAAACCCCGGGATGTGGATCGTCGTCTTTATATTGCCCGTCGCCGCATTGAACAACGCATTCAAAACGATCCGGACTTCTATATCTGTAGCCTGTCAACGCAGGTCATCGTCTATAAAGGGCTGTGTATGCCCGCCGACCTGCCGAAGTTTTACAAAGACTTAGGCGATTTACGTCTGGAATCCTCAATCTGTCTGTTCCACCAGCGATTCTCGACCAATACTCAGCCCCGCTGGCCGCTGGCACAGCCTTTCCGCTATCTGGCACACAACGGTGAAATCAACACCATTGCCGGAAACCGGCAGTGGGCGCGTGCCCGTGCCTATAAGTTCGCCTCCCCGCTGCTGCCGGATCTGGCGACGGCGGCACCATTCGTCAATGAAACCGGTTCAGACTCCTCCAGCCTGGATAATATGCTGGAACTCTTCCTGTCTGGCGGGATGGATCTCTTCCGAGCCATGCGATTGCTGGTACCGCCGGCATGGCAGAATCACCCGGATATGGACCCGAAACTGCGCGCTTTCTACGACTTCAACTCCATGCACATGGAGCCGTGGGATGGCCCGGCAGGCATCGTGATGTCCGATGGCCGCTATGCGGCCTGTAACCTGGACCGCAACGGCCTGCGTCCGGCCCGTTATGTGATCACCAAAGACAAGCTGATCACCCTGGCCTCTGAAATCGGCATCTGGGATTACGCCCCGGATGAAGTGGCCGAGAAAGGCCGCGTCGGCCCCGGTGAGCTGTTGGTCATCGATACAAAATTTGGCAAAATCTGGCATTCTGCCGACATTGATAACGAGCTGATGGAACGCCATCCGTATAAAGAATGGCTGGATACCCATGTGCGTCGTCTGATGCCGTTCGAAGAGATGGGCGACGATCAGGTCGGCAGCCGGGAGATGTCTGCCGACGAGCTGAACAGCTATCAGAAACTCTTTGCCGTCAGCCGCGAAGAACTGGATCAGGTGCTGCGTGTGATGGGAGAAATGGGTCAGGAGGCCACCGGTTCCATGGGTGATGATGCCCCGATGGCCGTGTTGTCCTCCAAAGAGCGCCTGATCTCTGACTACTTCCGTCAAATGTTCGCTCAGGTCACCAACCCGCCGATTGACCCGTTGCGTGAGAAACACGTGATGTCACTGGCGACCTGTATCGGCCGCGAGATGAACGTCTTCTGCGAAACCGACGGTCACGCCCATCGCGTTGCCTTCAAATCACCGATCCTGCTTTACTCCGATATGGTGCAACTGCTGGGACTTGACGATCAGCACTACCGCAACAGCATCATCGATATCAACTTCGATCCGAAAGAAAAAGATCTGAAGCAGGCGATTGTCGATCTGTGCGATCAGGCCGAACGACTGGTTCGCGGCGGTACTGTTCTGGTAGTGCTGTCTGATCGCGGGATCAGCGAAGAAAAACTGCCGATCCCGGCTGCAATGGCCGTCGGTGCCGTACAAACCCGTCTGGTCAATGCCAGCCTGCGCTGTGACGCGAACATCATTATTGAGACCGCGGCGGCCCGTGACCCGCACCAGTTCGCTGTGCTGCTGGGCTTTGGTGCAACCGCCGTTTATCCTTATCTGGCGTATGAATCGCTGGCGCAGCAAATCGACAGCGGTGCCATCAACAAGCCTTACCGCGAAGTCATGCTGAACTTCCGCAACGGTATCGACAAAGGTCTGTACAAGATCATGTCGAAAATGGGAATTTCAACCGTGGCCTCTTACCGTTGTTCGCAGTTGTTTGAAGCCGTTGGTCTGCATGCGGACGTGATTGAACTCTGCTTTCAGGGCGTTTCGAGCCGGATTCAGGGCGCAAATTTTGAAGACTTCCAGCAGGATCTCTTCAACCTGTCCCGCAAAGCCTTTGTGAAACGCAAACAAATTGACCACGGCGGCCTGCTGAAGTTCGTTCATGGCGGCGAATTCCATGCCTATAACCCGGATGTGGTGACCACGTTACAAAAAGCGGTGAAAAGCGGTGAGTACGAGGATTATCTGGCCTTTGCTAAGGTCGTCAACGAGCGTCCGGCAGCAACCCTGCGTGACCTGCTGAAACTGAAAGAGTCCGACAACCCGATCGACGTTGTGAATGTTGAAGCTGCCACCGAGCTGTATAAACGCTTCGACTCTGCGGCGATGTCCATCGGTGCGCTGAGTCCGGAAGCACACGAAGCACTGGCAATTGCCATGAACCGTCTGGGTGGTTTCTCGAACTCCGGTGAAGGGGGTGAAGATCCACGCCGCTTTGGCAACGAGCGTAATTCCCGTATCAAACAGGTGGCTTCCGGCCGCTTTGGCGTGACCCCGCATTATCTGGTCAACGCCGATGTCATTCAGATTAAAGTCGCGCAAGGTGCAAAACCGGGCGAAGGCGGCCAGCTGCCGGGCCATAAAGTGACCACAGAAATTGCCAAACTGCGTTATGCCGTACCGGGTGTCACTTTGATTTCGCCGCCACCGCACCATGATATTTACTCAATTGAGGATCTGGCTCAGCTCATTTTCGACCTCAAACAGGTCAACCCAAAAGCCATGGTCTCCGTCAAACTGGTGTCTGAACCGGGCGTCGGTACCATTGCCACCGGTGTGGCAAAAGCTTACGCCGACCTGATCACCGTCTCCGGTTATGACGGCGGTACAGGTGCCAGCCCACTGACTTCGGTGAAATATGCCGGTAGCCCGTGGGAACTGGGACTGGCCGAAACACAGCAGGCACTGGTCGCCAACGGCCTGCGTCATAAAATCCGCCTGCAGGTGGATGGTGGCCTGAAGACCGGCCTGGATGTGGTGAAAGCTGCGATTCTGGGTGCCGAAAGCTTCGGATTCGGTACCGCACCGATGGTCGCACTCGGCTGTAAATACCTGCGTATCTGCCACCTGAATAACTGCGCCACAGGCGTTGCCACCCAGGATGACACGCTGCGTCGTGACTTCTTTAAAGGGCTGCCAGAGCAGGTCATGAACTACTTCATCGGTTTGGGTGAGGAAGTCCGCGGACTGCTGGCCAAACTTGGGGTTGAAAAGCTGACCGATTTGATTGGCCGGACCGATCTGCTGGAAGTCGTGGCTGGTTTCACGGCCAAGCAAAGCAAGCTGGATCTGAGTGACCTGCTGCATGCGCCGACGCCGGTCGAAGGGAAAACCCTGTATTGCAGTGAACCAAATACGCCATTCGATACCGGCGTCCTGAACCAGAAACTGGTCGATGAAGCCCTGCCTGCGGTTGAAACCCAAAGCGGTGCCGAGATTTATCTGGATATTCGCAACACCGACCGTTCGTTCGGTGCCCGGTTGTCCGGTGAAATCGCTCAGCGCTACGGTAACCAGGGCATGGCTGCGAATCCGGTCAATGTGCATCTGTCCGGTACCGCAGGACAGTCCTTCGGCGTCTGGAATGCCGGTGGCCTGAACCTCTACCTGACCGGGGATGCCAACGACTACGTCGGGAAAGGCATGACCGGTGGGATCATTACCATCCGTCCGCCTGTTGGCTCAGCTTTCAAGTCGCACGAATCGACCATTATTGGTAACACCTGTCTCTATGGTGCAACCGGCGGGAAGCTGTTTGCAGCCGGGAAAGCCGGTGAACGTTTTGCGGTCCGGAACTCAGGCACCATTGCGGTCGTTGAAGGTGCCGGCGACAACGCCTGTGAGTATATGACCGGCGGTATCGTGGCGATTCTGGGCCACACCGGCGTGAACTTTGGCGCGGGGATGACAGGCGGCTTTGCCTACATTCTGGATGAAGTCGGCGACTTCGCCGGCCGGGTGAACCCTGAACTGATCGAAGCCCTGCCATTGGAGGATCTGGCGATTCATCAGGAGCACCTGCGTGGTCTGATTGACCGTCATCTGGAAGAAACCGGCTCAAGCCGTGCACAGGAAATTCTGGCCAACTTTGATCAATGGATCCCGAAATTCTTCCTGGCTAAACCGAAGTCGGCAGATGTGAATACACTGCTGGGTCACCAAAGCCGCTCAGCTGCTGAGCTACGCGTTCAGGCACAATAAGGGAGGGAATCCAATGAGCCAGAACATTTACCAATTTATCGATGTTGAGCGTGTTGATCCGCCAAAGAAGCCGATTGCAATCCGTAAAATCGAATTTGTCGAGATTTATGAACCCTTTACCCAGCAGCAGGCCAGCGCACAGGCTGACCGCTGTCTGGACTGCGGCAACCCTTATTGTGAGTGGAAATGTCCGGTTCACAACTACATTCCACAATGGCTGAAACTGGCAAACGAAGGCCGGATTCTGGAAGCCGTGGAGCTGTCGCATCAGACCAATACCCTGCCAGAAGTCTGCGGCCGGGTGTGTCCTCAGGATCGTCTGTGCGAAGGCTCCTGTACCCTGAATGACGACTTTGGTGCAGTCACCATCGGGAATGTCGAAAAATACATTACCGACAAAGCGTTTGAGATGGGCTGGAAACCGGATATGTCCGGCGTGGAATGGACGGACAAGAAAGTCGCCATCATTGGGGCCGGACCGGCGGGTCTGTCTTGTGCCGACATTCTGGTGCGCAACGGCGTGAAGCCTGTGGTCTTTGACCGCTATCCGGAAATCGGCGGTCTGCTGACCTTCGGCATTCCATCGTTCAAGCTGGAAAAAGAGGTGATGATCAATCGCCGCCGGATTTTCACCGAAATGGGTGTCGAGTTCCGTCTCAATACAGAAGTCGGGACAGACGTTCAGCTCCAGGATCTGATCGATGAGTACGATGCCGTCTTTCTCGGCGTCGGCACCTACAAATACATGCGTGCCGGTCTGGCCAACGAAGATGCTGCCGGCGTATACGATGCCCTGCCTTTCCTGATTTCCAACACCTACCGGGTGATGGATCTGGAAGAAAACGCACCGGCATATATCGACATGGCCGGCAAACGCGTTGTGGTGCTGGGTGGGGGTGACACCGCGATGGACTGCGTCCGGACCTCCATTCGTCAGGGGGCGAGCGATGTCATCTGTGCCTACCGCCGTGATGAAGCCAACATGCCCGGTTCGCGCCGCGAAGTGAAAAATGCCCGCGAGGAAGGTGTGAACTTCATGTTCAACCTTCAGCCGCAGGGGATTGAAGTCAACAGCAGTGGTCAGGTGACGGGTGTCAGGGTCGTGAAAACAGCGCTGGGTGAGCCGGATGAAGCCGGACGTCGCCGTCCGGAGCCGGTCGCAGGCAGTGAACATGTTCTGGAAGCCGATGCGGTCATCATGGCCTTTGGTTTCCAACCACATGCCATGCCGTGGCTGGAGAGCTTTGACGTCGCACTGGACCCGTGGGGCCGAATCCAAACCAGCGGCCAACATGCGTTCCAGACGACCAATGAGAAAATCTTCGCCGGTGGTGATGCGGTTCGCGGTTCCGATCTGGTGGTCACCGCCATCGACGAAGGCCGCCGGGCTGCTGACGGGATTCTCGACTTCCTCGGCCTGTAAGGGCTTTCATCAACACAGACAAGCGAGCGGCCCGCCCCGCTCGCTTTTTTATGCCAGTTCTTTTGAGATCAGTTCTTTTGAGCCAGGGCTTCACGACTGGCACCAACCCGCCGCCTTTTCACTGATGGCTGGCATTGCTACAATCTCCCCCATTCGCCGCACAGCACGCGGTTCACTTGAAAGAAAGAGATAACATCAATGAAAATCGGCATTATTGGCGCGATGGAACAGGAAGTTGCTTTCCTGAAAGACCAGTTGGACAACTGCGAAGTTCTGAAAAAAGGCGGCTGTACTTTTTATACCGGCAGCCTGAACGGTGCAGACGTTGTGCTGCTGCAATCCGGGATTGGTAAAGTGGCAGCCGCAGTCGGTACAGCAGTCCTGCTGGAAATTTTTGAGCCGGATGTGGTGCTCAATACCGGTTCTGCCGGGGGCTTCGATACCAGCCTGAATGTGGGTGATGTGGTGATCTCCACAGAAGTCCGTTACCACGACGCCGACGTCACTGCATTTGGCTATGAAATCGGTCAGATGGCACAGCAACCTGCCGCTTTCCTGTCGGATGAACAACTGATGCAGACAGCAGAACAGGCGCTGGCTCAGCTCGACAAAGAAACCCATGCGGTACGTGGCCTGATCTGCACCGGCGATGCCTTCGTATGCAGTGCCGAACAACAACAGCGTATCCGTACTCACTTCCCGCAAGTGGTTGCCGTAGAAATGGAAGCCGCTGCCATTGCACAAGCCTGTCACCAGTTCAACGTGCCTTTTGTTGTGGTGCGTGCCATTTCTGATGTTGCGGACAAAGAGTCCCCGATGAGCTTTGAAGAATTCCTGCCGCTGGCGGCGAAAAGCTCTTCTGCCATGGTGGTGAAAATGACGGAGCTGCTGAACCGCTCATGAATGAAATGCTCGCGCTCCTCAATCAGCATCCGACCCTGCTGGCGATGTGGGGGGCGCTGGCATTGCACTGGTTGCTGCCTGTTCCGGCCAGTATCCATCCCCTGCATACCTGGCAGCAAATCGCCGTTCAGCTCGCACTCCGGGTCAATAAAGACACCGACACGCCGCGCCAGCGCACCTTATCCGGCGCACTGGCCTGGGCAACCATGTGGCTGACGGTGCTGATCCTGCTGGTCGCTTTTTATCAGCTGGTCTGGTTCGACAGCCTGTTTCATCTGGTGCTGCTCTGGGTCGCGCTGGGCTGGAAAGAAAGCCGCCGTTTCAGTCAGCAGTTTATTCAGGCCTATAGCCGGGAAGATAAAAATAGCTGCCGGGAGCAACTTGCACTGGCTTTGAACCGGAAAACCGACAACCTCTCGCTGCTGGGCCTTGGCAAAGCCTGCGCGGAAACCCAGTTACTCAGCTATGGCCGTCAGGTGGCTGCCGTGTTGTTCTGGTTTGCGATTGCCGGTGGCTTCGGTGCCATTCTCTACCGACTGGCCGTCAGTCTGGCCCGTTGCTGGTCACCCAGCCGCAGCCAGTACCGGTATTTTGGTTTACCCGCAGTGCGGGTTCTGGCGGCGCTGGATATTGTCCCCCTGCGTTTACTGGCCATCGTTGTCAGTCTGGGCAAAAACAGCCAGGCTGCCTTCCGAGGATTACGGGAACAGGGCGAGCACTGGCAACTGCCGGGGCCGGGCTGGCTGCTGACAGCCACCGGCCACAAACTCCAGCTCGCGCTGGGTGGCCCGGCCATTTATGACACCAGTAAAATGGAGCGTCCGCGTCTGGGAGGTCGTATTGCCCCTGCGGCACTCCATCTGTCTCAGATCGACAGCCTGCTCCAGCAACGCCTGTGGTGTTGGGTGGCCATGCAGAGTCTGCTGATGTTTCTGATGGGGAGCCTGTTGTGAAACCAATTTTTTTACTGCTGCTGAGCGTGCTCTCGTTCACGATTCAGGCCAGCGAAATCCAAAAGCCGCAGCGCATTATCAGCCTTGCCCCGCATACGACGGAACTGGCCTATGCAGCCGGACTGGGCGAGAAGCTGATCGCCGCCAGCGATTACAGCGATTACCCGCCGCAGGCACTGGCACTAGAGCGGGTTGCCAATTACCGGGGCATCAAACTGGAACGGATTCTGGCCCTGAAACCAGATCTGATTCTGGCCTGGAAAGGCGGAAACCCGCCCCGGGAAATGGCAAAACTGGAACAGCTCGGCATCCAAATTTTCTATTCGCACCCGACCAGTCTCGCCGCCATTGCAGACAGCCTGGAAGCACTGGGGCAATTTGCTGAAGAACCATCTGTCGCCCGGCAGGCTGCTGACGACTTCCGGCACACCCTCACCCAACTGGAACAAGCGAATCGTCACAAGTCAGCCGTGCGTTATTTCTACCAGCTCGGTAGCTCGCCACTGATGTCCATGTCCGGCAACAGCTGGCCCAGCCAGGTGTTCAGCATCTGTGGCGGGGAGAATATTTTTGCCGACAGCCCGGTCGCGTACCCGCAAGTCTCTAAAGAACAAGTGATCGTCCGCCAGCCAGAAGCGATGTTTGCCGCCTTTGGCAGCGCCGGCCCGGATCCGCAGGTTTTCAGTCTGTGGCAGTCCTGGCGGGAGCAAATTCCTGCCATGAAGCGTCAACAGCTCTATCAGGTGGAAGTTGACTGGCTGAACCGACCGACCCCGCGTGCCTTACTGGCAGCTAAAACTATCTGTAAGCAACTGGATGAAGTGCGCCAGCGAGAAACCGAATAGGGTGTGAATGAGTTCACAAAGCCAGCGTAATCGGTTGTGCGTATTACATTTCGCCGTACAATCTCTGCCGCTTTGACTGTGGTGTGGTCAGCCAGAACACCACCGTCCGTTCATTCTGGCTATTCGCAGAGGCGTTATGCTGATTTACTCCCTTGATATGTTTGGCACAGCCATTTTTGCCATCTCCGGCGTACTGCTGGCCGGGCGACTGAGAATGGATCCCTTTGGCGTCGTGGTCCTGGCCAGTGTGACGGCCATTGGTGGCGGCACCATCCGTGACATGGCGCTGGGTGCGACCCCGGTATTCTGGATCACAGACACCAACTATCTGTGGGTGATTTTCGGCACCTGTCTGCTGGCTATGCTGGCCATTCAGAATCCACGGAAAATGCCCTGGTACTTCCTGCCTGTGGCCGATGCCATCGGTCTGGCCGTGTTTGTCGCAATCGGTGTCGAAAAAGCACTGCGTTTTGGCGCTTCCCCGATGGTTGCCGTGATCATGGGCGTCATTACCGGATGCGGCGGCGGGGTCATCCGGGATGTATTAGCCCGCGAAGTGCCCATGGTGCTACGAACAGAAGTGTATGCCACCGCCTGTATTCTTGGTGGTGTGGTTCATACGCTGGGCCTGTACTTTGGTCTGGAGACCGCGTTCGCCAGTATCTGCGGCATTGTCACCACACTGTCGATCCGGCTGGCTGCCATTCGCTGGCACCTGTCATTGCCAACCTTTTCGCTGCGAAACAGCTGATCTTTCTGCCATCAGCGCGTGGGACTGCGTCTTCGGAAAAACCAGAAGAGCAACGCCAGTCCCGCGATTGCAGCCACACTCCAGAAAGCTTGCTGGTGATGATGGTAAAACAGACCAATTTGCCCGATCTCTTCATGGAAATAGGCCGGGCCCATGCCAAACACCACCAGCCAGATTCCAACCGCCAGGGTATTCCCTATCAGAAAATGATGCCGTGGCATCTGCGCCATACCGCAGCCTAAACACATCAGCTGTTTCAATCCCTCAAGAAAACGGCTGAGCACCAGTCCCATCACCCCATACTTGTCAATAAACCCATGAACTTTCTCAACGGAAGCGGGCTTGAGCCATCCCCGCTGCTCGACCACATGCGAAAATTTTGAGCCGACCAGATACCCGGCCGTATTCCCCAACCAGCTTGACGCACCTGCAACCGCAAGCACCGCTGGCAAGGAAAATGTCCCACTGACAGAAAGATAGCTGGCCACAATCAATAAAGACTGACCTGGCGCTGGGATCCCCAGACCTTCAACAGCAATTGCCAACGCCAGCACGGTATATCCGTACTCCTGCATGAGGGGGGCCAGATCCTGTACCAGATTCGCCATACCTTATTCTTTCTCCGGGACTATTGATGAATGCTCCCCATGCTATACCGATTTCACATTCTGAGAAAGCTTCCCTCGCCCAATTAAATAAACAAAAAACTTTACTTAACTAAAATCCAACCTATTATGTAAACAAAATACTTTACTAAAAAGAGCATCACTCAAGCCAGGAGGCACCCATGCAACCCTACGTCGAACACGCCAATATCACCGTCCGTCATTTAGAAAATACGATCCGCTTTCTGCAAACCGCGATCCCGGAATTCTCAGTCCGCCATCAGGGTCAGCAACCCACGTACCGCTGGTGTCATATTGGCACCGACGCAACTTATCTGGCTTTACAAGAAGTGATTGAACGCGACCAGATCGACCGCCATCCCTACCGCGATCTGGGGATCAATCATATTGGTCTGGTTGTTGAAGATATCTTGCAGGTGCGTGCCCGGTTGCTTGATGCCGGGTACCGGGAAAACGATTTAGAAACCGATCACCCCTGGCGCAAACGGGCTTACTTCTTTGATCAGGATGGAATCGAGTGGGAATTCATACAATATCTAAGTGATGACCCGGTTCAACGCAACGACTATTCCTTGTAAGCACAAATATCAGGAGATGCAGCAATGTTTCATCCCATCCGCCCCGAATGTCTGACCCTGATTCAGCAAGGTCTGCAATTTGATCCGCTATATGGCCATGATCTGGCCAACCATTTACCGATGGCGCTGATCGCGCTGGATCGCTGTGGTGCCAGCCCATTACAGCTGCAACGTTTTTATCAGGATTACACGTCTCATTTGCAGCCAGTCCGTCAGATCCTTCCCGATCAGGAAACAACGCCAGCGCTGGGTCATCGAGACAGTTTTGCACTGTTTCATCAGCAGTTTCGTCAGCAACTCGCCACACAGGGAGATGCTACTGTCCTGCGGGAATGGCTGCCTGTGCTGCTGCCAGGTCTGGCTGCCAGCGCTTTTCACGGCATGATCCGCCTGAGTTATGCTTTAGAAGCCGGGGATCATGAGGAAATCGCCATGGCACTGGCCTACTGGGCCAGCGAATATCAGCCCTTAAGCCCACTCACCAGCACCCGCCATTATTCCGCTGAGACGCAGCTGACATTGGCTTTGGATGCATTCAGGAATTTTAAATTTCAACCAGGCATCATTGTTGATCGCATCAAGGAAGTGGTTGCTCAACCAACCTATCAGGCCATCGCTGAAGTGCCAGACAAACTCACGGAAGCCGAAATTGCCCGCCTCACAATCCGTGCTTATCTGGCAAGCAACGATTTTACGCTGCTCCATGGTGTGACCGGTTTTGATGCCCTGCAACAGCTCCTGCCTTATGTCCCGGATCGCCAGCTGGCGCTGGCCTACTACTGGCAGGCTTATGTGGCTGCTTTCTGCTCGGCGCAACCGCTTCCTCCGTTCTCTTTAGCCCCTGCGACTCGTATCGAGCCAGACTGGCCGGCCTGGTTCGCCACAGTCACCGGGCTCTCTGATGATCACAGTATCAAACTGACCTACAGCTGCAGCCGCCTGTATCAGACCTTTGCATTCGATGAATATCTGGCTGCGATCCAGATGCGGCTTGCCACCCATGACGCTTAACCAGGGTGTTCTCCCTCAACAAGGAACCTCATATGAAAACAATTGCTTTAGTTTATTATTCTGGCTCTGGCGCAACTCACGACATGGCAGAAGCGGTCGCCCAGGGTGCCAAAACACAACCTGACATTCAGGTGATTCGCTACCGGATTTCCGGTGAAGACATTCAAAATGGCCGTTTCAACGATCCGGATCTCTTTGCCAGCCTGCAACATGCCGATGCCATCCTTTTTGGCAGCCCGACCTATATGGGCGGCCCCGCAGCCCAATTCAAGGCTTTTGCTGATGCCAGCAGCGAGAGCTGGAGTGAGCAGGGCTGGCGAAATAAACTGGCGGCAGGATTTACCGTCGGCGGTAGTCAGGGCGGCGAACAAGACAGCACGCTCAACTATCTGCTGATTCTCGCCATGCAGCACGGGATGCTGTGGGTGGGGATGGATATGCCTTCTGGTTATCACGACAAGCGCATCAATCCGATGGGTCGCCAGTTAGGTGCCAGTGGTCACACCCCGGAAGGGGCACTCAGTGAGGCCGATTTAAAAACCGCAAGTCATCTCGGACAGCGTGTTGCCACCCTACTGCTCTCTCAGTTTGCCGCAGAAAAATCACCCGTTGCGGAGATCGCCTGACAGAAACACAAAAGGCGCCTTTATCGGCGCCTTCGTCTGTGATCATCAGCAGAATTACTTCAGGGTAATCCGGGCAAACTTACGCTTACCTACCTGATACACCGCCGTACCGGCAACCGGCTCGAGCTTGGTATCTTCCACTTTTTCGCCGTCGATCTTCACGGCACCCTGACGGATCATCCGCAGCGCGTCAGAAGTCGAGTTCACCAAATCCGCATCTTTCAGCAGGTTTGCAATTGCAGCACCGGCTTCGAATTCAAACTCAGGCATTTCATCTGGCATCGCTCCTTTTTGGAAACGGTTAATGAAATCCTGTTCTGCTGCATCTGCATCCGCCTCAGAGTGGAAACGGGCAATGATTTCTTTCGCCAGCAGAATTTTTACATCACGCGGGTTACGGCCATTCGCAATCTCTTGCTTCAACTGCTCGATGGCTTCCAGCGGACGGAAAGACAGCAATTCATAGTAGTTCCACATCAGATCATCAGAAATCGACATGATCTTACCAAACATTTCCGTCGGCGCTTCAGCGATACCGATGTAGTTATTGGCCGACTTCGACATCTTCTTCACGCCGTCCAGACCCACCAGCAGTGGCATGGTCAGCACAACCTGAGGTTTCTGACCTTCTGCCTTTTGCAGCTCACGGCCCATCAGCAGGTTGAATTTCTGGTCAGTCCCGCCCAGCTCGACATCTGTTTTCATGGCCACAGAATCGTAGCCTTGCAGCAGTGGGTACATGAATTCATGAATGGCAATCGGGCGACCTTCGTTATACCGCTTTTTGAAGTCGTCCCGTTCCAGCATACGGGCCACCGTCTGGCTGGCAGCCAGACGGATCATGCCTTCGGCACCCAGATTGGACAGCCAGGTGGAGTTGAACTCAATTTTGGTTTTGGCCGGGTCCAGAATCTTGAACACCTGCTCTTTATAAGTTTCAGCATTGCGCAACACATCTTCACGGGTCAGCGGTGGTCGCGTGGTATTTTTACCGGTCGGATCACCCACCATCCCGGTGAAATCACCAATCAGGAAAGTCACCTCGTGGCCCAGCTCCTGGAAGGCACGCAGTTTATTGAGGATCACTGTATGGCCCAGGTGAATATCCGGCGCTGTTGG
Source organism: Photobacterium galatheae (assembly GCF_000695255.1). Lineage (GTDB taxonomy): Bacteria > Pseudomonadota > Gammaproteobacteria > Enterobacterales > Vibrionaceae > Photobacterium > Photobacterium galatheae. The sequence goes on along the minus strand of NZ_JMIB01000032.1, from coordinate 63,338 downwards.
ATCCGCACCCAGTTTGATGCGCAGAGGACGATTTTCCTTCAGTTTGGCAATCAACTCTTCTTCCGGGATCAGTTCGTCGACCCCGCGCTTAATTTCCGCTAACGCTTGTTCAATGCTGGCCATTCTTGTTCACTCCCACAAAATTGGCATAAAAATGATAAAGGGCAATCTTACTTGAATAGCGATGTTTTTTGAAACCAGTTAGACTAAGGCTTGTCTTATTTTTCACTGATACGCAAAAAACATCATAACTATCATCAAATGCTAATATCAAAATTTTCCCGGTTGCCACGGATGCACCAGACTCTTATCTCCGCCATTAGTGCGGTGACTGTGCTGCTGATGCTGCTGCCGGAACCAGAGGAAATGGACCAGCCCGAGCGAAAGTTTGAAATCGGCAAACTCTACCCCCTCGAACTCGACCTCAACGGCCCTCAACTCAAAGCGAGTGGTGTCACTCCCCCTTTACTGCCACCGCCACTCTCCTGGATAGACCATGAAATTAAGCCCGGCGAAAGTCTGGCTCTGGTCTTCGATAAAGTCGGCCTGAGTCCGGCAACCCTGTATCGACTGATCAACGCCGATGAAGGCACGAAATCACTGATTACCCTGCGTCCCGGGGACAAATTGCGTTTCGGACTCGATGAAAATCGTGAGCTGATCCAACTCATTCAACCCATCAATGCCACTGAAACCCTCTATATCACGCGCAAAGGCGACACCTTCGCTTCGAAAACAGAGCAAAAGAAAGTGGACACCCAACTCAATTTTGCTCAGGCCGTCATTACCTCCAGCTTCTGGAATGCGGCAACCGATGCGGGCCTGACAGCCAACCAAATCATGGAAATTGCAGGCATTTTCGGCTGGGATATCGACTTCGCACTGGATATCCGTGAAGGGGATACATTCTCCGTGCTGTTTGAAGAACGCTATGTCGAAGGTGAACCCATTGGCCGGGGGAACATTCTGGCTGCTTCCTTTACCAACCTGGGGCAGACCTTCATGGCAGTGAGAAGCAGCCATGACGGAAAATATTATGATCCAAACGGACAGGCCATGCAGAAAGCCTTCCTGCGCTCACCGGTCAACTTCCGTTACGTGAGTTCCAACTTCAACCCTCGCCGCCTGCACCCGGTCACCGGGAAAGTAAAAGCACACCGGGGAACCGATTACGTGGCACCTGTGGGCACACCGATCTGGGCCGCCGGTGATGGTGTGGTCATGAAATCCAGCTATAACCAGTTTAACGGCAATTACGTCTTTATCCGCCACAGTGCAACTTACGTCACCAAATATCTGCACCTGAGCAAGCGTCTGGTCAAAACCGGGCAACGTGTCAAACAGGGGCAGACCATTGGCAAACTGGGTGGCACAGGCCGTGTCACCGGGCCGCATCTGCACTATGAGTTCCTGGTGAATGGGACGCATAAAAACCCGCGGACAGTTTCTTTGCCTCAGGCTGAGTCACTGAAAGGGAAGGCTAAAGCTGCGTTCATCCAGCAAGCGAATGAGCGCATCGAACAGCTCACCCAGTTCCGTCATCTGCTGGCAGCCAATACCAATACCAGCCTGTTACCTCCCCGGGGCTAAGGTTTCACGCGAATAAAAAAGCCGTCACTGCAGTGACGGCTTTTCAATATTTAGTGCAGAACGAGTGCATTACACGCTGAAAGAAGCACCACAGCCACAGGTAGTCGTAGCATTTGGGTTATTCACAAAGAAACGCGAACCTTCCAGACCTTCGGTATAATCCACGGTCCCACCAATCAGATACTGCAGGCTCATCGGGTCAACCACCAGCGTCACACCACTGTTTTCAATGGTGGTATCGCCCTCGTTCACCTTCTCATCAAACGTGAAACCGTACTGGAAGCCGCTACAGCCACCGCCAGTGATATACACGCGCAGCTTCAGATTCGGATTTTCTTCTTCCGCAATCAGTGCTTTCACCTTATTCGCTGCAACGTCGGAAAAGTTCAGCGGGATACTGGCATCGCTCATTCGCAACCTCTCAATTCATCATCACTTTGTCATCTGACTGTTGTCATCTGACCTTTGTCACGATTATCTAATACCTGACTGCTGCGTTCAAGTATTGACCATCATCTCACGACTTTACTGATTCTGAGCAAGAAAGGCTGCTCGCCATTGAATTCGCATTTACGTACAATAACGCCCTCATCACCAAGGATTACAGGAAATTACCATGAGCAAATCGGCTGATTTATTTGCCAAAGCACAACACACCATTCCTGGCGGGGTCAACTCTCCGGTCCGCGCATTTGCAGGCGTGGGCGGCGATCCGCTGTTTATTGAACGTGCCGACGGTGCCTATATATTTGATGCCGATGGCAAAGCATACATCGACTATGTTGGCTCCTGGGGCCCGATGATCCTTGGCCACAACCATGTTGCCATCCGTGATGCCGTCATCGAGGCCGCCCGTCAGGGTCTGAGCTTTGGCGCGCCAACCGAAATGGAAATCACCATGGCAGAACTGGTCTCCCGACTGGTCCCTTCGATGGAGATGGTTCGTATGGTGAGTTCAGGCACTGAAGCGACCATGAGTGCCATTCGTTTGGCCCGTGGCTTTACCGGCCGGGACAAAATCATCAAATTTGAAGGCTGTTACCATGGCCACGCCGACTGTCTGCTGGTCAAAGCCGGTTCTGGCGCCCTGACCCTGGGTCAGCCAAGTTCACCGGGTGTTCCGGCTGACTTTGCCAAGCACACCCTGACCTGCACCTTTAACGATCTGGATTCCGTTCGTGCTGCCTTTGCAGAAAATCCGGACCAAATCGCCTGTATCATCGTCGAGCCTGTCGCAGGTAACATGAACTGCATTCCGCCGGTACCGGGCTTCCTGCAAGGGCTGCGCGACATCTGTGACGAATTCAGCGCACTGCTGATTCTGGATGAAGTCATGACCGGCTTCCGGGTCGCACAGGGTGGCGCGCAGGCTTACTACGATGTCAAACCAGACCTGACAACACTGGGTAAAATCATTGGCGGCGGCATGCCTGTCGGCGCATTCGGCGGCCGTCGTGACGTCATGCAATACATCGCTCCAACCGGCCCTGTTTATCAGGCAGGTACACTCTCCGGTAACCCGGTCGCCATGGCCGCGGGCTACGCCTGTCTGTCTGTTCTGACACAGGAAGGTAACGAAAAACGTCTGGCTCAAACGACACAACATCTGGCCGAGGGCTTTCAGGCGCTGGCTGACAAATACGGTGTGCCACTGGTCACCAATCAGGTTGGCGCGATGTTCGGTTTCTTCTTTACCGATCAGGAAAACGTGCACAACTACCAGGACGTGGCCCGTTGTGATGTGGAACGCTTCAAGCGTTTCTTCAACCTGATGCTTGAAAAAGGTGTCTACCTGGCTCCGTCAGCGTTTGAAGCCTGCTTCACTTCTCTGGCCCATGGTGAAAAAGAAATTCACGCCACGCTGGAAGCAGCTGAATACGCTTTTGCAACGCTGGCAGAAGAAGCCAAATAAGCACGGCCTGCATTACATTCCTCAAAGGGCAGATCTTTCCTGCCCTTTTTTAGATTTTCTTTTCGCAGTAAATTGTTCTTTTCGTCACAACATGACACATCTATTTTTACGTATTTCAAGATCATGCTGATATTGCAGCTTCGCTGAATCATAGTCATCGTCATTAACTACAGGTTCATCATCACGTTCATCTTCTGGTCTCTCAAACGGCGAAACGGGTCAGGGCAATCACAATGACTTAGATTGAAAGCAAGGCAATCCTTGTTCAGCGTTCCAGCGTTTGAGTTCTGTGATCACCGCTTCAGAAGAGTCTTCAATACCACACATCGTTGGGTGTGTTAACAGAGCGCTTCCTTCTGGATGGACTATTGCACTGTTGAAATAATCAACGACTTCCTCAAGAAAGGCATCGTCACGGTCATCAGAATAGATCGTTTTCAGCAAAACTAGGAATTCTACTTCTGTGTAATGATTGAATTTTTTTAGCATTTCATGAATCCTTCCATCTGGCCTTTTCTAAGTAATTACTCAGTCATGAATAAAACCAGTCTGTCTACATACTGGTTTGTGCTCTGAAAAACTTTTGGGTGAAATTAAAAATGCCATTCGAAATCATTAACTTCCCATCAGATAATGTATACACTTAACCTTATCTGAACCAACATGATAAACCACTTGGAAATATTTGCTTTCACCTATAACAAACTTATCCCAAGCACCAACCATACCTAATACAGGAACGGTTTTCTCTAACATTGATTCAGATGGCATACCGATTAAGTCATGTATATCTTTGCGGTTATCGATGCCTTTTAAACCATATTCAAAATATGCAGGATTGTAAGCGATAATTAACTTTAGTTTATTCTCTTCGCTATAAAACTGAAACTCTAAACCACGATTAAATAACTCAATGTAAAACTCATCATCATAACCATCAATTTTAGAAGGCACATTCCCTCCAATCAAAGATGTAAAACTCGGATCTTTGACCAGCTCTTCATAAGTTTTTCCTAAAAAATCATAGTAATTCATCATCATGAATACCAACCATTTTGTTAATTGATGGTGTGTAACTCGTTGCGAGCTTTTTCAAGCACTTTCTCTGAGTAACCTTGCTCAGACAGACAAGTTTTGATGGATAGAAAATTTCCCGCCAGATGACGGGAATTCAGAGCGCATTTATTTTACCTAATTAATACTTAGCAATCAGCGTCTTAATGGCCGGGTCAATGCCCGCAATAATATCCATTGCTTCACGGACAGATTTACCTCCGGGTGCAGCTGCATCAGGGTCTGCACCATATTCTAGGAGAACTTTCACCACATTGAATTCAAAAGGGTGGTTGTCAAATGCCATATCTAAGGCATTCTGAGAGTCTTTTCCTCGGTGTTCAAGGGTCTCTTTTGCGCCGTTTTCCAGCAAGAGCCGCATTGCAGGGACATTTCTTTGCCGCACAGCAAACATCAGCGGTGTATAGCCATAGTTATCGATCGCATTAACATCCAGCCCTTTATCAATCAAATACTCGACTGATTCTACCGGGCATTGGTCATCAGCTCCGGGGCTCATTAATGCCTTATTTAAGTACGTCCAATTTTCTTTGGGTGTTATTTCATGAATATCAAAGCCTGATTTAATCAGGCTTTCTAACTCATTGATATCTGGATCATCTAATGCTTCTAAAATTTCAAGTGCCATTATCATTTCCTATTTCTTAGAAATTTTCTCATATCTTTTTTAATGAGTTCTAAATCATCATATCCCGGCTTTTCATCTACATGACTCCAGTTGCGTTTCTCTTCTTCTATCTGAAAGTAATCCAGACGGGAGTTCACAAAATCATTCAGCTCTGGTTGCGTCATGCCCAACTGTTCAGCAGCACGTAAGATACGGCGGTTTTCTACACCGAATTTGTGTCATAGTGCCATTTTCAGCAAACATGCTTGCATTGACTTTAATCTGCCGTCGGAGTCTGAGAATACAGTGACACTCAAAATCAAGAAGAATGGCAAAAAGGCAAAAGAAGTGGAAATAACAGGCCACATTGAGACAACTACAGATATGCTCAAGTGACCTTTCTGAGGAATTACTCAGATTTAAAGCAAGGCAATCCTTGTTCAGCGTACCAGCGTTTGAGTTCTGCGATCACCGCTTCAGGAGAGTCTTCAATACCACACATCATTGGATGTGTAATTAATACGCTTCCTTTGGGATGTCGAATCATTTCATTGAAGAAAACTAAAAGTTCCTCAACTAATTGATCATCACAATTTTCATCATAGGGTTCTTTCACTAGTCCTAGGAAATCTTGTTCCGTGTACTGGATCAGTTCATTTTTCATTTGAGTGAATCCTTATATTATCTTTACAGAATTTACCCTTATTTTATCAATATCGTGTCTTGATCAAGATAAACACTAATTTTCTTAAAATGATCTATGATACCAGTCATCTGTTTATCTCGCGATACGATTCTTTGCTCTGAGATACGAGGTGCTTTCAGATCATACAAAGAAATAAACCATTCGCACAAAGCTGATAAATCCCGCCATCAGACGGGAATTCAGTGAACGGTTACTGGGTCTCATAAATACTGAACTAAAAATGTAGTTATTACTTCAACTTACCTTCTCCATCCTGATTAACGCTGACGGTAATTGACTCTCCAGTATAAAAGTCCTCTCTCTTCATTGTTTTACCAGTGGAAACCAATTCATCCTCGCGAAGATCCCAACTGAATTCTCCAATTAATGAGCTGACAGAATACCAGTAAATTCCATCATCATTCTCTGCCATACCTAAAATAGCGCACTCTAAACCATTTGCATCCGATAATTCAGATCTTTTCGAGTTTATCTTCACTACTTCGTAAAAGTTAAACTTTCCCTTCATAATTATTTCCTCTAATTAATGTGTGATTTTACCATCAAGCGAAATATTAGCATGACTTTTATTTTTTCCACTCGCCGCCCAACCTAACTTTTGCCTCCCTGTTTTAGATAATTGAACATCCCACTCAAAAGCTTGCCCCTCAGTTCTGGAAGGTCCCTTTACCCATTCGTTATCAAACCGATCAATGAAACCTTTGTTGGGACCTCTGTTCAGTGGGTTTGAAGGATTATAACCCCGCTTTGGTACAAACCTAATTTTACCTGTCGTTGGTAACTGGGCATCTTTCAATCGACCTTTTATCGTGTGCTTTGCAACTTTATAAACCAAATAGATCGGCGCAATTCCCGAGTTCTGCGGGAACACCAGAACGACGTCGCTCCAGTGCGCTTCCTCTGCGGCCGGGTAGGTTTCAACCGTCGGGAACCATTCATCCGGAATCGGTGTAGTATGAATGTCCTCTTTCTCAAAACCATCTTCATGACCCGGCGTCAGTTGCCATTCAGGGTTGCCCGTTTCTGTCGGGAGCCAGGTGAGATGAGGGCCGTCTTTCTCAAGCGCGACGGAGTAACTTTGATTGTGCTGATTAAAATCAACCTTCAGCACCGGAATGCTGGCGAAATTCATGTGCCATGCGCGAACGGTCGGGTATTGTTCGCCCGGGGCGGGGTCGGTCAGGCTGATACGGATACGGCTTTGCACACTTTCTAGCTGATGCAATTCCGCTTCGGTGTGCTGGGTGTCGTCGTTGTGCCAGATTCTTTGTGGCATCAGGAACACAGAAGCGACACCAGCCGACGCTACCAGCCGGTATTCATCCAGTGCATTGTCGAGTTTCCCGGCCAGCCGGGTCAGGGCAACCGCGGCGTCTTTGTTGGCTGAACAGGACGAACAATTTCCGGCTGCGCCTGCTGCCGCACTGCCCGAGAGTGCTGCCTGAGTTGCCTGCTGCGCCTGAATTATACCGCCGATCGGGTTGGCATGCGCCGAGCTGAAAAACCATGAAAACGGTCCGAAATTGGTGATGGGTTCGGGTGCTGCGCCTGCATTTGTGCTGCCTTGCGGCAGATTACACGACTTGGCAAACACCGGCGTGACGACAGATTTGATGCGGACGACCGGAATATCCTGAACCAGATGCTTCCCGTGAAGCGGATAAATGATGGTGTCTTCAATACACGGGCCGTCGTAGCGGTAGTGGCTGTTCAGTGCCTGATTAAACGCCTGCGGCGGTTCCGGTGGCAGTTCCCGAATGGGTTTGGGGGCATCCACGGCATCTGGTGACTGTACGATTAACTGATGCCCGATATCCAGCGATAACGGGTCAGCCTCATAGTGCGGGTTTAAATTCAGCAACTCCCGGGCGTTCAGGCCGTATTGGGCGGCTATGTCAGGCCATGTCTCGCGCTCACCGGTGACCGGATCTCGCTGCACGGTGTGCGTTTTCACCACTGGTGCCGGCTGCTGGTTACCTTCTGCGGCTGTTCGCTCAAGCGCAGGCTGCTTGATGGTATCCAGCAATGCATTGAGATCGATTTTCACACCGTTCAGCAACAGCCAGTCTTCACTCAGGTGATCCAGATGCAGGCGGGTGATCCGCTCCCGGCGGTACACAAGATATTGATTATCGACAAGCACACCGCCGCGCTTCCACGGCAACAAAATTGCACTCAGGTGGCCCTGATAATAGTCATCCCGGAACCGTTCGTGCGTGGTATGTGTGGCACGAAATGCCCAGCGTCTTTCCCCAAGAATCTGATATTCCTGCATCAGTCTACCGTTGCAGAAGTGATAGAAATACCCCTGACTGGGGTGCCCCAGACGTCCGTCAATTTCCACTGCGGGGATCACGGCCATCAAGGCTTCCAGCGCTTGATCCGTGCCTTTCGGATGTACCGTCACCGGCTTCCCTTCTGTGACCCCCAGAGATTCACAGGCCCGGGCCGCATACAGACATTTGGTTTCATTCACCATCACAGGCGTTGTGAGCCGGAAACCATGTTCCACCGGCTTTTCCTGCCAGTTTGACACCCGGTATTCTTCCTTGGTCTTACTGAGGAAGAACTCACAATTATTGTGCTTGCGCAGCGCATCTAGTGAGCAGGACAGGTCAAAGCTGTACTCAAATTGTGCCACTGGGGCCGGATCTTCCCGTACCGGTTGTGGTAACACACAGGTGATGCTTTCTCCCAACTGAGGAAAGGACGCCTTCGGATATTTTCTTGTCACAGTATCATCATCAACACTCATAATGCCCCCTGAATAAAACGCTGAAATATCAAACATATTGCGCAGATTTTATCATCCAGAGGGGGTTGCGGTGTGACGGAATTTGAGGGGGGAATGCCAGTGAAAATGACAGGTGCATCCTGTCGAATCGACAATTTGAGCCTGCAAATCGAAAGTAAGCGATCAAACGCCTGAGTACGCCATCTTCTGCGTTGGGTGATGCTGATGGCGGTGGATCCCGCCATCAAATTCCAGAAAGGTGCTTTTTACAATGTATCATCGGGGGGGCTGAATGATTCCGACACCGTTTCAGAACATCAACATGGCGAAGATTTACTGCTCCCTCTCCGGCTCGTATTCCCCGACTGCCTCAATCCCACCCGATGAGATTCACGGAACTGATGTCTCTGAAATTTCAGAGAAAGATCAGGGCTGATCATTGCCACGCCCGCAAGCTGATGCAATGATGAAAGTATTCAAAACAGCTTGAGGGAAATCCCGTGCCAAAACCGTTTCAACCCCAGTCACGCCACTGGATGCTCGTTGTCGCATTAGTTCTGGCAGCTTATGCCAGTTACCGGCTGATCGAACCGTATCTGGGGCCGATTGTGATGGCCTTTATCATTTCCCTGCTGTTTTATCCGCTGCATGCCCGGATTGAGCAAAAACTTGGCCGGCCGAATCGCTCCGCCATCCTGTCTTGCACCATCCTGACTTTCATCATCGTGATTCCGGTGCTGATCGTTTTTGCTTCCATTGTGCAGCAAGGCTCGACCTTTTCGAAAGACAGCTACGCCTGGCTGACGAGCGGCGGCCCCCAAGACCTGCTGGCTCACCCTTTTGCCCAGACGGCGCTGGATACGATCAATAAATGGTCTCCGTTTGAAAGTCTGAATGTTCAGTCCATTGTACAGAAGCTGGCAACAGCAGCTTCCAAACTTGGCACGCAGTTGTTCAACATCAGTGCCAGACTGCTCGGTGATGCGACCAACCTCATCCTCAGCTTTATGCTGATGCTGTTCGTCCTGTTTTTCCTGTTGCGTGACCACAGCAAGATTGTGGCCACCCTGCGTCATGTCCTGCCGCTGTCCCGCAGCCAGGAAGATGCGCTGCTGACGGAAGTAGAACAAGTCGCGAAATCCGCGGTCATGGGGTCGTTTCTGACAGCGCTGGCACAAGGTATCGCCGGTGGCTTTGCCATGTGGCTGGCGGGCTTCCCCGGCTTATTCTGGGGTTCTATGATGGCCTTCGCTTCTTTTATTCCGGTGTTTGGTACGGCGTTAATCTGGCTGCCCGCTGCGCTCTATCTGCTCCTGCTCAACCAGTGGGAATGGGCTGTGTTTCTGATCGCCTGGGGGATCATCGTGGTGGGTTCAATCGACAACTTCGTGCGTCCGCTGCTCATGCAGGGCAACTCGGGCATGAATACCCTGCTGATTTTCTTCTCGATCCTGGGCGGTTTACACCTGTTTGGCCTGATTGGTCTGATTTACGGCCCGATTATTTTCTCAGTCACGCTGGTTCTGTTTAAACTCTATGAAGTCGAGTTTAAAGATTTCCTGGAACAACAGGACAATCAGTAACCTGGCTGCCTTTCCATCCGGGCGCTTTTGTGGAACAATTCGCGCCCGATTCTGAATCACCCACAGAGGCTCTCATGTCTGCCAATGCTGCAACCTTTAGCCCTGCCAGTCAGGTAGTGGCCCGTCAAACCGACTTTTTTACCGACCGCCATGTCCTGGTCGCCGGTGAGCTGGACGATCTCTATCCGGTTGAGCTGGCAAAAGTGGCTGCCAGTGTGCACGTGTTTAACACACACTACGGCCAGCACATCGCCCTGAGCCGCAGCAGCAAGATCACCAGTCATTTTGGTGCTGAGCTGTCTGCCGATGACGTGCAAGGCGTAGACATGATCCTGCTGTACTGGCCAAAAGCGAAAGCAGAAGCAGAGTACCTGCTGGCCATGCTGCTGGCCCGGTGCGGTAAAGACACCGAAATCTGCATCGTGGGTGAAAACCGCAGTGGTGTACGCAGTGCTGAAAAGATGTTCGCCGCTTACGGGCCGATCAACAAATACGATTCCGCCCGCCGCTGCAGCTTCTTTTGGGGACGTTGCCAGAATGAGGTACCGGCCTTCCAGATGGACGACTGGTTCCGCAGCTACCCGCTGAGCGTCGGCGAGCAAACCCTGACCATCCGCTCATTACCGGGCGTGTTCAGCCATGGCGAGTTTGATCAGGGCTCACTCCTGTTGATTGAGAACCTGCCAGCCCTCTCTGGCCGGGTGCTGGACTTCGGCTGTGGTGCCGGAGTGATTGGTGCAGTCCTGAAAACCCGTTACCCGGAAATCACCCTGGATCTGGCCGACGTCAGTGCGCTGGCCATTGCATCCGCCCGGGAAACGTTCCGCGAAAACCATCTTGAGGGCCACTTTGTTGCCACAGATGTCTATTCCTCGCTGCCGGAACAATATGACTTTCTGATCAGCAATCCGCCTTTCCATGCAGGCCTGAAAACCTTCTATGCGGCGACGGAGCAGTTTATCAAACAGGCACCCGACCACCTGAACGAAGGCGGTGAACTGGTGATCGTCGCCAACAACTTCCTGCAGTATCCGCCTCTGCTGGAACAGTGTCTGGGTGGCTATGATATTCGTGCGAAAAACAATAGATTCTCAATTTATCACGCGAAAAAATAACCCCTTGCCCTGCCATTCCTGAGACTGGCAGGGCATCAATTCCACGCTTTTCCCCGCTAAATCCGTCAAAAACGCCAAAATTGTGCCTTGGCACACGCTTCGCAGCAGACTTCCTTGATTGTGAAAAAAAACTCAGTATAACCGGGTGTTCTGGTGCAACCGCCTTATTAAACGGTCAAAAATACGGCTTTCATTTTGACACCCTGAAGTATGTCACCCGGTTGCAGCGCAGACACATTTGTCAATCGCAGGTCAAAGGTCAGTCAGCAATGCAGAAAACCACCCGTTTCAAACGCCTCCAGCATACCCTGATGCTGGCGTTTCTTCTGCTCAGCCTGATCCCACTCACATTGTCTTCCCTGTTCTTTCTTCATTCCCATACCCGGGATCTGGCTGAACAGAGTACCAGCCACCTGGCCTCATTACGCGACAACAAAAGTCAGCAACTGGATGCCTTTTTTGCTGCAAAAGAATCTGAAATTCAAAGCTTTGTCAGCTCCGAACTGGCGAATGCCAGTGGCGGACGCTTTTATGGCATCGTCGGAGCTTTTCGCCAGCTGGGAGATATTCAGCGTCTCAGCAAAGGAGCCAGTCGGGGCGAATATTTCAACGAAGCCCTGACCACCCGACCACTGTCCGGCCATGTCGATAACACCTCGCCGGATTTTATCGTGCAGGAACGTTATCGTCTGATTTATAAACGCTACCACTGGGCTTACGAAGCGTACCTGAAGCGCTCAGACTTCAGCGATATCCTGCTGGTCGATTTGGATGGCAACGTGGTTTACACCTCGAACAGCCCGGCATTATTTGCCGCCAGTCTGAGTACCGAGACCGCACAATACCCGACGCTCAGCCAGACATTCAGTCGTATCAAAACGCTGACACATGAATACCGGAAACGCCGCGCGGAAAACCCCAGCCAGCAACTCAATGAGCAAAAGTCAGAGCAGTTACCTGTCACTTATACCGATTTTGCCGCGGATGAAGACACGGGAGAAGCAACCGCCTGGTTTGCAGCGCCGATCATCCAGCATGGCTACCTGCACAGCTATGCATTTTTCAAACTGAGCAACCGGGCTATCGCTGCCGTCATGGCCAACAGCAGTGAGGGGAACCAGTTTGTACAGACCCTGCTGGTCGGCCCGGATCACAGCCTGCGTCTGCCCAATGACAGTCAGTTGCCAGGCCAGCTGGTCAGCCCTGGGATTGATCAGGCACTGTCCGGTAAAACCGGTGTTGGCAGCCTGTTGAATTACAAGCAAATCCCGGTTTTGAGTGCCTACGCTCCCATTGATGTGCTGGGCAATTCATGGGCACTGGTGGTGGAACTCCCCGAACAGGAAGCCTTTGCACGCATTCACGAACTGGAAGAATTCTTCCTGCTGGCAATCCTGACGGCTGTGCTGCTGGTGACGCTGACGGCGCACTGGCTATCCAACTACATTACCGCACCACTGCTGCGGCTGACCTGGGCTGCCGAGCAGGTTTCAGCGGGCGATCTGGATCAGAAAATCAACTCGACCGACCGCCGGGATGAAATCGGCCGTCTGGCTATCAGCTTCGCTCGGATGCAACGCTCGATCCGGGAAAAAATCACCCTGATCCGGGAGCAAAATGCAGAATTAGAACAGAATCTGGCCGTGATCCGGCAACAGAATGAAGAATTACAGACTGCCGACAAGCTGAAAGACGAGTTTCTGGCCACCACCTCGCATGAACTCCGTACGCCACTGCACGGGATGGTGGGGATTGCGGAAGCCTTGCTGGCCGGGGCGAACGGGCCGGTGCAAGCCAGCCAGCAACACCAGCTGGACATGATCATCAGCAGTGGTCAGCGTCTGACCAAACTGGTCGATGATCTGCTCGACTACCATAAAATGCGTTATGGCGATCTCGACATTCGGCCCCATGCCGTCGATCTGGCCGCAGCCAACCGCCTGGTGCTGGAACTGTCCGCTCACCTGCTCGACAACAAACCGGTTCGGATGATTAATCAGATTCAGCCGGATCTACCTCTGGTTCGGGCCGATGAACAGCGACTGGAACAGGTGCTTTATAATCTGGTCGGTAACGCCATCAAATATACCTCTGAAGGGAAAATCATTCTCTCGGCCACCGTCCTGGAAACTCAGGTCAGAGTTCAGGTGGTGGATACCGGACAGGGCATTCCAGCGGAGCAACTGGAACACATTTTTGAACCGCTGGTTCAGGCCAATACCGGCTCTGCCAATTACCGGCAAGGGGCCGGGCTGGGACTTTCCATCAGCCGTCAGCTCATTGAGTTGATGGGGGGCAGCCTCTATGTCAGCAGCCAGCCCATGATTGGCACCACCTTCAGCTTTACCCTGCCACTGGCAACGGAAGCCGATATTGCCCACTGTCAGCCAGCAACACAGGCGCATTTTCAGGCCCCCCGTCAGGAACAAAGCACCCTTGAGACCGAAACCCTACCAGACAACCCGGATGGTGAACTGTTACTGGTGGTCGATGATGAACCGGTCAACCTTCAGATCGTCACCAGTTTTCTGCGCATTGCCGGTTATCAGGTGATCACCGCAGACAACGGTGCCCAGGCACTGAAAATCATGGAAAGCCGGCAGCCATCGCTAATTTTGCTGGATGTCATGATGCCCGGCATGAACGGATATGAAGTCTGTCAGCAATTGCGCACCCGCTACAATATGACGGAACTGCCCATCATCATGCTCTCGGCATTAGGGCAGGCTCAGGACAGAGTCAAAGGCTTTGAATGCGGTGCCAACGACTACCTCAGTAAACCTTTTCACAAAGATGAACTGTCGGCCCGCATTCGTGCCCACTTACAGGCTGCACAGACAGAACGCCAGCGGCAGGAGAATCAGGCCCTGCAACAGGAAATCCGCCATCGTGAACAGGTTCAGGCTGCCCTGCTGGATACCCAGACGCGGCTGCTGGGGCTGCTGGAGTCCACCAGCGAAGCGATCCTCTGCGCCCGGGAGGACGGCCGTATCCGGTATGCCAACAATGCGGCCGGCCAGTTATTCCAGCGTGCTCCAGCTCAGTTAGAGCGGCTTTCCATTCAGGATCTCCTGCTCACCCAGCTCCCTGATGAGATTGAAAAGAACCGCCACTATCATGGCGAACTCATTTACCGGATTCAGGAACAAAATCAGACACTGGCCACCGATTTAATCCAGTTACCGGCCGAATCCGGCCTCAGTCAGATGTTCGTTTTTGATCAGCAAGGACCCAGCTCCGGGGAACGGATTGCTCTGCTGGAAAATGCGGTAGATGTCCTGTCCGGCTTTGCCTCAGATGGCGACAAGCACAATCTGCAGCGCCTGCGTGAACTGGGCGACGAATTCAGTCAGTTGGCCGACCGTCTCGACCTGTCACAGCCGGATAAAGCCGATCGGCTGCGCCATCTGCTGGTTGACGTGATGAAAAGCAGCCTGCTGTTCTGGGAAAGCACTACAGGTAAAAGTAAGTTTGATCTGGCAGAAGAGAGTGGCCTGTGGCGCGTCTATCTCGATCGCAGCACACTGCAGACTCGTACACTGGATAAGTATCTGCACCTTGAGACGCTACCGAAAACACCACGCTGGCGCACGGTGCTCAACACGCTGGACTTTGTTCTGGAACGATGCCCTCAGCCCGGTGCCGAACGGGAGAACATCGTTGAGATGCGAAATCAGCTGCAATTGATGATCAACCAGTAAACACAGCCTCTGCATCATCAGTGAGACGCCTGCCTGCTCAGGTGTCAGAACCGTGCCTGAAACTGAACCGCGACTTAATTCTCCCCATGAAGAATAACCCCATTTTTCACCCCCAAACATGGATAAATCCCCACCATGCATTGCTGAAAAAATCGACTTTTTCAGGAGAACAGAGAGTCTCTAATGACAATATTCATGTTATGAGACGTCAGTCACAACAAAACCTTCACAAAAAATTTCCGTGTGAAAATAAGGGATGTTCTTCAACGGGAAAAATCTGAAAACGTGAATCAACCGACTAAAAAACCTTATAAATAGGCCAATATAACGATAGTAAACACTTACAAATTTAAACGATTTTCTGCGTTCTCTGAGTGAAAATCCGGATCGGCACAGGTAAAATCAACGCCGATTTTTACGATTTTGACAACGCACAAAGCCGTTTTGACGTTTTTAACGTGCAATACAATTGACGAACACTCGCTGAAGACGTTTCCTTAAGGGCACTGAATGTCCACAGGCCATCTGCACGGGTCGCGTTACTCAACCCGCGCAGAGTGGATAAACAGCCTCCCCCATAGAAGGGAGGAGGAACCTAAGTGATGCAAAACCCTACAAAGCAAAGAGTAAGGAACAGCTATGCTTGCCAACATAAAGAAAACAAAGATAACCCTTGCCATCCTGGCTGCCGCAGCAGCCGCTATGACCTCTCCAGCGATGAGTGCTGAGCGCACTGAGCTGACCATGGTGCCGGATTTCTATCCGACCCTGGTACGTAACTTCAACCCTTACCTGCAAACCAATCTGCGAACCACCACTGACTTCGTGTTCGAACAACTGGTGGTTTTCAACCAGATGCACGGCAATGAACCGGTCATGCGTCTGGCAAAAGATTTCTATATGTCTGATGACCTGCTGCAGGTCACCTACGTCATCCGCGATGGCGTGAAATGGTCAGACGGCACCCCATTTACCGCCAAAGACGTTGCCTTCACCTATGACCTGCTGAAAAAGCACCCGGCGCTTGATCAGCGCGGTATCATCAAGTGGGTGAAAGATGTCAACATTGACGGCAATAAAATCACCTTCGATCTGACAGAAGCGAACTCCAACGTGCCTTACGAAATGTCGTTCGTGCCTGTGGTGCCAGCGCATATCTGGAGCAAGGTGAAAGAACCTGAGACATTTGCCAACGAAAATCCGGTGGGAACCGGTCCGTTTACTGATATTGATACCTTTACGCCGCAGCTGTACATTCAGTGCCGCAATCCACACTACTGGGACAACGCGAACCTGGATATCGACTGTATCCGTATGCCGCAGATTGCCAACAACGACCAGTTGCTGAGCAAAGTCATTGCCTCTGAGCTGGACTGGACGTCTTCCTTCATTCCGGATATCGACAGCACCTACGCCGCTGCAAACCCAAATCATAAATATTGGTATCCGGCCGCGGGAACCCAGTCATACGTGCTGAACTACAAGTCGCCAAAAGAAGGGAATAAAGAAGCGATCAACAATGTTGATTTCCGCCGCGCCTTCTCCATGGCGATTGACCGTCAGACCATTATTGATATCGCATTCTACGGCAACGGGACACCAAACCATTATGCGTCAGGTCTGGGCGACGGATTCAAAGCCTGGTCTGATAAAACGGTTTATGACCAGTACAAGCAATACAACACTTACAACGTTGAAGGTTCAAAAGCGCTGCTGAAAAAAGCCGGCTTTAAAGACATCGACGGCGACGGTTTTGTCGAAACCCCAACCGGGAAGAAAATCGAACTGAATATTCAGTCACCCAATGGCTGGACCGACTTCAACAACACCGTTCAGCTGACTGTTGAGCAGTTACAGGAAGTCGGTATTCAGGCCAAAGCACGCACGCCAGACTTCGCTGTGTATAACGAAGCGATGCTAAAAGGCAGCTACGATGTGTCCTACACCAACTACTTCAACGGCGCCGATCCGCACCTGTACTGGAACAGTGGTTTCAACTCCCGCCTGCAGGGTGAAGGCAACCCGCGCTTTGCAATGCACTTCTACAAGAATGCAGAGCTGGACCAGCTTCTGGACGGTTTCTACAAAACCGCGGATAAGAAAAAGCAAATGGCGATGGCACACAAAATCCAGAAGATCATTGCTGAAAATCAGGTAACCGTTCCGGTGATGTCCAGTGCAGACATGTTCCAGTACAACACCACGAATTTCACCGGTTGGTGGAACGAGCAGAATCCGAAAGGTCGTCCGATGGTTTGGGCAGGCATTCCGGAGCGTTTGCTGCAAGTGCTCGACCTGAAACCAAAATCATAATTATTGCTTCATTTGCGGTGCGTCTTCTTGCGCACCGCCTCTTCCCCCACACTATTTAAGCGTATGGCGCGAGACGTCAGGGGGTTTTTCGTCCAGAGTTCAGCCCAGGGTCGTGATGTCACTGGTTGGGAAAGGTGTGAGTTATGGGATTTTTTCTACGTCGTTTATCGTTCTACCTGGTTGCCCTGCTGTTTGCAGCCACGTTGAACTTCGCAATTCCCCGGGCAATGCCCGGCGATCCGGTGACCATGATGTTCGCCAACGCTTCGGTTCAGGTCACCGCCGAACGAATTGAAGCCATGAAAAAACTGCTGGGCTTTGATGAAGCTCAGACGTGGTATCAGCAGTATTTCACCTACATCAAAAGCATTCTGAACTGGGATCTGGGGATCTCCATCAAATTCTACCCGCAATCGGTCAATGACATTTTGGGCGGGGCACTTGGCTGGTCGCTATTCTTAGCTGGTTCCGCGGTCATTCTCGCGTTCTGCATCGGCTCTGTGCTCGGTATCTTCGCCGCCTGGAAGCGCGGCAGTAAATACGATGCCTTTATTTCTCCGGGGATGCTGGTGATTCAGGCGGTTCCGCCTGTGGTCATTGCCATGCTGGTGCTGTTTACCTTTGGTCTGGGTCTGAAGTGGTTTCCAACCAGCTATGCGTACACGCCGGGTACTCTGCCGGACTGGACAAGCCTGGCTTTCTATCAGGATGTGCTCTATCACGCCGTGCTTCCTCTGATCTGTGCCACGGCCATTCAAATCGGCGGCTTCCTGATCAACATGCGAAACAACATGATCAACCTGCTCAACGAAGACTACATCACCATGGCGAAAGGCAAGGGTCTGAATGAAAACCGTGTGGTCTTCAACTACGCTGCCCGCAACGCCATGCTACCCAGCGTCACGGCCCTGTCGATGGCATTGGGGATGGCGATCGGTGGTCAGCTGATTGTCGAAATTATCTTTAACTATCCGGGGCTGGGCACCGTGATGCTCAATGCCATTCACGCCCGTGACTATCAGGTACTGCAAGGCCAGCTACTGATCATGACCCTGTTTATGCTGTTCTTTAACTTCATGGCCGATCTGCTGATTGTGGCCCTGGATCCTCGCCTGCGTAAGGGAGGTAAATAATCATGAAAGGTTTTATCAAGCTCCTGGCAAACAACAATAAAGCACTGGCAGGTCTGATCATCATCAGTTGCTTTATCCTGGCTGCGGTCTTTGCGCCTCTGGTCACCAAGCATGATCCGGATCGCCGCACCGGCAACCCGCATGAATATCCATCCTTTGTGGTCAAAGCCGCGCAGAACAATCCGGATGGCTGGGTCGCTGAGAATCTGGCAGACAACAAACGCACTCTGCGGATGTCGAAGAAAGCGGATCACGTGCTGGGCACCTCACGCATGGGCCGTGATATCTGGTCGCAGCTGGTGTACGGTGCCCGTACCTCGCTGGCGGTCGGCTTTGGTGCCGGTCTGATGGTCTGTTTCCTGGCCACCGTCATTGGGGTGTCTGCCGGTTACTTTGGCGGCCGGGTGGATGATGTGCTGACAGCGGCCATGAATATCATGCTGGTGATGCCTCAGCTCCCGTTGCTGTTCGTCATCGCAGCCTTCATCGGTCAGGCTGGGCCACTCACCATCACCATTGTGATTGCCATGACGTCCTGGGCCTGGGGCGCTCGGGTTGTGCGGGCACAAACCCTGTCCCTGCGTGAAAAAGAGTTCGTCAAAGCCGCTGAAGTGCTGGGTGAATCCTCCTGGCGCATCATTTTTGTCGAGATTCTGCCGAACCTGATTTCCATCATCGGTGCCAGCTTCATCGGCTCTGTGATGCTGGCCATTATGACAGAAGCCACGCTGTCCTTCCTGGGACTGGGCGATCCGAACTCCATCAGCTGGGGCATCATGCTCTACAACGTACAGACCTCATCTTCCATGCTGGTCGGTGCCTGGTGGGAACTGCTGGCCCCTTGTGTAGCACTGACCCTGATTGCGATTGGTCTGGCCCTGCTGAACTTCGCTGTCGATGAAATAGCCAACCCGCAGCTGCGTTCCCATAAGGGTCTGCGCCGCTGGAAGAACATGGCCAAGAAAAACCAAGCGGCACAAGTTGCTTCCGAAGTAACCGCTCAGCCTGCATTTCAGGGAGGAGAGAAGTCATGACCACACCACAAATATCTATCCGTAACCTGTGCGTCGACTACATCACCGACGCCGGAGATGTCCGCGCCGTGAACAATGTCAGTTTCGACATTGGTAAAGGCGAAGTCTTCGGGCTGGCTGGCGAATCCGGCTGTGGCAAGTCTACCGTGGCCTTTTCGCTGATGCGTCTGCATAAGCCGCCTGCGTTCATTACCGGCGGAGAAATCCTGTTTGATGGTCATGGCGACATCCTGAAATTCAACGATCAAAAGCTCAGCAGCTTCCGCTGGAGCGAAATGTCCATGGTGTTCCAGAGTGCCATGAATGCGCTCAACCCGGTACTGACGCTGGAAGAGCAGTTCTGTGACGTGATAATGCATCACACCAACCTGACCCGGGAGCAGGCCGTGCGACGCGCACAGGGCCTGCTGGAGATTGTCGATATCCATCCGGATCGCCTGCAGGATTACCCACATCAGTTTTCCGGCGGCATGCGTCAGCGACTGGTAATTGCGATTGCCCTTGCACTGAATCCGAAGCTGATCATCATGGATGAGCCCACGACAGCGCTCGACGTGGTGGTACAGCGTGAAATCCTGCAAAAGATTTACGCGCTGAAAGAAGAATTCGGCTTCGCCATTCTCTTCATTACTCATGACCTGTCGCTGATGGTCGAGTTCTCAGACCGCATCGGCATCATGTACTCCGGTGAACTGGTCGAAGTGGCACCATCCAAGCAAATTCTGGAGACACCGTATCACCCTTACACCGAAGGGCTGAGCAGTTCTTTCCCGCCACTGACCGGGCCAAAAACCCGTCTGAAGGGAATTCCGGGCAACCCGCTCAATCTGCTGGATGTGCCGCAGGGGTGTCGTTTTCAGGCGCGATGCAGCAAAGCCCATAACGCCTGTTTTTCACAAAGCACGCAACTTCGCCAACTGGAACCCGGCCGTTTAAGCAACTGCCACCTGTATAACAAGTAAGAATAAGAAGGATCGGAGGCAAGATGAGCAATCCAGTCGGAACCCCAATTATCGAAGGGAAAAATCTGGTCAAAGACTTTGCGGTGAACAGCAATTCTCTGGCCAAATCCAAGATGCGGGCACTGAATCAGGTGTCATTTAAAATGTACAAAAGCCGCGGTCTGGCGGTCGTCGGTGAATCAGGCTCGGGTAAGTCCACCACGGCCAAGATGATTGCCAAAATGTACGAGCCAACCGCCGGCAGCATCGAATACTACGGTCGAGACATTCAAAGCATCACCAGGAAAACTGACCTGATGCAGTACCGTCAGGGCGTGCAGATGGTCTGGCAGGATCCGTTCGGTTCCCTGAACCCGACCCACACGATCTTTCACCATATTGCCCGCCCGCTGCTGATCCACAACAAAATCAGCAAGGGCAATAAAAAAGAGCTGGAAGAAAAAGTCTACACGCTGCTGGAACAGGTTGGCCTGATCCCGCCGAAAGAAACCGCCGCCAAGTACCCGCACCAACTGTCCGGCGGTCAGCGTCAGCGGGTGAATCTGGCCCGGAATATTGCAGTCGGTGCCGAAGTGGTTCTGGCAGACGAACCAACCTCAATGCTGGATGTTTCCATTCGAGCCGGGGTACTCAACCTGATGGAAGAGATGAAGTTCGAACGGGAAATGGCGCTGCTCTATATCACGCACGACATCGCGACAGCCCGTTATATCGCTGAGGATCTGGCAGTCATGTATGTCGGCCATATGGTGGAATGGGGCGATACGGAAGAGATCATCCACAATCCGCAGCACCCCTATACTCAGTTGCTGATCTCCGCTGTGCCTGATCCGAGTAAATCGATCCATGAACCGCTGGCTGGCAACAAAGGGGATATTCCGCTCTGGACACCGGAAAGCCTGGGCTGCCCGTTTGCCGGACGTTGCAGCCATGCGACGGAACAGTGCCGCCAGCGACTACCGGAAGTCACGCAACTGGCAGAAAACCATTTTGTCCGCTGCTATCTGTACCAAAGCTAAGTCGAGCCAATGCCGACAGAAAGCCCAAAAACCAACAATAATAAAGGAAATCTATGCAGCTGTTAATCAACCACCTCGGATATGAACGCACTGGCAGTAAGATTGCCATCGTCCAGCATCAGGCCCCTTTGTCACATACAGAGGCGACCCTGATCCGCAGCCGGGATCAACAGCCGGTGATGCAGTTGACACTTTCCATCAGTCAGCAGACTGATGCGTGGCACACCGGTGCTGCTGCTCAGATCGATTTCAGTACCTGGCAGGAATCCGGCCAATACAGGCTCCACCTCGGTGACACTGAGTCGGCAGATTTCGAGATTGGTGAAGGTTTACTGATGCAGCGTACCTTCAGTGATGTGCTGCACTATTTCAAATCCCAGCGCTGTGGTGGCAAATTCGATCAGTGCGATCGTGCCGTCCCGCTGTTTGGCAGTCAGGAGACCGTCGATGTCCACGGAGGCTGGTATGACGCTTCCGGTGACGTCAGCAAATATCTCAGTCACCTGTCCTATGCCAATTACCTGAATCCCCAGCAGACGCCGATGGTGGTGTGGAACATGCTCACTGCCTTTGAGTCGCTGCAGGATGACCCCGCCTTTGCGGATTTTTCCCGCGTCCGCCTGATTGAAGAGGCACTTTATGGCGCGGATTTTTTACTGCGGATGCTTTCTCCGCAGGGTTATTTTTATATGACAGTGTTCGATAAGTGGAGTAAATCCACCGGGCAACGGGAGATTTGTAGTTATTCAACGCAGGAGGGAATCAAAACAGACCATTTTCAGGCTGGCTTCCGTCAGGGCGGTGGTGTCACCATTGCCGCGCTGGCTGCAGCGTCGCGACTGGTACACAGTCCGGCCGCTGCCAGACTGGAACTGGGGCATCTTGAAAACGCAGCAACTTACCTGATTGCTGCACAGACAGGTTACTGGCATCTGAAAGCGCACAACAGCCGCTATCTGGATGACGGTCAGGAAAATATCATTGATGAATATTGTGCGCTGCTGGCCGCCGTCGAGCTGCTCAAAGCCACGGAACAGTCCCGCTATCTGACGGAAGCCCGTCACTGGGCGGAACGTCTGGCAGCACGTCAGCAAAGTGACAGTCAGCAGCAGTTTTACTGGAGCGCCAACGCGGATGGCAGCCGCCCGTATTACCACGCAGTCGAAGCCGGTCTGCCCGTGATCAGCCTGTTGCAATACCTGCACGTTGAACCGGAACAGCCTCGCCTGCAGGCCATCCGTCAGGTGCTGGACAATGCATTACAGTTTGAACTGAACATCACCCATGCGGTCGCAAACCCCTTTGGTTATCCGCGCCAGTATGTCAAAGCGGTTGACGGCAACAAACACAGCCGCTTTTTCATGCCACACCACAATGAAAGCGGCTATTGGTGGCAGGGCGAAAATGCCCGCTTGGGTTCACTGGCCGCGATGGCTTTTATGGCCGCCCCTGTGGTCAGTGATGCGGATCTGTGCCGACAGTTGAAGGTCTACGGCCAACAGTTACTGAACTGGATTCTGGGACTGAATCCATTTGACCGCTGTATGCTCGATGGCGCTGGCAGAAACAATCCTGAATACCTGCCACATCTGGGATTTTTTAACGCCAGAGGCGGTGTGTGTAACGGGATCACATCCGGCTTCGATAACGAAGCAGATATTGCCTTCGCGCCAGCCCCTCAGGCCGACGATACCTACCAGAACTGGCGCTGGGGAGAACAATGGATCCCGCATGCGGCCTGGTATCTGCTGGCTGTGTCCCTGCAATTCAAGGAACGTCGTCATGACTGAACATATTCGTTATCTGGTTGGTATTGATGGGGGTGGCACGTCCTGCCGGGCCCGCTTATGCGATACCCAGGGCAAGGTGCTGGCCGAAGCCAAAACCGGCAGCGCCAATATCTTATTAGGCGCTGACGTTGCCATGAAATCGATTCTGGATGCGATTGCCACCGCAGCATCACTGGCCGGACTCAGTGAGCGAAACTATGGCGAGATGTCGGTTGGGCTGGCGTTGGCCGGCGCTGAACAGCGCACAGCCTGGTATGACTTTATGGCCCAGCCGCACCCATTTGCCCGCCTCACCCTGAACACCGACGGCTATGGCGCTTGTCTGGGAGCCTGGAAGGGACGAGACGGCGCGATTTTCATAGCCGGCACCGGCTCCGTCGGTTTGCTGCGGCAGGGAAAACAGATTTCTGTGGTCGGTGGCCGTGAATTTCCGATTTCAGATCAGGGCAGCGGCGCAGTCATGGGACTCCGCCTGATCCAGCAGGTGCTGCTGAGCGTCGACGGCATTATGCCTCAGACGGAACTGGCGCGTCTCGTCCTGGCGCACTTTGACCACGATGTGGATGCCATTGTCGAATGGTCGAAAACCGCCCTGCCCTGTGACTATGGTCAGTTTTCACCGGAGATTTTCCGACTGGCCGAAGCCAATGACTCGCTGGCGGTTGCCCTGCTGCAACAGACCGCCGCAGACATTGAAATGTGGCTCAATGCACTGATCGCTCGCGGCGCAGACCAGATCTGCCTGATGGGCGGCATTGCAGAACGCATTGCGCCCTGGCTGACACCAGCCATTCAGCGCCGACTGGCTCCCCCACAGGGAGACGCCATGGACGGTGCCATTCTGATCGCCCAGGGCGATCACAACCTGTATCCACGATAAGGGGCTATCATGAGCTATCGCCTTGATTTAACCGTGATCAATCAGACTGATACTGAATCCCGCTTTGCGCTGACCCTGCATAATCTCGGGGAGCATCCTTTGCGTGCCTGGTCGCTGGACTTTATCCTCAGCCGCTGGATAGAACCGGCATCGGTCAGTCATGGTCAGCTAAAGCAACTCGGCAGTTACTGTTCGCTGTCTGCGACCGGCAACGAAGCCCTGTCCGCAAACAGCCATTTTTATACCGAATTTACCATCAAGACGCCGCCGTTAACGCTGCACAGCGATGGCATCACAGAAGCCTGTCTCTATGCCAGCCAGCATCGTCAGGCCGTGCCCGTAATCGTCACTCCGTTGAATCTTCGCCAGCCGGCACAGGAAAAACTGCAGATTGATTTACCGGAAGCCAAAGCCATCAACCTGATCCCGGCCCCCGCCCGTCTGGCACACTTGCCGGGTGAGTTTCAGTTCCTTCGGGAGACCGCACTGGCTGCAGTGCCGGAAGCGGCACAGGGGAGTGTCAACTGGCTGCAGCAGGAGCTGTCACACTGGCTGGACACGCCCCTGTCAGTCAGCGCGGACGGCCAGATTCATTATCAATACAAACCAGAGCTGGCAGAAGGCGCTTACCACTTATTGGTCGAGTGTGACCACATCTGGCTGGAAGCCAGTTCAGCCGCCGGATTCAGCCATGCAACGGCCAGTCTGTTACAGTTACTGCCAACTCATCCATCACACCAGATAGAAAGCCTGCTGAGCATTCCGATGGTGGACATCCATGATCAACCCCACTATGGCCACCGGGGCATGATGCTCGACTGTGCCCGGCATTTCCATCCCGTGGCCCGGATCAAGCGGCTGCTGGATCAGCTGGCCCGCTATAAGTTCAACACTTTCCACTGGCACCTGACCGACGATGAGGGCTGGCGGATCGAAATTGATGCCTACCCAGCCCTGACCGAGATCGGTGCCTGGCGCGGCCCTGAAGAGGTACTGGCACCTCAGTTTTCGACCGTGGATCGCCGCTACGGCGGTTTCTACACCAAGCAGGAAATCCGCGAGATTGTGGCATACGCCGCCGACCGTGGCATTCAGGTGATCCCGGAGATCGATATTCCCGGCCACTGCCGCGCCGCGATCAAGTCGCTGCCAGAATTACTGATCGATCCGGCCGATCGCTCCGTCTATCGCAGTATCCAGAATTACCCGGACAACGTGCTGTCTCCGGCTCTGCCCGGCACCTATACCTTCCTGACCGCTGTGCTGGACGAAGTCTGCGATCTCTTCCCTGCCCCTTACCTGCATGTGGGCGCAGACGAAGTCCCCAGCGGTGTATGGACCGACAGCCCGGCCTGCCGTGCGATGATGGAGCAGCATGGATACGAGGATCCGTTCGAGTTACAGGGACATATCCTGCGTTTTGTTGAAGACTATCTGGCTCAGAAAGGCAAGCGTATGCTGGGATGGCAGGAAGTCGTCAAAGGCGACAAGGTCAGTCAACACACCATTGTCCTGCCCTGGATGAACGAAGAAGCCGGTCTGACATGCGCAGGCAATGGCTATGAAGTGATCATGCAGCCAGCCCAGTATACCTATCTGGATCTGGCTCAGGGGCATTCTGCCGAAGAGCCCGGGGCCAACTGGGCCGGGTTCCTGCCGCTGGAAACGGTCTACAGCTATCGTCCGCTGGCCGAACTGGCAGCGACAGATCCGAGACTGGATCAAATCCTGGGAATTCAGTGCGCTCTGTGGTGCGAGCATGTGTTCAGCCAGTCCCGTTTTGACTACCTGCTGTTCCCGCGCCTGCTCGCGGTCAGCGAAGTCTGCTGGTGTCCGCCGGAGCAACGAGACTGGGAAGACTTTAAAGCACGCCTCAACGGTCAGCTCCGTCATTTAGACCGAATCGGCGTGAACTACCGTCCGTGTTCTTAAACATGCCGGGAATCCTGCGGCCAAGTTGTACACAGACAGGGTTCCCTCATGTGTCGTGAAGTGTTATTGACATCCTAGAGGGTTGTGTTGGCGACATGTTCGGGGACCATCGGTCCCCGCTTTTTTTCTGTCCGATCTTTCGTGCCCGGTTTTAACTGCTGAGATTTTACTGAGCGGTCAACCACTGGAACCGTATCCTGTTCGTCCGTCAGCAAGGTGATGGCAGACGATTGAGGATATCGCTCAGCACAGAATCCGGCGACTGGCGAATATCAATCCAGAGGGCTTCGCCCAGTTCAGGTTCCACCAGCGTCGAAAACTGACTTTCCAGCATGCTCCGGCCGGTAAAATAGTGATTGTCACGCTGCTGATAGCGCTGCCAAATCGTCTCGACATCGCCCTGTAAATAAATCAGGCACAGCTCTTCAACGCCTTGTGAAAGCTGCACTCTGTATTCAGGTTTCAGCGCCGAGCAAGCTAGTACGACATGAGGCTCATCACGCAACAACTGGTTCAGGCGAGCCAGCCATTCGGCACGATCGGCATCGGTCAGCGGGATCCCCACACGCATCTTTTTCACGCTCTCGGGCGAATGAAAATCGTCACCATCAAAGAACTTCAGCCCCAGCGTCCGGGCAAGACGACGACCGATCGTACTTTTACCGCAGCCGGATACACCCATCACCATCATTTTTCTCGGTTTCACCGCCATCCTCTCTGCCCTCATGTCATCAGGAACATTTCTGGAAGATTACAAGGTTTCGCTGAAATATTTGACTGAAATGTTTCGCTGATCGCCACAGTGCTGACCGCAGGAAGACAAGGTCACTTCTAAACCTGACGCGAAGTGATCTCGAACTGCATTGCACTTGAGACATTGGTTAAGAAATACACACAATTCTGTCTATGAAGGGCATCACAATAACGTCACCTGAATCATCTTTATCTACAATATAAGACACAGCGCACATATACCTAAACAGCAACCTATTTGATGAAAAAGAATTCATTGAACAAATGTCATGTTTCACTATTACCATATAAATCAATAGCTTTGTGAGATGCCTCGCATTGCATTAGTATATGTGCACGTGAACCTATGGAGGGAGTTGTTTATGCGTGTGGGTGTACTGATGGGAGGGGAATCCAGTGAACGGAGTGTATCATTACGATCGGGACAGGCCGTGAGTGATGCCATTACTGAACTGGGTTATGACGTGGTGGCCATCGATCCGAAAGAACTGTATGAAACGTTAGACGCGTTAACATCGGTTGATAAAGTTTTCATTGCGCTCCATGGCAGTCTGGGAGAAAGTGGTCATGTGCAAGGATTACTGGACTGGCTGAAAATTCCTTATACCGGGAGTGGACTGGCGTCGTCCGCATTGTGCCTGAATAAACTCCGAACCCGACAAATCCTGGCTCAACGCGGGTTTCACTATGCCAACTGGCATAGCGTACACCGTGAGCATGCCATGGCAGAAAACATCGCGATCGCTGACTCAATGGGATATCCGCTGGTCGTCAAACCCAGTTCACAGGGATGCAGTATTGGCGTCAACAAAGTCGAATCCCCGGACGAACTGGCAACCGCCATCCGACAAGCCTTTGACTATGATGACGATATTCTGCTGGAAAGCTTTATCAGCGGGCGGGAATATACCTGTGGCATCCTGGGCGATCGTGCGCTGCCCGTCGTACAAATCTGTTCCGATACCTTTTTTGACTGGAGTGCCAAATTTGGTGCTCAGACGGCCAGTTATCACTGTCCCAGCGATCTTGCCGCAGAGACCGAACAAGCGATACAACAACTGGCACTCAACGCTTTCCATGCCTTGGGTTGCCGTGGCTGGGGGCGGCTGGATGTGATCCTGGGGGATGATGGAAAAATCCATCCGATTGAAATGAACACCTCCCCCGGAATGACGCCACGCAGTGTCTTTCCCATGGCAACCCGTGAGATCGGACTGGATTTTCCGCAGACGATCGAGCAGATCCTGGCCCTGGCCAGTTTTGATCCCGTGTAGATGTGTTCATGAAGAATATGCCCGGCGGCAGATCGAATGCCGGGCAACTTCAGCTTAGATGGTCACTTCCGCAAACCGCTGGCCTTCAACACTAAATTCCACGACCAACCCAGCCTCATCGTCCCGTTGATGAGTCACATTGACCGATTTACCCATGCGGGCAGCAATCAGTTGCTTCAGCTCATTGACCAGATTCTGTTTATCCTCTGCAGTCAGCCTTGTTGATTTTGCCATTGGCACCTCACTTCTCAATCCCATAAAAAAAACAGGCATCTTGTTGTTTATGCGACACTTTATTATCAAACAGAAAGTCTGATTTTCAGATGAATCCAGACAATACAGCCATAAATCCTTCTAAAACAACGACAAAGTGTGAGGACAAAACAGAGAAAAATTCATCTCCCATCGTGAGAGTGCATTGAATCAATTCCGGTAGGTTATATCGTCATTGACAGATATCACAAATGCGAATGATTCTGCATGACACCCCGACTGAAATACTCGTCGCAACTCGAAAGCTGGACTAGTTTCGATTGTATCTGTGGGGAGGATCCAGGGGGAATTATGAAACTGCAACATAAGATCATGAGTTGTCTGTTATTCACAGGCCTGCTGCCTGCGGCAGCGATCTCTTTACTCACCATGTATCAGGCCAGTCAGTCGCTGGAGCAACAAGCCTACAACCAGCTGGAGTCACTACGTGAAGTCAAGCAGGATGCGATTGAACGGTATTTCAATACCCTGACCCAGCAAATCACACTGGAAGCATCCAATCCACTGACACTCAATGCACTCCGCGATTTCCGCCAGGGTATGGCCGATCTGCCTGCGGCAAACCCCAATGCCCGGGCGCAAATCACTCAGTTTTATCGGGAACAGTTTTTACCACGCCTGAAAGAAAACGCCCCCAATCTGAACCTGACCGCAGAGACACTGGCCAACCAGCTTTCGCCAACTGCGCAGGCATTACAGTCGGCCTATATTGCCAACAGCCCCTACGGTCTGGGGGAAAAACAGCGCCTGCTTAATGCAGGCCATACCTTTTATGATCAAGCACATGAAAACTTCCATCCGTTCTTCCGGGATCTGATCGACAAGTCCGGTTATTACGATCTGTTCCTGATTGATGCGAAGACCGGCCAGGTGCTCTACAGTGTCTACAAAGAAGTAGATTTTGCCACTTCACTGCGTGATGGTCCGTTCCGCGACAGTTTACTCAAAGATGCCTACCAGGCCGGACTCCGTTTACCGCAAGGGCAGACTGCGCTGATCGATTTCAATCTTTATCTGCCGTCCTACCAGTCTCCGGCAGGTTTTATGGCTGCGCCAATCTATGACCAGAACACCCTCTCCGGCGTGCTGGTGTTCCAGTTTCCGATCGATCGCCTGACAGCCATCATGGGGGTCAGAGCCGGGCTGGGTCAAAGTGGTGAAACTTATCTGGTCGGCCCGGACAAACTGATGCGCTCGAATTCGTTCATCGATCCGATCAATCATTCCGTCGCGGCATCATTCCGCCACCCCGACAAGGGCAGCATCGACACCCAAGCCGTTCAGCGGGCACTGGCGGGTGAAAGCGGGATCGCTGAAATCACCGATTACAAAGGCAATACCGTTCTGTCGGCCTTTGCCCCGATTGCACTGGGTGGCACCAACTGGGTCATCGTTGCGGAAATCGATCAAGCGGAAGCACTGTCAGCCATCACGCGTCTTCAGTTCAGCGGTCTGACAATCATTCTTGCCGTCATTGCGTTGATCATCCCGGCGGCCATCTTCGTCAGCCGGAATATTACCCGTCCTATCGGCGGTGAACCCGAGCACATGGAACAGATTGCCAGCACGATTGCTGAAGGTGACTTACGTGCCAGTATGAAAGACAACGGTAGCAGTCAGGCAACGGGTGTATACGCCTCCATGAAAGCGATGACCGCCAAACTCAGCCAGATTATCAATCAGCTCAAAGTCGCTGCCAGCCAGCAACGCAATGAAGCGGAAGCACTGGCTGCCAGCGCCGTAGAAACCGCACAGGCGGTTTCCCAGCAGGAGCAGGAAACGGCTCACCTAGCCGTGGCCATTGATGAAATGAGTGCGACCGCCAAAGACATCTCGGGGAATATTGCCTCCGTGGCCCATGCCGGCAACGAAGCACAGAACAGCGTCAATGATTGCTCGCTCCTGCTACAGCAAAGTTCAGATAATCTCGGCAAGATGTCGGTGGATATGCAGGAAGCCAACCATAAACTCAGCCTGCTGAGAAAAAGTTCTGATGACATCACAAAAGTCCTGGAAACCATCCGTGGCATTGCCGAACAAACCAATCTGCTGGCACTCAACGCAGCCATTGAAGCCGCCCGGGCCGGCGAGCACGGCCGGGGGTTTGCAGTCGTCGCAGAGGAAGTTCGGGATCTGGCCCAGCACACACAGGAAGCCACCAATGACACCGCAGCGATGCTGGAGACACTACTCAGCCACGGGCGGGATGTCAGTGATGTG
The DNA here is from genome assembly GCF_000695255.1 of Photobacterium galatheae. Taxonomy (GTDB): domain Bacteria; phylum Pseudomonadota; class Gammaproteobacteria; order Enterobacterales; family Vibrionaceae; genus Photobacterium; species Photobacterium galatheae. The sequence goes on along the minus strand of NZ_JMIB01000032.1, from coordinate 32,733 downwards.
ATGACCCAAAGTATCAACCATACCAGCCGGGTCTCTGAGCAGGCGGTCGCGGCAACCGAAGGCTTACAGCAGGTGGTCGCATCGGTTGAACATATCGCAGCCATGACCAGTCAGATTGCCGCTGCCTCTGAGCAGCAGTCGGCAGTGGCCGAAGAGATCAGCAATAACATTAATACGATCAATATGATGTCGCGGGATACCAGCACTGCCGTGGAGCAAATCTCCGCCAGCAGCGAAGAACTGTCCACGCTCTCGGCACAACTGGAACAGATCACCAGCCACTTCCGGGTTTAAGGCAGCCTCTCCCCAGCGCTTGAGTGACCCACGACGGGAAGCCAGAAATAAACAAGCCATCCGCTCAGGGATGGCTTTGCAACTGGGTGACTTTACGCTCAGCTCAGCGCACCAAATCAAGGCTGCCCTTCAAACTGTTTCACCCCTTCCGGGATTTGATACCAGTCCTGCTTTTCACGGGTCCAGACATGAAGGGTCGGCTCAATGATCCGGGTATTTTCCAGATTGCTCGGTTTCAGCTTAATCGCTTCCGGATGGTTCGGATCATAGTGATAAATTCGGTTCCCACAGGTCGGACAGAATTTAGCGGCACTGGTATTCCCGCTGTCTGCCAGACGCGACCAGTCTTTCATCTCCCCTTGGAACACTAAATCCTTGGCATCAACCATGGCGGTGATACTGAACGCACTGGTCGACAGCTTCTGGCATTCCTTACAGTGGCAGGCCACCACCATTTTCGGCGGTGCCAGCAACTGATAAGTCACGCCACCACACTGGCAGGCACCGCGGATTGGATAAGTGATTTGACTCATGTTCGCTCCTCAGCAAGTTTTGATGTGAATTCGGTATGATGATGCTGTCGGTGCAGGGCATAGATGGCATGGTCCAGAATACGGCCATTGAGGTTTTCGCTTCGGGAAATCACCCCTTCCCGGGTCATCCCCAGCCGCTCTGCAACCGCCCGACTGGCCTGATTCTCAACCGCTGCAGCAATAACGACTTTTTCCATCTCCAGTTGCTCAAAAGCGATGCTGATCAGGTGGCGGCACACCCGGGTAATAATCCCTTTCCCCTGCTTATCGGCGGCCAGCCAGTAACCGATATCAACGGTTTTCAGACTGTGATTGATAGTGTTAAAACTACAGTTCCCGACGAGGGTCCCCTGATAGAAAATGGCGCAGACCATCGATTTGCCTTCGGCATACTCCTGAAGTGAACGACGGATAAAGTTCAGAAAATCAGATTCTGTGTTGCAATGCGGCGGCCATGCCAGCCACTGAGACAGATAATCGAAATGCGTGTTGATGAGTTCTACATAACGGGGGGCAAAAGAAGGCTGGACCAACGCCAGCTGAATATCCGTATCCACGGTCTGACTAAACATCGCTGCGATCCTTCAATGACTTATTCACCTGATAGCACAATGCCGAGAACTTTATCAAAATGCAAATACTCTTCACGGTTGCTGCATTTTGAAACGCGAACCGGAAACGGTTCGCAAAAATTGGTCTGCTGAAAACTGCACGCTCCGTCATTTTGGTTTGAAATCAGTCCGTTCCCTCAGTCATAAAAATTGGCACCGGAATTGCCTTGAACTGAATGGTGCTTCAATCACCAAACCGTGTTGTCTTCGCAAGAGAAACTTCAGGGAAAGGCTGTCTTTTTGCACACAGCAATTTGACAGCGAACAGGTTGTGTTTGTGCAAAAACAAAGCAGCGTCTGATGACGCTGCTTTTTTGTCAGATGACAGGCAGTTCTTCCTCCGCCTCTGGCAACGATTTGGGCGAGCCTGGCAAATATTGATCGCAGTAGAGGGTCATGAAATCTTCCCGGATTTTCGCTTCCAGCTCAGCAGCGAGAACCGTCGGACAAAAGAGTTTGAAATGCACCTGTTGCTCGCCGGTCGGTGTTGTCGTGATGTACAGATGCGGATCAGCGCCGGGCAGATCAACACCCGCATGTCGCTCAATCATGTGATTGTATCGTTGGGCAACATCAATAAAGTCGGCAATATGCAGGTTTATTTTCGCCAGCATGACCGGCACCATGGGATACAGATTCACCGTTTCTTTCACCGTCACTGTGAAACCGTGGTACACATAGCGCTTCATAAAATTCAGGTTCTTCACCGCTACGGTAAAAAACATACTATTTGGCAACGTGGTCGTTTTGCCCGTGTAATGGTACTGGCCCTGCTGCAGGGCGATCTCCTGAACCACTGTTGCCATCAGATTATGCTCAATCACCTCACCGTACACCGGACCGACTTCGATCCAGTCGCCGATTCTGAATGAACGTGAACTTGCCCGCTGGAGCGAGCCGGTCATACAGAGGATAATTTCTTTCGAGGCAACCACTAATGCCACGGCAATCGCAGTCAGCGACAAGGCAAACTTGCTGATCTCCGATTCCCACAACAGAAACAGGATCAGCATGATCAGAGTAAATGCACCGTTCTTGGTTCGTGAAATCCATTTCCGCTGCTCTTCGCTGAGAAAGCTCGCTTCCCCACGAATCCGTGCGATCGCCACCCGGCGAATCAGCACAGCAACCACAACAATGCATGCACTCAGTAAAAGTTTGTGCGTCAGTAAGTAGGTGACGACGAGTTCAGTTTTTTCCAGAAAGGGATCCCACATTTTTTGTTCTCATTCTGTTCTACACAGCGAATACGCAGTCAGAAACAGGGACGGCTAGACCATGAATGACAACGGGCAGTCTCCCCCAACCACCGTACATTTGTAAAGCAGAACGAGATCGCTTTTGTCTGGCTATCACATCCTTTGACGGCCATCAGACCAGATTAATGCGGGCTGATATAGTCGGTCCGTGGGTAAGGTTCCAGGGAATAATGAGATTCCAGGAAATAAACCAGATTCACCATTTCAGTGACCGTCATGACATCGTTAAAGCTTGGCATGACTGATTGGCCATCAACCTGAATCTCTTGGTCGTCGTAACCTTCGGCCAGTCTGTGAGAAGGATTGATCACCGAAGTCACCAGCTCAGGATAAGTTCTGATACGGCTCACTTCACCACCAAGGACAACTGGCGTATCCAGAGCGCGGGTCAGCTTCGATGCTTCGTCTTCAAAGCCAGTCATGCTATGACAAGCCAGGCACTGGTACTTCAGAAAAACAGCCTTGCCCTGTGCTTCATCCCCGGTTGGCAGACTGAAACTCTGACTGGCCGTGTCACATCCCGCCAGACCAGACAACGCACTGATCAGGATTGCAAACGTGTATGGTTTCATCTTTCCATACCTCCGAATTCAGGGCTGGCGCCCTTGGACAGAAACAGGTGCCGGTTTCCACCAGCACCCAATGAACACGCAAGAACAACCAATATCACGAGATTGGATCACGAGATTAGCGGACTTCAATTTTGCGCACTTCTGGCACATTCGCGACCGTTTTCGGCAGGATCAGGTGCAACACACCATCCTGATACGTCGCTTCGATATCATGTTCCGAGACATTTGCTCCAAACTGGAAGGTTCGTGCATAACTGCCATAACGACGCTCTTTCAGCACCGCTTCTCCTTCCTCTTTCTTTTCAGTCTCTTCCTGATGTTCCGCTGTGATGGTGAGTTTTCCCTGATGAAATGAAACCTGAATTTCTTCTTTACTGAATCCGGGTAATTCAGCCGTCAGCTCGTAGTTGTCTTTGCTTTCATGAATATCAACAGCAGGCAACTGGCTGGCTTGTTTCGTAAAATCATCCCCCAGAACAGGTCGGAAGAACCCCTGAAACAGGCTGTCGAAATCATGATCCAATAAAGAAGGAAAACCACCTTTTTTCATTTCAGTGCTCATGCTCTCTCTCCTTAAGGCGTGTTGACCACAACGGACTGTTCATCCGATATGAGTATAGTAAGCCACTGAAAATTGACGCCGCTCAAGTTTGATTCAAATCAAGATCGGATGGAAAAAATGACGCTGGACACCTCGGCTGATTCTCCCGGCCCTGCCGGCGTGAACAGATGCAAGGCATCATGCACGCCCTGAATCAACATCTGCATGGCAATCACGGTCAACAGTAACCCCATAATCCGGGTGATCACATTCACCCCATCTTTTCCCAGAAAATCGACCAGCTTTTGGGCATATAAAAAACAGGCCAGCGTCACCAGACAAAGCACGGCAAAAGCAGAAATAGTGATTAGAATATGCAGCAGGCTTTTCGCTGCTGAATAGTTCATGGCTGTCGCAATCGTCCCAGGGCCGGCCAGAATTGGAATGGCGAGCGGAGAGATTGAAATATCCTCCACTTCTTTACTCGGACTTTGTGTATGCATCGACGAACTGCTGCCCTGCAGCATGTGATAGCCGACCACAAACACCAGCAGTCCCCCAGCCAGTCGCAGCGCTGGCAGCGTAATGCCAAAGAGCTGAAAGATCCCTTTCCCGAGCAGGCTGAAAGCCGCCACAATAAAAAATGCAGCCGTCAGGGCTTTGATCGCCGTTTGCCGTTTCTCCTGCCCGGTCTGATGTGCCGTCAGTCCGGTGAAAACCGCCGTGTTGGCAATCGGGTTCATGATGGCAAAGAACCCCATGAAGACCGTCACACCCAGAGTCACCAAATCAATCATGTTACTGTCCTGAAAACATAGAGATGTGATTCAGTCTAGACTGAGGCGCTGCACTTTGGAGGATAAACCGATATGCATAGAAGCAGATAGCGAGGAAACAGGCGGAACCTCAGTACAAGGCCCGCCAGAAAAGAAATCAAAGGGAAATAAACAGCCCGGCCAGTGCCGCACTCATCAGGTTGGCGAAGGTCGCAGCCACGACAGCACGTACACCAAGCGTCGCAACATCCTTACGGCGTTCCGGCACCATGGCACCAATCGAACCCAGCTGAATCGCAATCGAGCCGATGTTGGCAAAACCACACAGCGCGAAGGTCACAATAATCTGGCTGTGCGCCGACAGCGACTCTTTCACGCTGGCATAATCCAGAAACGCAACGAATTCATTCATGGCGATTTTCTGTCCCAGCAGGCTGCCAACAGCCATGACTTCATGGCTTGGTACACCGGCCACAAACGCCAGCGGTGCAAACAGATAGCCAAAAATGCGTTGCAGGGTCAGCCCCTCGATATGGAACAGCGAGCCCAACCATTCCAGACCGGTATTGAGCATGGCAATCACACTCACAAAAGCGATCAGCATGGTACCGACTGCGACCGCAACTTTCATCCCGTTCATCGCCCCGGAAGCCAGCGCATCAATGGCGTTACTTTGATCGCTGTCTGACAGATCAATATTGCTCTGATCAACCGGCTGCTGGGTTTCCGGCACCATGATTTTCGCCATCAGCAGGCCACCCGGAGCTGCCATAAAGCTGGCCGCAATCAGGTACTTCAGGTCAACGCCCATCGCGGCATACCCCCCCAGTACGCTGCCTGCCACCGAAGCCATACCACCGACCATGACCGCAAAAAGTTCAGAGCGGGTCATCGAGGCCAGAAACGGACGGACCACCAGCGGCGACTCACCCTGCGACAAAAAGATATTGCTGGTTGCGACCAGAGATTCCGCACGAGTTGTGCCCAGCAGACGCTCCAGTCCGCCGCCAATCACACGGATCACCAGACTCATCACGCCCAGGTAGTACAACAGAGAGATCAGTGCGCTGATAAAAATGATTAAAGGTAAAACTTTGACAGCAAACACGAACCCATTTTCTGCCAGCGGGCCAAAGACAAAGCTGATCCCCTGATCGGCAAAACCAATCACAGAGGCGACGCCATGGCTCATTTTACCCAGCAGATATTGTCCTAAAGGAACATAGAGAACTAAGGCTGCCAGCCCCAGTTGCAAGCCGAATGCGCCCAGAACGGTACGCCAGCGAATGGCCTGACGATTGGTGGAGAGTGCGTAAGCGCACAAAAAAATAGCGACGATACCTGCCGCGCTGTAGAGGAACTGCATAAACCTACCTTGCAATGTCGAAGTCCGATGGCCGGTGACTTGGCGCACGCAAAGCTGCCGAAGGCGAGAATATCCGTCATGCGTCGCTGCCCTCAGTCACCAGGAAGCACATCAAAGCCCGGTCCGACATCCTTTGGCAGACAGATAGCTGTTGATAGCTGGCAACTGCATTGCCGAATCTGTGACAGATTCAACACGCAAGCCGGGAGCGCATAATAGTGTGATATAGCTCGAATTTCCAGCGTTTATTTATTGAGTTTACGAAGAAAACGTTTGCTTCTCTGAATGATAAATTCTCCAGCCATCGCCAGGGGTCTTTATGACCGATGAAAATCGGAATTCCTGCCCTGACAGAAACATACGAAGCACATTTCATCATCTTTGCGGGGTTTTTATCCGTCATGGATTCTCCCCGTCGATACGGGGAACACGCAGTAAGAAAGGCCAGCTCTTCTTTGTACTCCGGTTCATCCCCGTGCCTACGGGGAACACGTGACGGTTTACCAAATCACACGAGACATCGGCGGTTCATCCCCGTGCCTACGGGGAACACGCGGATTGCGTGAGGGTGGTTTTGGGCACCTCCGGTTCATCCCCGTGCCTACGGGGAACACCTGTTACTCATACACATAGCAAATCATCTCACCGGTTCATCCCCGTGCCTACGGGGAACACGAATAGAGCGCATCACTGTAACATTATTTCGCGCGGTTCATCCCCGTGCCTACGGGGAACACTGTATCCGTATTTCCTGTCACCATAACCCGCTCGGTTCATCCCCGTGCCTACGGGGAACACGTTAGTTGGTACTAGTGCGGTAGATGGTTTTTTCGGTTCATCCCCGTGCCTACGGGGAACACGTGGTTTGTGTCATCCAAATCGCCATCGAGCACGGTTCATCCCCGTGCCTACGGGGAACACACAGACTCGTTATTGATCAGTGAGCCAACTGCCGGTTCATCCCCGTGCCTACGGGGAACACTCTAAATTTATATTGCTGTTCTGAAAGGATTTTTTCAACACCAAAAATTCTACCAGATTTTTTTGGGGAAAAACGCGCATTCTTGCGGTTCTGTGAATACGGACAGTCCATCACGAAACCGCCTGTTTCCAAGCCCCTCATGGCCCTGCCCTGAAGCCTGAAAAACCGCTCGGATCAATCTCGCAAGACTCGGAGCAATTTCACAAAAATAGACGGATGACGCCTTCTGATACACCGGATCCTAACGCCACCAGGCACCCGTTTCAGGGATCTGCTTTGCCGTCACCGGCTGGCCGAACACGGGCGTGGACAGAGCAATCCCCCGAATCCTGGCTGCCTCAGAGACCCGTTCCAGCGGTTCATACCAGGCATGGAACGCCAGATCGAAGGTCCCGTTATGAATTGGCATCATGACTTTTCCCTGTAAATCCAGATGCGCCTGTGCCGACTCTTCCGGCGTCATATGGACACTGGCCCAGTCTTTATCGTAGGCACCGGTTTCCATCAGGGTGAGATCAAACGGGCCATATTTCTTCCCAATCGCTTGAAACCCATCGAAATAGCCCGAATCACCGCTGAAATAAAGACGGGTATCCGGGGTGTGAATGACCCAGGAGCCCCAGAGCGTCTGATTGCCATCTGTCAGGCTACGCCCGGAAAAATGCTGCGTCGGCGTGAAAACAACCAAAGTCTCGCCGTGCTGATGTTCCTGCCACCAATCGAACGTGCGAATTTTTTCTTCGGATACTCCCCATTTTTTCAGGGAAGCATCAACCCCCAGCGGCACCAGAAACTCTGTTGTTTTCGCAGCGAGCTTTTTCACTGCCGCTTTATCCAGATGATCATAATGATTATGGGAAATCAGCACCCGCTCAATGGGCGGCAATGCTTCAATGCTGATCGGCGTTGGATGAAAGCGCTTTGGCCCCAGAAAGCTGAAGGGAGAAGCACGTTCAGAAAAAACCGGATCCAGCAGCCAGTATGCACCCTGCACTTTCAGCAACACAGAAGAGTGACCCAGTTTGACGACATGTACCTCATCGTCACTCAGGGCATCAAGCTGCTCACGGCTCAGTGGCATTACTGGCAGCGCGCCAGACGGCGCGATATCCACCCGCTTTTCCGTCAGATAACGCCCCAGAATCCCCAGCGTCTTTTTCAGACCCGGCTGCTGTTTTTTCTGGGAATTGTGAAAGCTTCCCGCGTAAAAATGGTCGGATGTTTCTGCCGTTTCTGTCATTTCTGCGGATAAATCATGATTCATCATCAACACACCTGCTCCTAAAGCTGCCACACCAGCGAGTGCTCCTTTCAGACCACGCATCTGCACACACCAAAAGTAAACTATACGGTGTAGTTTTACATCGTCATATTTAAAAGTAAACCAGTCAGTGCAAGTTTTTTTGATCTTGGTTACAATGCCGGAGAAAGGTATGAGGACTGAGATGAAGTTATCGGAAAAGAAAAAGCTGGCGATTCTGGATGCCGCTGAGACGCTGTTCCACTCTCACGGCGTGGAGCAAACCAGCATGGATCAGGTTGCGGCTGAGGCGGGTGTTTCAAAACGCACCGTGTACAACCACTTTGAAACCAAGCAGGTGCTCTTTCAGGCCATCATGGCCCGAATGTTCGCCCAATTGGATCAGGGTGCGGCACAGCCTTTTGATGTCAACCGAGAGATTACTGAGCAACTGTCACACATTGCCCGACAGGAAGTGGCTTTGCTGACCTCTCCCCAGTTGCTGCGCATTGGCAAAATCGCCTTTATGCAGATGCTGCAACAGCCGGAACTCATGCAGTCACTGGATAACACAGACATCGGCTGCATGAAGACGCTGGTCCGTTTTTTACAAGATGCCCACGCAGCGAATGTACTGAAGGTAGACGACTGCGATTTTGCCGCCCGCCAGTTCATCTATCAGCTCAAGTCCTTCACGTTTTACCCCAAACTCTACGGGTTCAGCGAGCTTGAAAACACCAGTGAAGAGAAAGTGATTGAAGAAACCGTGAAGATGTTTGTGGCGAGATATGGGAAATGAAAACACTCAGCAATGGTCTTCGATGTGAGTGCTTTCATAACATGTCATCATCAATCCGTGATAACCGGGCTGAATACATGGAATTCAGTCTCTGATTCCAAAGTTTACCCAAGCAATCCTTTTCGCATCAGCCTGGGCTGGCGCGTCTTCAACGACGACCCGGAGTTTTTTTCCTGCCATGTAAGCCGAAATCGCCATCGATAACGTACTGTCATAGGCATCATCATTATTTTCCAAATAGGCAAAAGTGATATCACTACAAGCAGCATTCTTACCCGCCCCCATCAAGAGCAGCATTTTGTTGGCATGAAAAGAACCATCCTCGCGATCAGCCTGCACATAAACAGTTTTCAAAGCCACCTCACCACAGTCAATTGTCTCTGCAGCCTGAGCCGACACACTGGCAGCCATCAGTGCAGCCGTTAAAAGATATTTCATGATTTGCTCCAATCTGTTTTTATTAAGAAATAAGGAGCATAGGTTAAAGTGGATTTTGAACTAATTCAATACACAGAAAACCGCCTCATACGTCATCGCATAGAGCACCATTAATGCGGCCAGAGCGCGGATCTCATCCGGCTGTGATTCATCCAGCCAGACATAATCGTCCCGATTGACCATGGGCTGGCCTGACGAGAAGTGATATTCAGCGATGACACGTTCGTTGAAACGGACGCGGTTTCCACCGACCTCAATCGCATCTCCTTTCTCTTCGTTTTCAAGTAACGTCGTACTCTGGACATCCCAAACCTGTTGCTTCACTTGCGCTTCGCCACTGAGCAGCGCTGAATCATCGACAGACGATGAATTCCCCATCCCGAAGGTTGACTGTTTTTGAAAACATGCCTGGCGGTAATTCATGGATGCCAGTGTGCCGGTCATCCCCGAAAGCTGAAGCGCGACATCCTGTGTATTGCGCCGCTGACGACGATCATCAGGCACCGCATCGTCTTCGTTGTGATTCACCCAGCTTTTACGCACCTCGCCCTGAAAGTCAGCAAACCGGATGTATCTGCCGGACGCATCCGACTGTTCCTGAATCGTATATCTGGCGTGCTCAGTGAGATAATCCGGACGATCATGATGAAGTTGCAAACCACATCCGGTGAGCCAGAGTGTGGACAACAGATAAATGAATTGAGCCTTCAAAGCACTTTCCCTGTGTGAAGCATCAGTCCCTGAACATCCAGTATATGCAGACACGCTCGGGTTTTCATACTCCAATCCCGCAGAATGCTTCCTGGCCTGAACGTTGACAAACTTCGTCACATTCAGTGTAAAGCGGTGTGCATGATTGGTGTGTTTAGGGTAAGCCAGCCCGGCATCGGACGACAAATTCGCCACACTATGCGGTATCATCCAGACGGATATCTTCGCAGCAATGGGCTTCCAGATCATTTAAGACGGAATGAATACGTTTTGAGTCGTCCATTGAAACACGACCGTTTGATCCCTGAATACGCTGCATCTTAATCCGCAGCAGTACGGTATCCAAGTTTCACGAAAGTAAGCAACACACAATGAACAGCAGGCGAGAAAACATCAACCCGCTTTCCGGCGTTTGATGACAAGAGAAAGCGGGCATCTGTTTTGTAACGAGTAGAAACAACAAAGCCCCGACATTCGTCGAGGCTTTGTTGTTTGAAATTGGTGCCCGGGGCCGGACTTGAACCGGCACAGTGTTGCCACCGGCGGATTTTGAATCCGCTGCGTCTACCAATTTCGCCACCCGGGCAATGGCGCTCATTATACGTATACCGTCTTGATGCGCAAGCAACTTTATCAGGGGGATCAAACTGTTTGCTTGTTTTTTCAGCATAGCGTTAACCCTTCAACCAATTTGCTCCCGTTCCGTCACATTTTCCACATTGAATCAGCAACGTGACTGTGAACCAGACCCGGTGTTGAATCTGGTATCTTCAGGTCACTTAGGTATACACTGGGCGCCAGAATTTTTGGACCCGCAAAAATTGCCGGCCCCTTTTGATTTTTTCTGGTGGAACCATGACAACGAAAGCAAACCAAAACGCGATTCCGACAAAACAGTATCCGGGGCTGTTTCGCCGTATTGGCGCCTGGATCTATGATGCACTGGTCGTGGCGGCCGTGCTGATGATCGCTGGTGGCCTGGCGATGGCCATTATCGCGATCCTGCTCAACACCGGTGTGCTGACACTGACCCCTTATCTAGATGCCAGTGATTACCTCACGAAACATCCGGTTGCAGCACCGTTATATTCCATTTATCTGGGGCTGTCTGTTGTCGCCTTCTTTGGCTATTTCTGGTGTAAGGCCGGACAAACGCTGGGCATGCGCGCCTGGAAGCTGAGAATTCAAAATGCAGACGGCTCGAATATTCGTTTCACTCAGGCCCTGATCCGAATGGCAACGTCAGCGTTTGGTCTGGGCAACCTGCTGGTGCCTTTCAGCCACACCAAACAATCGCTGCAAGACCTGATGGCAGAATGCGAGATGATTCTGCTGCCAAAACCCAATTGATTTCATCAAACGTCAGCGATCAAAAAGGCGCCTGTTCGGCGCCTTTTCTATTTCCTTTGACTGTACCGTCCTGAATATATCTCTCTTCCAGAGAACAATGGACACGCGGCTTTACAGTTTCCGTTTCAGCAGGTACAGCGTGATCAAGAGAAACACCAGACTTGGCCCCAAAGCTCCGATCACCGGGTGTAACCGGTACACCATACTGAGTGGCCCGAAGACCTCATTTGAAATGTAAAACGCAAAACCGAAGATCACCCCGGACAATACCCGGGCACCCATGGTCACGGAACGCAACGGGCCAAAGACGAAAGACAATGCCAGCAGCATCATCACGGCAATGGAGAATGGCTGCAGGGCCTTTCGCCAAAACGCCAGTTCATACCGGGATGCGTCCTGCTTGGTATCTTTTAAATACTTCACATACTCATACACCCCTGAAAGCGCCAGTTCTTCCGGTTTCACAGTCACCACGGCCAGCTTATCCGGTGTCAGGCTGGTCTGCCATAACTGGGTGTCATACTGCGTATTTTCCTGCTTTGTTTCCCCGATCTGTGTCACCGTCACATCTTTCAGTTCCCAGCCTGTTCCCTTGATGAAGGTGGCCGAACGGGCAAACAAACTCTCTTTCAGCACGTCGTTTTCGTCAAATTCCCAGATATTGACAGCATTCAGGTTGGTCTGCTCGTGGATCCGGCCGATATAGATAAAGTCATTGTCATCCTTGGCCCAGACCCCGCGTTGCACCGAAAACACGTTCCCGCCGGAGGTCCAGATAGCACGCAGCTCACGCGCAGCTTTCTGGGCTTCCGGTGCCCCCCACTGCCCCAGTACCATCACCAGCAGCATCAGTGGCACGGCTGTTTTCAGCACCGATAAACCAATATCCAGCTTAGAGAAACCAGCCGCCTGCATCACCACCAGCTCTGAGCTGGAAGCCAGAGTGCCCAGACCAATCAGCGCCCCGAGCAGCACCGCCATCGGGAAGAACATTTCAATGTCACGCGGCACACTCAGCAGAACATAAATCAGCGCTTTCCATAAATCATAAGTCCCGTCGCCCACTTTTCGCAGCTGCTCAACGTATTTGATAATGGCTGACAACCCGACCAGCGTCGACAGCGTCAGAGCAGACGTGGCAATGATGGTACGGCCAATGTACCAGTCGAGAATCTTAAACATCAGCCGCGTCTCCGGAATTTTTCTCTGAATTGTCGCATCGCTAAGGAATCCCAGCTGTTCAATGCAATGGCCACCAGCAACATCACAATATTGATGCTCCACAGGCCAATACCGACCGGCAAAGTCCCGTCTTCAACCGCAGATTTGGCTGCACTGATCGCCAAGAAGTAAGAGAGATAAATCAGCACCGCTGGTACCAGTTTGGCAAAACGTCCCTGCCGCGGATTCACCGCAGAGAGCGGCACCACCACCATGGTCAGCAACGGGATACAGAGCACCAGTGACATCCGCCACTGAAATTCAGCCTGAGCCGCCAGCTCCGGGCGCTGCATCAATGCCAGTGTTGGCAGGGCATCCCAGTCCCGGTTCTTTTCTTTAATGGCGCGCTGGCCGATCACAGCCTGATAATTATCAAACGAGGTAATGCTGTAATCCAAACGGGTTGGCAGTCCTTCATAACGAACGCCATCCTGCAAGTCGAGCACCTGACGGCCATCTTTCAGCTCGCTCACCGTGCCGCTGTTTGCAAACATCACACTCGGACGCAATGTATCGTTCGCGGTTGGCTGCGCCACAAACACCCGGTGGAGCTTACCGCCCTTTTCAGTGATGTCGTCAACGAAGACAACGCCCCGGCCATCCGGCGCGCCCTGAAACTGCCCTTTGACCAGCAGATCCAGACCAGAATCAGCTTCCAACTGCTCCATCACCTGGGTTTCTTTTTCAGCACTCCAGGGTGCCAGCCACAAAGCATTAAATGCAGCGATCGAACCCGTGATAATTGCCAGCCATAACGCAGCACGGATCAGAAAAGTATTTCCGATCCCTGTGGCATTCATCACAGTAATTTCACTTTCCGCATATAATCGCCCAAATGTGAGCAAGATCCCGATATACAGACTCAACGGCAGCATCAACATCGCCATAGAGGGCATGTATAAGCCCATCAGAGTCAGCACCAGATCACCTGGAATCGACCCTTCTGTTGCATCGGCCAGGATGCGAATAAACTTCTGACTAATAAAGATAAGAAACAGCACAAAAAGGACTGAAACCTGGCTCTTTATTGTCTCACGTGTCAAATAACGAACAATAATCACGCGTTATATACCCATAGAAAACTTGTTTTTTTGCTGGAATCACTATAATTTTCCGGTAAATCAGTTATTTTTTTATCTTTCGGCTAACTGTCTGCCTGCACTAAATCTGAACCTGAATTCAAGAGCCAACAAGTCAGTGCGGCATTATGTAACATTTAGCCTTAATTGTCTTTATAGGATGTAGGAGTACGCATGGAGTTCAGTGTTAAAAGTGGTAGCCCCGAGAAACAGCGCAGTGCCTGTATCGTCGTTGGCGTTTTCGAACCACGCCGCCTCTCTCCGATTGCTGAACAACTGGATAAAATCAGCGAGGGTTACATCAGTTCCTTGCTGCGACGCGGCGATCTGGAAGGTAAACCCGGCCAGATGCTGTTGCTGCACCACGTCCCGAATGTGCTGTCCGAACGTGTCCTCTTGGTCGGCTGTGGTAAAGAACGTGAGCTGGATGAACGCCAGTACAAGCAGATCATCAAGAAAACCATCAGTACCCTGAATGAAACCGGGTCGATGGAAGCCGTCTGCTTCCTGACAGAGCTGCATGTCAAAGGCCGTGACACCTACTGGAAAGTCCGTCAGGCGGTTGAAACCACCAAAGACAGCCTGTACACCTTCAATCAGTTCAAGAGCACCAAACCGGAAACCCGTCGCCCACTGCGTAAACTGGTCTTTAATGTCCCGACACGCCGTGAACTGTCACTGGGTGAGCGTGCCATAAATCATGGCCTTGCGGTAGCTTCTGGTGTCCGCGCTGCGAAAGATTTGGGCAACATGCCACCAAACGTGGCGAATCCGGCTTATCTGGCCTCACAGGCTCGCCGTCTGGCCGATGATTTCGAAACCGTCAGTACCAAAATTATTGGCGAGCAGGAAATGAAAGAGCTGGGCATGACGTCTTATCTGGCTGTGGGCCAGGGCTCTAAAAATGAAGCCATGATGTCCGTGATCGAATATAAGGGCCATCCGGATCCGACGGCTAAGCCGATTGTGCTGGTCGGTAAAGGACTGACTTTCGATTCCGGCGGCATCTCAATCAAGCCGTCCGCCAATATGGACGAAATGAAATACGACATGTGTGGTGCCGCGACGGTGTTCGGTGCAATGCGTTCTCTGGCCAAGCTGAACCTGCCGATTAACGTGATCGGTGTACTGGCTGGCTGTGAAAACATGCCGGGCGGCGCTGCATATCGTCCGGGTGACATCCTGACGACCATGTCCGGTCAGACCGTTGAAGTGCTGAATACCGATGCGGAAGGCCGTCTGGTGCTGTGTGATGCGCTGACTTATGTAGAGCGTTTCGAGCCGGAGTGTGTGGTCGATGTTGCGACGCTGACCGGTGCCTGTGTGGTTGCACTGGGCAACCACATCAGTGGTCTGCTCGCGAACCACAACCCACTGGCGCACGAGCTGGTGAACGCATCAGAGCAAGCGGGTGACCGTGCATGGCGTTTGCCAATGACCGATGAGTACCAGGAACAGCTGGCCAGCCCGTTTGCAGATATTGCAAACCTGGGCAGCCCGGGTGCCGGTACCATCACCGCAGGTTGCTTCCTGTCCCGTTTCACCAAGAAATATAACTGGGCCCACCTGGATATCGCAGGCACAGCCTGGACTGGCGGCAAAGATAAAGGGTCTACCGGTCGTCCGGTGCCACTGCTGGTCCAGTTCCTGCTCAACCGGGCCGGACTGGAAAACCTCGATTAATCATCATCGACAGAGGGGCCAGCCGGCCCCTTTTTTCGGATAGACATTTATGAGCCATGCTACCTTTTATATCATTGATGACGCCGCCCCCGAGGCACGGCTGAAACTGGCCTGTCAGCAGGCAGCATGGCGCTATCAGCAAGGACAATCCGTCTACTTACTGGCAGAAAGCCGCCAGCAGGCAGAATGGCTCGACGAGTACCTCTGGCAACAGGACCCCGACAATTTTGTACCTCATAACCTGATAGGGGAAGGCCCGCGTCAGGGGTCGCCAGTCGAAATCGGCTGGCCCGGCATGCGACACAGTGGCCGGCGTGCCATCCTGATCAATCTCGCTCAGGATGCACCAAATTTTGCCGTGACCTTTGCACAAGTGGTAGACTTCGTCCCTTGCGATGAAAAACTCAAGCAGCAGGCCCGCGAACGCTATAAAGTGTACCGCATGGCAGGCATTCAATTGCAGACAACGGCTGCGCCTGAGTCGCCCTAATTCCACCTAGATCCATCAAGAGCGCTATGGAAAAGACATATAACCCACAATCGATTGAACAGGCGCTGTATCAGCGCTGGGAAGAGGCCGGTTACTTCAAGCCTCACGGTGACACGACGAAAGATGCCTACAGCATCATGATCCCACCGCCAAACGTCACGGGCAGCCTGCACATGGGCCACGCATTCCAGGATTCCATCATGGATACCCTGATCCGCTGTGAGCGTATGAAAGGCAAAAATACCCTGTGGCAGGTCGGTACTGACCACGCAGGTATTGCCACCCAAATGGTTGTGGAGCGCAAGATCGCAGCAGAAGAAGGCAAAACAAAGCACGATTACGGTCGTGAAGCCTTCATCGACAAGATCTGGGAATGGAAAGGCGAATCCGGCGGCACGATCACCAAGCAGCTGCGCCGTCTGGGCGCATCCGTCGATTGGGATCGTGAACGATTCACCATGGATGACGGTCTGTCCAATGCCGTCCGCGAAGTCTTTGTTCGTCTGTATGAAGATGATCTGATCTACCGCGGCAAGCGTCTGGTGAACTGGGATCCGAAACTGCACACCGCAATTTCTGATCTGGAAGTTGAGAACAAAGACAAGAAGGGCCACATGTGGCACTTCCGTTATCCGCTGGCTGACGGTGCGAAAACCGCAGACGGCAAAGACTACATCGTGGTTGCGACCACGCGTCCGGAAACCATGCTGGGTGATACCGGTGTGGCCGTGAACCCGGAAGACCCGCGCTATAAAGATCTGATTGGCCAACACATCCTGCTGCCAATCGTGAACCGCCGCATTCCAATCGTGGGCGACGAGCACGCGGACATGGAAAAAGGCACCGGCTGTGTGAAAATCACTCCAGCGCACGACTTCAACGACTATGAAGTCGGCAAACGTCACAGCCTGCCGATGATCAACATCCTGACTTTCGATGCCAACATCCGCAACGAAGCTGAGGTGTTCAACAGCAACGGCGAGCCAACAGACGTTTACAGCACCGATCTTCCAGCAGCTTATCAGGGCATGGAGCGTTTTGCCGCGCGGAAAACTATCGTGGCTGAATTTGATTCACTGGGCCTGCTGGACGAAATCAAAGATCACGACCTGACTGTGCCTTACGGCGACCGTGGCGGCGTGGTGATTGAGCCAATGCTGACCGACCAGTGGTACGTGCGCACAGCGCCGCTGGCTGAGCCTGCCGTGAAGGCCGTTGAAGATGGCGACATCAAGTTCGTGCCAAAACAGTACGAGAACATGTACTTCTCCTGGATGCGTGATGTGCAGGACTGGTGTATTTCCCGTCAGCTGTGGTGGGGTCACCGCATTCCGGCATGGTACGACAACGACGGCAACGTCTATGTTGGCCGCACGGAAGAAGAAGTTCGTGAAAAATACGGTCTGGCACCAGTAATCGTCCTGAAACAGGACAACGACGTGCTGGATACCTGGTTCTCGTCTGCTCTGTGGACATTCGGGACTCAGGGCTGGCCTGAGCAAACCGATGATCTGAAAGTCTTCCATCCGTCAGATGTGCTGGTGACCGGCTTCGATATCATCTTCTTCTGGGTTGCCCGCATGATCATGATGACCATGCACTTCTGCAAAGATGAAAACGGCAAAGCACAGGTTCCATTCAAAACCGTTTATGTCACCGGTCTTATCCGTGACGAAAACGGCGACAAGATGTCGAAGTCAAAAGGGAACGTGCTGGACCCGATCGACATGATCGACGGTATCGATCTGGAGTCTCTGGTTCAGAAACGAACCGGAAACATGATGCAGCCGCAACTGGCCGCGAAGATCGAGAAAAACACCCGTAAGACCTTCGAAAACGGCATTGAACCTTATGGTACAGACGCTCTGCGTTTCACCCTGGCTGCCATGGCTTCCACCGGCCGTGACATCAACTGGGACATGAAGCGTCTGGAAGGTTACCGTAACTTCTGTAACAAACTGTGGAACGCCAGCCGTTACGTGCTGATGAACACCGAAGATCAGGATTGCGGTTTTGCCGAAGGTGCCGAGCTGGAATATTCACTGGCAGACAAGTGGATCGAATCTCAGTTCGAGCTGGCCGCGAAAGAATTCAATGCGCACATTGAAAACTTCCGTCTGGATATGGCTGCCAACACCATTTATGAGTTCATCTGGAACCAGTTCTGTGACTGGTATCTGGAGCTGACAAAGCCTGTTCTGTGGAAAGGTTCTGAAGCACAGCAACGTGCGACCCGCCGTACCCTGATTACGGTACTGGAGAAGACTCTGCGTCTGGCCCACCCGGTGATCCCGTACATCACGGAAACCATCTGGCAGAGCGTGAAGCCACTGGTTGACGGTGTGGAAGGCGATACCATCATGACGCAGGCGCTGCCGCAGTATGATGAAGCAAACTTCAATGCGGACGCACTGGCAGACATTGAATGGGTGAAAACTTTCATCACCAGCATTCGTAACCTGCGTGCTGAATACGACATTGCCCCAAGCAAAGGCCTGGATGTGATGCTCAAAGCCGCTGATGACAAAGACGCTGCCCGTCTGCAAGCCAATCAGGCCGTGCTGGTTGCACTGGCGAAACTGGACAGCCTGCGCGTTCTGGCAGCCGGTGAAGAAACACCAGCCTGTGCGACCGCACTGGTGAGCAAGTCGACGCTGATGATCCCAATGGCTGGCCTGATCGACAAAGACGCCGAGCTGGCACGTCTGGATAAAGAGATGGCGAAGACTCAGGGCGAAATCAAGCGCATCGAAGGCAAACTGGGCAACGAAGGTTTTGTGGCGAAAGCCCCGGAAGCCGTGGTCGCCAAAGAGCGTGAGAAGCTGGATGGCTACAAAGAAACCCTGATCAAGCTGGAAGAGCAGAAAGCGACCATCGCGGCGCTGTAAGCGGTTTCAGTCAAAATCAAGACATGAAGAAAAAGAGGCCGGATGGCCTCTTTTTTTATCTGCTTTTTTATCCGTGCTTTCTGGCATTCATACCAGCGGCCTGCATTGAAATTCGACTCATCATTCGTTCGCCGTGCAGGTTTCGCCTGGCTTCACATCTACAAAAATCTTAACACTCTGTTGCTCTAAGGCCGTCATTTGCGAGCAAGGCACCTGAACCGCGCCCGTTAAATCAACCTGTGACAGAGAACTGAATGGTTCCTCTTTCTTCAGATCAATCAACGGGCTGATATCTTTGCCCTTGAAGCCCTGTAAAGAAATCTTCACCACTTTCGGTAACGCTCTGAAGACAGAGAGATCGGTGACATTGGTATGATTCATGTGCACAATTCTTAATGCCTCCAGCCCGGTCAGAGTCGGTAACACTGAGACATTTGTGTCTGATAAATCGACCCATTGCAGCTTCGTCAATCCCGACAGGATCGAAATATCTGTCAGTGGATTCCCCGAAATATCCAGTGACTTCAATCCGGCTTGATGTGCCAGTCCTATCGGCTCAAGCTGAGTCAATCCTGAATCAGCGAGTCCCAAGGAAATCAGGTTGGGCTTTTCCTGGATGAAGCTGAAGTCGGTGACCTGGGTTTTACCCATTGCAATTTTCTGCAACGCATTCATTTGCAGAAAAATATGGCCATCACTCAGGCCGGTATCATACAAGTTAATGCCAATCAGCTGAGTCAACTGAGGCAGTGCACTAAAATCGGTCAGCCATGGACTATGTGTTAAAGCCAGCTCCGTCAGGTTGGCCAGATCTTTCAGTACCGTCAAATCGGTGAGTACTGTTTGCTGAAGCGCAAGACTTTTCAGTGTGTCCAATGGCACCAAGGGTGACACATCGGTGATCTGGTTGTGCGCCAGCACCCCGATGTGTCCCAGGTTGACAAATTGTGCCAAGCCATCGAACTGACTGATCCCCGCGTAATCAGGACCACATTCAAGCCGGTATAAATCCCCGGTATCCTGAACTTTCGGAGAGCGTTCCTCGACACAGCGACGCAGTTGTGAATCGGTAATTTTATCGAACTCAACAGCAGGATAAGGCTGAGCCTGTAGCGTGATTCTCGCTGAACTGTGCAGGTCGTTTCGACTTACCGTGACCGCCAATGTGATACTTTGAGGTAAATTATCCGCAATGTCCGGCAGACGAAATGATACTTGAGGACTCAACCGATTATATAGCCTCACATATGGGCCATCGACCTGAGACCAAGAGTAGCTCACACCCGCCGTGTCTTTTACATTGACGATCGCCGAGGCCATTTGCCGCTCAAGGTCATCCTTTCCCGTCACCGAAACAATTTCAGGCGGAATTCTTCCACTGAGTTGTTCATCCAAACTTGTATCTTCGGGCGTAACGCCAAGTACATTCAGCGATGATCGGATAAAATCGATCAGCCCTTGGTGCAGTGCTTTCAGCAAATCAGCATCGTTAAACCTTCCGTTGTCCGATAAGTCTCTGGACGCCTGTTCCAGCCAGTCGGTTAAGCTCTGCGAATGAGTGTTGATCGCAACCATCATGGCTGCAATCGCCAACGCATGCTCAGTGGTATCACCTCTCCGCAAGATGCCAGACGCGTCCAGTAAATTCGTTGGGGCGTAAACAACAAGATTGCCACGCAGACCAAACACATGCGCAATATCCTGATTCGCCTGCATGACGTTATCTTTTGTCAGCATGGTACCGAGCATTTTTGCCCGGCGAACGGCTAATTCAGTCAACGGCGTGATATTCAGTTTCGTATTTTTAGCCGCCGTATAGGTCGCGGCCTGTAAGGGCTGCACTAAGGTGACCGTCTGACCCGTTGCTTCACTCACATAAGTGCCGCCCGTCACTTCGGCGATCACAACGCCTTCATAAAAATCATGATTCTTGATGCGATAGCTACCGTCAGATGCCGTGATCGCTTCTCCGATCACCGTCCCATCAAGCTGTTGAACTTTCACGGTTGCACCCGCTAACGGGCCTTTAAAAGCCACGCCTGAAATCACCGGGGCCGGAATCAAATCAAAAATATAATACTGCTCAGCTGCCAAACCTTCCGCATCTGTGGCCGTTAATTTGAACATGAGAACTGTCGTTGTCACAGGTGCAGGTGTTTTAAACGATATCGCTGCTGTTTCTGCCCCTTGAATTTGTACCTCAGGTCCTTTTATCTGCTGCCACTGATAACGCAATGATCCTTTATTATCGGTAATTTCAGGCGCGATTTGGTGTTCCTGACCTTCTCTCAGACTTGACCGTGCCAGTCGTTCTATGACTGGGGGTGTATTTCGGTAAAACACCTTATCTTTCGATGTTTTTCCACGGTCCAGTCCAACCCGGTTCAATGGAGAATCGAGGAAATCATTAATGCCGACATTCAGACGATTCAGCAATTGGGGGTCATCCAGTTTGCCATTGTCTGCAAAGTCCAGACGAAAATTGTTGACCAGTTTCCCAAGGCCGATACCTTCAGCCTGTGCGATCTTCGTCATTCCGGCAATCACCAGACCATAATCCACATTGGCACCGGATTTTCCCAGATGTGTGGCATCCAGCAAATCAACTGGCGCCTCACCGACAATATCAAGATCCAGTGCCATTGATTCAGCGATATGGCGGTTTGCCCATACAACCTTCTCAGCCGACATCCCCAGGCTGACCTCACGTGCAGCCAACTCAGTCAACAACGTCACATTCATGACCGCTTCAGGTTCTGACAGCACTGTCACTGCGTTCAATATTTCAGTGAGTGGCGTGAACTCACCCGTTGCTTCGTCAATGTAATTGCCCCCGGCAGCGGCAATCCGGATCACCCCCTGATAAGACGAATCCAGAGACAGCTGATAGAAACCTTTCTCGTCAGTCACGGTTTGCCCCAGATAATTTCCAGCCCCATCAAAAGCTTGCACCGTCGCATATGCGACTGGCCCTTTAAAAATCTGCCCCTGAATCTGAGTCGATGCGGTGACTGCAGGCTGCTTCTTCGATTGCCCGTCACCGCCATTACAGGCAGTCAGAGCAATCACAGACATCAATATCAATGCTTGTCTGATTTTTAAAAATGAGATCATCACTATCTTCCATGAGCTGACATCAAAAAATAGAAACGCACAGTCACAGAAGATGGCTCAAGCAAATTTATACTGTCTTTCCGCAGGCTATGCGCGCAAGCACATAAGATAATGAAATACCAAAAATATACAACCAGACTCATAAGTGATTCAGCAATACAGCAGAATATTTGAAAAATTTCGCCTTTCGTTTGATGATCTGCCGCTTAGATAAAGATTGATCACATGGTGTCCATGAAGAATCGCGCTGTGTATGGATTTCCGTGACTGAAGAAAGGAGGCTGCGGGCCTTTCCAAATCGCAACAGCCCCGGAAGCTGTCGTTATCAAAGAGCACGAGATGCTGAAAGGTCACTAAGAGACTGGGATCAAACAGGAAGAACCAAAAGCAACCATCGCGGCGCTGTAAGCGTTTCAGTTGGCATCAGACATAAAAAAGAGGCCGGATGGCCTCTTTTTTATTGTTATGTCGCTGAAAACATGACAACACCTAATCAGCAGTACAGGTGACGCCAGGCTCAGGAACAACTGCAGTGCTAACGCCCAGATTTCTCAGCGTAGATATTTGTGAACAAGGCACATGAACTGCTCCCGTGAGATCAACCCTTCTCAAATACCTGGGGGGTTGTGCTTTCTTCAGGTCAATCAGCGGACTGAGGTCGTTGCCCTTAAACCCTTGTAAATAAATCTCACGGACACTTTTAAATTCCCTGAACACCGACAGATCGGTCACCTCAGTATCAGAAACATCAACTCTCATTAAACGCGTCAAAGTGGCCAAAGGCGACAAGTCAGAAACTTTCGCTCCTGACAAATTCAACCGTCTCAATTTCGTTAACGCTGCCAGTTGCGTGATATCAGTTAACGGGTTGCCCGAAAGATCCAGTTCATACAAATTGGGTTGATGTTCCAGCTCAAGCGGGTCGAGATGCGTAAGTTCCAAGTCAGAGACCCCGAGTGAACTCATTCGGCTATTATCCTTTAAGAAACTAAAATCATGAACCTGCGTTTTCCCGATGTTGATCGCCTTCAGTGTCGGTAACTGCTGGAAGATCTGACCATCACTCAAACCTGTCCCATAAAAATTCCCGTCCTGCAATCCAGTCAATTGAGGTAGTGCGCTAAAGTCAGTCAATAGCGAACTATCCGTGAGGCTTAAGTACTTCAACTTTTTGAGCACTGTCAATGCCGTCAGATCCGTCATCACCGTTTGCTCAACTGCAAGGCTGCTCAGGTTTGGCAGGTCTGCCAAAGGTGTGAGATCCCTGATCTGGTTTTTCGCCAGCACCTCAAAGTTTGTCAGATAGACAAATTGCTCCATGCCGTCCAACTGACTGATCCCCACGTAATCAAGGCCACATTGAAGGCTCCTTAAGCCCCCGATATCATGAATTTTCGGAGAGTGAGATTCAATGCATTGACGCAGTTGCGGATCGATAATTTTATCCAGAACAATGTCTGGGTAAGGCTGTACTTGAATCGAGAATGTGGCGGAAGCGGTCAGTTCATCCCAGTCTCTGACCGTGAGTTTAAAGGTCAGAGTTTCTGCTTGCTCTCCATTCAGTTCGGGCAATCTTATTTTTAGAGGACTTTCAAATTGATTCTCTATGAAATCGGCTGCCGGCCCACTTTGCTGCTCTAAAGAATAAAAACGGATGCCACCAATCCCCGTATCTTGAGCCTGTACAAACACATTGATTTGCGCCCTTTCATGACCATCACTCGGAGAAATTGACACTATTGTAGGTGGTGTACTTCGATAGAAACTCCGATATACGATGCTGTCATGCTCTGTAATTTTGGCTTTATTCTGAGGTGATTTAATAAAGCTGTAGACCCCTCTATACAAAGCATTCAGTGTCTCAATATCATCAATTTTTCCGTTATCAGATAAATCTTCAGACACACGATCCAGCCATTCAGCTAAGCTTTGTGAATCTTCATGCATTGCAACCATAGCGGCAGCCAGAGATAGCGCATAATCAGACTCAGTGCTGAAACTGTTAATCTTGCTCGACGGATCCATGAGATTCAGGGGTTCATTGTTGACAAGACCAAATACGCCAAATGCCCGGGACACATCACTTGCAGCTTGTTCAACCTTGCTAACGTCCAGGGTTTCCCCTAAATGTTTTGCCCGGCGAAAAGCGAGCTCAGTAAAAGGGGTGATATTCAACGACGTATTTGTGGCTTTCATGTTTGTGACCGCACGCAGGGTCTGTTCTAACGATACAGTCTGTCCCGTCGCTTCGCTGACATAAGTGCCACCCGTCACTTCTGCAATGACTAAACCTTGATAAGCATGGGTGTTCTTGATTTGATACCGGCCATCCGATGCTGTCGTGGTTTCCCCAATCAATGTACCGTCTACCTGAGTAATTTTAACGATTGCCCCCTGAATAGGTCCTTTGAAAGCAACCCCGGAGATCACAGGAGTCGGCATAACATTGACAACATACTTTTGACTGACACTCAAACCACCAGAGTCTGTGACCGTGAGCTGAAACTCAAACGTCTCTTTTTCCTCAGTTACAGGTGCACGGAACGTAATTGCCGCTGTATTTGTCCCCTCAAACTGAATTTCTGGCCCAAAAGTCTGCTGCCATCGGTAAGTCAATCCCCCCCTGTCATCACTCACCTTTGGTGCAAATCTGAATTCAAAACCTTCAAATACATTTTGCCACGCTAATCGTTCTAAGACCGGTGGGTTATTCCGGTAATACCGCTTCCGATCAACAATAACCTTGTTCTGCACTGAATCCAGAAAGGCGTTAATTCCTGTATTTAATCGTGTTAATTGCTGCTCATCCTCTACCTGACCATTGCCATTCAGCCTGAAGGCATTTACCAATTTGCCAAAGTCGATCCCTTGCGTCTCTGCCATTTGGGTCATTCCGGCAATCACTAACGCGTAATCCACATTAGCACCGGATTTTCCTCGATGTGCCGTATCCAGCAAATCAACCGGAGTCTCACTAACAATATCAAGATCCAAGGCCATTAAGTCCGCGATATGGCGGTTTGCCCATACAACCTTTCCTGGTGAATGATCAGTATTCGTGGCACGCACAGCCAGCTCTGTCAGCGGTGTCACATTCATGACCGTTTCATTTTCTGATAGCACGCTAAGTGCACTCAAACTTTCTGTCAGTGGGGTCAACACGCCAGTTGCTTCGTCAACATAATTGCCCCCTTTGGCGTCAATCCGGACCACTCCCCGATAAGACGAATCCAGAGACAGCTGATAGAAACCTTTCTCGTCAGTCACGGTTTCCCCCAGGTAATTTCCAATTTCATCGTAAGCACTCACCGTTGCATACGAAACGGGTCCTTTAAAAATCTGACCATTAACTTGAGTTGATGCAGTGACTGAAGGTTGCTTCTTCGATTGCCCATCACCGCCATTACAGGCAGTCAGAGCAATCACAGACATAAATATCAATGCTTGTCTGATTTTTGAAAATGAGATCATCATGATTTTCCATTGGCTGAGATGATTGGATACAAAGTCTGCGCCTGAACAGCAAAACAAAGCACAATAAAACACCGTGCATAATACAATGAGTATGGGCGAGTATACAAGTCATCACATATGCCATTTTCCCCCTTCAATCCTTTTTCACATCAGATTCATCAACTGAAGGTGATTTATACAGTCATTTCACTGTTGCCCCTTCCGTCTGTAAGCGAGGCTTTTCAGGAGGATTGTTTGAAGGCCCCACACATCCGCCCTTTTTATCTGACAAAGTTATGATTTATCGATCACTCGAAACTCATTCATCAGACTCAATAAAAAACCTTTCATCATCAGACAGTATTAAAAACATGTCTGACAGTAAAAACTTGCAAACATCAAATTGATCTACTTCTCTTTACAATCAAATATCCTCAACTCAAACTGACCATGGTATTTCATACCGAGTGAATGATCGTGGACGCATTCATTCTTTTTAAACTCACGAGGAAAAATAAATATGAACAAAGAGCTGAGCACAAAAAATAATATCGCGATTCTTGGTGGTGGTACATCCGGGCTGGCTGCCGCATATTACTTACTCAATCATTTAAAGAACAAATCCGAACACTATGACATTCACCTTTTTGAAAAAAATAATCACCTTGGGGGGAATGTACATACGGTAATCGTCAAACTGGGTGAAAGCTTTTCCAGTAAATCAGAAAAAGATGACCTGTACGAATATAAAAATCTGGTTCGCTGGGCAGATATGGGGGTGAATGATATCAATCTCAGCGAATATACCACCTTAAAAGACGTGATGCTGAATACCGGATATCTGAATACTGAAACCATCAATGGCCCATTTAACGGCACCACCGCCAATGAATCCAACATGAAACCGATCGAAGATGGTGCCTGTTTCTTCTCCTTCAACAATCAATGGCTGTATACCGATGACGATAACCTGCCCCTGTCGCGTCCGCTGGACAGACGATTCAGTCTGGAAAAGTTAAATCCGTCAGGTCAGTTAGAGTCGACCAAAATCGGCTGCATTTTCAATACGATTGTTGACTATGGCTCTCACTTAACCGAAACACAGCTTGAAGACGCCTGGAACCTGTCGTTATCTGCTTTTTTCGAACAGCTCATTCTGGCCGCTGCGAAACAGCCGCATCTGTTCTCTGAGCAATCAACACAGTTAGCTCCAAACGATTTAGTCCTCAACTTATTGAAAAAGCTGGAGGACAAGTCGGAGTTAAGTGGCGAAACGCTGGCCACGGCCATCACGGAGGTCCGGGATAATCTATTCCTGCCACGTGTTGCCGCGATGTTCTTCACCTCAGATATTGGTCCGGCTCAACTCCCTGTCGCTGCACCATTTGGCTATTTCAAATATCAGGAAGGGGGCGGCAAAGCTGGCAAACCTGACCGCCGTTATTTTTACGGTGGTGCCCGAACCTGGATTGAGCATTTAGAAACCTATCTGCGTACCCAGTACGAGCAAGCAGACAATCTGTCACTGCATATTCATCTCGATGTTGAAGCCAATCTGGAAGCCATTGAAGGCGGCTTCCTGCTCAAGGGGACAACAAACCCTGAGATTCCCTCATTTTATCAAGGGGTCATCAGTACGATTCTGGCCAGCCAGGTCCGCCAGAATCTGCAATTTAGCGCCCAGTATGCTGAACAAGGGAATCAACTGGCACCCATTGTCGGGCGTATCAAATACACTCAGAGTATTGGGATCGTTCATACCGATGCCAGTGTCATGGCATCTGATACAAACAGCTGGCGTACGTTCAATGTGTCCATTCGTCATGGCGAAACCATGCTGCCATACAGCATTACCTTCCAGGAAAACCGCCACCAGAACGACTGGCAAAACAGTCATATCAAACACGCGCCGGAACTGAGCTATTTTATTACCCTGAATCCGACCCAGCCAATTGACGATAAGTTTGTGCTGCGCACCGTCGATACCTCAACACTGAATGTCCGTTCAGAACAGGATCTCGAATTTATCTGCGGCACCTCGTTTGAACACCTGCCTCAGGCCACCCAACGCCACTTTAAAAGAGAGACGAGCAAAAACCTGCTTGGCCGAGATGATCAAAAAGCCATTTACTATTTCAACCACAATGTATACGACAAAGATGCCCACCTCAGCCAGAAAGAGATCTCGGCATATCACACTAACCTGCCGGAGAATGTTCTAAAAGGTTATGTACCAATTACCTTTGCCGGCTCCTGGTGTGCGGAAGTCGGGTTACAGGAAACGTGCTGGAGACAAGCGAAAGTTGCCGCAGAAACGCTGATTCAGTCGCTCTCTGCACGAAAATAAATAACTTTTTTCATATTAACCAAGCCGCACCTCACTGGTGCGGCTTTTTATTTATCTCAATTAATTCTCATCGGCTCACTTCAGGTTCAGATGCCTCTAATTCACATGTCATAAGACAGATTCAATGGTCATCTCCCGCCTTATTTTTCTCTGTTATTTCATCTTAAAAACCGAAAAACAAGAGCAACTGATACGGAAGTGGAATGATAAATAAAACCAACATTGATTATAGTAACCCCAGTGAATCAAGGGTTCACAAATCAATATGAGATCTTGATTGAATGATTATATTCCGTCATAAAAATATAGTCGAACATGATAAATCTCGAAATTGCAGTTGAATGAGTGAAGCTTTCCTTTCACTTGTCATTCTGCACAAAACAACGTCATCAGCAAACATTAAGGAAAATAAGATGAGCACAAAAATTTTAAAACTGAAATTCGAAGGTCAGGACTTTGGCTATGTTCGACTCAATAAAAGCGGGACATTTTACGGCGATGGTTCTGAATCTCAAGCCGTTGAATTTCAGCAAGTAAAATACAAAAACACCAACGACACTTTTTATTATAAAGTCGCTGGTACGAAAGACAGCTATATGGACTTTTCTTTAACCTCCTCGATAGTCAAAGTCACCAAGCCATTTTTCAGTGTCGAGAAATCTTCTATCTGTGCATGGAAACTCGTTGACGGAGAACTTCATGCTGTTTTATCTGGAAAAGATACAACAAAAGCGATTAGCCGAAGCAAGCATGATCCTGAAAGTAAAGTGCTGTACGCAAATACTTTCATCGATGGTAACCACTGTGAAGTGTCAATCCAGAACGCGACTGACAAATCATCAAACGCAGTGAAAGATGAACTCAAACACGCACTCGTTTAAGTAAAACCGATTGAATCGGGACTGATTGGCAACCCCGATTCTATTCCCCAAATCGATTGTTAAAACTGAAAATCACATGAAATAACCCCAACCCCAACAAACTCAATTGATCGAGGTTCATAAAATGGCTACAACAACGTTAGAAAAAACAGCAAATCATGATAATTCAGTAACGTACGCACCACTCATGGATGAAACATATACGTCCAGTAAATCAACAATTCATTGTATTGAAGATCTGGACCAAGTATTCAGAACATCCGGTGCATCGG
This sequence comes from Photobacterium galatheae, assembly GCF_000695255.1. GTDB lineage: Bacteria > Pseudomonadota > Gammaproteobacteria > Enterobacterales > Vibrionaceae > Photobacterium > Photobacterium galatheae. Next base: position 3,833 of record NZ_JMIB01000032.1, on the reverse strand, counting down.
CAAAAACCTGGCTGGTTTTCACGAATAAAATCACTTGGCCAGGGCCAGAATATCACCTGGTCGGTGGGCCACAGGAAATTCCGGCACGAGTCGGCATTCGTGGTATCGATATTGAGAAGATCGCAATTGATATTTCACAGGCTTTTCAACTGGCTTCAGACTTGCTTCACCGTACGAATTGCGGCGACGCTTTTGTGGGGGCAATTGACCTGTACTGGCCGTTAGTCGCGCCCGGATTATGTCCTGAGCCGAATTACTATTTCACCACAAACTGCAATAGTATCATCACTGTCGGTGCATTCACGGGGAATACCCACTTTAGTTAAACATCGTTTTCACAGTGTCGGGTAGCTGAATTCAAAGCATCATTGAGCTACCCTCTTCTTGAAACTATGTCAGTGACTCAGTAAGTTATTCAGCTCCGTAAGCGGAATAATTGCGCCCGGCAAAGCAACCGTCTCTGCATATTGATTAAACTTCAACAAGTTTGCGACAGATGCTTCATTCCGTATCAATGCCAACATCAAATCCGCCTGCTCCACATAAAAATCACACCAAGGATTTGGCTCCGCTGTCGCAAATGCGGCCAATCCCTTTCTGTATCGCCGTAAAAGAGACGGTTTCTTCAGCCGCCATGCTGCCTGAATTCCCTGCTGATAAAACCTGAGGTAGTTATGACCGACACAAGCAGATTCCAGCCAGGCTTCTCCTTGTGCTAAAGCGGCCATTGCAACCGCTTCAGACTGACTCACAAACGCCTTGGTTGCACATAACCAAGGGCCAATAAAACGAGATAGCTGATGCTCATTGACCAGCGCTAACCCTTGATCGATCGCATGCTCCGCAGCGGCCACCTCGCCTTTTTGCCAGTAAAGGCGAGCTTTAGATTCCAGCAGAAAAGCAATAAACCGACTCGCTTTCAGTTGTTCTGCAATGCGCAAAGCCGTTTCAATTTCATTTTCAGCCTGAACCAGTGCCTGACGGTCAAGAAAAATCCAGCCGGAAGTCAGTCTGGAGACGATCTCCGCTCGCCGGTTTGCTGTCAGATAAGCCAGTGTCGAGGCTTGCTGGGCATGCTGTAGTGCCTGCCCTGACCGAAGCTGATAGATCATCACGGTCGCCAGCATATAACGGTTTACCGCCTCAATGCTGAGTAATTCTTCTTGTTCGCAAATGGAAAGGCATTCCTGAAGATACTGATAGGCAGTGGTCATTTTTCCCTGTGCATAGGCACAATCTCCCAGCCCACCAAATGACTTTGCAATGGCAACTCGACTACCGGCTTGTTGGCTGTAAGCCAACGCTTGCTGATGTTCCACTTCACAGGCTGCCACATCGCCACTGGGAAATAGCATATTCCCACGCATTGAGTGCACCTCGGAAAGCAAGACATACTGCTGAGTCTGTTCTGCGAATGCCTGAGCAAGATCCAGAATCGTTAGCGCTTTTTCCGTTTCATCCGTTAATCGATAGGGTCTGACCAAATCCAGATAATACTGGCTTTTTTCCTGATCGCGACAAAGGCAAGTCACAGCCTGCTCAAGCGCATGAATACTTTCTTCCAGCCGCCCCATGGCATACAGGCAATTGCCTTTGAAATTCAGTGTAAATGCCTGATCTGTCTCAGGGGCAATATCGAGAGCTTCTTCAATCAGATTCAATGCCTTTTCAAACTGAAAGTTGTCCAGATACGATCGAGCTGCATCCACCAGAATACCGAAGGCATTTTCATCTCTCGCCCGCTTGGCATGCAATGCATGCTGCTGTTTATCCCGGCTTTCATACCAAGCTGCACAGCGTTGATTCACTTCAATCAACTCCGGCTCAGTGAGCTGATGATGAATCGCATGACAAATCAGATCATGATGAAACATCAATTGATGATTCACAGGCTTAACCAACCCCAATTCCAGCAGTTTATCCGGCTCATAGTCAGGCACCCCAATCACAAACCTCAGTTGTTCCAGATCAAAACACTGACCAAAAACAGAGGCAGATTTCACAGCACTCAAATCCGTTTCATCGAGCTGGTTTAACTGCACCATCACCAGATGTTCTAACGACTCCGGAATTTCATGATCCAGCCGGGAACACAATAAAGTTTGCCTTAAAAACAGCGGATGCCCCTGCGCCAGTTCAACACAATGCTGAATCATTTCGTCCTGTTCTGGCGCCATGTACTGTGCTAACTGATAAGACTCTTCCTCAGAGAGCGACGACAGTTCAATGACCTCAACCTCATCGAGCCACGCCTGCTTGACCGCCAGCTGATTTTGTTGCCTGAATGTCAGCAATAACAAGAAGTTTGATTCACGGGCATGCTTAGACAGCACTTGAATCACTCCCATAAAAACCTGATCAGCCCAATGAATATCTTCCACAGCAATAATACGGAAAGGCATGTCGCATCGAACCTGAATCAAATCGGTCAGACTCTGTTCGACAGCCTGCTGCAGTGCCTGAAATTCCATCAGGTCTAATAATTTCTTTTCAGAATCCCGCAGGGTGACGCCCATGAGCCAGTACAGAAATAAGTGATGTGACGATGGAATCGCAGACACTGAGATTCTCCCCCGAATCACATCATCTGCATCCTCTTTATCACATTCAAACAGTGCCCGTACCAGTAGGGTTAACGGAGAACGTGTATCAACAATGCCGTAATTCAGCAGTTGAACCTGCGTCACCCGACAGCCCAAACATTCAGCATACTCCAGCGTTTTCAGCAATAAGCGTGTTTTCCCAATCCCTGCCATTCCTGAAAGACAATACCCCATGCCAGTTTGCGTTTCGGTAAACAACCTGACACCGTTTTGCAGCCTCTCCAGCTCATGAGTACGACCAACAAAATAGTCCGTATTCACCTGACACATCGACACAACCCGCCAATGCGCAAAACGAACGTCTTCTGGAGCAAACTCCCCCTTGGGTCGGGCACAGTTTGAAGAGACAAAACACGGACAAGCGACAATATCTCCCCATGAAATACGACTGAGGATCGCCATCATTCGATCACTCACCATAAAATCTGTAGCGTCAGCCCCTGTCATCCATTTCGATTCGCCGTCTTGCCCGACGCTCGCAGCCTCAACAAAAAGTCGGATCTCAGACTTGAAAGTAAACTGCAACATGGCACACAGGCGACGAATTCGCTCGAAGACATACTCGTCACTTTCATGAACACACCAGCCGAGCGCAATAACATTGTCCTGATGACAACAATGAGTATGAGTACCATCCATCAGTGCTTCGACCTGCGCCTTTTGTGTCAGCGCTTTCATCTCCAGCACAACGGTCAGCAACTGTCTGTCATAGAAAGGCAGTTTCGAGAGTGTTCCGGTCGCTACAGGCGTCGCGTCCGCTAACAACTGCCCAACAGGTACAGCATAGAAATCGGCCAGGCTCATTGCCGTGCGATAAAGTACATTCATGCCTGACTCTGCGCGCTTAATCGAAGATACAGAGACGTAAAGCCCTTTCTCCAGGCACTGCTCTGCAACTTTTTCCTGACTTAATCCACAACGTTTTCTCAGTGTTTTTAAGAAAGAAACATTTAAAGGAATACGCCCATCCTTGGGTCCCATTGCTCACTCCGTCAGTCAGATCATTCGGTTTTGTCAAAATATACCATGCTCAAGACAAAATACGCATCAACAGGCATATCACGAACGGAATAACTGCGTCGTGTCATAACACACGAGGAAAAACAACACATCCTGAATCAACAACGATGATCCACCGCACAAAATAGCGATGACAAAACCTGAAATTCAAAAAGCTAAGATGGGCTGCTAAACACGGGGAATTGCGGGGGGGGGGGGGGAAAAAAAGTT
>NZ_JMIB01000031.1 GCF_000695255.1 Photobacterium galatheae | reverse complement strand
CTAATGAGTTGGCTTCGTGCTGTTGTCATGGTTCTTGAATGAATGATTGCTGGATGAATGAACAGTATTTCAGTTTGTTTTTTGGGGAAAGGAATAAGTGATGAAGGCGAGAGTTCGGTCTGAAAATGATAGAGGTGTTTTTTTTCTTATTAAGGTATTAAGGTGTCTGTCTCTTTAATCTTAATCTTGTCTATATTCGTTTTAGACTGTAATTAAATTGGGAAAGTAGTGGTATTGTCCACTTCCCTTATGCTGAGACAGTCTAAACTGGACGGGAAATCATTTTTTTGTCCTTTATTGACTATATCCATAATAATTGTTCGGCAGATCTGAGTCTCAATTTATCAAAAAATAAAGTTGTAATGCTATGAATATGATGATGTCTAAAGTAGTGTGATAAAGGCAGCTGATTGATAAGCTGTATCTATTGAGTAATTTACCATTAAAGGAATAGGTTATGGATATTGATGATGTGATGAATGATTTTTTCAACGAAGAATTAACTCCTGCTGCTGTAATGGATGATGCACGTCTGAGCTTCATTTCATTTCAATCGTCAGAGGGTTAAATTTTAAATGGAGCCGCTCTTGAATATAACGATAATCAGACCACCAATGGCAGATAAATATAATTGTATTGCCACGTATGAAGATCCAATTATATCCTACTTATTGGGCTTTCTTGAAAGGAACATAAAAGAAAATATATCTTTTAATGTTGTCGACTTTGTACTTAATCCTGAGCATGAAGAAAGTGATTATTTATCTTGTGATAGTGACTTTTATATTGTAGCTATCAGAGAAAAGGGAGCGGCTCCGCATTATGGGATGAGGTTAGTTCAAAATATATTAAGGAAAAGAAAGGATTCAACAGTTATTGTCTATGGACAAGTATCAACAATAGATACTAAGTTTAGTGGCATTGGAAGCGAAAATGTCATTACGGTTATTCATGATGAAAAATCGTTAGTTAAGATTTTAGGTTTGACATTTAAAACAGAAAAGAAATATAGCTATGAAACCTGTAGTATTTCTTCACCTTATTATAAATCTTCAATTGTAAATGAAGATAAAAAAAGACTGTTTGTTGCGGCGATTGAGACGACCAGGGGTTGTCTTTTTAATTGTGATTTTTGCTTTGTAAATAACTCTAATGTGTATGAAAAGAAATGGATGGTTAGAAATAATGACCAAATAGTTCATGATATTGACACTTATTATAATGACGGTATTAGGAAGTTTTTGTTTTTTGATTTAGAGTTTTTGGGGCCATCTAAACGACATCATAGGGAGAAAATTGAATTATTGAAAACAATAAGTAAACGATTTCCTGATATTAAATACATGATCTACTCAAGAGCCGACACGTTAATTAAATTTAATCAGTTTGATTTACTGAAAGACAGTGGTTTGTATAATGTATATCTAGGTGCTGAGTCTTTCTTTGAAGAAGATCTTATAGCATTAAAGAAAGACATAAAACCATTAGAAATTTCACGCTGTGTTACAAAACTTCTAGATTTAAACATTGGTGTTTTCTTAAGCATGATACCATTCAATAGAAATTCAACGACGGTGTCTATTAGGCATAACGTGGATACTATTGCTAAGCTTCTTAAGCATAAATTTGCAGCATCTTTGAGAATTCAGACGTTTCTTGTGAATGCAGAGCATAGTTGGGGTAATAAAGGATTAGAAAAATATAAATTCTCAGACAAGACATATACAAACTGGACAATGTATATGCAGGCTCATACGTCACCTAAATTTGCTTTCGACAACAACCTAGAACCTCTGATAGAACTGTTCAGAACATTGGCTTATGAAAATGAAAAAAAAAGTACTGAACTAAACCTTACGTATCAAAAACTAAAGGATGAAGATAAGAAAAAGGTAGAGGTTTGGTTCGCGAACATCGATAAGTTTAGTGTTTTTTGTGCATCCTATTTCCTTGAACAATTTGAGAAAGGAAATTTATTTTTAAGTGAGGGTTCTATTCGAAATAACCAAATTGATTTGTTCAAGATGGTTTATTCATTTAACTGTAAAGTCCTTCCTATGCATCTTTCTGAGTGTTGTACAAAAAGTGAGACCATCTCTGACGTCGATTGTGAGCCAATTCAGTTAGGTGATCATGGATTTGATATCGCTATCCCGCCCATAAACGAAGTCATCCAAAGATTTAAGAAATTGTAGGTGAAAAATGAATGTTTTGGGGACAATAAATTCAAATAATATCAAAATTAAATACTACACTCTTATAGGACTTTATCGCTTCGTTGTGACTATGAAATTTCCTATACTGACTCTTTTCCTGCTTGGAGAAGGGTTTAGTATTGTGCAAATTGGCATGGGTTATACAATCATGTCAATTACTGTATTTTGCAGTGATGTACCTTTAGGTATTCTTGCTGATAAAATTAATAAAAAAATTGTATTTATTTTAGGTATATTGATTGAGTCTTTATCTTCCATTCTGTTTAAATTTAGTGATCGATTTGAAATAATGATAATTGCATTCATTTTATGGGGGATTGGGATTTCTAATTTTTCAGGGGTTTTGCAGGGCTGGGTTGTAAATAGCAGTAATAAGTTAAAGTTACAGATAAATCAGTCTAAAGTTTTTAGTAATGCAAGAGTTGTATCAAATTTGGCAACATTTTTTGGTATGGTAATAAGCGCTGTTATAACCACTAAGTATGGATTTGATACAGTGTTTTATATTATGTTTGCATTTCTATTGTTTTATGCGCTTCTTTCATTTTTAATTATTGATTATTATTCGGAAAATAAAGAAGATGAAGTAAAACATTCTAAAAGTGAATACATGGGTTTTCTGTTTGATAAAAACTTTATATTTATATTGTTTTTTAATGCCGTTTTAGGTTTTGTATACAGTGGTTATGCAGTGATATGGATGCCGATATTTGAAATTTACATTAATTTAGAGTTTGGGGAAGGGTTAGTAAATAATACGGTGGTGTATGGGTTATCATATTTGGTTAGTGGTCTATCCTTGATTTACATAATAAACATTTCAGTAAGTATAATTCCAGATTTAACAAAAAGAATATTTTATCTCAGAGCGTTGTTTTCTATTAGTTTTTTGTTGATGGGTATATTTGTCGATAGTACATTTCTTTTGGTTTTATTTACTTTTTGTATGTTCATATTTGGTGATTTGGAGTATGGTTCACTTAGTGAATTGAATAATTCTTTTTTTAGTGATTCAAATAGAGTGTTTGGGTTATCTGTACTATCAAGTTTTGAAAGATTGCTTTCCAGTATGGGAGCATTTGTTATTACTATTATTTATGAATCATATTCAGCAACTCCTACGTTAATGATAATGGGAATTGTAGCATTGTTCCCATTGTTTTTATTACCTATATTCAGGAAAAAAAATAACCAAAACTTAGAGTCTATTGTTAATGAAAAATATTAATTCATTATATTTACAGAATGCCGATCTGTACAATGCAATTTCAAACGATAGGGATTTTCGTTTGCAAGCTGAAACGTTAATTAAAACTACGTCGAGTAATTGTAAGAGGATGGTAGAGTTATTTTCTGGTCAGGGAATGCATGGTCTCGAGCTTAGAAAAATGGGTTTTGATTGTGTTGCTGTTGATAGTTCATTAGATATGAAACGCAGTGCTATAGATGCTGGAAACTATGATGATAACTCTTATATTATTGGCACTCTACCATTCTTCCAAGTACCCCAGAATTTTAGTAATTTTGATGCTTTCTTTTTACTTCGTTATTCGTGTGGGTATTTGAATATACTCGAGTTCAATGAGTTAATTTTGCAGTGCAAATCAGCTGCTAATAAAGGTGCATCACTTTTTATTGAGTCTCACTCAATGGATACAATTTACCAGGGGTTTCAGAATTTATCGATAGTGACAAGAACTACGTCTTTGGGTAACGATGATGTTTCTTGCAGTTGGCCAAGTGAGCAACCCGTGTTTGATCCCTATTCACATACAGCAAACTTAAAAGTCAGTATACGTGTTAATAATGACATTATAAATTACATATCTAGAGAAAACTTTCATTCGTTCGAGTTGATTCAATTTTTAGCTATTAAAAACGGTTTGAAAATTACACACCATAGTTCCCCTGATTATAGTAAAGCTTTCCCTGGCTCTATTATTTCACAAATATTTTTTTAGGAGTTTGTATGCATGATTTTAGTAAGCCGATCTCTGGAAGCACAGTAACCGTTTGTCTTGTTGATGAGTTTCGAGATGAGTTTCTTTTATCTGGCGCTAAAAATGTTGCTGATAAATATGATATTACTTTATTGATATTGGATAGCGTAAATGATATTGATAATGTTTCCATTAATACAGAGATAGTGCATTTTATATTTAGACTAAAGAGTTCTTTCAGCCAAGATATCATTTCTAGTATTTTGTTCACTTTGCCTACAGCGTATAAATCGATTTCTGTAGCCTTTTCTTATGAGGATGAAAGTCATGCTGCTTGCTATCAAGATCTAATTGAGAAAGAGAAAGTAATACGAGAAGCTAGCTTAGACTGCTTTAATATTATGCGACCTGACACCTATTATCAGGGCCATTTCACTGTCTCGCCGCTTAAGTTGGTGGATAATATAATATGTGACACGATTAGAGTCAAATATACGCCAGTTTGCATTTCATCTGAATCGGTTGCTGACACCTTACCTGATGAAGTAAAGAAGTTTTTTTATAGAGCAGCTGAATTATATGATTCATATAATATGTTTCACAGGTCTTATACTGATGGATATTTTTCTATAAAGTTTGAAGGGGTTGTTTATATCACGGCTACAAAAACGCGAAAAGATAAGAATCTTTCTTTAGACAGGGTCTCAGTCATCCATAGTTATTGCCAACGAGATAATTTACTTCATTATTCGGGTGCGTTTGTTCCATCATCTGATTCTGTTGAGGCTATGATTGTATATCAAAACTCTAATGCTGTTGAGTTAATTCATACACATGACAGTCGTAGATTTACAAGAAACCCTAATGCAACTATGTTTCCCAGAATTGAGCCAATTGAATATGGAACTGTAGAGCTTGGGTATAAAATAGTCGAATCTATTAGTGACAATGAATCCAATCTTATCATCATGGAAGAGCATGGAGAGGTGTTTATCGGATTTAACCATTCAGATTGTACTTCTGCACAAGCAATTGTAGAGGCAATATCTGTTCTAGAGTTACCTCTTGTAGTCTAGCTAGACAGGGATCACATTACAATCAAACAAGTAAGATTAGACTATAGTGTTAAATTTAGATTGGATTCTGAATATTTAGTTCCTAAGCAAGGTTACGGTGTATTTGAATCTGTCAGGCAATGAATATTGGTTATTGAAATGTGTTCATTTACGGAGTTCTATTTATGTTCACTTGATTATATCTGGTGCTATATTTCTATTGCCTGCTATTAGGAAAAATACAAAATATCGGAATGACCATCCTAAACGAAAACTGATTTTGCGCCTTACAGAGTCCAATGAATCACTGGCGGAAGCTCATTTAGAATACCAATTGGCATAATATTTGACTTACAAATTAGAGTTTATGCCTCTGGTGTGACTTTTAGGCGAGCGGAAACATCGGAAGGAAGCACGTGTTGAGTATTCTGACGATGTGAGAGTTTGATCTGGAATTGATGAAAATGATAGAGGTGTTTTTTCTTCTAAAGGCGTCTGTCCTTATCATTTTATTCCGCTTTTGACGACAAAAGAAAGAGATAACAGATGCAGCCACTGTATCCATTTGCCTGCTTTGAATGTCAGGTCACCTTTCAAAGAGCCGCACGGATCAGTTCGAATGATTACAGTGCCTGGTTATCAGTGTCTGAAAGGAATCATGTTTGTCCAAACTGCGGTCATGCGCTTGCGTTTATGGGGCGTAATTTTCGCAGTCCTAATCGTCAGTCAAATAAGCAATGGCGAGCGGTTCGCTATTTATGGGAAAGTGGCTTTCGATACGTCGGTAGCGGCAGTCATGGTGCTCCCGCCTTGCCGGAAAGTTTATCTGCCGCCAGACAGTTTGTGGCTGATCATCCAGACCATGTACAGAAAGCATGTCCGCCTCAACGCTGGAATGAATCAATTACCCCCCGCTATACAACCTCGGTGCGCTCCGGTGCGGTAAATGGATGAGATTCAGGTTGTTGTGACGCGCCCAGCGGACGGTCATTGCCGTAGGGGCGGAGAGGCTGACAAGTGTGCCGATTCTGGCGCGGACAGCCTTCTGGATGAGTTCCAGGCTGCACCGGCTGGTGATGACGGCGAAGCCGGATTCCGGGTTGATGCGGGCAGCAGCCATGGCACCGATCAGTTTGTCCAGTGCATTATGACGGCCGATGTCTTCCCGGCAGAGCTGGATGTTGCCTGCGGCATCGACATATAACGCCGCGTGCAGCGCGCCGCTGCTGCGGGCCACTTCCTGCGCTTCACTGATACGCGTCCGCAGATTGTGCAGCAGGCTGGCTTTGGGGGGCGGCACCGGCGTGAGCGGTGTTAAGGGCGGCAGGGCCTGTTCAATCGCTTCCACACCACATATTCCGCAACCGCTGGTACCTGCTAACTGACGACGGTGATTTTTCAGCGACCAGAAAGCCCGGTTGGAAATTTCCACTTCCGCATGATGTGAATCACATCCGGTTGTCAGGGTGATGTCGTAAATTTCTCCGACTGAGCTGACAATGTCGTTGCTCAGGCTGAATCCTTTGACGAAATCTTCAAGATTGCCCGGGGTAACCATCATGACGGCCTGACTGATGCCGTTATAGCTGATCGACAGCGCTGTTTCGCTGGCTAAGCGCGCACTGTTTGTAACGCTTGCCTGAGTATCATCAAGCAGTTCAACATAAGTGAATGCGTCAGGAGAAGGCGGGGCTGCGTTTACATCTGACATATCACACGCATTTTTTTCAGGGTCACTCATGATACTGCCTGCTACCGGAAACTCAGGGGTTGATGAAGAATACAGACAGGCTACGCAACTGCCTGTCTGTTGTCCAATGGCTTGTTTTGATGGCCTGATAAGGCGGCTCTATGGTGTTTGACTGGTTTGCAAAATTTCTTTTGCTTCCGTAAAACATTTTTCGGCCAGTGCTGAACGGGGCTCGCTGCGGCGCATGACCAGTCCGAGCGGCGAGTGAATGACGGCATCGGTGATGGGCACGATGTTCAGGTGTTCATTCATCGCCTCAATCCCGCTTCTCAGAGGCATGATGGCACAGCAAATGCCTGCGTTCACGGCCTGAATCAGCTGAAAGGTCGAATCGCTTTCCAGTATGGTGTGCGGGTCGATGTCGTGACTGCGGAAGCTGAGATCAATCGACTGGCGGTAGTGCATGCCTTTGGTGAGCAACCCCAGTGGTTGCCGGGCAACGGCTTCCCAGCTGAGAGCTGCGTCGTCGAATTGAAAGTGACGGATGTCATGTAGCAGGCCCATGCTGGTGGCGGTGAGCCGGATGACATCGAAAAACTGAGTGTCGACCTGATCGAGATAGCAAAAGCCCAGATCGAGCTGGTTGCGGTTAAGTTGATCAATGACCTGTTCTGAGGTGAGAGAACTGAGTTGGAAATTCAACTCGGGGTAGCGTTTAGATAAAGGTTCGAGCAGTTGCATGGGGTTGAGGCTTGCCAGTGGGACCATCCCAAGACGCAGGCTACCGACCAGCTGTCCGCGGCAACTGGCCGCTTCGGCCTGCAAACCGTCATGGGCGGCGAGCAGGGTTCGTGCCCAGGCCAGGATGCGTTCGCCTTCTTCGGTAAAGCCTTCGAATCGCTGTCCGCGGGTGATCAGCACCAGATCCAGCTCGTCCTCCAGATTACGGATCCGCATCGAGAGGGTGGGCTGAGTAATGTGGCAGAGGGCTGCCGCCTGACCGAAATGCCGGGTTTGATCCAGCGCGATCAGGTACTTCAGTTGTTTGATATCCATGTTTTACCCTGAGGGTTTGTTTTTATTGGGGAAAATGCATTTACCCCGGCATTCCTGAAGATGCATCAGCATTGGCTGAAGCTTCAGAACGTTCGGGGATATGTACTAATCATGGTGCAAATTGAGTAATTGTTGCGGCGTATTGACGTTCTGAAGCCGTGGATCGTTCTCATCACAATCGATGGCAATCACATCATGCTGTTTCAGAATCGTCATCAGGCTGCGTTCACCCGACTGCCATGCGGCTTGTAACTCAGGCAGCAAAGCCTTGGGGATCAAGCTGAACATGGGCTGCCACTGCTGGCCCTGACGGACCATCGCCGGACGGGGCGTTTGGGTGGATGCCGCGGTCAGCATCTGATCAATCAGGGTTTGGTTCAGCAGGGGCGCATCGCAGGGAAACAACAGCAGCCAGTCATATCTGGCTTCCGCCAGACCCTTCAGGATACCGGCCAGCGGGCCTGGAAATCCTTCAACGTCGTCGGACAGCGTCCGATCGCAGTAGGCCGCGTAGGTTTGCGTGTTCCGGTTGCAGGAAATCAGCAAGTCATCCGTCAGCGGTCTGACGACGTCATACAGGCTGGCAATCAGTGGCCGGCCACGAAACGGAACCAGTCCTTTGTCTTTGCCCCCCATGCGTGAGCCTTGTCCGCCGGCAAGGAGGAGCACAGAAAAGGAAATCGGATTCTGATTCATATCGTTTACAACCTGTTGAATGATCACGCTCAAAAATATAACGTTTATGCTTCATCGTCCAATAGACGGCGTCAATGGACTGATAGATAAGGTTTATCACAGCTTGGGTGATTTGTTGATTGATCTGGATCGTCAGTCGCAGTTGATAGGGGCTGTGCGGTTCACCTGCCGCTGCTCAGTTCAGTACATAATCCACTGGCGCTAATGGCGCTGGCAAATCCGTGTGTCCCAGCGCATCCAGCAGGTCGCGTTCAATGGTGCGGACAAAAGCATCGGTCGGCAGATCATTTTCATCCCGGCCAAAGGGGTCTTCCAGCTCGTCACCGATGGCATCCAGTCCGAAGAAGGTATAACTGACAATTGTTGTGAATACCGGTGCCAGCCAGCCCAGAGGCTCAGCCATCGCGAAGGGCAGCAGGAGGCAAAAAATATAAATGGTCCGGTGCAGTAACAGCGTATAGGGAAACGGCAGGGGCGTACCCTTGATCCGCTCGCAGGTTGCCTGTGCCTCAGACAGACCATACAGGCATTTTTCCAGCGTGATGTAACGCCAGTCACTGATGGCATTGGATTCCGCCAGCTCGGAACATTGCCGGCTGATATTTCTCAGAATGCCGTCACTGATGTTCTGGCCGTAAATACCCGGGATGTTCGATACCCAGGGGCTCGCGGCATGCTGTTCATTTTCACCGCGCAGTCGGGCATTCAGCGCATGGGCATAACCGCACAGTTCTCTGAGCATGGCTTCGCGTTTCGCCGGCTCTGTGATAGCGATGCTGGCCCGGGCAAATGAACGCATTTCAATCATGACTTTGCCCCAGGCCTGACGGCCTTCCCACCAGCGACCATAACAGGCGTTATTCCGGAAACTCATGAATATGGACAGAGAAATCCCTAATAATGTAAAAGGTGTTGCGTTGACGCGGGAAAATAACGCCGGGTAAAGCACCTCGATCAAGACAATCAGTGATGCCAGCGCCGTGACCATCAGGCTGCGGAGCGCAATGCGTTTGGCGATGGACCCTTTTAATGAAAAAAGGATATCCGACAATTTCGGTTTGGGATGGACGATCATGGTCTACCTGAACTCTTTTGGGAAAGCTTGTTTTCAATTAGTTCCTGTTTGCACAGAAATAGCGTTTTTATCTATGAGATATTGTTGAAGATTTGGCAGTGTTTTGTGATGAATCATATTTCAGTGGGCTGTTCATTAAAGCCTATTCAGCTCAATTTTGACGGTCAAATTGATTATTTCTACCAGGTGATAAATCGTATTGATGAAGGCGGGAGATTGCAGAGGGAAATATTTTCAGAGGAATCATGGTGGTGATTTGAAATTATTTCATGCTTGCGTGATGTGTGTTTTTATATATCTTAACGGGCTGAGATTAAAGTATTTTTTGATATTTAATCTTCTTGATAGACCGCATTGATGACCTCTTCAATCATATCAATTAGACGCCTCCCTTGAATCGTCATAATCTTTGATTCAGATCATTTTAGATGCAGACCTTATTCTGGGTTCCGCATGAAATTCATCTGCAAACAATGAAACGGATGTCAGTTTATATCAGAGAACGCTGAATCTCTGATGATGCGCCGTGACCAACATGCACGCATTCGTGACGACTGGCATTTCAGTGATCCTAATCTGAGGCATACTTTGATGAACCATAAAGAAAATATCAGGGATTACAAGGGTCCGGCTGCTGGCTGGGGGGCGTTAAAAAGTGTCACCAAAAGCTGGCTGGGCAGTGAGAATGCGTTTCGAAATCTCAGGGCCATGCTGAAAACCAACCAGAACGGCGGCTTTGACTGCCCGGGGTGTGCCTGGGGTGAATCACCGGAAGACGGACTCGTGAAGTTCTGTGAAAACGGTGCCAAAGCGGTGAACTGGGAAGCCAGCGGGCGTCTGGTTGATCCGAATTTCTTTGCGCAATACAGCGTCTCTGAACTGCTGAAACAAAGTGATTACTGGCTGGAATATCAGGGTCGTCTGTCTCACCCGATGCGTTACAACGCTGAAAGTGACCATTATGAACCCATCAGCTGGCAAGATGCATTTGCGCTGATTGCCCGTCACCTGAACAACCTTGAATCGCCGGATCAGGCGGAGTTCTACACTTCAGGCCGTGCCAGCAACGAAGCCGCTTATCTGTATCAGCTGTTTGTCCGTGCTTTCGGTACCAATAATTTTCCGGATTGCTCGAATATGTGTCATGAGGCCAGCGGGATAGGGATGTCCGACACCATTGGCGTCGGCAAAGGCACCGTAGTGTTTGAGGATCTGGAACTGGCCGATGCTATCTTCGTGATCGGTCAGAATCCGGGCACCAATCATCCGCGGATGCTGGAGCCATTGCGTGAAGCAGTGAAGCGCGGCGCGCAGGTGGTCTGCTTTAACCCGCTGAAAGAGCGCGGTCTGGAACGTTTTCAGCACCCGCAGCACCCGTTTGAAATGCTGAGTAATGGCTCGGAACCGACCAATACCGCTTATTTCCGTCCGGCACTCGGCGGCGACATGGCTGCGATGCGCGGCATGGCGAAGTTTTTGCTGCACTGGGAGCGTGAAGCACAGGCAAAAGGCGAACCGGCCGTGTTCGACCATGAATTCATTGAACGTCATACCACAGGACTGGATCAGTATCTGGCCGAAGTCGATGCCACCAGCTGGGATCATA
Source organism: Photobacterium galatheae (assembly GCF_000695255.1). Classification (GTDB taxonomy): domain Bacteria; phylum Pseudomonadota; class Gammaproteobacteria; order Enterobacterales; family Vibrionaceae; genus Photobacterium; species Photobacterium galatheae. The sequence continues at coordinate 63,303 of NZ_JMIB01000031.1, read as the reverse complement.
TTGTCGAACAATCGGGCCTGACGCTGGCAGAAATTGAAATGGCAGCCCGAATGTACCGCCGTGCCGAAAGAGTGGTGATGTGCTGGGCGATGGGCCTGACGCAGCACCGCCACTCGGTGCCGACCATTCAGGAGGTCGTCAATCTGCAATTACTGCGCGGAAATGTCGGGAAACCGGGAGCAGGGCTGTCTCCGGTGCGCGGGCACAGTAATGTGCAGGGTGACCGCACTATGGGGATTGATGAACAGCCGCCGGAAGCACTGCTGAACGCACTGGAAGACAGATTCAGATTCCGGGTGCCCCGGATGCATGGGCATAACGCGGTACTGGCGATTCAGGCGATGGAAGAAAAGCGTGCCAAAGTTTTTGTCGGTCTGGGCGGTAACTTTGCACAGGCAACTCCGGATACCCCGCGTACCCATGCTGCGCTGCGAAACTGTGACCTGACCGTGCAAATCTCAACCAAGCTCAACCGGGGCCATCTGGTGACCGGTCGGGAAGCGCTGATCCTGCCGTGTCTGGGCCGGACTGAAGTGGATCAACAGGCGGAAGGGCCTCAGGGGGTTACCGTGGAAGACACCTTCAGCATGGTTCATATTTCTTATGGTCAGCTGAAACCCCGCTCCCCTCAGTTGCGTTCTGAGCCAGCCATTATTGCAGGGATGGCGAAAGCGACGCTGGGCGATCACCCGGTGGACTGGGATTGGGTCGTGGCAGATTACAGCCGGATTCGCGACCTGATTGCCGATACGATCCCGGGCTTTGAGCACTTCAATGAGAAGCTGAAACATCCGGGTGGTTTCCATCTGGGGAACTCGGCCGCCCAGCGCCAATGGCATACCCCAAGCGGGAAGGCGCAGTTCACGCCGTGTGAACTGCCGCAGCAGTTGGTGAATGAAACCGTGCTGGCGCGTGGCGAGAAGCCGGACCTGATCCTGCAAACCATGCGCTCGCATGATCAGTACAACACCACCCTCTATGGGCTGGATGACCGTTATCGGGGTGTCTTCGGTATCCGGGAGGTGGTATTTGCCAATGAAGCGGATATTCGCCGCCTCGGGTTCGAACCGGGCGAAAAAGTGGATCTGGTTTCTTTGTGGGAAGACGGCAAAGCGCGCCGGGTCTCCGGGTTTATGCTGGTGGCCTACGACATTCCGTCCGGTCAGGCAGCCGCTTATTACCCGGAAACCAACCCGCTGGTGCCGCTGGAAAGTTACGGCGACCGGACTTTTACGCCGACATCGAAATTTGTGGCGATCCGACTGGAGAAATCACAGGCAGACAACCGAATTCCGTCATCAGCTGTATAACCTCAATTTTTACTGACTGACGTTTCAAACGGCAGCCGACAACGGCTGCCCTGATCAGATAAGTCGTTATCGAAAAGGATAGTTGTATGTTTCATTTAGAAGCATTGGATCTGGCGCGGATTCAGTTCGCGTTTACGGTCTCCTTTCATATTATCTTTCCGGCCATCACCATCGGCTTAGCCAGCTATCTGGCTGTGCTTGAATGGCGCTGGTTGAAAACCGGAAACCAAGTTTATAAGAACCTGTATTACTTCTGGTCGAAAATCTTTGCCGTCAACTTTGGCATGGGCGTGGTGTCCGGGCTGGTAATGTCTTATGAGTTTGGCACCAACTGGGCGCGTTTTTCCGACTTTGCCGGCAGTGTGACCGGACCGTTGCTGACCTATGAAGTGCTGACGGCTTTCTTCCTTGAAGCCGGTTTCCTGGGTGTGATGCTGTTCGGCTGGGAACGTGTCAGCCGCCGGATGCACTTTTTTGCAACGGTGATGGTGGCGATCGGGACGCTGATTTCGACCTTCTGGATTCTGTCTTCGAACAGCTGGATGCAGACGCCGCAGGGCATTGAAATTGTGGACGGCCGCATTGTGCCGCTCGACTGGTTCAAAATCGTATTTAACCCGTCTTTCCCTTACCGGCTGGTGCACATGGCGCTGGCTGCTTTCCTGTCGACTGCCTTTTTTGTGGCAGCATCCGCAGCATGGCACTTACTGCGCGGACGCAATACCGCTGAAATCCGGAAAATGCTGTCGATGGCGATGTGGATGATTTTGCTGGTTGCCCCGATTCAGGCGTTTGTCGGCGATGCCCACGGGTTGAATACACTGGAACACCAGCCCGCCAAAATCGCTGCGATTGAAGGTCACTGGGACAACAAACCGGGTGAGGCCACACCGCTGATCCTGTTCGGCATTCCGGATATGGATGCGGAAAAGACCCGATACAGCCTGGAAATTCCCTATTTAGGCAGCCTGATTCTGACCCACAGTCTGGACAGGCAGATCCCGGCACTGAAAAGTTTTCCGAAAGAAGACCGTCCGAATTCAACGCTTGTCTTCTGGAGCTTTCGCATCATGGCGGGTCTGGGCATGCTGATGTTGCTTTCCAGTCTGGTGGCCCTGGTTCTGCGTCGCAAAGGTACGCTGTATCAGAACAAAACTTTCCTGCGTTTCATGCTGCTGATGGGGCCATCAGGGCTGATTGCGCTGCTGGCCGGGTGGTTCACCACTGAAGTTGGCCGTCAGCCCTGGGTTGTATACGGCATGATGCGGACGCATGACGCGGTCTCGAATCATGACGTGGTTCAGATGACCATCTCGCTGGCTGTGTTTGTGGTGGTGTACTTTTCAGTATTCACCGTCGGGATTGGCTACATGATGCGACTTGTCAACAAAGGTCCGAAAGGCTTATACGGGCTTCAGCCTCAAGAAGGGCTGCCATCGCTGAAACCTCAGTCGGTCACAGAATAAGGAGAGGAAATCATGGATATACAAGGCATTGATCTGTCGATTATCTGGAGCGTTCTCATTGCCTTCGGCATCATGATGTACGTGATTTTAGATGGTTTCGACTTAGGGCTGGGCATCCTGTTTCCGTTTATTTCCGATTCGGAAGAACGGGATGTCATGATGAACACTGTCGCACCGGTCTGGGACGGGAATGAAACCTGGATTGTCTTTGGTGCGGCGGCAATGTTCGGGGCATTTCCACTTGCGTATTCACTCATCTTTGAGGCGCTCTATCTGCCGCTGATTTTTGTGCTGGCCGGGCTGATTCTTCGTGGCGTTGCCTTTGAATTTCGCTTTAAAGCGGAACCAGAGCAGCGTCATATCTGGGATAAAGCTTTTATTGGCGGGTCTGTGCTGGCGACCTTTTTCCAGGGCGTGGCACTGGGAACTTATGTCTCTGGGATTCCGGTGGTGGATCGCCAGTTCGCGGGCGGCGCCTTTGACTGGTTTTCACCATTCCCGCTGTTTTGTGGTGTAGGGCTGGTCCTGACTTATGCGTTGCTGGGCAGCACCTGGCTGCTGATTAAAACGGAAGGCATGCTGGAAGCGCGAATGCGCCATTTCAGTCGTCCGCTGGCTTATCTGCTGGCATGGGTGATTGTGATCACCTGTGGCTGGACGGCTTTTATTCACAAAGATATTGCACATCGCTGGTTCCACGGCTCACACTGGCTGCTGACGGGGGGAATCACTGTGCTGGCCGTGATCGCCTTGTATGCATTGCAGAAGAGCCTACGTCAGCGTCACTCTCATCAACCGTTTATCTCGACACTGGGATTGGTCTTTCTGGGGTATGCGGGACTGGTGTTGAGTGTCTGGCCGAATATCGTCCCGCCATCGATTGATCTCTGGGAAGCGGCATCGCCAACGACCAGTCAGTTGTTTGCATTAATGGGCACCTTACTGATTTTACCCGTGATTCTGATGTATACCCTCTGGGGTTATCATGTCTTCCGCGGTAAGGTCAAACCGGGGGATGCCTATCACTAATGTCGGGTCGACATCGTCAGAACGATGAGAAAACGGGCACCGCTGAATGCGTGCCCGTTTTGTATTCAGGAAAATGACCATTGACGAAGATGCAGCGTGATTAATCGGATAAATATTGTTGTTTGTATTTCGACACTTTGGCAAAGAATGGCAGGGTGCATCCGATCAAAAGAATGACAATGGCAAACGCGATGATTTCATATTCAATCAACATCACAGCGGAAAATAAAAATAAGAGAACCAGGGAAATCATGATGGAAAAATGGATATAAGGATGCCTTTTAGAGAATTTTGCATATTTCACGATCATCATTACCCTCTCGTCTATTCACAGAAAATATGATTGAGTCCATTCAACCGACGGCAAATATAATTATGATGTTTTGACAAAGCATCTATTTAATTTTTATGAATTAAAGTATACGACAGGATTCACAGTTTTACTGAATTTAGATTGAGACATCAAAATAGCCCGCTAGAGGATGTAACAAATAAATGTGAAATAACAGTCGCTTAGTGATTTTAAGATTGCTGTATCGGGGAAAGCGGATTGGATGTGTGGTTGAGATGAGTACGGTGTGCTTATGAAAAGGCACTTCCAGGAGAAGTGCCTTTGCGCTGTGGTGAATGAGGCGGCTTATTTTAAATCAAAGCGGTCAGCATTCATGACTTTAGTCCAGGCATGGACGAAGTCATGCACGAACTTCTCTTTGGCATCGGCACCCCCGTATACCTCAGCAATGGCACGGAGTTGCGAATTGGCACCAAAGGCCAGATCAACGCGGGTGGCGGTCCATTTCACCTGACCGGACTGACGATCACGGCCTTCAAACTCGTCGGCTTCTGCGGTGGTCGGTGACCACTCGATGTTCATATCAAGCAGATTGACGAAGAAGTCGTTGGTCAGAACGCCGGGTTTACTGGTAAATACCCCTTGTTTTGAGCCGCCGTAATTGGCATCCAGTGCACGCATACCACCGATGAGGACGGTCATTTCCGGCGCTGTCAGGGTCAGTAACTGCGCACGGTCAAGCAGCATTTCTTCGGCAGGCACGGTGAACTTGGTTTTCAGGTAATTCCGGAAACCATCGGCAACCGGCTCCAGCACATCAAATGAATCGGCATCGGTCTGATCGTCTGTTGCATCTGTCCGTCCCGGTGAGAAAGGAACGGTGACGCTGAACCCGGCGGCTTTCGCGGATTTTTCGATGGCAGCCACGCCGCCGAGCACAATCAGATCAGCCAGAGAGACGGCTTTATTTCCTGTCTGAGCCGAATTGAAGTCTTTCTGAATCCCTTCATAGGTGCTCAGGACTTTCTTCAGCTGAGTGGGTTGATTCACTTCCCAGCTATTTTGTGGTGCCAGACGAATCCGGGCACCGTTGGCACCGCCCCGACAGTCAGAGCCGCGGAAGGTGGCCGCGGAAGACCAGGCGGTATACACCAGTTCCTGTACGCTCAGGCCAGCGTCCAGAATGGTTTTCTTCAGTTCGGCGATGTCGCTGTCTGAAATCAGTTCATGATCCACCGTCGGGACCGGGTCCTGCCAGATGAGATCTTCCGCTGGGACTTCCGAACCAAGGTAGCGGGCTTTCGGCCCCATATCACGGTGCGTCAGTTTGAACCAGGCACGGGCAAATGCATCGGCAAACTCTTCCGGATTGGCACGGAAATGTTCGGAAATTTTGCGATATTCCGGATCTTCGCGCATCGACATATCTGCCGTGGTCATCATGATGTTTACACGTTGAGACGCATCTTCCGGGTCGGGTGCCTGATTCTTATCGGTGACATTTTTCACTTTCCACTGATTGGCACCGGCCGGACTCTGGGTCAGTTCCCATTCATTGCCCAACAGCATTTCAAAGTAGGTGTTGTCCCACTGGGTTGGCGTTGGGGTCCAGGCACCTTCAAGGCCGCTGGTGATGGAATCCCGACCTTTCCCGCTGCCGTGGGCGTTTTTCCAGCCAAGTCCCATCTGTTCGATCGGTGCGGCTTCCGGATCCGGGCCGACCAGTGCAGCGTCACCGGCACCATGGCATTTCCCGAAGGTGTGACCCCCGGCAGTCAGCGCCACGGTTTCATAGTCATTCATTGCCATCCGGGCGAAGGTTTCACGGACGTCACGGCCGGAAGCGACGGGATCCGGGTTACCGTCCGGGCCTTCTGGGTTGACGTAAATCAGACCCATTTGAACGGCTGCCAGCGGATTTTCCAGATCGCGTTCACCGCTGTAACGTGTGTTCCCGAGCCATTCATCTTCGGCACCCCAGTAGATATCCACTTCTGGCTCCCAGATATCTTCCCGTCCACCGCCAAACCCAAAGGTTTTAAAGCCCATAGATTCCAGTGCAACGTTCCCGGTGAGAATAAAGAGGTCAGCCCAGGAGAGTTTCTTGCCGTATTTCTGTTTAACAGGCCACAACAAGCGACGGGCTTTATCCAGGTTACCGTTATCCGGCCAGCTGTTTAATGGCGCGAAACGCTGATTCCCGGTGGATGCGCCCCCACGGCCATCGCCAGTCCGGTAGGTGCCTGCGGCGTGCCAGGCCATCCGGATCATCAGGGGGCCATAGTGACCATAATCTGCGGGCCACCAGTCCTGCGATGTTTTCAGCACATTTTCAATATCTTGTTTTACCGCTTTGAGGTCGAGCGTTTTAAATTCTTCCGCATAATTGAAGCCTTCACCCATCGGGTTTGACTTTCTGTCGTTCTGATGAAGGATTTTGAGATTCAGTTGATTGGGCCACCAGTCTTCATTGCGTGTTCCTGAGCCGCGTAGGTTGGTGTTACTGCCGTGCATCACCGGACAGCCACCTGAAGCGGCACTTTTACCATGACTCATACAAGACTCCTTGGTTCCTTGGTATTGAGGTTGGTTTTGACAGTTACCTTCTGACTTACACACTTGAATATAGTCCGACTGTCAATCGAATAAAGACGTTTTTATCAATAACAGCTATCGGTTTTTTCAATCATAGAAAACTGAATAAAGCCAGAGTTTCGGTTTTTTCCCGATGGAGATGCGCGAATGAGGGTTATGAGATATGTGTCATATTTTATCCTCTCTGTCAGCGCATACGAAATCGAGGAAACTAGATTAATCGGTGAAAAAATTTGAACTTCTATAGTTATTTTTAAAACTCTTTCTCTTATATCGGTTTTTTATTATCACTTTCGTGAGCTTGAACGCATTTATTTTTATTTCATTCATTTACTTGCCTCCATTGGGTCGTTTCTGAGTTACTTGAAATCAATCATACTCAGAAAAGAGGAGAAGGATTTAATTTATAAGTCTATACACAGTTTGATTGCCTTTTTGTTGTTTTCCGGAGTTGGGGTAGGGGCGTTTTATCATTCATTTGGTCTTATGTTAAAAATTTTAAGGTTGATAAAGTCATCTTATTTTTTCCTGTCAGATGGAATTGATTTCAGTGTGATGCGGTTATTTTAAATCAAAGTGATCTCATGGTCGCTTTGACAGTGGTAACTTGAAAACACCGGAACCCAGATGGAATCTTTTGGCTCATTATTGTTGATCGCACTGCTTTGATTGGGTTTGGTATCCAGGGTGAAGTTTTGAACCTTTGATGACTATCAAAGAAGACTTATTTGTCCCATTCTGCGAAGTTATCGGCGACGCTCAAGGTTAGTTTGAGATACGGGAATCATTCTCACATGAATTGAAGGCAAGCTGGCGTGAACGATGACAAAATACGATGTGCTTCTTATCGCCGAGATGATCGCTCAAGCGTTATCCATAGAATGAATGCCTACGCTGCATTGAATAAAAGAGTGCACAGACAACTGAAAATAGAACAAAAAACAAACGAAATTGGGGAGTTCGAATGAAATATCGAAAACAATTAAATTTATTAACTCTCATATGTAAGAGAATTTATGGTTTTTTCTTAATATTTGTGATGATTTATTATTGCTACCTTTTGATATCTCATCCATTCATTTCTTTTTTGCTAGGTACATTACTCCATACAGGTGCGTTTTTTGTCTCGTTTTTTGCGATTTTCAAATTTCTAGGCTGTTTCTTTAACTTTTTCCTCTTTATTTTAAACCCTGAAAAGAGGGAAGAACAGTTGAAGGATGTTGTTCTGTCTATGAAGGTTGCTTTAATTTCCGCTGGGGTTGGTCTGGGTGTGTATTACTTAATGTCTTATCAATTTATGAATAGTGACAGACACTTTACGGGTAGTTATTTATTTCCTTCATCTAAAAGAGAGACGATGTTTGATTTTTTCTTAATTGGGGGTATATGTGCTGGTTTTTTATTTACCGTGAGATTTTATTGGCGCCTTCTTAAAGGGGAGTGAAATCTTGCCCACCGGAAAAAGCGCAGTAAGAAGAAGCGCAAATGAGGCGCTTCAGTGTGAATGACCGATGTGAAGCTGAATGATTCGAGACAGTTGGTGAATTGCTTGGGTATGCCGCTCATCCAGTTCAAAAGAAGTATTCAGTCGCAGACAATGGTTAAACTGTGTGCCGGGTGAGAACATATCACCGGGGGCCAGCGTGATGTTTTCTGCCAGCGCCTGCGCGTAGATCGCCATGGCATCCGCATGCTGCGGCAGGATCAGCCAGACAAAATAACCACCTTCGGAGTGAATGATTTCAACGGAAGGGGGAAGTGTCCGGGAAAGTAACTGGCACATGGTTTTCTTTCTTTTGTCCAGTGTACGCCGGAGCTGTTTCAGATGGCGTTCATAATGACGGGTGTTCAGATAATCGACCAGCGCAAGCTGGATCGGTACGCTGGTCGTCAGGGTGCTCATTAACTGAAGCTTCTGGATGTCCATGGCCCGTTTGCCTGCAGCCACCCAGCCGATGCGGTATCCGGCAACCAATGATTTTGAAAACGAAGAACACAGCATGACATTGCCTGTGGTATCGAAGGCTTTTGCGGGCAAAGGTTGCTCTGTGCCAGCATAGAGTTCGCTGTACACATCATCTTCTATCAGTGCGACCTGATACTTCTTCAGTAGTGAAATCAGGCGGCGCTTTTTTCCTTCAGTCAGTGTGAAACCAAGCGGGTTCTGATGATTGGTCATCAGCCAACAGGCTTTGACCGGATGGGACTGGAATGCTCTTTCCAGAGAATCCAGATCGATACCCGTTTTCGGGTCTGTCCGGACAGACAGCGCTTTGAGGCCGAAACGTTCCAATGACTGGAGTGCACCGTAAAACGTTGGCGATTCAACCACCACCCAGTCCCCGGGTCGGGTCACGGCCTGAAGACTCAGGTTCAGGGCCTCGAGCGCACCGGCTGTAATTACGATTTCATCCGGGGAAATATTGACGCCCTTCGCAGCGTAGCGCTGGGCAATCATCGTCCGTAATGTGTCATTGCCTGGCGGCAGATTATCAAGCGCATTGGAAACCGGCAGGTTGCGGGCGGCATGCATCAGCGATTTATTGACCTGATGCCGGGGGTACAGACCGGGGTCCGGGTAAGCAAATCCAAAGTTCACCATGTAGGGTTTCCGGCTGGCCTGCAGGACATCAAAAATAAAGCTGTTGATATCGACAGATTCCGCGGTTTCAACGGCTGCTTTCTCTGGTTCGGTCACACTCTGGATGTTGTCGGCCACCGTATATCCGGAACGGGGATGGGCAATCAGCCATCCCTGGGATTCGAGCAACTGATAGGCATGCATCACGGTCATCAGGCTCATGCCTGAATGTTCCGTCTGTTTCCGCAGTGATGGCATGCGTTCCCCGGCGCGCCAGATGCCGGATTCAATCTGCTGGCGAATCTGTGCCGCCAGTTGTTCATATTTGGCCAACGTGTCGTCCGGTTGAAAAGAGTGATAAGGCGGAAATATAACAATTTTTTAATATAACTGTTATAGGTTTTGAGCGCTTTTCTGTATCTTTTTTTATTACAGGGTTCTTTCAATATAAGCGTACTTTATAACGACTCAATAGGAAGCTTATGTTTGGGCTTGATGCTTTCATGCTTGCGCGAATTCAGTTCGCTTTTACGGTTTCTTTTCACATCATTTTCCCAGCGATTACCATTGGATTGGCAACATATTTAGCTGTTCTGGAAGGGCTATGGCTGAAAACCCGCCAGGAAGACTACAAAACCCTGTATCACTTCTGGTCGAAAATCTTTGCGGTGAATTTTGGTATGGGGGTGGTGTCCGGGCTGGTGATGGCGTATCAGTTTGGTACCAATTGGAGTGGTTTTTCTGAGTTTGCCGGCAGTATCACCGGCCCGCTGCTGACTTATGAAGTTCTGACCGCTTTCTTTCTGGAGGCCGGTTTTCTGGGCGTGATGCTGTTTGGCTGGAAACGGGTTGGCGATCGCCTCCATTTCTTTGCCACCTGCATGGTTGCCCTGGGGACGCTTATCTCGACTTTCTGGATTCTGGCTTCAAACAGCTGGATGCATACGCCACAGGGTTATGAAATCGTGGCGGGTCAGGTTGTGCCGGTCGACTGGTTTGCTGTGATTTTTAATCCTTCATTTCCGTATCGTTTACTGCACATGACGGTTGCGGCATTTCTGAGTTCTGCATTGTTTGTCGGCGCTTCGGCGGCCTGGCATCTGCTGAGAGGCAATCAAAGCAGTGCCATTCGAAAGATGTTTTCCATGTCGATGTGGATGTTGTTGCTGGTCGCGCCCATTCAGGCCTATATCGGCGATTTGCACGGCTTGAATACCCTGAAATATCAACCGGCTAAAATCGCGGCAATTGAAGGGCACTGGGATAATTCCAGTGGCGAGCCAACACCGCTGATTCTGTTCGGCTTACCGAATATGGCGCAGGAGCGGACGGACTATGCAATTGAAATTCCAGCGCTGGCGAGCGTGATCCTGAAACACAGCCTGACAGAGCCGATCCCGGCACTGAAAGACTTTCCTGAAGAAGAGCGGCCTTTTGCGCCAGTGGTGTTCTGGTCGTTCCGAATCATGGTCGGACTCGGGCTGTTAATGCTGTTGCAAGGTGTGTTGGGCTTGTGGCTGCGGCAAAAGGGCAGGCTGTATCACCATGCATTCTTTCTGAAGTTTGCCTTATGGATGGGGCCGTCCGGTCTGATTGCCATTCTGGCTGGTTGGATCACGACAGAAGTCGGTCGTCAGCCCTGGGTGGTTCATGGTTTGCTGAAAACACAGTCTGCGGTGTCGGCCCACGGGGATCTCCATATGAGCATCAGCCTGCTCACTTTCTTTGTGGTTTACAGTTTTGTGTTTGGGGTTGGCTATTACTACATGGTGCATCAGATCAAGCTTGGACCTGACGGCGATCATGAGGCGGAAGAACATGATCTGCCAACGGTTTCAGGCCGAATTTAATCGGTTCCATTGTTTGAATGAGTCATTGAGAAAAAGGACGCTGTTATGGGTGTGGATTTGTCTGTTTTGTGGTTTGGCATCATTGTCTTCGCCACGCTGATGTACATCACGATGGATGGTTTTGATTTGGGGATTGGCATTCTGATGCCGATGGTGAAAGACAGTCAACAGAAAGACCTGATGGTGAATACGGTCGCCCCGGTGTGGGATGGCAATGAAACCTGGCTGGTGCTGGGGGGAGCCAGTCTGTTTGGCGCTTTTCCGCTGGCCTATGCCGTGATTATTGACGCACTGACCATTCCGCTGACGATCATGCTGATCGCGCTGATTTTCAGAGGCGTCGCCTTTGAATTCCGCTTTAAGGCATTGCCGTCTCATCTTGGCTTCTGGGATAAGGCATTTATGGTGGGTTCCATCGTTGCGACCTTTAGTCAGGGCGTGGTTGTGGGCGCAGTGATTGAGGGGTTTCCGGTGACAGCGCGGCATTTTGCCGGTGGCCCGTTTGACTGGCTGACACCTTTCGCACTGTTCTGTGGGCTGGGACTGGTCGTTGCTTATGCTTTACTGGGCAGCAGTTGGCTGATTATGAAGACAGAAGGTGCATTACAGGCATTGATGTATCGGGTGACGCCCAAAATTCTGTGGTTGTTGCTGGTCATCATTGCTGTTGTCAGTGTCTGGACGGCGCTGGCACAGGAAGCGATTTCTGCGCGTTGGTTCAGTTTGCCGAACCTGATTTATTTTGCGCCGGTGCCTTTGCTGACTGTATTTTTGGCAAAAGCTGTTCTGCTCTCGGTACAAAAGCAGAAAGAGCGACTGCCGTTTGTGATGTCTCTGGGGATTGTGTTTCTGGGGTTCAGCGGACTTGGGATTAGCCTGTGGCCCAATATTATTCCGCCGGATATTTCCATTTGGGAAGCCTCAGCACCACCTCAGAGTCAGGGATTTATGCTGGTGGGCGCACTCTTTATCATTCCGTTTATTCTTGGATACACCTTCTGGAGCTATTCGGTGTTCAGCGGCAAGGTGAGCGCGGAAGAAAGCTATCACTGAAAAGGTCTGATTGAAGAACGAGACAGGCAATTTATCTTAGAGAAGGAGAAACCGGTGTTGAGGAAGACATTTCGGCAATGGTTATGGCTGGCAGGCATTTGGGGGGCCAGTGTGGCGGTATTGGCCTGCATATCCTGGTTATTTCGTTTGCTGATGAGCAGCGCAGGCTTAACGGCTTAACGGCGAGTAAATCAAAAAACCAAAAATCCGATGGCTCGTAGCCATCGGATTGATTTCACTGAAAAATCAGGCTTTTTTCAGTTTTTTCTTCAGCTTTTTCAGCTTATCAGCGTGCTTCGCAACTTTCGCTTTACGCACTTTGATTTCTTTTTTCAGTTTTTTCGCTTTCTTGGTAACTTTTGCCATTTCTTTATCTCCTGTGGGTTCATTGAGAAAATGGCTGACAGGAAAGGAACTGCTTTTGCCTAACATATCAACCTGATCGTTAGCGGATATGCACGTCAGAGCCCGGTTATTCGGGTTGAGTATTCTCATTCACAAACTGACGGATAAAGCGGCGCACTTCACGTGCTGCGCTGGTATCCATCTCTTCACACAATGCAACAAAGGCATCCCGTTCCTCACCATTGATTCTGATGATGAGCTGACTGTCTTTCTTGCCTGATTTCGATTTTTTGCGACTGACCATTCCGGCTCACTCTGAATCGCGCATATACAATGTATATACATTCGCTATCGGTATGGCAAATTTGCAGGGTGGATTTTGCGAGCCTGAGCATGTTCGTCAGCGCATGCTAAATGTACAGTTTCAGGTTGTCGCCTAACGTTAGCAGGCATGGGAATAGCAAATTGCCTGAATGATCCGGTTGATTTGAGAAGTTTTTTTGAGGGTGGCGTGAATACATATTTTGTGATGAAGAAGGGGCTTCAGTACAGTGCACGGGAGAAGAACAGTCCTGAGGATCTTAAGGGACAGTATGAAGCCTGTCGTGAAGCCGGGATGTTTCTTGCAGCCGATTCTGTGTTGGCGATGTCGGAAGAGGAAGCGATTCAGCACGTGAAGTCGCTGACCAATCAAACGTTGATTGCTGCGTCTATCGGTTGTTTGAATGCATTTTCGATGCTGGTGGTGGATTCACCCTTAAATCTGGCAGTGATGCTGATCGTGTTTGGCTTTCTGTTTGTGGCTTCCAAAAAGACCAAAGCGTTCGAGAGTGAAGATTTGAAGGCGCTGCGTAAAATTGCACGTTGAGTGTTGAACGTGCTCAGGGATGATTCGGACAAGGCGCTTTCTCAGCGTATGGCCATTGAGGTTCACTATGGTGTTAGCTCTGACAGCAATGGGGCTCATTGCGTTTTATTTATATTTCAGTGAAGACGGCGTTATTTATGCCGATGCCATTCTTGCCGCTATCGTGACGATGATCTATGCGGGGGTTCATTATTACTTTGCCAGCGATGAGATTCAGGTTGTTGGCAAAGCCGGTTTTATCTTCACATTGATGCCATTGGCGTCTTTAGGGGTGATTTTATTTCCAAATCTGAATGACAAATATTCGGAGTCAACCAGTATCATTCTGGGATGGATAGGATTAATTGCATCATTTGTGATGTTGATATTATTGATACTGATGATTTGATTCGGATAGGAAATATGTTTTGTTCAGTATCAATGGCCGACGATTCTGAATGAAACATGGCACTGGTTTTATGTTTTGAAAATGCGTGTGAGGATATCCTCGTTTTGAAGCGTGGTCGTCTTATCGACCACATCATTCGCCAGTGCGCTATTTGTAAGCGTACGCTTCCGGGACCCTGTCATGTTCTGCGTCAGGTGCTTCTTATCACGTGCGGCAGAGTTCAATGACCCCAACATGGCTGGTGTGAGTCCCCATTTTTTTCTGTTATGTCAATCAACGTAAATTTTTTGTCAGCCTCGGATATATTGATCAAAAATTGTGTCTATAGCTTCGTCTGGCTATATATAGTGCAAGGGTCAACAGATCTGAAAATAAATAGCCTTATCAGCACTGGAAGCAAAAAAGGAACAATTTTATGTCGGTTTTTGATAATCATGAACGTTATGGCAACGTGAGTCGTTTTTTTCACTGGGGAATGACACTTTTGTTGTCTGTACAGTTTCTGACAGCCATCGCCAGATTTCTGTTTGAAGACTCCTGGCTCGATGAATTGATGTGGGGAATACACAAGCCTTTGGGATTTTTATTATTGCTGTTTGTTATTCTGCGTTTCGCTTGGGCGCTGATCAATCTGTCACGACGTCCGGCGTCTGTCAGCAAAGCCGCTCTGATCGGACACAAGGCGCTGTATGTATTGATGCTGGTGATTCCTGCCTTGGCGATGATGCGTCAGTATGGTTCAGGAAAAGCATTCTCTCCTTTGGGATTACCGTTGATGGATGGGTTTGACACTGGAAAAATTGACTGGATGGTCGGTCTGGGCAATCTCCTGCACGGTGAACTCGGCTGGTTGCTGTTTGCCTTTGTGATTGGGCATGTGGTGATGACGGTCTGGCATCGAATTCGTCAGAATCCTGTCGATGTCATGGCGCGTATGTGGCGTTAATTTCACCTCTGAATACGGTTTTTCTGCCGCCAGTAGGATTGCTGGCGGCGTTTTAGACTTAGTCTCACGTTTGGCGATATGTCGCTTCTTTGGTTCTCTCTCATTTTTATCTTTCATTCCTTATCTCTTGATTAAGATATTGCTTTAAAGTCGATATTCTCAGTCATCGCTGCCGGCTGACCTCGGCTCGTTTCATATACTTGTTTGATAAAAACAGCCCGCTCACGTCGTTGCACTTGTCAGACGCATTTTTCATTTCTTTTCTTTTCATGACGCTCGCAAAGACAGGAACCGGCTGTTTGGAATAACAAGATTTGATCGGTTGGTTGGAAGGAGTAAGACAATGAACAAATATCTGGCTGAATTTGTAGGTACGTTCTGGCTGGTACTTGGCGGCTGTGGCAGTGCTGTGCTGGCTGCTGCTTTTCCTGAAGTGGGCATTGGTTTTGCGGGCGTGGCATTGGCATTTGGTCTGACTGTACTGACGATGGCCTTTGCGATTGGACATATTTCTGGCTGCCATTTGAATCCGGCGGTGTCGGTTGGTTTATGGGCTGGCGGGCGATTTCCGGCCAATCAGCTTTTCCCTTATATCGCGGCTCAGGTTTTAGGGGGGATTGTCGCTGGCGGCGTCTTGTATGTGATTGCCTCCGGTCAGGCAGACTTTGATGTTTCCGCTGGTTTCGCAGCCAATGGTTATGGCGAGCATTCACCGGGGGGCTATGCTTTGATCTCCGCGCTGGTCTGCGAAGTGGTGATGACCATGATGTTTTTGATTGTCATCATGGGGGCGACGGATGCAAGAGCACCGGCCAGTTTTGCGCCGATTGCAATTGGTTTGTGTCTGACCTTGATTCACCTGATTTCGATTCCGGTGACAAATACCTCTGTGAATCCGGCCCGAAGCACCGGTGTGGCGATTTATGTCGGTGGCTGGGCTCTGGCACAGCTCTGGTTGTTCTGGGTCGCCCCGATTGTTGGTGCCGCAATTGGCGCGAACATTTATAAAGCCATTGCGAAGGAAGACGGTGAATCCTGATGCATTTCTCCGGTCAGTTCTCTGAATTCCGATTTCGTTCAGGGGACTGATGTCTGTGCTGATTTCCATGATTGCATCATGACTGCAAACTTTTCTGTGAAACGAAGTGCATTATTCGTAAGATGGAGGCCCTTTTTAATCCATTGCAGAGCGAAACATGTCAGACACTATTTTGGAAAATACCGAGCAACTGGGATCAATAAACCGAAAGGTGGTTGCTGAAGGTGAGAATCTGCCGGCGGTGAAACTGAAAGATGGCAGCACCGTACAGACTGGCACGGTGGCAACTATGCTCCATAACATTGAACTTTATAACGCGGGTCAACGCGGTGAGGTCGAACAAGAACTGGCATTGGCAATTCCGACACTGGTGAAAGTTGGATTATTTGATTTATTCGGGCCGGATGAATGGATGGCGGGAAATAATCCGGGGCGATGCTTTGTCGGTCAGCAAGCGAAGCAATATTTCATGAGTGAAGCGTTGAATGCGCATGTGTCAGAAGCATAGCGCTCAGCCGGAAAGACGGGAACCTTAAGCGCTGTTGTGCCGGGCTGAATGCTGAGATTCAGTCCGGACCTTGTTGGCCGGAATTTTCTGTTGCTAAACTTAATTCAGGCACCGGAATGACATGGCTGGCAAAGCGATGCATGAATACCTTCAGCTCGATACACACGATGATATTTATTTTCTCTCTGATCCCCATGGTCAGTTCGGGCTGATGCAGGATGTGCTGAATAAAGTCGGTTTCCGGTATCCAGAGAACGGTCATGTCAGAGACCGGTTGTTTATTCTGGGCGATTTGATTGACCGTGGGCCAGATTCCTTACGTCTCCTCCGGGAGGTCCAGCAAAACCCGGCGTTTTATGCGATTCAGGGCAACCATGAACAAATGGCCCTGCAAGCGATTCATGAGGGCTGCGATAAAGCACTGTGGCTCATGAATGGCGGCCGCTGGCATGAAGACTGTGATCAGGAAACGCTCACGGAGATGCTGGCGTTTGCTGCCTCGCTGCCCCTGTGTTACACCCTGCAAATTAATGGTCATCAGATAGGGTTAGTTCACGCCGGTGTCCCCGAACCTTATGACTGGCAGCACTTTACCCGCCAATGTGATGCAGAATGCCTGACGCAGGAAGACAAGACCTATGCGCTGTGGGACAGGAAAGCCTTCACCCATGATGCTCACACTAATATTGCCCATATTGATGCTGTCCTGATGGGGCATAACATCGTGACCGGGCTGAAACCCAAAGTGTGCGGGAACCGGGTATATATTGACGGTGCCATGTCGATGGGCGATCGGGGCATGTTGCTCAGATACCGGCGGGGCGGTGAAGTGCTGGAACTGTTTCAGGAATTTGCTTTCCTGCGGGAAAAAGCCACCGACTATCTGGTCTGGATTTGAGCACTGTCTCTGTGTTGCTCCATAGGCAGCCCGTATGCCAAACACAGGAAATTTCTCTAAATACCAATGACTTTCAGTCCATTACCCACCAAGCTCTGCCCGGTTTGCCAACGTCCTTTTACCTGGCGTAAAAAGTGGCGACACTGCTGGGATAGCGTTCAGTATTGTTCTGAGCGTTGCCGACGGAATAAATCAGGAAAACGTTAGAAAAGCTGTTGTGTTGCCGTCGAACCCGGGGAAATCTGGTGCAGTGCTTCAATACCGAAGGAATGTACCGCGCCTGGGGCGATCATGACCATTCGGCCCAGTCGCGGATTGATGAAGACTGAGCGGTGGGCTATAGCAATTCACAGAGCAGCGCGTGGTCTGTGATCACCTGTTGGCTGTAGTTCAGGCAATCCTTAATTAACATTTTGTCGCATTCAGGAAGTATCTGAACCATCAATTGCTCAAACCGTAAAGAGCGGCGGTCCCCCCGGGAATGGGCCAGTGCGAGCGCCCGACCGCAAGCTTTCGCATATTGACGGAATGCCTGACCGGGTTCGTGAGGGTGAAGGACTAAAGCTTCCGGTTTGACCGACAGACGGGCATGGTGGCGTGACCGAACCAGCCAGTGCTGATCATGCCAGAACACTTCATCCAGCAGTAAATCCGGACGACGCTGAAGCCGGCGCTGGCAATTTGCGGCCAGGTGAGCCGGGTTGAGCGTATTGGCCGGGCTGAGATGCGGAAAGGCAAGGATGGGAGCCGCCGGACTCTGCTGTTTGACTTCAACAATGTGGCAGCATGGCAAATCAGCATGGCCGGATAAACCAGCTGAACCAACCAGGAAGTAGTATCTGTCCGCATGGTTTGCGCCGACACCGGCACCCAGACGCTGAACGATATCCAGCACTGCATCATTCAGATAAGGACGAAAGGTCGTTTCTAGCTCGGCGTAGCGGGGTGGATCAAGGCGTTCAAACTTCTCTGGTCGGTTGGCAAACTGTAACTTGTTCGCTATCAATTTTGTTGATTTTGCCAGCTGGCTTTTGGTTTCAAAATCTTCTCCGCCGGCAGCCCGTCTGGCGGCTTTCTGACAATATTTTCTGAGAACATGGCCTTTCTTAAACTTTTTCAGCACCTGATACCGTTCATCTTCATTGTTGATGATGCGTCGTAAAGTCTTCCGGTAAGCAGATAGAAATGCCTCACAGGCGATGTTGATATCTTCCTGACTGACTGCCGTTAAATCGTCAGAAATCTTGACTTCGTCTATCCGGTATTGACCTGTCAGCAGCCCCTGACCATAATCCCCCGCCAGTGCCAGACTGGTCAGGAAGCGGGCCAGATCCCAGATGCCATAACCAACGCAGGCATCGTCAAAGTCATTGGGGGAAAAAATCACGTGATCCCCATGAGAGCCTTCTTCGGTCAGAAAGCCAAAGTTGGCCAGATGACAATCTCCCATCACGACCGTTTTACCCTGTCTGACCAGTAACTTGTCCGGTAAATTCAGCATGCCTTCGGCGAGGTCAGCGTAGAAAAGCTGTGCCGACCCCCGGTAAAACTGGTAGGGACTCAGGGTCATTTTCCTGTGCTTGCCGAGCGTATTGACCGGAGAAGGGGCAACACCGTCGATGAGTCGCAGTTGTTCACAAAGGAAGGATTGTCTGGGTGTCATACGGGTCGCCTGTCTTGGTTGCCATACTCATTCACAGTATTGGCAAAGCAGGGCCGGGACATTGACTCAGGAACAAGGATGTCGCACAAAAAAGCCGGGGCAGTTCCCCGGCTTGAATTGAATTACTCGGCAATTGCCTGTTGTTCCTGTGGTGCGGGCACTGCCGGTTTGGTCGGTGTACCGCGGCGGATCATCACCGCCATGGACAGCAGCACAGTGACTACGCCATAGCTGACTTCTTCCCAGGGAACGAAGTTGCCGGTGAAACGGTTGACCAGCAGCACCAGCACCGGGATCAGGTAGGTATAGGCAGAGACCTGCTCTGGCGCAAGTGCCACACTGCCTTGCTGGAACAGGAAGAAGCTGATGGCGGTGGCAAACACAGCCAGATATCCAATACCCAGCCAGACATCCCCCGGAATGTGTGTCCACTGCGTTTCAATCAGCTGTGGTGCGGTTGCGACCGTTAGTAGGCCAGTGGCGCAAATCAGGGTCCAGCAGGTCAGATGTACGAACGACTCGCCTTTGTAGCATTTCTTCACAATGATGGGGTTCAGCGCCATGCCCAGACAGCCCAGCAGATAAATCTTGTTAGATGGCGTCATGGCAATAGAACCGATAGCAGAAAGGTCGCCCCTGAAAATGATCAGGCCGGCCCCCAACATGCCGCCCAGCAGTGCCAGAGTGACGGCGAGTGAAGTCCGGCGTCGAAAGATCACCGCTGCCAGTGCAGCACTCATCAGCGGGACGGTGGTATACAGGGCGCTGGCATCTAACGGACTGGTGTCACGCAGCGCGATGAACATGGCAACAAAATAGCTGAGCGGTGGCAGGCTGATGAGCGTGTAGCGACCCAGATCTTTGGCTGAAGGCATACGGAACTGCCCTTTCATCACGAGCAGACCCACAAACAGCAGGCTGGCCAGCAGGTAGCGCATCCAAGTGACGACCAGCGGATCCATGGTGGCTGTAATATGGCTGCCGATCGGGAAAGACAGGCTGATCAGCACAGTGAAGAAAAATAACTTCAGGTGTGAAATTTGGTTCTGGGACAACATTCAGTTTCTCTATGACTAAGAATAACGCCAAACGGAGTGTATTTAACCAAAAGCTGACCTTTAAGACAAGAAAATTTGACTCGTAAGTTAAATTGAAACTGGCAAGATTTTCTGCCAGTTTGTGATTTGAATTTGCCAATTTGTAGTAAATTTACAACTAATTTGGATGGTTCGCTGATGTGTTGATGGGGCAGGGTTCTTGTCGAAAAAAGGGGTTCTTGTCGAGAATCTGAACGTCAACGGATGTCGCATCTGTGACATGCTTTCGTCACCTCGCTGTCACACATCTGTTTAAAAATTGTGTCTTTTGAATCAGTTAAGGAATGACGATGAAACGCAATGTACGATGGCTGGCACTGACGGTCTCGGCTGGCCTGTCTGCGATCTCTCCTCTGACGTATGCGGCTTCAGAAAAAACGGACATCCCGTGGGCCTTTCAGCGCATCAGCGCTTTTCCAACCTATCTGAACCTTCCGGCGACGCAATCAAAACAGAATGAAACTTCGGCAGAGATGATTTCAGCCACGGATGATCAGCGTTTCGTTCTGTATACAGATAGCCCTGCAAAAGGCATCGGGGTGGTGGATTTGAACGATCCACGGCAGCCGAAGCCAGCCGGTTTCTTTGCACTGGATGGTGAACCGACGTCGCTGGATGTGACCCGTGATTCAGCACTGATTGCCGTCAATACTTCAGAGAGCTACACACGCCCGGGCGGCTATCTCGCCCACTGGCGGATTTCAACGCGGCAGGAAGTGTCCCGTTGTGATTTAGGCGGGCAGCCGGACTCGGTCGCTATTTCTCCGGACAAGTCGTTGCTGGCGGTCGCGATTGAAAATGAGCGCGATGAAGATCTCAATGACGGGAAGCTGCCGCAATTACCTGCGGGCGGTCTGGTGGTGATTCCACTCCAATCCGGGGTTCCCCAGTGTGATGCAAAGCGCTGGGTCAATCTGACCGGGCTGGCGACAATCGCACCGTCTGATCCTGAGCCGGAATTTGTTGCGATCAATGCTCAAAATCAGATTGTCGTGACCTTACAGGAAAATAACCATCTGGTGATTGTCGATGGTCGCAGTGGCAATGTGATCAATCATTTCTCTGCCGGGGAAGTGAATCTGGATCATGTCGATATCAAAGAAGAAAAAGCTTTGCATTTTGAGGGGGCGTTGCGTCAGGTCCGTCGTGAACCGGATGCAGTGAAATGGCTGGATGATCACCGTTTCGTCACGGCCAATGAAGGCGATTATCAGGGCGGCTCCCGTGGGTTTACGATCTTCGATACAACGGGCAAAGTGCTTTACGAATCAGGGATGGATTTTGAACATCGTGCCGCGTTGGCCGGGCATTATCCGGAGAAACGCTCTGAAAATAAAGGCATTGAGCCGGAAGGGCTGGCGGTTGGCACCTTTGGTAGTCAGCAGTATATTTTTGTGTTGTCTGAGCGTGGTTCTGTTGTCGGGGTATACCGGGACACCGGCGCTGCGCCTGAGTTTGTTCAGTTATTGCCATCCGGAATGTCGCCGGAGTCAGCCATTGCACTGGCTGACAGAGCTTTGTTTGTTACAGCCAATGAGACGGATTTGGGGAAAGATGGCGGTGCACGTGCCCATGTCATGGTCTATGAATGGCGTCAGGGCGCAGCCGTCTATCCACAAATTCAGTCGGTGATGCGCAATGGTCAGCCGATTGGCTGGGGGGCATTGTCCGGACTGGTTGCCGATGAACAACATTCGGGACGTTTATATGCGGTGAATGATAGTTTCTATCAAAAACAGCCCGCGATTTTTCAGGTGGATGCCCGTCAGCAGCCGGCTCTGATTGAGCGCATGATTCCGGTGACCCGTGACGGGAAGGCCGCAAAGGGTTTGGATCTGGAAGGGATCACGCTCGACGGAAACGGTGGTTTCTGGCTTGCGTCTGAAGGCAACCGCAAGAAAGCAGTGCCGCATGCTTTGTATCATGTGAATGCTCAGGGTGAGATTCTGGCGCAGGTCGATTTCCCTGATCGACTGCTGGAACATGAAACCCGGTTCGGCGCTGAGGGGGTGACCAAAGTTGGTGATGTGCTGTGGGTTGCGATACAGCGTCCCTGGAAAGATGATCCGAAAAATACCACCAAGTTGCTGGCGTATCATCTGAAAGAGAAACGCTGGCAGGCAGTCCGATATCCGCTGGAAGCGGTTGATTTCGGCTGGGTTGGGCTGTCTGAAATCGCTGCATATGGCGATTCTCTGTATCTGATCGAACGGGATAACCAGATTGGAGCGCAGGCGGCAATCAAGCAGATCACGCGGGTCCGGCTGAAAGATCTCCATCCGGCAGATCTGGGGGCAGATTTGCCGCTGGTTCGCAAAGAAGTGGTCCGTGATCTCCTTCCTGAGCTGAAATCTACCGGTGGCTATGTGGTGGATAAAGTTGAAGGTTTAGCGATTGATCATCACGGTCAGGCTTTTATAGTCACTGACAACGATGGGGTCGATGACAGTTCCGGGGAAACCTTGTTTTTCTCACTGGGAGATCTCAGTGCCTTGTAATCAATCCGACTGTTGAAATATCTGCGGTCGACAGCTGGCTATGATTGCTGCCAGTTGTTGGCCCGGTCAATACAGCATAGCCTCATGGGGGCCCAAAGCAGGTATTTGTCAGAACCGAACATCACAACGGGTGATACTTGTTGAGTATGATTTATTCTCTCTGGCAAAGTGACCGCATTCACTCATTGATTATCAAAGTATGAGCATACTTGATGAAATTCTTTTTAAATGAGTTGTAATCAATGAATATTAAAAAAACAGCATTGTTATTCTGTGTCCAGTTGGCTGCGTTTCCTGCTTTTGCTCAGGATTCTGTGACGATTGATCTGAGCTTCCAGCCGAATCAAAAATTTACCGTAGAAGAAAGTTTCACGATAGCAATGGATATGGATTATCAGGGCCGAAAAACATCAGAACTTAGGGCTTTTCTCAACGCGATACCCGACGATATGAAGATGAGGTCGGAAAGGG
Source organism: Photobacterium galatheae (assembly GCF_000695255.1). Classification (GTDB taxonomy): domain Bacteria; phylum Pseudomonadota; class Gammaproteobacteria; order Enterobacterales; family Vibrionaceae; genus Photobacterium; species Photobacterium galatheae. Next base: position 40,406 of record NZ_JMIB01000031.1, on the reverse strand, counting down.
TTGTGAAAGTTTCAACTGCTGACCTTGCAGCCGATGGTTCCGTGCCAATCGAACTGAATATTGAGAAATATCGTAATTTTTCTTCTGAAAATGGTTCTGGCAAGGAATTAACGCGTCAGGAACCGTCTAAATTCGAAGGCGTCAGCTTATTAGCGACGCGCTCTGCGAATGGCAAGGTTCACTATGAAAAAACACTCGGTGATTCCAAGATTCAATTTGATGATGGTGACGTGACTGATTTGCTGCCTCAGGCCGCGATGTACATGGATCTTGATCAAAAGACCTTTGAAATTGGCCAAACACTGCCTGTCAAAATGCCCATTGATGACTTGTCTGATCATCAACTGAGTGAGTCAGTGAATGTTCTGTTTACGCTGAAGAAAGTAGAAGATCAGAAAGCTTATTTCGATTTGAAGGTACAGCCTGAAACAAAACTGGATATTCTCAGTGGGACGAATGCTGAGTTATTGGGGGGTGGCACGATGATTTACGACATCAAACATCACTATATTCCAGAACATGACACGCGATATGTGCTAAATACGTCAACCCAAGTTGAAATTGGGCGTTTAGTGTTGAGTGCCTCGACGGACATCTCGACCAAAGTCACACTGAATTGATCCCACGCCTGACCTCAAGTGAAGCACAGGCAATGACACCTGTGCTTTCATCATCAGCATCCTCCGAATGTCAAAGCACCCTGAGCAAAAAACAGCAACAAAACAGCAATAGCTGCTATTGATAACAGGATAGATTGATATAAAACAAAGTGAATATTGATCTGAGTCCATATTTTCAACGACCTTTTGCGTAACAATGGCTGTTCAATAACGTATAGGAGCCGGATCGATGAAAGCCGCTGTTGTGAATGAATTCAAAGGGAAGCTGGAAATCAAAGATATCCCTGTCCCTGCTGTGAAACCTCGTGATGTGCTGGTGAAAATCCATGCCTGTGGTGTGTGTCATACCGATTTGCATGCCTGTCATGGTGACTGGCCGGTGAAGCCGAAAATGCCACTGGTGCCGGGTCATGAAGGGGTGGGCGAAATTGTTCAGGTGGGCAGTGAGATTCATCACCTCAAGATTGGCGATCGTGTGGGTGTGCCTTGGTTGTACTCAGCGTGCGGTCATTGTGAATACTGTCTGTCCGGACGGGAAACGTTGTGTCTGGATCAGCACAATGCCGGTTACTCTGTTGATGGCGGTTACGCCGAATATTGTCTGGCCCATGGCGAGTATGTTGTGAAGATCCCGGAAGGGTTATCTTATGTCGACGCTGCGCCCTTGTTCTGCGCCGGTGTCACGACTTATAAAGCACTGAAAGTGACCGAGGTGAAACCGGGTCAGTGGGTGGCCGTGATTGGTGTGGGCGGGCTGGGTCATCTGGCCGTGCAATATGCCAAAGCGATGGGCATGAATGTGATCGCTGTGGATACCGGTGTTGAGAAAATGGCGCTGGCAAAAGAGTTAGGTGCTGAGCATTGCATCGATTTCATGAAAGAAAAACCATCGGAAGCCATTCATCGTCTGGTAGGCGGCGTGCATGGCGTGGTGTGTACGGCGGTGTCTAAGCCAGCCTTTGAAGAAGCGTACCGTTCTGTACGCCGTGGTGGCAGCTGCGTGCTGGTTGGTTTGCCACCGGATGAAATGCCGATTCCGATTTTTGATACCGTGCTGAACGGAATTAAAGTGATTGGTTCGATTGTCGGCACCCGGCAAGATCTGCAGGAATGTCTGCAATTTGCCGCTGAAGGGAAAGTCAGAGCCATCATTGAAGTGAAAGCACTGGAAGAGATTAACGATATCTTTGATGACATGATGAAAGGGGAGATCACGGGCCGAATCGTGATGAATCTGGAACCCTGAGTCAGTCGCTGTTTTGAGTTGAGTTTATATCCCCCTCAGGTGAAAGCCGAGGGGGATTTTTATTTCTGGGCCGTTTTAGCGGGTCAGTTGAAAGATAATGATGCCGATTACATCAAATTTTTTTGGTGGAATTATGAATTTCACCCTCTGAAATCCCAACCTATGTTCCATTTAGAAATGGATTCAACCACACTCCGTTGCATAGTTGCAGATATGAGCTTGGTGCAACTTGTCGACTCATTCCGAATCGATGTACGTCTGACGTGCGCCTGATGGAACGCATCAGGCGCAGACGGTGATTTGTCTCGAATGTAAAACCGTTCAATGTCAAAGTGCTAGGTGAAAAAATGAAAAGGAACATTCAAGTCGCAATGCTGACCATTATGGCCAGCACGTTAACGGCCTGCTGGGATGATGATAACGATGATCCCTCTGGATCCGCCAAAACGGCAATGATCCGAACAGAAGTGCTGGCCGTGAATGACGAGAATTGCGCCACAGGTGGCGTCCGGATTATCGCGGGGTATGACGACAATCAAAACGCTCAGCTGGACGCAGCAGAGTATGTCTCTTCCAAGTACATCTGTAATAACGGGCAGCAAAGCACAGATGGTGAGGGAAGTGCCATTTTTGATCAGGCGTTGGTGGGGATTGCCTTTATTGCCAAGGATGATGTGAACTGTCCGGCAGGTGGCCAGAAAATATTTCTTGGGGTTGATAAAAATACCAACAGCGTGCTCGACAGCGATGAAGTGACAGAGACTCAGATATTATGCAGCGATGGCTCTCTGAATGCGCCGGAATCTGTGATTAACGCGCTGACCGCTTCTCCATCAACGATTGTAACCAATGGCAACTCAGTCCTGGAAGCAACCATTACGAATCCGTCTGCGGTGGATGCGATTGTCTGGCAAGATGAAGCCGGTAAGCCACTGCAACCCAGAAGTCAGAATGAGCAGAACATTCTGGACCTTCAGGCCGGGAGTGAGTTAGGGCAGTTTACCTATCGTGTCTCGATCGAGAAAAAAGACAGTGCCGGCAAACAGGTGTTGCAAACGAAGTCGGTGACCATCACGGTGAGTCAGGCGCCTTCGGCAACACAAACCGTTTCACTGGAGAGCCGTCAGGTTTTCCTGCCGGATGACTTTACCATGTCACCGGTGACAGGCGATATCACAGGCACTGTGATTTACGGGGATCCGAAAACAGCGTCGGTGAAATCGCTGATGCGGATGGCTGCCATTCCAACGCCGGAAAGCACGGAGCTGGTGGGCTTTGTGGCGGAACGTGGTGCGCTGAATCAGGGAACAACAGCAGCGCAGATTCTGCAAACCATGGTGAATGCGGTCAGTAACAACTTGCCGTCGGCCGGTGATCGGATCGATCAGTTTTCGCAAACCATTCTGGAGGGCGGAGATGTTTCAGCGAGCTACAATATCACGCTCATCAGCAGTATGCTGCCGACGAATCTGCTGCAAATTCTGCTTCAGCAAATGGCGGTGAACCAGATTGGCGGTGCGACGGATACCTTAACACCGGCTTCCACTGAAGTCGCTGCGATGCAATTTCAGTTAGATATTGTCGTGAGTTATCTGCAGCCAACGGATAGCCTGATTATCACGGCGACGCTGGTCGATAAAAATAACGTAGACCTTTATGCTGATGTTATCAGTGCCACGACCTCTGAAAATATCAGTGCCGCATTGGGTAGTACGCTGGAATTACAGGCTGACTGGTTCCGCGCCGTAGAGCAAACAACCTCGAAAGCGGATTTTTTGTTCGTGATTGATAACTCAGGCAGTATGTCAGATGAACAGAATAAGCTGAGCAGCATGACTCAGAGTTTTATCAATACCATTGGTGCCTCCGGGATTGATTTTAAAGTGGGCACCATCACCACAGATACAGATGTACTCCGAGGTGTGGGTTTTACGCATGATGCCAGTCAGATTGAGACGGATTTCATTCCGGGAACAAGCGGTAGCGCGACCGAAAGAGGGATCTGGTTTGCAGAGAAGTCGCTGGATCCGGTCAACGGTACGGTAACGCTGGCGGGTTATCCACGCACCGGAGCGTCGATGTCGGTGATTATTGTCAGTGATGAGCCAAGCCAGTACGGAAGCACACCGCAGCCGTTTGATCCCAGCCAGAACCTGTTTGTCGATAATGGCTACCGTGTTTACGCCATTGTGAAACCCGGCGATGCAAGTCGCAGTCAATATGATGACTTAGCGGTAGCAACGTTGGGGAAAGTACTGAATATCGATCAGATATCCGAATATGACAGTTTCATGAATACAGTCGCCAATAACGCCGGGGCAACCAGTGCGGGGTATAAGTTGTCGTTGGCTGCGACCCATCAGATCCTGTCGTCATCACTGTCGGTGAAAGTCGATGGGGTTGATGTACCGAGAAGTACCGTTGACGGCTGGCAGTATTATCCTTTATCGCAATCTGTTGTGTTTACAGGGGCTGCGATTCCACCGGTTGGCGCACAAATTTATATCGCTTATCAGTACGTACAAACGACGCCTTAACTGTCGTATTTTCAGCTGGTTTCACATGCAGAAGCCAGCTGAAATGTGATGGCTTTGTATCAGGACATCTGAAGTGTCCGGAAAGGTCACTTTTTTCTTATTGCCTACTTGTCTTCATGCCGTTTCATGCTATTTTCTCGCGACCAACGACTAATTGGAGTTATGACAATGCCAAAGGCGAGTGAGATTAAAAAGTCTGCAGCCATTGAACACGAAGGTAAGGTTTACTTTGTTAAGGAAATTAGCAAGTTAACCCCAAGCGGCCGCGCTGGAAGCAGCCTGTACCGGATGCGTATGTATGACGTGGCGACGAACGCGAAAGCGGACGTGAGCTTCAAGGCTGATGACATCATCATGCTGGCCGATTTCAGCCGCCATCCTGCGTCTTTCTCTTACATTGACGGCGAAGAGTACATCTTCATGGATAATGAAGATTACACGCCGTATCACTTCAATAAAGAGGTGATTGAAGAAGAGTTGCTGTTCATCACCGAAGAGATTCAGGGCCTGCATGTGCTGGTTGTAAATGGTGCACCGGTTGCGCTGGAACTGCCGTCCACCGTTGATCTGGAAATCGTGGAAACCGATCCGTCGATTAAAGGTGCCTCTGCCAGCGCACGGACCAAGCCTGCTGTCCTGAGTACAGGTCTGACGGTTCAGGTGCCGGAGTACATCGCCAATGGTGATCGTATCCGTGTGAACACGCTGGAACATAAATACATGAACCGTGTAGAGAAGTAATGTGTTTTGTTTGAACACTTTTCTGCATGACTGAATCGACGGCTGCTCATTGAGCGGCCGTTTTTTTACTCGCGGGAATTCCAGAAGACGGCGCTGACGTATGCAACCTGGCTTACACTGAACATACCCGCTCAACAGAAAGGTCGGTCGATGAAAAGGATGTTTCTGAGTCTCATCACATGCTGCATGCTACAAGGATGCGCCGGTTACGTGGGAGGCGATCTGGAAGACGTGATTGTGGATCGCTACGTGGATGGCTGCGGGGATACGCCATCCAGCTATCAGATGAAAGTCTCGATCGATACGGGTCAAGACGGTGGCGATGATAATATTGCCGGTACGATTTCTCTGTATACCCTGGGATTATTCCCGACCTACTGGCTCTCACATGTCGAGAGTAAAGTGACCATCGAACATCAGGGAAAAACGCTCTATACCCGGGAAGATACCAGCCGGATTCATAAATTCTACGGGATCTTGTGGATGATTTTTTTGCCGGAAAGCATCAATTCACTACGCGCTGACGAAGGGGGCGGCATCCGGGTGGTCGAAGGAATCCGGGAAAAAGCCGTCGCCAAAACGCTTCTGGAATTGCCTGATTCAGTCGATGCCGACCAGCTGTGCGTGACTTACCTCAATATTTAGTTTCAAGTGGCAGCCGTGAAGACTTCGAATTGTCTGGATAAGTTGATGGTGTTGTCATCGTCACAAGGCATTGCTTGTGGCTTTGGGTGAATCTTTGGCAAACTCGTTATAATTGAATCAGGTAGGATGATTTCAGCGAGCGCTAAGGATTTGCATGAAACTGAATTGTGATATGGGTGAAAGCTTCGGCTCCTGGCAAATGGGAGATGATGAAGCCGTGATGCCCTGGATTGATATGGCGAATATTGCCTGCGGCTTTCATGCCTCAGATCCCGACATTATGTCGGAGACGGTTGCCTGTGCCATTGCGCACAAGGTCGTGATTGGTGCGCACCCCGGTTATGACGACAAACCCGGATTTGGCCGACGCAGCATTCCCCACAGCCCTGCCGCTATTCGCCATTTGGTGGCTTATCAGACCGGTGCACTGGAGGCGATTTGCCAGTTGCATGGTGGCCATGTTGCCTATGTGAAGCCACATGGTGCACTTTACCATGACCTCATGGGGCAACCGGTGGTGCTGGAAGCGATTCTGACTGCTATGGCGGCGATGAACCGCCAGCGAGATATCCCCCTGAGCCTGATGGTGCTGTCAAAAAGGGATAACAGTGTCATTGAAGCCATGGCGCGGCAACATCAGGTCAATTTGCTGTTTGAAGCCTTTGCAGACCGTGCTTACGATGAGCAGGGCAATCTGGTGGCACGAAGCCAGCCCGGCGCGGTGCATCATGACCACCACAAAATTTTGCAACAGGCACTGGAACTGGCATCCGGACAGGTGACAACATTGAGTGGCCAAATATTGCAATTGCAGGCGGATACTTTGTGCGTCCATGGTGACAATCCGGAATCAATTGCCACGATTGCCGACATCAGAAAGGCGATGACCATATGATTCGATTTGATTCCGTTTCAGAAACCTGCCTGATGGTCCAGCTGTCTGATGAGATCGATCTCAGCCTGACCCCGTTCATTGCCCGGCTTGCGAGCCAGGTTGAAGCTGACTTTTCGAATCAGCTCATCGACATTGTGCCGGCTTATACCTCCATTCTGATTCATTTTCACCCGGATAAAGTGACCGAACGATTGCTGAGAGAGCGAATTCAGCTGTGTTATGACACCTGGCAGGCGAAGCCCCTGTTGACGCATCCGGGGGGGAAACTCATCGAATTACCTGTCTATTACCATCCTGACGTCGGGCCGGATCTGGTGCCGTTGGCGGATGAAAAAGGTTTGAGTGTTGACGAGGTGGTTGCGCTGCACTGTGGGCAGACATACACCGTCTGTGCGATCGGGTTTGCGCCGGGTTTTGCGTTTTTAGCCAGCGTGGACGAAGCCATTGCGACGCCGCGTCATGCAGAACCCCGACTCAGTGTCGCGCCCGGCAGTGTCGGTATCGCCAATCAGCAAACCGCTGTATATCCGTCGCAGTCTCCCGGCGGCTGGCAAATTATCGGCAATTGTCCAAAGCCACTGTTCAACCCGGAACAGGCGCCGATGACACCGTTTCAGGTTGGAGATCAGGTCCGTTTTCAACCCGTTGACCGAACCACTTTTCAGTCTCTCGGAGGGGAAATATGGCCACACTGGAAGTAATGCGCCCCGGTGCACTCACCCTGGTACAAGATACTGGCCGGCTGGGCGTTGCCCGGCAGGGCCTCAGTCAGGGCGGTGCGGCGGATATGCATGCCTATTGCTGGGCTAATTATCTGCTGGGAAACCCGATGGACTGCGCTCAGCTGGAAATTACGGTGGGTCAGGCCAGTTTTAGGGCGCATGCAGATATTGAATGTGCGCTCACCGGTGCGGAAATGCAGGCCAGTCTGGATGGCGAACCGGTCGACAGTTGGGCAACGTTTGTCATGCGCAAGGGACAGACCCTGCAACTGGGTTATGCCCGCAGCGGGTTGCGTGCTTATCTGGCGATTCAGGGGGGCATTGATGTGCCCCGGATCTTAGACAGTCGTGCCACGGTGATCCGGAATCAGATTGGCGGTGTGCAGGGCAGGGCGTTAGCCCTGGGGGATCAATTACCCATTCGTCCGAGTCTGATTCGTCACCGCCCTCGATATGTACCGTCTCGTTTTATTCCCGATTATGACAGTCCGGCTGAACTGCATTTACTGATGTCGTCTCAGTGGGATTTATTCCCGCCCGATGCCCGCAATCAGTTCTTCGACAATCACTACCATGTGTTGCCTGAAAGTGACCGAATGGGCTGTCGGCTGGAAGGCAATGCGATACTGGGGGGGCCGGCGGGCATTGTTTCTGAAGGGATCGCACTGGGGGCGGTGCAGATCCCACCCAACGGGCAACCGATAGTTTTGCTGAACGACCGACAGACCCTCGGGGGGTATCCTAAATTGGGCTGTGTGGCCCGGATTGATTTGCCCAGACTGGCGCAAGCGCGCCCGGGTAAAGACATCCGATTTCTTCGTGGCGATTTGGTATCATTGCGCAAAGCATGGCAACGTTTCTCGCACTTTTTCGGCTTGCCCTATTAGGGTTTGCCATATTTAGGTTGGCCATCGTCAGAGGGGTATATTCATGCGGGTTGTAGGTCTTTTGTGGAGGATTCGATGTACATCTTTGGTTACGGTAGTTTAATTAATCGCGCATCGCGTCAGCGGACAGGCCAGACCGGTCAGGCTGTTCCCGCTGTTGTGGAAGGGCTGGAGCGCCATTGGGGGAAAGTGGATGGGACTTACAGCATTTCACCGTTGGTGGCCATGCCCGGGGAAGGGCGTTGTAATGGTGTGCTGGTACGCGTCGAAGAACAGGCATTGATGCATTTTGATCACAGGGAACGGGGATATACCCGCATCGAGGTTGATCCCGGACAGATCACTCAGCGTGACATTCTGCAATTTGATGCGCCGGTCTGGGTTTATGTCAAAGCGAATCCGGCACCGCCGTGCCAGCATAACCCGATTATGCAAACGTATGTCGATACGGTGCTGGCTGGATGTTTGTCGATTTCAGACGCTTTTGCCCGGACGTTTATTGAAACTACTTCAGGGTGGCACCACCCATTGGAAAACGACCGTGAGGCACCAAAGTATGGGAATCTGGCTGGTGTTGAAGCCGCACACCTCCCCATGATTGACCGCCTGATCCACCCGGTGAGGGTTCATGGCTAAACCCAATAAAAAAGGCCCGGAAAAAACGGTCGAGATCTATTGCAGTCAGTGCCGGACCCTGCTGTTGAAGTATCGGAAAGGGGGGAAGGGGGCTTTGGTCAAGTGTTTCAAGGAACGCATCGTCAAAGATCACACGGTGGTCCCTTGTCATTGCCCCGGCTGTGAGCAGCCGTTTGCCAGAGAGGCGCTTATTCGAGGCACGCCGGCATTGAAAATCATGGGCGGAAAAGCGTTTCAGAAATAAGTCTCAGGGGGCAATGGCGCTTGATTTGGCCGTCATCTCACTGAGATTATGGGTGAAGTAGCTCTGAGGGCAGACTTCACGCTTGTTGCGCAGAACGGCTTTTAAATCAAGAATTTTTCGCTTATAGGTGCCACGGACCAGTTGGTAGTCCAGCTCGGGCGCAAACCACAAATTCACTTCCCGGTCGGGCTTTTTGATTTGTTCGACCCGAATGGTTTTCACTTTGCCGTAGTTGGTATTCAGGGTTTCTTCTCCGGCAACGCTGAAGTAGTAATGGCTGACATCGTCGGACTCCTGCATTTTGAAATCAAACGTTTTTTTGCCCTGAATCAGATTCAGGCGCATCTGGCTGGCCACCGCTTCCACATCCAGTAACGGCAGATCACCGCTGTTAAAACTCAGCTTCTCACCGTCATTGACGATATCGGAGCGGGTACCATCCTGATTAAACTGGCCGCGAGTTCTGCCATCGATTAAACCTGAAATACTACGATTGAAGGATTGCGTGATGAAAGAGTTTTTCATCTCCGACCAAACCAGGCGGGTTTGCTGTTCAAAATTCGTTTTAACAACCAGCGCAGAGAGTTTACTGCGGGATCGGATATCGACCTGCTGATTGTTTTCCCAGCTCAGCTTCCGCTCAAAAAAGCCGATTTTATGGCTGCCATAGAAAAGGTCATAGGTCATCGTTTTGACACACTGGTGCCATTCCACGGGTGGGGATGCAACTGCAGCAGACGACGCCATACTGAACGTCAGGAAAGCAGACACTATCAAACGACTCACAAAACCTCCCAGAGTCTGAATGTGACCAATCAACTGGCCACATGATTAACTTAGCAGATAGAACTATTTTTGTTATCCATAGCTGAGACAATCATTCCGTCGGATGAGTTCCGGCTACCTGACTGTGAGTGACGGAAACGTCCAGTTTTCTATGCTTTGTGGTCTGAAAAACCCAGAGCAGTATCATGGCTGATGTATGAAGTTTTTATGTCAGGGTAATGCCAGTAAATTCAGCCGCTTAAATGAATCTTCATTTGAAACCGTCCCCTTTCCGAGACAACCGGAAAGGCTAATTACTTGAAAAGTGGTTTGTTCCTTTTCTTGGTGGTAGCAAATCAATATGACAATGAGATGTCGAAAATTTGACGCTTTTGAGGTCCGAACCTATGTTTTATGAGCCCTTGCGGCATGTATCAGAAGCAAAGTGAGCGAAAAAAGTGCGGGAGGACAGGATGAAGAAGGCAAACGGTGCCTATCGGCTGCAAATTATTAAGGAGGTTGCGACCCGAAAACGGCTTGAAGGCAGCGATGATCCTATGGCGAACCATATTTATCAGTTATTGGAATCCAGAGCGCATGTGACTGACCATGGTGACAATCACTTATTCAGTGGCAATCATTTTGATGAGCAGACAGGTGGCTGGGTCAGCAATTTCTGGAGTGCGAAATAAAATCAACCTGAAAAACGGACCTGAAAAAACGGATCAGATTCATGCTATCAGCGGTTGGTGATGGGAAGGCATCGTCGACCTTGCTACGGGCATGAGGTTCTGTGAATACATTGATCCCGAATTTTCCGGTTGAACGCACGAAATCAGTGAGAATGACGTGTCGGGGTCAGTCCTGTCAGGGCTGCCCCTTGTCGTTCAGTCTTCTATCCAGTGCTATGTTCAGTTTCATGCTGTTGCTGTATTTTTCAGCGAAATTCTCCGGACAAAATTCGGCCCTTTCTGGCATCGCATCGTTATCTGCGGTACATTTCCCGGTCTCATTGTTTTCCGAATTTGATCATGCACTATATTGATATCAACGCTTATTCCCGCAAGTGGATTTTTACCCACGCTTCTATGCCTGTTCCGGCTGAGGATCTGGCTCAAATTAAACCGTTGACTCAGGCGCGCTCGGCGATTCTGTGGCGAGAGCATATTAGTGCGCAAAGCCCGGATGCCGATCATTTCGGAAGTGGTGACTGGCCGAATCAGGATAAAAACTGGATTGAATCCGTCGACTGGCAAAACGCTTGGGATGGGGATGATCCAGCCTTGCCGGAAGCATTAGCTGAGTTTCTGTGCTGGGAAGACAACACACCGGTTTATTTCTGTTATGAGAAATACAACCTGATTGAAACCACCTGGGCGGTGTTCCGGCGTCACTGGAAGAATTTTTTATTTTTCGATGATGGCCCGTTGCTGATTGCGAAAAAGAAAACGCAGGCAGTCTGGTTTCAGTCAGACGGAACCTGTCAGTTCGGCCATCGTGAGTAAGTAACAGTCAAAGTCAGAAACAGCGTCAGGACGGCTGGTGAACGGCCTGGTTTTCCATGAGAGCGCTGATTGTGTCACTGCCCAGATGCAGGTTCTCTTGATTGGAATGAACCGAACCGCCGGAGCAAAGCAGGGGCTGATCGAGGGGTTGGCCCAGTACCAGGAACAGTCGCGCTCCCTTTCGGCTGGTTTTGATATGGATAGGCAGCGTTGAGGGATTCAGGATGCCCATCTGCTGCGGATACAGCTGATTGGCACCAATATAGACAGACCCTGAGCGCAGATACACAAAACCGACCTGCTGCTGTACATCCGGTTCCCAGTACCAGCCGCCATAAGGGGCAATCATAATATCCAGATAGGTGACAGGAATGCTGGATGTCAGTGGGCTGGTGGCATCTTTATACTGGCCGATTAACACTTTTGTGGTGGCGTCCATTTCTTCGACCAACGGCAAATTGTCGGTACTGACGTACTGACTGGCGGCATCAGCCATCTCTTGATCACCGGCCGGGAGCGCGGTCCAGAGCGCGAAGGATTCAGCGCGCCCACCCAGTGGTTGCATGGTGTCTTTATGAATCACTCCCCGGCCCGATGTCATTACCTGGACATCACCTGTTCGCATCGTGACAGAACAACCACAGGAATCGGTATGGTGTAAGGTGCCAGTGACAGGGTAACTAAAGGCTTCAATCCCTGAATGCCCGTGGTAATCGAGCCCGGTTTCTTCTTTAATTCCGTTGGCATCAAAGTGATCCCAGAGGACAAATGGGTTCAGTTCAGAATTGAGTTCGGTCAGATTATCGTGATAAATGTAGGCTGTCATGGGGCCGGATTTCCGACCGTAGCGGATTTTATTAATCGTTCTTGTCGCTTTCATGATCGCACCACTGAAATCTGTACTACTGGTGAATAGAGCTTAGTTCATACAAGCTTTAAACGACTATTCGAACCCCTTTGTTTTCTTAAATTGACAGCAATTTTACCTTCCTTGAGTCAGTTCACATTTGCCAGCGAACATGGTTAATGCTGGCGTCCAGATCCAGTTGCCGGAAAAGGCGCAGCCAGCGTTTCTGATTCGCCTGAAGCGTGTCCCCGGGACCTTTGACTTCTACCCATTTGATGTTGCCTTGTTTGAACATCACCAAATCTGGCTGACCACTGCGATTGTGGCGCGGATCGAATAACAGACGAGACAAGATTGCGTAAAGCTGTTCCCCGGTTAAACACTGCACCGTTTGCCTGATTAAATCCGGGGACAGAAGCGACCAGTTGACCCAGTCATTACTGAGGCCGGATTTTTGTTCAAAGACAGTTAGCCAATCGTGCCAGCGTGCTGAACGAATGGCTTCAAGCCGGGCTGATAATTGCGGCTGTCGGCGTTCACAGAATTCACTGTGGTACATATCCCGAGGGGCCCGCTGAAACGGGTTCAGAAACGCACCCGGGACGGGTGCAAAGATAATGTCCCAGAAAGCCAGACCAAATAAACCGCAAAGCAGGGCATTTTCCGTGTAATAGACGTGCCAGCCCTGTTGCTGATAATGTTCAGCGACAGCCAGCTCAACACGCTGACCGGTGGCGGGCAGGGTCAGGGTGTCTTCGGTGAAACAGTCTTTGGCGGGAGGCTCATAGGGTAACGCCAAAGTGCGTCGAAGTTTGATGTTCAGTCGTTGTCCGACTTCCCGTTCTTCCTCATTGTAAGGCAAGCGTTGCATGGTTTCGCTGAGGGCCAGTGCGGTCTGGTGACGGTTCAACCGGTCCAGAATGCGCACTTGTCGCTCCCGGCTGGGCGGCAATGTACTTTGCCGGTACAGGTATAGGGCAAGATCGTCACGGCCCTGGCGTTCCAGATCCCGCCCGATTCGGTTCAGCAGCCTTTGCCGGCGTCTTTCCAGCGGCTGCCAGTGGAGGGTCTTCGGGAGGTTTCGGGCAAATTGCTCCCGTGTGATGTTTTCTCTGCCGTTCTGACTGTTTTTGTGACCGAAACTGTCTTCATACTGTCGGGCAAGCGCTTCCAGCGACAACCATTGCAAGATGTGATGCCGTTGTTGAAACAGTCGGGTCGATGTGTCTGTTTGATAGCACTCAAATTGGTGCAGACCCAGATCGGCCAGCACAAACTGGCTTAAATCCTGATGCTGATTTCCGAAAAATAACAGCAGAAATGTGTTGAGGTGCGCCTGATGTTCAACATGAACAATCGTTTCCTGTAGGGATAACATGGAAAGATTTGCACTCAGCAGCGCTTCGATCAGTTCGGGTTTACGCGCTTGTTTTAATGCGCTGTTTTTGGCCCATAATTCAGGATAGGCTTTGGCATGATATTGGCTGAGCAACTCAGGTTTAGTGAACAGAGACAGTAATTCGGGCATTGGCCAGTCTGCCCGGTTGATTGTGATAAAACCACATGCATCCAGCGCTTGAACCGCAAGATGCATTGGGCTGATTTCAGCATAATGAAGTTTGCTGATGCGGAAGAACTGGCCTTTGCGAGACAGCAGCCGAATATAAAGCAGCCTCGCGCTGACGGGCAAATCATGGTAGGTGGCAACCCAGTGTCGTTCAGACTGGCTGAGCAAATCCCGGTACTGCTGGTGGACGGTGTCTAACAGTAGCTCGAAATTCTCTCGGTAGTATTCGGTTGCAAGAACCGCAGGGGGGCTTTGGGTCATCTTTGTCTCACCGACCATCAGAGATTGATGTATTGTGGGAATTTCTCACGCAGCCGTAAAGCGTCAGTACGCGCTGCAGGCAAATGAAATTACCATAGCATCACACACTAAGCCTTTTTTCATGGTGGCATATGTCGCACATTGTTAAAATCTTTCACGGTAATTGTTATATAGCAAAGGTTTCCAGTGATCAGAGAGCGTGATCCTTATCCGTATGCCCCTGTATGCTTCTTCGTTCTGACGTTGTTTCTGTTCGGCATGGTCTTGATGCCTCGTGTTGCAAGTGCGACAGAGGAAAATACTGAGAACATCCCTCGTCCAGTGATCTCACAGCCTGAGCAGCCGACGGATTTGGTGGGGGCAGCCTGCGTCATTCGATACGGCAAGAAGATGATTATGGTTTCAGAGGTGATCTCGCAGAAGCTGTCGATACCCGGCGGTTATATTGATAACCGGGATACGGCAAGCCTGACGGCTCAGCGAGAAGCCAAAGAAGAAACCGGGCTGGATGTCGATGTGGTTCAATTGCTTCAGTATCGCGACAGAGCTGCAATTTTTGCCTGTGTGGCGAAACAGCCCATTCTGGTAGCTGACCGTTCTGACAGCTATCAACGTCATAAAGTTGCATCCTGGCAAGCACAGCACTTTGGCTCCGAGATCAAGAATGTCTACCTGATGTCTCCTTTGACACTGGCGGAGGGGGAATACCGTTATCCGGGGGACATGATCTATCTCTATCAGTGGATGCAGGCAACCCCTGAAAGTGAGGTCGTTTTTTTCAGTGATATCCGTTCGCAAGCAAACGGATTGCATCAGGCGGAATTGCCTGTGATACAGAAGTTTCAGGCCTGGGGAAAAGCTTTACCGGATACCGCCAGAGTGATGTTTGACAGCCTGATGTGGTTGTTTAATTTACCGGGAGAGTATTGGTTTGTCTTCCTGCTGATTGTGGTGGTTGCCTCCCTTCTGGGTCCGGGCGCGATGTTACAACTGGTCGCCGCCGCGATTGTGACCATTTTGCTCTCAACCTGGCTGAAGAATGTATTGCATTCACCGAGACCTTTTTACCTGATCCCGGATCTGCAAAATGGTGAAGCATACGGCTATGGTTTTCCGAGTGGTCACACTTTGCTGGCCACTGTGATTTGGGGGATGCTGTGGCTGAAATTTTGTGTGGGCAAATCCTGGCATCATGGCAAAGTGGGTTTGCTCACTTTGTCGATTCTGGTGCTGGGGCAAGCAACGGCGCGAGTCTGGTACGGGGTTCATTTTATCAGTGATACGCTGGCTGCCATGCTGATTGGGGTTCTGCTGCTGGTTTCTTTTTCCCGTCTGATCACGCCGGAAACAATTCGCGGTAAGTCGATCTGGCTGGGGATTACAGTGCTGACCGGCGTTGCTGCCGGTTTGACGCAACTCCCGCAACATACTTACCTGTTTGCAATTTCTCTGGGGGTTTTTCTCAGCCTGGATGCTTTGCCGAAACGAAGTCTGAATCTGTCGGTGATACGTCATTTCTGCGTGGCGATTTGCCTGTTGCTGGGGGCCGGTGGGATCGCTTATTTTTCAGCGGTGCTGGCAAATGCCTGTTCAGTGAGCCCGATTATTTTAAGCCTGCGTGCCGCAGGTGCGTTCCTGCTGGCACTCTGGGTGGTTGCCGGATCTTCCATCATGCTAAGACTTCTGGCTGAGCCGGAATCGAAGCCGTAAGCGGCGTTTTTCAGGGGCTGAGTTCTGAAAGGTTCTCGGCTCCTAATGCTTTGTTTCATGTCCTGAGTGCGGTAAAGTGAAGGCAAACGATTATATCAATAAGGCCTGTCAGGCTAACAGAGAATGGAGCCAGTGGAATTAGGCGAGCCCTAGACTGGACAAGGAGAGCAATGTTACCCGCACTGACGTATGAGCACAGCATTAACGACGTTGTGCTGTCCTATCTTGATGCGCTGGAAGACGCAGGTTTTTCTGGCGATGTTGAACGCACTTATGCCAGCCGCCTGGCGGTGGCTACCGATAACAGTATTTATCAGCAACTGCCTCAGGCGGTGGTGTTTCCGAAAAATGTCGATGATCTGATCCGGGTGGGTCAAATTGGTCAGCGAGCCGAATACCGGCAGGTGAGTTTTTCTCCCCGCGGCGGCGGCACTGGAACCAACGGCCAGTCTCTGACACCGGGGATTGTGGTTGATTTGTCCCGCCATATGAACCAGATTCTGGAAATTAACCCGGAAGAAGGCTGGGTACGGGTACAGACCGGGGTGGTGAAAGATCAGCTCAATGACGCACTGCGCCCGCATGGCTTCTTTTTTTCGCCGGATTTGTCGACCAGTAATCGTGCGACCATTGGTGGCATGGTAAATACAGATGCCTCCGGTCAGGGCTCGCTGCAATACGGAAAAACCTCAGATCATGTCCTGGCGCTGAAAGCCGTGCTGGTCGATGGTTCGGTTCTGGATACAGAGCCGCTCACGGAAGACGGCGTTGCCGCGCTGTCAAAAGCTGAGGGTCAGGTGGCAGAAGCGATTGCTGTTGCGGCGCGTGTCTGTCGTGAAAACCGTCAGCAGATCCTCGACAAATTCCCACCGCTGAACCGTTTTCTGACCGGTTACGATCTCAAGCATGTTTACGACGATGCGCTGACCCGTTTTGATCCGGCCCGACTGCTTTGTGGTGCGGAAGGCTCACTTGCGTTTATTGCCGAAGCGAAGCTCAATATCACGCCGATTCCGAAAGCCCGCAAGTTGGTGAACATCAAGTACGACAGTTTTGATGCGGCGTTGCGAAATGCGCCGGTGATGGTCGAAGCCAAAGCGCTATCGGTCGAAACGGTCGATTCGAAAGTACTGAATCTGGCCCGGCAGGATATTGTCTGGCATACAGTCAGTGATTTGATGACGGATGTACCGGGCAAAGACATGCAGGGGATCAACATTGTTGAGTTTGCCGGAAACGAGCCTGAACTGATTGCAGAACAGGTTCAGGCGCTGTGCGAGCGTCTGGACAATCTGATTGGTCAGCAGGGCATTATCGGCTATCAGGTGTGTGACGATCTCGACAGCATCAACAAGATCTACAACATGCGCAAGAAAGCGGTAGGGTTACTGGGTGCAGCGAAGGGCTGGCAAAAACCGATTCCGTTTGCAGAAGATACCTGTGTGCCGCCTGAAAATCTGGCTGATTTTATTGTCGAATTCCGCCAGTTGCTGGACGACAGGCAATTGCACTACGGCATGTTTGGCCATGTGGATGCCGGGGTACTGCACGTACGTCCGGCATTGGATATGTGTGACCCGCAGCAAGAAAAACTGATGAAGGAAATCTCGGATCAGGTCGTTGCGCTGGTGGCAAAATATGGCGGCCTGATGTGGGGGGAACACGGTAAAGGTTATCGTTCTGAATATGGTCCTGAGTTTTTTGGTGAAGCACTTTTCACGGAACTGCGCCGAATCAAAGCCGCATTTGACCCGGACAACCGCCTGAATCCGGGCAAAATTTGTACGCCGCTGGCGAGTGATGCCGAGCTGGTGAAAGTTGATGGCCCGAAACGCGGCTATTTTGACCGCCAAATCCCGGTTCAGGTGCGTGACAGCTTTAAACTGGCGATGGAATGTAATGGCAACGGCCTGTGTTTTAACTACGACACCAGTTCGCCGATGTGTCCGTCGATGAAAGTGAGCGCTGATCGCCGTCATTCCCCGAAAGGCCGTGCCGGTCTGGTGCGTGAGTGGCTGCGTTTACTGGCAGCACAAGGCGTTGATCCGGTTCGGATCGAGCAGAATTTGATGGAAAAATCACTGACGGTGAAGCAGATCATCGATCGGTTCCGCAACACTTTCGGGCGTCAGCGTCACCAGTATGATTATTCCCATGAGGTAATGGAAGCCATGAACGGCTGCCTGGCCTGTAAAGCCTGTGCCAGTCAGTGTCCGATTAAGGTTGATGTCCCAAGCTTCCGGTCTCGTTTCCTCAATATTTATTACAGCCGCTATCAGCGTCCGGCCAAAGACTATCTGGTGGCTTATGTTGAAAATTATCTGCCGCTGATGGCCAAAGCGCCGTCGTTGGTGAATGCCGCCATGCGGCCCGGCTGGTCAAAATCTCTGACTGAAAAAATGCTGGGCTATGTGGATATGCCTGAACTGTCCGTGCCGACGCTGATGCAGGGGCTGACCGGTCATCATGCGACGCGGTTTGATTTGCAGTGGTTACAGGCGCTGTCGGCGGAAGAGCGTCAGCAGTATGTGCTGGTGGTACAGGATCCGTTCACCAGTTATTACGATGCTGAAGTTGTCCGTGACTTTGTACTGCTGATTGAGAAGCTGGGCAAGAAGCCGATGCTGGTGCCGTTCAAGCCAAACGGAAAAGCACAGCATGTGAAAGGTTTCCTGCGTCAGTTCGCGAAAACTGCACGGAATACCGCAGATTTTCTGAATCAGCTGGATGCTTTAGGCATGCCGATGGTCGGTGTTGATCCGGCGCTGGTGCTTTGTTACCGCGACGAGTACAACGAGATGCTGGGCGACAAGCGCGGTGATTTTAAAGTGATGACGGCCCATGAATGGCTGACCCCATTATTGAATGAGCTGGATGCCTTTGAGGCACGTGATGATCAACCCTGGCATCTCTTTGCGCACTGTACCGAAAAAACCAAATTGCCTAATGCCGAGAAAGAATGGGCGGCAATCTTCCGTCACTTCGGCGCTCAGCTCAATGCGGTTTCGGTGGGTTGCTGCGGCATGGCCGGCACCTTTGGTCATGAGAAAGACAAACTGGAGACTTCAAAAGGGGTGTTTGGTTTGAGCTGGCAACCCAATCTGGCTCAGCTGGACGGTGAGCGATGCATGGCGACCGGTTATTCCTGCCGAAGCCAGGTGAAACGTTTTGAGCAGATCAAAATGAAACACCCGGTTCAGGTGCTGCTTCGTCTGGTCAGCACGGCTTAAGGGATCTGCGGATCCAGAAAAAACGGCGGACAGCACAGGCTTCCGCCGTTTTTTTCTGCCGTTTATTATTCAACCCTTTCTCTTTTATGCAACCTTGTCTTCGCGGTCTTCGCGGTCTTCGCGGTCTTCGCGGTCTTCGTGCTTTTCTTCCATCATGACCAAGGGTTTGTCGCGTTTGACTCTGAATTTATCGGAGCTATCCAGAAGTTCTGCATGTTCTGTCCAGCGGATCAATTCAATGATCCCATCATAGTGCTCAGCCAGAAAGGTACAGTTTTCTATCCAGTCACCGTCATTCAGATAGAGGATATTATTTTCATCTTTGATTTCGGGGTGATGGATATGGCCGCAGACAATTGCATCGACATCTTTATGCTTGGCCATGGTGACTGCGGCATGACGAAAACGGGCAATCGCAATATTGGCTTTTTCGACTCTGGCTTTGATATAGCTTGCCAGTGACCAGTAGGGTTGTTTGGTTACCCGGCGATAGGCATTGATCCAGCGGTTCAGGAACAGTAACAGATCGTAGCCGACATCGCCCAGCAGTGATGTGAGTTTGCTGTGGCAAACCATGCTGTCAAATTCATCACCATGCAAGGCCAGAATCTGTTTACCGCTGGCGCTGGTGTGCAGGTAACGGTGCGCCAGTTCAACATTCCCCAGATTAAACTGAATAAACTTTCGAATGGCTTCGTCATGGTTGCCTGGGATATAGATAATCCGGCAACCCTGTTCAGAACTTTCAAGGAGCAGGCGGATCACCCGAGTGTGGCTTTCCGGCCAGTGATAACGGGATTTGAGTGACCAGAGGTCGACGATATCACCAACTAAGATGATGGTGTCGGCCCGGTGTCGTGTCAGAAAGTCCAGCAGGTAGTCAACCTTACAATCCCGGTTTCCCAGATGAATGTCTGACAACCAAAGCGTACGGTAGGCGTGTTTTCCCATAGTCGATTGGACCTGTTTATCAAGGTATCAGTTTCAGGAAAAGCGTAATTTTTTACTGTGACGAAGCGGTGTCGTTCCGGTGACGGGTTCATTGCAATGAATTTGTTTTAATTAGCGACGGACCGGTCAGTTCTGTCATTTAGCCTGCGACATGGACGCAACGGTTACTATATAATCGACCGGATTCATATGGTGATTCATGTTTTGTTGAAAGATATTTTAAATGGATTTTAAACCTAAATATCTGATTAATCTGGTTCTTCCTTTATTTGTGCTGCTCATTGCCACCTTGGTTTATATTGGTTATTCCGATTACAAAGCCATCCGGGAAAGTGCGTATTCTCAGGCAAGGGCCAATATCAGCGTCGCGCAGGATTATTTGAACCAGCACTATACGGCAGCCAATAACCAGCTCTATTTATTGTCTGAAATTCTTCAGGATAAAGAAGATATTGCGACATTTCTGACGGCGGCTCAGTACGTGGTTGATCATCAAAATAAGTTTCTGGAAGTAGGGTTGCTGATGGATTCGACCTACTACGGGACGAATCGTCTGAAGTTTGAAGACGTTGCAGACCGGGTGCGGCATCGACCCTGGTATGCCGAGGCTCAACAGTCCGGAGCAACTTTTTTATCTCCCTTTTATCGCAGCAACAGTACAAAAAAGTGGTGTGTTGCCTTGACCCGGGCGCTTGAAGTTCCGGGGAAAGGTGATGTCAGAATTGTCATTGAACTGGATGCCAGTGCAATGTCGGAAGATTTATCCAGCCTGAGAACGATGAAAGACGGTTATGTCTTTGCGGTTGAATCGGAAAGCGGGCAGGTGGTGATTCACCCTGATCCGTCAAGGTTAGGGACGGCATCTGTGAGTCTGTCACCAGATATACTGGATGACATTCTGAATGGCGAACAGGCAGGAGAGATCCCTTCTTATGCATATCAGGATGAGTACAAGTTCAGTGTGTATGAGACGAATCAACGTTTTGGCTGGGTGCTGCTTTCGGGAACCCGCAATCAGGAAATCACGGCGAATGCGCTCAAACTCGGTGTGGTGGGCGGGACATTACTGGCCATGTTGTTTTTTATTCTGCTGGTCGGTTATCTCCACAGCAGGGTGCATCAAACCGGCGGCCAGTTGCTTGAAGCCTTAGAGTTTGAGGATTTGCACTTACAGCTCACGAAGCTGCTCAAGAACACCATTGGCTGCAGTCAGGTTTACCTGTTTGTGATGAATGAAAAAGAAGGTGTTCTGGAAGAGCCGCATCATCATTTGCGGGTGGCTGTGCCAACAGACTTATTTTGCCGTTTGTCCGGCTGTCAGCAACTTGGTCGGGATTGTCAGCCGGAGCAGGATCTGATTGTTCGCCAAATTTCACCGAATGTGCCCTGCATCAGACTGCCTCTGGTGAATACCGCTCGCTCAGGCCATATTCCGACCAATCAGCTTGTGGGTGTTCTGTATATCTGCCAGCCCGGCATGGCCTATCCGTTTTTTGTCAAAATGATCGTGAACTATACGCTGAGTGCGCTGAATCAACTGCTGCTCACACAGCACATTCGCAGTGAAGATCAAATGACCGGGCTGAAGAATAAGAACTATCTCAGAAAGCAGATGGAACAACGGCTGGCTGAGACCCAAGCGCAATACTATCTAGCGATGATCGATATTGATGATTTCAAATCGATCAACGATACCTACGGACACCTGTTTGGCGATAAGGTGATCCTGATGATTGCCGCCTTAATGAAGCGTGGTTTCCGGGCGAATTCAGTCTTGTGTCGTTATGGTGGTGAGGAATTTGCCGTGTTGATGGCGGCATCAGATATCGACGAGGCAAAAGAACGGCTGGAAGCCTTTCGTGCCAGTGTGGCGGGGCAAAAAATCCGGGTGTCTGATAAGTCCTGCTCAATTACGGTCAGTGTTGGCTTTGCTTTGCTGCAGGAGGGGATGGAGTCAACGATCTCTCAGGCAGATAAGGCACTGTATCGTGTCAAATCGCAAGGGAAGAATCAGGTGTTTGATGCGGAGGATCCGTCATCTGAGTCGTCCGCAGCAATGAGTGGCAAGACCGGGCCGATAAATCATGCTAAGTTGAAGAACACAAAGCCATTTTCTGAGGTTCGCCAATCGGCGACTCTGACAACGATTGACGACTAAGCAGGGGAAGAACATGCTTAAATTTGCTGTGATTGTATTGCTCATTGCAGTAGCCGTATTTCTGGCGCGTTATCTGGATGAGCAGAAACAGAAAACCTTATTGATTGGGATGTTGATCTGCGCAGGAGTTGCCATTGCTGTGTTTATGGCTGTGGAATTAGTCAGGTAGGTTCACTTTCTTTTTCTTCTTCTTTTATCTTCTTCTCCTTTTTCTTTTCGCGCTCCCTCACTTTCTGGATGCCACTGAGCCTGCGGTGGCATTGATGGCTCACCACTGGACGCTCAATACCCAGCAGCCAGCACGAATTTCCTGATGTACCGATGTTTGCCAGTGGGATTGATATGGCGCTTCGGCCCGCTGGTTACATCGTTTTGATGTCGATTTGATGATACAAATATAATTAGTTCTATAATTATTTGTTTTGTAATTATTTTTTAATTTAAGTCTTTTAAAATCAATGTGTTAATTGTTTTCGTCTCAATGTATGCCATTTCATGGGGTTGATATTCCAAGTTCTGGCTCTATAATTGTCTCTGAATTCATTAGAGCACTAAACAATGTGGCGATCAATGATTACATCAGCACCATGGGCTCTCGCCCAAGAAACATCGAGCAAGACTCAGGAAGAGTTTGTTTTTCGAAAACCGGAACGTTCAGATGGTTATCGAGTGCACTCACTGATTGAATCTTGTCCCCCGTTAGACACCAATTCTTCTTACTGCAATTTCCTGCAGACAACTCATTTCAAAGACACATGTATTCTTGCTGAGCTTGATCATGAGTTGGCTGGTTTTATCTCAGCGTATCGGGTTCCGGAAAAAGAGAACACGCTGTTTATCTGGCAGGTTGCCGTGAGTGAAGTAGCACGTGGTCGAGGGCTCGCTTTTCAGATGATTCAACAACTTCTGGCGCGTGATGAGCTTAGCGATATTCGCAATATCGAAACAACGATCACCCGCCTCAATAAAGCCTCTTGGGCGTTGTTTAAGAAAGTGGATCAGGCGAACGGCAACTTAGGTGAAGTCTCGCTGTTCCTTGATGAAGAGAAACATTTCGACGGTAAGCATGATTCGGAATATCTCTATCGCATTCCACTGAAACAATAAATCACGACAAAACAGGATAAGTCATGAATATCTTTAATGCGCAGGAATCAAATGTTCAATGCTATGCCAACAATTTCCCGGTGGTGTTTTCATCCGCGAAAGGCTGCTGGCTGAACACCCGAGAGGGTGAGCGCTATCTGGACTTCCTGGCAGGTGCCGGTGCGCTGAATTATGGCCATAATAACCCGGTGCTGAAAAAAGCACTGATGGATTACATCGATCAGGATGGCCTGACGCACGGCTTGGATATGCATTCGGAAGCCAAAGCGGCCTTCCTTGAAAACCTGAAGCAGTACATCCTGACCCCGCGCGGTCTGGATTACAAAGTTCAGTTCACCGGTCCGACCGGGACAAATGCCGTGGAAGCGGCACTGAAACTGGCACGTAAAGTAAAAGGACGTCAGAACATTGTCGCCTTCACCAATGGTTTCCACGGTGTGTCTTATGGCGCACTGGCTGCAACCGGTAATCAGCACCACCGCGGTGGCGCAGGGATGGCACTGAGTGGTGTGACACGTCTGCCTTATGAAGGTTACGCCGATCTGGATGGCCTGACACTGTTCGAAACGATGCTGACCGACAACTCCAGTGGTCTGGATAAGCCAGCCGCAGTCATCCTGGAAACGGTTCAGGGTGAAGGGGGGTTGAACGTCGCTTCAAACGCTTGGCTGCAACGCCTGAGCGCGCTCTGCCAGCGTCACGATATCTTGCTGATTGTGGATGATATCCAGGCGGGCTGTGGCCGAACAGGGACATTCTTTAGCTTTGAGCCTGCGGGCATTAAGCCGGACATGGTGACGCTGTCGAAATCAATTGGTGGTTACGGCTCCCCGATGGCGATCGTGCTGCTTAAACCCGAGCTGGATCTGTGGCTGCCGGGTGAGCACAACGGGACCTTCCGTGGGAACAACCATGCATTCATTACCGCAGCGGCCGCGATTGAAGCGTACTGGCACAACGATGAGTTTGAGCAGCACATTCATGCCCGTGCTGAACAGCTGAATGCCACCCTGAAGAAGTTACTGAAACAGTACCCGGCGGTTTTTGAGAAGATGAAAGGCCGCGGCCTGATGCAGGGGATTGCCTGTCATGAAGGCGAGTTTGCTGGCGCTATCGGTAAGCTGTGTTTTCAAAACGGTATGATTATCGAAACTGCTGGTCCGAATGATGAAGTGCTGAAGTTCTTCTGTCCGCTGACCATCAGCGAAGCTGAACTGGAAAAAGGGCTGCACATCTTTGAGCAAGCCGTCGCCGAATTTGCGAAGTCAGAATTAAAGAAAGCGTCTTAAGGAGAATAAGAATGATTGTACGCACCCTGGATGAGTGCCGTGACAGCGAGCGTCGCATTGTCGCAGAAAATGGAAACTGGGAAAGTGTTCGCATGTTGCTGCGTGACGATAATATGGGCTTTTCGTTCCATATCACGACAATTTTTGCCAATACAGACACTCATATTCACTATAAAAATCACCTGGAATCGGTTTACTGCGTTTCCGGTGAAGGTGAAATTCAGACCACTGCCGATGGCAAAACCTATGAGATTAAACCCGGCACTCTGTACGTTCTGGATAAGCACGACGAGCATCAATTGCGTGCCAACAAAGGGGTCGACATGGTGATGGCGTGCGTCTTCAACCCGCCCCTGACCGGGATGGAAGTCCATGATGCTGATGGCGTCTACCCGGCTGCTGAATAATCATCACCCTGTGCTTTGCAAGTGAATGACCCTCCTTGCATGATGAACCTGAGGGTCAACCGAAAGGTGGTGCAAGCCACCTTTCAATGCCATCAAGTCAGAGGCGTTTTCCTCTGCTGATGAAAAGAATAAGGAGTTCCCATGACTCATACCGTTGAAAAAATCGGCGGTACTTCCATGTCTGCGTTTGATGCAGTGATGGATAATATCCTGCTCTATCCCGAGAATCCTTATCAGCGTATTTTTGTGGTCTCAGCTTATGGTGGTATTACAGACGCACTGCTGGAATGCAAGCGTACCGGTGAACCCGGAATTTTCCGCTATATCGCTGAACGGAATGATGTCTGGCGCGAAAAACTCAAAACGCTTGAGCAGCGGATGCTGCTGATAAACGACACCATGTTTCCCGACTTGTTCTGCCGGAACCGGGCCGACAACTTCGTGCAAGAGCGGATTGCGAATGCGATCACCTGCATTGAAAATATTCTGGAAACCTGTCAGTACGGTCAGTTTTCACTGGCAAGTTATCTGCCTCAGATCCGTGAGTTTTTATCCTCGATTGGTGAAGCGCATTCTGCGTTCAATACCACGCTGATGCTGAACAATTTAGGGATCAACTCACGCTTTGTTGATTTGTCCGGCTGGGGGGCAGAGAACAATGTTCAGGGCGATCTGGATGCTGTGATTCTGGATGCCATCAAGGATATTGATCTGAGCAAAGAACTACCGATTGTCACCGGCTATGTCCATTGTGAAGAAGGTTTGATGAAAACCTACGATCGGGGCTACAGCGAAATGACGTTCAGCCGTCTGGCGGTATTGAGTCAGGCCAGAAGGGCAGTGATCCATAAAGAATATCACTTGAGTAGTGCCGACCCACGGATTGTTGGCCCTGAGCATGTACGCCCGATTGGAAAGAGCAATTACGATGTTGCCGATCAACTGGCCAATCTGGGTATGGAAGCGATTCACCCGAATGCTGCTTCCGGTCTGCGCCGCGCTGGTATTGAGCTGGCAGTGAAAAATACTTTTGAGCCTGAACATCCGGGAACGGTGATCTCTCAGGATTATCATCCGGAGACAGACCGGGCTGAAATCATTGCGGGTCGTGACAAGGTGTTTGCACTGCATTTGTTTGATCAGGCGATGGTTGGTCAGGTTGAGGATGTCAGCTACGAGTTGATGGAAATCATCCGTGAAGAAAATGTTCAGCTGATCAGTAAAGAGATGAACGCGAACTCAGTGACTTACTATCTGGATGGCAGTTCATCGAGCCAGAATAAAGTCTTGTCGAAAGCCGAGAAGCGTTATCCGAAAGCCAAGATTACCGGAAAAATGGTGGCGTTGATTTCTGTCATCGGTTCTGCGATTGATACCAACCAAACCATGAGTCAGGGTGTATTGGCTTTGCTGGATCAGGAAATCAGTCCAAAAGCGGCGCATGCGTCTTTGCGCAATGTCGATGTCCAGTTCGTGGTGAAAGACAGTGATTATCAGGGGGCGATTTGTGCGCTGCATCAGTGCTTTATGAGTGACGATGTCACGAAGGCAGCCCCTGAAAAAGTCGTGGCTTAACGGTTATTCCGACTGAAGTTTCCCCTGCTTCAGATGAGAAAAAGGCAAGCGCAATGCGCTTGCCTTCTTTTTTCAGTCAGTCTGATATGTGCTGTTTAGTACGTCACTGTCTGATGCACGGCAACCTGAAACGTAAGCATGGCCGTCAGGCTCTTGCGCCACGTTTCGCAGCAGGTTTGCCTCGGGACTGCGGCTTCCCGTTTTGCGCCGGGCGCTGGCCGTTGCCTTGTGGCTTCCCTTGATTGCTCTGATGACGTCCTTTTCCTTGAGTGCCTTGCGCTTTTGTCCCATGAGCTTTCGGCTTGCCTGAGCCCTGACGGTTCGCGGTGCCATCTTTCCGGATATCCGGCTGATTCGGGTGCTTGGTCGCAAAGCGTTTGGCACCGTGACGGCTGGAACCTCGGCGTTTCGCCGGCGTGAGCGCGGCTTCGCTGCCTTCTGCCGGGATCAGGCAGTCAGGCCGGTCACCAATCAGATGTTTCTTGCCCATGCTGACCAGTGCTTCACGCAGCAGCGGCCAGTTGGCCGGATCGTGATAACGCAGTAATGCTTTATGCAGACGGCGCTGACGATCGCCTTTCGCGACAAAGAGATCGTCGCGCTGTTTGTATTTCACACGCTTGAGCGGGTTGGTCTCGGAGTGATACATCGCCGTGGCGTTACACATCGGCGACGGGTAGAAGTTCTGGACCTGATCACACTGGTAATCATGTTTCTTGAGCCAGAGCGCCAGATTCAGCATGTCTTCATCGGTTGAACCCGGATGCGCTGAAATAAAGTACGGGATCAGATACTGCTTCTTGCCTGCTTCGGCACTGTATTTTTCGAACAATTCTTTGAAGCGGTCATATGTACCCATGCCCGGCTTCATCATCAGATCCAGCGTGCCTTTCTCTGTGTGCTCCGGGGCAATTTTCAGATAACCGCCGACGTGGTGCGTCACCAGTTCTTTGATGTACTCCGGAGATTCAATCGCCAGATCGTAACGGACACCCGAGGCAATCATGATCTTTTTGATGCCTTCAACCTCACGCGCTTTGCGGTACAGGTCGATGGTGTGCTTGTGGTCGGTATCCAGCTTCTCACAGATTTTCGGGAAGATGCACGACGGACGGCGACAGTTCTTCTCCGCCCGCGGATCAGAACAGCCCAGACGGTACATGTTTGCGGTCGGGCCACCCAGATCCGAAATTGTGCCGGTAAAGCCCGGTACTTTATCGCGGATGTCTTCCAGTTCCTGCAGAATCGACTCTTGTGAACGGTTCTGAATAATTCGGCCTTCGTGTTCCGTAATCGAACAGAACGAACAGCCCCCGAAACAGCCGCGCATGATATTCACACTGGTTTTGATCATGTCATACGCCGGAATCTTGGCTTTTCCGTATGCAGGGTGAGGCACCCGCGCATAAGGCAGGCCAAAGACAAAATCCATCTCTTCAGTCGTCAGTGGAATTGGCGGCTTGTTCACCCACAGCTCGCGGTCGCCGTGCAACTGAATCAGGGCACGGGCGGAGTAAGGGTTCGCTTCCAGGTGCATCACACGGCTGGCGTGGGCGTACAGAATTCGGTCGTTGCGTAGCTTTTCGTAAGACGGCAAACGCACAGCGCTGGTGAAGGCATCGTGACGTGACGGCTGAATCTGAACCGTCTGAGCTGTGATTTGAGTTTTCGCCGGTTCTTCTTCAGCTTTGCTTTTATTGGTCTCACAGACTTCTTCAGTGGCGTAAGGGTTCGGCATCACCATCGCCTTGCCCGGTTTGTCGATGCGGGTGGAGTCGATGATTTTATAATGCGCCGGGGCTTCTTTCAGGATGACCGCCGTGCCCGCGATATCGGTCATGGTGGCGACGTCTTCACCTGTGGCAATGCGGTGCGACACTTCCACCAAGGCACGTTCGGCGTTGCCGAACAGCAGAATGTCGGCTTTAGCATCGAACAGCACCGAACGACGCACTTTATCCGACCAGTAATCGTAATGGGCTAAACGGCGCAGACTGGCCTCAATCCCCCCCAGTACAATCGGAGTATCTTTATAAGCTTCACGGCAGCGCTGCGAATACACCAGCACCGCGCGGTCTGGTCGTTTTCCGCCTTCATTATTCGGCGTGTAGGCATCGTCATGGCGCAGTTTACGATCCGCCGTATAACGGTTGATCATGGAATCCATGTTGCCCGCAGTAATCCCGAAGTACAGATTCGGTTTGCCCAGCGCCATGAAGGCATCTTTGTTGTCCCACTTCGGCTGAGCAATAATGCCTACCCGGAACCCTTGAGCTTCCAGCACACGACCGATCACCGCCATCCCGAAGCTGGGGTGATCGACATAGGCATCGCCGGTCACAATAATAATGTCACAGCTATCCCAGCCCAGCGCGTCCATTTCTTCTCGGGTGGTCGGCAGGAATGGCGCTGTGCCGTAGCATTCAGCCCAGTATTTCGGATAGCGGTTAATTGGCGTGACGTCAGTGTGCATATTTTAGCCTCAGGTTCAGGAGGCGGGGATTATAACGGGTACACATCACACTTACTAGCTTTGTGAAACCCGCGATTTCGCGTGGATGAACTTGCATCATATCGCCTCTAAAAGGTCCCGTTCAAGCGTAGTTCAAGCACGTTCAGAGCATGAAGGAGGACAGAAAAACAGAGGGTTGTGGTGCAGTTTTGTATCGGTAAATCTTGGGCAGTTGAAGCTGAGTAAACATAGCAGCGAGTGCTGCAATTTACAGGGAAGGGTGAGCCGGTTACTTCGTCATAAACTGCGAGGACAGACATATTCGCAATTGAAACCGTAAGAGGGTTGATTCATTTCTTTGAAAAAGCTCTGAGATCAATTGATTGGAACTGGAATGAGGCGTAATGACTTTTTCCATAGTGTGTCTGTCCTGGTAGTGCATGGGCGAGTACGTTACTGCGGCGGCTCTTTGAAAAAGCCTATGTCACCCGCCAGGCATACGCGTGTCCGGCGGGTGGGGTTGAGTATGTTTACAGATTACCCGAGGGTTAGAATTGATTGTTACTACACCCAAAAAAATTTTGGGTTTGATTCAGATAGCTTACTTGCAACCCAAGTTTCATGTGCATTAGCGTCGCCAATCACATTGACATAAACCGTAGGCCATATGGATTGGGTGGATTTGTACTCGACCGAAATCACTTCTTGGTAGTATCCATCTAGATTTATAACATCACCAACCCTAGGACAAAAATCCATCAAGATGGGATTCGGGTTTGATTGAATCACTCCATTTTCTTTCCAGGCTAGAGTAATTTCGAAGACAGTTGGCTTATCAGACATTACTCGAAATCCTTCTGGTTTTTCTTGATGGCATTATCTAATTCGGCATGGGTTAGTCGTGTCTTGCCTAAGTCCTCTTTTGCCTGCTTCCCTATTTCTTTTAATTGTTCTCGGTTTGCTTCTGTTTGTCTTTTGTCGTTTTGTCGTAAACGGTTGTTAAGTTCATGTTCTTCTGAAAAGTTGACATGTTTTTTATCTGATGTAGGCATAGTTTATTCCTTATGTGAGCGAGTTCTTAATAAGGGTAGAACCAAGAAGAAGTAGCGCATAATGTATGATTGTGACAAAAATCATATTTTTGAACCGTCGAGCTGAAGTCGACAGGATCCTAGTAAAGCTTATCGGTTAACAAGCAAATCCACCGAACTATTCAATACGCTCTGATTCAAGCGGTTAGTCTACTCCAGCCTTGATACATTGCTTCTGCATAGAGGTGATGTGCTTGAAACATAGGTTCTTCTGAAGGCGAAAACACAGCAAACGAGGTCGACCCCCGCGAAAAAAAAATTTTTGGCCGCTATGGTCATCACCAACAGGTGTTCAGAGTGGCCGCTTTTGTTGATGCGCTTCAAATAGCGTTATGCGTAACGTGACTTGATTAACGTTTAATTGATTGAAAGTGGAATTGGTTAGTAGAAGTTCTATATTTCGATTTATTGGATGTGTAGGTGTTTAGCAAGGTTTTACCCCAAAATCGTTTAGTGGGAAAGCTGACTTATACGCTACTGATGTCAATTAGCCTTATTTTAAGTTATCCGAAGTGACGAGTGTATCGGTTTAGGCTACACATCATTACCTAAGCTCTCAAAATTAGAGCTAACGCATTGATTAATATTTGAATTTTATTCGTGAGGTCGGCATCATAGAGGCACAAATTACGACTTATGTTGTCTAGTTAGCGTTAATAGGAAAATGGATGATCGTTGTAAATTTAAAAGATAAAAATTTATTTGGAAATGACGCTGGAGAAGATGAAATATTAGAAGTTCTCAATTCCTATTATATTGATCATGAGGATTTTTATGATTTTTATGATCAAGATAATAAGCTATGTGTTGCAAGTGCTCGAAAAGGAATGGGAAAATCTGCTCTTTTATCTAAGTTAGATTATGAGTTGAGGCATAATGATGAATATGATAATCCGATAGTTGTAAGGGTTACAGGTAATGAATTACTTGGTTTAGGTGACTTTCGTGGTCAAGATCAAGCATATCTTGAAAACTACTGGAAGCGTATTATATGCAAAAAAGTTATTATTGAAATTGGAAATACTATTGGCTTTGCAGCTTCAAGTAACTCAATTTCAATGGTAGAGGTTGCAGAGCTTGATGGTTTAAAAAGTAAGAACTTTATTGGCGGTATATTATCTCGAATTAAAGGTAAGATTCCTGTTATTAATACAGAGGTGAAAGATAATATTCCAGAAAATTTAGAGTCTGTGTTATCTAATTATCAAAGCAAGCATAAAGATTCATCGGTATGGTTGCTTATTGATGATATTGACGCTAAATATGTTGATACTGAAGAGTATCAAGCAAGAGTAGGGTCGTTTTTCAGTGCAGTTCGCTCTTTAGCTTTCGATATGAAAAAATTGAATATTAGAGCTACTGTTAGATCTGATGTTTGGCAAAACCTTAGGCACCTTGAAGACTTAGATAAATGGGAGCAGTATATCATTGAAATAGTGTGGACCAATAGACACTTGAGAGATATGTTGTCCAACAAAATATTATCTTATGTAAAGCGGAAACACCCAAGCAGTCCAGAAGCGAAATATAAATATACAAAAGACTATAATAAGTTATTTCAATTAGTATTTGAGTACCCTATTAGTTGGGTGAACAAAGAAGAAACATCAATGTTCGATGCAATTTCATCTTTCTCTAATAAACGTCCGCGTTGGATGGGACAATTGTGTAGAATGTCAGCGAAACAAGCTAAAAGGTCAAACTCACAAGGAAAGAGGGTATACCTTCATCATATAGATGAAATATTGAGTGAATTTGGTAAAAACCGAAAAAGTGACTTGATTAAAGAACATAAACACCAATTTGAAGAACTTGATAATTTAATTGATTGTTTTAGAGCAAAGCAAAAGGAGTATACGTTTAACGAGTTGGTTGATTTGTTTGAAGCGAACTTTATTCGTGGTCGAGAAATAAGTGAGATTCCTATCATTGATGGTGTTAAATATAAAGATGCAGAAGATCTTGGTGCTTTCGTATATAAGCTGGGTTTAATATCTAAGAAAAGTGAATGTGGTAGATATTTCACTCATTATTGTGATGATCCAGACCTGTTCAGAACGCACCAAAATAGAGAAGGTCAAATTACATGGTCTGTACACATTGCATATAGGAAGTATCTGAATATACGTTGATTTTTACTACCAATCATTTATGGTTTCATCATAAGTTTATCTAATGATAATGAGTTGATAAAATCGAATTTTTCAACTCATTTCTGTCCAGAACCTTGTTAGAAGTTTATCTTTTGGTGGGATAAGTCTTACAAAGGGAAGACAGGAAAATCTAATGAAATCTGGCTCAGGCTTTGTCGTCTGTCTGACCTGGAATTATGGGGGCAAAAAAGGGGCAAACGCTTCGAAAAATCGTTCGAAATGTGCTGATGGGGACAAAAAAGAGGCAAATGAAAACGGGTGTGAACAATCAAGGAAGGCAAGAGAAACTGTTTTATATTAGTGTCTTACGTTGATATCGTTGATTCACGCGGCTTCAGGGGAAATTACTAAGGCATTCAGCCCAGTACTTTGGGTAGCAATTTAATGCGTTGTAGCCGTCTTTCTTGTAATCAATATGTGTTTTTATGCGTATTTTAGATGACATGCTGACGATCAGGAGTCATCCAACAGTAAGTGATTTAAAATAAACCCAAAAAATACAAACTGGAAACAACCCGCTTTCAGCATCATACTTACTGAGTAAAGTGTTGTTCTTAAACCAGCAAGAGGACAGAGTGATGGTCAAATCAAGAGGTAACAAAAAGTTATTGATTCTAATCACACTGATCGCTTTGACTTGTGCGCCAATTAGTTTTACAGCAAGTGCATGCCCGGATGGATGGGTGCCGTGTCACGGTGGGCATTGTTGTAAAATATAAACTGCGAGGACAGAAATATTCGCAATTGAAACCGTAATACGGTTGGTTTATTTCTTTGAAAAGGCTCTGATATGAATTCATTGGAGCTGGAATGAGGAGTAATGACTTTTCCTTGATGTGTCTTTCCTGATAGTGTATCCCCAAGTCGTAAGTGCCTTAAAATAAACCCTAAAATCACGAACTGGAAATAGTCAACTTTCAGTATCATACTTATTGCATAAGGTGTTGTATTTGAATCAGCAAGAGGACAGAGTGATGGTCAAATTAAGAGGAAACAAAAAGTTATTGATTCTAATCGCACTGATCGCTTTGACTTGTACGCCTATAAGCTTTACTGCAAGTGCATGCCCGGATGGGTGGGTACGTTGTAATAATAATAATTGTTGTAAACTATAAACTAATGGGGTTTTGCCCCATTAGTTTTTTTGTTTATGTATTCTTTGAAGCAATCAATATTTGTTTCACTAGGTGTAAATATATTTTCTATTAGTAAATCTTTTTTATTTTGTTCAAGATGACGGTTATTGTTAATGATTTGCTTGTAATAGTTAATGATTTGCTCTGTTTCGAATGTTTTATTACTGGATTTATAAAATTTACAAAATAGAAGCTGTATTAATTCCGACTCAGCTCCAATAAGATTGTAGCGTATTTCATTATGACTCAAAGAGTTGTATAACACGCTGCTTAATATCATTATAATATAAAGGTGTGTTTGAGGTGGAGAGTTGTGGTTGAAATTATTATGGATATGATTAATATATTTTTCTTTGAGGCTTGAAAAAGTTTCATTGGAAGAAGTTTCAGTGAATGGAATTAATTTTGATTCGAGTTTTTTTTGGAAGTTATTTAAATTTTCTGAATCTGCGGTCGTTATTTTATAATCACTTTCTGTAATGTATATTAACCCTGAGTTAAAACCCATTCGCATGTTAAACTCCACGGCGGAATTTTCAGGACCATCAATTTTTTTATTGTTACGAAATAGTATTATAGGGTTGCTTTTGTTTTTATTGTCTAAGAAGTTTATACTTAAATTGGAAATTTTATTGTCAATTATAATTAATGGGGAAAAATTTGAAATGCTTATGTTGCAGTTACAATTTTTATCGATATTTTGTTCTGATGAACAAGATATTTTATTTTCTCTTATGCTTGAGTAATTTAGTGAGACATGGCACATGTTTACGTCTATTAGGCTAGATGCGTATATTCCGGATTCAGATAAATTAGTATACATTAATTTTGAATTATCCCATATCACTTGTAGGAATTCAGAACCTTGTAGAAAAGCAAGGGTGAAGTTCGAACTACTAAGGTTACTGAAATGAATTTTAGAACCTTCTAAATGAGATTTATAGAAATTGCTAAACCTTAAATCACTATTAGTTATTTCAACTTGATACATTTTACTCATTGAAAAATTTGCAAACAATAGATTTCTGTTTTTTATTTTTATCGGATCAATGTAATGACAGGTTTCATTGCTATAACTAACACAACCTCTTAATGTTTTTATACTTTGAGTGAATTCATAACTATCAAGATTGTTTATTTCAAAAAGATTTGATGATTTTGATAGCTCAAATACTTGTTTGTCAGAGACATCTATTCTTGGATAGATATCGTTAATAAAAGAAAGATGTGTCGAGTGAAATTTACCAAATGTTAGTAGTGTTATTAGAATCATGAATAAAAAAAATGAGCATATTATTAATGTTAGGATCATTGATATCTCAATGAAATTCCATAGCTCTATGCCTGAAAAGCATATTTCACTTAACTTTGTTTTTCTATAATTATATGTTTTTTTATATAATAATTTGTAGATTGTTAATCGAATAAACTTTGACTTGTAAGCAATGGATGAAGCTATAATGATTAGGTATATGTATCCCATGTTGTTTATGTGGTGTATAATTGTGTTTACATTGGATATAATATCATCTCTTTTCAGAAAAAATATAAATTCTATGAAGGCAAAGAGTATTATAAGTGCGATTGTTGTAGAGTGAAGTCGCCTGTATACAATTGATATTGAAATAACTGAAATTAGATTGATTATAAACATTGAGTAATTGGGGTTTATTATTGTATGCAGGTTTTTTAAGTTTATTGTACTATAAATTTTGATAGTATCATTAATTGTGAAGTCGTAGTGTTTTATTAATAGTGAGTGAAAGTAATTGAATAAAAAAAACAAGATTATAGTCATGAGGTAATTTATAGGGGCAGGTAATCTCGGACTATTTTCAATGCCTTTTAAATATATATTTTTTCGTATGTATGATAAAGTTTTTTTTAGATCATTGTAGCTCTCATTCATGAGGTTTTCGTTTGATGTTCTAATCCAAAAGTAAATGGAAATGAATGTGGTGGTAGTTATAATTAAGAGGTGGTAGAGGCTAATTATCCAGCTTTGATAATCAAGGAATCGTGCCATCAAATAAAACTGTATATAATTAGGGGTGATGCATGTAAGAGCTGAAATACTGATAATTATTAAGTTCTTTTCTAATGAGTTATTGTGGCAATATATTCTGTTTATAAAGTTTGTTTTTATGTTTTTAGTCTCATGGCTATTGTTTTCAAATAACTTAAGAATCTTACAATGTTCAAAAAGTGATGAGTTTACAATATAGGTTAAGGTGACAATAAAGAGAGGTGCAAAAATAAAAAAGTTTACAACGTCCACGCTGAATCCTAAAAATGGAATAGCATACATGTCTTTTCGCATCAATAGTTGTAGATCGGAAATTCCTGAAAGGGTGATTAATATAAACACCTCTGCAATTAGAAGAAATAAGAGAATGAATCGAATTTCATTTGCAGAGTGATTAATCTGCGTCTCTAGGATATGGAGATCATCTTCATTGACCATAATATTTACTAGCCTTTAGGGTTATCATATAAAATAGATAATATAATTCATCTTACTTTATTGTTTCTATTGTGAGAATTGCTGATTTCTGTTCAGGTGCTTGTTTACATTGTTGTTTGTTCGAGGTATGGCGAAATGATATCGATGATAGGAGTTAATATGTTAGGTTAAATAATTATTTATAATGAGTCGTTGAAAAATGAGGGGTTTTATAAGTGAACCTGCTTGATTTTGTATTGTGTGAAAGGATTATCAAACTTAAGAGACTCCCACGGCCATTAGGCTGTAATACTCCTCCCAATGGCATCGTTTCAGTGCTTGAAATCTCTGGTGTCAGTGGTTTGCAATGTTCAGTTTGCAGCATGAAGGGCTAGGTGATGAAAGAACGTACGAAATCATATTATAAGCTGCTGAGTGAAGTGGAAAAACGAATTCCAGATGTAGATGCACAATTGAATCAACTGGATAATGTGCTGAAAGGGAAGAAAAGCTGGCAGTCGGTCGAAGAGAAAGAACGGGTAATGTTCAGATTAAAGAATATTACTCAGGAAAGAGAAGATGAAAAATTAATTGATTTGGACGATCGTCATGGCAGTTTGCTGGAACGAATTATCTTGTTTAATGAATTACTACCCATTTCTTTCTTATATCGGGGGGCACGGATTGCGAAAACCGTTGGCCGGGTGAATGTCCGGTCTGAATTTGGACTGATTGGTCATGGCACGGGCTTTATGGTATCCCCCCGGCTGATGATGACCAATAACCATGTGCTGGAAAATGAAACGACGGCCCGGTTCAGTATGTTGGAGATGAACTTTCGGCTAACGTCTGCCGGTATGAGTCAGTCTTCTTTTTTCCGGCTGTTACCAGATACATTCTTTTTTACAGACGAGCACTTAGATTTCACCTTGGTCGCTGTCGAAGCGGTGAATTCACAAGGGGACCGAATTGCCGATTATGGATTTAACCCGCTCATCCGGCAGACGGGGAAGGCACTGGTCGGCGAACACGTGAACATCATTCAGCATCCGCTCGGGGAGCCGAAACAGATCTCTGTGCGTCAAAATAAAATTATTGGCAAGGAAGGACCGTTCCTGCATTACGTGACCGATACCCAGCAGGGGTCATCCGGCTCACCTGTCTGTAATGATGCGTGGGATGTAGTGGCGCTTCACCATGCTGGTAAACCCAAGCGGGATGAACGCGGGAATATTTTGCTGATCGATGGCAGTGTCTGGGACGGTAATCCGATGACGCAGGGGCAAATCCACTGGGAGGCCAATGAAGGGGTTCGTATCAGCGAAATTCTGAAAAAAACGGATGACGTTGTGACTGGCATGACTGCTTCAGCGCAACAACTCTATCAGGCCATTTTCACGGCAACACCGCCGACAGGTGATGTTGAATCGACCGTTCATCCGCAACTTCAACCGAACACACAAGTGGTTGGTCATGACGGGCAGGATTCAACGAACTTGTATTTGCGGATCAATATTGCGCCGATGACCGAAGAAAAGCTGCGTCTCAGCCTGTTGGGAACCCAGCACCCCGGAACGCATGTTGTTAAAGATGCAGAACGCCGGGAACCTCCGATTGTCATTTCAGGTACACACGCAGATCACATTCCGGACAGTCCCCCAGACCGGACCCGACTTGATTATTACGACCCTGATGCGGATAAAGTCAGTCAAGAGATCTATTACGCCAATGTTGATCTGACGCTGCCGCCGGAAGATTTGTATAAAGCGTTGTCGAAATTGCTCAGTCAAACACATACGACGCAGTTGTCTTATCGAGAGGCCCGTCTGGAGCACTTGTATCCGGTTGTTGATCGCCATGAATTCGGCAAACTGAGAAATATCTATTCCGGAACAGTGCTTGATCCTGAAGAGGTGGTTCGTGCTGAGAAAGCTATGATTCAGCAGCATGCGCAGGAAATGCGGATGAAGGTTGAATCGGAAGGGTTGCTCTCTGAAGCCGCAAGGGCAGAGGCGTTAGATATACTGGAAGCCTCACTCCCGTTCAATTGTGAACATGTGGTGCCGCAATCCTGGTTTGAAAAACGCAACCCGATGCGGGCGGATATGCACCATCTGTTTGCCTGTGAACCCGACTGTAACAGTTTCAGAAGTAATATTCCTTACTGGCAGTTTGATCCGCTGGATGAATCGTTGCATACCGCTTGCGGTCGTCGTGAAGGGAATAAGTTTGAACCGGAAAACGGGCGCGGGGCAGTTGCCCGTGCAACACTCTATTTCTTGCTGCGTTACCCGTTTGTCATTGGTGATGATCACAATGAGATGAAACTGGATCGGCTGAATATTTTGCTGAAGTGGCATCAGCAACATCCGGTCAGCCGTTATGAGCGCCATCGGAATAGTACGATTTTTGCGGTACAGGGGAACCGGAATCCATTGATTGATTTCCCGCATCTTGCTGAACAAATCGATTTCAGCCTGGGATTTGCCTGAATTGTAAACCGCTCAGAGAACAAAGGCCGCATCTGCGGCCTTTCTCTTAGATGCAGTAACCGGAAAGCCACTGCGGTTTCAGGGGGAACTGAACGGGTTTATCCGAAAGATTTACTCAGACCCTCCAGAGAGGTCACTTTTTCGCGCATTTGCGTCGCGGCTTCTTCCATGCGCGTCATCATGGACAGGTTATTGGAAGAGGACGTGGAAATTTGGTGAACATTGTTGCTGATTTCCTGGGCCACTGCTCCCTGTTCTTCTGCTGCGGTCGCGATTTGCGTCGATATCTCGGCAATTTCATCGACCATCGCCACCACTTCCATGATGCTCGCGGCGGTGTCATTGGTGTGGGATACACACTGCTGTGTTTTTTCAATACTTTCTGATGAGGTCGATTGCCATTGGTTCAGGGTGGCATTGATGTTCACGATGCTGGCCTGAATGTTTTCTGTGGCACCATGAGTACGTTGTGATAAGGCGCGAACTTCATCGGCGACCACGGCAAAACCACGGCCCTGATCACCGGCACGGGCAGCTTCAATGGCAGCATTCAAAGCCAACAGGTTGGTCTGTTCCGCGATACCCTGAATTTCCATCATCATGGTTTCAATTTGCTCTGAAACTTTGACCAGTGATTGAGCGGTTTCGGCGGCTTTTTCTGTGTCCCGGGCCAGATCGTTGATGTTGTCCTGAGTCAGTTGAAGAACTTTGGTCGTTTGGGCACATTTTTGCTGCGCTGTCAGTACCTTGTCGGTTGTGAGCTGGGTATTCTGAGCAATTTCTGTGGCAACGGACGACATTTGGTTGATCGAGGATGCAATATGTTGTGTGTCTTTATCCTGATTGGTGATGGAGTCTCGGGTATGAATGGTGACGTCGGTCAGTTCATCGGTGACTTCCCGGATGGTGGTTGCGGCATCATCCACACGGCCCAGCACCGTTTTTAGCCTGGCATCGTTGAGTTTCAGGTGAAAATCAGCAATGGAAGTCGGGCCATTGCCACAATAGACGATGCGGGTCAGGGCGTCATAATCTTCTGAAAGTTGACGAAAAAATTGGGGTACTGCAAAAAATTCACCCCGGCAAAGGATCGCAATGAAGATAAATGGTATTGCAGCGGAGAGGTAATCATAGCCAGGGAAATACCAGTGAGTCAGACCCGCGGTCAATGCGGTAAAGAAGGCGGTAATGCCCAGTTTGGCCCAACTGGATAATCGAACGCCGTACGGGTTTTTCTGATCGTTCAGTTGCTGATAGATCTGTGTTGCGGTGTGAATCATTGCTGGGGTCGGTTTACGGCGAACAGACTGATAACCACAAACCTGGTTGTTCTCATAAAGCGGGGTGACATAGGCATCGACCCAATAAAAACTGCCATCTTTACAACGGTTTTTGACAATACCACGCCAGGGCTTTTCTGCTTTGAGGTGGCTCCACAAATCGCCAAAGGCCGCTCTGGGCATATCCGGGTGGCGGATAATATTGTGGTGTTGCCCAACCAGCTCTTCACTGCTAAAGCCACTGATTGCGACAAACTCTTCGTTTGCATAGGTGATGACACCTTGCAGATCCGTTGTTGTGACTAACTGAGCATTGGTGTCCAGCATGACCTCACGATCAGTTACCTGGCGATTTTTACGCATGAATCATCCCTCTCTCGAAACGCATGTAGATTGTGTACGACGTCTTTTGTCAGACGTTCAGAAGCAGTGGACTGCTTTTCTTTTGATGACACGTCTGACTCAACTCTAGATGACAGCCATTGAGTGACATACTGCAATTGTCGGGGATTTGAAACACCTCAAAAAATATAAAATTAGCTTGACAAAAAGTAAGCAAAGCTAAAATCAGTGATTATTATCGATCGTTACAGGTTGTGTTCCCTTCTAATGAGCCACTCTTTTTAGATTTTGAGTGTCAGCATGTCCAATGCTGTATGCCTAATGCGTCAATTCTGACTGATTGTTTAGAACAGAAGTAGAAAACCTTGATCTCTGTAGGTGATTGTTCATTTCTTAAACTTTCAGAGAAGGGGGAGGGAAGTGAGGTGGCGGCAGAAAGTAAAAAGCCCTGCAATTGAACTGACCCCCAATA